>CAVXPH010000006.1:0-909628 GCA_963763625.1 uncultured beta proteobacterium | reverse complement strand
GATGGCAACTCGACTGACAATTATTATCCGAGACTGACAATTCGGTAAGAGGCCGACGACTAACGTTGCGACTGGCCGCAATTTCCGGGCCCTCGCAGTAAGCGGGAGGGCGATTCTTGCGAGGCGATCGGCAGCAGAATTGACCCAACGTTTGCCGTAAGGGACCATAGCGCCAGGATCATTATCAAATCAGGATTGCTGTGGACTCCGGTGGCGGCAGCAGCGCCAACACATTTCTCTTTACCGACATCGAGGGCAGCACCAAGCTCTGGGAGACGGAGCCGGTGCGGATGGCTGATGCTCTGTCGCGCCACGACCGACTTTGCCGCGCGGTCGTCGAGCGACGTGGCGGCCGGCTGGTAAAGATGATTGGGGATGGGCTGCACGCCGTGTTCGACGATCCCACCAGCGCAGTGGTGGCCACAGTTGACTTGCAGCGCGGGATGGACGCCATCGGCACCGACTGCGGTATCCCGTTGAAGATACGCTGCGGCCTGCACGCTGGCATCGCTGAAGAGCGCGACAGCGACTACTTCGGCAGCACAGTCAACCGCGCCGCACGCATTATGGGTGCCGCGCACGGCGGCCAGGTGCTGCTGTCCCAGGCCGTCGTCAATCTTGCGAGGGAGCGCTTCCCCGCCGGCACCGACGTTCTGCACCTTGGTCGTGTGCGCCTGCGCGACCTCGCGGCCCCCGAAGACGTGTGGCAACTGCTTCACACCGATCTGCCGCGCACATTTCCGGCGCTGCGCTCGCTCGACTCGACCCCCAACAACCTCCCGCAACAACTGACCAGCTTCATCGGCCGCGACAAGGAAATAGCGGAGGTGAAGCAGCTTCTCTGCGCCACGCGATTGCTCACCCTCACCGGCTCGGGCGGTTGCGGCAAGACCCGCTTGGGCTTACAGCTTGCCGCCGATTCCCTCGAGCGCTATCCCGACGGCGCATGGGTGGTCGAGCTTGCGCCGCTCTCCGACCCAGGCCTTGTGCCGCGGACCGCGGCGACCGTCCTGGGCCTCGAGGAGCACCCGGGAAAAGCGATCACGGCGACGCTCGTCGAGCATCTCAAGGACAAGCGTCTTTTGATGGTGTTCGATAACTGCGAGCACCTGCTCGACGCGTGCGCGATACTCGCGGATTCCCTCGTGCGGCGGTGCCCGACTCTCACGATCTTGGCGAGCAGTCGGGAAGCGCTCGGCATCGCCGGTGAGCAGACCTATCGCGTGCCGTCGCTATCGCTACCCGATCCCAAAGAAGGCCATACGCCAGCCTCGATTGTCCCATTCGAGGCATTGCAGCTTTTCGTCGATCGCTGTCTTAATGTCCACCCGGATTTTCGGGTCACCCACGAGAACGCTGCGACGCTCGTTTCGATTTGTCATCGGCTGGACGGGATCCCGCTCGCCATCGAGTTGGCGGCGGCACGGGTGCGATCGCTCTCCGTCGAAGAGATCAATCGCAGGCTGGATCATCGTTTCCGTCTCTTGACCGGAGGATCGCGCACGGCGCTCCCTCGGCAGCAGACGCTGCGCTCGCTCATCGACTGGAGTTACGACCTCTTGCAGGATCCGGAGAAGCTTCTTTTGCAGCGGCTATCGGTATTCGCCGGAGGGTGGACGCTCGACGCGGCGGAACATATCTGCGCCGGCGACCACATTGAGGATGGAAAGGTGCTCGATCTCTTGACCTCGCTCATCGACAAGAGCCTCGTGTCGGTCGAGCAGAGCGACGGACGCTTTCGCTACAAACTGCTTGAGACGGTGCGGCAGTATGCCCGGGAACGCTTCATGGAAAGCGGAGGCGCTGGAGCGATTCGGGAGCGCCATCGTGACTACTTCCTTGCACTGGCAGAAGAGATGGACCAGAAATTGCTCGGTGCGGAGCAAGCCGACTCGTTGCGACGTTTCGAAGAGGAACACGACAACTTGCGCTCGGCGCTCGAGTGGAGCCATGGGGAGGCGCGAGCACAGGAAGATCTCCGCCTCTGCGGGGCGATGCACCGCTTCTGGTTCACGCGTGGATATCTTGCCGAGGGGCGGCAATGGTGTGCGCGGATGCTCGCGAAAACCCCGCCTGCAGAGCCCACATTGGAGTATGCGAAGGCGGTCAATGTCGCTGGTAGCCTCGCCTGGCATCAGACCGACTTTCTCGCCGCGCGGCCGTTGCTCGAGAAAAGCCTCGTGCTTTCGAGAGCGCTCGACGACCGCTGGGGACTCGCGCGTACGCTCAACAATCTCGGGTGCTTGGCGATCGAGCAAGGCGACTATCCGGCGGCGCAAATTCTCTTTCAGGAGAGTCTCGCATTGTGGCGCGAATTGGGAGATCAGCGCGGCGCGGCCGGCTTGCTCGGAAATCTGGCGATGGTTGCGCATGAGTGTGGCGACCTTGTCGCTGCACGGACATTGTCGCGAGAGTCTCTAGCGTTGTCGCGAGAGGTGGAAGATCAAGGGCGTGTTGCAGACGCCTTGAACACTCTGGGAAGCATCGCCTGCGATCAGGGCGATCTCGCCACTGCGTGGGCGCTCAATCAGGAGAGTCTCGCAATTGGCCGCAAGCTGGGAGACCGCGACTGCATCGCAACGAGCCTAAACAGTTTGGGGGTCGTCGCATTCTTACGTGGCGAATTTGGCGACGCGCGTTCGCTCTACTGGGAGGCCCTTGCGATCCGACGCGAGCTGGGCGACCGCCTCGGAATCGCCCGTGCGCTGGAAGGGGCAGCGGCGCTCGCCGCCGCTCGTGGTGACTCACTCGAAGCCGCGCGCATATGGGGCGCCGCGGAGCGACTGCGACAGGAGATAGGATCGCCGATCTCACCCAACGAGCGGTCGCGCAATGATCGGTACGCTGCCGTGGCCCGTGCGGGCTCGCAAGATGAAGGTGCATTTGACCGAGCTTGGCGGCAAGGCCGCGAGAAGCCGCTCGGCGAGACGATCGAGCTAGCGTTCGGTGCGACGATCGCGCAGCGATGACCGATCCACTGGAGGTCCATCCATGCTGCGCGCTGTCTTCGCTTGTTGCGTAGCAAGCCCCTGCACCACATGTCGTAAATTGGCGTAATGGAGCCCTCAGCGTTGTTCTAGAGGATAGGATACGGACACCAACGACCGCTTCGTCCGAGTCGAACGTCGCCAGTGGGTCGAACTTGGGCGTTGCCTAGCATGCATTTCAATCTGATCGGACATTATCGGAAATCGTTTTGTCAGGTCGACCCCGATCAGGACAGCTAAGCGGTGGACAACTCACGACCCATCATAGTGTGGTTTTTCGCCAAATGACCACAAGAAGTTGTCCAGCAGTTCTAACCAAACACGTTGAATTGAAAGCGCTAGCTCTGGCGGTGAGCAATTGTTTCGTAATCAGTAGGTCGGTGGTTCGAATCCACTCAACAGCACCATCTGCACACGGTTTATCACGATAGCACTCACCAACGTCGGTGACAATTTCGCACCGTTGGTGACAAATTCACGCACACGCAAGCCGTAAAGGTCCTGCGACCAGCGTCCCAAGGGCTGGATGAAGCTCGACGCCTGACATAATGCTTCGTGGTCGCACAGGAAACTGTCGGCTGACCTTAGATCACGGACGTTTGATGACCACCCTGCTCCATGCCTTCGATTGAAATCCCGGCCAATAGGAATAGAACAGTCATCACCGTCGCAGTGGGAACCGCGCAAACGCTCGCGTGGGCGTCAAGCTATTATCTGCCTGCGATTCTCGCTGCACCGATCGCCCGTGATCTAGGACTGAACAGTTCCTGGGTGTTTGGTGCATTCTCGGGTGCTCTACTGGTTTCCGCGTTGCTCGGACCCATCGCCGGCCGTGCCATCGATTCCCGGGGCGGTCGCAATGTTCTCATCCTCTCCAACGTGGTATTCGCGATTGGCCTAACAGTACTGGGCCTAGCGGACGGACCCCTCGTTCTCCTCCTGGCTTGGCTCGTGATCGGCGCTGGCATGGCGACGGGACTCTACGATGCTGCGTTTGGCACACTTGCGGGACTATTCGGCGGGGGCGCGCGCGGTCCGATTACGGGCATAACATTAATGGCAGGTTTTGCCAGCACGATTGGCTGGCCGCTTACCAGCCTGTTGAATACGCAGTTCGGTTGGCGGGAGGCTTGTTTTGTATGGGCTGGCGCGCATCTGCTGCTGGGTATTCCGCTGCATCGGTGGCTCGTGCCGTTGGCCGCCGGACATCGACCTGTGAAGGCGAGCGCGCCTCAGGGCAAAGGGACCGTCTCACCTTTGATGCTCGGGCTTCTCGGTTATGTCTTTGCTGCGGGATGGTTTGTTTCCACGGCTATGGCAGCGCACCTTCCACGGCTGCTGCAGGAGGGCGGCGCATCGCTTAGGACAGCGATCATTGCCGGCGCTCTCATTGGGCCGGCGCAAGTCGTGGCCAGACTGATCGAGTTTAGCTTTTTGCAACGCGCGCATCCACTGACTTCGGCTCGATTCGCTGTCACTCTGCATCCACTGGGCGCTTTGCTGTTTGGCGTATTTGGAGCGCCTGCCGCCGTATTCGCGGTGCTACACGGCGCCGGCAACGGACTGTTGACCATCGCCGTCGGCACGTTGCCGCTGGCCCTGTTCGGTCCCATAGGTTACGGCTTGAGACAGGGGCTTCTCGGCGCGCCATCGCGCGTCGCGCAGGCCGCATCGCCGCTGCTATTCGGGCTACTGATGGATCGCCTTGGGGTTGCCTCGCTGGCTGTGACGTCAGGAATGCTCGCAGTTGCGCTCGGATCGCTTATCATCGTCGGGCGTTTGGCGCGCAAGACCATCCTATAGCGGCCGCAACGTCATCGCCGTGGTCGGCAGGGGTTGACGATGCCCTTTAATTCGAATATCATAGAAATATCGAAACGATATTTGGCTTCGGTAAGCTCGTGTCCGGATGATGGCGCAATGCGAGAGGAGAACCTTATGACTCTATGGAGCAACTCGAGGGCCGCACTTGTCCGAGTGTGGCAAATGTCTGTGCTTGGGATTCGAAACGTACTGGTAGTGGATGGACCTTGCACCCAGGACGCATATCTGCTGCGTCCCCGTTGCTGTCGCAATGAACAATTTCGGGAGTCTCGATGAAACGCTTTCACGTGCACGTCGCAGTGAGCGATCTGAATAAGAGCATCGCCTTCTATTCCGCAATGTTCGGCGAACAACCCGCAGTGGTGAAGCCGGACTACGCCAAGTGGATGCTAGAAGACCCACGCATCAACTTCGCAATCTCCAATCGAGGCCATGAACCCGGTGTAAACCATCTTGGCCTGCAGGCGGAGGACGACGCCGAACTTGAAGCCATCCACGCAAATCTGCAAAAAGCGGATACGGCTGTTCTCCCAGAAAAAGGCGCGCATTGCTGTTACGCGAAGTCCAATAAATATTGGGTAACAGACCCTCAAGGCATCCCCTGGGAGAGTTTTCATTCGCTTGGTTCGGTGCCACTGTATGGGGAGGAGCACGACCCTCCCGGCGCTTTCGGTAGCAACCAGGAAACTAGTTGTTGCGCCCCGGCGGTCGACGCAAAGCCAACGACCAAGGCTACCGGTTGTTGCGCTGGTGGCGACTGAACGGCGAACGCGAATGGTGGATGCTAGAGCAATCCAAACTCTCGCAATGCAGGCTTCAGATTGCGACCGTGGTCTCCGTCGCGAGACAGTTTGACCAGCGCAAACCGCGCCAGCGGAGTCAGCGTGCGCCATTGGGGCGTGGTCGGCGGTATGCCGCCAAGCTCTACCGTCCTTCGCGTGACTTGCGGCGGCACTTCTCGCGCGTCCCACGCCAAGGCCTTATCCACGGCGATTCGACTCGGCTCGTCGCCGAACTCTGCCCTGATCAATGTCTCCAAGGCACGGCGAAAACACGCGATCTCGACCCCGCTCTCACATCGAGTATTCAACAGGTTCCGTCGATTGCCTTCCGGCAGTTTCTGCCACTGGTCCAACGAGAGCTTGATTCCACACTTGTCGAGCTTGAATCGCACGGCCAGAGGAATGCAAGCCAGGCTCCTTTCCAAATCTGACTCGAAGCCAAAGAAGCGCGCGTTCTCGGGATCCGTGGCACTGACACTCATGGTCGTTTCCTCGAAAGCTATCTGAAATGGAGTTGTATCGTCAGGTTGACGCAGCATACCCCGCAGCCAAAAAAAGTGCCCGGAGGTCGGGCACTTAACGGAGGAGGATGAAGCATCGTGCTACCTTAAGTCAGGACCCTTTCATGTGTAGCGTCGGTCCTTAAACGACACGGTTTCCTTGAAGTCTGCGACCGTGCCGACCCGGCGAATGCTCGCCCAGGTTCCTTTGTAGTACGGGATGACATTGCGATCGGTCCATGGCGTAACCACATCGCCTGCGATGCCATTCCAGTACCCGAACTGCATGAATGTCTGGTTCTTCTTGGTCGAAGGCTCGAGGTAGGCCATCGCGTAGGTCGAGCCGTAGTCGTTGAAGAGCTCAATTACGTCGCCCGAGGAAACGCCTAGCGACTGTGCATCGTCCGGATTCATCTCGACGAACGCCATTGGCCACCGGTTGCGGACAAACTCGTTGTACATGTCGTGGTAGCCTGTCTGCCAGACCTCATTGACGCGTCCGTTGTTGATCCAGAAGCGATGCTTGGCCTTTTGATCGGCGACTACCTGAGGTAGTCCTGGCCACGAAGACGGTTTGAAGATCGCTTTGCCGTCTTTGGTGTCAAACTTGTTGTCGGTATAGAGCATCTCGGTGCCGACGAGCTTGCCGTCCTTGTACTCCTTAATCGGCAATTGCACTCCGTTATTGCCGGCCGCACGTAAACGTTGATAGGTCGCAATGTAACCGGTCCCTCCGCCCTGGCTGTCGATGGGTGGCGCGCCTGAAGTTCCGGCGACGCGAAAGCCGTCGTTGAAGGCGTCTTCCTCGGTCTTCCAGTCGAAGCCCGCGAACCGCGCGGCCATGTCGGTCTTACCCTCGGCCGCGTACATCGCTTTCAGCGTGTTGGCGATATCTGCGGCGATGAGGCAGTCCGCCCTGGCGACACCTGGTGCGTCCATGAATTTTTCGGAAAGGCGACAGCGGCGCTCGCCATTCATCGACGTTAGGTTGGTCTCACCTGGGTGTGCACCCGGGAGCATCACGTGAGCGGCCCGGGCCAGCGCGGTCGGATAGAGATTGATATTCGCCACAAACAGGCCGCCTTTGTTTTTCACAGCGTCATAGATGATATCGACCTTGTCTTTGGTTGATACACCGCGGGCCTTGCCGATCGCTTCCCTCACAATGCCTGCACGATGCAGGATCACTGCGCGATGCTGCTCGGCGTTGAGCGTGGTCTGGAACGGATTGGCGGCCCACGCCGTGTACATTAGGCCGCGCCCCTGGATGATCTCCTGGTCGATGTAGATCTTCTTGTCGCCAGGATACGGTGGGCGCGTGTAACCCTCCTGGTGGCCACCCATGCGGACTACGCCTGTTCCGCGCCGCCCCACGTTGTGGGTGGCGAGCACAACGTCCACGAGGGCAGACTGAATTAAATAGTTGTCGTTGCCCCAGATGATCCCCTTCTCGTAGGCGTGCATCGTGCGCGTACGCTGACCGCCGGCTTTGGGTTTATAAGCCCACTCGGCTGCTTGCCTGAGCTTGGCGACGGGAACGCCCGTGATCCGACTCGCTTCTTCGAGCGAGAGCTTGTTCGCCTTTACCGCCACGTCAAAATCGCGCGTGTATTGAGCGATAAAGTCCTTGTCCTGCCAGCCTTGGTCAAGAACGTAAGTGAATAGCCCATTGAATAGCGCGATATCGGTGCCCGGCTCGATGTCGAGGTGAAGAACGTTATCCTTCCCAGCAACGTGCTCGGCGACGGCAATCGTCGGCGTGCGACGCGGATCGACAAAGATTATCCGGGCCTTGGCCGCAGCCTCCTCAGGAAACCACTTCTGTTTCTTGGCAACGGTTCCGCCTTGCAAGTTCGGTACCCAGTGCGCGAGGAAGTAGTTGGTCTGCGTCTCATACGAGTTGCACCCGACCGCCATGATGACGTCAGCGAGCTCAGCGTCCTCGTAGCTGTTATTGAGCTCACCGATGCCCATCTCGCGCGTGGCATGGCACTCTGAGTTGTAGGCCGGGCGATTGTGGATGCGCACCATCGGCGTCTTGAGCGCCGTGAACATAAGTTTGCCGGTTCCCCACGTGTTCTCGAATCCGCCGCCGGCGCCACCGTGGTCGAAGCAATCGAAGACGAGCCCACTCGGACCATCCGTGTCGAGAATCTTCTTGGTAACGCCACAGTAGAGCGCCAGGGCGTCGTCCCAGCTCGTATCGAACCAGGTGTCGCCAGCGTATACGCGCGGATTCCGCAAGCGCTCCTTGCCGACCCCGTCACCGGTGTACATGACCTTCGCGAGCTGCCCGCCGCGCGTCGATGACAATCCCTGATTCACCGAGCAACCCTTGTCGGGAAGAATCATGATGTTGTAGCGGCGGCCATCCTTGTCCTTGATTACGTTGGCCATCGCCGGGGTCATGATGGCGGTTAGCGGCGGGAGCTGCTTGCGGAAATCGAGGCCGAGCGCATTCTGATGTGGGGCGCGGCCGCCTTCAACGTCGGCATCCCATTTGTAAACGTGGTAACCGCAGCCAACGATGCAGAAGTGACACGTGAGATTCGTGCGCTGCGCGTTGACTGGAGGCAACGCCACGCGATCTTGGGTGGTGCTCATCTACGTATCCTCCTGGGCTTATAGGATGTTCGACTGACGGCCATAGAGCAGGCCGACCACCGCGACAGCAGTAACGCTGTCATCCTTGTCGTTGTACTTGAGCACGATGCGCGGGAGGTTTTCTGTCGCCTGGCCGCACACCATTTCGCCCGCCTTCTCCGCATCGAAAATGCTGAAATGACAGGGACACCGGAATACCCGCTGGGCGCTGTCATAGCTCACCGGACACCCCATGTGTGTGCACATAACGCTGTAAGCGACGAGATCCTGGTTGGGCCCGACACCGCCGGTTACCGGCGTGCCCATCTTCAGCAGTGCGCAGGGCGACGATGCATCGGGGAAATTGAATGGCACTGCCTGGTTTACGCCAAGCGCGGCGGCCTTCCCGACGACTTTCGCGTTGTACGGCAGCACGGCATCACCCGCATCATCGGCTGGCGCTGCGGCCACCGCACTGGTCGGCACGGCCGCCGCGCCAGCAGCAACACCACCGGTGAATTTCAAAAACTCGCGACGCGAAACGAGATTGCCCATCGAACTCCCCCTATCGTGGTTGTGCCTGGATCGCCGCTTGGCTGGGCGTACCTAGCTTTAGGCCGCAAGAACGGTGCCGTCGCTAGCACGAACCATAAAAACAATGACTTAGCCGTCTGATGCATCGCCGAAGCGGCAACCGCTGTGTCGATAAGGTAACCATTGATGACTTTGAGCAATAAACCGACGTTACCGCTTGGTAACGTATCCACGCTGTGCGCCGAACGACCCATGGCTTGGTCATATTTTGGTAACCTAAACGTCGCCAGAGCGCGCCGGTCCATGCAACTTGCGCTTCTCGCGGCGAGGAGGATCGATGCATAGCCTTTGCTCGCTTGCCGCACACATTCTCGTGCGGGGGCGACGGCGTTCATTGGGACACGGCGGAGGGATGTAATGGACCGCCGACGATTCCTGCGCTACAGCATTGCCGCGGGTTGCACTGCAATGACCCCACGGCCTGCGCAGAGCGACGGCCCGCCACCGCTTTCGATCGGAACAACCCCCGTTTTCCTGGACGACGACGTCGCGTTCCTGCGCGATTGGCAGACGTATCTGCAACGAGAACTCGCCCGGCCCGTCGTATTCGTGCAGCGCCGCAGCTATCGCGAAGTCAGCGAATTGCTATTGGCAGAAAAGCTCGACGCGGCGTGGATCTGTGGGTATCCGTATGTACGCTATCGCGACCGCATGCGACTGTTGACGGTCCCGACTTACGAGGGGGAGCCGTTGTATCGCTCCTATGTAATCGTGCCCAGCAGCGATCAGCGGACGCATTCGATTGCGGACCTCGGCGGCAAGATCTACGCCTTCTCCGACCCGGACTCAAATTCGGGGTGGCTCGTGCCGAACTCCCTGCTGTTCCGACTCGGCAAGGATCCGGCGACATTTTTCCGTAAGACCTTCTACACCTGGGGTCACCGTCGAGTGGTTGATGCGGTCGCCGTTGGGCTGGCACAGGGCGGTTCTGTCGATGGCTACGTCTGGGACACGCTGAAGATTCATCACCCCGAGGTCACCCAGCAGACCCGGGTGGCGTATCGGTCGGTGAAATACGGCTTTCCACCCTTCGTGACCCGTTCCCTCTTGCCTGCCGCCGATTTCAAACAGCTGCAAGAGGTCTTGGTCGGTATGAAAGGCAACCCAGTAGGTAAGGACCTGTTGGCGAAGCTCAACCTGGATGGTTTCCAGGTCGCCCCCGAAAGCGTCTTTGCGGGCATTGGTGAAAACATGCGCATGCTCCATCTGGGTTAGCCAATGCTCAGCAACGTCAGCTATCGCTACAAGATCCCGGCGAGCCTGAGCCTGGTCATCGTCATCACAGCGCTGGCTGTGGCGTTGCCCCTGATATACAGCACCAACGAGGCGACCAAGCAAGACCTTGTCGACCATGCGCTGTCTCTCGGTAAGACGGTTTCACGGGCGCTACAGCCGGCGCTCTTGCATGATGACCTGTGGCAGGCGTACGAGATCGTCACGACCCCGTTCGATCAACCGCAGCAGCAGCGCTTGGGGCAGCCGACGATCGTGGTGTTGGATACGCAGGGAGCCATCTACGTGGCGAGCGATCCTAAACGCTTCCCGCCGCTGCAACGACTGGCCAGCCTGGGGCCACTCTCGGCGAAATTGGCAGAAACCATTACGAGGCAGAGTGACGCCCCGCTGGTGTTGGAGGACCTCGACCCGAAGCTCACGATCATGACCGTTCCCGTGCTCTCCAACGACAACACACTGCTTGGTACGGTCATCCTGGAGTATTCGCGCGATATCTATCAGCAGCGCGTCCTGGAGACTATTCGCAAGGTCGCGGCTTCGACCGCGATCACGCTACTGATCCTGGTGCCGTTGGCTTGGCTTTGGGGCAAGCAGATTGCCGGCCCGCTGCTCCGGTTGTCCGCAGCAATTCGCCAAGTCACACAGGCACCACCCGCGGCGGTCGTGTTCAATGCACCCGCCGGCAAGGACGAAATCGCCGAGCTCGGGGCCACCTTCAATCATATGGTCGACGGCCTAAGGGAAAAGGAGGCGCTTAAGGAGGAAGTTCTTGCGTCGGAACGTCTGGCCGCTATCGGCCGGCTTACGGCGGGTATCGCACACGAGATCAACAACCCGCTTGGAGGCATGCTCAACGTCATCAGCAACTACAAGCGCCAACGTGGCGGTAAACCGGCTTTTGTCGATCGCACGATGTCGCTGCTCGAGCGCGGCCTCACGCAGATTCGCGAGACCGTCGGTGCGCTCTTGATCGAGGCGCGACTGGAGAGCCACGCGCTCACGCCCCATGACATCGATGACGTGCGCACGCTGCTGCTACCCAATGTTGACGGCAAGCGCGTCCGGCTTGACTGGCAAAACAGTCTTACCGAGCCGCTCCCGTTGCCATCGACGGAAGTGCGCCAAATTCTGCTCAATCTGCTTCTGAACGCCGTTGATGCCGTAGACGAGAACGGCAGGGTCAGCTCGGCCATCACGCCGTCGGAAACCGAGCTCATGGTTCGCGTCGAGAACGATGGTGCGAGCTTGAACGACCATCAGCTGCAGCATTTGTTCGAACCGTTTGTGGAATCGCGCCGCAAGGGGAAAGGGTTGGGTTTATGGATGACCTACCAACTTGCCACGCAGTTGCGGGGCCGGATCGACGCGCAGAGCCAGCCCGGCCGAACGGTTTTCACCGTCACGTTGCCGCTCGCATCATGAGCTCCCTACACTCGGTGCAGGTTTGTCTTGTCGAAGACGACGACATCATGGGGGAATCGCTTGCCGACCGCTTCGCGCTGGAGGGGTTCAGCTGCGATTGGCACAAGTCGGCGCAAAGCGCGTCGGCGGGTCTAAGAGAGAAGCGTTACGACGTCGTCGTAAGCGACATCCGTCTTCCGGACCGCAACGGCGATGAATTGTTCGAAGAGCTACAGGCGGATCAACTGTATGTGCCGCCGTGGATCTTCATCACCGGGTACGGAACGATCGAGCGCGCGATTGCGCTCATGAAGCTCGGTGCCGCCGACTACGTAACCAAACCATTTGACTTAGACAAACTTGTCGCCAAACTCCTCGCATATGTGCCAAACGCCCCACACAACGAGCGCCTGCCGACCCTGGGGCTCTCTCCAGGCATGCAGCGCGTCGAGGAGATGTTACCGCGGCTTGCTCTTCAGTCGACGACGATCCTCATCACTGGACTATCCGGCGTTGGCAAAGAGGTTGTCGCACGCAAGATCCATCGCTTGGACGCGCTTCGTTGCGACAAGCCGTTTGTAGCCGTGAATTGCGGGGGCATTCCGGAGAGCCTGCTCGAGGCTGAGCTTTTCGGCTATGAGCGCGGGGCATTCACCGGAGCACTTCGGCTGAAGCGCGGGCTCCTTGAACAAGCAAGTGAGGGCACGTTGTTCCTCGATGAGATTGGCGACATGCCCCTCGCCATGCAGATCAAGTTGCTGCGTGTTCTGCAGGAGCGAACCGTGACGCGGCTCGGCGGGGAAAAGAGCATCGCAGTCAATTTCCGTCTCATCTGTGCTACGCATCGCGATCTGCGCAAGCTGGTCGAGCAGGGAGGGTTCCGCGAGGACTTGTTCTACCGCGTCAACGTTGTGCATCTGCGCATACCACCCCTGCGCGAGCGACCGGAGGACATTCTCTGGTACGCGCGCCGATTCCTGCGCGAGGTTGCGCAACAAAATGGCGGTTTGCAGAAGGTCTTGTCGACTGGAGCTGAGAAGGCTCTTCTCAATCACCTATGGCCTGGCAACGTGCGCGAATTGCGCCACTGCATCGAACGCGCTTATGTGCTAACGCCCGGTAATACACTCGATCCTCAGGTGCTGTTCGATGAAGATCAAGCCTGTACCGACTGTGGTGTTGGAGTTAACTGCGTCGGTGTAGAGCAGCCGACACTGGAAAATTGCCTCGAAGAATGCGAGCGACAGTATCTTCTGCAGGAGCTGACCAAGCACGAGTGGCAGATGAGCAGAACAGCCGGCGCAATCGGCATCAGCCGCAAGAACCTGTGGGAGCGCCTGCGTCGTCTCGGGCTTACGGCTCCGGCGCGCGCCCTTCGCCAAGCACTGGAGGAACCGCCTGCTGCTTAAGCGGCGCATGGGTCGGCGCTCGCAACAACCAACGTGCGAATAGAGTCGCTACGACGGCCCCGATCAACTCGGCGCATACGAAACCGGGAACGTCGTCCGGTCGAATGCCGGCAAACGTATTCGTAGCCGCACGAGCGAGCGTGACCGCGGGGTTGGCGAACGATGTCGACGCGGTGAACCAATACGCGCCGGTGATGTAGACCGCGACCAGGCCACCGACCCACGCTGGCCGCACGCGCAATCCGAGCAGAATCGTGAGAAGCAACCCCGCGGTGGCAACGACCTCGCTCCACCATTGGCCGGGCCCGTCCCGCACGTGTTCCGATGCGGTGAAAGGTGGCAGTCCGAACATCAGGTGCGCAGCGGCAACACCGACGTAAGCGAAGAGAACCTGGGTCAGCACGTAGGGCAGCACGTCGCGCCAAGAGAAATCTCCGATCGCGGCGAATGCCACCGTCACAGCAGGATTGAAATGGGCGCCCGATATCGGCCCGAAGAGGGTGATGAGCACCCAGAGTCCGCAACCGGTGGCGATACTGTTGGCTAGCAGGGCGAGAGCCATGTTCCCGCCGGAAAGTCGCTCGCCCATGATCCCGGATCCGACAACGACCGCAAGGAGGAAAGCCGTGCCCACCGCTTCGGCGGCGAGGCGGCGCGAAAGTGTCATTGCTTGCCGATATCCTTGACGGTCTTCTCGAGCTTGAGACGGTCGAGTTTTTCCAGCGGCAAGCTGGTAAAGAGCTCAATGCGACGCTTGAGTATGTTGGCAACCCGCGCGAATTCGCGCTTCTTTGCCTCGTCGCTGCCCTCAAAGGCCGCGGGATCCTCAACACCCCAATGGGCGGTGATTGGCTGACCAGGCCACACGGGGCAGACTTCGCCGGCCGCCTTGTCGCAAACGGTGAGGACAAAATCCATCACAGGCGCCCCGGGCTTTGCGAACTCATCCCAGTCTTTGCTGTAGAGACCGTCGGTAGGGAAGTGCTGCCGCCGCAAGGTATCCAGTGCGAAAGGATTCGGCCCAGTCCCAGGATGGCTTCCGGCCGAGAATCCCTTAAATTTTCCTTTGCCCACATAGTTGATGATGACCTCGGCCATGATACTGCGCGCCGAGTTGCTCGTGCATAGGAAGAGGACATTAAACACTTTGTGGCTAGCCATGGGGCAATCCCTCCAGTCCGCCAAAATGGGCGTGCGCCTTTCCCTGCCCCCTATGGCATAGGAACGCCAACATCGGGAAGGAAAAATGAAGCGCTAAGCGCGTTTGCGCTTGAGTTGTGGCTGCGGTGCGGATTCGGTCACGCAGTTCCGGCCCTGACAGCAGTTCTCCGTCAGGTACCCCAGAAGGCCATTCATCTGATCGTAGTTGGCGGAGTAGAAAACGAATCGACCATCCTGGCGGGATTGCACCATGCCGGCGTTCGCGAGTTCCTTCAAGTGGAACGAAAGTGTTGCGGCTGGCAGGTCCAAACGTTCCGCTATCGTGCCCGCGGCCAGACCCTCTGGTCCCTGTTGGACCAACAGCCGGTAAATTGCAAGCCGCGTGCCCTGGGCGAGCGCGGCCAATGCTTTGACTGCAGCTGGCGTTTTCATCCCTGCTCCATAGGCACTCACAAACAGCTTGAATCAACGGCATCGTCAGCCGGACCCAGGCTCCAGGCAAGTCTAACCCGAAGTCCATGATTAAGGTTTGACAATTATATCATGTTGGAAGTATGCAAATATATTACGCAACGAACGTTACAGAAGGGCTACGCAGAAAGTCATTCGGCCGTGCGCCGCCCACGAACGACACCCCGCCCTTTGCGGTGCGGCAGGAAATGCAGTCGCCAGCTCTGGCGAGATGTTCGCCGCGCTGTACTTGCGTTCGCTGAGCACCGGCCACGACAGAAAATGCGAGCAGCAGGATTGTCAGAAGCTTGTGAGCAAGCACCCTGTAGCAACGGTCGCGTTTAACGTCGATGGCTTCTTCGCCCGAAAAGTGTTCTCCCGTAGCCCAACAAACTCAACGCGGCACGAAAGCGACTTCGGCGGCAGCTGGCATCGACGTGAGTTCGCCGGCGGCGTCGACCCAGCCGCCACCCATCGCTTTATAGGTGTCAACCAATGACCCTAGCATTTGGGCGCGCGCCGCAGTGATCCCTGGACTCGACTTCCTCTGAAGGAGAGAAGCCCTGATCGTCTGCGTTTCATTGCGCAATCAAGATACTCGATGCCCGTCGCGACGATCACCAGAGGGCTGTCGGGCAATGCTTTCGAATCGCCGAGTGACAGGTGATGTCACGCCTGCGGCGGAGCACTCTTACCGTTAGCTCGGTGAGCGTTCGAAGCGCGCCGCAGTGGAAGGGCCGTCAACCGTCCTGGCGAGGCTGACGTAGACGCCATGCCTCGTGGAGCACAGCCTCGAAACTTCGCGTGTACGACATCATCGCCACATCGTTGCCCGGAAGTGCCGCGCGGATGCGCCTCGCCAACACCTCCCGCTGTGACCGGTCCTGAGCAAGGCGGACCGCGATTTCGACATAGTCCGCTTCCGTCTGCGCAATGGTGTCGATGATGCCGAGGTGTGTCATAACCGATGTCGCGACACGCTCAGGATGCGTCCGTCCGCACAAGGTCACCAGGGGAACGCCTTCGGCCATCGAGCAGGCCGCCGAATCTCCACCGGTATAGGGAAAGGCATCGAGCATCACATCGACTTCGGCGTAACGTGCCCGATTCTCGGCCTCGTCGGCGCTGCGCGGGAGGAAGCCGACGCATTGTGGATCGATGCCGTGATGTTCGACGCGATGCAAATAGAGTGGTCGGTGCCATTCGAAATCCGGCGAAAAGACAAGCAGCGAGTCGGGTACTCGGTCGAGAATCTGTTTCCAAGCTGCGAGGCAGCGCGGGCTCAACTTTTGCAGGCCAACGAACGCACCGAAAACGATCTTGTCGCCAGTGGTCCTCACGTTGGAATGCACCCCTTCGATCTGCCGGATGGGAATAACTGATCCGCTCATCGATAGCGGTCGTTCGATTTGGTAATTGCCCGCGTCCGGCAGATCGGCGATTGCGTCCGTGATCTTGAAGTCGACCTGACTCAGGCCCACGGTTCCATGGAACCCAAGATGCGTCACGACAACCGGCGCGGGCTTGAAGAGCAGGATTCCAGGCCGAGACCACGAAGTGTGTCCCATCAGATCGACGAGGACGTGGAGGTGGTCTTCCGCAATCGCTCGCGCCGCGTTGTAATCAAACATGTCTATGAGACGCTTAAGGCCACAGGTACGGGCGATCAACCGCTCAGTCAGGGCATCTTCTCCACCGAGGGGCGCGAGCGAGTACAGGTAGATTTCGAAAGCCCCGGCATCATGTCTTTGGATCATTTCCTCCATGATGCGCCCCATGACGTGATTACGGAAATCAGCCGACAGGTAGCCGATCCGGAGCCGTCCGTCGGGGTTTGGAAGAGGCTTCGTCGCGACGTCTCCGAAGTTCGAGCGACTGGCTTGCGCAAGGCGATCGTAAGCCCGGTAAAGCGCAAAGGCAGCCTCTCTGGGAACGTCGTAATACGCGAGATGGCCGAGAATTTGCGCCAGCACGCTCAAGTCCGCAGCGTCGTAGTTCCAGGTCAATGCCAGTGAAAGGTAGCGTCGTTCGAGTTCGTCCCCGGGAGTCATCCGCGCTGATTCCAACGCAGCGCAGATCAATTGTGCTGATGGCTTGGCGCGCTTTTCGAATCGCAGGAAGTCCGCAAGCGCCTCCTGTTCGAACCTAGCCATGTTGAGTGCGTTACGCAGTGCGGTCCATGGCTCTTCCCGCTCGGGAGCGAGCTCTCGCGACCGCTTGAGCGCTGGCAACGCTCGCTTCGGATGGCGTTGTCGCAGTTGCGATAAGCCAAGGTTGCACAGCGCCTCGGCGGAGTTCGGCGCGATCTCCGTCGCGAGCTCGAACGACGATTCGGCTTCGCGATAGCGACCACGCCGAAATTCGATTTGACCGAGCGCAAGCAGCGCCTCGGTCCACTTCGGCCGAAATGACAATGCGGCCCTAAATCCTGCGATCGCCTGATCGGCTTGACCGTGCCGAAAAAGCGCGACTGCGCGATTGAAGTGTGCTTCTGCAGAGACCGGATAGGAGGCGACCAACCGGTCGTATGCCGCGAGAGCCTCCCCAAGCTTCCCTTCCGCCACAAGACGCCCTGCGTCGGCGAGTTGCGCAGGCAAGCGGGACAGGGCAGGTTTTTCGAGGCGCGATTTTTTCACCATCTAACCTCGTCTGAGATAGTGCGGGCCACAATAGCTATTCCGTGCGCCTTGAACCGCTTGCCATTGGCAAATGACAGTGTGCACCGCAGAAAGTGGGGGTTACCTCCATCGACGGAGACCTCTACCGTCCTTGAGCTTCATCGCTTCTCCTGTCAGGCGAGGTAATCGTGGATAACGCTGCCAAGGCCCAGCGTCAGGTCGGTCTGGATGTGCACGCCGGAAATCACCTCGAGGACGGGCAACTGCGCCACGGGGGCAAGCGCGTGGTGGAACAACTCGAGCGCCGCGGGCCCTGCCCATGCGCCCTTGACGGTGATGTCTTCGCAGAAATAGCGGACCAGCTCGCAGATGCGCGGCGTGCCGTCGACGTGTGGAATGATCTTGATCAAATAATTCGGCGCCGTCAGCGGAGTGAGCACCTTGTCTGCCGCGAGCTGGCGATGCTTGTAGCCCATCGTCGCGACAGCGATCGGAATGGGACCGTAACGCAGTACACCGAGTAGCGTGTCCTTTTCGACGCTGAGCTTGGGCGCCGCGAGTTTCTTGGGAAAGCCCCAGAGTTCGCGTCCGCCCGCAATCGGTGATTCATCATCGAGGAACATGGCATGCACATAGCCCCCCGCCTTGCCTTGAAAACTGACCGGTATGACCTGTCCCGACTCGGTGTAGTCGCCGAACCCCGTCGAGTCGGGCATGCGTATGAATTCGAACTTTACTAGCGGCTCGGTAAATTCGAGGGGCGCCGGTATCACGGCGCGCAGCGCCTCCGGGTCGGTGCGGTACGTGACAATAAAGAATTCGCGATTGACGAACCGATACGGCCCCGGCGGAAAGGCCGGACTCGTCAGCGGCATGGCAAACGCCCGTTCGCGCACTTCTTTCTCGTTCATCTCGTGTCCTCTTGGGTTGTGAGGTCAGGTGGTCTATTCGTAGATGCGGCAGCAGTTGCCAATTTCGGTCGCGGTGCGTGCGTCCGGACGAACGATCATGCGCTATGCGTCGTCGTGTCCGTCATCCCACAGGTCGGTGACGGTTTCGCGGGAGAATTCGTAATCCTTAAAAAACCCGACGAGTCCTTTGCCCACTCGTGTACTTGGTTCAGGCTTGCGGCACGTCACCCATCGCGTTGAACACATCGACCTGCAAGATCAGCGCGCTGACGCGAAAGTCCGCAAGAACATAACGCAGAGAAGTGTTCGACACGATCCTGCCACCCCAGTGATACTCGCCGTCGATCTCGACCGGGACACCATTCCGGTTGATCAGATCGAAGTCAGTGCGTTCTTCAAGCGTTGCCTTCGGCGGTCCCGTATCAGTAGACGCTCAGCGCGTTGATCGTTTCCTCGGCGTGCCGCGCTCGCTGATCACACCTCAGATCACCTTCACGCTCGGCGCGCCTGCAGTGATCTCGCCGATAACCGCCGCTTGCGCGAATCCTTGACTTGCAAAAATCGCGAGCACCGCGTTGACTGCGGGTTGCGCGCAGGCGACGAGCAGGCCGCCTGAAGTCTGCGGATCGGTCAGCAATGCCTTCTCCGCCTCGCCGAGTGCGGCGTCCAGCATCACGTCATGGCCATAGCTTTCCCAGTTGCGGCCCGATGCGCCCGTGAACAGTCCGTCGCGAGCAAGTTCCAGCGCCTCGGGATGCAGTGGGACGCGTGCGAACTCGACAGCTGCAGCGGTCTTTGAAGCTTTGCAGATCTCGAGAAGATGACCCAGCAAACCGAACCCTGTGACATCGGTCAAGGCGTGGACCGCATCGATTGCGCCGAGTGCGATCCCTGGGGTGTTGAGCTGCGTCGTGCTTGCGATCATGGTGCGGTAGCCTTCGGCCGAAAGCCGATCTTTTTTCAGTGCAGCGCTGTAGACGCCCACACCAAGCGGCTTTCCAAGAATCAGGGCGTCGCCCGGTTCGGCACCCGCGTTTCGCTTCAGGTTTCTGGGGTCGATCAGCCCTATCGCGACAAGGCCATAGATCGGTTCGATCGAGTCGATGGTGTGGCCGCCGGCGATTGGGATGCCGGCTTTCGCGCACACCGCCTCTCCGCCTTCGAGAATCCGGCGGATGGTCTCGACCGGAAGTTCTTTGATCGGCATCCCGACCAGCGCCAGCGCAAAGAGCGGCGTGCCGCCCATTGCGTATACGTCGGAAATTGCGTTGGTTGCAGCGATCGCGCCGAAATCGTAAGGGTCGTCGACGATGGGCATGAAAAAATCGGTCGTGGCGACGATTGCCTGACGGTCGTTAATCTGATAGACCGCGGCATCGTCCGCGGTTTCGATACCTACGAGGAGCTGCTTAGGAAGTGCTATCGTGGTCGACGACTTGGCGATAATCTGTTGCAGCACGCCTGGTGCGATTTTGCAGCCACAGCCGCCGCCGTGGCTAAACTGAGTAAGGCGCACGGCGGCGCGATCGGGTGCGTTCATGAGCTTCCTCGGTTAGCGTCGAAGTTTGCGTCTTTGAGGACGGAACATTATGCGCGGCTGGGTGGGGATTAGCCCTGCCTTCGATCGGATACTGCTTCGGTCGTATCGTTCCGGCCCGCCAGTGCATGGGAGAGAGACAACGAGAGCGCGGCACGTTCCGCCATTGGGGTGAAGAATACCGACCGGCGGAGGCATTGCGATGACAGCGCATTATAAAGCGCCGGATTGCGCCATACACGAGCTAATAACGCTGCCAAAGCAGCTGCCTCGCCAAGCGGAAAGTATCCCCTATAGTCGTCGCCGAGCATGCCGACATTTCCCGACACGCGGCTGCCGATGACCGGTGTCCCCGCGGTGACGGCCTCCACAACCACGTTCGCGCCGCCTTCCATCCGCGACGGGCAAAGCAGCAGGTGCGCACGCTTGATCGCCTGCCGAGTCCGGGCGTGTGACCGGGGACCAGGCCATCGTACCCGTGGATCGATGCCAGCCAGCGCGCGCGCAGCATCGCCCAGAGCCGGGTCGAGAGCGTCGCCGATAATGGTCAGAAAGATGGGGAGTTCGGAGGACAAAGCGCGCCAGGCGGCAAATACCGTCGCCGGGTCTTTTTCGGGACGCAAATGCGCCACCAACAGGCAATGGAGTCGATCCTTGCGTTTACTCGGCCATGGTACCAGGGCACGCGCCGACTGAAAAACGACATCAACCTTGCCGCGGTCTACTTGCGGAACGAATTTGGGTGCGTCACCCTGAAGCACGATCAATCTGTCCGCATCGGCGATCGATTCCCGCGTATCGGTATCGCCTGCCGGCAAATCCTTGTACAAATCCGTGCCGGTCAGGGCGACAATCAGCGCACGATCGGGACGCGCTTCCTTCCAGGCGGCGATAGCTGGCCGGCTGCGACGGGCGTGCAGCGCGATCATCGCGATCGCGTCGTCGCGACCGGCACCGGTTACCGGGGCTTCCGCCGCTTGTACAATGACGCGGTAGTGCGCCGATAACAGCCGCGCCCAGCGGGTGGCTGTGCGCCAATTGCCATTGTTAGCCGAGGCGAGATACGGGGTGACAACAAGTAGCGTAGGAACAGTTAAAAGAGGCATGGTACGACTTGGCGATCCAGAGGTGCTATCGCCACGGTCGGCGAATGCACTGGCCTCCGCGCTGCGTGATTCGCGGAATTATACGCTTGGTCTGTACGCCCATTTGACCGACGCCCAGCAGCGATTCCCGCAAATTGCCGGCGTGAATCTCCCGCGCTGGGAAATCGGCCATATCGGCTGGTTCCAGGAATACTGGTGCCGGCGCTACCGCGGAAAAAACGAAATACCTGTGCCATCGCTCTTGTCCGGGGCGGACGCCTTATGGGATTCGAGCAACGTCCCGCACGCGACCCGCTGGACCCTACCTTTACCGGGCTGGGATGCGATTCATGCGTACCTGGCTGCGACGTTCGCTGAAACACAGGAAATACTCGCAGGATCCAAGGAAGGCGATCGCTATTTTTTCGAACTCGCGCTCTATCACGAGGACATGCACGGCGAGGCGCTGCTGATGACGCTGCAAACACTTGCGCTTCCAACTCCGGCCTTGCTGCGCGACTCGCCTGCGCCTGCGAAGGCGCACCCCGGCGCTGAAGTCAGCTACGACGTCACGCTGCCCGAAGGGGAAATCGAGCTGGGCACGACACGTACCCTCGCTAGCCGTCGTTTCGTTTTCGATAACGAGAAATGGGCGCACCGAACGGTTGTGGCGCCCTTCGCCATCGCTCGGCGCTGCGTCACCAACGCAGAGTTTCTTGAATTTGTGGAGGATGACGGGTACGTCCGGCCTGAGCTGTGGTCGGAGGCCGGACAAGCGTGGCTTGCACAAGCCGGCCGCAGGGCGCCGGCCTATTGGTGCGCCGAAACGTCCCGTAGCAGGAACTGGCAGGCGCGGTATTTCGACGTTCTCAAGCCGCTCGCCACGCAAGCATCGGTTCAACATATCAACTGGTTTGAGGCCGACGCGTGGTGCCGGTGGGCCGGCCGCCGCCTGCCGACCGAAGCGGAATGGGAATGCGCAGCGCGCCATGGGTTGCCCAACGATGCTGACGACCGCCCGTGGCAGGCTACTGCAGGCGACGCCAACCTCGACGCCGCCTTCGGTGCGCCCGTCGACGCGGCCGCGTTTAGTCAATCGGCACCGACGGGCATCGCACAAATGCTCGGCAACGTCTGGGAATGGACCAGCAGCAAGTTTGTTCCGTATCCAGGTTTTGCCGCGGACCCCTACGCGGATTACTCTGCGCCCTGGTTCGGAACCCATTACGTGATGCGCGGCGGATCTTGGGCGACCCGATCACGACTCGTGCACCACCGCTTTCGCAATTTTTATGAGCCAGAACGTCATGATCCCTTCGTTGGCTTTCGTACCTGTGCCCTCCCGACTTGACCTGGCAGCCGTGTGCTAAGGAGACGCTCTGTTTCAAGGACGTTCGCGACGGGCTTACGTAGCGCACGACCCAGGATCCTACACCGCTTATTAGCGGACGAAACTCCGCACTCCAGCTGCCGCTGTCACGATCCGGAGGTATTCGGTTGCGCGCGACCAGAATAGATGAAGCTCATCGGACGCAAGCCTTTCGCATACGCCATGTCAAGTTGGACGATCCTAAAATCTGATGTCTCGATTAGCTCATCCATCTTCCTATTGAGGTTGCATCCTCCGGTGAGCTTGCGCCATAACGGGTTGAGCCGTTCCTGCCAGCCGCGCACATTTGCGTCGGGAGCAAGACCATGCTCGGCAAAAAGCAGCGTTCCTCCGGGTTTGAGCACGCGCCTCATTTCCTTCAAGGCCTTGAGGGGGTCGGGGATTGTGCACAGCGTCCACGTCGTGACGACCATGTCAAGACAGCCGTCATCCAACGGAATCTCTTCGCCAGGGTGCGCCAAAAACTCAACCGGAAACGTGGCGGCGCTGGCCCTTTCCCGCGCCATTTGCAGCAGTTGCTCCGACGGGTCGAGCCCATAGAACCGGCTTACGGCGGTCCCATAAAACGGTAGGTTCAACCCCGATCCGACGCCGATTTCCAGGACCGTTCCGCATGCTTTTGGCACGAGCTGCGACCGGTATCGCGTGGCTTCCTTGTTGCGCATCACGAGGTCTGTTAACCGCGGCAGTATCCATTTGTCGTAGACGTTCATATTTACGAATTTACTACGCTGATCGAGGTCTGTCCGTCCCGCGGTGCTATCCTAGTCTTGTGATTTCAGTTGCAGACAAACTGATGCCCAGCCGATGAGCGCCCGCCTGTGTGTCCTTGCCTCGGCGGTCGCGCTCGCAGCGGCGGTCGCGCTCGGCGCGTTCGGCGCGCACGCCGTCAAGACCCGGCTCGCGCCCGATTCGTTCGCCGTCTACCAGACCGCAGTGCAGTATCACTTCTGGCATGCGCTAGGCCTCCTCGGCGTGAGCATCCTCATGGCACAATGGCCGACGGCGCAGGGACTCGCATGGGCCGCGTTGCTGCTGATTGCGGGCCTGTTGCTTTTCTGCGGCAGCCTCTACGCGCTGGCGCTGACTGGCGCGCCCTGGCTTGGCGCGCTGACGCCGATCGGCGGCGCAGCATTCATCGCGGCATGGTTGATCCTCGCCTGGGTTGCTTTGAGGCGGTAGAGGCAGATTCATTGTAATGCTCCCAGGTGGCTCCAAGTCGACGCGTCGACGCAGGCGCATCGCAGCGGCAATCGTTATCGTCGCGGCGCTGGGAATCGCCGCCCGGTCCACCTGGCAGCACCGGTCGCACTCGGCGCCGGCCCCCCATCTTGTTCCCTCTTCGCAAACGGCATCCGCACCTATCGGCGCAGTCGATGCACCGACATCGGAGCTCATTGTAGGAACTGCAGCCCGCGTTTCCGGGTGGGCGCTCGACTCCGCGGGGATCCGCGGCGTGGAGATCCGTGTCGACGGCAGGCCCTACGCAGCCCGCTACGGCATCGCCAGACCCGACGTGGCAGGGGTCAAACCCGGGTATCCGGACTCCGCTGCGTCCGGTTTTGCCTTCGAGGGCGACTTCGCGCCGCTCACTCTCCAACGCCACGAGCTTGGCATCGTTGCCATCAGCCGGACGGGCGATGAGGCCGTGCTTGGGCGAAGGGGGCTTGTGCCGAATGCAGCATTCGAAGAGTGGCGAGCGCTCTATGTGCAGCGACACGCAGACCGGGCCCCGCCCTTTTATGTCATCCCGGCCCTCTCGGCCATTGGCGTCGGCGGTGCGGACGAGCTCGACACGACCTATGCCGGATACCTCTCTCCGACGTTCAAAATCGGCATGCGAGTGCCCATTGCCTACCTGCGCACGACCCTTGGCCCCGCGCAGGATTGGGTTTTCGACCCGGATTGGGACATCGAACGGCGTTGCGGCGACAAGCGCATCGCCGAGGATTCGCTTTCCGTGACCATAGCCCACGCCATCGCGCACAACCTGCCGGTGCTGTTCACGCTGAACGGCGGTATCTGGGCCAGCTCAGCCTGCGACGCGCCCGATTGGGATGTAAGTGATCACCTGGAGCAAGACGTCGCGAACTGTCAATGGAACAACGAAAACCAGGTGATGCCGCACGATTATTTCAAGCGCCTGCCCGGATCTGCCGACGCGCCGGATCTAGCGCGTTCGCTTACCTTCAACGTCTACGCTGCACAGAACCGCCACTACAAGCGGCGCAATATGCAGGCCGCGGCTCGAATCGTCATGCAGTTTGCGCATGATCATCCGCAGCTATTCATCGGCATCTCGCTCGATCCAGATACCTACCTCAATCCATTTTTCGATGAGAAACAGTGGTACGACTACAACCCGGGAACGCTCCGACAGTTTCGGGATTGGCTTCGGGTCAGCGGCCCCTATGCCGGGAGAACCACGACCGGCATGCCCGACCTGTCGCGCTATCGCCGCAAGCATCCTCTCTCGCTGGCACAGGTGCAGAAGCTCTCGGGCAGGCCTTGGCGTACCTGGGACGAAGTCGATCCCCCGCGCAGCTTCCCGCGCGAGGGCAAACCGTTCTGGGAGGATCCGTGGACGTACGAGTGGGAAGTGTTTCGTCGTCACCTGGTTCAATTGCACTACGAAGATTTATCGCGCTGGCTCGTTGACGTGGGAGTCCCGAAATCCCGGATCTATGCATCGCAAGGATTCATTGCTCCCTACCCGACGGCGTTTCCATTCGCATTGCACATCGAAAGTCCGTCAAAGAACTACGACACGGGTGGCATGTCGGTCGAAGGTGCGATACCGCGCGACGGGCACCTGGCCGCGATCATCTACGGCAAGGGCGCGGAAAACGACATGCGTGTCGAGGGCGGTGCTAATCTGTTCGCAACCTTCCACCAGATGGACCCTGGCTGGGCGGTCGGAGAGTTCAATACAGCCGATTTCCGCACGCCCAAGGAGCTGCCGTCCTATGCCATGGGATACCGCGCGCTGCGCGAGATGTTCAACTACGGTGCGCGATTCGCATCGCCGATGGCGTGGAACGGGTCCAACGGCAACTTCGCCGGGCAATCCGGCTACGTGTCATACACCGCCTGGCGCAATACGCCGCTCGAGGACGCCATGCGCGACTTCGCCGTTGCGCACGCCTTTGTGCCCTTCGGTACACGCCTGTGGTCATTCGGTTCGTCGCGCTACAGCGACTCCGATGGCTGGAACACCTCAGCAGGCGCGACCCTGGCTGCGGGCCCTGGCTATATCGACGTTATGCCGCGTGACGGGAAGGCGTCGCTCGATTCACCGGCGCCGCTTGCGCTCGCGCGCGGCGAGACCGATCTGTTGGTATTGGGATTGGACCCCGCGGCCATCGCCGCCGTCGAGGTTGAGGCGCGAACGTCGGCAGGCGCCTGGGTCAGGCTCGCGTCGCCCCGCCGTATTGCCGACCTGCAGGCAACGAGCGCTGGGCTCTCGGTCCCGCTGACCTGGCCCCGTTCGCTCCCGGCAACCGACCAGATTCGCCTATCGCTGCAGTTTCCCGCCACAACGGCGGCGGTTCGCATCCGTCACATCGCCCTCTATGCGTCTCTGCGGCAAGCCGCGCTAAAGGATTCGACCGCGGCGCGCGCCGCATCGAAGTGACGGCCATGGATAGATAGCAACGGAGCGCGCCAACCGATACGAGGCACCGGTGTGCGCCGATCAGGTTGGCCGCTGCGCCGACGACCCGATCGCATCGTGGAGCGTTCCGAGCAAGGCGCTCACCTGGAGAATCTCAGCATTGCGCGCGCCTGCGCCCTTGCCGCCTCCTCGGCCCGATTCCTGGGCTGCGCATTGGTCTGAAGCGAGCTGACGAGATTTCGGCATACGGCCGATATCTCCTCGACGGCGGCGAGGAATGCGCCTTCATTTGCTTTCGATGGTTTATTGAAGCCACTGACCTTGCGCACGAATTGCAGCGCGGCTGCGCGAATTTCCTCTTCCGTCACGGGCGGATCAAAATTGAACAGGGGTCTGATATTTCTGCACATACGCTGTACTCCGATAGTCGGTGACGTATTGCGAGCAATCCTGCGGGCGTCGTCCGGATAACCAATACAAGGGCAGATCCCGGCATTGATGCTGGTAGCTGTCCGGTGGTCGTAACGCTCTCCCGAATCAGGAATGGGATGGTCGGGGACGGCTCCGGGCCAATCGCGCATCGATTGTATTCCACAGCGACAGCGCACTCACTCGCAACCGAACGTCCTGCTACACTCCGGCATCGATGCTTGGGTTCGGCTCTGGGGGGTGGGGGATGGGCAACGGCGCGTCTCGGACTTTGCTTGCTGCAATGCTGCTGGGCACGTTGCCCGCGCACGCGACGCCGGGCGCGGGTCCCGCACCGCCCTCTCCGCCACCCATCGCAGTCCCCTTCGCCAATCCCGGCAACCTGGTCTTGAATGGGGGGTTCGAAACCGGTAACTATGCCCCGCAGTGGACCCTCGCACCCGGCGGCCCATACGACTCTGTGTGCCAGGCCGGCGCCACGATTGGCGCGGCAACCTGCGTCGTGCACAGCGGTCAATACGCGATGAGTTTCGGCTTGAACGGGGGCACCGACTCACTGTCACAGAACATTCCGACCGTCGCAGGCAAGAGTTACGTCCTTTCCTTTTTCCTCGCCAACACCAATCCGCTCGACCAGAACACAACCACCTTCCAGGTGTTCTGGGATGGAGTCAGTGTCTATTCGCTCCCCAGTCCGCAGCCAACGTTCCCCTACCGTCAGGTGGTCCTCAACGTGACGGCGACCACGGCTTCGACCCCGCTCGCGTTTGTCGCCCAGCAGGATCCCTCGCAATGGTTCTTGGATGACGTGTCGCTGACCCGACCCCCACGGCCCGCAGGACCGGTCCCGACGCTGACGGAATGGAATGTCGTGCTGATGGCCCTGCTCGTGGCAGGAGTCGCCGTGTGGCAGATTCGTCGCCGATTCGGCTGACGGTTCGAGAAACTCGCTCAGCACCGTTGGCTCCTTGCGAGCCTCGTTCGCCGCGAGCGGTTTATTTTCTGAGGTTGAACCCTATGCAGGCGTAGACATACGGGACACCATGCAGGGCGAACGACAACAGCCGGTATTCGTCCAGCACGACGGTCAATGCTGCATTGTCGGCCTTGTCCGTCGCTCCCGCAAACGAAATCAGATCGGCGACGGACGGACATTGCTCGCCGTAGAAGGTCTTGCTCGGGGTGTTGCTGAAGACCGGATTCAACGGGTACAGATTCCAGCGTGGTTTGTTCATAAAATGCCCTTCCTGAAAAAATTCCCGGCGCCAATCACCAGCCGGCACGGGCCCGACCGACGCGGCAATGCGACGCCAAACGCCAAGCCCTCATTATCCGGCAAACGGCTTGACGTGCGGGGCAGGCACGGCGGAGCGCCGGCGCGGCAACCTATTTGCCCAGGCCGGGCCGAAGGTGCGGCCACCGTTCATGGTTGCCCACCCCGCGCGGGAATACGGGCGTCGACTCAGCGGGCCTAGAAGTCGATGACGAACGGCGCCGCAACCAGTGCGGCGCCGATGACGCCAAGCCAGAGCCCGCTGTCGATAAAATACGGGTAAACGCAAAGCAAGATGCCAGCAATAACCGGCACCAGTTTCGTCTGCCGCCTGCCGTAAACGATATACGCCACACCAATCGCACCGGCGAAGAGACCGAAAAAAAGATTACCCATGGCGTGATCGGCAGGGCGTCACGCCAATCGCGTGCAGTCAATCCCGAGCGTTTGCTGGCTGCCCGAAGAACAGCTCTAGCACCTTTTCCCGCCCCAGCGCGCGCACCAGCTCATGCATGGTGCAATAGCCAAAAATGAGTAACAACAGGACTATCTGAATGGCCCAGAAATGGGGCCACACGATTTCGGCAAGCAACTTCTCGTTGCCGGCAATGAAACCGCCGGCCTGTCTCCAGAAGTCGATGAGGCGCTCCGCGTAATGGATCAGTATCGCGACCAGGGTGTATATCGCGGTCTTCCACGCGATATTGTAGGCAAGCGGTCGCTCAGGGTAGCGGTTGATGAACGGCAGCAGATCGGCGATCACCACCGCCTTGCCCAGAATCAGGGCCCCCACCGCGATCTGAACCATGGAGCTCGCCGGGATCCCGGTCCCCTTGAGCATCAGGACGCGGATCAGCGCAATCAGGGAAAGGGTAAACAGGAAGAAGACCGTGGGCGGGATGAGCGCGAGGGCCTCCTCCTCGATCTTCGCGGACAGTTTGCTCATGGCGTCGGATCCATCCGTGGTCGCCTGCTACATCGGCGGCGTGAGCCCATCCTTGCCGAAATTCACGCGTGCGGTCTCCAGTGTTCCGTCCGGCTGCTTCGTCGCCGCAGGGATGAATATCTTGGTTCCCGGCGTGAGTTCACTGCGGTTGCCCACGACATAGGTGACGATCGGCGTATCCGGTGGGACGATGACCTTCTTCTGTCCGTCCTTGTACTTCAGGGTGAGCGTCTGCCCATCGACCCCGGTGACCGTCTCCTCGACGTTGGCGTTCGTCATGGTGCTCTGGGGCGGAAGATCCCACGGGCGGCGCCCTTCACCGCTGCCGCGCATTGCTTCGGGAAATATGTGCACTTCGACTGCCCTCTGGCTCCCGTCAGCCTGGGGCATGCCGGTGACACCCACGAACGAACCGCGCTTGATGTCCGCCATGGACGACTTCACCATGGCGACGACCACCCCGTTGGCGGTCAGCACGATCTTGAGCTCGGCACCGTCGCGCGCCTTGACGAGCAAGGTCGAGCCGTCCACGCGCTCGATCGTGCCGCGCACGCGCACGCTCTCCAGCGCCCATGCCGCCACTGGCGCGAACATCAGCGCCAAACCACCCACCGTAGCCATTCGCCGCATCATCTTGCGCATCTGACCTCCTTGGAACTTGTTGCCGACCCCAAGCGGCCCAAAGCGTGAACGGAGCGTTTCGGAGCGCACCCTTTGCCGCTTGGGTGGCAGGCATGGGTCAGACCGCGCGAACTATTTCTTCGCCGGGCGAATCACCGACCTTCACCTCTTTCATCGCCGCCGGACCCCCTCACGCGCGCCGCCAACGGGCAGCCGGCGAAACGCGCGCGCAAGCCCGCTCGGCGGGCCGCGACATCGGTACGATCCTACCGGGTGCGACCGGCGCTGTCCAAGGGCATGCCGATTTTTCGCCCGCGCCGTCCGCGGCGGAACCGACCCGGCGACACGGAACGGCCTGGTCGCGCCCACGGGATTTCGACCTGCACGAGCGCGATGGCTCGGTTCGCCACAGGCACTGAAATGAAGTCGGCGCAGCTCCTCCGGTTATGCTGCGCGCCATTCGTTGCGTTTTCGCGTCGAAGAAAGGGCTCCGGCAGCGCCAGCATCGCCCGGCTCCTACAGCGCTTGCGCGTCAGTCCGACAGCAGAATCGGATGGGCGCCGATTGTCGGACGCAGTCGATACCGCCAGACTGCGTTTCAGGTAGGGCAGATCCATGATGCGATTTGGCATGCCGACCGCAGTCCTGATCGTTCATCGGATCTGATCCCTGCCCGGTCGGCCGCGTCCGGAGCAGCGGGTGCAAGCCCGCCTCGCCTTGGTCCCGAGTCTTTGCGCTTCTTGCATGATGGGGCAGGTTGTTGCCGCCCCTGGGGTCGTCTCGAGCGCGATGCCGTGCCCGCCGCTCGTGTGGCGACTTGCGCGCCGCTGCCAATTCAGTAGCATGCGCTGGTCACCCGATCCAACGAGGTCCCCAGCATGTCAAAAGGCAAAGGCGGCACGTTTCGCGGACGCGATCCGAAGACAGCGCAAACCAACCCCCTCCCTCAAACCGCCCGCCGCCCGACCATGCCGTCGACGCCGCGGATTGCACCGAGGACCCGCGCCAGTCCCAAGGGCCGCTGATTTTTCCTTACTGCCTGCGGCCGCGCTACCCATAGTGGCGACCGAAACGGTTGGCGAGAAAGCCCGCCAGTTCGGCGTCTTCCTGGCGCACGAAACCGCGGTTCGGAAGCGCGCCTTCGCGCATCAGGTCCACCATCGCGCACACTCCCGCCGCAGTGGTGATCTGGATCGCCGAATACACCCGCTCGCCCAGCGTCTTGCTGTAGATCTTCTTGGCGAATGACTCCTGCGTCAGGCGACCGTCCTGCATGCCGCTGACGGTGACGAACACGAGCACGACGTCCTGACGGGTCATCGGCACCGATGCCTCGAGCACATCCTTCAGGATTTCTCGCCGCTGTCCGAGGCGCAGATCGCGAATGAGCATCTTGACCAGGTCGCGATGGCCCGGATAGCGAACGGTCTTGTAGTTGAGGTTTTCGACCCGGCCTGAAAGGGTGTCGCACAGCGTGCCCAGACCACCCGAGGTATTGAACGCCTCGTAGGCAACGCCATCGAGCGAGAAGGCCTCGATTTCCTCCAGCGCCAGCGTCTCGCGCCGGCTGCCGTCGATAATCGCTTCGCAGGGATTGCAGTATTCGTTGATAAGCCCGTCGGTGCTCCAGGTCAGGTTGTACTTGAGTGCATTGGTCGGATAGACCGGCAATGCGCCGACGCGCATCTGCACGTCGCGCAGCTGGTCGAACTTGCGCGTCATCGCGTGGGCAAGGATGGAGATGAACCCCGGCGCGAGACCGCACTGTGGCACCAGCGCCGTGCCCGCGTCCGCGGCGAGCGCCTTGACCCGACGCATGCTGGCGACGTCTTCGGTCAGGTCGAAGTAATGTGCGCCGGCCGCGACCGCGGCCTGGGCAATGAGCGGCGTGAGGAAGAAAGGGCAGGCGCTGATGACGATTGCCTGACCGCGCAGCAGTGTGGCCAGGGCTCCCTCGGCATTGAAATCGGCATGGTGCGTGGCCACGCCGAGGGCTGCGATCGGGGCGAGGCGCGCAGGATCTTGATCGGCGACCGTCAACGCATAGTCCCCGGCTTCATGCAGCAGGTGGGTGATCGTTTCGCCGATTTTTCCGGCGCCAAGGAGGATGAGCGGAGTCATGGTCTGGCGGTTCTGTCCCGGCCCGTAGACGGCCGTGCCAGGTGAGTCTACCGGCGTTATTGGTCGAAATACAGGCTGCAATCTGACGTTACGCAGGTATAATTCCGGCGTAATGCCGGCTAAACCGACGAATCGACGCCTTGGGGATCAGCAGCAGCGTTTGCTCGCCCTGCTTCGCCGCAACGCCCGCGAATCGACTGCCTCGCTGGCGCGCCGCTTGGGCGTCGCCCGGACCACGGTGCAGGAGCGCATGCGCAGGCTCGAGCGCGAAGGGGTGATTGCCGGCTACACGGTGCGAGTCAGTGAGGAATTCGCGCGCCAGCGCATCACGGCGCAAGTGCTGATCCACGTCGATCCCAAGGCCGGCGAACGCGTGGTGCGCGAACTCGAAGCGCGGCCCTGGGTACGCGCGGTGTACGCCCTCTCGGGCGTATTCGACTACGAGGTTCGCATCGAAGGCGGGAGCACCGAGGAGATCGACCACGCCCTCGATGCGATCGGTCGCATCGAGGGCATCCAACGCACGCAGACCTCGATCGTCCTCTCGGTCAAGTTCGAACGCTAGCGCGCCGACGCCGCGCGGGCCGCTAAGGCCCGCAAGCGCCGGGTGTGGTCGCGGTCTCCCTTAGGGCTGCTCCTTCTCCTTGGCCTTGTTTTCCTCTGGCTTGGGCTTGGCCTTTTGCTCTTGCTTTCCCGCCGGTGGGGCCGGCGGAGGTGGCGGAGCTTTCTGCGGCGGTGGCTTGGCCGCGGGGGGCGGCGCGCCCGGGTTTTCGTGCACCGCGCGCTCCTGCGGCTTCGTGGGGGTCGTCACCTTGGTCGCCTGTTGCTTTGGCGGCTGCGAGGCCTGGGTATTGGGTGGCGGCACCCGGCTCTCCTGCTTGCGTTCCTGAACCGACGGCGCAGGCTGCGTCGCAGCCGCACCCGAGGGCGGTCCGCGGTGTTCCTCCTGGACACGTTGCGGCGGTTGCGGCACGGGGGCGCCCTGTGCTGGTCCCTTGTGCGCTTGCAGCGCGCGTTCCTGGGTGGACACCGGTGGCTGTGGCACCGCGCCGGAAGGCGTCCCTTTGCGCTCCGGCGGTCGCGACACTGTCGCTGCGCCTGGCGTTGCGCCCGTCGCTGCACCCGTCGCTGCCGGTCCTGGCACGGCGCCGCGCTCGTTGTGCGCACCCTGACCGCCGCCGGCCTTGCTCAACGGCTGCGGCGTGACCGTCGGTGCGACCACCTTAATCCTCGCCGCCTCCGCTGCGCGCGCCGGCTGCAGCGACTTGAGCTTGTCCGGCTCAAGCGGCTTGCCCGGCTGCGCCGCGAGCAAGGATGCCTTGGCGGCGAATGACGTTGGTGCGAGTGGCGGCGGCGTTTTCGCGACCACCGGGCGCGCCAGGACGGCCGCCGGCGGACGCCGCGCAACCGCGACCGCCGCGGCGGCACCCGCCGCCACGGCGCCCGCACCGAGTACGCTGGCGCGCGACGGCGCGATGGCTGCGACCGGCCCGACCGGCTCGCGCGCGACCACGGCGGGAGATACCGGGACCAGGTGTCGCGCCACCGGCTCGGCACCGCTGAAAGCGCTCGTCGGCACCGCGGTCACCGCTCCGGGCAGTTCGCGATTGCGATAAACGATGTGGGTGACGTTGTTGTTGTAGACGTTGTTGATCACCGTGGTGTTGACCACCGTGTTGGTTACGTTAACGTTGGTGAAGTAGTTGCGACTGACCGCGTACGCGGGCTGGTACACCTCGCCCGGTCCGAGCGGAAACCAGGCGATACCCGCGACCGCCCCGGTCGAAAGCGCCAGGCTGAAGCCGCCGCCACCGACGAAGGCCACCAGCGCCGGCGCATAGATCGGACGCACGGCAATCGGACCGGGCACCCAGCACCAACGCGACGAGACATAGGCCCAGCGGCCGTAGTGGAAAGGCGCGAACCCCCACGGGGCATCGTCGACCCAGGTCCAGCCCCAGGGATCGACCCAGGCCCAATGCCCGGTGCGGTAGGGGACCCAGTCGGCCGCAACCGCGGTCGGGAACCAGACATTGCCGTAGCCCTCGACCGCACGCCACGCACCATAATCGTCGAGATCCGAATAGCCGACGATGTCCGGCGACATGTAACGCGCCGCGACCGCGCTATCCTCCCGCCGGTCGCGCTCGAGGCACCAGTTGTCGAATTCGTCGGGCGCCGACATCGGGTCGAAGGAATAGTCCTGCAGCCCTGCGCCAACGAATGTGGCCTGCTGGCCCGCGCCGATTGTGTACGCCGCGCCTTCGCCCCACGCCTGGCCTTCGCCGTTGCGCACGCGGATGACCGTCGTATTGCCCGCCGGGTCGACGTCGACGCGAAAATCACCCGCGCGTCGGATGGAGAAAGCCAGATTGGGTGTATCGATCTCGAACACCTGCTCCGGGTAGATGCGGCGCACGCGCAGATTGAGTGTTCCCTGTGCAAGCTCGATCTGGGCGATGCGGTCGTCGAGATTGAGCAGGGTCACGCTGGTCGTGCTGCCCAAGCGCGCGGTCGCGGTTCCAATCTCCAGCGCCGCGCGCGAGCCGCTGTCGGACCAGACGCGATCGCCGGTGATCAGCGGGCGGTTTGGCTGGGCCAGGACCCAGTCTTCCTCGCCCGCGGGCGAGAAGCTGACTGCCCCGCCGATCTGCGCCAGGCGCGCCACGCGGCCGGGCGGGTCGGCGAGTGCCGCGCCGCAGCCAAGCCACGCGACGACGCCACACGCGGTCAACCAGGTCCCCCACTGAGTTTTGCTTCGGGTCATAATGCGTCCTCGGTAAATTGTCTTTTTGTCGTCGTTTACCGGCGAAGAGTCTGGTACCGACGGCCGGTGTGCGCAAGGACTGCGAGCTTATCCTGCCAGCCTTGCTCTGGTCTTGCCACTTAAGTTTCCGGAACGGTCCCCAGGGGGGGTTGCGGCAGGGTCCGTGCCGCCCGCGCGTGGCCGCAATGGCCGCCGCAGGTCAGTCGCCGAGCGCTGCGCCTGCCGCTCCGAGTCGTGGCGCTACTTTAACGCCGCGGGGGGTCGCGGCGATGACGCGCCGCGAGAACGCTTCAGCCCAACCCGGAGAGCGTCGAATCGATGCTGTCGCCCACCGGCAGCAGGGGATGCTGGGCGCGGTCAGGACGGAGAAAAAAGGCGAGCTTGTTGCGCCAGCCGCTGCCGCCGTAGAGTGCCTCGACGGATCGCCGCGCGGCGTGGCCGATGCGCTCGCGCAGCGCGGCGTCGTCGCGCAGCCTCAGGATCAGTGCGATCGCCTGTTCGCTGGTATCGAAGAGGAAGCCGTTGACACCGTGCACGATGTAGTCGGCGTAACCGCCACGCCGGCCACACACCACCGGCAAGCCGCAGGCCATCGCCTCGAAGACGACGCGGCCGAAGGCTTCGAGCCAGTGGTCGCTGGTACGGTAGTAGAAGCAATCGAGATCCTGCAGAAAGTCGACCGACGGCGTCGAGCCGGCCGGCAGCAGGCTCGCCGCGCCGGCGCCTGCGAAGCGGTCGCGCAGACAGGTGCCGCCCATAACCCGTGACTCCACGCCTGCACCGGCCAGTGTCGCGTACACGCTCGCGTCTTCGACGTGATGCTTGGTCGCATCGTCGCGCGACATGCGGCCGACGACGAATTGCCCTGGGCGCCGGCTGCGGCCAAGCGGCGGCATGAATTCCGCCAGATCGATCGGACTTTCGATCACCGGTCCAGGGTGATTGGAAAGCCGCCGCAACAGCGGGGAAGCGTAGACGACTTCAACCGGGGTGCGGTGCCAGGCCTGCAAGCGCGAGAGCGCCTTGGCCAGGCGGTCCGGCTGGTAGGTGTTGTAGACGAGAATCGTGCGTCGCGGCAACGTCGCCTTGAACCAGTGCCCGACGCGAAAATAGGCCCCGACGAAGATAAAGGTGCCGCCGACCGGCCACCGCCCGCGCCACGGTCGGATCAGTTCGACCGGGTAGCGCCCGAGGAACGCCGACGCCGGATTGAACCGGCTCCACAATCGCACTGGGTAGACCGCGACGAGCGCCTTGTACATCTCGATCGCCCGCCAGTCGCTTCCGCCGTGGGCGTCCCAGAGCGGATTGATGAGGTGAATCGTGTCGCGCGTGGAGGCGGCGCGGGTCGCCGCAGTCTGCGGCTCGGACTGGGACGGCAACGCCATCACGCGACCAACTGCCATCGCTCGAAGCTAACATGGCCCTTGAATCGGCGCGACAGCCGATTGTAAGGATTCTTTGCAAACGCGTGCCAGTCCTCCTTGTTTTACCGCCCATGCGTCGGCGCCCCGCTCGGGACACGTACCGGCTGCCCTACACCGAGGCGCCGACCCGGTTGCGGCAGCGCAAAACCCATTGCGCGGTCAGCTCTTCCTGCACCCCGTTCTGTGCCAGACGGGCCTCGAGCGCGTCGAAGTCGACTGCGTCGAGGGGTTGATCCTGATTGAAGCAGGAAAAGACGTACCGGATCGCTCCGCTCGCCGGGTCGCGCTGTGGCTGCAGGCACTGGGCGCAAATCTCCTTCATCATGCATTGCATCGGCGAATTGATCGAGCCGACACCCTTCTGCGTGGGCTTGATGTACGGCTTGAGCTCGTGCTGGCGCGCGGCGGCGACCGCCGCCATCATCCGGTCCGAACCAACGGTGATGAGACGGTCGCTGGCGGCGAAGGGTATCGGCTGGTCTCCCAGCGCACCGCTCGCATAGGCGACCATCGCCTGCACGATATTGCCGACGAAGCGCTTGTCCCGCGGCCGCGTTGGTGCGAAGCCCGGACCCTCGTCGCAGCACCAGACCACGACGTCTGCGGCCGCTTCGATGGCGGCGACCTTGTAGCGGTCGCCGAGCTTGCGATAGCCGGCGAAATAGAGCACCTTCGACCCGGCGGCGCGAAACGCCTGACCGATGGACAGCAGGACGGCATTGCCCAGGCCGCCGCCGACCAGCACGACCGTTTCCCCCGGCGCGATTTCGGTTGCCGTCCCGGTGGGCCCCATCAGTACCACCGGCTCGCCGGCGCGCAGCAGTGCGCACAGATCGGTTGACCCGCCCATCTCGAGCACAATCAGGGAGACGAGCCCCTGTTCGCGATCGACCCAGGCGCCGGTCAGGGCGATCCCCTCCATCGACAGCCGCGTCGCGTCGACCTTGGTGGCCAGGGCCTCGAAGTTCTGCAGACGGTAGAACTGTCCGGGGGCGAAGCGTCGCGCGGCCGCCGGCGCATGCACAATCACTTCGACGATCGTCGGCGTGAGGCGCAGCACCTGGCGCACGGTGGCACGGAGCTCGGTGTTGACGCGGGCGAGAAAAGCGGGGTCTTCGAGCGCCGAAGCGGGTTTGCTGCGCGATAGCATGCCGCTCACGATCGGATAGCCCTTGGTCGCGCTCGCCATAGCCTTGACGACGTTGCCGAAGAACGACGGATGCAGATCGCCGAAGAAGCTGATGCCGCGGCCATCGGGCTCGAGCGCGGTCAGTACGTCGGTCCGGGTCGGCTTGGCGAGCCCCTGCACCGGCCGAACGGGATTGCCGGCCTCGTCGAGGGCCTGGAAGTAGCGGCCGTCGAGGTGGAAATGCGCCGGGTCTTCGCGCGCCGCGACGGTGTTCGGCTGCGTCCCCGCGGCAATGAGGATCGTCCGCGCAGGTAGTTCGCCGCGGCCGGTCTCCACTCCCACCCCGTCGTCCCCGAAGCGCTGCACCGACACGGTGAGCGCCCGCGTACGGCCGTGCGCATCGACCTCGATCGCGAGCGGCGTCAGGCCCTCGGCGAAGCGAATGCCCTCCTCGAGCGCTTTCCCCACCTCCTCGTGGTTGAGCGTGTACGACGGGCTGTCGATCAGGCGCCGGCGATAGGCGATGGTCACGCCACCCCACGCCTGCAGCAACTCCAGCACCCGGGCGAGTCGCCCTTCTCGCGCCGCCGCTGCGCGCTCGCCACGGATTGCACGCGCATGGTCGAGGAACTCGTGCGCAATCTCGCGCTCGTCCTCCGACCAGGCGTCCTCTACTGGCGCACGTCCGCGCTCGGCGGTGAGCGCCTCGTAGCGGGAGAGAAACTTGTCCACTTGCTCCGGATAATAGGCGAGCGATTCGGTCGCGGTGTCGATCGCGGTGAGGCCACCGCCGACGACGACCAGCGGCAGGCGGATCTGCATATTGGCCAGGGAGTCGCGCCGCGCCGCGCCGGTAAGCTGCAACGCCATGAGAAAGTCGGACGCGGTGCGCACGCCATTGGCAAGGCCATTGGGCAGATCGAGCACGGTCGGGCGCCCGGCCCCTGCCGCGAGGGCGATATGGTCGAAGCCGAGCTCGAAGGCGCCGGCGCTGGTCAGCGTACCGCCGAAACGCACCCCGCCGTGCAGGGCGAAGCGCTCCCTGCGCTCGAGCAGGAGCCGGATCAGCTTGAGGAAATTCTTGTCCCAGCGCACGGTTATGCCGTACTCGGCGACGCCGCCGAAGCCGGCCATCACGCGCTGCTCGAGCGGCTCGCGCAGGCCCGCGCTGTCGCGAATCGGGACGAAGGGCACGCGTGTTCCTGTCGCGCTCACGCCGGAGAGTTCCGGCTCAAGCGGCTCGATCTTCAAGCCGTCGATGCCGACCACGGTATGGCCGTCGTTGAGCAGGTGGTGGGCGAGCGTGAAACCCGCCGGTCCCATGCCGACGACGAGCACCCGCTTGCCCGTCGCCTGCCGCGGCAGCGGCCGACGCAGGTGAAGCGGATTCCAGCGCGTGAGCAGCCCATAGATCTCGAATCCCCATGGCAGCGCCAGCACATCCTTGAGCACGCGCGTCTCGGCTTGCGGGATATCGACAGGCTCCTGCTTCTGGTAGATGCACGCCTTCATGCAATCGTTGCAGATGCGATGACCGGTTGCGGCGACGAGCGGGTTGTCGACGCAGATAATCGCCAGCGCGCCTAAGGCCCAGCCTTCGGCACGCAGCTTGTTGAACTCCGAGATCTTCTCCTCCAACGGGCAGCCGGCCAGCGTCACGCCGAAGGGCGAGGTCTTGAAGCGCGCCGGACCGCCGTCGGCAGGCGGCTTTTCGCGCAGGCCCGAGGCGCACGAATCCTTCTGCTGCTCATGGCACCAGATGCAGTAGTGCGCTTGGTCGAGGGCGCCGGCCAGATCGGTACCCGGGTCGGTCAGGGCGAAGCCGTCGCGGCGCCGCAGGTGGTCCTCCGGCAGGTGCCACATCGCCACGCCGTGCCGCATCTCGCTCTGCACGGGAATGAGCCGCAGGTAATCGAGCTTGTGCGGCGCCTTGAACAGAACACCGGCCTTGTGCGTCGCCTTGCCAGCCGGCGTCTGCACCGCCCACGCGGCGTAGCGCAAGGCGAGATCGATGTCGGCCGCGTGCGCAGCCTCGTCGCGAGCCCAGGCGTCGACGTGGCGCGCGAAGGCAAGCTCGCCGGCAAGCCCGGCGAAGGGCTCGCCGAATTTCGCTTCCAGCTCGCGTCGCAGCACCGGGCCGTCAAAGCCCGCCGCCACTTCGGCCTTGTAGCGGTTCAAGGCCTTGCGCTGAACGACCTGGCGCTTGCAGGCAAACAGTGGCGCTAATTCATGCTGCGCTGCCTGTAGCGCCGCGAGCTCGGACTGGATGCCGAAGAGCTGGCCGAGGAAATCCTCAACATGCGGTGCCAGCGCGAGCAGGAGCTCCGATTCCTCCTTGCGCCCGAGCGCGTGGTGATCGACCCGCGCCGCGGCGAGCCGGGCGCCGAGCGCGGCGTCGGCAGCGGCAAGCTGGGCGCAGAAGGCGGCGTCGACGCGGGCGAGTCCCGCGGTCGCATACAGATCGGCAAACGACAGTCCGAATTCGAGCTTCAGCATCCCGCCGGTTCCGGTTTTTTTGTGCGCATGTCCGGCAGCTTGCAGCGCAAGCGCCGCGTCGAAACTCGCATCGAGGCCGTGAAGGTGAAGGCATCCCGCGCCAACACCCGGGGTGCCGCACCGCAATCCGCGCCGCGGAGGAACGAGGCGGACTGCCGGAGCCGCCGCGTAAAGAGGGGCGTATTTTACCTGCCCGGCAGGCGCCAGGGCATCCCTGCCGCGGCATAACCATAGAACCGGCAGGGCGCGCCGCCCTCGCGCGCTTCCCGAAGCGACCGCGCGGCGGCTATCATGCGTTGCGCACCCGTCGGGCGCGAGCGCGCTTGCCACGAGTCGCATGGGAGAACAGATGAACCGGTTGCTTGCGGCGCTCGTGGTCGCGCTTTCCCTGGTGGCAGCGGCGCCGGCCCAGCCCATCAAGCTGGGCGAACTCAACAGCTACAAGACCTTCCCCGCATTTCTCGAGCCGTACAAAAAGGGCATGGAGCTCGCTGTCGAGCAGATCAACGCCGGCGGCGGCGTGCTCGGCCGTCCGCTTGAACTCATCACCCGTGACGACAACGGCAACGCGGGAGATGCGGTACGCGTCGCCGAAGAGCTGCTGGCGCGCGAAAAAGTCGACGTGCTGATGGGAACGTTTTCCTCCGCCGTCGGGCTCGCGGTAGCCGATTTCGCCAAGCAGCGACGGGTGTTCTTCCTCGCCGCCGAGCCGCTCACCGACAAGATCGTGTGGGAGTCCGGCAACCGCTACACCTTCCGCCTGCGGCCGTCGACCTACATGCAGACGGCCATGCTAATCCCGGATGCGGTGCGCCTGAACAAGAAGCGCTGGGCCATCGTCTACCCGAACTACGAGTACGGCACCTCGGCGACAGCCGCGTTCAAACAGCTGATGATCGCCCGCCAGCCGTCCGGCATCGAGTTTGTCGAGATCGCGGTGCCGCTGGGCAAGATCGATGCCGGCCCGGTCGTGGAAGCCCTGCTCGAGGCGAAGCCCGATGCGATCTTCTCCTCCCTTTTCGCCGGCGATCTGGCGAAGTTCGTGCGCGAAGGCGAGCTGCGCGGGTTGTTCCACGACCGGCCGGTATTCAATTTGCTCGCCGGCGAGCCGGAGTATCTCGACCCGTTGCGGGACGAGGCGCCGGTCGGCTGGTACGTCACCGGCTATCCGTGGTCGCAGATCAAGACGCCCGAGCACCAGCGTTTCCTCGACGCCTACCAGGCGCGCTACCAAGATTATCCGCGCGAGGGCTCGGTCGTCGGCTACAGCGCAGTGATGAGCATCGCGGCGGCGATGCGCAAGGCGAAGTCGACCGCCACCGAAAAGCTCGTGGCCGCGATGCGGGGCTTAGTCGTCGACACACCGTTCGGCGAGGTGACCTTTCGCGCCCTGGACCACCAGTCGACGATGGGCGCCTACGTGGGCCGCCTCGCGGTCAAGGACGGCAAGGGCGTGATGGTCGACTGGCAATACGCCGATGGCGCGACCTACCTGCCCAGCGACGACTGGGTGCGTGCGCATCGGCCAGCCGACTAGTCGGACTGCCTGCGGGAGGCCCGTCAGGGGTCGCCTCCGGTGACGCTCTCCGCATTGCTCATTCAGCTGCTCAACGGCCTGGCGGGCGCTTCCTCGCTATTCCTGGTCGCAGCGGGGCTATCGCTTATCTTCGGCGTCACGCGCATCGTCAATTTTGCGCACGGATCGTTCATGATGCTGGGCGCTTACCTCGCCTACAGCCTGATCGGCCGCCTCGCCGCCGCCGGCTTGGGTTACTGGGGCGCGGTGCTGGTCGCCGCGCTCGGTGTCGGGTTGCTCGGCGCGCTCATCGAAGCGACTTTGCTGCGGCGTCTGTACCGTGCGCCCGAGCTGCTGCAGCTCATCGCAACCTTTGGCATCGTGCTCATCATCCGCGACGCGGTGCTGCACATCTGGGGTGCGGAGGATCTGCTCGGTCCGCGCGCGCCGGGACTCCAAGGCACGGTCACGATCCTGGGCCGCGCCGTGCCGCAATACGACTTGTTCCTCATTGCCTGCGGACCGCTGGTGTGGCTGCTGCTGCTTGCCGCGCTTAGGCGAACACGCTGGGGGCTGCTGGTGCGGGCGGCCAGCCAGGACCGCGTCATGACCGCCGCGCTCGGCGTCGATCAGGCACGGCTGTTCTCCGGGGTGTTTTTCGTCGGCGCGCTGCTTGCCGGTCTTGCCGGTGCGCTGCAGCTGCCGCGCGAGCCGGCCAATCTCAACATCGACCTGGCGGTGATCGCAGACGCCTTTGTCGTCACCGTCGCCGGCGGGCTGGGCAGCATTTCGGGCGCATTCATCGCTGCGCTGATCATCGGCGTCGTCAAGGCGCTGTGCATCGGCATCGGCGAGGTGGAGATGTTCGGCATGACCGTGGCCTTCTCCAAGCTCACCCTGGTTGCCGAGTTCATGGTCATGGCGATGGTGCTCATCGTCCGCCCGTGGGGCCTGCTCGGCCGGCCGCCTTCGCCGACGCCCGTGGCCGAACTGCGCGAATTGCAGCAGCCGCCGAGCCGGCGCTTCGCCCTCGGCGTCGCGGCAGGCCTGCTGCTGCTCGTCGCGACGCGCTTCGTTGCCGACGAATACACGCTTGTTCTGCTGACCGAAATCGTGCTCTTCGCCCTGTTCGGCTTGAGCCTGCAGCTGCTGATGGGCACGGGCGGCATGGCGTCGTTCGGACATGCGGCTTTTCTGGGCGCCGGCGCCTACGCCGCGGCGCTCGCCTCGCGTCTGCTGCCGATGGGGGCGGCGCTTTTCGTCGCGCCGCTCGTTGCGGGGGCGCTGGCGCTTGTCTGCGGCTGGTTCTGCGTGCGTCTATCGGGGGTCTATCTGGCCATGCTGACGCTGGCCTTCGCGCAGATCGTCTGGTCGATCGTCTGGCAGTGGGACGCTCTCACCGGCGGCAGTAACGGCCTGGTGGGCATCTGGCCGGCGGCGTGGCTCGCGAGCCCGAAGGCCTACTACCTGTTCGCGCTCGCGCTCGCCGGGGCGGCGATGCTGCTGCTGTGGCGCTTGAGCTTTTCGGGCTTCGGTTATGCACTGCGCGCAGCGCGCGATTCGGCCTTGCGTGCCGGCGCGTGCGGCATTGATGTGCAGCGGCTGCGCTGGGTTGCCTTCACTCTCGCCGGCGCGTTCGCCGGCTTCGCCGGGTCCCTCTACGCCTATGCCAAGGGCAGCATCGCCCCAGAGTTGCTGGCCATTCCGCGCTCCATCGATGGCCTGCTGATCGTGCTCTTGGGCGGCCTGCAGGCGCTGACGGGTCCGCTCGTCGGCGCGGCGGTTTTCATCGGCTTGCAGGATACGGTGGCCCGGCACACCGAGTATTGGCGCGCCTTCGTCGGCGCCTCCATCCTGGCCATCACGCTCGCCTTCCCGGCCGGTATCGTCGGCACGGTTAGGCATTGGTTGCGAGGCAAAGGCGCATGAGCGAGCCTTTGCTCGTCGTCGAGCGGCTGTCGAAATCGTTCGGTGCCGTGGTTGCCCTGTCGGCGTTGAGCTGCAGCGTCAGCGCTGGCGAGCGCGTCGCCATCATCGGTCCGAACGGTGCCGGCAAGACGACGCTGTTCAACGTGCTCGGCGGCCAGCTGCGCGCCGATGCCGGTACGGCGAGCTTTGCCGGCCAGCGCATTACCGGCCTCGCGCCGCACGCCATCGCGCGCCTGGGCGTGGGGCGCACATTCCAGGTTGCGGCGACGTTCGCGTCGATGACGGTGCGCGAGAACGTGCAGATCGCGTTGCTCGCGCGCCAGGGCGAGCAGCGTTCGCTCTGGCGGCAGGGGTCGCAGCGGCACGCGCCGGCCGCGCAGGCCCTTCTCGATCGAATGGGCATCGGTGCGCTCGCCGCGCGCGGCTGCGCCACGCTCGCCTACGTCGACCTGAAGCGAGTCGAGCTCGCCATCGCGCTTGCCCTGCAGCCGCAGCTGCTGCTCATGGACGAGCCGACCGCGGGCATGGCGGCGCTGGAGCGCTCGCGCCTGATGGCGCTGGTGTCGAATCTTGCCCACAGCGACGGCCTGGCGCTGCTCTTCACCGAGCACGACATGGACATCGTCTTCGCGCACGCCGACCGGATCCTCGTGCTCGACCGTGGCCGACTGATCGCCGATGGCCCGCCTGCCGCAGTACGCGCGAACCCCGAAGTGCGCGCCGTCTACCTCGGCGCGGCAGCATGAAGCGCCGCCTGCCGCATGCTTGAGGTCCGCGCGCTGTGCGCAGGGTATGGCCGGGCGCAGGCACTGCATGAGCTCTCGCTCAGCGTGGCGAACGCGGAAACGGTAGTGCTGCTCGGGCGCAATGGCGCCGGCAAGTCGACCACGCTCAAGGCCATTGCCGGCCTGCTGCGGCCGGTGCGCGGTGAGGTGCTGTTCGGCGGCGAGCGCATCGAGGCACTCGCCTCATGGCGCATCGCGCGCATGGGACTGGGCTACGTGCCTGAAGAGCGGCGCATCTTCGCCGACCTGACCGTGGTCGAGAACCTGCAGGTCGGGCGACAGCCGGCGCGCCCCGGTCTGCCGCAGTGGACCTTTGAGCGCATCGTCGCGCTGTTCCCCAACTTGGGCGAGCTCAAGGACCGCCGCGGTGGAGAGATTTCCGGCGGCGAGCAACAAATGCTGACGATCGCACGCACGCTGATGGGCAATCCGACCACGATCCTGCTCGATGAGCCGACCGAGGGGTTGGCACCGGTCATCGTCGCGCAGGTCGCCGAGGCGCTGCGTGAACTCAAGCGCGACGGGGTGGCGGTGCTGCTGTCGGAGCAGAACTTCCGCTTCGCGCAAGAGGTCGCCGACCGGGCCTACGTCATCGAAGGCGGGCAGCTGCGCTACGCCGGTAGCATGGCTGCATTCGTGCGCGACGCCGAGGCGCGGGCGCAATACCTGGGGCTCGATTAGCGCCCGGCGCCCACGCACGGCTGCGCGGATCGGCCGAATCGAAACAGCGGACGCGAATCTTGCGGCGCTATCGCGCCGTCAGGCGCGCAGGCGGTCGAATCCGCTGTCTAGATCGGCGAGGAGATCCTGCGGGTCCTCGAGGCCCACGTGCAGCCGCAAGTAGGGCCCGGCCGCTTCCCAGCGCGTGGCGCTGCGGCTGCGTTCCGGATGCGCCGGGATGATGAGGCTCTCGAAGCCACCCCAGCTCCATCCCATGCGAAACAACCGCATGCCGTCGAGCATGGCGTCGACCCGCGCCTTGGCGACCGGCTTCAGGATCACGCCGAACAATCCGCAGGCGCCAGAAAAATCCCGCCGCCAGAGCTCGTGGCCGCGCGAGCCTTCCAGCGCCGGAAAGATGACCTCGTCGACCTCGGGCCGCTCGCGCAACCAGCGCGCGAGGCCAAGCGCGCTTTGCGTATGTCGCTCCAGGCGCAGCCCCAGGGTGCGCAGGCCCCGCAGCGCCAGAAAGCAATCGTCGCTGCTCGCCGCTACGCCCATATCGGTCCACAGCCGATGCATCGGCGGGAAGGTCTGCGCGTTGCAGGTCACCAGGCCTACCAGCACATCGGAGTGGCCGCCAAGATACTTGGTGCCGGCGTGGAGTGAGATGTCGGCACCGCGGGCAAAGGCGGGAAACCCCAGCGGTGTGGCCCAGGTATTGTCGAGCAGTACCAGCGCGCCGCGACGGTGCGCGACCGCGGCGATGGCGGGCAGGTCCTGCACCTCGAAGGAGAGCGACCCGGGCGATTCGGTGAACACGAGGCGCGTGCTCGGGCGGAATTCGCGCTCGATGGCGGCGCCGACGAGCGGGTCGTAGTAGCTCACCTCGACCCCGAAGCGCTTGAGCTGCTGCTCGCAGAACCGCCGCGTCGGACCGTACACCGAGTCGGCGACGAGCACGTGATCGCCTGGCCCGGTGGTGGCTAGAAGCGCGAGCGTGATCGCGGCGAGCCCCGAGGGAACCGCCAGGGACGCGTGTCCGCCCTCGAGCGCCGCCATGGCGGCCTGCAAGTCGCGCACGGTGGGCAAGCCGTGCAGGCCGTAGGCAATGCCCGGATATTCGCCGCGTTCCGACGCCTCGAGATCGGCCACTGAGTCGAAGAGGATGGTCGAGGCGCGATAGACGGGCGTATTGACCGCGCCCATGTGCTGGCTCGGATCGCGACCGAGATGCGCGAGCGCCGTGGCCGGGCGCAACTTCGACGCCGAGCCCGGCTCGTCGCTCATGCGGGAAGCGGCTGCTGCAATGCGCGCGTGATCGCGGCGACTTGCGCCGCAACGCTCTGCGCGATATCGATGACGATCGCCGCCGACGGCTCCTCGAGCGTGGCGAATTGGCTCGCCAGCAGCGACGAGGGCATGAAGTGGCCGCTGCGGCCTGCGAGCCGCGGCTCGATGCCCGCCGCGTTGCCCTTGAGGTAGGCGAAGCGCAGCTCGCCACCCTGCGCCAGGCGATCGCGGTACGCCTGCTTGAGCGCTGAACAGGCGACCACGACGTGCGTGCCGGCAGCGTGGTGGCGTTTCATTTCGGCCACGATACGGTCGAACCAGGGCCAGCGGTCGTCGTCGGTAAGCGGAATGCCACGCGCCATCTTGGCGACGTTGGCTTGCGGATGGAAATCGTCGGCATCGAGAAACCGCCACTGCAGGCGCTCAGCGAGCGCCCGCCCGACCGTCGTCTTGCCGCTGCCGCACACGCCCATCAGCACGACGATCACTGGTCCCCGCCCGTCTGCGCGCGGGCCGGGGCAACGGGGTGGCCACCGAAGCGCTTGCGCATCATTGCCAGCACGCGGTCGGCGTACGCTGCCTTGCCCTGGCTTGCAAAGCGCATCCAAAGCGCGAGCGACAGCACGGGGGCCGGGACGCCCTGCTCGATGGCTTCGGCGATGGTCCAGCGGCCCTCGCCCGAATCGGCAACCACGGGTGCAACGTGCGTGAGCTCCGCATCGTCGCGCAAGAATTCGGCGGTGAGTTCGAGCAGTTGCGAGCGCACGACGCTACCGTGCCCCCACATCGTCGCGATGGCCGCGACGTCGAGGCCGAACTCCTCCTTGCCCTTGAGCAGCGCCATACCCTCGGCAATCGCCTGCATCATGCCGTACTCGATGCCGTCGTGGATCATCTTCACGAAGTGACCCGAGCCACTTGGACCGCAATGCAGCCATCCCCGATCGGGTGCCGGAGCGAGCAGTTTGGCGATCGGCTCGATCGCGCGCGCGGCAGCAGGCGAGCCGCCGAACATGAGCGCATAGCCATGCTCGAGTCCCAAAACGCCGCCCGATACGCCGCAGTCGACGAAGCGCACGCCGTAACTCGCCAGTTCGACCGCGCGGCGGACCGAATCCTTGTAGAACGCGTTGCCGCCGTCGACGATCACATCTTCGGCGAGCAGGCGCGGGGCGAGCACGGCAATCGTCTGTTCCGTCTGCTCCCCCGGCGGCACCATGAGCCACACGATCCGCGGCGGCGATAATGCGTGCATCAGCGCTTCGAGATCGTCGACGGCATTGCAGCGCGCGCCTGCTGCGAAAGCCGTGCGCGCGTCGGGGTTCGGATCGAAGCCGACGACTTCGATGCCGCCGCACGCAAGCCTGCGCGCCATGTTGGCGCCCATGCGGCTCAATCCCACCATTCCTATTTGCATGTCGGCGCTGCCTTGGACTCGAGAAGAGGCGATCCTACTTTAACGCACGGTCCGAGCCAACCCGGGCGGCAGCGGTCACGGCGAGCGCGACCGGGTGGCACAGATTGCCGCAGCGACGATCAACGCCGCACCGCAGAGCGTTCGCGCCGACGGCGTTTCACCGAGCAGCAGAAAAGCGAGCACGATGCCGTACACCGGCTCCAGCGCGGTGACGACGCTTGCGGTGTGCGCGGACAGCACGCGCAGGCTGCGCACGAACAGCGTGTGCGCGAGCGCAGTGCACGCCACACCGAGCACCACAAGCAGCAGCACGGCCTGCGCGTTCGGGACTACGGGCGCAAGGGCGACGAGCGGCAGCACGCAGAGCGCAGCGCAGGCGTTTTGCCACATGGCGATGGTGCCCGCTGCGTGCCGCGCCGCGAGCGCACGGTTGGCAACGGTGAGCAACGCAAAGGTCAGGCCCGAAACGAGGCCCCAGGCGAGCCCCTGGACGACACGGTTCTCCCAGCGCAATTCCGGCACGACCAGCAGCAATCCGCCGCTCACCAGGGCGGCGATGGCCCACTCGCGCCCGCGCAGTCGGCGCTGCCGCAGCAGGGCTTCGAGCAACAATACGAACAGGGGAAAGCTCGCGAAGCCGAGCAATCCCACGGCGACACTGGCGATCTGGATGGCCCGAAAGAAGGCGACCCAGTGCAAGGCGAGGAGCGCGCCGGAGGCCGCCAGCTTCCAATCGAGGCGGTCACCCGCCGCGCCGGCCTGGCCGGTAAGCGGAAGCAAGAGCGCGAGCGCCACGCTGGCGATAGCGGCGCGGCCGAACACGATCGTCGCCGGCGGCAGCGGCAACCACTTGCCGAACAGGCCGGCGAATCCGAACAGCAGCACTGCGACATGCAAGGCGACGAGCGCGCGAGCGCGCGGTGTCGCGGAAGCAAGGGGCTGATCGTTCATCGTGCGCCATTGTGCCATCGGGCACGCGGGAGGCCGGGTTACAATCGCGCCTGGGCTGGAGGCGCAGACGCGAAGGCTCCGGGAAAGGAAGCCATGCCGAAAGACTTGCCGGCGAAGAAGGTGCTCGATGCCGTGCGCAACACCGCCGGCAACCGGGTCAAGGTCGCGGTGTCGGATATCGACGGCGTACTGCGCGGCAAGTACATCCACAAGGACAAATTCTTTTCTGCCGTCGAGGGCGGGTTCGGTTTCTGCGACGTCGTCTTCGGCTGGGACATGAATGACCAGTGTTACGACAACACCACGCTGACCGGATGGCACAAGGGCTTTCCCGATGCGCTGGCGAAGATCGATCTCGGCACCCATCGCACCGTCCCCTGGGACGATGGCGTGCCCTTCTTTCTCGGCGAGTTCGTGGTCAACCGGGGCGGCAAGGAGGTTCCGCACCCGATCTGCCCGCGGCAGCTGCTCAAGCGCGTGCTCAGGCGCGCGGAAAAGCTGGGCCTGAACGTGATGTGCGGCATGGAATTCGAATGGTTCAACTTCGCCGAGACGCCGCAATCGTGGGCTGCCAAAGGCTACGTGCGTCCGGAGCCGATCACGCCGGGCATGTTTGGTTACTCGCTGCTGCGCGCGGGTGACAAGCGCGAATTCTTCAAGGCGCTGATGGTCGAAATGGGCGGCTTCGGCGTCCCCATCGAAGGCATGCACACCGAGACCGGCCCGGGCGTTTACGAGGTCGCGATCCTGTTCTCCGAGGCGCTCGAGGCCGCTGACCGGGCGATCCTGTTCAAGACCGGGGCCAAGGAAATCGGCGCGCGCTTCGGCATCATGCCGAGCTTCATGGCCAAATGGAGCCCGCACTATCCCGGCTGCTCGGGGCACATCCACCAGAGTCTTTCCGACGGCAAGCGCAACCTGTTCCACGATGCGCGACACGAACACGGCATGAGCAAGCTCTTCGAGAGCTATCTCGCCGGGCAGCTCGCGGCGCTGCTCGAGTTCGCGCCCATGATCTGGCCGACGATCAACAGCTACAAGCGCCTGGTCGACGGCTTCTGGGCGCCGGTCAAGCCGACTTGGGGCCTGGACAACCGCACGGCGAGCTTCCGCGTCATCACGGCGAGCCCCAAGTCGACCCGGCTGGAGACGCGCTGCCCGGGCGCCGACGTGAACCCCTACCTCGCCGCCGCCGCCTGCATCGCCGCCGGCCTGCACGGCGTCGAAAAGCGCCTCAGGCTGACGGCCAAGCCCATCCATGGCACCAACGCGGGCGCCGAGAACATGCCGCGTGCGCCGCGCACGCTGATCGAAACGACGCGTACCTTCCGCAACTCGAAGCTCGCTCGCGACTGGTTTGGCGACGACTTCGTCGAGCACTTCGCGGCGACGCGGGAATGGGAGTGGCGGCAGTGGCTCGACGCAGTGACCGATTGGGAATTGAAGCGCTATTTCGAGATCATATGAGGCGAGAGCCCGTGCCCGCGGCCGCGCGTTTTGCTGCGCTGTCGCCAGCCCCGCTCTACCGGCGCCCGTTGACCTGGGCCATGCGCCCGGACATCGGCGTCGCGTCGCGGCCGAACGACGTGCCCGAACTACGCTTCGTCGAGATCGGCGACGCGCAACCTGGACGATGGCCCATTCGATGACCCTGTCCCGGTTCGCCTTTCCGACCACGATCCACTTCGGGCCCGGCTCGCGCAAGCTCGTCGCCGAGCATCTGCGCATGCAGGGCGTCTCGCGCCCGCTGATCGTTACCGACCGCGGCATCGCAACTTTGCCGCTGCTGGAGGGATTCAGCGCCGGGATGAAGGGTCTCGAGGTAGCCGTCTATTCGCAGCTTTGGGGCAACCCGACCAAGAGCCAAGTCGACAATGGCGTGGGCGCCTATCGCGCGCATCGCGCCGACTCGATTGTCGGCCTGGGGGGCGGCGCGGCGCTCGACGTGGCCAAGGCGATCGCGCTGATGGCGGTGCATCCGGGCGACGTACTCGAGTATGCATGGGATCACCCCAACGCGCGGCCGATCGCAAAGGAGCTTCCCTACCTTGTTGCCGTACCGACCACCGCGGGCACCGGCTCCGAGGTCGGACGCGCGAGCGTGATCTCCGACGATGCGACGCACGTCAAGAAGATCATCTTTTCCCCTCGGTTGCTGGCGAAGGCGGTCTTTGCCGACCCAGAGCTCACCCTCGACCTGCCGCCGCATCTCACCGCCGCGACCGGCATGGACGCCCTGACGCACAACGTCGAATCGTATCTGTCGCCGGCCTATCATCCGCTCTGCGACGGCATCGCCGTGGAAGGCGTGCGCATCGCCGCCCGGGCACTGCGCAAGGCGGTGCACGAGCCGCACGATCTGCAGGCGCGCTCGGACATGTTGATGAGCTCGATGATGGGCGCGGTCGCATTCCAGAAGGACCTCGGCGCCACGCATTCGTGCGCGCACGCCCTGTCCACGGTCGCCGATCTCCATCACGGCCTGGCGAACGGCATCATGATCGACCACGTCATGCGTTTCAATGAGCCTGCGGCTACGGCCAAGATGGCGGAACTGGCGCGCGTCGTCGGCGTCGGCCGGGCGGCTGCCGAAGCCGCCGCGCAGGCGTTTGTCGATTGGCTGACCGCGCTCAAGCGTGACCTGGACATTCCGGCGACGCTCGGCGCGTACGTGACCAAGCGGCCGGTGACGCGGGCGGACATACCGGCGCTGGTCGAGGTGGCGATCAACGACACCTGCCATCAAACCAATCCCCGCCCCTGCACGCGAGAGGATTTCGAGCGCATCTTCGCGGCGGCGATCTGACCCCATGCTAAAGATTGGCATCTCCGCCTGCTTCCTTCACGCCGACCCGCAACGACTCGTCTTCAAGGGCAAGACGCTGCAATACGTTGAGCAGGGGATGGCGCACTGGGTGATGCAGGAAGACGCCATGGCGCTGATGATCCCATCGCCGGATGGGGATTCCCGTCGCTCCGGCAGTCGCGTCGCCGTCGACGACTATGCGCGCGAGCTCGACGGGCTGGTGCTGATGGGCGGATCGGACGTAAGTCCGGAATCCTATGGCGCGGTGCCTCTGCGGCCCGAGTGGGCAGGCGACCGGATTCGCGACCGCTACGAGATCGCGCTCTTGCGCGCCTTCGTCGCCGCCGCGAAGCCGGTGCTCGGCGTGTGCCGCGGTGTGCAGGTGATCAACGTCGCCTTTGGCGGCACGTTGTATCAGGATCTGGGCGCCCAGCTGCCAGGCGCGCTCGATCATCACGACTGGGACGCCTACGACCAGAACTGTCACGCCACGTCGCTCGTGGAGGGCTCCGGGTTGGCGCGAATCTACCCGCGGCTCATGCTAGCCAAGACCAACTCGGTGCACCACCAGGCGATCAAGGACCTCGGCCGCAACATGGTGGTCGAGGCATGGTCGGAGCCCGATCGCGTGGTCGAAGCGCTGCGTTGGCGCGGACCTTCCTATCTGTTCGGCGTGCAGTGGCATCCGGAGTTCCACGACCGGGCCGATCGTTCGTTCTTCGACGGTACCGCGTTGCTCGACGATTTTCTCGCCGCCGCCCGCCCCTGACCGCTGCGGTTGCATGAAGGTCTTCAATCCCGCCACGGGCTCCCTTCTGGCCGACATCCCTGAGGATGGCGCCTTCGCGGTGCGCAAGAAGTACGACCGCGCCCGCGCGGCGCAGCCCGGCTGGGCGGCGACGCCGATGCGTAGGCGCGTGGCCGCGATCCGTGCTTTCCGCGAGCGCCTGATTGCGAAACACGAGACGCTTGCACGCACGCTGACGCAGGAGGTCGGCAAGCCGATCCGGCAGTCGAGAAACGAGCTCAACGGCCTGACCAAGCGCCTGGACTTCTTCGCCGCCGAAGCGGCGCGCGTGCTGCGCGACGAGAAGGTCTATGCCAATGCCGAGGAAAAACTGGAGGAGCGCATCACGCACGCGCCATTGGGCGTGATTGCCAATATCTCGGCCTGGAATTATCCCTATTTCGTCGGTAGCAACGTCTTCGTGCCGGCGCTGCTCGCCGGCAATGCGGTTCTGTACAAGCCCTCCGAGTTCGCGACGCTCAGCGGGCGCCACATGGCCGAGACGCTGCACGAGGCGGGAGTTCCGGCCGACGTCTTCATCGCGGTAAACGGGTCGAAGGCGACGGGTGCGGCGCTTCTGCGCCAGCCGATCGACGGCATCTTCTTCACCGGCTCCTATGCAACCGGAGCGCGGATCGGCGCCATTGCCGGAGCGCGGATGATCAAGGCCCAGCTCGAGCTCGGCGGCAAGGACCCGGTCTATGTCTGCGAGGACGTCGACGTCCAAATGGCCGCCGCGAGCATCGCCGACGGCGCGTTCTACAACAGCGGTCAGTCCTGCTGCTCGGTCGAGCGCATCTACGTGCAGGCGACGATCCACGATGCCTTCGTGGCGGCGTTTCTCGCCGAAGTCAAGGCCTACAAGGTGGGGGACCCGATGGACGAGTCGACCTACATCGGCCCGATCACCCGCCGGCCCCAGCTGGAGGTGCTGCGACGGCAGGTGGCCGACGCCAAGCGCAAGGGGGCGAAGGTCCTCACCGGTGGCCAGGTCATCAAACGCAAGGGCAACTGGTTCGCCCCAACGGTATTAGTCGAGGTCGATCACCGCATGGCACTCATGCGCGACGAGAGCTTCGGCCCGATCATCGGCATCCAGAAGGTGCGGGATGACGCCGAGGCGGTCGAGCGGATGAACGACAGCCTGTACGGATTGACCGCCGGGGTCTATACGCCCGACGCGAACCGCGCGCGACGCATTCTCGCCCGGGTCAAAGCCGGATCGGCGTACTGGAATTGCTGCGACCGCGTGAGCCCGCGCCTGCCGTGGTCGGGCGTCGGCCATTCCGGCGTCGGTCTCACGCTGTCGACCTACGGCATTCTCACTTTCACGCGACCCAAAGCCTGGCATCTGCGCACTGTGTAGGACGCGGCGCACGGTTTGCGACCGTTGAGCGGCGGTCGCTGAGCGGACACTTTCAGACCTGCGAGCAGCCGAAAGGATTAGGCGCCGCGAACGTCCGCAACGGTCAATCAAGCCTTGCCCTCTCTAAGCTCCGCGGCGAGCAGCGTGTTCGAGAGGAGCGTCGCGATGGTCATCGGGCCGACGCCGCCGGGCACCGGCGTGATCCAGCCCGCGCGTTGCACGGCTGCTGCGAAGTCGACGTCGCCGCAGAGCTTGCCCTCGGCGTCGCGATTCATGCCCACGTCGATGACCATGGCCCCCTGCTTGATCCAGTCGCCCTGCACGAGTCGCGCCTTGCCGACTGCGGCGACGAGCACGTCGGCCTGGCGTGCGATGTCGGGCAGTTCGCGCGTCGCGGAGTGGCAAACGGTGACCGTGCAGCGTGCCATCAGGAGTTCGAGCGCCATCGGCCGGCCGACGATGTTCGACTGGCCGATGACGACCGCGTGCTTGCCGACCAGGTCCACGCCAGTGTCGTGCAACAGAGTCATGCAGCCATAAGGCGTGCACGGGCGCAGGCGCGGCCGCTTGAGGACAAGTCGGCCGATGTTATAGGGGTGCAAGCCGTCGACGTCCTTGCCCGGGTCGATGCGCTCGGAGACCGCCTCGGGATCGATCTGCTTGGGCAGCGGCAGCTGCACCAGGATGCCATCGACGGCTGCATCGGCGTTGAGACGATCGATGAGCGCCAGCAAGTCATTCGCCGCGATCGTTGCCGGCAGATCGTGCGCCATGGACACCATGCCCACCGCGTCGGTCGTGCGCCGCTTGTTGCGCACGTAAACCTGCGACGCCGCATTCTCGCCCACCAGCACGACGGCGAGCCCGGGCGGTCGCAAGCCTGCGGCGACCCGGGCTTCGACCCGGGACCGAACCTCCGCCGTCAGCAGCGCCGCGCGGGCTCTGCCGTCGATCACGCGCGCGGTCATGCTCGATTCGGGTCTGGGCACACGGCCGAGAGTTTACTTGATGGCGATCTGCGGCCAGCCTTTCTCGCGTGCGATGGCCGCCAGCGGCGGATCGGCGTTGACCGCAACCGGATGCGTGACGCGCAGCAGCAGCGGCAGGTCGTTGACCGAGTCGCTGTAGAACCAGCTCTGGCGAAAGCAGTCGAGGGCAAGGCCACGCTCGCCGAGCCACGTTTCGAGGCGCGTCACCTTGCCCTGGCGCATGTTGGGTGTGCCGGCGATCCTGCCGGTGTAGTACCCATCGAGCATCTCCGGCTCGGTGGCGATCAGGTTCTCGAAGCCGAGCTCGCGCGCGATCGGTGCGGTGATCAGGCGGCTGGTCGCGGTAGTGAGGATCATCAGGTGCCCGTCGCTGCGGTGGCGCGCGAGGAGCGCTCGCGCCGCCGCCGAGATCGCCGGTCGAATCTTGCGTTCCAGGTATGCCGCATGCCAACGGGCCAGCGTGGACGGCTCGTGCCCGACCAGCGTCGACAGGTAGAAGTGAGTGAATTCGACCGAGGTCGCCTCGCCCGCACGGTAGCGCGACACCAGGTCGTGATTGGCGCGCTCGAACTTTGCCCTGTCGAGCGTGCCTTCCTCGATCAGGAACTCGACCCAGGCTTCGTCGCTATCGAGCGTGAGCAGCGTGTGGTCAAGGTCGAACAGCGCCAGGAGGTCGGTACTCATGAGCGGTCGGCTAGAATAGTGCCATGCGCGCGCGGTGGATCGCTTCCCCGGCTGCGGTGGCGAAGGTCGCGGACCGCCTCGTCCGCGTGCTCGCCGCGCCGGCCGCCGCGTACGAGCCTTTCCGGGTCGAGGATCGGATTGTGGGCTGGGTCACGCCGGCGCGGGCGCAACGACTCGCGCGTTGGCCCGCGCTGTTCGAGCGCAACGAACGCGGGGTCGCGTGCGCGCCGCGGCTTTCCACCCCCGAGGCGCGCACGGCAGCCCTGGCGGAAGTCGCCCGGTCCCTTGCCGCGGAGGGCGCACTCACGGCGTGGCGTGACGAGCGCTACGCGGTCGCGCAGGAGCCCGCGGCGCCGGCGCTTTTCGAGCTGGAACGCGCTGCGGCGCGCTACTTCGGCATTCATACGTTCGCGGCGCACGCGAATGGCCTAGTTGGCGCGGACGGTCTGTGGCGGATGTGGCTTGCACGCCGCAGCGCCACCAAGGCGATCGACCCGGGCCTGCTCGACAACCTGGTCGGAGGAGGCATCGCCTCGGGCACGACACCCGCGCAGACGATCGTCAGGGAAGCATGGGAGGAGGCGGGAATCGGCGAAGACGTCGCGCGTCAGGCGCCCTGCGCCGGATTGGTGGAAATATGCCGCGACCGGCCCGATGGCCTGCAGCGCGAGACGATCTATGTGCACGATTTTTGGCTGCATCCGGATTTCGTGCCGGCGAACCAGGACGGCGAAGCCGTTGATCACCGCCTCTGCCTTCCGGAGGACATTCTCTCCGTGCTCGCAACCGACCACATAACCGCCGATGCAAGCCTGGTGGTCGTCGACTTCCTGCTGCGCCACGGCTATATTGCAGCGGACGATCCGGCCGTCGGGGCGCTGCAGGCCGCGCGCCATCCGCCTGCCTGGCCCGGGTACAGCGCTTAGGCTAACCGTATCCAAGCGCGCGGGCACGCACGGCGCCGGTAACGCTTCGATCGATCATTCGATGACCTCGTCGGCGCGCAGCAACAGCGCCTGCGGTAGGGTAAGGCCAAGCTCCTTCGCCGTCTTCAGGTTCACGACCAGATAATATCTCGTCGGCAACTCCACCGGCAGCTCACTCGGCTTCGCGCCGAGGAAAATGTGGTCGACGTAGGTCGCGGCGCGACGATACATCTCGTCCATTTCCGGGCCGTAGGACATTAGTCCTCCATCACGCACGAGGAAGCCGAATTCGTACATGGCTGGAATGCGCTGGGCCGAGGCAAATTCAATGATGCGCTTGCGGTTGAGGGCCGTGAGCGCATCGGTTACCAGAAAAAGCGCATCAGGACGATCGCGCGTCATCGCCGCCAGGGCGTCGTTGATGTCGTCGGGTTCGCGCACGCCGAGCGGCCGAATGGTCACGTGGAGGACTGGCGCCGCTTTCTCGATCTCCCGGTAACGCAAGGTCATCGCCTGATCGCCGGCATTCCAGAGCACCGCCACGCGCGTCGCGCTTGGCAGCGCATCCTTCAGCACCTCGAGCCGCTTGGCGCTCAGCTCAGCCGCCGGATCGGAGATGCCGGTGACGTTTCCACCCGGCCGGCCGAGGCTGGCGACCAGCCCCGTGGCGACCGCATCGCCCGGCACCACGACCACGACCGGAATAGCCGACGTCGCGCCCTTGGCCGCAGCAGCTGCCGGTGCGCCGGTCGTCAGGATCACATCGACGTCGAGAGCCACTAGTTCCGCGCCGAGGCCCGGCAGCCGCTCGGACTGGGCATTGGACCAGCGCCCGACATAGGTCACGTTCTTGCCTTCGACGTAGCCGAGCGCTTCCATGGCCTGGCGGAACGCCGCAGGCGGAGCGCCATCCGGCGGGCGGGCACCGTTGGTCAGCCATCCGATGCGCCAGATTTTCGTCGGCTTCTGCGCTCGGCCAGCGAATGGCGCCGCAATCAAGGTGCCCCCAACTGCGAGTATGGCGGTGCGCCGATCCATGGTTATCTACCTCGTCACCAAACGAAATGCCTGGCTGTGCCTTCGAGCGTACCCTTGACTGCACGCGGACGTCTTGCTCTGCGGGCGAGGTCCGCGTAACACGCGCTCGATCGCGGCAGATTTCGCCTGATCGTCGCGCGCGCCCTGCGCGAATGCCCCGGGCATTATATGCCGCAGTGCGGAGAGCCACACACCCCTCCACGTTCGGGTAAAGTGGTGCCACATGTCTGAACGCGAAACCGAGCCCGGCAGCTCCGGTCCTCGGACCCTCCCGCCCGCGACAGAAGGCAAGCCGGTCGCGTCGGATGTCGTCGCCAAGACGTCCACCAGACCCAGGCGTACGTACCGCGGTCGGCTGTTTCGCAAGTATCTTCTCCACATCCTGACGCTGGTCACCGGTGCACTGCTCGCCTCCGGTGCCATCAGCCTCTATTTCACCTACCAGGAGAACAAGGTGGCGCTGGCGAGCCTGCAGCACGAGAAGGCGCTCGCGGCAGCGTCGCGCATTGCGCAATACATCGGGCAGATCGAGCGCGAGCTCGCCTATGCTGCGCTGCCCCAGCTGGACGCAAGCGACGTCGAGGTGCGGCGCATCGAATTCTTGAAGCTGCTGCGCCAGGCTCCGGAAGTCACCGATATCGCGCTGTTGGACGTGACCGGTCGCGAGCAGATCGCTGTGTCGCGGCTGGGCATGGACAGCATCGGCTCGGGCAAGGATCGCTCGCAAGAACCCGCGTTTCGCGGTGCGAAGCGTGGGCAGCCCTGGTTCGGGCCGGTGTACTTTCGCAAGGAAACCGAGCCCTACATGACCGTTGCCCTTCGCTCCAGCGACAACGGCCCGGTAACGGTTGCCGAGGTCAACCTCAAGTTCATCTGGGACGTGGTCTCGCGCATCAAGATCGGCGACAAGGGCAAGGCGTACGTCGTCGACGGCAACGGCTTCCTGGTTGCCGATCCGGATATCGGTCTGGTGTTGCGCAAGACCAACCTATCGGATCTGGCGCACGTCAAGGCTGCGCTGGACGGTCGGGACAACGACGAGCTGACGCAAGTGTCGACCGATCGCGGCGGCACGCCGGTGTTGACGTCAGTGGCCCCGATCGAATCGTTGCACTGGAACGTGTTCGTCGAGCAGCCGGTTGCCGAGGTCTACAGGAAGCTCAACGACTCGATCGTGCGCACCGGGCTGTTGCTGCTCGCCGGTCTTGTGATCTCGGCGCTCGGCGCGCTGGCGCTCGCCCGCGGCATGGTGCGGCCGATCCGCACGCTCGACGAGGGTGCGCAGCGCATCGGCGCGGGCGACCTCGAGCAGAAGATCGAGATACATACGGGCGACGAGCTCGAAGCCCTGGCCGACCGCTTCAATCGCATGACCACGCGCCTGCGCGAGTCCTATGCCGGGCTGGAGCGCAAAGTCGAGGAGCGCACGCAGGAACTGAAGCGGGCGCTCGATCAACAAACGGCGATCAGCGAGATCCTACGCGTAATCTCCGCCTCCCCCACCGACGTGCAGCCGGTGCTTGCTGTCGTAGCCGAGCGTGCGGCCCAGCTTTGCGATGCGTCAGTCAGCGGTGTGTTCCTTCTTGAGAACGGGGTGCTGCGAGCGATGACCACGCAGTCCACTGGCGGCGACTCTATCCCGCCGATCGTACCGATGCCCTTGAAGAGAACCTCCATCGCGGGACGCGCGGTGCTCGAGCGCGAAACGATTCACCACGCCGACGTCATGCAGCTTCTGGACACCGAGTATCCGGACTCGCGTGAGAATCTGCTGCGGCAAAATGCTCGCGCCATCCTCGCCGTGCCCCTCACGCGCGAAGGCGGCGCGTATGGCGGCATCTTTCTTTTTCGTCGTGAGCCACGACCGTTTTCCCCTGACCAGATCGCGTTGGTGGAAACTTTCGCCCGGCAGGCTGCCATCGCCATCGACAACGTGCGTTTGTTCAATGAAACCAAGGAAGCGCTCGAGCAGCAGACCGCAACGTCGGAGATGCTGAGCGCGATAAGCCGCACGACCTTCGAGCTCGACCCGGTGCTGAAGGCATTGATCGAAAACGCGACGCGGCTGTGCAAGGCAGACAAAGGGTTCGTATTTATCCGCGACGGCGAAGTTTATCGCGTAACGGCCAATTATGGCGCACCGTCGCAGCACCTGGAATTCATGCGCGCCCATCCCATCAAAGCCGGCATGGGCACGCTGGTCGCCCGCACGGTGAAGACGCGGCAGATCGTGCACATCGACGACGCCCAGACCGATCCAGAGTACACCTGGGGCGAGGCGCGGGACCTGCTCGGTTTTCGCACGATGCTCGGCGTTCCGATGCTCAGGGAAGGTGAACCGATCGGTGTGGTGGGGATGTGGCGCCAAGAAGTACGACCGTTCACACAGCGCGAGATCCAACTGGTGGCGACGTTCGCCGACCAGGCGGTGATCGCGATCGAGAACGTGCGGCTGTTCAATGAAATCCAGGACAAGAGCCGGCAGCTGGAAATTGCCAACAAGCACAAGTCCGAGTTCCTGGCCAACATGTCGCACGAGCTGCGTACGCCGCTCAATGCCATCATCGGTTTCTCCGAGGTGCTGCTCGAGCGGCTCTTCGGCGAACTCAACGCCAAGCAGGATGACTACCTCAAGGACATCCATTCCTCGGGAAGGCACCTGCTCTCGCTTATCAACGACATCCTCGATCTGTCCAAGATCGAAGCCGGGCACATGGAGCTCGAGCCCTCGACCTTCGACCTTGCCTCCGCCCTGGCCAATGCCATGACCCTGGTGCGCGAGCGCGCGCAGCGGCACGGGATTGTGCTCGCGCAGGAGGTCGATCCAAGCCTCGGCGAGATTACCGCCGACGAGCGCAAGTTCAAGCAGATCCTGGTCAACCTGCTGTCCAACGCGGTCAAGTTCACCCCGGATGGCGGGCGCATCGAGGTGCGCGCGCGTTGCGACGAGACAAATTTCGTGATTGCCGTGCATGATACGGGCATCGGCATCGCAGCGCAGGATCAGGCGGCGGTGTTCGAGGAGTTCCGCCAGGTGGGCCACGACTATACCAACAAGCAGGAAGGCACCGGCCTCGGGCTCGCCCTGACGCGGAAGTTCGTCGAGCTCCATGGCGGCCGGATCTGGCTTGAAAGCGAACTGGGCAAGGGCTCGACCTTCACGTTTACCATTCCCAAGGCGCGATGAGCCTGATACTGATCGTCGAAGACAACGACAAGAATCTGAAGCTCGTCCGCGACGTGCTGCAGGTCAAGGGCTATTCGACCCTCGAGGCCGGCACGGCCGAAGACGGCATTCGGCTTGCTCGCGAGCGCAGTCCCGACCTCATCCTGATGGACATCCATCTGCCCGGGATGAGTGGCCTCGAGGCGCTGAAGCTGCTGCGCGCAGACGCGGCAACGGCGGCGATGCCTGTGATCGCCGTGACAGCGTCGGTCATGCAGCAGGACCGCAAGCAGATCACCGAGGCGGGTTTCGACGCCTACGTCGGCAAGCCGATCAACATCAAGGAGTTTCTCGACGCGGTGCACCGCGTGCTTGAGCTTAAGGGGCCCGGCAGATGAGCGCCCCGGCGAAAGTGCTCGTCGTCGACGACACGCCCAACAACGTCAAGTTGCTCGCCGACCTGCTGGGGGTCAAGGGTTATGCCGTGGCGACGGCCGTCAACGGCGAGGAAGCGCTGGCCAAGGTCGCCTCCGAAAAACCGGACCTGGTGCTGCTCGATGTGATGATGCCCGGACTGTCCGGCTACGACGTGTGCCGACGCATCCGCGCCGACGCCGCGACTGCCCTGTTGCCGGTCGTGCTTGTGACCTCGCTCGATGCGGCGGCCGAGCGCGTGCACGGCATCGATGCCGGCGCCGACGACTTCCTGTCCAAGCCGATCAACCAGCCCGAGCTGTTCGCGCGCGTCCGCTCGCTTTTGCGGGTGAAATCACTCCAGGACGAAGTCGGGCGCCAAGCCGAAGCGCTAAGGCAATGGAACCTGACCCTCGAAGCGCGCGTCAACGAGCAGGTCGCTTTGTTGCAGCGCCTCGGGCAGCTCAAGCGCTTCTTTTCCCCGCACGTTGCCGATGCCATCGTGTCGGCCGGCGAGCATTCGATCCTCGCCGCCCATCGGCGCGAGATCTCGTACGTATTTGTCGACCTGCGCGGGTTCACTGCCTTCACCGACGCGGCCGAACCGGAGGAGGTCGAAGCGGTGCTGCGCGATTACCATGCCGCGATGGGCGCGATCGCGATCGAATACGACGCGACGGTGGATCGATTCGCCGGCGACGGGATCCTGATTTTCTTCAACGACCCGCTGCCCGTCTCCGAGCCGGGACGACGCGCAGCGACCATGGCGCTGGCGATGCAGGCCCGCTTCGTGCCGTTGCGTGAGCGCTGGTCCACCCTCGATTACAACCTCGGCCTGGGGATCGGCATCGCCCAGGGATTTGCCACGCTGGGCGCTTTCGGCTTTGAAGGCCGCTTGGACTACTCGGCCATCGGCGGAGTGGTCAATCTCGCCTCGCGCTTGTCCGACGAAGCACAAAACGGGCAGATCCTCATCGACCGGCGCACGCGCGTGGCGCTGGGCGACAGCGCCGCGGTCGAGGCCGTTGGTCCGCTGGCGCTCAAGGGGTACGCGCAGCCGGTCGGCGCGTATCTGCTGAAGAAGCTAGGCCCCTAGGTACGCAGCGCGGGCGGCAGCCTCCGTGGTCTTCGGCGCCACCTGCCGGATGCCCATCTGGTGCAGCGTGTCGCGGATCGCGTTGACCGCATGGCGCATCTCATCAGGGCCGATCGCGCCGATGCAGCCGACGCGAAAGGTCTCGAGCTCCGTGAGCTTGCCCGGGTAGAGGATGAATCCCTTCTCGCGCACCCGCTCGTAGAACTCCTTGAAGGCGTATCGCGGGTCCGCCGGGGCGTGAAACGTGACGATGATCGGGGCCTGGTTGAGGGGGTTGATAAAGCGCTGGAAACCGAGCTCGGTCATGCCCGTGGTCAGAGCCTCGCAATTCGCCGTGTAGCGGGCAAGCCGCGCCGGCTGGCCGCCTTGCGCCTCGAACTGCGTCAGCGCCGCATCGAGCGCGACCACGACATGGGTCGGCGGCGTGTAGCGCCACTGTGTGGTTCGCTCCATGTAGGTCCACTGGTCGTAAAGGTCGAGGGAAAGCGACGTCGAGTTGCCCGCGCACGCCTCCAGGACGCTGCGACGAACGAAGACGAAGCCCATCCCCGGGGGACCCTCAACGCACTTGCCCGACGCGGAGACCAGCGCGTCGAAGGGGAGGCTGCGCGCATCGATGGCGATCGCCCCGAAACTGCTCATGGCGTCGACGATGAGGCCACGGCCCCGTTTTGCCACTGCCGCGGCGATTTCGGGCAGCGGATTGAGGATACCTGTCGACGTCTCGCAATGAATGAGCGCGACGTGGGTGATCGAGGCGTCCGCATCGAGCAGCCGCGCGACGTCCGTCGCGGTTGGAGGCACGTCTACCGCCGTCTCGAATGGAGTGAGTTTCCGGCCCAGCATTTCAGTCAGTCGGGCGAGGCGCTTGCCATAGGCCCCGTTGATCAGTACCAATACATGGCCATCGCGCGCAACGAGGGTGTTGACTGCAGCCTCGACCGAGAACGTGCCGCTGCCCTGCATGGGCACGCAGACGTGCGTGGTTTCGGCGTGGATGATTGCCGTCAGGCGGTTGCGGCAGCGCGCGGTGACGGCATTGAAGTTGCTGTCCCAGGAGCCCCAGTCGCGCAGCATCGCGGACTTGGTGGCGAGGGAAGTTGTCAACGGACCCGGCGTCAGCAGGATGGGATCGCGGTCGAAATTGCTCATCGCAGGCTTGCTCCTTGAATGCAACCGTTGCGCGTTACGTCAACCACGCCCGGTGCGTCCGAGCAAAGCGGCGCCGGCCTCGATAAGAGCGATTCGACTAATCTTCGCCGCCGACTGAGCGCGAGACGAGATCGCCGGCAAGCACAGCGCCGATCCAGTCAATGCCAAAAACCCGCGTCGCTGCATTAGGCGCTGCTCACAACGCTAGCAATGAACGTCCGCCAATCCATCCATGAATCACCGCGTCGATGCTTGGAACTCGAACATACTACGCTTCCAAGGAGGTTTCGCGCGCACTGGCGGAACGGATGCTTTGGAGGTCGAGGGACGATGACCGGTTGTACAATGATTTGTAGCAGACGATGAGACGGTGAACACGCGGCGGATATGTCCCTCGGCGTAACGCTGGCAGTGCTCGGCGCCGGCCTACTCCACGCCGGCTGGAATGCACTGCTCAAATCCTCGCCGGGCGGCGATGCGTTGCTCGATACTGCCAGCGTGGTCGCCGGCGGCTCGGCGTGCGCAGTGGTCCTCATTCCGTTCGTGCCGCTGCCAGAATCCGCGGCGTGGGCCTACCTCGCCACCTCAATCGTGATTCACCTCGGGTATAACCTGACGCTCGCACAAGCCTATCGCACCGGCGACCTGTCGTTCGCGTATCCGCTGATGCGCGGCACTGCGCCGCTTATCGTCGCCGTGCTTGGCATTGTCGTGCTGCGCGAGCTTCCCTCGGCGTCCATGGCGCTGGGCATCCTGCTCATCTCGCTCGGCATCGTCAGCATCGCATTTGTGCCGCGACGGAAGCATCCGCCACACGCCGCGCACTGGGCGTTGACCAACGCGGTGCTCATCGCGGCCTATACGCTCGTCGACGCCAGCGGTGCGCGAGCGTCCGGCAACGCAGCGAGCTACGTATCATGGCTGCTCTTTCTCGAGGCCCTCCCGTTCGTAGGATGGGTCCTCGCACGGCGCGGGCGGGCAGCTCTCCGCTATGTCCGCGGCAACGCGCCGCTTGGCCTGATCGGCGGCGCATGCAGCCTCGCCGCGTACGGCATCGTTCTGTGGGCGATGACGCGCGTGCCGGTTGCCGCCGTGGCGGCACTGCGCGAGACGTCGGTCTTGTTCGCGGCGCTGATGGGCTCGCTGTGGCTCAAGGAGGGCTTCGGCTTGCGGCGAGTCGTCGGGGCGGTGAGCGTCGTTCTCGGCATCGCCGCCCTCAAGCTCTGAGCCGCCGCCGCGTATTGCCGGGGGTCGATGCGCTCAACCGCGCCGCCCCCGCTTAGGCGACCGTCCGCGCCGGCTGTGGATTGTCTTCGCCGTCGACCGAGCGGTGGGCCATGCGGGCCTCGCGCCGGGCGAGATCGGGCTGTGCGGCGGGCCGCCAGCGCGACAGCAGCTCAGCGGCGGCATCCGGATCGTTGCACACGAGCACCATGTCGCATCCGGCCGCGGCAGCAGCCTCGGCCCTCGCCACGATATCGCCGCAGGCCTTTGCCCCCGCCATGGACAGATCGTCGCTGAAAATAAGGCCCTCGAATCCAAGTCGCCGGCGCAGCACGTCGTCGAGCCAGACGCGCGAAAAGCCCGCGGGCAGGCTGTCGACTGCCGGATAGACCACGTGGGCGGGCATGATGCCCTCGATGCCGAGGCGCACGAGCGCACCGAACGGGATTAAGTCGTGCTTCTCCAGCGCGGCGAGCGGCCGCTCGTCGACGGGCAGTTCGGCGTGCGAGTCGGCGCGGACAAAACCGTGGCCCGGGAAATGCTTGCCGACCGCAGCCATCCCGCCACCGCGCAGGCCGCGGCAGAGCGCCGAGGCCAGATGCGCCACCGCATTCGGATTGCGGTGCAATGCGCGGTTGCCGATGACCGGGCTGCGACCGTAGTCGAGATCGAGCACCGGCGTGAAGCTGAAGTCGATGCCGTGCGCGGAGAGCTCTGCCGCGATGCCCCCACCGATGCGTTCCGCCGCCGCCGCCGCCGCGGCGGGGTCGCGATCCCATTGCTCGCCGAGCTCGCGCATCGGCGGCACGGCGCTGAACCCGTCGCGAAAGCGCTGTACCCGTCCGCCTTCGTGGTCGACGCCGATGACAAGCGGCGGGTCGCGCCGCGCCCGGATGGCCGCGGTCAGCGCCCGCAGCTGGCCTGGCGTGGCGTAGTTGCGGGTGAACAGGATAACGCCGCCGACGAGCGGATGGTCGAGGCGGTCGCACTCGGCGCCGGTCAACTCGAGGCCGGCGACGTCGAGCATCACCGGCCCGCGTGGCAGGGCCGTCATGACGCCGCCGCAGCGGCTTCGCGCAGCAGCTGCTTCATCTGCCGCACGGCCTCGCGCAGGCCGACGAAGACGGCGCGGCTGACGATGGCATGGCCGATATGCAATTCGCGCACGCCGGGCAACGCGGCGATCGGCTGCACGTTGAAATAGTTGAGCGCGTGGCCGGCGTTGAAGCGCATGCCCAGGGCGCGTATCGCCTCACCCGCCTCGCGGATCTTGACGAGCTCGGCGACCACGGCCGGACTCTGCGGGTCGCGCCCCTTGGCGTGAAATGCGTGGGCGTAAGGCCCGGTGTGAATCTCGCACACCGCCGCCCCGATCCGTGCCGCGGCATCAACCTGGCGCGGCTCGGCATCGATGAATACGCTCGTGACGATGCCCGCGGCGGAGAGCTGGGCGACGACGCGGGTCAGCCGCGCTGCCTGCGCGGCGACGTCGAGACCACCTTCGGTCGTCACCTCCTGCCGGCCCTCGGGCACCAGCATGGCCATCTCCGGTTTCAGGGCGCAGGCGATGCCGACCATCTCGTCGGTAGCCGCCATTTCCAGATTGAGCTTGATGTGCACCAGCTCGCGCAGCCGTCGCACATCCTCATCCTGGATGTGCCGCCGATCCTCGCGCAGGTGCACCGTGATGCCGTCGGCGCCACCCAGATGTGCCTCGACGGCCGCCCAGACCGGGTCCGGTTCATGGGTGCGGCGCGCCTGGCGCAGCGTCGCGACGTGGTCGATATTGACGCCGAGTTCGATCATGGGTCAGTGCGGGTCTTCGTTGGGGTTTTCCGGCGCTTCTTCCAGCGCCTGCAGATCGCGCACGACGCGCCGGCTCACGATCGTGCGCCGCTCGAGGTAATGATCGAGCACTTCGCGCATGAGTCGCTTCGCCTCCGCCGTTGCCTCGGGGGCCGTGAAATCCTGTTGCGCAAGCGCCAGCAGTGTCGCCCCGCGCACCTGGGGATAGCGTCGCCCCGGTTCCGCGACCGTGCTGCGCGGCCCGCGATCGAAGGCGTAATAGTAGCGCGCCGCGGGATCGACCGGGCGGCCGGTGTCCGCCTCGTGCGTGAGCGGCAGCGCGTATCCGAGCTCGGCTAAGAGCTTGAGCTCGAACCAGCGCAGCACGGGTGCCTGCTCGGAGCCGCCTGCGAGCCGCGCCAATGTCGCATCGTAGGCGCGGTAGAGCTGCGGGTGCGGATCCTCGCGCGGGAGCAGCTTCAACAGCAACTCGTTGAGGTAAAAGCCGCACAGCAGCGCCGACCCGCCGACCAGGGGCAGGCCGCCGCACCAGTCGGCCTTGAGCAGCGTCTTGAGCTCGCCGCTCCCCGCCCACGACAGCGAGAGCGGCTGGAATGCCTGCAGCACGCCGCGCAGCTCCGATCGCGGCCGGCGCACACCACGGGCGACGAGCGCGACGCGGCCGTAGGTCGCGGTGAGCGCCTCGACGATGACGCTCGTTTCCCGGTAGGCATAGGTGTGCAGAACGAACGCCGGTTCGTTGTCGCGTCGTTCGCGGGGCGTGCGCATCGCTTCAGTACCCGAGCCGCGTCAGCGTGCGTTCGTCGTCGGTCCAGCCGGCGCTGACCCGCACCCACACCTCGAGAAAGACCTTGCCGCCAAACAGGCTCTCCATGTCGCGGCGGGCGGCGGTGGCGATGGCTTTCATGCGCGCGCCCTCCTTGCCGAGCAGGATCGCCCGCTGGCTGGCCTTTTCCACCAGCACGGTGGCCTGGATGCGGCGCAGGTCGCCCTCGTGCGTGAAGCGGTCGACCGTTACCGCGGTAGCATACGGCAGTTCCTCGCCCAGCAGGCGGAAGATCTTCTCTCGCACGTACTCCGCGGCAAGAAAGCGCTCGTCGCGATCGGTCATATCCTCTGCCGGATAGAGCGGCGGTCCCGGCGGAAGGCACGCCGCGATCTCCCGGGTGAGGACGTCTAGCTGCCAGTGCTTCTCGGCGCTGATCGGAACGATGGCCGCGAACGCGCGCGCTGCGGCGACTTGTGCGATTAGCGGCAGCAGGCGGCCCCGGTCGGAAAGCCGGTCGACCTTGTTCACCGCCGCGATCGTGGCCACCACAGGCGGCAGGAGGGCAAGCACCTCGCGATCGGCCGCCGCGAGGCCTTTCGCATCGAGGACCACGACGATGACGTCGACATCGGCAACGCTGTCGCGCACGGCGCGGTTCAGGCGCTCGTTCAAGCGCGAGCGGTGCCGGGTCTGAAAGCCCGGCGTGTCGACGAAGATGAATTGCGCCTGCGCAGCGGTCAGTATGCCGCGCAGGCGGTGGCGCGTTGTCTGCGGGCGCCTGGAGGTAATGGCGATGCGCGCCCCGACCAGGGCGTTGAGCAAGGTCGACTTGCCAACGCTCGGTTTGCCCACGATCGCTACCTGGCCGCAGCGAAACGCTGGCGTTGCAATCGACTCAGCTGCGTCGGGCTTGTGCATAGACCTGTGCCGCCGCGGCCTGCTCGGCGGCGCGACGGCTCGCACCGGTGCCTGTCGCCGCGATGTTCAGTGCCTCGATGCGACAGACGACCTCGAAAGTCTGCAGATGCGCTTCGCCGTGGACGGCAACGATGGCGTATTCGGGCACGGGGAGGCGTCGGCGCTGCAGCCATTCCTGCAGCCGCGTCTTGGGATCCTTGGCGATCGCCTCGGTCGCCGCGCCCGCCATGTCGGCGGCGTAGATGCGCTCGATGGCGGCGTGGGCGGCCTCGAAGCCGCCGTCGAGCAGGATGGCGCCGAGCACCGCCTCGAGCGCGTCGGCGAGGATCGACGGTCGGGCGGCGCCGCCGCTCTTTATCTCCCCCTCGCCGAGCTTGAGCAGCGTCCCGAGGCCAAGCGCCGCGGCGTGCCGGTGCAGCGTATCGCGATTGACGAGGCTTGCGCGCATCCGCGACAGGTCACCCTCGGGCAGCTGCGGGAAGCGGTCATAGAGCATGAGCGCGATGGCGCAATTGAGCACGCCATCGCCGATGAATTCGAGCCGTTCGTTATGATCGGCGGCGAAGCTGCGATGCGTAAGCGCCTGGCGTAGCAGTTCCGGGCGGCGAAAGGCGTAACCGAGCGCTGTGTCGGGCGCATCCGGATGCATCGGCTCCTACTTGCTTGCCGAGGCGTGAAACTCGAGCAGCAGGCTCACGTTGCCGACGAGGGGCAGCGTCTTGGTCCAGTCGGCACTGGCAACGATCTTGTTGTCCTGCTTGCTGATATCGATATCACTGCCATTGACCGCGTCGATGTAGTCGGCGGCGGCCTTGAGATCAAAGTCACGGCGGAACTGTGCGAGCGATTCGCCGTCGCGCGTCGTGTCGAGCACTTGCTTGAGCGTCTTCTCCACGGAGAAATATTCGATGTACGAGGGCAGGACGCGAAAGCCGATCATCGCGATCGTCAGCACGACCGCGGCAACGAAGATGAAGCCGAGGATCGTGAAGCCAGTCTGTCCTTGCGCAGTGCGCATGATTTCTCCAGTCAGCGGATGCCGCTGCCGATCCGTTTGAACGCCAGGCTGCTGATATCGTCCCAGTTGAACCAGATGAAAAACGCCCGCCCGCGGATGTGGTCATCGGGCACAAAGCCCCAGTAGCGGCTGTCGTCGCTGTTGTCGCGGTTGTCGCCCATCATCAGGTACTGACCTGGGGGCACCTTGCAGCTAAATCCGCGGTCATTGTAAACGCAGTTCTCCCTGCCGGGAAACGACTGCACGTTGTTGGGATAGACCGGCTGGGCGGCCGGATTGATGGCAATGGTGTACGCCCGGTCGCCGGAATGCTCGATGCGCTTCTCGGTGGTCACGTAGGCGGTCATCCCCTCGAGGTAGCCATAGGTCCCGTCGGGCGTCTGCGGCAGCGGTACGCCGTTGATGGTCAGGTGCTTGTCCATATACTCGACCTGGTCGCCGGGCAGGCCGATCACTCGCTTGATGAAGTCCTGCGACGGATTGACCGGGTAGCGGAACACGATGACGTCGCCGCGCTGCGGGTCGCTGGTGGGAATGATTTTCTTCTCGATGATCGGCAGGCGGATGCCGTAGGCGAACTTGTTGACCAGGATGAAGTCGCCCACTTCCAGCGTGGGTCGCATCGACGAACTCGGGATCTTGAACGGCTCGGCGACAAAGGAGCGCAGAAGAAACACGATCAGCAGCACCGGGAAGAAGCTTTTGGGGTATTCGATCCACCACGGCTCGGGAGCGCCCGGATCGCGCCGCTTGACGAAATACCAGCGGTCGGCCAGAGCGACGACGCCGGTAACGACCGTGAGCACGAACAGGATGAGTGCGAAGTTCATGGTGTCATTTGTCGCCGACCTGGAGGATGGCGAGGAAGGCTTCCTGTGGAATCTCCACGCTGCCGACGGCTTTCATGCGTTTCTTGCCGGCTTTCTGTTTCTCTAGCAGCTTGCGCTTGCGCGTGACGTCGCCGCCATAGCACTTCGCCAGCACGTTCTTGCGCAGCGCCTTGACCGTCTCGCGGGCGATGATCTGGGCGCCGATCGCCGCCTGGATCGCGACATCGAACATCTGCCGCGGAATCAGCGAGCGCATTTTGGTGACCACCTCGCGCCCGCGATACTGCGCCGCCGCGCGGTGGACCATGACCGACAGCGCGTCGACGCGCTCGCCGTTGATGAGAATGTCAAGCTTGACGACATCGGCACTGCGAAACTCCTTGAATTCATAGTCGAGCGAGGCATAGCCACGGGACACGGACTTCAGGCGATCGAAAAAGTCCATCACGACTTCGGCCAGCGGCAATTCGTAGGAAAGCACGACCTGGCGGCCCACATACTGCAGGTTCTTCTGCACGCCACGGCGCTCGGTGCAGAGGGTCAGGACCGGGCCGACGTAATCGTGCGGCACGATGATGGTGGTGGTGATGATCGGTTCGCGGATCTCTTCGACCCGCGACAGATCGGGCAGCTTGGCCGGATTCTCGATGTCGATGGTCGTGCCATCGCGCAGCTGCACCTGGTAGACGACCGTTGGTGCGGTGGTGATCAGATCCATGTCGTATTCGCGTTCGAGGCGCTCCTGCACGATGTCCATGTGCAGCAGGCCGAGGAAGCCGCAGCGGAAGCCGAAGCCGAGCGCCTGCGAGACCTCCGGCTCGTAATGCAGCGACGCGTCGTTCAGATGCAGCTTCTCGAGCGCGTCGCGCAGTGCTTCGTACTGGTTCGCCTCGACCGGATACAGGCCGGCGAACACCTGGGGCTTGACCTCCTTGAAGCCGGGCAGCGGTCGCTCCGCCGGGTGCACCGCGTGCGTGAGCGTGTCGCCCACGCGCGCCGACTTGAGCTCCTTGATGCCGGCGGTGACGAACCCTACGTCGCCCGCCGCGAGTTCGTCGCGGGCAACGGCCTTGGGCGTGAATACGCCGACCTGTTCGCAGTTGTAGGTCGCGCCGCTCGCCATGAGCAGGATCTTTTGCCGCGGCTTGAGGGTCCCCTCCATCACCCGCACCAGCATCGCCACGCCGACGTAGTTGTCGAACCAGGAGTCGATGATGAGCGCCTGCAGCGGTCGCGCCGGATCGCCCTGCGGCGGCGGAATGCGCGCGATCACCGCCTCGAGGATGTCGTCGACGCCCTCTCCGGTCTTGGCGCTGGCACGTACGGCATCCTGCGCCGGGATGCCGATGATGTCCTCGATCTCTTCGATCACGCGCTCGGGGTCGGCGGAAGGCAGATCGATCTTGTTCAGCACCGGGACCACTTCCACACCCTGCTCGATGGCGGTATAGCAATTGGCGACGGTCTGCGCCTCGACCCCCTGCGACGCATCGACGACCAGCAGCGCGCCCTCGCAGGCGGCGAGCGAGCGTGAAACTTCGTAGGCAAAGTCGACGTGGCCCGGGGTGTCGATCAGGTGCAGGCTGTAGCTACGGCCGTCGCGTGCCGTATACGACAAGGCCGCGGTCTGGGCCTTGATCGTGATGCCGCGTTCGCGCTCCAGGTCCATCGAATCAAGCACCTGCTCGCCCATCTCGCGATCGGACAGCCCGCCGCAGCGCTGGATGAAACGGTCCGCCAGCGTCGACTTGCCGTGGTCGATATGCGCGATGATCGAAAAGTTGCGGACGTTGTCCATGAAACGCGAAGGGCACCGCACCCGGTGCCCTTGGCCTTGCGATTCCCTTGCCCGCTTGCGGCCACTCGGCGGCGCAGCGGCGAAGGGCGAATTTTAGCGGAAAAGCCGACCTTCCGTGCGAGTCTCGGCGCCGGCAAGCAAAGGCTTACCGTCCCGCGGCGACAAAAAAGGCGACGAACGCCGCGGGGTCGAATCGATAATGGCAGAGCTCGCGCTCGCCGGCGAGCAGGACCGGAACACTCTCCCCCCAGCGTGCCTCGAGCGCCGGGTCGGCATCGACGTCGATCTCGTCGACTGCGCAGCCTTGCGCCACCGCGAAGGGCGCAAGGGCGGCGCGCATCTCCTCGCAAAGGTGGCAGTAGGCGCGAACCAGCAGGGTCAGGCGCAGCGGTCTACTCGCCGTTGCCGCCATTGCTCTTCACGCTCGAGTAGAACTGCTGCTCGCCGCGGCGCAAAAGGAACGTGACTGCCGCGCCCTTGTCGAGTTTGGCCACCAGCGTGTTGACTTGATCGGCGCTCTTCGCATCGATGGTCGCGCCCTTGTTGATCACCGCCAGGATTACGTCGCCGGGCTGGATATTGCCGTGGGCGTTGCCGGTGATGTCTTCGATCAGCACGCCGTTCTTGACCTCGAGCTCTTTCTTCTGCTCGTCGGTCAGGTCTGCGAGCACCAGGCCCATTCGGTTCGGCTTGGCTTTCTCCTTGCTCGGGGCTTCGTTGCGGCCGGTGCGCGGCGCCTCGTCGTCCTTGAGTTCGGCCACGGTAACTGTAAGGTCCTTGGTCGCGCCCTTGCGCCAGACCTGCAGCACGATCTTCGAGCCCGGTTTGACCGAGGTGATGATGCGCGGCAACTCGGTGGATGTGGCAACCGTTTTGCCGTCGGCCTTGAGAATGATGTCGCCCGACTCGACCCCGGCCTTCTCGGCGGGCCCGCCCTTTTCGACCGAATTGACCAGGGCCCCGGTGGGCTTGGGCAGCCCGAAGGCATCGGCCGTCTCCTTGTTCACCTCCTGGATCTGCACACCGATCCGGCCCCGGGTCACCCGACCCTTGTCCTGGATCTGCTTGACCGCGTTCATGGCGACGTCGATCGGAATGGCGAACGCGAGGCCCATGTAGCCGCCGGTTCGGCTGTAGATCAGCGAGTTGATGCCGATGACCTCGCCGCGCAAGTTGAACAGGGGACCACCGGAGTTGCCGGGGTTGATGGGCACGTCGGTCTGGATGAACGGCACCAGGTTTTCATTGGGCAGCTCGCGCCCCTTGGCGCTGACGATGCCGGCGGTGATCGTGTTCTCCAGGCCGAACGGCTTGCCGATCGCCGCCACCCACTCGCCGACCCTGAGCTTGTCCGGGTCGCCGATGGTTACCTTGGGCAGCCCCGTGGCGTCGATCTTGAGCACCGCCACGTCGGTGCGCTTGTCGCTGCCGATGACCTTGGCCTTGAATTCACGCTTGTCGGTGAGCCGGACTAAGACTTCGCTCGCGTCGTCGACCACGTGCGCGTTGGTCAGCACGTAGCCGTCGGAGGAGAGGATGAAGCCCGATCCGACCGATTGCTGCTCCAGGTCGCGCGGCCGCTCGTGACCGCGTGGGACCTGTCCGAAGCGGCGGAAGAATTCGTAGAACGGATCGTCCTCGGACAGATCCGGAAATTGCGACCGGTGCACCGTCTGGGTGACATCGATGCTCACCACTGCCGGTCCCTGCTGCTCGTAGAGTTCGGTGAAGTCGGGCAAACCCCGACCGGTCTGCGCCATCGTCGCCGGCGCCAAAAAAATGGCGCCGACGAACGCGCCGACGACCGTCCATATGCGAATTTTCATGCTCCCTTTCCTGATTAAGTCTTTAGGCGAATACCTGCAGGCAGCGTCGCTAGCGATGGGCGACGGAAAACGCGATCTGGCGCACGGTCGCGCCGGGCGTCTCGCCCAGCACCGTCACCAGGTGCTCGTCGAGCTGGCGGCTGTAGACGTTGATGCCGCCTTGCTGTGACGAGCCGATGACCTGCGGCGCCTGCGGCATCGGCTCGACGAACACCGACACCGCGACCAGGCCGTCGGAATACACCAGGTGGGCGACCGGTCCGACCTTGCCGCGCAGGGTGCGGTAACCCTCGACGATCTTGGAGAATCCGGGTGGCAGATCCTTCACCATCCAGCCGGTATCCTGCTGCACGACGTCGCCGGGAAGGGACAGGCGCGTCTCCCAATCCGGGGGCGGCGGACGGTAGGTCGGGCGCATCGTGTCACGCTCGATCTTGACGCCGATCTCGATATCGGTGAATACGAATTGCTCGATCGGAACGTTGTGCTCGTTTAACAGCTGCGCCTTGAGCAGCAGGCCGGAGTTCGTATCCGCCCACAGCTTGTGCCCGTAGCGCATGCCGTCCTTCGGTTCGAATATGAACGCCTGGGTCTCGACCCCGGCGATGCGCGCCGTCTCCGCCTTGCGAAAATCGTAGTATTCCTTCAGCGTGTCGAGCTGTTGCGGGAGCAGCGACGGGAAGGCATTGCGGTAGGTTCGCGGCTCGATGCGCAGGATCTTCGCGTCGGGGTAGTAGCAACGGACCTCCTCGTTGTTGCGAATCACCTCGCGCGCCGGGCCGTCCAGATTGAACAGCTTCTCGTGCTCGCCGCGCGCGTCGACCATGTGCATCACGCGCGAGGTCTCGACCCGCCCATCGTGCTGGTAGAGCAGGGTTCCCACATAGTTGAGTTGCCGCGCCGCGGCCGCCGCCTGCTGCAGCCAGTCGGCGGCGTCGTCGGCCAGCGCGTTGGACAGGCACAGCAGCGCCGTCACGCCCAGGACGGCGCAGGCGCCGCGCCGGGCAAGGCGGGCGGAGGCCGCTGCGGCGACGCGGTTACTCCGGCGCATCCGGCGTGTCGGTCGCGACTGCGCGCAGATACGGCCGCACGCCTTGGATCGCCGTCGTGGGCGAGTACTCCTGGTGCGCCAGGAGGTATTCGTTCACCACCGGGCGGCGTACGTCGGCCGGGCGCACTGCCGCGGCCTGCTGTGCGGTCACCACCGCGGCCGGCGGGACCGACATGGTCGTCAGCGCCACCCAGCCCACTACCCCGATGGCCGCGATGCTTGCCGCCAGCGCCCAGGCGACCGCCATCGGCGTCGGTCGGATTCGCGGCGCGAGCACCGTTGCCTCGGCGCTCAGGCGCGCGGCAAAGCGCTCCGAGAAGCCAGGGGCGAACGCGCCGTAGCCGCGCAGGCAGTCACCGATCTGGTGATAGTGTTCCCAGGTCGCCATCGGCGCCGCCTCGCGGCAGCCGTCGCAGGCGCGCTCGCTGTGCTCGGCATCGAGCTCTCCATCCATCCACAGCGAGATTTCCTCCGGTGTAAGCTCCGGCCCAGCGTGGAATGTACCCATTACCATCTCCGGTCCTTGTCAGTCCCCAGTAGCGGCCGCAACTCCGCTGCGATCGCTTCACGCGCCCGAAAAATCCGGGAGCGCACCGTGCCAATCGGACAATTCATCACGTTGGCAATCTCTTCATAACTCAAACCCTCAATCTCGCGCAGCGTAATCGCTGTGCGCAGATCGTCGGGCAGCGCGTCCATCGCCTTGTTGACCGTGTTCGCGATTTCTCTGCCCAGCAGCTCGTTCTCCGGCGTATTCGAGTCACGCAGCTGCTCCGCGTCCTCGAAGTTCTCCGCCTCCTCGTGGTCAAAACCAGTCGAAGTCGGCGCCCGCCGCCCCATCGCGACCAAGTAGTTCTTGGCGGTATTGATCGCGATACGGTACAACCACGTGTAAAACGCACTCTCACCACGAAAGCTCGGCAGCGCGCGGTAGGCCTTGATGAACGCCTCCTGCGTCACGTCCTCGACTTCCCCGGCGTCGCGCACCAATCGCGACAGCAGCCGCGCCAGCTTGCGCTGGTACTTCAGCACCAACAACTCGAAAGCATGCTTGTCGCCACGCTGCGCACGCTCCACGAGCTGCTGATCAACTTCGCGGTCACCCATCCGCGGGCCGCCCCTGAGTCATCTCGTTGTTCTCGCCACACCCGGTCAGGTGAGCGCGGCACCCGCTAGGAGTATAGCCGACCCCTGCGGGGCACTCGTGGCAGCCACGCGGCACGATGCCTGCTGCTCTGGACCGCCGGCCGAGCGGTAAGTTCAGTTGCCGGCAGGGTTTTCGGCCCCGGCGCAGTCAGCCCAGGCGCTGCAACCGTACCGCCGGCTCCACGCGCCCGGTTATCAGGCCCCGGTAATTGCGGATAATCGGCTCGCGCCATGCGCCGAGCGCCGCTTGCTGCTGCGCATCAAGCAACCCCAAGAGGTCGAGCGCGGCGACGGTCGCCGGATGCAAGCCGCGGGCGTTGCCGTCGACGACTTTAAGCGCGATACCCCAACCACGGCTGCGCACGCCGATGGCCTGCACCCCCTCGGCGCCGACTTTGGTCACCCAGTCGCCGTTGCCGGCGCGCATGAGGATAAGGTCGTTGCGCCCCTCGCCGGACACCATGTCCGGGTGCGCACTCATGGCCGCGGCGAGCGTGCGCGGCGCCGCCCCGTAGCGTCCCTGGTCGTCCAGCGTCACCAGCCGCGCGAAGGCGTAGGCAAGCCGATCGAGCGGCAGCGCATAGTTCGGTGCCGAACAACCGTCGATGCCGGCGACGAGTGCACGCTCCTCGACACCGGCCATGTAGGCGACAGCGGTCCGGATCGCCTGCTGCAAGGGGTGATCAAAGGCGAGGTACGAATCGAGCGCCAGGTCGTGTTGACGGCAGTAGGCGAGCATGCCGCTGTGTTTGCCCGAGCAGTTGTGCTGCAGCGGCGTGAAGGTGGCGCCCGCCGGCGGCAGTTCCTCGCGCGCGGCGTAGAAAAGCGGCGGATGCACGCCGCACTGCAGCTGCTCCGGCGTACACCCGGCGCGCTCGAGCATGTCGGCGACCGCCTGCACCTGCCGCGGCTCGCCGGAATGGCTCGCGCAGAGCAACGCGACCTGCTCCGGGGTGTAGCCGAAATGCTCGATCCCGCCGCCGGCGACGAACGGCAGCGCCTGCAGCGGCTTGAGCGCGCTGCGGGTCGTGGTCAGGTACTGCGGGTCGCCGGCGGCAAAGAGCAACCGCCCGTCGCGATCGACGACCGCGATCGATCCGTAGTGGACGCTGTCGATGGCCTCGCCGCGGGTGACACGCGCCAGCGGAACATGCGGCGGGGCAGCCGGAGTGACGGTGGACAAGGGTGGGGATCGAGCAGGAAAGGCGCAGTTTAGCGCGGTTGAGCGGCGAGCGCGCTGCGGATCTGGTCGAGCGCGCTGGGGTCCTCGATGGTGGTGAGATCGCCGGGATCGCGACCCTCGGCGAGCGCCTGGATCGAGCGCCGCAGAAGCTTGCCCGAGCGCGTCTTCGGCAACACGGTCACAAAATGTACTGCACCGGGACGCGCGATCGCGCCCAGCTCGCGGTCGACCGTATCCATCACTTCGCGGCGCAAATGCGCGACCCCCTCGGCGGTCGCGACGCGCGCCGGATCGCGCACGACAACGAAGGCGACTGGGATCTGGCCCTTGAGCGGGTCATGCACACCGACCACCGCCACCTCGGCGATCCCGGCGTGTGCCTGCACTGCCTCCTCGATTTCGCGCGTCCCCAGACGGTGGCCGGCGACGTTGATCACATCGTCGGTACGGCCGAGCATGAAGTAATAGCCGTCGGCGTCGCGCGTCGCCCAGTCAAACGTCGAATACACTTCGCGTCCGGGAACGGTCGAGAAATAGGTCTGCACGAAGCGCTCGTCGTCGTCCCAGATGGTCGTCATGCACCCGGGCGGCAACGGCGGCACGATCGCCAGCACGCCCTTCTCGTTGACGCCGACCTCGGCCCCGGTCGATTCGTGCAGCAGGCAGACATCGTAACCGCACACCGGAAAGGACGGGCTGCCGAACTTGCGCGGCGTATCCTCGATACCGGGTTGCGCGGAGAGAATCGGCCAGCCGCTCTCCGTCTGCCAATAGTGATCGACGATCGGGACGCCGAGCGATTCGGAGGCCCAGCGCGCAGTCGGCTCGTCGAGCGGCTCGCCGGCGAGAAACAGGTAGCGCAGGCAGGACAGGTCGTACTTCGTCATGTACGCCGGGTCCTGCTTCTTGAGCACCCGGATTGCCGTCGGCGAACTGAACATGGTGCGCACCTGGTACTCGGAGACGATCTGCCACCAGATACCGGGGTCGGGGCGAATGGGCAGTCCCTCGTAGAGAATCGTCGTCGAGCCGTTGATCAGGGGCGCATAGACGATGTAGGAGTGCCCGACGACCCAACCGACGTCGCTGGTGGTGAACATCGTCTCCCCAGGGGCGAGGCAGAAGATGTCGTGCATGGAAGCGGCAAGCGCCACCGCGTAGCCGCCGGTGTCGCGCTGCACGCCCTTCGGCTTGCCGGTGGTCCCCGAGGTGTACAGGATGTAGGAAGGCTCCGAAGCTTCGAGCCACGCGCAGGACACCTGCGCGCCGCGGTGCGCGCTCTCGAGTGTGGCGTAGTCGAGGTCACGGCCCACGACGCGCGCATGGCCGGGGTCGAGCTTGCGGTCGACGATGATGACCTTGGCCGGCGGGTGGGCTGCCAGCTGCAACGCCTCGTCGACCAGGTGCTTGTAGGGAACGATCTTGCCCGCGCGCATGCCGGCGTCGGCGGTAACCATGACCTTCGGCCGCGCGTCGTCGATACGCGTGGCCAGGCTCGTCGCCGCGAAGCCGCCAAACACCACCGAATGGATCGCCCCGATGCGCACCGTCGCGAGCATCGCGATCACCGCCTCGGCGATCATGGGCATATAGATGAGTACGCGGTCGCCGCGCGCGACGCCGTGCGCGGTCAGCACGGCGGCGAAGTCGTTCACCGCCGCCCAGAGCTCGCGGTAGGTGTAGGTGCGTCGGTCGCCGGTCTCGGTCGAGATATAGACCAGCGCCGGCTGGTCGCCACGGACCGCGAGGTGGCGATCGAGCGCGTTGTGGCAGAGGTTGGTGCGTCCGCCGACGAACCAGCGCGCAAACGGCGGCCGGCTGTAGTCGAGCACCTGCTCGAACGGCGTTTGCCAATCGATGCGTGTGGCCTGCTCGCGCCAGAAAGCGTCGCGATCGGTGAGCGACTGGCGGTGCACCTCGCGATAGCTCGTCATGGGGAAGGCCTTTTCTACGCCGCTCCCGGCAGCGGCATGCTCCGGCCCGACGAAGCGGTGGGGCTCGGCTTCGCCGAGCGGCGCCACGCCAGGCGCGCAGCAAGCGGCCGGTAGCCGCAGGGGCTAGGGGTGCGTATCGGCCGCGATCCGGACTACCGTCCGACCCCGCACCAGGCCCTTGAGGTAGGCGTCAAAATGCGTCGGCAGCTCGTCGAAGTCGATGGTGCGCACCGAATCGTGCACGCCGTCGGGCCGCCAGGCGATGGCCAGCTTGTTCCAGATTGCCTGGCGCAGTTCCATCGGGCAATTGGCGCTGTCGACGCCGAGCAGCTGCACGCCACGCAGGATGAATGGCATCACCGTGGTGTGGAGTTTCGCGCTCCCCGCGAGTCCCACCGACGCCACGGTGCCGCCGATGTTCATGCTCGACAGGATCCACGCCAGGATGTCGCCACCGAGGTTGTCGATCGCCCCGGCCCATGTCGCCTTCTCCAGCGGCCGTATGGCGGTGAGATCGATCGATTGCCGCAGCCGGACCTCTTTCGCGCCCAGCCCGAGCAGGTACGCCGTCCCCGTTTCCTTGCCGGTGATCGCGACCACGTGATAGCCGATCTTGGCCAGAATCTCGATGGCGACGCTGCCCACGCCGCCGGTCGCGCCGGTCACCACCACCGGGCCATTTTCGGGCTTGAGCCCGCTGTATTCCATCATCATGATCGCCTGCGCCGCGGTGAACCCCGCGGTTCCGAGCGTCATCGCGTCGAACGCGGTCATGGCTTCGGGGCGGCGCACGATCCAATCGCCCGGGACGCGAACGTATTCGGCGTAGCCGCCGTCATGGGCCACGCCGAAGTCGTAGGCATGCACGATGACCTTGTCGCCGCGACGGAAGCGCGGGTCGGCGGAGCTCTCGACGGTCCCCGCCATGTCGATGCCACCGACGGTCGGGAATTTGCGCATGATCCTGCCCGCGCCGCTGGACGAAAGCGCATCCTTGTAATTGATGGTCGAGTACTTGGTCCGGACGATGACGTCGCCCGGATCGAGATCGTCTTCAGTCATCTCGACAAAGCGGCTGGAAACCACTTTATCGTCTTCGAACGTGCGGTAGGCCTTGAAGCGGTGCATGGGTTGGGTCCTCCTCAGGGTGCCGTGGTAGCGACGGGTGTGCCCGCCTGATGTGGTAATGCCATGTATTCACGGGTGCGCACCTCGATCAAACGGCTCGCGGTGCGCGGAAACTCCTGGCTGTTCGGTCCCTCCCGGTAGAGCTCCTCGGCCGGGACCGCCGCCGACAGCAGTAACTTTACCCGATGATCGTAGAACACGTCGACGAGCCAGGCAAAGCGCCGGGCGGCGTCGCCCATCTCGGGGGTCATCCGGGGCACGCCGGAGAGAAACACGACGGCAAAGCGGCGGGCGAGCTCCAGGTAGTCGAGCTGCGAGCGCGGGCCCTCGCACAGGGTCTCGAAATCAAACCATACCAGGCTCCCCGCGCGCTTTCTCGCCCAGACCGTACGCGATCCGATGATCAGCCGCGGCTCCTCCTCCGCGCCCGCGCGCAGGCGCTCGAAGCGGGTCGCCAGCGCCGCTTCGACCGCCTCGGTCAGGGGCGTGTAGTAACACTGCTCGGTCTCGAGCTCGCGCAGGCGGTAATCGGTGCCGCCATCGACCTCGACGATGTCCAGCGATCGCTTGAGCAGGGCGATGGTCGGCAATAGATTCTGCCGCTGCAGGCCGTCCGGGTACAGATCGTCGGGTCGATAGTTCGAGGTCATCACGAATACCACACCCAGGTCGAAGAGCCGGGCGAGCAGCCGGCCGAGGATCATCGCGTCGGCGACGTCGGAGACGTGAAACTCGTCGAAGCACACCAGACGGTGGCGACGCGCCAGGCGCGCCGCCACCGCGGAGAGCGGGTCCTCCTCACGCTTGAGCGTCTTGAGCTCCTCGTGCACATCGCGCATGAAAGCGTGGAAGTGCACACGCGTCTTGCGCCGGATCGGCACGGCAAGGTAGAAGGCGTCCATGAGGAAGCTCTTCCCCCGCCCCACGCCGCCCCAGAGGTACACTCCGCGCGGAGGCACGGGCGGGTTGAGCCAGCGCTGCAGCAGCGACGCCCGCGCCCTCTTGAAGGCCACCAGCTCGTCGTAGAGCCGTTGCAGGCGTGCAAGGGCCGCCTGCTGCGCCGGGTCGAGGACGATATGCCTGCGGGCGAGCTCTGGCTCGAGACGCCGCAGCAGCGCGCCGCGGGAGCTGGTGGGGGATGGCGTGGCGTCGTTCATGTCGCGTCGCGCCGCTCGCCTCGGGTCGCCGTCAGAAATTGATCGTACGCCGGTCCACTGCGAGCGCGGCTTCCTTCACTGCTTCGGCCAGCGATGGATGGGCGTGACAGATGCGCGCGATATCCTCGCTTGCCGCGCCGAATTCCATCGCCACCACGCCTTCGGCGATCAGTTCCGAGACCATCGGCCCAATGGCATGCATGCCGAGGATGCGGTCAGTCTTGGCGTCGGCGAGCAACTTGACGAACCCCTGGGTCTCGCCCATTGCCCGGGCGCGGCCGTTGGCGGTGAAGGGGAACGATCCGGCGCGATAGGCGACACCGGCCGCCTTGAGCTGCTGCTCGGTCTGGCCCACCCAGGCGATTTCCGGCGCGGTATAGATCACCCAGGGCACGGTGTTGAAGTCGACGTGGCCGTGCTGGCCGGCGATGCGTTCGGCCACCGCCACGCCTTCGTCCTCGGCCTTGTGCGCGAGCATCGGGCCGCGCACGACATCGCCGATCGCCCAGATGCCCTCGAGGTTTGTCCGGCAGTCGCTGTCCACGGCGACGAAGCCGCGCTCGTCGAGTGCGAGCCCGACCGCCTGCGCACCGAGTGCGCCGGTATAGGGAATGCGGCCGATGGACACGATCAGCTGGTCGAAATGCGCGTTCTGTGCCTTGCCCTCGCCGTCGTTGTACGCGACGTCCACCCCATTCCCCACGCTGACGCCGGTGATGTGGACGCCGAGCACGATCGAGAGCCCTTGCCGGGTGAACAGCTTCCACGCCTCCTTCGCGACCTGCTCGTCGGCGGCGCCGAGAAATACCGTCAGGGCTTCGAGCAGCGTGACCTCGGCGCCGAGCCGGCGCCAGACGCTGCCCATCTCGAGGCCGATGACGCCGGCGCCGACGACGCCGAGTTTTTTCGGGACCGTCCCCAGCGAGAGCGCGCCGTCGTTGTCGAGTATGAGCCGGCCGTCGAACGGCACGGCGCGGCCGTCGACCACCAAGGGCCGCGGCTTGGAGCCGGTGGCGACGATGACGTTTTTCGTCGTGAGCGAAGCGGCGTCTTTTCCCACCACTTTGATCTGCCATGCACCGGGCGCGCCGCCGACCAGGCTGCCGACCCCGGAGAAGAACGTCACCTTGTTCTTCTTGAACAGGTAGACGATACCGTCGTTATTCTGCCGCACGACCTTGTCCTTGCGCGCAAGCATGCGAGCAACGTCCACGGACAGGCCCTGGATCTCGATGCCATGCGCGGCGAAGGCGTGCCCCGCGTCCTCGTAATTCTCTGACGACTGCAGCAGGGCCTTCGATGGAATGCAGCCGACGTTGGTGCAGGTGCCGCCGGGCGCTGGCTTGCCCTCGGCGGTGGTCCAGTCATCGATGCACGCGGTCTTGAAGCCGAGTTGCGCGGCGCGAATGGCGGCGGTGTAGCCGCCGGGACCGGCGCCGATGAGGACGACGTCAAATGAATCAGCCACGCAATTGTCCGTGCCGCGCGATCACAGGTCCAGAAGCATGCGCGCAGGGTCTTCCAGCGCTTCCTTGATGGCCACCAGCGACAACACTGCCTCGCGGCCATCGATGATGCGATGGTCGTAGGACTGCGCCAGGTAGTTCATCGGCCGCACCACGACCTGTCCATTCTCGACCACCGCTCGGTCGCGCGTCGCGTGCACGCCGAGGATCGCCGACTGCGGCGGATTGATAATCGGCGTGGACAGCAGCGAGCCGAACACGCCGCCATTGGAAATGGTATAGGTGCCGCCGGTCAGCTCTTCGACAGTCAGCTTGCCCTCCTGCGCGCGCTTGCCGAAATCGCCGATCTGCTGCTCGATCTCGGCGATGGTGAGCTGGTCGGCGTCGCGCAGAATCGGCACCACCAGCCCGCGCGGGCTGCCGACCGCGATGCCGATGTCGAAATAGCCGTGGTAGACGATGTCGGTGCCGTCGATCGATGCGTTGACAAGGGGAAATTTTTTCAGCGCGTGCACCGCCGCCTTGACGAAGAAACCCATGAAGCCGAGCTTGACGCCGTGCTCCTTTTCGAACCGATCCTTGTACCGGTTGCGCAACTCGATCACCGCAGCCATGTTGACTTCATTGAAAGTGGTAAGGATCGCTGCGGTCGCCTGCGAGGCCACCAGCCGCTCGGCGACGCGCTGGCGCAGGCGCGACATGGGCACGCGCTGCTCGGGCCGGGCGCTCAGGCCGGCAGACAGAGCGACCTGCGGTGGCGCTGGGGGCGGCGCGGCCGGCGCCGGCGCGGGGGGGACCGGGGCGGCCGGTGCCGGTGCGCCAGCCCTCTTGCCGCCCTCGCCCTTCGTCTCCACCACGGCGAGCACGTCGCCCTTGGTGATGCGACCGCCGCGGCCGGTGCCGGCGACCTCGGCCGGGCTCAGGTTCTGCTCGGCCATGAGCTTGCGCGCAGCGGGCAGGGCGCCGACAGGCGCAGCAGCCGCCACCGCGGATGTCGGCGCCGCTGGCGCGGCTGGCGCCGCCGGCGCGGGCGGCGAGGCGACGGCCGCCGGGGCGATCACGGCGATGACCTCCTGCGCCACCACGGTCGCGCCATCGGGCCTCCTGATTTCAGTCAGAACCCCTGCCGCGGGCGCGGGCAGTTCGAGCACCACCTTGTCCGTCTCGACATCGACCAGGTTCTCGTCCCGGTTGACGGCGTCGCCGACCTTCTTGTGCCAGTTGACCAGGGTCGCTTCGGCGACCGACTCCGGCAGCACCGGCACCTTCACTTCGATCGCCATGGTGGACGCTTCTTCTCTACCTGCTTAGGGGTTGGCGCACATCAATGCGCGGTGATCATCTCGCCGGACGCGAGCTTCGGCGCAAACGCGTCGGCGACCAGCTGCTGCTGCTGCGCCAGGTGCTTGGAGGCGTAGCCGACGGCGGGCGAGGCCGAGATCGGGCGGCCAGCGTAAGCCAGCAGCTGCTTTTCCTCGATGTCGCTGCGCAGGTAGGCACGCAAACGGTACCAAGCGCCCTGATTCTGCGGTTCTTCCTGGCACCACACGACCTCGTTCGCGTTCGGGTATTTCGCGATCTGCGCCTTGAAGTCGAGGTGCGGGAACGGATACAGCTGCTCGAGGCGTACCACGGCCATGTCGGCGATCTTGCTCGCGCGCCGAAAGTCGGTGAGATCGTAGTACACCTTGCCGCTGCAGACCACCACCCGGCGCACGTTCTTGGCCACGAGCTTCTCCGCATCGCCGATCACGGTATTAAACCGCCCCTCGGACAGATCGGTGAGCGCCGACACCGCAGCCTTGTGCCGTAGCAGGCTCTTCGGGCTCATGACGATGAGCGGCTTGCGGAAGTCGCGCACCATCTGCCGGCGCAAGCAGGTGGAAGATCTGCGCCGGCGTCGTCGGCACGCAGACCTGCATGTTGTGCTCGGCGCACAACTGCAGATAACGCTCCGGCCGCGCCGACGAGTGCTCCGGCCCCTGCCCTTCGTAGCCGTGCGGCAGGAGCAACGTCAGACCGCAGATGCGCCCCCACTTGACCTCGCCGGCGGCGATGAACTGGTCGATGACCACCTGCGCCCCGTTGGCGAAATCGCCGAATTGCGCCTCCCAGATCACCAGCCTAGTCGGCTCCGAGGTCGCGTAACCGTACTCGAAGCCGAGCACCGCCTCCTCGGAGAGCACCGAGTCGATGACCTCGAAGTCGGGCTGGCCTTCCTTGACGTGCTGCAGGGGGATCCAGATCCCCTCGTCCGCCCTTTCCCGGTTCTGGTCGTGCAGCACCGCGTGGCGGTGGGAGAAGGTCCCGCGCGCCGAATCCTGGCCGGAAAGGCGCACGCCGTAGCCCTGGTCGAGCAGGCTCGCGTAGGCGAGCGTCTCGCCCATGCCCCAGTCGAGCGGCAGCTCGCCCTCGCCCATGGCGCGGCGGTCGGCGATGACCTTCTCCACCCGCGGATGCAGCTTGAAGTTCGCCGGCACGTCGGTTACCTTGCGCGCCAGCGACCTGAGCGTCTTAAGCGGCACCGCGGTCTGCCCCGCGTCGGTCCAGTGCTTGCCCAGGAAGGGCGTCCAGTCGACCGCAAACGGCGGCTTGTAGTTGGACAGCACGGTCGTGTTGGTTGACAGTCCCTTGTCCATCGCCGTGCGGTAGGTGGCGATCATCGCCTCGGCGGCGTCGGCGGTGATCACCCCCTCGGCCACCAGGCGCCGGGCGTAGAGCGGGCGCGTGCCCGGATGCTCGCGGATCGCCTTGTACATCAGCGGCTGGGTGATCATCGGTTCGTCGGCTTCGTTGTGACCCTGGCGGCGGAAGCAAACCAGGTCGATGAACACGTCGCGATCGAATTTCCGCCGGAACTCGATGGCGATCTCGATGGCCAGCAGGCAGGCTTCCGGATCGTCGCCGTTGACGTGGAAAATCGGCGCCTCGACCATCTTCGCCACGTCGGTGCAATAGAGCGTGCCACGGGTGTCGCGTGGATCGGAGGTGGTGAAGCCGATCTGGTTGTTGACGACGATATGGATCGTCCCGCCGGTGCGATAGCCGCGCGTCTGCGACAGGTTGAGCGTTTCCTGCACCACACCCTGGCCCGCAATCGCCGCGTCGCCGTGGATGAGCACCGGCATCACCTGGTCGAAGGTCCCATCCTTGCGCCGATGCTGGCGCGCACGCACCGAGCCCTCGACGACCGGGTCGACGATTTCGAGGTGCGACGGATTGAACGCCAGCGTCACGTGCATCGGTCCGCCGGGGGTGGCCACGTCGGAGGAAAACCCCTGGTGGTATTTGACGTCGCCGGCGGAAAGGTCGCTCGCCGACTTGCCCTCGAATTCTGCGAACAGGTTGGCGGGCATCTTGCCCAGCGTGTTGACGAGCACGTTGAGCCGACCGCGATGGGCCATGCCGATGACCATCTCCTGCACCCCGGCGGCGCCCGAGGTCTGGATCAGGTGGTCGAGCATGGGAATCATGCTGTCTCCCCCCTCGCCCGAGAAGCGCTTCTGGCCGACATACTTGGTGCCCAGGTAGCGTTCGAGCGTCTCGGCCGCGGTCAGGCGCTCGAGGATATGGCGGCGGAACTCCGGCGAGTAGACCGGCCGCGATCGCAGCGGCTCGATGCGCTCCTGGATGAAACGCTTCTGCGGCGTGTCCGACATGTACATGTACTCGGTGGCGAAAGTGCGGCAGTACGTTTCCTGCAGCGCCGCGATCAGGTCGCGCAGGCGCATCCGGTCGCCGCCGCCGGGCGCGCCGCGGTAGGAGCCGATGTTGAATTCCGCTTCCCTGTCGGCATCGCTGAAGCCGTAGGTGGCGAGGTCCAGATCGGCAAGGTAAGGTTTCTCGTGGCGCTTGAGCGGGTCGAGGTCGGCCTGGAACACCCCGAGCGTGCGGTACTTGCTGATCAGCCGCAGCACCAGCACCTGCTTGTGCATGGCCTGCGCATCGACCATCGGCGCGGCCAGGCGGCGGCTTTTCGCGAGCTGGATGAAGGAGTCGATGACCGGCGCGTGGGCGACGTCGGAGGCGCCGTCGCGCAACTGGTCGAAATATGCGCGCCAGTCGGCACCCACTGCGTTGGGGTCGGCGAGGTAGATCTCGTACTGTTGCTCGATGAACGGGGCATTGCTGCCGAACAGGGTTGATGTGGCGCGCAGTTGATCCATCATGGCGGGTAGCCTCGTCGTTCAGGGATATCGGTCAGCGTTGCGCGATCGGCTTGACGTCGCGCCGCGTGGCCCCGGTGTAGAGCTGCCGCGGGCGGCCGATCTTCTGCTCCGGATCGGAGATCATTTCGTTCCATTGCGCGATCCAGCCGACGGTCCGCGCCAGGGCGAAGATGGCCGTGAACAGGCCGACTGGAATGCCCAGCGCGCGCTGCACGATGCCGGAGTAGAAATCGACGTTGGGATAGAGCTTGCGCTTGACGAAATAGTCGTCTTCGAGCGCGATCTTCTCCAGCGCCATCGCCAGCTTGAACAGCCGATCGTCGTGCAGGCCCAGATCCTCGAGCACCTCGTAACAGGTCTCGCGCATGAGCTTCGCGCGCGGGTCGTAATTCTTGTACACCCGATGCCCGAAGCCCATGAGCTTGACCCCGGAGTTCTTTTCCTTGACCCGCCGGATAAACTCGCCGATCTTGGACACGTCGCCGATTTCCTCGAGCATGTTGAGCGCCGCCTCGTTGGCGCCGCCGTGCGCGGGTCCCCACAGGCAGGCGATGCCGGCGGCGATGCACGCGAACGGGTTGGCGCCGGACGATCCGGCGAGACGCACCGTCGAGGTCGAGGCGTTCTGCTCGTGATCGGCGTGCAGGATGAAGAAGCGATCGAGGGCGCGCACCAGCACGTCGTTGACCTTGTATTCCTCGCACGGCACCGAGAACATCATGCGCATGAAATTCGCGGTGTAATAGAGCTCGTTGCGCGGATACACGAACGGCTGCCCGAGGGTGTACTTGTAGCACGACGCCACCAGCGTCGGCAGCTTGGCGATGAGGCGGATCGCAGACACCTCGCGATGCCACGGGTCGGTGATGTCGAGCGAATCGTGATAGAACGCCGACAGCGAACCGACGACGCCGACCAGCATCGCCATCGGATGCGAGTCGCGGCGGAAGCCGCGGAAGAACTGGTTCATCTGCTCGTGCACCATCGTGTGCTGGGTGACGGTGTGCACGAATTGGCTGTTTTCCGCCGCCGTCGGCAGTTCCCCGCGCAACAAGAGGAAGCAGACCTCGAGAAAGTTGCAATGCACCGCGAGGTCCTCGATCGGGTAGCCGCGGTAGAGCAGTTCGCCCTTGTCACCGTCGATATAGGTGATCGTCGATGCGCAGGCCGCGGTCGACAGGAAGCCCGGGTCGTAGGTGAACTTGCCGGTCTTGGTGTACAGCGCGCGGATGTCTGCTACTTCCGGCCCGATGGTGCCGGGCAACAGGGGAAAGGTGACGGATGGCGATCCGTCGCTGAAACTCAGGGTGGCGGTGTGGTCGGTCATGAGCTATTACTCCCAGGCTGAGTCAGAAACGGATGCATCCGACGGCGGCGCATCCTCGCATGCACGCACGGCCCGCAGCGCTTCCAGCAGCGGCGCTACCGCCGCATCCGAGGCTAATTGCCGGCCCGATAGCAAGTCCCACAACGCGTTGTCGCTTAGTTCCAGCAGCCGTTCGAGAGCCGCGATTTCCTCCGCCGAGAGGCCATCACCGCGCGCCTCGAGGAAATGCGCGAGGACCAGATCGTTCTCCAGCATTCCCCGCCGGCAGCGCCAGCGCAGGCGATTGAGCTCGACACGCGAGGCCATGGCTTGCGCTCAGTGCGGCACGATCCCAGCGTTACCCAGATGGGGGCAAGGGGCGAGGATTACACCGCCCGCTTGACCATGAGCTCCTTGATCTTGCCGATCGCCTTGGTCGGATTGAGGTTTTTCGGGCAGACGTCGACGCAATTCATTATGGTGTGGCATCGGAACAGCCGGTACGGATCGTCGAGGTTGTCGAGGCGTTCGCCGGTCGCCAGGTCGCGCGAATCGGCGATGAAGCGGTAGGCCGCCAGCAGCCCGGCGGGGCCGACGAACTTGTCCGGATTCCACCAGAAGGAGGGGCAGGCCGTCGAGCAGCAGGCGCAGAGAATGCACTCGTAGAGGCCGTCGAGCTCGTCGCGGTCTTGCGGCGACTGCAGTCGCTCCTTCTCCGGCGGCGGCGTGTCGTTGACCAGATACGGCTTGATGGAATGATATTGCTTGAAGAACTGACTCATGTCGACGATCAGGTCGCGGATCACCGGCAGCCCGGGGATCGGTCGCAGCTCGACCGGCTCGGTGAGCTCCCTCAGGTTGGTGATGCAGGCGAGCCCGTTCTTACCGTTGATGTTCATCGCGTCGGAGCCGCAGACCCCTTCGCGGCAGGAGCGCCGGAACGAGAGCGTATCGTCGTGCACCTTGATTCGGATCAGCGCGTCGAGCAGCATGCGGTCGTGCGGATCGAGCGCCACGTCGTAATCCTGCAGGTGCGGCGCGGCGTCCTGATCGGGGTTGTAGCGGTAGATGCGGAATTTCATGCCCGGGCGATCCTAATAGGTGCGAGCCTTCGGCGGGAAGGCATCGACGGAAAGCGGCTTCAGGTTGACCGGCTTGTAGGCGAGGCGGTTGCCGTCGCGGTACCAGAGGGTGTGCTTGAGCCAGTTGGCGTCGTCGCGCGTGGGAAAATCGCTGCGCGCCTGGGCGCCACGCGACTCCTGCCGCGCCTCGGCCGACACGATCGATGCCTTGGCGACCTCGATCAGATTGTCGAGTTCAAGCGCCTCGACGCGCGCGGTATTGAAGGTCTTGCTCTTGTCCTTGATCGCCACCTGCCCGACGCGCTGCTCGATCTCCATGATCTTGACCACGCCTTCGCGCAACAGTTCGGCGTTGCGGAACACGCCGCAGTGTGACTGCACCGTCCGGCGCAAGCTGTGCGCGACGTCGGCGACCTGCTCGCCCGAGGTCGCGGCATCGAGGCGGGCGAGGCGGGCGAGCGAGGCCGCGGCTGCAGCCGCGGGCAGCGGTTTGTGCGCGACACGGTCGAGGCCCTGCGCGACGATAGCCGCCCCGGCCGCCCGGCCGAACACCAGCAGATCGAGCAGGGAGTTGGTGCCCAGCCGATTGGCGCCATGGACCGACACACAGGCGCACTCGCCCACCGCGTACAGGCCCTCGACCACGGCGGAGGGGTCCCCGCCGGCCGGCGCCACGACCTGGCCGTGGATATTGGTCGGTATGCCGCCCATCATGTAGTGGATCGTCGGCACGACCGGGATCGGCTCCCGCATCGGGTCGACGTTGGCAAACTTGATGGCGATCTCGCGTATCGAGGGCAGCCGCTTCATGATCACTTCCGGCCCGAGGTGATCGAGCTTGAGCAGCACGTAGTCCTTGTTCGGCCCGCAGCCGCGGCCCTCCTTGATCTCCTGGTCCATCGAGCGCGACACGATGTCGCGCGAGGCCAGGTCCTTGAGGTTGGGCGCGTAGCGCTCCATGAAACGCTCGCCGTTGCTGTTGAGCAGGATGCCGCCCTCGCCGCGCACGCCCTCGGTGATCAGCACGCCGGCACCGGCGACGCCGGTGGGATGGAACTGCCAGAACTCCATGTCCTCGAGCGGAATGCCCGCGCGTGCGGCCATGCCCAGACCGTCGCCGGTATTGATAAAGGCGTTGGTGCTCGCCGCGAAGATGCGCCCGGCGCCGCCGGTAGCGAGCAGCGTCGCCTTCGCCTGCAGGATCATAACCTCGCCGGTCTCCATCTCCAGCGCCGTCACGCCCAGCACCACCCCGTCGGCGTCGCGGATGAGGTCGAGCGCCATCCACTCGACGAAGAACTGGGTGTGTGCGCGGACGTTGCGCTGATAGAGCGTGTGCAGCATGGCGTGGCCGGTGCGGTCGGCCGCGGCGCAGGCGCGCTGCACCGACTTTTCGCCGAAATTCGCCGAATGCCCGCCGAATGGACGCTGATAGATGGTGCCGTCGGCGTTACGGTCGAACGGCATCCCGAAATGTTCGAGTTCGTAGACGACTTCTGGCGCCATGCGGCACATGTATTCGATCGCGTCCTGGTCGCCAAGCCAGTCGGAGCCCTTGATCGTGTCGTACATGTGCCAGAGCCAGTGATCCTCACTCATGTTGCCCAGCGCTGCGCCGATGCCGCCCTGCGCGGCAACGGTGTGCGAACGCGTCGGGAACACCTTCGACAGCACCGCGACCGATAAGCCGTGTTGGGCGAGCTGCAGCGAGGCGCGCATGCCCGAGCCCCCCGCACCGACGACGAGAGCGTCAAATTGGCGTCGCGCAGGATTCATTGCGTCCGCCCCCTCCGACCGGTCCCGTTCGCTACCGCCATCGGGCGCGGGCAACGCGCGCTGGCGTGCGCTGCAACGCTGCGCTCAAGCGCGCGCCTGGACTCGCTCACCGCGGTCCCCAGAGCAAATCGAGCAGCCAGACGGCGTAGGCGAGCAGGATCAAAACGGTCAGCGTTTCAAGCGTCAGGCGCAGTGCCGTCGGCTTGAGATAATCCATCCAGATGTCGCGCATGCCGACCCAGGCGTGCCAGAGCAGCGCCAGCCAGAAGAGCATCGTTGCAACGCGAAACGCGGGGTTGGCGAACAGCGCCTGCCAGAGCGTGTAGTCGACCCCGCCTTCGACCCCGGCGATCGTCAGCCAGAGCAGGGTATAGAGCACCATGACGAGCGCGGTGATGCGCTGTACGAGCCAATCCTTGAGCCCGTAATGCGCGCCGACGATGATGCGCTTCACCACAGCCGGATCCCGACAAGTAACGTCAGCACCAGGCTTACGACGAGCACCACCACGCTCGACCGGCGCGCCGGCTCGAGTTCGATTCCCCGCTGGACATCGAGGAGCAGGAAGCGGATGCCTGCGCAGAAATGGTGCAGATAAGCCCAGATCAATCCGATCAGCACGATCTTTGCGAGCGGCGTCGACAGGGCGGAGCGGAAGGCATCGAACGCCTCGGGCGAGGCGAGGCTGCGCTCGACACCAACGAGCAGGAGCGGCAGGCCGACAAAGAACAGCGCCGCCCCGCTCACCCGATGCAGAATCGACACCAGGCCTGGCAGCGGAAGACGGATGCGCACCAGGTTCAAGTAGACCGGACGCCGCTTGGTCACGGGTCGCTCGAGAACGGACATAGCAAATCTCGGCGCGAGGAGGCAATACCGCCCGGTGGTTGGTGCACGGCAAAAATTATACAGGCAATCGCGACACCGCCGCCACCGCGAAACCGCTCGCCGCGGCGTGCACGCATGCACGGTGATTCCGGACTCGACACCCCGCGGCGAGCGCCGTAACATGCGCATCGCGACGCCGATCGGCGCGACCGGACGCGGGTGCGCAATGTGCCGGCGCCTTGAGTTCGCCTGCCCCGACCGGATGGATCGCCCGGACCGCCCTGATTCGCCACAGCCATGCTCGCCAGGAGCCCTTGATGAAGAAGCCCGTCCGCGTAGCGGTCACCGGCGCTGCCGGCCAGATCGGGTATAGCCTCCTGTTCCGCATTGCCAGCGGCCAGATGCTAGGCAGTGATCAGCCGGTGATCCTGCAGTTGCTGGAGTTACCGATCGACAAGGTGCAGGCCGCGCTCAAGGGCGTGATGATGGAAATCGAGGATTGCGCCTTCCCGTTGCTCGCCGGCATGAGCGGCAGCGGCGACCCGAATCTCGCCTTCAAGGACGCCGAGGTCGCGCTGCTGGTCGGTGCCAAGCCGCGCGGCCCGGGCATGGAACGCAAGGACCTGCTGCTCGAAAACGCCAAGATCTTCATCGCCCAGGGCAAAGCGCTCGATGCAGCTGCAGACCGCGGCGTCAGGGTGCTCGTGGTCGGCAACCCGGCCAATACCAACGCCTACATTGCGATGCGCTCGGCACCGTCTTTGCCACGACAGCACTTCACCGCCATGCTCAGGCTCGATCACAATCGCGCGCTGTCGCAGCTCGCGGCGAAGGCAGGCGTTGCGGTGGGCGCGATCGAGCGCCTGATTGTCTGGGGCAACCATTCCCCGACGATGTATCCGGACTATCGCTTCGCCACGGCCGAGGGTGCTTCGCTCAAGGCCAAGATCAACGACGAGAACTGGAACCGCAACGTGTTCATCCCCACGATCGGCAAGCGTGGCGCGGCCATCATCGAGGCGCGCGGTTTGTCCTCGGCGGCATCGGCCGCCAACGCCGCGATCGATCACGTCCGCGACTGGCTCCTCGGCAGCCACGGCAAGTGGGTGACCATGGGCGTGGCCTCCGACGGCAGCTACGGCATTCCACGCGACGTGATGTACGGCTTTCCGGTCACCACCACTGGCGCCGAGTACACGCTCGTGCAGGGACTGGAAATCGATGCGTTTTCGCGCGAACGGATGGACGCGACGCTCAAAGAGCTGGAAGAGGAGCGCGCGGGCGTCGCGTCGCTCCTCGCGTGAGCACGGCACGCGCGGCGCAAGATCAGAGGTTGCGCCCGGAGCGCCGGAGTGAAGCCATGACGCGCACGCTGCATCCTTCCGCCGCGCTGTACGACGCCGCACCGGCGCTGCCGCGCCTGCCGCCGTGCGTCCACTACGCCGGCAGCGAGCGCCACCTCTCCAAAGCGCTGGCGCTGCAGCGCACGCTCGGGCCGGTGTTCGATGTGGCGTGCGACTGCGAGGACGGCGCACCGCTGGGCGAGGAACGGGCGCATGCCAAGGCCATGGCCGCACTGATCGCCGGCACGGACAACGCCTTCGGCCGGGTCGGCGCACGCATCCACGATCTCACCCACCCGGCGTGGCGCAGCGACCTCGACATCCTGATCGGCGGGGCGGGCGCACGGATCGCGTTCCTGACGCTGCCCAAAGTGCATGCCGCCGCCGATGTGCAGCGCTTTCTGCACGCGCTGCGCGAAGAAGCGCTGCGGGCGGGCGTGCGGCGGACGATACCGGTTTGCGTCATGATCGAGACTCCGGCGGCGGTGCATGATGCCTGGGCCATCGCCGCGCTCCCCGGCGTGGTCAGCTTGGACTTCGGTACACTGGATTTCGTCAGCGCCCACCACGGTGCGATTCCCGAATCGGCAATGCAAAGCCCGGGACAATTCGACCATCCGCTGCTGCGCCGTGCCAAGTGCGAAGTCGCGGCCGCGGCGCTCGCCCACGCGGTGGTGCCCGCCCACGGCGTGACGCTTGCCCTCGACGATGCCGAGGCGGTGCACGCCGACGCGACGCGGGCGAAAAACGAGTTCGGCTTCCTGCGCATGTGGAGCATCCATCCGTCGCAGATCGAGCCGATCGTGCGCGCCTTCCGCCCCGACCCCGCCGCACTCGAAACTGCCGCGGCAGTGCTCGCCGCCGCGCAGGCAGCCGCTTGGGGCCCGATCCGTCACGACGGCAAGCTCTATGATCGCGCCTCGTATCGCTACTGCTGGGACTTGCTGCAGCAGGCGCATGCGGCCGGGGCGGCGATGCCGGCGGCCGCCGCGGCGTGGTTTGCGCCGCGTGCCTCCGCGCCGGGAACGAACCCATGACGACCTTTTCCCCGGGGGCTAGCTTTCGTGCCGCGCTCACGGCGGAAGCGCCGCTGCAGGTGCCCGGCGCGATCTGCGCCTATCACGCGATCCTTGCCCAGAAGTCCGGCTTCCGCGCCATCTACTTGTCCGGTGGCGGGGTCGCCGCCGGGTCGCTTGGCGTCCCTGATCTGGGCATCAGCGGCCTCGACGACGTGCTCACGGACGTGCGCCGGATCACCGACGCGTGCAGTCTGCCGCTGTTAGTTGACGTCGACACCGGATTCGGCGCCTCGGCCTTCAATATCGCCCGCACCGTCAAGTCGCTGATCAAGTTCGGCGCCGCGGCGATGCACATCGAGGACCAGGTCGGGGCCAAGCGTTGCGGACATCGTCCGGGCAAGGAGCTGGTGTCGAAGGCGGAGATGGTCGACCGCATCAAAGCGGCCGTCGACGCCCGGACCGACGCCGGTTTTGTGGTCATGGCCCGAACCGACGCGCTCGCCGTGGAGGGGCTCGAGCCTGCCATCGAGCGCGCTCGCGCCTGCGTTGAGGCCGGCGCCGACATGATTTTTCCGGAGGCGATCACCGAGCTTGCGATGTACCGGCGCTTCGTCGACGCGGTCAAGGTGCCGGTGCTCGCCAACATCACCGAATTCGGACAGACGCCGCTGTACACCGTCGCCGAGCTTGCCAGCGCGGGCGTCGCCATCGCGCTCTACCCGCTGTCGGCGTTTCGGGCCATGAACAAGGCCGCGCTCGCCGTCTACCGGACCGTGCGCCGGGACGGCACGCAAAAGGCGCTGCTCGACAGCATGCAGACGCGGGTGGAGCTCTACGAGTTTCTGGACTACCTCGCCTACGAGGCGAAGCTCGACGCGCTCTTTGCCCGGGGCAGCTCATGAGCGTGCACCCCGACCAGCCCGAGACCGGCGCCGCCCCGAAAGCGAAGAAATCGGTCGCCCTGTCGGGTGTCATCGCCGGCAACACGGCCCTGTGCACGGTCGGGCGCACCGGCAATGACCTGCATTATCGCGGCTACGACATCCTCGATATCGCCGACAGCTGCGAATTCGAGGAGATCGCTCACCTGCTGGTGCATGGCAAGTTGCCTACCTTGGCCGAGCTCTCGGCCTACAAGGCGAAGCTCGCCACGCTGCGCGGCGTGCCCGAGGCGCTGCGGGAGACCCTCGAGCGCATCCCGGCGGCAGCGCATCCCATGGACGTCATGCGCACCGCGGTTTCGGTTCTGGGCGCGTTGCTGCCGGAGCACGACGGGCACGGGGAGAGCGGTGCGCGCGATATCGCCGATCGCCTGATGGCCTCGCAGGGGTCGATGCTTCTCTACTGGCATCACTGGACCCGGACGGGCAAGCGCATCCAGGTCGAAACCGACGACGAATCGATCGGCGGCCATTTCCTGCACCTGTTGCATGGCAGACCGCCGCCGGCATCGTGGGTGCGGGCGATGCATACCTCGCTCAACCTCTACGCCGAGCACGAGTTCAATGCCTCGACCTTCACCGCGCGCGTGATCGCCGGAACCGGATCGGACCTCTACTCGGCGCTCACCGGGGCAATCGGTGCGCTGCGCGGGCCGAAGCACGGCGGCGCGAACGAGTTCTCGTTCGCAGTCCAGCAGCGTTACGCGACGCCGGAGGAAGCCGAGGCGGACATCCGCCGCCGCGTCGCGGCGAAGGAAGTCGTGATCGGTTTCGGGCACCCGGTCTACACCGTAAGCGATCCGCGCAATCGGGTAATCAAGGAAGTGGCGCGCCGGCTTTCGGCCGAGGCGGGTAACCTGAAGATGTTTGCCATCGCGGAACGCATCGAACAGACCATGAGGGAGGCGAAAAACATGTTCGCCAACCTCGACTGGTTCTCCGCGGTCAGCTACCACATGATGGGCGTGCCCACGACCATGTTCACGCCACTGTTCGTCATCTCGCGCACCGCGGGATGGTCGGCGCACGTGATCGAGCAGCGCGCCGACGGCAAGATCATCCGCCCCTCGGGCAACTACGTCGGCCCGGAGGATCTGCCGTTCGTGCCCCGGGCGCAGCGTCGATGATGCGCCAGGCGCTGCGTTGGGCGCTGCGCGCCGGGTGCGTGGCCTTCGCCGCCGCGCTGCCCTGGCGCATGGCCTGCGCGGATGCGCCCGCCGACCATGTGGCGCAGGTCAGCGCCGCGACAGAGCAAGCCGCCGCCTGGCTCGGAGCGCTCGACCTTGGCCACTATGACGAGGCCTGGAACGGCCTGGCGGCAGTCATGCAGCGGGGCAGCAGCCTGGAAGACTGGACGGGCGATATCCGCGCGCCGCGGGAGCACTTGGGCAAGCCCGCCGGGCGGGAACTGCAGCGCGCTGAATTCGCGACCAGCGTGCGCGGCGCGCCCACGGGCAATTACGTCACGGTGGCGTACTTGAGCCATTTTGCCGACGCGCCGCCGATCCTCGAAACCGTCCTGCTGACCTTCGAAGACGGGCGCTGGCGCGTGGCCGGCTATAGCGCCGGTGCCGCGCCCGAGGCGCCGCCGCCGACCCCGGCGGACAAGACGCCTGCCGGCGCTAAGCCAGGGGAATGAGCGTGGCCGCCGCGACCGCCAACGCGCGCCCACCGGCTGACCAGGTCCTGGTTGGCATCGCCGACTACGTCAGCGGCTACGCGGTGACGAGCAAGGAAGCCTTCGACACGGCGCGCTATTGCCTGCTCGATACGCTCGGCTGCGGACTCGAAGCGCTATCCTATCCCGCCTGCACCAAGCTCCTCGGGCCCATCGTTGCAGGGACGGTCGTGCCCCACGGAGCGAAGGTGCCGGGCACGCAGTTTCAGCTCGATCCGGTGCAGGCCGCGTTCAACCTCGGCGCCATGATCCGCTGGCTCGACTTCAATGACACCTGGCTCGCCGCCGAATGGGGCCATCCTTCGGACAACCTGGGCGGCATTCTCGCCACCGCGGACTGGCTGTCGCGCACCGCGGTGGCCGCGGGCAAACCGCCGCTGACGATGCACGCCGTGCTCACGGCGATGATCAAGGCGCACGAAATCCAGGGCGTGATCGCGCTCGAGAACAGCTTCAACCGGGTCGGGCTCGACCACGTGGTGCTGGTCAAGGTCGCCACCACGGCCGTCGTGGCCCAGATGCTCGGCCTTTCCCACGCCGAGATCATCGACGCGCTGTCGCAGGCCTGGGTCGACGGCCAGTCGCTGCGCACCTACCGCCATGCGCCCAACACCGGCTCGCGCAAGAGCTGGGCGGCCGGCGACGCGACCGCGCGCGGGGTACGCCTGGCGCTGATGGTCGCCAAGGGAGAGATGGGCTATCCGTCGGTGCTGACGGCGAAGACCTGGGGCTTCTACGACGTGCTGTTCAAGGGCAAGCCCCTGGTCCTGTCGCGTCCCTACGGCAGCTATGTGATGGAAAATGTCCTGTTCAAGATTTCCTATCCGGCGGAATTCCACGCCCAGACCGCGGTCGAATGTGCGATGGCGTTGCACCCCAGGCTTTCCGCTCGCCTCGACGCGATCCGCCGCATCACCATCCGCACCCACGAGTCCGCACTGCGCATCATCGACAAAAAAGGCCCGCTTGCAAACCCTGCCGATCGCGATCACTGCCTGCAATACATGGTTGCCGTGCCGCTGATCTTCGGCCGTCTCACCGCCGCCGATTACGAGGACAGCGTCGCGGCCGACGCGCGCATCGACCGGCTGCGCGCGCTGATGGAATGCGTCGAAGAGGTGCAGTTTTCCAAAGACTACCTCGACCCGGACAAGCGCTCGATCGCCAACGCCATCGGGGTCGAATTCAACGACGGCACCCGCCTCGACGAGGTCGTCGTCGAGTACCCGATCGGGCATCGCCGCCGGCGCAGCGAAGGCATTCCGCTGCTACTGGAGAAATTCAAGACCAACCTGGCCCGCCGCTTTCCGGCGAAGCAACAGCAAGCTATCCTCGAGCTGGCGCAGGACCCGGAGCAGCTTTCCGCCACCGCAGTCCATGCGTTCGTCGACCGCTTCGTCATCTAGTTCATGTCCACTCGCAAAGAGACTCGACTCATGCGCCAATCCACGCTGCTCCTTCTTGCCCTGCTCGCCACCAACCTCGTTTGGGCGCAGGACGTGCCCAAGCGCAAGTCCGGCGTGTGGGAAATTACCCGCACGTCGACCTACACCCAAGACCAACCGCGGCGCGGCCAGTTGTGCGTCGACAAAGCGAGCGACGAGGCGCTGCTGCAGCTTGCAGAAGGCATGCGCGGCGAGGTGTGCAAGACGAACAAGCTTTCCCATGACGGCGACACGCTGGTCGTCGACGCGACGTGCACGTTGCGCGCCAGCACCGCCCAGACGCATGCACTGATCAGCGGCAACTTCGATTCGGCATACACCGTCGAGAGCAAGTCAACCTACACTCCGCCGCTCGCCGGCGCAGCCACAGGTCACGCCCGGTTCACCGCCAAGTGGACCGGACCGTGCCCGCCAGGGCTGCACCCGGGCGAGACCCTTCTCGATACAGGGGCGAAGATTGACAGTAGCGGTTTGGTGCACGGTCCGCCGGCCAGGGGAGCCAACGCGGACGGCAGCGACAAGAAAAAGGCTAAGCACAGCAACGCGAAGTCGCCGGCCGGGACGCCGGGTGGAGCGCCGGCGCCAGCGGGTACGAAGAACGTCGCGCCCGCGTCCTCGAGCGCTCCGACCAGCTCGTCGGCTCCAAGTAAGAAGACCGTCGCGCCCGCGTCCTCGAGCGCTCCGGCCGGCTCGCCGGCTCCAAGTAAGAAGACCGTCGCGCCCGCGTCCTCGAGCGCTCCGGCCGGCTCACCGGCTCCAAGTCAGAAGGACGGTGCGCCCGCGCCGACGGGCACCCCGGGCAAAGACACCGTACCGAGCCAATAAGGAACGCTCATGGCACACAACCTCTACCAGAGCCTGCAGCCGTTTCCCATCGCCGGTGGCAAGACCGGCCGTTACTATTCCCTGCCGGCGCTGGAACAGGCCGGCCTGGGGAAAATCTCGCGCCTGCCGGTGTCGATCCGCATCGTGCTCGAAGCGGTGCTGCGCAACTGCGACGGCAAGAAGATTACCGAGGAGCACGTGCGCCAGCTCGCGCGCTGGGACCCCAAGGCGGCGCGCAGCGCCGAGATTCCGTTTGTCGTCGCCCGGGTGGTATTGCAGGACTTCACCGGTGTGCCCCTTCTGTGCGACCTCGCCGCCATGCGCGGCGTCGCCCAGCGCATGGGCAAGAATCCGAAGGTGGTCGAGCCGCTGGTACCGGTCGATCTGGTCGTCGATCACTCGGTGCAGGTCGACTACTACGGTACCAAGAATGCCCTCGACCTGAACATGAAGGTTGAATTCCAGCGCAATGCCGAGCGCTACAAGTTCATGAAATGGGGAATGCAGGCGTTCGACACCTTCAAGGTCGTGCCGCCGGGCATCGGCATCGTGCATCAGGTCAACCTCGAATACCTGGCGCGCGGGGTGCACCAGAAGGACGGAATCACCTATCCGGATACGTTGGTGGGCACCGATTCGCACACGACGATGATCAATGGCATCGGCGTGGTCGGCTGGGGCGTCGGCGGCATCGAGGCCGAAGCCGGCATGCTCGGGCAGCCGGTCTATTTCCTCACGCCGGACGTCGTGGGGGTGCACCTGAAGGGCCGGCTCAGCGAAGGCGTGACGGCCACCGACCTGGTGCTCGTCGTCACCGAGATGCTGCGCAAGGCCAAGGTCGTGGGCAAGTTCGTCGAGTTCTTTGGCGAAGGCGCCGCCTCGCTGCCGGTTCCGGATCGCGCCACCATCGGCAACATGGCGCCCGAATACGGGGCGACGATGGGCTTCTTCGCCGTCGACGACAAGACCGTCGACTACCTCATCAGCACCGGCCGGACGCAGGAGGAAATCGCAAACTTCGAGGCCTACTTCCGCGCCCAGGGCTTGTTCGGCATGCCCGCGGCTGGCGCGATCGATTACTCGCAGACTCACGAACTCGACCTTTCCACCGTCGTTCCCAGCCTTGCCGGCCCGAAGCGGCCGCAGGATCGCATTCCGCTGCCGAAGATGAAGGACTCGTTCAACACCCTTTTTTCAAAGCCGGTGGTTGAAAACGGCTTCAATCAGCCCGCCGAGAAGCTGGGCCGCCGCTACGAGACCAAGCTCGTCAAAGTCGTGCCCCAGGTCAGCGACAACTCGCTGCAACTGCCCAACAATGGTCATCCGCTGGACGTGGTGGAGATGGTCGACAACCGGCCCACGTCGAATCGTGTACCGGCGCTGCAGGGCAAGCCGATCGATGTCGGCAACGGCGACGTGCTGATCGCCGCGATCACCTCGTGCACGAACACCTCCAACCCGGGCGTGCTGCTCGCCGCAGGGCTGTTGGCGAAGAAGGCTGCGGCCAAGGGCCTCTCGGTCCAGCCGCACATCAAGACCTCGCTGGCCCCGGGCTCGCGCGTGGTCACCGACTATCTGGAGAAGGCCGGGCTTCTGCCCGAGCTGGAGAAACTTAATTTCTACCTTGCCGGCTACGGTTGCACGACCTGCATCGGCAATTCCGGCCCGCTCGACCCGGCCATCGAAGAAGCCATCACACAGAACGATCTGGTCTGCGCGGCGGTGCTGTCGGGCAACCGCAATTTCGAGGCGCGCATTCATCCCAACATCAAGGCCAATTTTCTCGCCTCGCCGCCGCTGGTGGTCGCCTTCGCCATTGCTGGCCGGGCGAACATCGACATGACCTCCGAACCGCTGGGCAACGGCCGCGACGGCAAGCCGGTGTTCCTGCGCGACATCTGGCCCACGACGCAGGAAGTCGGCGCGGTGATGCAGTACGCCACCGATCCGGCGACCTACCGCCGCCTGTACAGCGATTTCACCAAGGACAATCCGCTGTGGAACAGCGTCCCGACGTCGAAAGGTCAGGTCTACGCCTGGGATCGATCGACCTATATCGCCGAGCCGCCCTTCTTCAAGGACTTCACCATGCACGCCGGCACCGCGCACGACATCCATGGCGCGCGCGCGCTCGGCATCTTCGGCGATTCGGTAACCACCGATCACATCAGCCCGGCCGGCGCGATCAAGCCAACCTCGCCGGCGGGCATCTACCTGCTCGAGCACGACGTCGCGGTACCCGATTTCAACAGCTACGGCTCACGCCGCGGTAACCACGAGGTGATGATGCGCGGTACGTTCGCCAACGTGCGCATCAAGAACCTGATGCTGGCGCCCAAAGCCGACGGCTCGCGCGTCGAGGGCGGGGTGACAATCCTGCAGCCCGAGGGCAAGCAAAACTCGATCTACGAAGCGGCGATGACCTACATCGCCCGCGGCACGCCGACGATGGTCTTCGCCGGCGAGGAGTATGGCACCGGCAGCTCGCGCGACTGGGCGGCTAAGGGCACGCAGCTGCTCGGGGTCAAGGTGGTCGTCGCGCGCAGCTTCGAGCGCATCCACCGCTCCAACCTGGTCGGCATGGGCGTGCTGCCCTGCCAGTTCAAAGGCGCGGACAGCGTGTCCTCGCTCGGCATCGTGGGCGATGAGACATTCGATCTCACCGGTGTGGAGGCGGGGGTCCGGCCGCAGATGGACGTGACCCTGACGATTCATCGCCGGGACGGTTCGAAGCAGGCGGTCGCGGTGCTGTTGCGCATCGATACGCCGATCGAAGTCGACTACTACCTGCACGGGGGCATTCTGCCGTTCGTCCTGCGCGAGCTTCTGGCGGCGTGAGAGCGCGGCGGCAGGCCGCAACGTTTCCCGCGTCGGCGTAGCGCGCGGGGAAGCAGGGCAGTTGCGCTGGGGACGCATGCCCGACAGCAACCCGCTTCGCCGCGCGCTGCCGCTGTTTCTGCTCGCCGGGCTGTGCCTGTCGTCGCTGGACGCGACGGCGAAGTATCTGGTGCGCGATCACGACCTGTTCCTGGTGGTCTGGGCGCGGTATGCGGGGCAGATGCTGGTGGTGACGCCGTTCGCCTGGCAGCGCATTGGTCCCGGATTCTGGCGCACGCGCCATCCCGCGCTGCAGTTCCTGCGTTCGGCGTTTCTGCTCACCGCGACGCTGTGCTTCTTCGGGGCGTTGCGCTACCTGCCCCTGGCCGAAGGTTCGGCGATCACCTTTCTGGCGCCGATTTTTGTCATCGTCCTGTCCGGCCCGCTGCTCGGCGAGCGGCCCACACGCAGCCGCTGGGTGGCCTCGGTCGCCGGCTTCATGGGCATCCTCATCCTGGTCCGGCCCGGATCGGCGATCTTTCATCCCGCCACGCTGCTGCTCGTTGTCGCCGCGCTTTGCAACGCATTCTATTTCCTCATGACGCGCAAACTCGCCGGCGAGAACGCCTATACGACGCTCGTCTACAGCGCGCTGGTGGGCACGGTTGGGTTGTCGCTCGCGCTACCCTGGCAGCTTCATGCTGGCGCGCCGACGCTCCACGAAGCGGCGCTGTTCCTTCTTTTGGGCCTGTTCGCGGGGTTGGGCCACTGGTTTGTGATCAGCGCCTACCTGCTTGCGCCGGCGTCGCTGCTCACGCCGTTCGCCTACCTGCAGATAATCTGGGCGACGCTCTACGGGTTCGCGATTTTTGGCCAACTGCCCGATCGCTGGTCGGCGCTGGGCATGGCGGTCATCGTCGCGAACGGGCTCTGGCTTGCATTGCAGGCGGGTTGGCCGTTTAGGCGCGATTGGGTGCCTGCTCCCCTGCGCCGACGCTGATTCAGCTGTTCTTCACCGCGCTCTGGCGCGCGATCCAGCGCGTCAGCGGCCGCCATTGCTCCCAGTCCTGCTCGGCGCGCGAGCGCGGCAGGTCGAACACGGTCAGGCCGTCGCGGGCGCAATACACGTAGACCTGGGTCTGGCGCAGGTGCGCGACTAAGGGGTAGCCGCAACCTTCGAGGAACTCTTCGAGCTCGCCCGCGCTGTTGGTGCGCGCGTCGACCCGCATGGCTACCAGCCCGATGGCAACGTCGCCCTTCTTCACCACCTTGTAGTCGCTGATCTGGTCGAGGAAGTGCTGCGTGGCGCCCATGTCGAACGCGCTCGGCGACACCGGCACGAGCAACACATCGGCGCGGCGCATCGCGTCGCGCAGCGCCTCGCCGTGCAACTCGGCGGGGGTGTCGATCACCAGCCAGTGCGGCAGGTCGCTCTTGAGATCCTTCTTGCCACCGTCAGGGGTCCAGCCGCCGATGGCCGGGAAAAGCTTCGGCCGCCGCTGCAGCCATTCCGACGCCGCTCGCAACGGATCGAGGTCGGCCAGCACGACGCGTTGTTTGCGTCCGGCTAGCCAGCCGGCGACATTGGTCGCGAGCGTCGTCTTTCCGCTGCCGCCTTTGGGGTTAGCCACCACCAGCGTCTGCATTGCGCTTCTCCCTTCGCGCCCATCTTAGCGCCAAATGCCCGGCGAAGGCGCCCTACAGGTCGGGCAGCACGGCGAGCAGCGGCTCGACGGCGGCGGCGCCCAGGCGGCGGCTGCGCTCGCCGCTCCAGCCGACTGCTTCGTCGGGCAGGTCAGCGTTGTCCTTGAACGGCATCTCGAGGGTTAGCGCGAGGCAGCCGAAGGCGTGCCCCACATACTTCGATGCAAGCGTCAGGTTGATCTTGGTGTCCTTGTCGTCGGGATAGCCATGCACGTCCTGGAAGTCGGGGCTCGCGCGCTTGAACGCGGCCACGAACCCGCGCTGCAGCGCGTCCTGCTTGGGCGTGAATCCCGGCAGCCGCTCGCAGCCGTCGACGAAGACGTAAGGCAAACTCTCGTCGCCGTGCACGTCGAGAAAGGCATCGACACCGGTCTCGTGCATGGCGGAGCGCACCTGCAACACCTCAGGACTGCGCTCGGCGTTCGGTGCCCCCCACTCGCGATTGAGGTTCGCGCCGGCGGCGTTGGTGCGCAGGTTGCCACGCACCGCGCCATCGGGATTCATGTTCGGCACGATGTGCACGACGGCCCGGGCGAGCAGCGTACGGGCGGCCGCATCGTTGCGCTCCAGCAGGCGGTCGAGCATGCCCTCGACGAACCATTCGGCCATCGTTTCGCCCGGATGCTGGCGGGCGATCACCCACAGCGAGCGTTTGCCCGCCCCGGGGGTGCCGATGGTCACCAGATTCATGTCCCGGCCTTCCACGGTACTGCCCAGATCGCGCACCCGCGAGAGCGGCGAATCCTCGACACGACCCAGTAGGTGCAGATGACGCTCCCACGAGTAGGGCTCGAAATACGCGTACCACACCGAATCGCGCTCGGGGCGGTGCTCGATCGCGAGAGTCGCGCCGTCGAAGGTTGTCGGAACCCTGAACCATTGCTGCCGATCATAGGAGGCGACCGCGCGGTAGCCGGGCCAACCGTCGACATAGGTACACTGGCCAGCGTTCTCGAAAAGAATGCGACAGAGCTGGTTGCGCACGCCCTGGACGCGAAAGAAAAACCATTGCCGGAACTCGGCGTGCGAGTCGGCGCGTATGTGCACGCGCAGGTCGTCCGCGCGCTGGGCAGCGATCGTCTCGATGGCGCCGGCGTCGAAGCCGTGGCTGATCTTGAGCATGACAGTTGGGTGAAACGAGTTGGCCGGCGGAGAGCCGCGATTTGCGCGCCGGCGGCGCATGGCGAAGGCCCGCTATGCTACCATCGCGTTCACCGCAACGGGCGCCGGTGCCGCCGGTGCCGCTGGTGCCGCTCTGCCGACGCCGGTGACTGCGGGGCGCAACGCCAGGGAGGCACCCATGAGCACGGCAACCCAAAATCGGCCATCGTTTTCCCCGAGGCTGTCGCCAGGATGGTCCCTCGCGCTCGGCGTCCTGCTGCTGATTGCGGGCGTCGCCGCCCTGCTCTATCCGGTCGTCGCCGCGGTCGCCGCCGCGCTGTATGTCGGCTGGTTCGCCCTCATCGCCGGCGTCATCGCCGTCGCCATCGCGATCAAGACGCGCGCCGAACCCGAATTCGGATGGCGCTTGCTCGTCGGCGTGCTCTACCTTCTCTTGGGCTTCCTACTCGTCGGCAATCCCATCGCGGGAGCGGCCTCACTCGCGTTGTTCGTCGGCGCGCTGTTGGCCGTGGCGGGAGTGGTCGAGATCGTCCTGGCGTTTCGGCTCAAGCCGCACAAGGGCTGGGGCTGGCTGCTCGCCAATGGCATCGTATCGATCGCGCTGGCGATCCTGATCGCCATCGGCTGGCCGCTGGAATCGCTGGTCCTGATCGGCTACCTCGTCGGCTTCCAGATCATTTTCTGCGGCGTCGCGCGCATTGCGCTGGGCATGGGCGCGCGGGACGCGGCGCCCGCGCCGAAGCCGGGCGCCTGACCCGGCGCTCGTTGCGTGGACGTCGCCGCGCCGATCCTCGCCCGCAGCGCGCCCACCACGCGCGCGGCGCGGCGCGCGGATTTCGAGACCAACAAGCTCAGCAAACGCCTGCGGCGTTTGGTGGGGCAAGCCATCGCCGACTTCGCGCTGATCGAGGCCGGGGACCGGGTGATGGTTTGCCTGTCCGGAGGCAAGGACAGTTATGGCCTGCTCGACATCCTGCTTGCGCTCAAGGATCGATCGCCACTGCCGTTTGAGCTCATCGCCGTCAACCTTGATCAGAAGCAGCCTGGCTTTCCCGCCGATGTTCTGCCGCGCTATCTCGCCGCGCGCGGGGTACCCTTTCGGATCGAGGAACAGGACACCTACCGCGTCGTCAAGCGCCTGATTCCCGAGGGCAAGACGATGTGCTCGCTGTGCTCGCGCCTGCGCCGCGGCGCGCTCTATCGCGTGGCGACGGAGATCGGCGCAACCAAGATCGCGCTCGGGCACCATCGCGACGATATCGTGGCCACGTTCTTCTTGAACCTGTTCTTCGGCGGCAAGCTCAAGGCCATGGCGCCGAAGCTCGTTTCCGACGATGGCAAGCATGTCCTCATACGGCCGCTCGCCTACGTGCGCGAGCGCGACCTGGCGCGCTACGCCGAGGCGATGGGATTTCCGATCATCCCCTGCAATCTCTGCGGCGCGCAGGAGAACCTGCAACGCACGCAGGTCGGCGCGATGCTGCGCGAGTGGGAACGCCGATACCCCGGGCGCAGCGAGAGCATCTTCAACGCCCTCGGCAACGTCGTCACCACCCATCTTTTCGACCGCACGCTGCGCGACTTCGCGGCGATCCACGCCGGCGGCATAGCGGTGCCCGGTGGCGACCTCGCCTGCGACGACGATCCGGCGGTGGCGGGCGCGGCGGCACTCCCCATCATTTCGCGCGCCGCCGACTGAAGCGCGCCATGGCGTCGGTCCCGATGCGCGCCGCGGCGACGAGGAGGGCCTCATTCAGCGGCGCACGCCGGCTGCGCGCGCTGGCGAGCTGGATCGTCCTGGCGCTGTGCTGCCATGCTTTGGCCGCGACGACGGGCGACGCGGCGCTCGCCGGCCGCCCACTCTTGGCCGCGCTCAAAGCCGGCGGCCTAATCCTCTACTTCCGCCATGCCTCCACCGACTTCGGCCAGAGCGACGAGCAGATGACCGGCTACGAGGACTGCACCCGGCAGCGCAATCTCACCGCGCGCGGACGCGACGAGGCACGGGCCATCGGTGCGGCCATCGCGCGCCTCGGGCTTCCCATCGGCGAAGTGCTGGCGAGCCCGTTCTGCCGCACGATGGAGACGGCCCGGCTCATCTTCGGCCGCGCGACCGCGGCCCCGGCGGTGCGCGGAGGCCCGGCAAGCGGCGGCGCCACGGAGCGGTATGCGGCGTTACGCGAGCTTTTGTCCTCTCCCCCGCCTGCGGGCACCGACCTGGTCATCGTCAGCCATGGCAATCCTTTTCACGCCGTCGCCGGCGAGGTCCATCTCGCGGAGGGCGAAGCGGCGGTGATCCGGCCGCTCGGCGCGGCCGGATTCCGCATCGTTGCGCGAATCCCCAAGGATGGCTGGGAGGCGCTCGGTGCGGACTGATGGCGAGTCCACTCGGCAATCGCCCCGCGCTGGGTGCTAACGGCTAGCTGCGCTCGGCGCCAACGGCGAGGCGTCATGGTTGCGTGAAGGTTTGCCCATCGCTACGCAAAATACTCCAACCTGCTCTTGCCATGGTCACGCCTGAGATAGCGGGCCGCTTGTTCGTGGTTGGCTGCCCGCGGTCGGGCACCACGCTGCTGCAATCGCTGCTCGCCGCGCATCCCTCGGTCCTCTCGTTTCCCGAGACCGCGGTCTTTGGCCGCCTTCTGAAAACCAATATCATGCCCGACGGGACCTTTCCCATGGTCCACCTCCGTACGCAACTGGGCTATCTGCAGGCCATGGCGCTGCTGGAGGACCTGGGACGCCTCGATCTGCAGCAAATCCTGCCGCTCCCCAGTCAATCGCTCGCTCAGTTCGTCGACGGATTGGTGGGCGTGTTCGACCGTCTGGCGCTCGACAAGGGCAAGTCGTGGTGGGTCGAAAAGACTCCCGAAAATATGCTCTATGTACCCGAGATACTCGAGCTCGTGCCGGGTGCGAGATTCGTCAGTATTCTTCGCGACGGCCGTCAGAACGTCGCGGCTCTATACGAAATGGCAGGCAAGTATCCCGACCTGTGGTGGGCTAAGTTTCGCGACCTGGATTGGGCTATCACGGTATGGAACCGAGCCGCGACTCATACCCGTCTCCTGTTAGCCATGCCCGAGGCGTTGGTGATTCGCCACGAGCGGCTGCTCTCGGACACGGAGGCAGTGGTGCGCGAGGTATGCCAGTTTGCAGGACTGCCTTTCAGCCGCCGCATGCTCGATTGCCGTGCCGAAGCGGCGAGTACCATCATCACGGCAGACGAACCGTGGAAGGCTGACGTTCTCACACCGATCCGTCCTGGCGTTGGGGATAAATTCGAGCGCCTATTCGATGCCGAGCAGCAGGCCTACATCGAGGCGCGACTGGAGCGGGTCGATTTCTAGACAACGCGCGCAGTTCGGAAGTTCTGCGTACGGATTCCCCCGACTAACATCGGGCGACGTCGCTCGACAACAACGGGGACTGGCGATGGCGTCGCGTGGAGCGAAGCACTAATCGGTGCATTGTGCCTCGTTCGAAGTTGGGTACGGCGGCGTTGAGCCAGACCTCGACGAGGGGAGGCATGGCGTTATCATTGCGTCTTATGTAAGCGCCGCGTCGACCCCCCTTGCGTACCATGATCCGACTCCTCTGCGCACCCCTCCTCCTGTTGGCGATGTCGTGGCCTGCGTCCGCCGACAACGCGAAGCCGCTGACCGCGGTCCTCCTGGTCGCACAGCCGGAGATGCTTGATCCCAATTTCAAAGACTCGGTCGTGCTGGTGATGAACAATATCGCTCCCGCCCCAGCCGGCGTCATCATTAACAGGCCCACGAGCATCACCGTATCAAGTCTGTTTCCCGACCTCAAAGGCCTGGCGCAGCTGGACGACAAAGTGTACTTTGGCGGTCCGGTCGAGATCACGACGGTGTCTTTCCTCGTTCGAGCCGATGCCGCGCCCGAGGATGCGACGGAAGTTCTCGATGGCATCTACATCAGCACCAACCAGGAACTGCTGCGCAAGTTGCTCGGGCGCGACAAGCCGCTGGAAGGTCTGCGGATCTTCGTTGGCTACTCGGGCTGGGCGCCCGGTCAGCTCGAGGCCGAGCTTGCGTACGGCGCTTGGACGCTCGCGCCCGTCGAGGCGAGCGCGATCTTCGACGGAAAGTCCGAACGGCCCTGGCCGGAGCGGCAGACGCCTGACGCCGGGCACCGCACCTGACGACTGTCACCTTCGTCTCCACCGGACTGTCGCGGTTAGCCCTCTGGCGACCGATCTAGGAGCGCAAGCGGCACGCTGGACAGGCGCCTGCTTCTGCCCCACTTGCAGACATTTTGCGGCGGCGCGAAAAGCCCCGAAAGAAGCGGTCATTCGCCTTAGTGCTATTCTGTTGTCCGGCCTGCGGACGCGACGATCGCACGCCGGAATTGAGTGTCTTCGTGCGTAAACCCGCAGTCGCGGTTGTAATCCCCACGTACAATGCGGGCCGCTTCGTGAGCGAAGCGATCGAGAGTGTGCGCGCGCAGACGACCTCGCAGTGGGAATGCATGATCGTCGACGACGGGTCGACAGATGAGACCCTAAGCCGCTTAGCGGCCTATCGCGATTCCCGCGTTCGATGGGTCCGCCAGGAAAATTTCGGGATTCACGTAGCTCGTGCGCGAGGGGTCTCGCTAACCAGCGCCCCCAAGATTGTGTTTCTCGACGCCGACGATCGTCTATACCCCGATACACTGTCCCGCTACGTCAGTTTCTTGGACCAGCATGTAGCGGCGGGCGTCGCCTACGGTGAGCGGACCCTCATCAATGAAGACGGGGGCTCCTTTGGTTTGGAGTGGAGCGCCGCACTCAACAAGCATCCTCAGGGCGATGTCTTGCAGTCGATCCTCCGACGCCCGTTTCTCTCCACGCTCTCTCAGGCCTGTCTGCGTAGAGAGGCGGTGCCACCCGCGGAGTGGTTAGGAAACCGAGGCCCCATGGCCGACTGGCTCTTGCTTGCGGGCGCTGCGATAAAGAACAAATTCGCCTACATCGGGCGAGCCCCGTTGGTCAAATATCGCGTGCGTCGGAGCAGCTTGATGCGCAGTATTGCAAGCGATCCGCAGTCTGCAGCGGACATCCGAGAATTCAACGAAGTCCTTGACCGACTGTTCTCGTTCCCCGGCGTGGGGAGTTGCTTTGGCGCAGCGGAGCTGGCGGAATTGCGGCGGGCAGCCGAGGCAAGCTGCTTAGCCATCAAAGGACAAGAGTTTCTTCGGCGCGGCGAACCTGGCGCGGCACGGCGCCATTTCAGTGCAGCGCTAAGCTCTGGCTCGCGAGACCACCGCGATTTCCTCTGCTGGGCAGCAACCTTTGCACCCGCGCTCGTACGATGGAGCGGACCGCTCTTTGGCGTGATCGATCCGCACAGGTAACGCGCGTGACGGCACCTCTTCCCACGGCACACAGGTCAACGATCCCTGGGGGACCCAGGGACCTTGGTTGTCGTTAGTCATCGCCGCGGAGGTCTCGACAGGCGACTTTGGAGCCAGCAGTCCAATAGCCCAGCTGTGACACAACGTGTTCTCACCCCAGACGGACGCGAACTCGCCGTACACGTGTCTCGTACAAAGGAGCATGCTTCGATCAGTCGTTGAGACTGCGAAGAGCTTTCCGGGAGCTTTCCTGCGCGGTCTACGACACCGTGGTCATGCGACGCCCGATGGACGCGAGCGGAATGGCAAGCCTCAGGGGTTGGGGGCGGGCTGCACACATGCTGCAGTAGGATTCCTCTTCGCGGCTGAAGAACGCGTTAAGTTCATCGTCACTGCAGTTAGGCGCCAATGGTTCATAGGCCAAGTAAGGCTGCCAGCGCGTGGAAAGTGAGTACTTGGCGTCTTGCAGTTTCAGATACGCTAAGGGTGGGCACTTCCAGATCTTCCCCTCGAACAATTGCGGGCAAAATCTTGCCGGGCAATTTTCCCAGCTTTGTCTTGGTTTCCCGTGCGCGAACGGCTCCATGCCGGCCCCGGAGCCCTGGTAACGTCGGGTCCAGTTCTTGTGAGACTGGTAGGTTCGTACCCGAACGTTGTACCGAGAGGCCCATTCTTTGAGCAGCACTTTGATCGGGAGGATCCTTTCCTGATACTCGGGCGAGCCATGGTGAATCGACAAGTAGATGGCGGCGTCCGGGTCGCGTTGCAGGAATACGGGCAATGCTGGGTGCCGGTGCAGGAAGAAGCCATTCGTCACGAGGCGAAGGTGTGTGCGCGGCCAACTCCTTCGTGCAAGAGCCATAAAATCCACCAGGTCGGAGTGTAGGCTCGGTTCGCCGCCGAGAAGGGAGAACATCCGCGGCCTAAGGCGTCTGTTCCAGTTACTCATCCATCTTTCCGCCTCTTCGAGCGACAACGACCCCTTGTGGCCATAGTTGGAGTAGTGCGAGCAGCTCTCACAGGTGAGATTGCAACTGTGCGTGAGGTGAATCTCAAGATTATCGATGCGCCGCACATGCGGATCCGCTTTGGCGTGTCGATAGCAATGCGAAAGCATAGCTGGGCGGTTACTTGACTGTCGCCTTGCTCTGTCCGAACAGGATGTCTTTGGCTTGCGCATCGGCCACGGTGGGCTGGACGTTTATCGTCTTGGCCAAGGCGTAGGCGCGCTCGACCGCCGGACGTGCCTTGATGGCTTCCTTCCAGCGCTTCAGGTGCGGAAACTCTTCGAGATTCTGCTGCTGGCGCTCCGGCAGGACCCACGGATAGCTCGCCATGTCGGCGATCGAGTACTCGCCGGCGATGAACTCGCGCTCGGCGAGCAGCCGGTTCAGCACCGCGTAGAGTCTGCCCGTCTCGCGCACGTAGCGGTCGATCGCGTAGGGCAGCTTCTCCGGCGCATAGAGCGCGAAATGGTGGTTCTGCCCTGCCATCGGGCCGAGATTACCCATCTGCCAGAATAGCCACTGGACGCAGTCGAGCCGGGCGCGCCAGGCCGTGGGGATGAAACGCCCCACTTTGTCGGCCAGGTAGAGCAGGATTGCGCCGGACTCGAACATGGGCAGCGGCGCGCCGCCATCCGCGGGGGCGTGATCGACGATCGCCGGGATGCGATTGTTGGGCGAGATCTGCAGAAACGCCGGTTCAAACTGTTCGCCCTTGCCGATATTGACCGGGTGGATGGTGTACGGCACGCCGCTCTCTTCGAGGAAAATCGTGATCTTGTGACCGTTGGGCGTGGTCCAGTAGTAGAGGTCGATCATGTCAGAAGGTCCCCGGATAGGCGCCACCGTCGAGCAACAGGTTCTGTGCGTTGAGATAGCCCGCCTGCACGCTGCACACGTAGGCGCACAGCGCACCGAACTCAGAAGGCGTGCCGAAACGCCCGGTGGGATTGGCGTCCCGCATCAAGCGGGCGATTTCCTCAGTCGATTTGCCGGCGCTCTGCGCCCGCAGCGCGATGTTGCTGCGCAGGCGATCGGTATCGAACGGTCCGGGCAGCAGATTGTTGATCGTCACCCCGTGCCGCGCGACCTTGCGCGCCAGGCCGGCGATGAACCCGGTGAGGCCGCTGCGCGCGCCGTTGGACAGCCCGAGTACGTCGATTGGCGCCTTGACTGCAGAGGAGGTGATATTGACGATGCGCCCGAACTTGCGCGCGATCATGCCGTCGATCGTCGCCTTGATGAGCTCGATGGGCGTGAGCATGTTGGCATCCAGAGCGCGGATCCACGCCGCGCGATCCCAGTCCCGAAAGTCGCCCGGTGGCGGGCCGCCGGCATTGTTGATCAGGAGGTCGGGCTGCGGACAGGCAGCGAGCGCCGCGGCGCGGCCCTCAATGGTCGTGATGTCGCAGGCGACCCATTGCACGTCCCTGCCGGTGCTCGCGCCAATCGCCGCGGCGGCCTGGCGCACGGCGTCGGCGGTGCGGGCGCAGATCGTCACGGCGACCCCTTCCCGTGCCAGCGCTTCGGCGCAGCCGCGACCGAGGCCCTTGCTCGCGGCGCAGACGAGTGCCGATTTGCCTTCCAGTCCGAGATCCACCTCGTGCCTCGCTTAAGGCTTTAGTCGGCGGCGACCGCCGCGGGCCGCAGCGGCCCACGGCGCCGGCGCACCTGCAGCACCGTGCCGATGGCGAGCGCCATCGCGCCGGCGATGGCCACGAACACCGTGCGCGGCAGGCCGTGGTCGAGCAGGCTGCCGATCGCGACCGGGGCGATGGTCGCGCCCAGATCGAGTCCGGAATAGACGAAGCCGTACACGCGACCCGATGCGCCCGGTGGCGTCGCGTTGCGCACGATCATGTCGCGCGACGGGCCGGTGGCCCCGAGCACGAACCCGGTCAGGGCGAACAGCGGCACGGCCAGAAAAGCCACTGCCGGTGCGGCGGCTACGAGCAGCATGAGTGCGGCACCGGCGGCGAGACCGCCGGCCGCCACCCGATCGTGACGGGCGGTGCGCGCGGCAAGAAACCCGCCGGCCAGAATGCCGGCCGTGCTGCCGAGGAGATAGGCGGCGAGCGCCGAAGTGGCTACGCCCAAGGGAATGCCGTAGGCCGCGTTGAGCGCCGTGCCGGAGAAGGTCTGGATGCCGATGCTGCCCAGCGTCAGCACGCAGAAGTAGGCGAAGCAGAGCAGTATGGGCCTCTGCAGGAACAGGGCCACGCTGGGTGAGCGAACTGCGGGGGGCCCGCTGGCATGCGCGCGGCTCTTGAAAGCATCTTTGCGCGTCGCGAACGCAGCGAGCGCCAAGAGCCCGGCGCTGCCGATGCAGAGCAGCGCGATGCGCCAGCCGAAGGCGCTGCCGATACTGAAGCTCACGATCGGGGCGGCCGCATAGCCGAGGCTGCCGCCGATGCCGTGCACGCTGTAGGCGTGTCCGAGCCGGCGCGGGTCGACATTGGCATTGAGCACGGCGAAGTCCGCCGGATGGAACACGCCGTTGCCCACGCCCATCAGCGCTACCAGTGGAAACAGCCAATAAACGCCTGGAACGAAGGCGGCAACGAGCAGGCTTCCGGCCAAAACCCCGATGCCGCCGAGCAAGACGGGCCTGGCGCCGAAACGATCGACGGCGAACCCGGCGGCGAACTGGCAGGCGCCGCTCGCCATATAGAACACGCTTACCAGCGCCCCGAGCGTCGCATAGCCGACACCGAATTCTGCCTTGAGCAGCGGAAACAGGGGTGCCAGCGTGAGCTGGAAGAAGTGCGACAGGCAGTGCGCCGAGCCGACCAGCCCGATCACCCAGGCATCGCGGCGGAGCGTCCTGCGCTCGGCGACGGAAGGAGCGGCAGTCAAGGTCGGAAGGGCGCAAAACGTTCATTATAGCGTGCGCCCGCTTCCATCCGCGGAACGCGGACGGCGGACTTTGCCTCCAACGCCTGGTGCCCCCATATAGGTAACCTTTGATTTCCCCGACGCCTGGCCGGATCCCCCGCCGGGCGCACTTTCGCAGGGCTTGAGGAGACGCATATGCCGACCAAGATCAAGAAGGGCGACGCCGAATGGAAGGCGCAGCTGACCCCGGAGCAGTACCGGGTCACGCGGCAGAAGGGAACGGAGCGGCCGTTCAGCGGCAAGTATTGGCAAACCGAGACAGCCGGCACCTACCGCTGCGTGTGCTGCGGCACGCCGCTGTTCGAGTCGAGCACCAAGTTCGACGCCGGCTGCGGCTGGCCGAGCTTCTATGCGCCCTCCGCGAGCGAGAATGTGCGCACGCAGGAAGACGGCAGCCATTTCATGCGCCGCACGGAGGTTCTCTGCGCCGCCTGTGACGCACACCTCGGCCACGTGTTCGACGACGGTCCGCAGCCAACTGGGCTGCGCTACTGCATGAATTCCGCCTCGCTCGACTTCGAGCCGAAAGACCCGGACTGAGCAACCCATGCGCGTACTGCTCGCGGAAGACGACGCGATGATCGGCGCGAGCGTGCGCCAGGGTCTGCGCCAGGACGGGTTTGCCGTCGACTGGGTCGAAGACGGCCGTGCCGCGGAGCTGGCGCTCGCCGAACGCGTGCACGACGCGATCGTGCTCGATCTCGGCTTGCCGAAGCGGATGGGCCTCGACGTGCTGGGCGCAATGCGGCGCCGCGGCGATACGCGGCCGGTAATCATTCTCACCGCGCGCGATGCAGTCGCCGATCGCGTCGCCGGCTTGAACGCGGGGGCAGACGATTACGTGGTCAAGCCGTTTGATCTGGACGAGCTCGCCGCGCGCTTGCGCGCCTTGCTGCGGCGCAGCTCGGGCCGCGCAGGACCGCGGCTGGTGCACGGCGAGCTCGAGCTCAACCCGGACACGCACGAGGCGTCGTTGAAGGGCGAACACTTGCCGCTGTCGCCGCGCGAGTTCGCCCTGCTCGAAGCGTTGCTTGCCCGTCCCGGGGCGATCCTGTCGCGCACGCAGCTCGAAGACAAGCTCTACGGCTGGAGCGATCCGGTGGAGAGCAATGCGGTCGAAGTACACATTCACGCCCTGCGGCGCAAGCTCGGCGCCGATTTCATCCGCAACGTCCGTGGCGTCGGCTGGATGGTTGCCCGCCCTTCCGCAAGCCCATGATGTCGATTCGCCGCCAGCTGCTGGCGTGGCTTCTGGGCGGCCTGCTCGCCGCCATCGCCGTCGCCGCCATCGGCACCTATTGGCGCGCTCGCGACGAGGCCAACGCGCTGTTCGATCACCAGCTGCAGGAGATGGTCGCATCGCTGACCGATGCGCCGTTTGCCGCCGCGCCGGTGGCGCCGGGCAGCGTCGCCGGCGCCGACGCGCTGGTAGTGCAGATCTGGGATCGCAACGGCGTGCAGCTCTACCTGTCGCAGCCGCAACGCGAGCTGCCGCAGCACGCCCAGCTCGGCTTTACCAACCTGCACACCGATGGCGGCGACTGGCGTGTGTTCAGCGCGCTCGCCGGTAGCCAGGTCATCCAGGTTGCGCAGCCAATGCGGGCGCGGCGCGAGCTGGCGGCCAGCATGGCGCTGCGCACCATCGTGCCGCTGCTCGCGGTCATGCCCTTGCTGGGGCTGTTGATCTGGCTCATCATCGCCCGCGGCCTGCAACCCCTGGAGCGTGTCGCGGCCGCGGTTTCGCGCCGTTCGCCGACCCAGCTCGAGCCGCTTGCCGAACGCGGCCTGCCGCGCGAAGTGCGACCCTTGGTGGAAGCGCTAAACGGCCTGTTGCAGCGCCTAGGCCAGACCCTTGCGGCGCAGCGCACCTTCATCGCCGACGCGGCGCACGAGCTGCGCACGCCGCTCACTGCAGTCCACCTGCAGGCGCAGCTCGCCGAGCGCGCGACGACCGACGTCGAGCGACTGAGGGCGCTGTCCGATCTCAAGTCCGGTCTGGAACGCGCGACGCGGCTGTCCGAACAGCTGCTCACGCTCGCTCGCGCCGAGCCGGGCGTCGAAAGCGGCGAGCGCGCAGCGCAGCGGATCGATCTCGCCCCGCTCGCGCGCGAAGTGATCGAGGAGCTCGCGCCGCTGGCGGCGCAAAGGCAGATCGACCTCGGCTTGAGCGAGGCGCCGGCGACGACCGTGCGCGGCGACCGCGAGGCGCTGCGCACCCTGCTCAGCAACCTGGTCGACAACGCCCTGCGATACACCCCGAGCGGTGGCCGGGTCGACGTAGCCACCGGAGAGCAGGGTGGATGCACCGCGCTCTGGGTCCGCGACAACGGTCCCGGCATTGCCCCCTCGGAGCGCGAGCGGGTGTTCGACCGCTTCTACCGCGGGCAGCTCCCGGGCAACGCCGTTGCCCGGGCGAGCCAGCGCGGCAGCGGCCTGGGCCTGGCCATCGTAAAACGTATCGCGGAGGCGCATGGCGCGAGCATCGAGCTGTTGCCCGGGATCGACGGCGCGGGCCTCGGCGTGAGCGTGCGCTTCCCCGCCGCGGAGGCTTAAGTCTGCCTTAAGTCTTGGCCCGTAACTTGGCATCACGCGAGACTTCAATCCGGTCCCGATCATTTCCCTTCAAGGAGCAAGCGATGCAAGCAAATACCTTCAAACGCAGCGCAGTCGCGCTCGCCATCGCGGCGGCGTTTGCCGTCGGCGTCGGCGTCGCCGATCGCGTCGCACTGCACACGGCGAGCGCCGCCACTGCGGTCGCGCCGGCCGTGGCACCAACCCCGATCGCGCCGTCTGCGGCGGCCGTTCCAACCGCGGCGTTGCCCGACTTCAGCGGCCTGGTCGAAAAATACGGGCCCACGGTGGTCAACATCAGCGTCGTGGAAGGTACCAAGACCACGGCCCACATGCCGCGTTCGCAGATGCCCGACCAAGACGACCTGCCGCCGATGTTCCGCAACCTGCCGTTCCAGTTCCAGTTCCCTGAGCCGCAGGAGCGCGGCCCGATCCGCGGCGTGGGCTCTGGTTTCATCGTCAGCTCCGATGGCATCATTCTCACCAACGCCCACGTCGTCGATGGTGCCGATGAGGTGACCGTCAAGCTGACCGACAAGCGCGAATTCACCGCCAAGGTGCTTGGCGTCGACAAGACGACTGACATCGCGGTGTTGAAGATCGCGGCGCGCGATTTGCCGTTCGTGCGCATCGGCGATTCGAAGCTGACCAAGGTCGGCGAATGGGTGGTGGCGATCGGCCAGCCCTTCGGCTTCGAGAATACGGTCACCGCGGGCATTGTCAGCGCCAAGTCGCGCTCGCTGCCCGGCGATTCGTATGTGCCCTTCATCCAGACCGACGCCGCGGTCAACCCCGGCAACTCGGGCGGTCCGCTGTTCAACCTCAAAGGCGAGGTGATTGGTGTCAATTCGCAGATCTTCAGCCGCAGCGGGGGCTTTCAGGGCCTGGCGTTCGCGGTCCCGATCGACGTCGCGATGCAAGTCAAGGACGAGATCCAGCACGACGGCAAGGCGAGCCACGGCCGCCTTGGCATCTCGATCCAGGAAGTCAATCAGGCACTGGCGCAGAACTTCGGCCTGAAGTCCTCAACCGGCGCCTTGGTGGCCTCGGTCGAGAACGGCAGCCCCGGGGACAAGGCCGGGCTACGCCCGGGCGATGTCATTCTCAAGTTCGACGGCAAGGAGATCTCGCGCTCATCGGATCTGCCGCCGATCGTCTCCTCGCTCAAGCCGGGCTCGGAGGTGACGCTCCAGGTATGGCGTGACGGAGCCTCCAAGGAGCTCAGTGCGAAGGTGGGCGAGCTCAAGGACACCACCGTCGCCATGGCGAGCGACAAGGAGTCGCTGGGCAAGGCCAAGCTCGGTATCGCCGTGCGCCCGCTTAGCGCGGACGAAAAACGGGGTACCGACCTGAGCGACGGCCTGGTCGTGCAGGATGTTGCGGGTGCCGCCGAGCGCGCCGGCGTGCGGCCGGGCGATGTGATCGTCGCGGTCAACAACACGCCGGTCAAGAGCGTTGAGCAGCTCAAGAGCCTGGTCGACAAGGCGGGCAAGACGGTCGCTCTCCTGGTGCAACGCGACGACGCGCGCATCTTCATTCCAATCGAGCTGGGCTAGCCTGCCAGGCCTTTCTTTCCCCCTGGCGCCGCTTTGGTTCACGGCGCCCTCTTAAAGCGGACGGCAACCCCGTCCGCTTTTTTTTGGCGCCCGTTTGGTTGACAGAGGATAATATTGAAATGATATCATATAGCTATCGTTAACGGTCGTCTTCGCGACCGGCGCAACGACGTGGAGGGTGTCATGCAACGCGCAGTGGAAAACCCGGGCCGGAACGCCCATAGCGAGCGCCCGATCGGCACCTGGAGCGGGTTCGTTTCGCTCGCCATCGGCGTCGGGCTTATGGCCGTGGGCATCTGGCAGCTCGTGCACGGCCTTATTGTCGACCGGCCGGCGTCGGTGGCCAGCGTTCTCACCACGGTGCTGCTCTTTATCGCTCTCGCAACGCTTGGCGTGCTCTTTTTGGCCGGGCTGTTCACGGTACAGCCGAACGAAGCGGCGATCCTGCAGCTGTTCGGCAGCTACCGCGGCACGACGCGCATCAGCGGCCTGCGCGGCACCAACCCGTTCTATACCCGGCGCAAGATCTCGCTGCGGGCGCGCAACCTCAACGGCGAGCGACTCAAGGTCAACGACAAGCAGGGCAATCCGGTCGAGATCGCCGCGGTCGTCGTCTGGCGCGTCGCCGACACCGCCAAGGCGAGCTTCGACGTCGACAACTACGAGAACTATGTCCAGCTGCAGAGCGAGGCTGCGGTGCGGCACCTCGCCTCGGCCTTCGCCTACGACGATGGCAACGGAGTCAGCGCCACCGGCACCCATCAGCCGACGTTGCTCGCCAGCGCCGATCTGGTGACCCGCGCACTGGTGCTCGAGCTGCAGGAGCGTCTCGACAAGGCCGGCGTCGTCGTGGAGGAGGCGCGTCTGACGCACTTAGCCTACGCACCCGAAATAGCGCAGGTCATGCTGCGCCGGCAACAGGCCGAGGCGGTGATCGCTGCGCGGCGCAAGATCGTCACCGGCGCGGTCTCCATGGTCGAGATGGCGCTCAATGAGCTGTCCGCGAAAGAGGTCGTCCGTCTCGACGATGAGCGCAAGGCGGCGATGGTCAGCAACCTCATGGTCGTGCTGTGCGCGGAATCCGAAGTGCAGCCGGTCATCAACACCGGCACGCTGTACAACTGATCGCGCGAGCTTCGCGCCAAGGAGAAACATCATGCTCGTCGTACGAGGCAAGCGCACCGGCACCTGGATAGCGATCGGGGCGGCCCTGGGCACCGCGCTCGGGACCGCGCTGGGCAACACCCCGCTCGGGCTCGCCGCCGGTGCCGGCGTAGGGCTGGCGGTGGCGCTCTTCTCCGGCCATCCCGGCAAGCGCGTGGGCTAGGCGTGGCGCGGGCAGAGGCCGGACCGGGCCGGGTGGGCGCCACGGTGAGCGCCGTGCCGCAGCGGCCCGTTCGAGCGTCGCCCTAGAACCCGCACGACGCCCAAGGCTGACGGCATAGGCGATGGCCGAGCGCAAGGCATTCCTGCTGCGCGTCGATCCGAGCGTCTGGGCGGCGCTCGAGCGCCTGGCGCAGTCGGAACTGCGCAGCGTCAATGCGCAGATCGAATTCCTGTTGCGCGACGCGCTGGCAGGGCGCGGATTCAAAACCAAGCAGCTTGCGCAGCGAAGGACGGCGCCGCGTGGCAAAGTGGATTGAGAAACTGGCTGCGGCGCTCGCCGCTGCCGAGGCGTTTCGCGCTTGTGCGCTGCGTGCCGCGCGCGGCAGCGACGAGCCGTTCCTGTTCGACCTGCACCGCTCCGCGATGCGCGACTATGTCGATGCAGTGTGGGGTTGGGACGAAAACTGGCAGCGTAACCATTTCGCCGCGACGTACGCGCCGCGGCGCCACGCGCTGATCGTGCGCCTCGAGCCAACGCCCCACGACATCGGTCGCATCAGCCTCACCCGTCACTGGCGCAAGCTCTTCCTGCGCGACATCGAGCTCGTGGCCGCCGAGCGCAATCGCGGTATCGGCACGGCGGTCATCCGCGCCCTGCTCGCGCTCGCGCAGGCGGAAGGCCGCAGCGTCGAGCTGTTGGTGCTCAAGCACAATCCCGCGCAGCGGCTCTATACCCGGCTGGGTTTTCACGTCGTCGCCGACGACGGTGCGCGCTTCACCATGCGCGCGCTAGCCCCCTAGGACGACAGGCGCCGGAGCCAGGCCCCGATCGCCTGCACTTCCTCCAGGCAAACCGAATGTTGCATGGTATAGCCGTGCCACTCGACCGCGTAACCGGCGCCTTCGAGCATGCTGCGCGAGGCCTCGGCCCACTCCAGCCGCACCACCGGGTCAGCACTGCCGTGGGCCATGAAGATCGGCACCGCGCGGTTCGCGCTGCTCGCTTCCGCCGCGAGCCGATCCGGGGCGATGAGATAGGTCGACAGCGCCATGATGCCGGCCAGGCGCTCGGTGTGGCGCAGCCCCGTATAAAGCGCGATCGCCCCGCCCTGTGAGAAGCCGGCGAGCACGATGCGCTCGGGGCGGATCCCCCGCTTGACCTCGCGCTCGATCAGGGCCTCGAGCTGTGCCTGAGATTGGCGCACCCCGGCCATATCCGCCCGGCGGGAGAGATCGGCGCCGGTGATGTCGTACCAGGCGCGCATGCGCATGCCGTTGTTGATGCTCACCGCGCGCAGCGGCGCGTGCGGAAAGACGAACCGCGTCGGCATACCCGGCGGCAGCGCGAGCTCGGCTATGATGGGCACGAAATCGTTGCCGTCGGCACCGAGCCCGTGCAGCCAGATGACGCTGGCGCTAGGGTTGGGCGCGGTTTCGAGCTCAATACCGGGCAGCAAGTCGGTGGTCATGATGCGCGCGATCGGGCCCGCGAGCCGGCCGACGGCCTCACCGCTTGCCCGATTCGGCGCAGCGGCGCAAAACGAAATTTTATGCAATGAGAGCGGAGCGGCGGCATGGGACGGTCCTGGCTAATCGTACCTTGCCACGATCGCCCGCGCCACGCGGAACCGATCGCAGCCCGCCGGCACGATCGCCGGCCATAACCGCAGTCGCCGCACTGCCCGGCTAGACGCCGCCGCAACTTCAGCAGCAACCCTTGAATCGTCCCTTCTCCACCGCGTACCGCGCATTCTGGCGTTCACGGAAGAACTCGACGTAGGTCATGATCGGCTCCTCCGGATGGTGCAGCTTGCGGTGCGCCACGTAGGTATCGTAGTCGGGAACACCGACCATGAGGCGGCCGGCGCGCACCGCCCAGACCCATGCGATCTTGGCTTTAGTCATCGGCACCACCTGCACCGGCCGCAATGCCGCCTATCTCGACCGCCGTGTTCGAGGGCGTGCCCAAAGCTCGACGGATGGCAATGACCGCATAGATCACCATGGTGATCACGATCGCCACCGACAATGCGGCAAGCGTCGCGTCCAGGTAGTCATTGAAGACGATGCGGGTCATTTCCGAAAGCGTCTTGGCGGGCGCAAGCACCTCGTTCGCCGCCAACGCGCTGCTGAACTTCTGCGCATGGCTCAGGAAGCCAATGGCAGGATCCGAATGGAAGAGCTTCTCCAGTCCCGCGGTCACCGTGCAAATGACCAGCCATGTCGTTGGTACGATGGTCACCCAGGCGAAGCGCTGGCGCTTCATCTTGAACAGCACCACAGTGCACAGGGTGAGCGCGATTGCCGCGAGCATCTGGTTGGTCGATCCGAACAGCGGCCACATGGTCCAAATCCCGCCCAGCGGGTCGACGACCCCCGCATAGAGAAGATATCCCCAAAGCGCGCAGGCCAGGGCCGAGCCGATTACATTGTTCGTCCACGACTTGGTTTCCTTGAATGCAGGCAGCGCATTGCCGACGAGATCCTGGATCATGAACCGGCAGACCCGTGTTCCGGCATCGACAGTCGTCAGGATAAACAGTGCCTCGAAGAGAATGGCAAAGTGGTACCAGATCCCCATCAAGGCCTTGCCCCCAAGAAAGCCCGAAAGGATCGAAGCCATGCCCACCGCAAGAGTCGGTGCCCCGCCGGTGCGCGACAGGATGCTCGTCTCGCCAACGTCATGGGCTATCTGCGTCAGCGTGTCCGGCGTCAGCGTGAACCCCCACGACGAAACCACCTGCGCCGCCTGAACCGCGGTGGTGCCGATCAGCCCGGCCGAACTGTTCATTGCGAAGTAGACACCAGGATGAATTACCGACGCACCGATCATGGCCATGATTGCCACGAACGATTCCATCAGCATCCCGCCGTAGCCGATGAATGCAATCTGGCTCTCGTTCTCGATCATCTTGGGTGTCGTACCGGACGCGATCAGCGCGTGCCAGCCGGACACGGAGCCGCAGGCAATGGTAATGAAGAGAAACGGAAACAGGCTCCCCGCCCAGACCGGACCGGTGCCGTCGACGAACTTGGTGACTGCGGGCATCTGCAAGTCAGGACGAACGATGAGGATGCCAATCGCCAGCAGGGTAACAGCGCCGATTTTGAGGAAGGTCGACAAATAGTCGCGCGGCGCCAGCAGCAGCCACACCGGCAACACCGAGGCAACGAAGCCATAGCCAATCAGGATCATGGCCAGGCTCGTGCCCGGCAGGTTGAAGTAGGCAGCCAGATCAGGGGTCTCGGAAATCGTCCGCCCATAGATCAGAGCCGCGAGCAAGAGAACGCAGCCGATGATCGACATCTCGGCAATGCGACCCGGTCGTATGAACCGACCGTACACGCCCATGATGAGTGCGATTGGCAGCGTGCAGAAGACCGTGAAGGCTCCCCACGGACTCCCCTTAAGGGCGTTTACGACGACCAGCGCGAGAACGCCCAGGATGATGACGCAAATGAGCAGCACGCCGATTCCGGCGATGGTTCCGGCCACCGGGCCGATTTCGGCACGGATCATGTCGCCCAGCGAACGGCCATCGCGCCGCGTGGACATGAACAGCACGATCATGTCCTGCACCGCACCGGCAAACACCACACCGGCGAGAATCCAGAGCGTTCCCGGCAAATAACCCATTTGCGCCGCCAGCACGGGACCCACCAGCGGACCGGCGCCGGCGATGGCCGCAAAATGGTGTCCGAAAAGCACATAACGGTTGGTCGGCACGTAGTCGAGTCCGTCGTTGCGCCGAAAGGCCGGTGTCAGGCGCGTTGGGTCCACGCCAAGAGCCCTGTTGGCGATGAACAGCCCATAGAACCGATAGGAGATGAAATAGATGCACACGGCAGCGATGACGAGCCACGCGGCGTTGATCGGCTCGCCTCGAGTCAAGGCGACAACGCCGAATGACACTGCTCCGAGCACGACGACGGCCGCCCAAATCAATTTGCTCCGCACCGACATGATTTTCTCCCGCCTCCAGATTCCCCGAACGTACACTCTTTGTTGCGGCAGCCTTACCGGCGGCCTAGGAAAGCCTAGAGCGAAACGCAATCCGTCGTGTTGATACAGGTCAACTACGTCGCCTCCATGCGTTATCTGCGTGATGGTGCAAGGCAACAAGTGCGCTTGGGAGCTGAGACGACCGTCGAGCGTTTGCCGAGATGCCGCAATCGCGGCAGCTCGATTTCGCGACGTCCGAGCAGGCAGTCGTGCTTTCGGATTGCAGGCTTCGGCGTGGCCCATTCACGACGTCGAATCGCGGTCTCGACGGGGTCATTCCGCGATCGGGCCCGACTCGCTCGGCGTTTGACCACGGCGTCGGGTGCTAGGATACTTCGGGCTCACGCTTGAATTGCCTGTCGGCGCGCAACGCAGTCGTTGCCACTTCCCTTCGCCAATAGTTGACAACTGACGCGATGTCCACGCTATTGCCGCCGTTCTGGCTGATTCGCGGCGCGGTAGCAGCCGTGTGGCTGTATGAGGGACTGTGGTGCAAGCTGCTGCGTGGCCAACCGCATGAATTCAAAGTCGTGGAGGCTGTTCCTTATTTTGGGCCCCGCGTCGGGCCGCAGGCCCTCCAGTTGCTGGGAGCGGTCGAGGTGGCCCTGGCGCTATGGACACTGAGCGCGATCGCGCCGCTGCTATGTGCCGTCATGCAGACCGTGCTGCTGGTCACGCTGAACGCGAATGGTCTGCTCTGGGCCCGTCACCTCATCCACGATCCCGCTGGCATGGTGGTCAAGAACTTCGCTTTCCTCGTGCTCGTATGGATCTCGGCCGGCTTGACTGGTTGGGCATGACGACGAGCCTCGCCGGGACGGCCTGGGAGCGCGGCCGGTTCGACGCGCGTAGCGGCCCGAGCAAGGTACTCTTCGGCCGCATGTACGAAGATGCGTCGATCGAATGCGGCGCGTTCCGGCCCGGGGGGCGTGTCTTCTGCATTGCCTCGGCGGGTTGCACCGCGATGAAACTGGCGCTGCGCCACGAGGTCGTGGCCGTGGACATCAATCCGGCCCAGCTCGCGTACGTGCAGCGTCGTTTTACGGGCGAGCACTGCGTTCGCGGTGTGGCCGAGCGGGTCATGGCCATCGCCCGCGCTGTTGCGCCCGCTGTCGGCTGGTCGCCGCCGCGGTTGCGCACGTTCCTCGACCTTGACGACCCGGCGCAGCAAAGCGCGTATTGGCGCCGGTACCTCGATACGCGGCGCTTTCGCGCCGCTTTCGACGGGCTCCTCACGCTCACGGCGTTGCGCGCCATTTACGCCTCATCGTTGCTCGAATTCCTGCCGCCCCGCTTGGGGCCGGTCATGCGCGACCGCATGGCGCGCTGTTTCGCGCGACACCCCAACCGTAGCAACCCCTACGCGCGTGCGTTGCTCCTGGGGGAGTTGCCCGACCACCCGCCGCCTCCGGAAGCCCAGGCGATCCGGCTCGTTCACGCTGACGCGGCGACCTATCTGGAGCGAGAGCCCGCTGGTAGCTTCGACGGCTTTGCGCTCTCGAACATCCTCGATGGAGCCGGCGCGGGCTATCAACTGCGGCTTGTCGCTGCCGTCAAGCGGGCCTCCGCAGCGAACGCGATGGCAGTGCTCCGCAGCTTCCGCGAAGCGCCGGGGCCCGCGTCGACCAACCGCGCGGCAGACGACAGGGCGATGCTCTGGGGCGTTGTCGACGTCAGGCCGGCAGAGGCCCTGTGACAGGCTCCGCGCTCGAATCGGCAGCGATGCAACGTGCAGCGACGGGCACTCGCGCGTCGACGGGATGCCTCATCGAGGGGTCGAGTGCCGCCGCCGCGATGACGCGCCAGTCGCGCTCCATCGAAACCCGGGTCAGGTTCGCTGCGGCGGTGGAAAAGGTGTGGGATGCGCTCCTATTCTACGAACAGATCGAGCAGCGCCCACCCCTGCTTCTTCGCCTGCTCCTACCGCTACCGATTCGGGCCGACGGTTCGAAGTTGGAGGTTGGCGACGAGGCGCGGTGCACGTACGTGGGGGGACACCTGCTCAAACGCACCACCCACGTCGACGCGGGCTGCCACTACGGGTTCGAGGTTGTCGAGCAGACGCTTGCGCTTGGCGGCGGGTTGACGCTTACCGGTGGTTGCTACACGCTGCGAGCGCTGCCGGGCGGCCGCACGGAGGTCGCCATCGCGACCCGTTATATCAGCAACAGGCGCCCCGGTTGGCTGTGGCAGCCCATCGAGGCGGCGGTATGCCACCGGTTCCACCGTTACCTCTTGGCCGCAATGCGACGCAAGGTCGAACCGGCGGTGGACGGTTAGCGGAACCGGCCGCGCCCTACCTTGCCTTAAGCGCTCGCGCCGCGCGCGATCCGACGCCCGGGTTGGGGTCCTGAGTGAGGCTCGGCTGGTGCCCGCGCGGGCGCACCTGCCAGGGTGCTGCACGCAAGCCCGCCAAGGGGCCGATCGGGCATGAACAAAGACTGCACGCGGTGAGCGGCGGCGGCCGAGGCAACTGGCAGCGCGTAGCTTGGGCGCACGCGGCCGCGATCCTCGCGCTTGCGACTCCGCTTGGGCCCGCCTTCGCCCAGGGCGGCCCACCCCTGGTCACCGACGATCCCGACACCCCGGGTGACGGGCGCTGGGAAATCAACCTCGCCACCATCGGCAGCCACAGCAGCGCACGCTGGGAAATCGCCGCGCCCGATGCCGATATCAACTATGGCTGGGGTGAACAGGTGCAGCTCAAGCTCGATCTGCCCTGGACCTTTGTGCGCGAGGGCGATGCGGGCTGGAAATCGGGACTGGGCGCGGGCGAACTCGGGGTCAAGTGGCGCTTTGTGGACATCGAGGATGCGGGATGGTCGATGTCGACGTATCCGCAATATCTTTGGAACTGGCTCCCCTCGTCGGCGGAAAGGGGCATCATCGAATCCGGGCGCCAGTTCTTCCTGCCCGTCGAGGCCGCGACGGTGGCCGGGGATTTCGGCCTCGATGGCGAAGTCGGCCGCGACTTTGTCGCCAACGGGCCGAACCAGTGGCAAGCAGGCTTCGTCCTCGCCCACTCCTGCGCCGCGGCCAGCGAATGCGTGGGCGAAGTGCACACCACGCTGAGCGCGCACAGTGCGCAGACACTCTTGAACCTCGGTTTCCACTGGAAGTTGAGCGACTCGCTTTTCCTGCTCGCGTCAGCCGGTCGGGAGTTCGGCCCGGGCAACAACGAGCAGCAACGCGGTGTGTTCTACCTCGGGTTGCAGATACTGCGTTGAGGCGGCCGCGGCGCGGGAACGCATGCGCCCGGCGCTCGGTCCGACGCCTGTGCCGCCGGCTATCTTAAGTCCGCGTCGAGACATGCCGGCTGGGGGGTGGGTCGGCCTTGCAGTCGAGGCCGAGCGACGCAAACTAGAGTAACATGCGCCCCGAACGGAGACGCTTCTCTGTCGCAATGGCCACAAGCCGTTGATCTGTCCTTTTATTCCAAAAACACGATTTTTGGAGCCGCACGATGCCCCCTCCCCCCACCGCGGCCGCCTTGCGCACGGTAAGTCTTGACGACAAGTACGAGCTCGAAACCGGCCGCGTCTATCTGACCGGCGTGCAGGCGCTGGTGCGCCTGCTCATCCTGCAGCGCCAGCGCGATCAGGCCGCGGGACTCAACACCGCGGGCTTCGTGTCCGGCTACCGCGGTTCACCCTTGGGTGGTCTGGACCTGGCGCTGTGGGGCGCGCAAAAATTTCTCGCCCGGGCGCAGATCAAGTTCCAGCCGGGATTAAACGAAGACCTCGCCGCTACGGCGATCTGGGGCAGTCAGCAGGTGAACATGTACCCCGACGCAACCTACGACGGGGTGTTCGCCATGTGGTACGGCAAGGGGCCGGGAGTCGATCGCTGCGGCGACGTGTTCAAGCACGCCAACTTCGCCGGCACCTCCCGCCACGGCGGCGTGCTGGTGTTAGCCGGCGACGACCATGCCGCCAAGTCCTCCACCCTGCCGCACCAGTCGGACCACCAGTTTTCAGCGGCGATGATGCCCGTACTGTATCCGTCGTCGGTGCAGGAGATCATCGACCTCGGCCTGCACGGCTGGGCTATGAGCCGTTACTCGGGGCTGTGGGTCGGCTTCAAATGCGTCTCCGACACGGTCGAGAGTTCGGCCTCGGTGAGCATCGACCCGGACCGGGTAGGGATTGTCATGCCCGACGATTTTCCGTTTCCGCCCGATGGCGTACACATCCGCTGGCCCGACCCGTTTCTCGCCACCGAGACGCGGATGCAGGACTACAAGATCTATGCGGCGTTGCACTATTGCCGGGTCAACAAGCTCAATCGCATCGTCATCGATTCGCCCAACCCGCGGCTAGGCATCGTCACCAGCGGCAAGAGCTACCTCGACGTGCGCCAGGCGCTCGATGATCTGGGGATCACGGAAGCCGATGCCGCGGAGATCGGCATCCGGGTGTTCAAGGTGGCGATGCCCTGGCCGCTGGAGCCGGAAACTGTGCGCCATTTCGCCGAGGGGCTGGAGGAAATCCTCGTCGTCGAGGAAAAGCGGCAGATTGTCGAATACCAGTTGAAGGAGCAGCTCTACAACTGGCGCACCGACGTCCGTCCGCGCGTGGTCGGCAAGTTCGACGAGAAGGGCGAATGGGTGCGTCCGCATGGCGACTGGCTGCTGCCGGCTGCCTCCGAGTTGACGCCGGCGATGATCGCGCGGGTGATCGCGCAGCGCATTGAACGGCTTAATCTGCATCCGCGCACGATGGAGCGACTGCGCGCCCGCGTCGATTGGATCAATGCCAAGGAAACGGCGCTCTCCAAGCCCAAGATCACGCTCAACCGCATCCCCTACTTCTGCTCCGGCTGCCCGCACAACACCTCAACGAAGGTGCCCGAGGGCAGTCGCTCGACGGCGGGCATTGGTTGCCATGTGATGGCGATCTGGATGGATCGCTCGACATCGACCTTCACCCACATGGGTGGCGAAGGCGTGCCCTGGATCGGTCAGGCGCCGTTTACCAAGACCAAGCACATGTTCGCGAATCTCGGCGATGGCACCTACTACCATTCGGGGGTCTTGGCGATCCGCGCCGCGGTCGCCGCCAAGGTCAACATCACCTACAAGATTCTCTACAACGACGCGGTGGCGATGACCGGCGGCCAGCCGGTCGACGGGCCGATTTCGCCCGCGCTGATCGCGCAGCAGGTGGCCGCCGAAGGGGTGAACAAGATCGTCGTCGTCAGCGACGAGCCGCAGAAGTATCCGGCCGGCTATTTCGCTTCGGGGATCGAGATTCACCACCGCGACGAGCTCGATACGGTACAGCGGGTGCTGCGCGACACGCCCGGCTGCACGGTGCTGCTCTACGATCAGACCTGCGCGGCGGAAAAGCGCCGTCGCCGCAAACGCGGCAAGTACCCGGATCCGGCCAAGCGCGTGGTCATCAACGAGCTGGTGTGTGAAGGCTGCGGCGATTGCGGGATCAAGTCGAATTGCGTATCGGTCGCGCCGCTCGAAACCGAATTCGGGCGCAAGCGCACCATCGACCAGTCCTCATGCAACAAGGACTACTCCTGCGTCAACGGCTTCTGCCCGAGCTTCGTCACGGTCGAGGGTGGAACCCTGCGCAAACCAAAGAAGGCCAACGCGGCGGATTTTTCTAGCTTGCCCGCGCCCTCACCGGTGGTGACGGCAGCGGAGCCCTACGGGATTCTGGTAACCGGCATCGGCGGCACGGGCGTGGTTACCATTGGCGCCCTGCTTGGCATGGCGGCGCATCTCGAAAGCAAAGGGGTATCGGTGCTCGACATGACCGGGCTCGCGCAGAAGAACGGCTCGGTGGTGTCGCACGTACGCATCGCCAACGATCCGGAGCAACTGCATGCCACGCGCATCGCCGCGGGCGAGGCGAAGCTCGTGCTCGCCTGCGACATCCTGACCGGCGTGGGTTACGAAGCGGTGGCGAAGATGCAGCGTGGGGTCACCAAGGCGCTGGTCAATACGGCGCTGGTGATGCCGGCCGATTTCACGCGTGACGCCGATCTCAAGTTTCCGCTCGGCTCGATGGAGCAGGAGATTCGCGACGCGGTCGGCCCCGGTGACGCGGAATTCCTCGACGCAACCAAGCTCGCTACCGGTCTGATGGGCGACTCGATCGCCACTAACCTGTTCATGGTCGGCTACGCCTACCAGCGTGGCCTCTTGCCGCTGTCCGAGGTTTCCATTCTGCGCGCCATCGAGTTGAACGCGGCCGCGGTGGAGTCGAACAAGCAGAGCTTCCAGTGGGGCCGGCTTGCCGCGGTCGACGCGCAGCATGTCGTCGATGCGGCGATTCCGGAGGCCAAGCCTGAGTCGCAACGCTTGTCGACCTCGCTCGACGAAATCATCGCCCGCCGCGCCGAATTTCTGACCGGCTACCAGGACGTGGCCTATGCGCGGCGCTACACCGACTTCGTCGCCAAGGTGCGTGCCCTCGAAGCGCAGAAGATGCCGGAGAAGACCGCCCTCACCGAGGCGGTTGCGCGCTACTACTTCAAGCTGCTCGCGATCAAGGACGAATACGAGGTCGCCCGGCTCTATACCGATGGCGAGTTCATACGCCGGGTGGCGACGCAGTTCGAAGGCAATTACACGCTGCGCTTCCACTTGGCCCCGCCGCTCACCAACAAGGCCGATCCGGTCACCGGCGAGGCGAAGAAGAGCAGCTATGGCCCGTGGATGCTGGGCGCATTCCGCGTGCTGGCCAAGATGAAGGGCTTGCGCGGAAGCGCGCTCGACGTGTTTGGCAAGAGCGCGGAGCGCAAGGCCGAGCGCCAGCTCATCACCGACTACGAGGTGCTAATCGAGGAGCTCACTGGCCGGCTGGCCGCGCACAACTACGCCCTTGCAATCGAGCTCGCCGGCATTCCCGAGCACATTCGCGGCTACGGCCACGTGAAGGAGCGGCAGATCAAGGCAGCCAAGGTGCGCGAGGCCGAATTGCTCGCGACATTCCGCGCCGCGAAGCCCGCCACCGCCGCGGTGGAGCGCGTCGCCGCATAGCGGTAACCGGGAGGCTTTTCGCGGGGCGCGCCGGGCGGCGTCGCGGCGGGCGCGGCCGATGCGTTGGCCGGCCCTTACAATAGTCCGTGCCCGACGACCGTCCTGCCCAGCCTCCGCTGTCTCTCGCCAGCGACCGCGCTCGCGCGTGGTTTGCGACGCAGGGCTGGAGTCCCTTTGCGTTTCAGGAAGAGGTCTGGGCGGCCTACGGCGTGGGCGAAAGCGGCCTGGTCCATGCGCCGACCGGCATGGGCAAGACCTATGCCGCATGGCTTGGGCCCCTGCTGCACGAACCCGAAGGAGCCGAAGGCGCGCCTCCACCGCTGACCGTCCTCTGGCTCACGCCGCTGCGCGCCCTGGCAGGCGACACCGGTCTCGCCCTGCAGCGCGCGGCGCAAACGCTGCGCCCGCACTGGACGGTCGAAGTTCGCACCGGCGACACGTCGAGCGCGCAGCGCGCGCGTCAGGCGAAACGTCTGCCCACTGCACTTGTCACCACGCCTGAATCGCTGACGCTGCTCTTATCGCGCGCCGACTGGAAGGAACGGTTCGCGCATCTGGCTGCGGTCGTCGTCGACGAATGGCACGAGCTGTTGTCGACCAAGCGCGGCGTGCAGGTCGAGTTGGCCTTGGCGCGGCTGCGTGCCCTCGCCTGTCATCGCGGCGCCCCGCTGCCGACCTGGGCCCTGTCGGCGACACTCTCGAACCTCGACCAGGCGCTCGAATGCCTGGTCGGTATCCAGGGACGCGGCCGCATCGTGCGCGGCCTCGACACCAAGCAGATCGTCATCGACAGCCTCATTCCAGCACAGATCCAGCGCTTTCCCTGGGCCGGACACCTGGGTTTGAAGCAATTGCCGCAAGTGATTGCCGCGATCGAACGCGCGCAGAGTACCCTCGTGTTCACCAATGTCCGCTCGCAGGCGGAGTCGTGGTATCGCGCCCTGCTCGATGCGCGTCCGCACTGGGCGGGACAGATTGCGTTGCACCACGGCTCGCTCGAGCGCGAAGTTCGCGACTGGGTTGAGGAGGGCCTGCGCGCAAACCGCCTGCGCGCCGTCGTCTGCACTTCGAGCCTGGACCTCGGCGTCGACTACCAACCGGTCGAACAAGTGTTGCAGATCGGCAGCCCGAAGGGAGTTGCCCGCCTGCTGCAGCGCGCCGGACGCAGCGGCCACGCCCCGGGTGCGGTCTCGCGCATCACGGTGGTGCCTACGCACGCGCTGGAGCTCGTCGAGGCTGCCGCCGCGCGCCGCGCCGCGGAAGCCCGCAGCATCGAGGCGCGCACGCCGATAAGCTGCATCAACATGGCGCCGCTTGACGTGCTGACCCAGCATTTGGTCACTTGCGCACTCGGCGGCGGCTTCCGGCCCGAAGCCTTGCTCGCCGAAGTGCGCGCCACCCATGCCTATGCCGAGTTGAGCGACGAGCAGTGGCAGTGGGCGCTCAATTTTGTGGTTCATGGCGGCGCAAGCCTCAAGGCCTACCCCGAGTACCAACGGGTTGTCGCCGATGACGAAGGGGTACTGCGCGTGCCCGATCCCGCCATCGCGCGCCGGCATCGGCTCAACATCGGCACCATCGTCAGCGATGCGTCGATCACGGTGCAGCTCAAGCGTGGCCGGCGGCTCGGCCACGTCGAAGAAGCGTTCATCTCGCGCCTGACGCCTGGCGACTGCTTCGTGTTCGCCGGCCGCGTGCTGGAGTTCCTGCGCGTGCGCGAGATGACGGCGTGGGTGCGACCGGCACCGGCGCGCTCGGCCATCGTACCGCGATGGAGCGGCTACAAGATGTCGTTTTCGACCCAGCTCGCCGCCGAGACGCGCAAGCTTATCGCCGAGGCGCGCGGCGGCCATTACGCCTCGCCCGAGCTCGCGTGTTGCGGGCCTCTGCTGCGCCTCCAGGCGCGCTGGTCGGCGCTGCCCGACGAACGCGAATGGCTGATCGAGCGCATCGCTACGCGTGACGGGCACCATCTGTTCTTCTATCCCTTCGAGGGCAGGCTCGTCCATCTCGGCCTGGCGACGCTGTTTTCGTATCGGCTCGCGCGCGGCGCGGCACGAAGCTTTACGATGACCTGCAACGACTACGGTTTTGCCTTGCTCTCGCCCGAGCCCGTAGCGCTGTCCCTTGCCGAGTTGGGACGGCTGCTTGCGGCTCCCGACGTCGAGCGCGACATCCTCGCCGGGCTCAATGCGTCGGAGCTCGCCCGGCGCCAGTTCCGCGAGATCGCGCGCGTCGCGGGACTGATATTCCAGGGCTACCCCGGCCAGGGCAAGACGGCGCGCCAGCTGCAGGCGTCGAGCGGTCTCATCTACGACGTATTTGCCGAATACGACCCCGGAAATCTTTTGCTGTCACAGTCGGTGCGCGAGGTTCTGGAGCGTCAGCTGGAAGCCTCGCGTCTGCAGGTCGCGCTTGCGCGCTTGCGCGGATCACGCGCGCTCCTCACGCGCCCGCGCCAGCCGACGCCGTTTGCGTTTCCGCTGATGGTCGAAGTATTCCGCGACCGCTTGTCTACTGAGGCGCTGGCGGCGCGCGTCGAGCGCATGGTGACGGCGCTGGAAGCCGCAGCCGAGGCGTAGGCCCGCCGCGCTCAGGCACAAAACCGGCATGCGATAATGCGCCCGGCCCGAGTGCACAGGGCCCGCGCATGGACCCGCCGTTCGATCTCTCCGGCAAAGTCGCGCTGGTTACCGGCGCGCATCGCGGTCTGGGCTTCGCCATCGCCCAGGGGCTGGCGCGCGCCGGCGCGATGGTCGTGCTCAACGGGCGCACCCGGGAAACGCTCCGCGCGGCGGCGCAGTCGCTCGACGCCAAGGGAGTCGCAGCGGACACGGCAGTTTTTGACGTCACCGATGGCGCGGCCGTGCGCGAGGCCGTTGCCGAGATCGAACGCGCCCACGGGCATCTCGATATCCTGTTCAACAATGCCGGGATCCAGAGGCGGCATCCGTTCGCCGAGTTCCCGCAGGAGGATTGGGATGCGCTGATCGCGACCAATCTGACCGCGCCGTTCATCGTCTCGCAGGCGGTTGTCCCCGGCATGATCGCGCGCAAACGCGGCAAGATTGTGCACATCGCCTCGCTGCTGAGCGAGCTGGCGCGGCCGAGCGTGGTGCCCTACGCGGCCGCCAAGGGTGGGGTGCGGCAGCTGACCCGCGGCATGGCGGTCGAGCTGGCGGCGCATAATATCCAGGTCAACGCCATTGCGCCGGGTTACTTCGCCACTGAAATGAATCGGGCGCTGATCGACAACGCCGAGTTCAACGCCTGGGTATGCAAGCGCACCCCCGCCGGACGCTGGGGCCAACCCGATGAGCTAGCCGGGCTCGCCGTGTTTCTTGCGTCGAGCGCATCGGATTACCTCAGCGGGCAGATGATCGTGATCGATGGCGGTATGAGCGTGGCGCTGTAATCGCCTGCTGTCGCCAAGCGCTCGCTAGCGCACAGTCTTCATCCAGTCGAGCCCCGCCGAAGTGCCGGCGCGCGGGTGATATTCGCAGCCGACCCAGCCGCTGTAGCCCAGCTCGTCGAGGAGCGCAAACAGATAGCGGAAGTTGACCTCGCCGAAATCAGGCTCGTGCCGTCCCGGAACGCCGGCGATCTGGATGTGGGCGATCTGGGGCAGCCATTGGCGCAGCTTGGCCGACAGGTCGCCCTCGACGATCTGCGCGTGGTAGAGATCCATCTGCACCTTGAGGTTGGGCATGCCGGCCTCTTCGCGGATCGCGTGCGCGTCGGCCTGCTGCGTCAGGAAATAGCCCGGGATGTCGCGCGGGTTGATCGGCTCGATGGTCACTGTGACGCCCTGCTCCCCCGCTTCGCGCGCGGCGAAGCGCAGGTTGCGCACGAACGTCGCACGCCGGCGGGCGCGTTGCTCTGCGTCGGCGCCGGCGGGTAGCAGCCCGGCCATGAAGTGCACGCGCGGACAGGCTAGCGTCTGCGCATAGGCAAGCGCAGTCACGACGCTGGCCGCAAACTCGTGCTCGCGCCCGGGTATGGCGGCAAGCCCCCGATCCCCAGCGGCGTAGTTGCCGGGAGGGGCGTTGATGAGCACCTGCTCGAGACCGTGCGCGCTCAGGCGCGCGGCGATCGCCTTCGCCGTGAAGTCGTAGCCGAACCCGAACTCGACACCGCGGAAGCCGTCATGCGCGGCGGCAGCGAAGCGATCGAGGAAGGGGACCTCGGTATACAGAAACGACAGGTTGGCGGCGAAGCGCGGCATGCAGTGCAAGGTTACAATCCCGGGGCCCATGTTGCCGCGAGAACGCGTGTTGTGCAACGAGACGGAAGCGGTGCTGCTCGCCGGCGAACACGTCGAGTTGTTTGCCGAGCGAGCGCTTTACTGGCCGCGCCGGCGCACCCTGTTCGTCGCCGATGTGCATCTGGGCAAGGCGGCGGCATTTCGTGCCGGCGGTATTCCGCTACCCCGGGGGACGACCGCTGGCGATCTCGCGCGGCTGGCGCGGCTGCTTGCCGCGACGCGTGCCGAGCGGCTGGTGGTGCTGGGCGATTTCCTGCACGCCCGGCACGGCCGGACGCCCGCAGTGGAACGCGCATTTGTGGCCTGGCGCGATCGGCACCGGTCGCTGGCCATCACGCTGGTGCGCGGCAATCACGACGCGAAGGCCGGTGATCCACCTCCCGCCTGGCGCATCGAAGTCGTCGCCGAAGCGCATCCCTTGGTGCCGTTCCTGCTTTGCCACGAGCCGCCTGCCGCCGCCGGCGGGAGCCTGTTCGGCTATGCTCTCGCCGGCCACGTGCACCCGGGCGTGCACCTGGCCGGCGCGGGCCTGCAGAGCGAGCGGCTGGCCTGTTTCGTGCTCGGCCAAAGCCGCGCCATTTTGCCCGCGTTCGGCCGCTTTACCGGGCTTGCGACCCAAACGTGGGCGCGCAGCGATCGCGTGGTCGCGATCGCCGGCCAACGCCTGTTTGCGCTGCCTGTTCAGGCCTCAAGCACATAGCCTGCCGGTGCGGACGCTTGCTGGCCACGCGATAGCGCCGGTGCCGATGCTCGCCTGACAGCGACCGGGCGATTGTCGGTTAGGTTCTTCATGTCCTAAGATCAAGCGTGTCGGCAGTCCGGACGCTCGGAAAATCACCCGCGCAAGGGCGACGAACAACTACCAAGCGAAGGAGCATTCAATGTTCCGCAGGATTCTGGTTCCCATCGATGGCAGCCCGACGTCAAACCGGGGCCTGGACGAGGCGATCGACCTCGCCAGCGATCAAAAGGCGAAGATCTGCCTCATGCACGTCGTCGACGAACTGGTCATCGCCACGGGTGCCGACGGCATGGCGTACATGCCGCCTAACTACGTCGACGATTTCCTCAAGGCGTTACGCGGCGGAGGAAAAAAGCTGCTCGCCCGAGCCGAGGCGAAGGTACGCAAGCGCGGGATCGAAGTCGAGGTGGTGTTACTGGAAACGCTTGGTCGCCGGGTGGCCGACCTGATCGTCAAGCAGGCCAAGAAGTGGGGCGCGGACGTGATCGTGCTCGGCACCCACGGCCGCCGCGGGCTGACGCGCGTGGTGATGGGCAGCGATGCCGAGATGGTGGTGCGCGAGACACTGCTACCGGTGCTCCTGGTGCGCTCACCGCTTCGCCCACGCAAACGCCGCGCCCGCCATGGTTGACGTCGGTCCCGTGCAACGCCTGCCGGGCCGCTGCCGCGTCCGGTCGGCGACGAGCGCCACCCCGCTTGGGGCGGCGGCGGAACCCACCCGCGCCGCTCCGGATCGATGCAATAATGCTGCCGCCCCTGCGCCAAACCGGGACTTGGGTTGATCTCGGCATGCTCCACTGGTCGCCATTGCGCTGTGGTTTCTCGGTTTTCCGCCTCCTGTCCGCGGCGTGCGTGCTGCTGCTCGTGGCCGCCGCGGTGCCGGCGCAACCGGTCCCGGCGCAGGACGAGGTCCGCGCGCTTATCGCGCGCGGCACGTTGGCGGAGCTCCGCTACCCGGATTTCGCGGATTATCGCCAGGCGCTCGACGATTTCTATGCGCAGGGCGGCTATGCCCCGCAGTGGTTTGGCCCTAACGAGCCGTGGCGCCCCGGCTTAGCCGAGCTCGCCGCAGCGCCCGAGCACGGCCTCGATGCCGCGGACTACTCGGTCGACTGGCTCAACGACGAGATGCGGGCGATCAGTGCCGGCGACCACACCCCGCAGCGTGTTGCGCGCGCCGACGTCGCGCTGACCGTATCGTTCTGCCGCCTGCTCTCCGACCTGCACCGCGGCCGCGTTTCGCCCGCGCGCGCCGGCTTCAAATTCAATCCCGGCGACAAACCGCTCGACTGCGCGGCGCTGCTTCGCAGTCGCATGGCGACCGGCCGCCTGCACGAGGTCGTGGTCCTGGCCGAACCCTCATTCCCGCTCTACCGCCGACTGGAAGCCGCACTGGCACGCTATCGCGTCATCGCCGCGGCGCCGGTGCCGGCGCTGCCGCCGCTACCCGCGGGGACGCACAAGGTCGAGCCGGGCGAAGACTATGCCGGCGTGGCCGCGTTAGGCGTTCGCCTTCGCCTGGTTGGCGACCTCCCGGCCGATGCCGAGCTAGCGGAGGGCAATCGCTACGAGGGCGCGCTGGTTGAGGCGGTGCGCACGTTCCAGGACCGCCACAGCCTGAAGCCCGACGGCGTTCTGGGCGCTGACACCCTGGCCCAGCTGTCGACGCCCTTGGATGTGCGGGTGCGCCAGATCGAACTGTCGCTCGAGCGCCTGCGCTGGCTGCCCGAACTGCCTGCCGGCCCGCTGATCGCGGTGAACATACCCTCGTTCCGGCTGTGGGCCTTCGCCAACGCCCGCGACGACAACGCCGCGCAGTTGTCGATGCCGGTGATCGTCGGCCGCGCGGTAAAGGCGCGCGAGACGCCGGTGTTCATCGGCGAAATGCGTTACGTCGAGTTCAGCCCCTACTGGAACATTCCGCCATCGATCCAGCAAAGCGAGACAGTCCCGCGCCTCGCCCACGACCCCGGCTACTGGCAGCAGGAGAATCTCGAGGCGGTCCCGATCAGCGGCAAGGGGGAGGCGATCACCACCCTCGACGCGGCGACGCTGCAGGGGCTTCAGACCGGTGCGCTACGCGTACGCCAGCGTCCGGGCCCCAACAACGCCCTGGGGGGTGTGAAGTTCGTCCTGCCCAACACCATGGATATCTATCTGCACAGCACGCCGGCGCAGCAGCTTTTCGAGCAGACACGGCGCGACTTCAGCCACGGCTGCATTCGCGTCGCCGATCCGCCCGCGCTGGCGCAATTCGTGTTGCACGATCAACGCGAGTGGACGCCCGAGCGCATCCGCGCCGCAATGGCCGCCGGCAAGACGACCACGGCGACGCTCACGCAACCGATACCGGTCGTGCTGTTCTACACCACGGCAATCGTCGATTCCGCCGGACGCGCGCTGTTCCAGTCCGACATCTACGGCTACGATCGCAGCCTCGAGCAGGCGCTGCGCACGCGCTAGCGCTGCCGGTCGGGACCGCGCGGGTCGACGCGTTACCAGCGACGAACGCGACCGGTGTCAACGTGGACGAAATCGGACTCCCGGGACGGGTAGTAGCCGACGCCTCCGGCACGCAGCGACAACGCCGCATCGCGCAGGTCGGCAAGTGCCACGTCGGCCAGGCGGATGTCGATGGCCTGTCCCTGGAGATGCAGGCTTTGCGCCGCGACACCGTGTCCCTCCCGGCGCAGCATAGCGTTGGTCGCCGGTGAGCGATATCCTGAGATGACCTGGAACGGCACCTGCGTCGCGGTGCTGGCCGCCAGCAGGTGCAACTGATCGAGCAGGCCGGGATCGATGACGTGCGTCGCGCCGTTGCGAAAGTCGCGCAGGAAATACTCGATCTGATCGAGCGCGCTACCGACGTATTGGTCACCGACGGCGTAGGTGAGCGCAAGCTTCTCACCAGTATGGGTGTGCTCAAAGCGAAGCGATCGCGGTGCTGCGCTCGCGTGCACGCGCCGCGGCAGGCACAACATGGGCGCCGCGAGAGTAACGGAGACGGCGGCGAAGAGCCGCCGCCGCCTTGGATTCGCCAGAGGCAGTGGCGGCACTGACACGGGACCTGATCGGCGGCGCGACATGCACCAATTGTAACGCGAAGTGGTTGTGTTAGTGGTGGGAGGGCCCATGGAACGTCAAACGTGGTTCAACCTCTGGTACGTCATCTTCGCGATTCTCGGGGTGCTATGGCTGCGCGAGCTCTATGTGACGAGCACCCGGGTCGAGTCCATCCCCTACAGCCAGTTCGAGCAGGATCTCAAGGCCGACTAGATCAAGGACATCGCGGTCGCGAACAACGTCATCCCCCCGGCTCTGATCTTTTTCGCGATCTGGTTCTTTCTGGCCCGACGCTTGGCCGGCCAGGGCGGCCTGGGCGGCGGCTTCCTCGCCATCGGCAAGAGCATGGCCAAGGTCTACGTCGAGACCGACACCAAGGTGACCTTCGACGATGTGGCTGGCGTCGACGAGGCGAAGGAGGAACTGCAGGAGGTCGTCGGCTTTCTCAAGGATCCGAAGCGCTACACGCGGCAGGGTGGGCATATCCCGAAAGGCGTTTGCTGGTCGGCCCGCCGGGCCACGCGCCGTGGGTGTGCTCACCACGAATCGCGCTATGCTCGAGGAGGGCGCGCGGCAGTTACTGCAGAAGGAGACAACGAACGAGACCGAAATCGCCGCTCTCGCCGCGGCGCTGAAGCTCGCGGCGCTGAAGCTCGCGGCCTGACGGGCGACCCGGCGTGGACCGGCTACCACAAATGACGGACACCGGCGCCGGTGACGCATTGCGCGCCCGCCCTGCGTCGGCAGCCGCGGCGATGCCCGGTGATGCGCTGGGGGCCAGACACATCATGGACCCGAACATCGCCCGCCGCATGCGGAATAACCCGCATGCGGCGCGAACCGCGGTCAGTGAACCGCAATTTCCTTCACTGCCGCGCCGCCCTTCTTTGGCAACGTCAGCATCAGAACGCCATCGGCATACTTTGCCTCCGCCTTGGAGTCATCAACCGCAAAGGCAAGACTAAAGTTGCGGCTCCAGCGTCCATAGTAGCGCTCGCTGCGCAGGACGGTTTCTCCCTTCTTCTCCTCCCACTCCCTTTTCATTTCGGCGCTGACCGAGACATCGCTGCCATCGATGGCGACGTGGATATCTTCTCGTTTCACTCCGGGGATCTCCGCCTTGAGATAGAAGGCATCTTTGTCCTCGGTCAGGTCGACCGTCATCTTCGGTTCCGCCGCGGGACGAAAGACCGGCACGCGGGGCATATAGAAAAAGTCTTCCATATTGCGCAGCGCGTCGAAGTCGACGAGCGAGCGGAGGGGTTCGAAACGGGTAAGGTTCGTCATAGGCATCTCCATGCAAGGATTCAATCCAACTCCGCACGTTCGCGAATTCGTTGCCGCAAACGCCGGGTCCCGCATTGCGACCGCAGCGCAATACTGGAATGCCCGACGGAGACTCCCGTCGCACGCCGCATCGCAACTCAAGTATATTATAGGCAGCCGAACGCGAGATCCGCTTGATTGAGATCAAACTTTGTGCACGCGACGCGGCTAGCGGCGCAGCACGCACTTGTCGTACAAATCGCCCAATGTGCCGCTCGGGTCGTACTTCGCCTTGAGCGCGGCGTAGGAATCCGCGTCGAAGATCGACCAGAACTCGGAGCGCGTGTAATACGAATCCGAGTAGAGTGACTTGATGCCGCCGAGATCCGCGACCTTGCGCTCGATTTTCCGGTTGACCTCGCCACGCGGCCACGGCTCGCGCGCACGCACCACGTCCCAGAAGCCGAAGTTGATATAGGTGGTGTGCGGCAAAAGCGGATAAAGCGGAAAGCGCGCCGCCGCCGAGGGCGTCGCGATGGGACAGATCCACACCGGGAGGATGCCGACTTCGGCATGGAAAAAGTCAAGGAATTCGGCCGCGCGAGCGAGCGGGATGTCCACGTCCTGGATCACCGATTCGGTGCGCGAGCCGCGCAGACGGCTCAGCGCGCGCGTCAGGCCCCAGCGGCTGTTCCAGCGCATTATCTTCTGGTAGGTGATCGAGTTCAGCCGCTCGCGTCCATAGAGCCGTCGCAACAGCGGGTGTTGCGCACCGACGTTCTTGGAACACCAGAACCAGTCGGTATCCCAGCGCCACAGATAATCGGACACGGTCAGGCAATCGCTCTTCCGCTCGCGGATCGAGCGATAGTAAATGTGCTCGAGTGTGTAATCGCTGGTGTACTGGGCGGCGTCGACGAATAATCCGCGGGTCAGGTAGAGCTCCCCCGGTGCGAATACCACGCCGTCGAGAAAGTCGGTCGCCTTGTCAGCCACCAGCCGCGGCAGGTCGGCAAAGCAGGCGGCCGCGTGCGGGTAGCGCAAGTGCTCGACTGCAACGTAGGGCTTGACCGGTACCGTTCGCTGCGTGACCTTGAGCGCGTAGCCGAGCGTGCCGTAGGAGTTGGCGAAGCCGTGAAACAGGTCGCGATGCTCGTTGTCGGGCGTGCAGATGACGATCTGGCCATCGCCGGTGAGGATCTCGAGCGCGGCGATCGTAGCGTGCACCAGCCCGTACTTGAACGATGTCGCTTCGATTCCGACGCCGGCGACCGCGCCACCGACGGTGATCGACTTGAGCTGCGGCACGACCTGCGGCATGACGCCGACGGCGAGCGTCGCAGCGGCGAGATTGGCGAAGGTGGTCATGCCCTCCGCCTCGACGGTTCCGGCCTCGCGGTCGACCTGGACAACGCGATTGAAATGCTTGAGGTCGATGCGCGGGCGTGACCGCCGGGCGCGATCGCGAAACAGGTTCGACGTCGATTTGGCCAGACCGAACTGCGCGCCGCGTCCGCGGCGCGTGCCCAGTTCCGCCTGAAGATGCGCGATCTTGTCGGTGTATGCGGTCAAGCGCCCGGCCGATACAGGAACCCCCGGCTCATCGGATAGTTCGAGCCGACGTTGCCCTTGCTCACCAGGACCTGGAACAGATGCGTGCGGCTGTTCCTGGAGCGAAACATTTCGGCGCACGCCCACAGGTAGGCGCGCCAGGTGCGGCGGAAACATTCGTTGAAGCGCTGCGGATCGAGGGCATGGATCGCATCCCAGTTGGCATCGAAGCGCTCGCCCCAGGCGTCGAGCGTGAGTGCGTAGTGCCGGCGCAGGTTCTCCACGTCAAGAACCTCGAGCCCGCTCTGCTCCATCGCCTCGATCGCGGCGGCAAGGCTTGGAATCCAGCCCCCCGGAAAGATGTGCTTGCGGATATAGAATCCCGTGTCGAGGCGGCCGAGGTGGCCGATGAAGTGGATGACGCCGAGCGCGCCGGGCTTCATCGCCTCGGCGTGCGCCTTGACCACCGCCGGCAACTGATCTCGACCCGCATGCTCGAGCGTGCCGATCGACAGCAGCTTGTCGTACTGGCCGGGGATTTCGCGGAAGTCGCATTCAAGCACGGAGATGCGGTCGTCCAGGCCGCGCGAGGCCACCTCGGAGCGCAGCTCGGCAACCTGTTCGGTTGTCGTGTTAATCCCGGTTCCTCGCGCGCCGAAATACTCCAGGGCGTGAAACAGCAGCCCGCCCCAGCCACAGCCGATGTCGACGAAACTCTCGCCGGGCTTGAGGTCCACCTTGCGGCAGACGTGCTGCATTTTGTTGACCTGCGCCTCTTCGAGGGTGCGCGTTCCCTCTTTCCAGTAGGCGCAGGTGTACATCATGCCCACGCGATCGAGCCATGGCTGGTAGAACCGCTTGCCCAAGCCGTAGTGAAACCGCGCATTGCGCTTGGCCTGAGGCAGCGAGGCGTTGGAAAAACGGAATTCATGCCAGCGGTTGCGCAGCGCGACCGGCCAGTTCGAGTCATCGTGGTCGAAACCCGAGTCAAAGGCGGTGCGGGCGGCGAGCGCGAGATTGCCGTCGATGTCGACGCTGCCGTCGAAGTACGACTCCAGCAGGCCCACGTGGCCAAAGGCAAGGACGCGCATCTCGGCGCGCACGGCCCTGAAGGTGACGGTAAACGCCGGCGCGGCGCGGAGCGCATCGTAGTTGCCGTAGGCCGAGCCGTCGGTGAACACGGCGCGAAAAGGGATCGACGTTGCGGCACCGATCGCGGCAAGGCGGCGACCGACAAGGCCGCCCAAGCGCGCCGGCGCCCTGGCGGCGCGGCCGTCGACGGTGGGCACGCCCCCCGGGCCGGCAAGCAGGCCGCCCATGTGCCCGGGGACCACCTCGTCGCCGTGGCGCAGCGTCCGGTGTTCGGGCTTGCCCGTCATGCCGGCGCTTGGCCTGCGCTCGGCGCGCTCGCCACCGGCTTGGTCCGGGGTCGGCGCCGCGGTCTTTTCCGTTTCGTTCTCTGGCATGGTCTTGTTAGCTGCCGCCGGGAAACGACGAGTGCGTAGCTTGTTTCGTTTCGCGCTTTCGCGCAATAGGCGCCGCGGCGATTCCCTTGTAGGTCAACGTCCGACACAACCCTCGCCGTGAGCGGTGGAGAGCGCGCGGCGCGGGTCGCGTAGCGCGGCGCAATGTGCCAGCCGTTTGGGGTCGATGCGAAGCGGGCAAATAGGCACCTGGCGAGACACGGTGTGTGCCTGCGGCGCGCATAAACCTTGCCAGCTGTGGACAACATCGTGAATTTCCGGTGGACAAATGGTGCAGCGATGGCACGCAACGGCATAGAACGCTGATTTTCTGATGCTTTTGGGGCCCCTCTTTTGTGCATTAAAAAGGGCTTGCGTCCTCCCACCCAAGCTACTATGATTAGTGTTGATTCAGCACTTGAACACAAGATATAGTAGATTTTGATTCGTAAGGGAAATCCGGAAGCGTAGAAAAAACGCGGCGGCGGGCCATGGGCACCGCAGGGGCAGCAGTGAGCGCTGTTCCGGAGCCCGGCGCCAGGGCTGGAACTGCCATGAATGGGCGCTTCCCCTGCGCAAGCGGGGTATCGCACCGAGAACGAATAAGATTTCGCCAGGAGACGTACCATGCAAGTCGCCAGCTCTGCCGTCGCGCCGTCCCTCGCCCCAACGCACAATCCGACGGCCGCCGAGGCGAGTACGCCGCTTGCAGTGAGCACCGATCCGCGACTGCTCCAGTACAAGGTCATCCGCCGCAACGGCGCGGTGGTCGCCTTCGAACCGTCGAAGATCGCGATTGCGGTGACCAAGGCGTTTCTCGCCGTCAACGGCGGCCAGAGCGCCGCCTCCGCCCGGGTGCGCGAGCTCACGGCGCAACTCACCGACGCCGTCGTCGCTGCGCTGATGCGGCGCAAGCCCGACGGCGGTGCGATTCACATCGAAGAGATCCAGGATCAGGTCGAGCTCGCACTGATGCGCGGCGGCGAGCACGAGGTCGCGCGCGCCTATGTCCTCTATCGGGAGAAGCGGGCGCAGGAACGCGCGCACGAAAAGCTGAAGAGTGCGAAAGGCGATGCGGAGACGACCACGATCAATGTCGTCGACCAGGGCGTGGCGCGGCCGCTCGATCTCGCCCGCCTGAAGGAGCTCGTGCAGAGTTCCTGCGCCGGACTTGCCGACGTCGACCCCGAGCAGATCATGAAGGCAACGCTCAAGGACCTGTACGAAGGCGTGCCGATGGACGAGGTGCGCAAATGCGTGGTGCTCGCCGCCCGCACCCTGATCGAGAACGACCCCGCATACAGCTTCGTCTCCGCGCGGCTGCTGCTCGATGCGATCCGCTACGAAGCGCTGGGCGAGGAAGCAACGCATGCCGACATGGCGACCAAGTACGCCGATTATTTCCCCCGCTTCGTCAAGCACGGCATCAAGATCGGCCTGTTGAACGCGGTGCTGGGGCAGTACGACCTGAAGACGCTGGGCGCGGCGCTGGTGCCGCAGCGCGACCTGCAGTTCGGCTATCTCGGCCTGCAGACGCTCTATGACCGTTATTTTCTGGTCGACCAGTACGTCGGCGGCCGGCGCTTCGAGCTGCCGCAGTGCTTCTTCATGCGCGTGGCGATGGGACTGGCGCTCAACGAAGTCGACCGCGAAGCCCGGGCGATCGAGTTCTACAACGTGCTCTCGACCTTCGACTTCATGTCGTCGACGCCGACGCTGTTCAACTCCGGCACGCACCGCTCGCAGCTTTCCTCCTGCTATCTCACGACCGTTGCCGACGATCTCGACGGCATCTACGAAGCGATCAAGGAAAACGCGCTCCTGTCGAAGTTTGCCGGCGGGCTGGGCAACGACTGGACCAACGTGCGCGCGCTGGGTTCGCACATCAAGGGCACCAACGGCAAGTCGCAGGGCGTGGTGCCGTTCCTGAAGGTGGTGAACGACACGGCAGTAGCGGTTAACCAGTGCTTTGCGCCGGAGACGCCGGTCTACACCGGGCGCGGCGTGCAGCCGATTCGCGAAGTCCGGGTCGGAGACCTGGTGCTGGGGAAGAGCGGAACCTACCGCGAGGTGCTCGGCAAGCTCGTCTACAACCAGCACGGGCCCATGGTCGAGATCGACGTCAAGCATGCGCTGGCGACGCTCGAAGTCACCACCGGGCACCCATTCTGGGCGATCCGCGGCGTGCCGCGGGAGCAATCGATCGAGCGCACGCTCGAGTGGCTGCGCAAAGGCAAGGTGCAGGCGCAATGGATTGAGGCGGGCACGCTCGCAGTTGGCGATTACGTGGGTCTCACGATTCCCACCGAAGTGGTCAGCGTAGCAGGCCTCCGCGAAGAGGACGCGCGCCTGTACGGCATCCTCCTCGGCGATGGTCACCTCTCGAAGAACGGCATGCAGTGGGGCGTGTCCGGCAATCCGGCGCGCGACGCGCATCTCGCTTTCGTGCGCGATTATTTATCGGCGCGCGGGGTCCATTTCTGGGAAACGGGCCGTGGCGAGACCTACACGCAGATCCACTGGGCCTCTGGCCGCGGCGTGGTGCGCGACGCGACCACCGGGCGTATCGCCGGCGCGGGTCCTGCAACGCTGCCCTTCGGCTACGACGACCTGTACGACGACAAGCACCGCAAGCGCATCGCCCCGCGCCTGTCCCATCTGCCGCGGCCGCTGACGCTCGCGCTCATCCGCGGCCTGCTCGAAACCGACGGTTGCGTATCTCGCGGCAAGGAGATTAGCTTTACCTCGGCCTCGCACTCGCTGGCGGAAGGGTTGCGCTACCAGTGTTTGCGCCTGGGTGTGCCGACGAGCGGTCAGCACCGCGTGCGCCACAACGCCCATCGCGGCCGCCGTTCGGATGGCTCCGAGGTCGCGTTCACCGCGAAGACCGATGCCTACGACCTGCGTATTCCGGCGGTGCCGGAAGTCGCTGCCCTGGTCGGCTGCCAGCCGATCGTCAAGCGCAACTGGATCACGCACGGCGGCACGGTGTTCTCGCGCGTGCGCTCGGTGGAAGCGATGGTGCCGCGGCCGCTCGTGGTCGATCTCCAGGTCGACGGCGACGAATCGTACATGACCGCCTCGGGCCTCGCGCACAACGGAGGCAAACGCAAGGGCGCGGTGTGCAGCTATCTTGAGACCTGGCACCTCGACATCGAGGAGTTCCTTGAGCTGCGCAAGAACACGGGCGACGACCGCCGCCGTACGCACGACATGAACACGGCAAACTGGATCCCGGACCTGTTCATGAAGCGGGTGATGGAAGGCGGCGAGTGGACGCTTTTCTCCCCCTCGGACGTGCCGGACCTGCACGACAAATGGGGGCGCAAGTTCGAGGAAGCGTACACGCGCCACGAGGAGAAGGCAGCGCGGGGAGAGCTCAAGCTCTACAAGAAGATTCCGGCGGTGCAACTGTGGCGCAAGATGCTTTCCATGCTCTTCGAAACCGGACATCCGTGGATCACGTTCAAGGACGCGTGCAATGTGCGCTCGCCGCAGTCGCACGTCGGCACCGTGCATAGCTCCAACCTCTGCACCGAGATCACGCTCAACACCAGCGATCGCGAGATTGCGGTGTGCAATCTCGGCTCGGTCAACCTGCTCAACCACATGAAGCAGGTCGACGGCAAGTACGAGCTCGACCATGACAAGCTCAAGACCACGATCAAGACGGGCATGCGCATGCTCGACAACGTGATCGATATCAACTACTACGCGGTGGCCAAGGCGCGAAATTCCAATCTCCGGCACCGGCCGGTCGGCCTCGGCATCATGGGTTTCCAGGACTGCCTGCACCTGCTCGGCGTACCGTACGCGACTGAGCAAGCGATGATTTTCGCCGACCGGTCCATGGAGGCGGTGTGTTATTACGCCTACCTTGCGTCGACCGAGATGGCCGAGGAGCGCGGTCGCTACAGCAGTTACCGCGGCAGCCTGTGGGACCGCGGCATCATGCCGCAGGATTCGCTCAAGCTCCTTGCCGAGGAACGCGGCGGCTACGTCGAGGTTGATGAATCCTCGAGCATGGACTGGGACGCACTGCGCGCGCGCATCGCGCAGCACGGTATGCGCAACTCCAACTGCGTTGCCATCGCGCCAACGGCGACGATCTCCAACATCGTTGGCGTGGGCGCATCGATCGAGCCGGAGTACCAGAATATCTACGTCAAGTCGAACCTATCGGGCGAATTCACCGTCGTCAACGAGCACCTGGTTGCCGAACTAAAGAAGCAGAATCTCTGGGACGAGGTAATGGTCGCTGATCTGAAGTATTTCGATGGATCCCTGGCCAAGATCGACCGCGTGCCGGCGAATCTGCGCCAGCTCTACGCGACCGCTTTTGAGATCGACGCGAAGTGGATCGTCGAGGCCGGCGCGCGGAGGCAGAAATGGATCGACCAGGCGCAGAGTTTGAACATCTACATGGCAGGCGCCTCAGGCAAGAAGCTTGACGAGAGCTACAAGCTCGCCTGGATACGCGGGCTGAAGACATCGTACTACCTGCGTACGCTGGCGGCGACCTCGGCCGAGAAATCGACCGGCCAGGGCGGGGAGCTCAACGCCGTGTCGGCCTCCGGAGGCGCCGCGACCGCCGCGGGCCTGGCTACGAGCATCCGGGCTTCGGCGCCGCGGATGCAGCCGCTGGAGGCCGAACCGAAATACTGCAACATCGATGACCCCAATTGCGAGTCATGCCAATAGGCGTGAACGCTCGCATGCAGCGTGACAACAATACCGGCGTGGCCCAGACAGGAACTGGTTGCTTGAAACCGCCGGCAGTCGTGGCGCCCACAGAGGCATTGGAGGCATAGCCAAAGAAGGTGTTCGAGCAACCAACCCGGAGGACCCGGTAGATGGCCCAGTACGAGCATGTGCCCTGTCATGTGGTGGATGTGCGGTATCTCGGTGACTACAAGGTTTGGCTGGAATTCAACGATGGCAGAAAGGGCGTCGTCGACCTCGCTGACGAGCTTTATGGCGAGGAGTTCGAGGGTCTGCGCGACCGGGAGCGATTCGCGCAGTTCTACCTCGATTACGGGCTGGCGACGATCGCCTGGCACGACGGCCAGGATTTCGCTCCGGACTATTTGTATGCAAGGTTGAGCGCAGTGCATTAGGGGCCCTTACTGACCAGGCGGTCGTGCTCCGAGCGGGTTCGCTGCGCGCGTAGGCGGCGGGTACCGTGGTCACCGCAACGCCTTGAAACGATGGCAAAAGGGCCCGACCGGCAAGAGAAACCCCGCGCCGGTGGAGGAAGACCGGGGCGGGGCAAAGGGCACAGCACCAGGACAGGAAACTGGAGACAGTATGCTTACCTTCGAAGACGATTTCGTGACGCCCGCGCAGCCGCGGCCGTTCCCCGAATCGCCTGACGCGATCGGCGGCAGGACCTCGGCTGAGGTCTATGGCGGCATCCTTTCGCGCGAGCCGGTGCACGATCTCGACGCCGAAGCGCACGCCATGGCCAACGGCTTCCGCCGCGTGCGCGCCGAGGACAAGCGCGTCATCAACGCCCAGTCCGACGTCAACCAGCTCGTCCCCTTCAAGTACAAATGGGCCTGGGACAAATATCTCTCGGCATGCGCCAATCACTGGATGCCGCAAGAGATCAACATGCAGCGCGACATCGAGCTGTGGAAGAACCCGCATGGCCTGACGGAGGATGAGCGGCTGATCGTGAAGCGCAACCTGGGCTTCTTCGTCACCGCCGACAGCCTCGCCGCCAACAACATCGTGCTGGGCACCTACCGCCACATCACCGCGCCCGAGTGCCGGCAGTACCTGTTGCGGCAGGCGTTCGAGGAGGCGATTCATACCCACGCCTACCAGTACGTTGTCGAGAGCCTGGGGCTCAACGAATCGGAGATCTTCAACGCCTATCACGAGATCAAGTCGATTCGCGACAAGGACGAGTTCCTGATTCCGTTCATCGACACGTTGACCAACCCGCTGTTCAAGACCGGCACGATGGAAGCCGACCAGGACCTGCTGAAGAGCCTGATCGTGTTCTCATGCATCATGGAGGGGCTGTTCTTCTACGTTGGCTTCGTGCAGATCCTGGCGATGGGCCGGCAGAACAAGATGACCGGCGCATCGGAGCAATACCAGTACATCCTCCGCGACGAGAGCATGCACTGCAACTTCGGCATCGACCTCGTCAACACGATCAAGATGGAGAACCCCCACCTGTGGACGCCGGAGTTCCGCGAGGAAATCCGCGCCTTGGTGAAGCGTGGCGTCGAGCTGGAATACGCCTACGCCGAGGACACCATGCCGCGCGGCGTGCTGGGCCTGAACGCGACCATGTTCAAGGAATACCTGCGCTTCATCGCCAACCGCCGCTGCCAGCAGATCGGCGTTGACCCGCTGTATGACAAGGCAGACAATCCCTTTCCGTGGATGGCGGAGATGATCGACCTGAAGAAAGAAAAGAACTTCTTCGAAACGCGGGTGATCGAATATCAGACCGGCGGAGCGTTGAGCTGGGATTGAAGAGCCGATTCGACTGGGTTTTACTTAAGGGCGCTCGGCGCCCTTAGTTTTTTGCGCACTGGATAGCAACCGAGCCGGAGACCTCATGCACGGGCTGCCCCTATTTCTCGCCGTTGCCGCGACGCTCCTCACAACCAGCTCGGCTTCGGCCGCCGACTCGCTCTGCCCTGACAGGGTCAGCGTCAAGCAAACCGGCGCGCCGCCCGCACCGGAATGGTCGCTGTCGTACAGCGGGGCACCGAGCGAGCTCGAGATGGTCACGTTCTACAACGGCCCGCCCAAGGAGGAAGCGTCCCTCGTCTACGACGACTTCGTCCATGGGAAGGATTCGTCGACGGCAACCTGGAAGTTCCCGAAGAACCCGCGCGGGTACTGGGTGAAGTGTTCCTACCGTGGCACGAGCCTCGAGCTGTCGAAGGCGCTGCCGCCGAGCGTATCGTCTTGCCGCGTCAACTACGAGCGCCAGGCCGCCGCGCCCTCGGGGTTGCCGGCGATCAAGCGCATCGCCTGCCAATAGCCGGATTTGTCGCTGCGGCGAGCATGATCACGATCTACCACCTTGAAACGTCGCGCTCGGAGCGAATCGTCTGGCTGATGGAAGAACTCGGCCTCGAGTACAAACTGGAGGTGTATCCGCGCGGGATGACGGGCGCCGCGCCGCATCCGCTGAAATCGATCCATCCGCTCGGCAAGGCCCCGGTGATCCGCGACGGGGACACGTTGCTCGCCGAATCGGGAGCGATTGTCGACTATATCGTCCATCGCCACGGCGGGGGCCGGCTCGCGGTGCGCCCCGATGCCCCAAGCTACGCTCGCTACCTCTACTGGCTGCATTTCGCCGAGGGCAGCCTAATGTCGCTCATGCTCATTGCCCTCGTGCTGTCCCGCGTAGCGGAAGCCGGCGCGAGCCCGGTCACGGGAAGGATTCGCGAGCGGATGAAGCAGATGCTTGGGTTCGTCGATGCGGAGCTCGCCGAATTGCCCTGGTTCGCAGGTGCGCAATTCAGCGCAGCGGACGTGATGATGGTCTTTCCCTTCACGACCATGCGGCGCTTCCTCGACTACGATCTCGAACCCTACCCTAATTGCCTCGCCTACCTGCGGCGCATCGAGTCGCGTCCAGCCTATCAGAAGGCCATGGCGGTCGCCGGTCCGACCCACACCTACGTCTAAGCGGTGCGCTGTCGGTGAGCAAGCCAAACATTCTTCTGATCATGACGGACCAGCAGCGCTGGGATGCGCTGGGATCCATTAGCCCGTGGATGAAGACGCCGAACATGGATCGCATCGCGCAGGAGGGCGTGCAGTTCACGAATTGCGTTACCAATTCGCCGGCGTGCATACCGGCGCGGCGAGCTATGGCTTCCGGGCTCTACGCGCACAATACAAACGTGTGGGTAAATTGCGCCACGTCCCTGGATACCACCCCGACCTGGATGAGCTCTATCAGGAATGCGGGCTACCGCACGAGCCTGTTCGGAAAGACGCACCTGAACGCGCACCGGGGCGATCTGCGGAACGTGGCGCACCTGCTGCAGTCGCAGGGGATAGACGACGTGAATGAAACGGCCGGACCGCGAAATTGCGGGGTGACGCTGTCGCACATGACGGCGGAATGGGAAAAGTTGGGAATCTGGGAGGCCTACAAGAGGGACTTCGAGGAGCGCTATTCGAACAAGCCGTACCTCGTGCGCCCGTCTACGCTCGGGTTTGAGCAATACTATGACACGTACGTGGGGCGGAAGGCGAAGGAGTACCTGGAGGCGTACGACTGGGACAAGCCCTGGTTCTGCTGGGTTAGCTTCCCGGGCCCGCACGAGCCGTGGGATGCGCCCGAACCGTATGCGAGCGCGTACGCGCCCGACGCGATGCCCAAGCCGCTGTCGGGTGATATGAGGGGTGGCGCCCAGCGCGCGCGTGGCGCGCTGGACAGGCAAATCGAAAACCTGCCCGGTGTGACGCCGGAGGACGTCGCTGCCATGCGTGCCAATTACGCCGGCAGCGTGACGCTGATTGACGATATGATCGGCGCCATTTTCGAGGCCATCGAAGCGCGCGGCGAGATGGACGACACGGTGATCGCGCTCGTTAGCGACCACGGCGAGATGAACGGCGACTATGGATTGCTCTACAAGGACAACTTCCTCGACAGCGCGGCGCGGATCCCGTTTCTCATCAGAACGCCGGTGACTGCTGCAGAGGTTCGCAGTGGCGGAGCGCCAAGGAAAATCTGTGCGAGTCCGATCGAGTGGTTCGATCTGGGGCCGACGCTGGTGGAACTGGCGGGCGGCGAAATCGGACATCGTCAGTTCGCCAAGTCGCTGCTGCGCTGCCTCGAGGACCCTCATTCGCCCGTCCGGAACGGGTCGCTGTGCGAGCTGGCGGGAGAGATCATGATCCGCAATGCGCAGTGGAAGTTGGCAGTGAACACGGCAGGAAAAGCCTACCTGCTGTTCGACCTGGAAAATGACCCGCAGGAGACGCGCAATCTTGCCGGACTGCGGGACTACCAGGACGTGGAGGTAGCCCTGCGGCTGCGAATACTGCAGCGACTGGTGAGGGCGCAGTTGAGGCAGCCGTAGTCGTCGCGCGAGAGGCGCAATTCGCTCAGTCGGGACGGCGAGCGGATGCGGGAAGCCATTTTCCCCCAGCGATCAGCAATCGGGGCGAGCTCGTAGGCGCAGATGCAAGGACTTGTCTAGCTCGAATCCCTGCCCGGCACGCGCCCGATGCCAGGCAGCTTGAGCGCCGGTCGGCGCAGATCGAGACCGACCACCAATCCGAGTAGATTGAACTCGATGCCTTCGTCGCGACCGACGCTCGCGCCCAGGACGCCAGCCAAGGAAAATTGGTAGCCGGTGCCGCTCGGCGTGGGGGCGAAGATCTCGCCGCTCGGCAGATAATCCTTGCCGATCGCCGTCGACGGCAGGTTGAGTCGCAGTTCGGGAATCTCGCGCCCGAGGTAGGCGATGAAGGTATTGCTGTTCGGCCCGGGCCAGAGGTTGTAGACGTGCGCATAGGGATAGGAGGCAACCGTCCGCGGCAGCTTTTCGATGACCGCTTCGGCCTCGGCGCCGCGCAGCTCATCGATCAGTTGCGGTGCGGCCCCAAACCACTCGGCGTCCGCCGCGCGCGTGGTGGAGACGGAAATGAGCGATTGTCCCCGGCCCGCATTCCAGCCGATCACCTCGTAGCGAGTGTACGTCTGGGCGCCTTTCGGCTTGGCGGCGAGCCAGGTGTGCACGGCGAAGGCGCCGCGCCAGCTGAACGCGCGACTGGCGTAGACCTGCACGATCGCTTCCGGGTGGGCTGCCGGGTCGGGGGCCAGGCCGACCGGGCGTTGACTCGCGGTGCGCCAATCGCCGTGGAGCGACGCGCTGCCGGAGGCGAGCGTCCACAAGGGTCCCGCGGCAAGCAGCAGCACGAACAGCAGCAGCCAGAGAATCATGCGCGGAACTCTCCTAGCGGTTGGCGCCATAATGGGGCGATGTTACTCGTATCGAAAGGATTGCCGTGAAGCTCAATGCCACCCTGCTCCTGCTCGTTCTGTTCACGGTCGCCGCGGCGGTCGCCCATGCGGACGAAGTCGGTTGCACCTCGACCACCTTCCGCGTCTTCGGCGCGAACGACAAGATCTGCGTTTACGCCTTCGACGACCCTCGCATTGCGGGTGTCGCCTGTCACATCAGCCAGGCGCGCACCGGTGGCGTCAAGGGCTCACTCGGGCTTGCCGAGGATCCGTCGCGTTTTTCGATCGCCTGCCGCCAGGTGGGACCGATCACGCTGCCCGACAAGGTGCCGAAGGAGGAGAGCGTGTTCAGCGAGAGCACATCCGTCTTTTTCAAGAACACCAAGGTGGTCCGCATCTATGACAGCAAGCGCAACACCTTGGTTTACGTCGCGATCAGCCGCAAGGTGATCGAGGGCTCGCCGATGAATGCCATTTCGACCGTGCCGATCCAGCGCTGGGACACGCGCTGAGCGACGCGTGGGCAGCCGTTTGGCGGCAGCCCACAGAACGCGCTGGCTTCCAGACAGGCGCGACTAGCCTCGCGGCTCGCCGTTGCCGTTGACGGTGATCGTCTGCCCAGGGGGCGCGCTCAGCTGCACCCGATGCTCGACACCTTGGAAGTTGTAGGTGACATCCCAGAACGCGGGCGGACCCTGGTTGGGAACGGTCTGGCAGTGCTGGACATCCTGCGTGGATACCGTTTGCCCGCTGCGCCCGACGTTGGCACCAACCGCCGCACCGGCGACCGCGCCACCGGCGGTGGCGACATCCCGCCCGACGCCGCCACCGATCTGGTGGCCTAGCACGCCCCCGAGGATCCCGCCGATGATCGCGCCACCCACGTTGGGCCCGCTATTGTTGACGACCTGCTGCTGCTCCACCCAGCAACGCTGCTCCGGCGGGCCCATCACAGCGTGCACCGAGGTGACCTGCGCCTCGAACAGCGCCTCGCCGGCACGCTCGCGATAGGCATAGTCCGGCGGTGCCGGCGACGGCACGGGCGCTTGGCTTTCGTAGCGTCCGTCCCAGTCGACCGGTCGCACCGAGGAGATGTTCTTGCTCATGCCCATTGCGCGGAGCGAGGGATAACTGCCCGGACGCAGGACCGCGCAGCGGCCCTCGAAGCCCGCGTCAACGCACACCTGCCAGGACCCAGCGTCGACGACCGCCGATTGGGCGCGGTCGTTAAATCCGGTCGGCTGGAAATCCTGGACCGCCTGCGAAGCGCTGAAGGAATGTCCTCGGAAATTTTCGCCTTCGTAGAACGTGATCTGTGCCGCCGCCTGCGCGGCGAAGACAAGCCCGACGACACCGACCAGCAATTTCCACATCGTGTTCATAGCACCTCCGAATTCCCTGTAGAACAAAGTTCCGATGCCGTAATCATAGCGCGTCCTGCATGGCGTTGCTGTCAGAGCGTCGCGCCAACGCGCGTAGGACATTGTCCGAAAGGATATTTGAATCGACGCGCGCTTGCAGTAGACTTGCCGCACCATGAATCCAGCCACGCTTCTTTCCACGATTTCCGCGCAATGGGATAGCGAAATCGTTGCGCAACTGACCGACTACGTGCGCATTCCGGCGAAGTCACCCCAATTCGATGCGCAGTGGGAGAAGAACGGTCATATCGAGCGCGTCATCTGTCTGGCCGAAGCGTGGGCGAAAAAGCAGCCGGTGCGCGGGCTCCAGGTCGAAATCGTACGCCTGCCCGGTCGTACCCCCCTGCTCTATTTTGACGTTGCGCCGACCGGCAATGGCACGCAGCACACGGTGTTGCTCTACGGTCACCTCGACAAGCAACCCGAGATGAGCGGCTGGCGCGACGGCTACGGCCCGTGGAATCCTTTGTTCGAGGACGGCAAACTCTACGGGCGCGGCAGCGCCGACGACGGCTATGCCGTGTTCGCGGCGCTTTCCGCCGTCGGCGCGCTGCAGGCGCAAGACATCGCCCACTCGCGCTGCGTCGGCATGATCGAAACCTGTGAGGAGTCCGGCAGCTACGATCTCCCGGCCTATCTCGAGGCGCTCGCGCCGCGAATGGGACGGGTCGATTTCGTCATCGGGCTTGATTCCGGCTGCGGCGATTACGACCGGATGTGGGACACGACCTCGCTGCGCGGACTGGTGGAAGGCTCCCTGACGGTAAGCGTGCTGACCGAGGGCGTGCACTCGGGCGACGCCAGCGGTGTGGTGCCCTCGTCGTTCCGTATCGCGCGCAAGCTCCTCGATCGGGTCGAGGACGCGACCACCGGACGGGTGTTGCCGCCGGAGTTTCATGCCCCGATTCCCGCCGAGCGCGTCGAGCAGGCCCGGCGCGCGGCGGAGGTTCTCGGCGATGTCGTGATCCGCCGCTTTCCATTCGCCGGATCGACGCAACCGATGGTCGCTGATCGCACCGAGGCCCTGCTCAACCGCACCTGGCGCCCCGCGTTGTCGATCACCGGCGCGGACGGGCTCATGCCGATCGCCAGCGCCGGTAATGTGCTGCGTCCGCACACGGCGCTCAAGCTTTCGTTGCGCTTGCCGCCAACCATCGACGGCGCGCAGGCAACGCAAACGCTTAAACGGCTGCTCGAAACCGATCCACCCTACGGCGCGACGGTACGCTTCGATAGCGCGCACGGCGCCACCGGCTGGAACGCGCCGCCGACGGTAGCGTGGCTCAAGCGGGCGGTGAACGACGCCTCTGTGCAGTTCTACGCCAAGCCCTCGGCCGCGGCAGGCGAAGGCGGCACGATTCCGTTCATGGCCATGCTCGGGAAGCATTTTCCCGACGCGCAGTTCCTCATCACCGGCGTGCTCGGCCCGCATGCGAATGCACACGGACCGAATGAATTCTTGCACGTGCCGTACGCAAAAAAACTCACCGCGTGCGTGGCTTTCGTCATCGCCGCGCACCGCGACAAGGCGTAGACCTCACGACGAACTTGAAATTCCTGCGTTCACCGCCGTGTTGCTGGTGCTCCTGATGGTCACGCGCATGGGCGCGGAATTGACCGTCCCCGTTCAAGCGCATCAGCCTGCTACAGCCGTCCGAACCACAGCAACGACAGGGTAAGCGAGGCGGTCAACAGGATCGCGGCGAGCGCGGCGAAAAGAAAGGTCATCTCGGTATCCTTCTTCTCCAGCACGAGCTGTGTCGTAAGCCGCTTGTAGACTTTCTTAAGATCCTCCGACGTGCCGGCGTAAAAGTACTCGCCGCCGGTCACGTCGGCCACGGTCTTGAGCGTCGCTTCGTCGAGGCGGACGTACGCCGACCAGCCTTCGAAGCCGATGGTGCCGCCCTGCTCGGTCCCGAAGCCGACGGTGAAAATGCGCACGCCCCGGTCGGCAGCCATCCTCGCCGCGTCGAGTGGATCGGGACCGGTCGTCCGGCGGCCGTCGCTTAGCAGGACGATCACGCCCGAGGTATAGGATCCTGGCGCTACGGGTGTGAACGGCTTCGCTTCGGTGTTGCGCGCCGCGTCCAGCGACTTGCCGCGCGCGCCGTTGGGCGAGAGCCCACCGCGGAATATCAGCGATTCCAGATCGATTCCCGCATCGGGAAACAGCGTCTGCAGTGCGACATAGAGTGCGCTGCCCGTCGCCGTGCCACGCTGCAGCTGGAAGCGGTCGATGGCGGCGAGCAGATCCTCGCGGCTGCGCGTCGGCGGCTGTACCAGCGACGCGGTTGCACCGAAGGAAACGATGCCGATGCTGACATCGGGTGGGCGCTCTTCGACGAAGGCTTTCGCCGCCGTCTGCGCGGCGGTAATCCGGTTCGGGTCGACGTCGCGTGCGCCCATGCTGAGCGACACGTCCATGGCCAGTATGATGGTCTTGCGATCGTAGGGAAGGGTGACGACGGCAGTCGGGCCGGCACAGGCGACGATCAGCGCGACCAGCGACAACAGGAAGAGCAGTGGCGGGACGTGGCGCCGAAAGCGCTGGCCGGGCCCCATCGCAGCCCTGATAGCCCCGATGCTCGCATAGCGAATGACATGTGGCTTGTTGCGCCGCAGGAGCGCCACGTAGGCCGCGACGAGGGCCGGCGCGACGAGCAGGAAGTACAGGATTTGCGGATGCAGAAACTTCATCTGTCGGCCCGGCTTGAGGGGCGGCAAATTCGCTCGCCGGCCCCGGGCACGCGCGGGGAACGAGCCTGGCCCGGGTGTGTGCTTTCATCGGCCGGCGCGAGCGAACCGAAACATCGCCATTCGACGCCGTGCAAAACGCATTATAGTATTCGCCACATCCTCATTGATTGCGCTAAGAACAAGATAATCGCAAGCCGATGAATACCGGCGCACTTCTCCTGGCGGGCCTGGTGTTCGCCTTTGTCGTCGTCATCGCCGTGGCGACGCTTCGCACCAAGTCAAGGCAGCGCAGGATACGCAAGGCGCTGGGCCTGCCGCTGCGCATGGAAACCTCCACCGCCGAAGCTCAAGCCAAGCAGGCGGTGCGGGTGTTCGAGCAGACCGACCTTCGCCTTACGACGACGGCGCCACGGCTGTCGAGAGAAGAACGGCACAAGATGGCCGGTGCAATCGTCAAGGAAAAGGGATTGCTGCCCAAGGCCGCGGCGCGACACAAAGGCGATGGATCGGCGCGATAGGCTCTCCCCCCGCTTGAGGGAAACAAGCCTGCCCGCTGCGCGAAGGCGGCGTGGCGCTAGGGGCCCGCGCCGGTCAGAGGCGCCGGATCGCGGCGCGGATGCGGCGTCGGCAGGAGCGAGCGCTGCGCTTGCTCCTCCGCGCCGTCCAGCCGCTTCACATCGCCGCTGAGCTCGCCGCCCTCGGCAACGATCAACTTGCCGTAGCGGATCGTGCCTGAAACCCTGCCCGTGCCGTGCACGACCAGCCGTGTTCGTGCGGTCAGCTCGCCTGCAAACTCGCCGTAGATTTCCGCCACATCGATGAGCGCCGTGCCGTGCAGCGTGCCCGGTGACGCGATCTGCATGAGCTTGCTGTGTACGGTTGCATCCACCTCGCCCTCGATGACGAGAACATCGCAGTCAGAGATTTCCACGCCTTTGAGCTTGATGTTGACGCCGATGAAAAGCTTGCTTCCCGGCGCATCGCCCAAGCCGAGATCGGAGGCGTCCTGCGTGGTCGCGGTCGCAGGCGCGAGCGCGACCGCAGGAGGGGAGGGTTCATTGCCCAGCGCAGCGAGGGCGACGCGGGGCTCGCGTACCGGCGCGGCCGCAGCGGGCGCCGGCCGAGGCGCGGCAGCGTTGCTCCCCGGCGTGGCCCTGGGTGGCACCGGCGGGTCGTAGAGCGCGGGCTTGAGCGGCGCCTTGACGCCGTCCCTCAAGTCGGTCGAGCGGTTGAAACCGAGCATGGCGCCTCCTTCGGGTGTCGAACTGACTATGACGATGTCATTATCATCCCAGCATGGGCCCGACGCAAGTCGTGGTAGCGATACGGGGTTGGGCGATAATGGCTGGCCTCGATCGCCGAGCCCCATGGCCAGACGCATCCTCATCATCCTGGGCCATCCGCACCCAGCCCCGACCGCTGGCAGAAGCCACTGCGATGCGGCGACGCGCGAGCGCTCGCTCGCCGAGTTCGCGCGGCGGGACGATTGAACGCAGCCTGGCCGTCGCCTTTGCGCTGCCTGCGTCTGCCCCTGGGGCTGCCGCTCGCGGTCGCGCTCTACGGCTGCGCGACAGTCGTCGTTCCCACCCAAGTTCGCTTTGCGTCGCTTAAGCCCAGCCCGGAGTCGGTGCAAATGGTTGACGCCCGTCCCCGCGACGCGCGCGAATACCGCGAGCAGGGGCGCAGCCAGACGTTCAAGTTCCTTGCCGACGACGCCATGCAGCCCAACGCAGTCGATCTGGTCGCCTCCCGCATCGCCGCCGCGCTGCCGGAGTCGGAGCGCGGTCGCCCGGTCGAGCTGCGGCGGCTTGACATCGGCTTTCTCGTCTCCCCGCGCTCGTTGTTGCCCGGTTCCTCCGACGTCAGCATCGCGCTGCCGTCGGGGACGCCTGCCGGCGCGATTGCCGCGGGCCTCTTGCTCGCTTATGGCATGATCGCGGCTTTCCACAGCCCACGCGCGAGCGAAAGCGGTGTTGCCTACATCGAAGTGACGATCGGTGCGGACGCACTGCGCACCGCGCAGACGGTGAGCGTTGCGCGCAGCGTTGGTGCGGCAGAGGCGGTCGAGACCGCGTTTGCCAGCGCGCTCGACGACCTCGCCGAACAGGCGCGCGGATTGGCGCCGCGCGCACCGAGCGTGCGCTAGGCGCCGGGCCGTTTGTCCGGGGAGGCAGTCTTGTTCGACCGATTCGCAAGAAGCTGGAAACTCGCCGGCGAATGCCTGCGCCTGCTGCTGCAGGACAAGCGCCTGCTCGTCCTGCCGCTCCTGTCGTCGCTTGCCATCTTGCTGCTGACCGCCAGTTTTGCCGTGCCGCTGCTGCCCACGTTGTCAGCGCACCGTGGCGGCGCGCGGAGTCTGCCCGCGTTGACCTACGTCGTGCTGTTCCTGTTCTATTGGCTGCAATATGCGATCATCTTCTTCTTCAATACCGCGCTGGTCGAAGTGGCAATGAAACGCTTCGACGGCGAGCAGGCGTCGATTGCCGACGGCTTGCGCCGCGCCGCTTCGCTGCTGCCGGTGATCCTGATCTATGCCGCCATCGCTGCCTCGGTCGGCACGTTGCTGCGCCTCGTCGCGGAGCGCGTTGGCATCCTGGGCAGGATTGTCATCAGCCTGATCGGCCTGGCGTGGAGCGTTGCCACCGCGCTCGTGGTCCCAGTGCTCGCTGCCGAGAACGTGGGGCCGATCGAGGCAATCGGCCGCAGCGTCGAGCTGATCAAGAAAGCCTGGGGCGAGGACATCATCGGCACTGCCGGCTTTGGGATCGTCTTCGGCCTGATTTCGGTCGTCACAATCGTCTGCGGCGGCATGTTGGCCCTGGTGGCCTTCGGCGCGCACCGCCTGACTCTGGGCGTCCTGCTCATGCTGCTGGTGATATTGGCCGTCTGCCTGCTTGCACTCGCCCAGGCGACACTGCACGGCATCTACTCGGCGGTGTTGTATCGCTACGCCCGTGGCGATTCCGCCGAGGGTGGCATCGACAAGCATCTGCTCGAGGGCGCGTTCCGCGCGCGCGCTTGACGCGTCAGGCGGCGCCGGCTCAACCGGCCGGATTCGGAAAGCGAGCCTGGATTGCAGCGATGTCTGAGAGCGTCTGGGCGTCGAGCTCGAACTGCGCCGCGGCAACGTCTTCGGCGAGCTGGAAGGGCGTCGTCGCGCCGATGATCGGCGCACTGACGAACCAGCGGCTCCTGACGTAACCCAGCGCGAGCTCGACGAGCGAGATCCCGCGCCGCTCGGCCAGCGCTGCGTAGGCCTCGATTGCTTCCCTTACCATCGGTTTGCGGAACCGCAGGCCCAGGTTGTCGAAACGGGTGAAACGCGATCCGGCCGGCTGCGCGGCGCTGCGGTACTTGCCGGAAAGCATGCCGCCGGCGAGCGGGCTGTAGGCGAGTAGCGACATGCGTTCGCGGAACAGCACCTCGGCCAGATCGTTGTCGACGCTGCGCGAAACCAGGCTGTAGCTGTTCTGGATCGTCACCGGACCGGCAACGCCGAGCTCCTTCGCCACGCGCTGAAATTCGCACACACCCCACGCCGTCTCGTTGGACAGGCCGTAATGCCGGATCTTGCCCGCGCCGATCATCGCCGCCATGCCTTCGACCTGCGCCCGGATCGACGGGCCGTCCTTCTCTTTCGCCGGATCGAATTCGGTGGCGCCAAACATCGGCACGTTGCGCTGCGGCCAGTGAATCTGGTACAGGTCGATGTATTCGGTTCGCAGTCGCGCCAGGCTCGTGTCGACCGCCTCGGCGATCACCTCCGGCGTGAGGTCGGTGCGCCCGTTGCGGATCCAGTCGCGGCGGCCCGGACCGGCCACCTTCGAGGCGATCACCAGCCCGGCGCGCGGTTGCCGCGCCAGCCAGTTCCCGAGATAGGCCTCGGTTCGGCCCTGCGTGGTCGCGTTCGGGGGCACCGGATACATCTCGGCGGTGTCGATGAAATTGATCCCCTGCGCCACGGCGTAGTCGAGCTGCGCATGCGCTTCGCCCTCGCTGTTCTGCTCGCCCCAGGTCATGGTGCCGAGGCAGACTTCGGAGATGCTGAGCTCGGTACCGGGAAGCGTGCGATATTTCATTTCCGAGTTTGGCGCAGGATTATCCGGCCGGTAGATTACCCGAAGGTGTCGGGCGACGGCTAGAATGCGTCCTGGCGCAGGGATGCAGGGAGGGAAGGCCGATGTCGTCGCGCATGCTTTGCTATGGTCGGGCTGCGCTGTTTCTAACGCTGCGCTTTGTGGCCGCCGGCTCGGCGCAACCGGTCGCGGAGCCGTGCGTCACAGCCGGAAAGCTGCGGGAGCAGCTGAAGTGATGCGCGCCCTCGGCGCCTTGCTCGTCGCCGCGATGCTCACCGCCTGCTCGACCCCGCCCGTGGATCCCTCCCCCGCCGCAATCGCCGCCTTGGCTCCGACGGGCAAGCTGCGCGCGGCGATCAATTTGGGCAACCCGGTTCTCGCCGGCGCGGATGCGACGAGCGGCGAGGCGCGAGGGGTGAGCGTTGATCTGTCGCGCGAGCTCGCGCGGCGGCTTGGAGTCCCGCTGCTCATCGTGACCGTGCCCACCGCCGCGAAGTCGGTCGCTGCGCTCAAGTCCGGCGCCTGCGACGTGGCCTACGTCGCCATCGACCCGGCGCGCGCGGTCGATCTCGACTACACAGCGCCCTACGTGCTCATCGAAGGGGCCTACCTCGTGCCACAGGCCTCGCCGATCCGGGACAACGCCCAGGTTGATCGGCAAGGGGTGCGGGTGGTCGTCGGCGCAGCGAGCGCCTACGATCTCTATCTCTCGCGCGAGCTGAGGCAGGCGCAGATCGTACGCGTGCCCACCTCGGCCGAAGTCGTGTCGACGATGCTCGCGCAGCACCTGGAGGTCGCCGCGGGCGTAAGGCAGCAGCTTCAGGCCGACGCCAAGCGCGTCGCCGGGGTGCGCCTGCTCGACGGCCGCTTCATGGTCATCAGCCAGGCGCTGGCCACGGCGAAGCAGCGTGCGGCCGGCGCAGCTTATCTCAGCGCTTTCATCGAGGAAATGAAGGCGTCTGGGTTCATCGCCAACGCCTTGGCGAAAAACGGCATCGACGGCGCCATCGTCGCCCCGCCGGCCGGAAAATAGCCTCTACCCTTTGCCGCGGCCATGCAGGGGGTATGGACAAGCCTACCCTTGCTGATGCAGCGCGCGGGCCTGGTCCCGAGCGCTCTCCTGGTGGTCCTCTTCTACGGGTTGCTGCGCGGTGCGCGCGCGTCGATGTGGCGCATCGCGCTGCTCTCCCTGCCCGGAACGGCAGCGCACGAATGCGCGCACTTTCTGATCGGCTTGCTGCTCTGGGCACGGCCGCACGGGCTTACCCTCTGGCCGAAAGCGGATGGCCGCGGCTGGAGGCTCGGCGCGGTGTCCTTTGGCCGCATCGGTCTTCTCAACGGCGCATGGGTCGCGCTCGCGCCGCTGCTGCTGCTGCCGCTCGCCTGGCTGGGGTTCGTTCACGTCCTGCTGCCGTTGTGGACGCAGCGGCAGTGGGGGTGGTGGTTGCTTGCCGGCTATCTGACCGCCACCGCGCTCTTCGCCGCGTTGCCCTCGTGGCAGGACCTCAAGCTTGGCAGCCGTTCCCTGCTCTTCTACGCGCTGCTCGGGGTAGGGGTCGGTCTGGTTTACATGCAACTCTAGCGCGTCTGCAGGTCAACTCGCGGCGTCGAAAAGCCGCCCTATAATCTCGCCTGTCATGCTTGCACTGCGGATCGGTTGCCTTGGCCTTCTCGCTTGGTGCGCCATCGGCATCGCCTGCGCGGAGAGTTCCATCGTGGGCGATCTCCCACCGGGCCTGCACGTCCCGCTGGCGGCGCAACCGGGGGCGCAGTTCGACGTGGAGCGCGCCACCGAGGCCTGGCTGGCGTTGCTCTCGCCCGAGCAGCGGGCGCGATCCGACGCCTATTTCGAAGGCGGCTACTGGCTTCAGCTCTGGTCGCTGCTCTACGGGCTGGGCGTCATGGCGATACTGCTCGGATCCGGTTTGAGCCGGCGTCTGCGCGATCTTGCCGAACACGTCAGTGGCAACCCGTGGTTCTGCAGCGCGCTCTATGCCGCGGCGTTCCTCGTCGCAAACTTCGTTCTCAGCCTGCCGCTGTCGATCTACCAGGATTTCCTGCGCGAGCACCAATACGGCCTGTCGAACCTTTCCTTTCCGGGCTGGCTGCGCGAGCAGTTGATCGGCCTTGCGTTAACCGTGGTCCTGGGCTCGGCGGCGATAACGATCGTGTATGCGTTCCTGCGCCGCGCCGGCCGCCGCTGGTGGGTGTGGGCGACGGGCTTGGCCTTCGTCTTCACCCTGTTCCTGGAGTTGATCGAGCCGCTGTTGATCGCGCCTTTGTACAACGACTATAAGCCCCTGCCGCAGGGGCCGGTGCGCGATTCGGTGCTGTCGCTGGCACGGGCGAATGAGATTCCGACCGCTCACGTGGAGTGGTTCGACGCCTCGAAACAGACCACGCGCATCAGCGCCAACGTCTCCGGTCTGGGCGGCGCCGCGCGCATCAGCCTCAACGACAACCTCCTCGACAAGACGTCCCTGGCGGAGATCCGGGCTGTGCTCGGGCACGAGATGGGCCATTACGTGCTCAATCACCCGTTCAAGCTCGGCGTCTATTTCACGTTGCTCTGCGGCATCGCCTTTGCCGTGGTTGCCTGGGCGTTCGACTTTGCGCTCGCAAGGTGGGGCGCGGCACTCGCCCTGCGCGACCGCGCCGATCCGGCGGCGCTGCCGCTGCTCCTCGCGATTTTTTCGCTGGCCTGGTTCCTCCTCAGCCCGTTTACCAATTCGGTCGTGCGCAGCGTCGAAGCCGAGGCGGACGCGTTCGGACTCAACGCCGCGCGCGAGCCGGAGGGCTTCGCCATGGCCGCGATGCGCCTGTCAACCTATCGCAAGCTGCGCCCGGGGGCACTCGAGGAATTCGTCTTCTACGACCACCCGAGCGGCTACGAGCGCGTGCACCGCGCGATGATCTGGCTCAATGAAAACCAGAGCCTGGCGGCGGGAGCCTCCCCGGCGCACGCTCCGTAGCCGGCACGGGCTCGCCGCGGACAACGTGCTGAGACTCCACACCTAGACGGGCGCCGTCGCACGCTCCTTCGTCGGCTTCGCTTCGGCTGCCGGCTGCGGTTGCGGCGCCGGCGCAGGCGGTGCAGCCACCTGCTTGGTCTGCGGCGAGGGCTTCTTCGCCGCCTCGGCGGTGCGCGACGTAGTGAACCAGTGGCTGAATTCGTAGCACATGATCGGCTCCTCGGTGGTCAAGCCGCGCCAGCGGCGGCGGTTTGCACGCAGCATGCTACCCCCGGGCCCGGGTGCCCTGCCAGTGGCTGCTGCTGCTCTAGCGGCGTGTTGCCACGCCCGCCCGCAGCGCGCGCAGTTCGCCTTCCAGCTCCTCCATGCGTGCCAGAAAGCGCATTACCAGCGCCAGCGCGTGGGCGTCCAGATCGAGCTCCCGGCGCAGGCGACCGGCAGTCCGCGCCACCACGGCGTTGCGGGCGTGAAAGCTCCAGGCCGGCGCCTGCGGCGCAAGCGGAACGAGCGCGCCGTCGTCGACCAGCTCGCGCAATTCCGACTCCGCCAGGCCCGACAGCTCGAGCAATTGCGTCCAGCTGATTTCGCCCTGGTCGTCAATGTGGAGCGCTTCGAAAGTTTCAATTTTCATGCACGGCCTCCCCTTCGAAGTGGGCGCGCGGGTTGAAGTTCGATGTTTCTGCGAGCTGCTTGTAGAGCGTCCGCTCGCCTTCGCCAACCAGCGAGGGCACGACGATCTGCACGATGGCATGCAGGTTGCCCGCGGCGGCGCCGGAACGCGCCAAGCCCCGGCCGGCGAGCCGCAACTGCTGCCCCGCGCGCGTTCCCGGCGGCACCTTGAGCGAAACGGCGCCGGCCGGCGTCGGCAGGTGTACCGTCGTCCCGAGCACCGCTTCCCATGGTGCCAAGGGCAGATCGAGGTAGATATCCTGCGCGCTGACCCGATACCACGGGTGCGCCTCGACCACGATGTCGAGGTACAGGTCGCCGTCGCGTCCGCCATCGACCCCCTTGCCGCCTTTGCCCGGAATGCGCAACTGCTGGCCGTCGCTGACACCCTTCGGGATACGTACATGGATGCGTCGCGGTACGCGACGGAGGTTGCCCTCGGCATCGGACTCGAGCACGCTCAAGTCGAGCTCGATCTCGGTGCCGTGGAAGGCCTGGTCGAAACTCAGGCGTACCGCGGCTTCGTAATCGCGCCCTGAGGTGAACGCAGTTGACCTGGGCCCGCCCGCGCGACGGTGTCCGGCGAGGCCGGCGAAAAGGTCGGCCAAATCGATGTCGTCGAACGCGCCCTGCGCGCCGGCGAACTGCTGCGCCCAGTCCGGCGGTGGCTGGAATTCCTGTCCCGGATCGTGCCGGCCGAGGCGGTCGTAGGCCGCGCGTTTCTCCGGATCTTTCAGCGTCTCGTAGGCCTCCGCCATCTCCTTGAACTTCTCTTCCGCGTTGGGCTCCTTCGAAACGTCGGGATGGTACTTGCGCGCGAGCTTCCGATAGGCCTTCTTGATGTCGTCCGCACTCGCGCCGCGGTCGACCCCCAGGATGGCGTAATAATCCTTGTATTTCATCGCTAGACTCCTGCCTTCGCGGGCCGCCGGACGACGCCGGTCTTACTGCGCCAGCAGATAGCCGCGGCTATCCTCGAGAAAATGTGGACCGCTGTCGGAGCGCAACGCCGTGCCGACGCCCTCCGCCGTCAACACTTCGAGCAGCAGCGCGCTGGGCACGCCGCCATCGATGATGTGCACCGAGCGCACGCCTTCGCGCACCGCCTGCAGCGCGGCGGTAACCCGTGGCCGCATGCCGCCTTCGACCACGCCTTCGGCGAGCAGCTTCTCCGCGTCGCTCGCGGTCAGGATGTAGGCGAGGTTCCCGGAACGATCGCGAACACCGGGCACATTGGTCATCAGAATCAGCTTCTCCGCCTCCAGCGTGCGCGCCAGGCGGCCGGCGAGCAGATCGGAATTAATGTGGTAGGCCGCCCCGTCGGCGCCCACACCGATCGGCATGATCACCGGAATGAAGTTCTGCGACAGCAGCAGATACATGAGATCGGTATCGATGCTTTCAATGTCGCCGACGAAACCGAGATCCGGCGGCGGCTCCCCGGCCTCGTCGGGCGGCAAGCTCTTCTGCCGCGCATGGATGAAGCGACCGTCCTGGCCGTTGAGCCCGACCGCCCTGCCGCCGCGGGTGTTGATGAGCCCGGTCAGTTCCTGATTGAGTTCGTCGAGCGCCATCTCGATGACCGTCAGCGTGCGCTCGTCAGTTATGCGCACACCGTGGTACCTCCGGCTCTGCATGCCCATCTGCTGCATCAGTTCGTCGATGCGCCAGCCGCCGCCGTGAACGACAATCGGTTTCATCCCCACCGAGTGCAGCAAGGCCACGTCGCGTGCAAAGCCGGCCTTGAGGGCCGCATCGGCCATCGCATGGCCGCCGAAGCGGATGACGAGCATCTTGCCGTGATAGGCGCGGATATAAGGCAGCGCTTCAGCCAGTACGCGGGCTTTGGGATTGGCAGCCATGGACAGACGGATCTGGCGCAGATGGTAACCCGCCGTGCGCACAATGCGTAACGGCCAGGAACGCGCCGGACCCGTCGCGAGGTGGGTTGGACCGCGAACACCGGCGCCTTGCGCGGCGCAGTTTCGATTCGTCCGCGCTTATGCTATTGTCATAGCTCGGCCAGTACCGCAAACCCATGAGAGTACGCACCCTCGTCACCCAGCGGCTGTACTTCGGCCTCGAAGCGCTCCACCTGCGCGCCGCAACTGGCCGGCTGCTTGCCCGCGTGGTGGGGCTGCCGCGGGAGCGTGCGCGTGTGAGCCTGCGCAACCTATGTCAGGACTTCGGCGTCGACGCGGCGCAGGGACGGGAGCTCATCGATGAGCTGGTCGCCGAAGGCCTGCTCGAGGCGCCCGACGAGCTGCAGACCGACTACGGCCTGACCGCGCGCTTCCTCGAGTTTGCCTCCGCGCGCGTAGTCGATCCTCTGCCACGGGCACGCGCCAAGCAGCTCCTCGTCCAGGCGGGCGCGCTCGCGGCCCGGATCAACGAGGAGTGGACGCACAATCCGCTCGAAATCGAAGCCCTTGCGCCGTTCGGCGGCTACATGACGCGCGAGTCCAGGCTCTCCGGGCTCCCCCTTGGCATCGTCGTACGGGCGCGCGCCGCGGCGCGTCGCGCGCGCTGGGGGCGGATGCAGGAGAAGCGCGATGGAGCACGCGAGATACGCGCTGCATTCCGTGCCCTCTCCTCGTTCATCGAGGTGCGCATGGTCAACGAGACGCAGCTGTTGCCGCGTCCGTTCGCGATCGCGTTCAACGCCGATTCGCCGGTCGCGCTGGTCAACGCCTAAGGGTCGGGCGGGCGAGGCGGCTCGCGTGGGTCGGGCGCGGCTGCGCTGAGCGCGCGCAGCGTGCCGCGGATGGCAGCGAGTTGCTCGAGTTCGCCTGCCTTTTCGTCGCGCAAGGTCTGCCGCATTGCCGCCAGATCGACACTCGTGCCCGCGGCCGAAAGCCGGTGCGGATCGGCGCCCTGCGCCTCCACCGCGGCGATACTCGCGTCCAGTGCCTCGATGCCCTGGTCAATCGCCTTCGTAGTGGCGGCCTGCTGGGTATCGAGCGTGGCCTGCGCCTGCTCCGCCTCCTTCGGTCCGAAAGTCGGCACGCTCACCGTCAACGTACTCTCGCGCCAGCTCCAGTGCGGCAGATCAAGGTGCAGGGTCTGCTCTTCCCACCCCCACTCGGCGACGTCGTAGTCCAGATGGTCACGCTGCATCGTCAGCACCGGCAGATCGGCGTAGACGTCGTGCCATTCGGTGCGGCACTGTTCGGGCAATTCCCAGTCGGAGTACTTGCAACTGAATTCAAACACCTGCCCGAGCTTGAAGCGTTGGCTCTTCAGGTCGGGCAGTTCGTAGTCCCAGCGCCGCCCGCGCACGTGCAGCACCGGAACGTTGGCAAGCACGGCGACGCGCTCGGTTGTCAGCTCCGGCACGTAGAGCGTCCACACGTACTCCTTCGTGCCGGCGTAAACGGTAACCGGGGCCCCGAATGCGTGCGCGCCCTCCGCTGCTGCGTCGGCCGCGGGCGCCGGCTGCGCCGCGGCGAGGCCGCCACCGATGCCCAAAAGCAAGCCGCAGGCGGCCGACGACAATGAACTCTTCTTGCGCATAGGCTTCTCCTTCGACACACCCGCGACAGCAGCTACTGCAGCTTAATCTCTCCGTCGAAGCGGACGCTGACCTGCAGCCGCGGGATCTCGAGTGTCACATGCACCGGGAAGGACTCGCTACCCCCGATCTGTTTGTCCTCGATCGCCTTGGCGACCGCCTGCTCGATCTCGCGCTGCGAGTTGATGCCTACCATCTTCAGAAACTTGCGGATGCTTAGGTTGAAGGTTTCCAGATCCATTGCCGTCTCCTGGTCAGAACCGTACCGACGCAATCTTCGCGCGCCTTCGCTCAATGCCACCCCGTGATCGCACCACGCGCCGCGGCATTGAGTGGCCGCGCCAGCAAACCGGTGGACGAGATCGAGACTTCGTAGTCGGCGCCGTCCGCCATCGGGAGGTAAGTCGCGCTGCCGTACAGAGCGTCGAAGCCAGGGACGTAATCTTGCCACGGGCGCAGCAGCCTCCATAGGTCGATGCGGTCGGGAGCGTGCAGCAGCTCGACCGTGTGCGCTGCCGTGCGCTCGCGGTCGAGGTCGTGGTAGCGCCCGCTGATGCGTTCGAGCCGGTAGAGGCTGTCGAAGCCGAGCAAGTTGGCGAAGGCGCGCCACTTGAGCACGCGGGCATCGATCTGCCACTCGTCGCCGCTTAGCACATAGCCGCGGATCGCGCCCGATGGGTAGGTGAGAGTCAAGTTGTACTGCTCGGGGGCTGCCTGCGCGAGGTGCACTCGCAGGACCGTCTGCTCCCGCGTCAGCCGGTCGTAGGTTAGCAAATTGAGTCCGAGCAGCGCGACGAGCGCAGCGGCGAGAAAGAACGCAAGCGACGCCAGGCCGTGCACGGAGCAGGCCGCGTAGCGGCGCCGGCGCAACCCGCGCACGCAGGCGAACAGGAACAGCAGCCCGACCAGCGCGCCGGCCGCGACAAGGGTCGCGCCGATCGTCGTTGCAGGCGTGAGATCCATAGGCTTGCGAATTATCCCATGCCGCGTTACGCGCCCAGGCGATGCGCGCTTGGCACCCGCGCCAACGGTAGGCGCGACGCGCCGGGAATGAACCGTGGCCCGGCGGATGCCGGAAAAGCCCTAGCTCCGCCAGCGGGCCGGCGTGCTGCGCCAGAAGCGCAGCAGGATGAAGCCGCCAACCAGACCGCCGAGATGCGCGAAGTGGGCCACACCTTCTTCCGTGCCGGTGACGCCGAGGAAAAGTTCGAGTGCGGCATAGACGAGAACGAAGACGCGGGCGGGCATCGGAATCGGCGGAAAGATCAGCATGACCTGGCTGCGCGGAAAGTAGATCGCGTAGGCGAGCAGCAGGCCGAACACGCCACCGGAGGCGCCGACCGTTGGATATACCGCACCGGTCATCGCCGAGGTGAGCAATTGCACCAGCGCAGCGGAGAGCACGCACACGAGGTAGTAGGTCAGATAGCGACGGGGGCCAAAAACCCGCTCCACGGGACCGCCAAACATGTACAACGCGAACATGTTAAAGGCGATATGCAGCAGGCCGCCGTGCAGGAAGGCGTAGGTCAGCAGCTGCCAAGGCTGGAAGCCCGCCCCTATCGGCCACAAGGCGAACGCCGGGACGATGCCGGGCACGGCCTGCTCGAGCAGGAATACCGCCGCATTGACGGCGATGAGAAGCGTGGTGAGCGAAACCATGGCTGGCAAGTGGGGGCGAGGCCCCGGCTATCCAATAGCCAGGGCACGCGCGCCAGCGCCCGGGGTTTCGCGGCCGGGGCTCACGCGCCGAGGGCGGCCTTGAGCCGCTCCGGGGTGAAAGGCAGTTCGCGCAGGCGCACCCCGGTCGCGTCGGCGATCGCGTTGGCGAGTGCCGCCGCCGTAGGCCCCTGCGCCGCCTCGCCGGTGCCGAGAAACGGCTGCCCCGGTCGATCGATCACGTGCACCACGACGCTGTCGGGCATTTCCGGAAAACGCAGGATCGGATAGCTGCTCCAGTCGCTGCTGGTGATCCGCGTCGCATCGAAACGCACCGCTTCGCGCAGCGTCCAGCTCGACGCCTGCACGATGCCCCCCTCGATCTGGTTGCGAATGCCGTCGGGGTTGACAGCCTGCCCGCTGTCGACCGCGGCGACGGCGCGCACCAGCCGCGTCTGACCGCTGCCGCGCAGGACCTCGACCTCGACGGCGAGCGCCAGGTACGCGCCCAGATTCTTGTAGCGCGCGAAGGCCAGGCCCTTGCCGCGATCTTGCGCCCGTGCATAACCTGCCCAACCGAACCGTTGCGCCACCAGGGTGATGACCTCGCGCGCCCGGGGATCGTCGAGGTGGCGCAGCCTGAACTCAACCGGATCGGCGCCGGCAGCGCGCGCGAGTTCGTCGATGAAACTCTCGATGGAGAAGATATTCATGTACGCCCCGAGCGCGCGCAGGGCCGAGACGCGCACCGGCATCGCCGGAACGAAATGATGCACCACGCGCGCATTGGGCAGCGCGTAGAGCGGGAGGGCATTGCGATCGCCACCGCCTTCGGGCAGGGGAATGGGTTGCGGCTCGGGCGGCGCGAAGGGCTGGGCGAGGTGCCACGCGGGCATGAGGCTGCCGGCAGTGCCCGGACGGGTGCTGTGCGTATTGCTCCACACGTCGTACTCCCAGGCGACGATGTTGCCTCCGGCATCGAGCGCGGCCTTGGCCTCGGTCAGCATCGCCGGACCGTACGGCTCCCAGGTATGTTCCTGCTCCCGCATCCATTGCACGCGCACCGGCCGCGCGGGCAGCGCGCGCGCGAGCAGCGCTGCGTCCGCGGCCGCGTCGTCAGCGCCGTTGTGCCCATAGCAGCCCGCGCCTTCGACATGCACGCAACGCACGCGCTCGACCGGCATGCTTAGCATCTCGGCGATGGCCTTACGCAATGGATAGACGCCCTGGCTGTGCGTCCAGACGGTGAGGCTGCCATCCTTGAGCCAGGCGACCGCACAGGAGGGGCCGATCGCGCCGTGCAGCTGATAGGGCCGGCGGTAGCTTGCAGCAAGCGTACGCAGGCCCGGATTTGCGCTCGAGTGGCGATCGAGATCGACCAGGGTCCGCGACGGCGCGCGGCGCAGAAACGCATCGATCGGCGCTGCCGCGGCCAGGCTCGGCTGCTCGTCCCAGGCCGCGGCCGCCGCGAGCGCGCGCATGGCCACGACAGCCTGATATTCGCGCTCGGCCACGACGGCGAGATAGCTCCCATCGCGCACCACCTTGATTACGCCCGGAAGCTTCTGCACGCCGTCGATGGCCACATCGCGCAGTCGCGCCGCGTAGCTCGGCGGGCGCACGATGCGCGCATGCACCATGCCGGGCAGGCGCAGATCCTGGACATAGGCAAGCCCACCGCTTACCTTGGCGGGGAGGTCGACGCGCGGCAGCGGTCGGCCCATGACCGTATAGGTACGCGGATCCTTGAGCTTGGACTGCGCCTGCGCGTGCACCTGCGTCAATTCCTCTGTAACCAGCGCGCCGAAGCCCACGCGGCGCCCGTCGTCGGCGACCACCATGCCCTCTTCCGCCCTCAACCGCTCGGGCGCAAGGTCTAGCCGCAAGGCAGCGCGTGCGAGCAATATTTCGCGCACCTGCGCCGCCGCGTGCATGATCGCCGTGCCGCTGTCCTGCATCGAATGGCTGCCGGAGGTAAAACCTTCGTCGGGGGTGCGGGAAGTGTCGGCGGTGACAAGCTCGAGGCGCGATGGCTCGATGCCAATCTGCTCGGCCGCAATCTGGATCAGGGCGGTCTTGATGCCCTGCCCCAACTCCACCTTGCCGGTGAAGACGCTGACGCCGCCGTCGGCATCGACACGGATCCAGGCGTCGAGCATCGGCGTATGACCCAGGCTACCGATGGGCGGTGACGAATCCGCGCCTTGCTGCGCGCGTAAAGGCGTCGCCGGCAGCAGCGAGAAGCTCACGATAAGCGCTCCGCCCGTGGCGAGAAAGCCGCGCCGCGAAACCCCAACCCTGAACGTTGCGCCGCTCATGACTTGCCCGGCTTCGCGCCCGGCGCCGCGGCCGCGCGCATCTGCGCCGCGGCGCGGCCCACTGCGCGCAGGATGCGCAGATGAGCGCCGCAACGGCAGAGGTTGGGCGCCATGTGGCGGCGGATTTCGGCCGCCGAAGGTTCCGCGTTGCGTTCCAGCAACGCCTGCGCCCGCATGATCATTCCGGCGCTGCAGTAGCCGCACTGCGCGGCCTGCTCGTCGAGGAAAGCGCGCTGCAGCGGCCCCGGGTCCGCTAGCGTGCCCAGCCCCTCGACGGTCCTGACCTTGCTGCCTTTCACGCTGGCGATCGGCGTGCGGCAGGAGAATCTTGCCTCGCCATCGACCATCACCGTGCACGCTCCGCACTGTCCCAGCCCGCAACCGAATTTCGCCCCTGACAATGCCAGATAGTCGCGCAGCACATACAGCAGGGGCGTGTCCGGGTCTGCGTCGATCGCGTACACGCGGCCGTTGATGTCGAGATCGATCATCGGCCGTCCGTCATGACGAAACGGCCCCACGGTGATTCGACCGGGGCCGTCCCGCTGCCGTGGGTGCGCGTCCGGCCCAGCGCTGGCGTGTCAAGCCGCGGTCGGGGTCGATAGTTCTTAGGCTTCATGCATTCGTGCGGTGACCGCCGTGACGGCACCTCTGTTTGCGTCAGTGGGGGGGAGGTGGCATGGCTGGGTTGTCGCTGCCGTTGGCGCAGGCGAGCGTCTGGCGCCAGTACGCGCTACCCGGGCCGTAGAACGCGCTCAGGCGCGCCTCGACCGCGAGTCCGGCGCGGCCCACGGCGCGCATCGTCTTCAGGCCGACACAGTTGGCGAGGACCTCATCCTGGGTGGGAACGCTGGCGTGCGCGCACTCGTGAAAGAAGATGAAATCGTGCACCTCCGCCGGCAGGTTGCGCAGACTGGCCGCATTCCAGGCGATACGATAGCCCGAGCCGTTGCGCTCGACCAGACCGGCGTGGTTAGCCACGACCAGAGAATGGGTCGGCGGCGCGTCGTATTCCATGACCGGTTCTCCGGCGGCGAAGCAGTGCATGGTCGTGCCGTCGCTGAAGCGGAATGCGCCGGCCGCGCAAGACACAGCCATGGCGGCCAAGCCCACAAGTACCCCACGCAGCACGTTGCGCATCGCCGCGCGGCGCAGAGCCGGGCCGCTCTTGCCGCCGCGGCGCGGTCCGCCAGCGGGCAAACCTTCGCACGGCGCGCCCACGGCGTCCGAGGCCGCCGGCGAGAGGTCCCGGCGAGTCTCCTGCTGCACTGCACGAAGCCGCGCTGCCGACATGTGCCGGAATTATAGCCAAGTGCAACCGCCGTCTGCGCGAAAGCCTCGGAGCGTGCGGTATCATCGGCCGTCCGCGCTAACCATCCCTCCCGCCACGATGTCACGACTGTGCCTATGCCTATGGGCCCTGCTGCCGCTGCTTGCGCGCGCCCAGGATCCGACACCGCTGGTGTTCGGCATTAATGAGGGGGTGACCTATCGCATCTCGGCCGCCGAGGTGCGCGAACGGTACCGAGAAATTGCCGACGATCTGACCAAGCTGCTGCGACGGCCGGTGCGGATCGAATCCATGGACGACTACGTGCAGATGGGCAAGGATCTGGCGGCGGTGCGCTATGACCTCGCCTATGTGCATCCGGCCCACTACGCGATCCGGGCCATCGACAAGGCTCACTACCGCCTGCTCGCGGTGACCAAGGGTTACACGGAGTACCGGGCGAGCTTTCTCGTGCGCCGCGACGCGGCGTTCAAATCCCTTGCCGATCCGGCCATCCATCAGGTCGGGATGCCCGACGCCGACTCGATTACCGCATGGATCGTGCGCGCGACGCTGCGCGACGCGCTCGGTCCGGGCGCGAAGCAGCTGCGCCTTCGCTACACGCGCTATCAGGATGCGGTGCCGTTCATGGTCGATTACGGCTTTGTTGAAGTCGGCGCGACTGCGGCGGCGTCGGTGATCAAGGCCTTCACCGAACAGGGCGGCAGGGTTCTGCTCAAGAGCAGGCCGGTGCCGATCAAGGAATTGATCGCGAGCCCGAGTCTTCCGCCGCAGGACTTTGCGCGCATTCAGCAGTATTTCCTGCACCTGGATTCGACCGAGGACGGGCAGCGCCGGCTCGCCAAGCTCGGCTACAACGGGTTCGCAAGCTACGACGAGGCGGCGTTGATCCGCATCGGCCAATGGCTCGACGCCGAGCAATGAGGCGAGTCCTTTCCCCCTAGCCGCCCTGCCGGACGGCAGATTATCCTACGCGCAAATCGGACGCCGTCTGATTCCGCCGCGCCGCGACGTGCGCCACAATGCAGTCGCATGCAAGCATTACGGCGTAAGGTTCTGCGCGCTGGCTTGCCTCCAGGCGCCACCGACCGTTGCGAATGCTTGCGCCGTCGCGCGTTATATCAGCGCGCGTTAGAGAACGGGCCGGTAACATCGGCCCGGTTCTCGCATCGTTCATTGTTATTGCTCATGTCGAGGCCGATGATGAGGACTGTCTACCGTTACCTTGCGCCAACCTTGGCCTTTGCCGCACTGCTCGCCGCGCCCCTGGTTCGGGCGCAGAGCGATCTACCGCAGGAACAGCGCCAGGGATCGATCACCTATGTTGCCGGCGGCATCGGTTCGGACGAGGCCGACGCCATGCGGCGAGCGGCAACGTCGTATCCATTGACGCTCGAACTGGCCGCGCGAAGCGGCGGTTTGCGTGATGGATTCATCGCCGATGCCCGGGTTGAAATCGACGATCTCAAAGGTCAGCCGTTGCTGGCGACGACGGTCGACGGCCCGTTCTTGCTGGTGCGCCTGCCGGCGGGAAGTTATGCACTTCAGGTGGCCTGGGAGGGCGCGGTCGAACGCAAGAATGTCACCATCGCCTCGGGCGAGCGGCAGCATGTCGTGTTCGAATTCCCGCGGGCCGACCGTTAGCCGCGTGGCGACAAGCCCGCCTGCGCGGGTGCGTGCCGGTGGCTAGCGCACGGCGCTCAACAGCGCGCGCTGCGCCTGCGGCGGCGGGAACATCGCTTCCATCTCGCGCCGCATTTTGACCGCCGCGAGGGTCTCGTCGACCGCGGCATCAGTCCAGCGCAGCGTCTGTCCCGCCTGGACCGGGCGCAGGAGCTTCGCGCCGGCGGCAAGGCCGAGCGGCAGGCCACCCTGTTCGATCGACTTCCACGCCGGCAGGAGCTTGCCCCAGACTGTGTAGCCGCCCTCCCCGTCGAGAATTTCCCCGGCCTTGAGATCGCGCTTGGCCGTGGCGACGACATCGGCGTTAAAGCCGATCGCCGCGCCGGTCGCTTCGGCGCGCAGTCCGACCGAGGCCACGGAGATGCCGACCTCCAGGCCGATCAGATGCCAACGCTTGTACAGGCAGGCATAACGGCCCGTAGGGTCGGTGCGCACCATGTACTCCTTGAAACAGTTGCGCACGTATTCCGTTTCGCCCTCAAAGACCACGAACACGCCGAAACGGATGTCGTAGCCTATCTCGCGCCCGTCGCGCTCGAGCGACGAGATCACCTCGACCTGGCCTTTCTGGTGCAGCACGCCACCCTCGGCGATCGGACGGCAGACCCGCGGGATATCGTCGATAGCGGCAGGCGGATAGCTCAGGCCGTCCGGCGGAGCAACCAGTCCGGTCGCATTGCACACCGCGGTGCTCTCGATCGCCGGTTTCGAGCCGTCGAGAAACGAATTGAACATCTTCGCGTTGAGGCCGCCCCGCTGCGCCTGCTCCGGCGTTAGACCGTAGTAGCCCCACACCGTCTCCGGCGTCGACTGGGTAAAATGCGGCAGCCACTTGTGGCCGCGACCGGCGGCGACAACGGTGAAGCCCGCCGCGCGCGCCCAGTCGACGAGGTCGCAGATGAGCGCGGGCTGGTCGCCGTAGGCCAGGCTGTAGACAACGCCCGCTTCCGCCGCCCTGCGGGCGAGCAACGGCCCGCACAGTGCATCGGCTTCGACGGTGACGTTGACCACGTGCTTGCGCTGGCCGAACGCGGCCATGCAGTGCGCGACCGCGGCGATCGGATTGCCGGTACACTCGACGACGATGTCGATGCGCGGGTGGCGCAGCAGCGCCTCCCAGTCATCGCCGACATGCGTCGTTCCGTTCGCAACCGCAGCATCGATCGAGCTCGCGCCACAGCGCTCGGGTTTCCAGCCCACACGGGCGAGATTGGCCTTCGCCGCCGCCGGGGCCAGATCGGCGATGGCGGCGACGTGCACGCCCGGCGTCTGGGGTACCTGGGCGAGATACATCGCGCCAAATTTGCCGGCGCCGATCAAGCCAACGCTAAGGGGTCTGCCCTGCGCGGCGCGCTGGCAGAGCTTGGCATATAGGCCCACGTCGGCCGTGGCCTTTAGGCGGCCAACTCGGATCGCAGCGCTGCCGCCGGGGTGCCGTCGCGCCACGGCAAGGGCACGTCGTAATCGCGCAGCAGGCAATCGTCGGGCAGGCAGACGAGCGGCGTGAAATCGCGGTGTGCGATGTATTCCGGGCGCTTGAAGCGCCGGATGTGGTTCGACACCGCACACAGGCTTAGGTACACGCTGACGCGGTTCCACGGCGAGAGATTGGACGTCGATGCGTGCACCAGGCAGGAATGGAACAGGATCATCGACCCGGCCGGTCCTTTGGGAGCGACGATGCCTCCCCGCGCCACGAGCTTGGCGATGGTGCCGTTGTCGATCGTCCACAGCGGGTAGCTTGTCGTGGCGACGTCGTGCGCGGCGTCGACGACGCCGAGCTTGTGGCTGCCGGGAATGAACATTAGCGGGCCATTGAACTCGTTGACCTCGTCGAGGAAAATCGCCACGTTCATCGCCCGCGGTTCGGGCATCTCGTCGTCGCGCCGCCAGGTACCATAGTCCTGGTGCCACTGCCACACATCGCCGTCGAATGCCATCTTGCCGTTGATCTTGAACTGATGCATGTACACCGCTTCGTCGAAGATCTGCACGATTGGCTCGACCATGCGCGGATGTCGCGCGAGGCGGGCAAACGGCCGGCTGTACATGTGCGCGGCAAAATTGGTGCGCACGGCCTCGCGGTCCTTTTCGCGCACGTTCTCGGGGCGCTGCTGCGCGAACAGGCGCGGCACTTCGTCCTGCAGTCCGTGCATTTCCGCGGCGGAGAAAAGGCCGGGAAAAAACAGATAGCCCTCGCGCTCCCAGCGCTCGAGCTGTTGTGGCGACAATTGCATGCCCCCTCCTCCGCGCATTATAGAGCGCGGGCAGGACGCGTCGCTATCCCGCCCGGGGCTCCGCGGTCACTGCGAAACGTAGAGGTCGGGGAACTGCTGCTTGAGCGCCGCCAGCTTCGGCAAGTCGTAGATCACTATGTAGGGCTGGGTGTGATGCAGCGCCAGGTAATTCTGGTGATAGCTTTCCGCGGCATAGAACGCCGGCAGCGGCGCCACCTGGGTGACGATGGGATCGGCGAAGACCTTGGCGTTGTTCAGTTGCACGATGTAGGCCAGCGCAACGCGCTTCTGCGCGTCGTCGGTATAGAAGATCGCCGACCGATACTGGGTGCCGCGGTCCGGGCCCTGGCGGTTGAGTTGCGTCGGGTCATGGGCAACGGAAAAGAACACACGCAGCAATTCGCCGTAGCTAACCTGCGTCGGGTCGTAAGTGACCTTGACCGATTCGGCGTGGCCGGTCTCGCCGGTGCTCACCTCCTCGTAGTCGGCGCGCTGGCTGCCGCCGGCGTATCCGGATACCGCACTGTTCACGCCCTTGATGTGGCGGAAAACCGCTTCGACGCCCCAAAAGCAGCCGCCGGCAAATACTGCCGACTGCGGGCCCTTTACCGAGGCCGCCGCAATGTCGGCGGCCGGCGCCGGCAGCGGCGCGGCGGCCCTGACCGCTCCCTGGGCGGTGATGAGCGCCAGCCCGAGTGCGGTGATGATGCCCAGTCGCGAGATAGAAATCATGAGTCAACCTCCAGTGTGTCGCTGCTTAGTCGCCGGTGGCCGGCATTCCTTACCGACTGGCGCACCGCTTCCGGTTCGCTCCGGGCAGCGGCCGAGAGTCTTGCGCCTGCTCCCTCTTTGCCGCCAGCGGCACCTGATTGCTGGCGCTGGCATTGGAGTATATTCGCCGGCGCGAGTTCCGAAAGCGCTCACTATGGCGATTCTCGCCGTCGGTTTGATACTGTTTCTCGGCCTGCACCTTGTGCCGGCGCTGCCAGACCTGCGCGCCGCGCTGGTCCGACGCCTTGGCGAAGCGCGCTACAAGGGTGCGTTTTCCCTGCTGTCGTTGCTCGGGCTCTCGCTCATCATCGTTGGCTACGCGCGCTCCGCACCCGGCGCGCGCCTGTTCGCGCCGTCGCCCGCCGCGATCGCCATCGCACCCTATGCGATGATGCTTGCCTTCGTCCTGCTCGCGGCGGCGAATCTGCGCGGCCACATCCGGCACAGACTGAAGCATCCGATGCTGCTCGGCATCGTAATCTGGGCGTCGATACACCTGCTCGCCAATGGCGACACACGGGGCACGGTGTTGTTCGGGAGTTTTCTTGGCTACGCGGCGCTCGACTTGTTCTCGGCGCTAAAGCGCCACACGGGCAAGCACTTCGCACCGAGCACGCGCTACGACGTGATCGCCGTCGTTGCCGGCACCATCGCCGCCATCGCGGTCATGGCGCTGCACCGCTTCCTGTTCGGCGTTGTGGCCGTCGCCTGGGGCGGCTGAGGACGCGCTGGCGGCCGACCCGAGTCGATCCGCTCAATGCTGCGTTAGCCCGAACTTGCCCCCGGCCGCGCGCGTCGCGGGTATGATGGTTCGAGCCCCGCGGGCAAGGCAGCAGGACTTGCGGCGGCGAATTGGAAAAAAGGAGAGCACACCATGGCCAAGAAAGGTTCGAGCGACGGCGTGTATCGCGTCATCGATGTGATCGGAACGAGCTCAATCTCATGGGAGGATGCGGCGAAAACGGCGGTCTCGACCGCAAGCAAGTCGCTGCGTGACCTGCGCATCGCCGAGGTCTCCAAACTCGACATGAAGGTCGAGGGCGGCAAGGTCGTCGCCTACCGCGCGCGGGTGCAGCTGTCGTTCAAGTACGAGGCCTGACCCGGGCCCGGCACCGGGCATTGCGCTAGTGCGCAGAACGGGCGCAGGTGCGTGCGGCCTTGCGCGCCGCGGCGCTGCGCTCGACCGGTTCCTTCGTAAGTTCGGCGCGGCGTGCCGCGGCGGAGCCTGCGCCTGCCGTTCGCTTAGCTGCCGCGGACCGCGCCTGTCGCTCACGCGGCGCCGCGCAGGCGGCGAGGCGTCACACGCGCAGGTGGCCAAGGCGGCGCTCGAGCGCTGAAATGAACCCTTCGTTGCGCACGTGCTGCTGCATTGCCGGAGGGGGTCCCGCCGGCATGATGCTCGGATTGCTGCTGGCGCGCGCGGGCCTCGAGGTGATCGTGCTTGAGAAGCACCGCGATTTCCTGCGCGATTTTCGCGGCGACACGATCCATCCGTCGACGCTGGAGATCATGCACGAACTCGGTCTGCTGCAGCAGTTCCTGGCGCTGCCGCATGACGAGGTGCGGGAGATTGAGGCCAACGTCGCCGGGGTGCGCGTGCCCGTCGCGGATTTCACCCACCTGCCGACCCAGTGCCAGTTCCTGGCGTTCATGCCGCAGTGGGATTTTCTCGATTTCCTCGCCGCCGAAGCGCGTCGCTACCCGGGCTTCAGCTTGCACCTGCAGGCCGAGGTGACCGACCTGGTGATGAACTCCGGTGCGGTCGACGGTGTCGTCGCGGCGACCCCCGAAGGGCGGCTCGAAGTGCGCGCCGACTTGGTCGTCGGCGCCGACGGCCGCCATTCGACCGTGCGCGAGCGGGCCGGGCTCGCCGTCGAAGCCTTTGGCGCGCCGATCGACGTGCTGTGGTTCCGCCTGCCGCGCCGCGGCGATCAGGTCGCCGCCACGGCGGGCTATGTCGGTGGGGGCCACATTCTGGTCATGCTCGACCGCGGTACCTACTGGCAGTGCGGGTTCGTCATCGCCAAGGGATCGTACGATCGCATCCGGGCCGAAGGACTCCCCGCGCTGCGCGACGAGATCGCGGTGCTTGCGCCGGTCGCCGCCGGAAGCGTGGGGGAATTGAAGGACTGGGATGCGGTCAAGTTGCTCTCGGTGCAGGTCGACCGCCTACGGCAATGGTACCGGCCCGGTTTATTGTGCATCGGTGACGCCGCCCACGCGATGTCGCCCATCGGCGGCGTCGGCATCAACCTCGCGATTCAGGATGCGGTGGCGGCCAGCAACCTGTTGACCGCTGCGCTGCGCGCGGGGCGCCCCGCGCTTGCGCTGTTGCGGCGCCTGCAGCGGCGACGCGAACTGCCGACGCGCGTAACCCAGCGCTTCCAGATCGAGATACAGAGTCGGGTCATCGCCGCCGTTCTTGCCGGCGGTCGCACCCGGCGGCAAACGCTCCCCTTGCCGTTGCGAGCGCTACGGCGCTACCCGGCACTACGACGTATTCCGGCACGCCTGCTCGGACTCGGGTTCCGGCCTGAACATGTCCGCGCCGCCCGGGTCGACTCCGCCGCCGGTCTCGACCCCGCGCCCTGACTGGAGGAGCCGGCGGTGTCGAGCGTTGGGCGTAAGGCGCAGCGGGACTGCTGTCGTTACTGCGCCGGCACCATCACCAGGCGATCGTTGCCCGACTCTGCGCCCCAGACTTCGCCGCCGCGGCCGAGCATCTGCCGTACGTTGGCCTGGTCGCGATTGGACGGGAACGTGTCGAACTTTTCGGTCACCGGATCGAACCTGACGATGGCATTGAGCGACCAATCGGTAAGCCAGACCTTGTCCCGCGCGTCGACCCACAGCGCGTAGGCATGCGCATTGCCAGGCAGCTTCCATTCACGCCAGGTCTTGGCAGCCGGATCGTACCTGCCCACCTGCCCGGTGTTCCAGTAGCTCACCCAGATGCGGCCCTGAGAATCCGACCACACGCGGCGCGCACCCTGCCCCTTGGTGGGTGGCTCGATGACGGTTGCCGTACCGGTTTGCAGGTCGATATGCGCGATATAGTTGCCAGCCAGGGAGGCGTAATAGACCTCGCCCGACGGCGTGGTGGCGATGCCATAGGGGCCGCCGCCGCGCGGAGCCGCCCACACCTTGACCTCCCCGGTCGCCGGATCGAGGCGACCGTAATAGCCGCTCTGGCCGGTAAACCAGACCCGGCCGTGGTGGTCGAAGGTGAGCGTGTTGAGGTTGACGTTGCCCGAATCAGCGGGCAGTGGCCACACCTTGATGGCATGGGTGTTCGCATCGACGCGCACGATGGCGTTCTGGCCACCGTCGGTAACCCACGCGGCGGCGTCGGGTCCGACAATCACGCCGTGCGGCGCGGAATGCGGCCCGAGCGCGATCTCTTCGTACTTGCCGCTGCGCGGATCGAGGATGCCAAGCTTGCCCGTCGTCTGCGCCGTGTAATACACCGGCGCCCCGGTGCCGGGCACCGCGGCGACATCGTGTGGATGCGAGCCGCGCGACACGTCGAAATACGCCGGTATTGGCGCTGCAGCAACCGGCGCCGCCGCTGCGCAGAGCGCGAGCAGCGCGCATCGCAACCGTCCGGGGATTGGCATCGAAAGCCTCCTCATGCCGCCTTCGGCGCACTTAGTTTACGGTGAAATAGCATCGTGTGGATCGGCGTCGCGATTGTCGTGCCAGACCTTGCCGGCTCGGGCGAGCGCTTTGACCCCCGCTGGCGGCGATACGGTACGATGCGGCCTTTGATCGCGGCGAGACCACGAGGCCGGCGTTGAGTCGATTGCAAGCACTGACGCGCGCGGCTGAATATTTTGACTCAGGGGCCTTCCGCACCGACCTCGCCCGCCGCGTGGCGTTCCGCACCGAAAGCCAAGCGGCGGAGCAGCACGCCGTGCTCGGGCAGTACCTCAGCGACGAGCTACTGCCCTGCGCGCAGCGTCTTGGCTTCACGGGACGCATCGTCGACAACCCGGTCAGCGGATGCGGACCGTTCCTGATCGCACGTCGCGTTGAAGGCCGAGATCTGCCCACCGTCCTCGTGTACGGGCATGGTGACGTGATTCGTGGCTACGCCTCGCAGTGGCGTTCACCGCTCGATCCCTGGTCGCTCGTCGTCGAAGGCGATCGCTGGTACGGGCGCGGCACCGCCGACAACAAGGGCCAGCATTCGATCAATCTCGGCGCGCTCGCAAGCGTGCTCGCGGCGCGCCAGGGCCGCCTCGGATTCAACGTCACGCTGCTGGTCGAGACCGGCGAGGAGGTGGGCTCGCCGGGACTGCATGCGTTATGCGCCGCGGCGCGCGTCGAGCTTGCCGCGGACGTGCTGATCGCCTCGGACGGGCCGCGCGTTAGCGCCGGGCGCCCAACGGTATTCCTAGGCTCGCGCGGTTCGGTGAACTTCACGCTCAACCTGCGTCTGCGCAGCGGCGGCCATCACTCGGGCAACTGGGGCGGTGCGCTCGCCAATCCGGCGGTCATCCTCTCGCACGCCATCGCGAGCATGGTCAGTCAGAGCGGTGTGCTGCTCGTCGCAGGCCTGCGGCCGCCACCGATTCCGGATTCGGTCAGGCAGGCGCTCTCCGCTATCGCGATCGGCGGTGACGCGGGCGATCCGGCGATCGATGCCACCTGGGGTGAGCCGGGTCTCACACCCGCAGAAAGGGTCTTGGGCTGGAATACGCTCGAGGTGCTGGCGTTCACCGCCGGCAGTCCGGAGTATCCCGTCAACGCGATTCCGCCCGCGGCGCGCGCGCATTGTCAGTTGCGTTTTGTCGTCGGCACCGACTGGACTCATCTCGGCGACCATCTGCGCCGCCATCTTGACGACCGCGGCCTGGCGCAGGTCGAGGTCGAGGTCGCGCCAGGCAACGCGGCAACGCGCCTTCCACCCGACGACCCGTGGGTGGCGTTTGTGCTCGCCTCACTCGAGCGCACCGGCGGCAAGAAGCCGGCACTGCTGCCCAATCTGGGCGGCACGTTGCCCAACGACGCCTTCGCCGAAGTGCTGGGCGTGCCGACGATCTGGATTCCGCATTCCTATCCGGCGTGCTCGCAGCACGCCCCCGGCGAGCACCTGCTGGGCAGCGTCGCGCGCGAGGGCTTGCAATTGATGGCCGGGCTTTTCTGGGACCTCGGCGAGGGCGCGCCCTCGGGCACGCGGAAGCAGGCATGAGGCGCAACGTCGCGGCGCTGATCGCGTGTCTGGTGGTCTGCTGCGGCGGCGACTTCCTCTGGCTCGAAATCGCCGCCCGGGATTTCTACGTCTCGCGCCTCGGCGCGCTGCTGCGGCCCGAGCCTTACTGGCTGCCGGCCGCGCTCTTCTATGTGCTCTACGCCAGCGGTTTGCTGGTGTTCTGCGTGACACCGGCACTTGCCGCGGCAAGCTGGCGCAAGGCGCTTGGCATGGGCGCGCTCCTGGGCCTGATCGCGTACGCAACCTACGACTTGAGCAACCTCGCGACGCTCCAGGGCTGGCCGCTGACGGTTACGCTTGCCGATATCACCTGGGGCATGGGCTTGAGCGGCCTGGCAGCGCTCTCGGGCTATGCTGCGGCGGTGGCGTCGATGCGCCGTGGTGAGCGACCAGGGCACGCCGCATGATGAGTCGCTCCTGGCGCAGCCCTTCTGCCCGGAAGCGGCTCGCGTGAAGCTCTTAGTCGCGCTCGCCGCGGTCTATGCGGGCGTGCTCGGTGCGCTGTATCTGATGCAGGAGCGGCTCATCTTTCGCGGTACGCGCCTGCCCGCCGACCACCGCTTTGACTTCGCGCAGCGGTTCGAAGAAATCCGCGTCGCTGTGCCCGGCGGTTCACTCCATGCGCTGCACTTCACCCAGCCGCAACCGCGCGGGCTGGTGTTCTTCGTGCATGGCAACGCGGGCAACCTGGCAACCTGGACCGCCGGTGTCGATTTCTACCGCCGCGTCAACTACGACCTTTTCATCTTCGACTTTCGCGGCTACGGTAAGAGCACCGGCCAGATCGATAGCGAGGCACAGTTGTATGCCGACGTGCGCGCGGCCTGGGATGCGATCGCCCCGGCCTACCGCGACAAGCCGGTGGTCATCTACGGTCGCTCGCTTGGCACGCCGCTGGCGGCGCGACTGGCAAGGGAGGTCCAGCCGCGCCTGCTGGTGCTCGTGACCCCTTTTACCAGGCTCGCCGCGATCAGCAGGCGCGCGTACCCGTTCGTACCCGGATGGCTGCTGAAATACCCGTTGCGCACCGACGCGGTGATCGCCGACATCAGCAGCCCGATCCTGTTCGTGCACGGCACGCACGACGAACTGGTACCACTTGCCGAGAGCGAACGGCTGCAGACGCTATCGCGCTCGCCGACGGAATTGCTCACCGTCTCCGGTGCCGGGCACAACGACATCCAGGACTTCCCCAGCTACCGCGACGCGCTCGCCGCGCGGCTCATCGCTGCCGCGGGCGGCTGAGCGCTCTTCGCGCGCGGAAGCGGCTTCGTTTCGCAACGCGACCCGGCGCGGCTAAACTGGCGCGATGGGACAGCCCCCCGAGGCCGGCCGCGCCGCGCCTATTGCGGCGCACGAAATGCGCGCGGCGTTCCGGCGCGTGTTTCCCGGCGTCATGTTCGCGATGTTTCTCGCCGCGGTCGACCAGACGATCCTGGCGAGCGCGCTGCCTGCAATCGTCGCTTCGCTCGGTGGATTCGCCGATCTGTCCTGGGTCGTCGTCGCCTATCTCTTGGCGGCGACAGTCGCAGCACCGCTCTACGGCAGCGTCGGTGACCGCTTCGGACGGCGTTCGACCCTGCTCGCCGCCTTGACCGTCTTTACCATCGCATCGCTCGCCTGTGCGCTCGCCCCGACGCTTTTGACCCTAATCATTGCGCGCGCCGTGCAGGGCCTGGGCGGCGGCGGCCTGATGACGTTGTCGCAGGCACTGATCAGCGAGAACGTGCCGCCGCGCCAGCGCGCACAGTTCCAAGGCTACTTCGCGGCCGTGTTTGCGGCCTCGAGCACGCTCGGCCCGCTGCTCGGTGCCTTGTTGACCCAGTATCTGAGCTGGCGCGCAGTATTCTTCATCAACCTGCCGCTGGGCGTGGTCGCCGCGGTGCTCGCGCTGCGCATTCCGCCGCAGCGGCCGCCGGCGCGCCCACGCTTTCGCCCCGACGTCCTGGGCATCATCCTGTTCGGTGTCGGCGCTCTGGCGCTGCTGTTTGCGCTCTCCTCGGCCGGCAATCGTTTTGGCTGGCTCGATTGGCGCCTCTACCTGGTGCTCGCGCTGGCGCTCGCCTGCCTGTCCGCGCTCGTGGCCTGGGAAATACGCGCGCCCGACCCGGTGATCCCGATGCGCCTGCTCGCCTCGCCGGTGATCTGGCGCTCCAACCTGGTGGTCGTCTGTTTCGCCGCGGCCCTGTTCGGGTCGGTGCTCTATCTGCCGCTCTATTTGCAGCTCGGCCGCGGTATCAGTATCGGGGCCTCCGGCCTGCTGCTGCTGCCGATCACGCTTTCCCTCGCCGCGTCGTCAACCTTGACCGGTCGGGCCATCGCCCGCAGCGGCAGGCTGACGGCGTATCCAAAGCGCGGGCTGGCGGTGTCGACGCTGGCGTTTGTCGCGCTGGCCGCGACCGTAACCTTTGCCCCGACCTCCGTGGTCCTGGCGCTGACGCTGCTTGCTGGCGCCGGGCTCGGCACAACGATGCCGCCGACGCAGATCATCGTGCAGAGTGCGGGCGGCAGCGCGTCACTGGCCTCGGCGGTCGCTTCGGTGTCAGTGTCGCGCTCGATTGGCGGCGCGCTGGGCGTCGCGATCGTCGGCGCGGTGTTGTACTTCCTGGTTGGCCGCCAGGATGCATTGCTCGCGTCGGTCCTGCCGCAGATCGCCGAATCGCGGGGCGCGTTTCTCGCCACGCTCCCCGTCGCAGAGCGCCAGGCGATCACCGCCCACCTGGGCGATGCGTTCCGCGTCGTCTTCCTCGTTCTCGCCCTGTTCACCTTTGTCGGCGCTTATGTGGCGTCGAAGGTGCCGGTGCAAAGGCTCTGACGCAGTGCTCGACACCCTGCCCATGAACGGGGACCGGGCGCTTAGTAGACGAAGATCCAGTACACCAGTGTCGCAATCAACGCGTATTTCACCGCCCGGAACAGGGTTCGATTCTTGCGCTTGAGCCGCGTCAGCAGGTTGCTGCCCGAACCGAACAGGGCGTAGATGCGGTTAAGTGCGCCGACCTCTTCGGCTTCGACGTTCTGGGTCGCGGAGGCATGAATGACGTGCCGCGCCACCCAGCGGTTGAAGGCGGTCATCCAGCGCGTGTGCAACGGCCGCTCGACATCGCAAAAAAGGATAATGCGGGTGACATCGGTCTTGTTTTCCGCGGAGTGAATGAAGGTCTCATCGAAGAGCACGTCCTGGCCGTCGCGCCACGAGTACGGTTCACCATCGACGAAGATGCGGCAGGCGTCCGAATTCGGCGTGCTCAAGCCGAGGTGATAGCGCAGCGAGCCTGCGAACGGGTCGCGGTGCCGGTTGAGCTTGCCGCCGGGAGGCAGCAGCGCGAACATCGCCGCGTTGACCGAGGGCAGCGACTCCACCAGCGCCACCGTCTTCGGGCACAGCGCTTGCGCCGACGGCAGCGGCGCGCCGTACCACTTGAGGTAGAACCGCTTCCACCCTTGCTTGAAAAAGGAGTTGAAGCCAAGGTCGTTGTGCCCGGTCGCGGCGCGAATCTGCCCCTCGCCGGTGAGCGCGAGCGCCTCGTCGCGCATGACCTGCCAGTGTTCGCGCAGCTGCTCGAGTTCGGGCAGTTGGTGCAGGTCCACGAATGGCCGCGACGGCACCGCCGAGAACAGGTACATGAGCGCGTTGTACGGCGCCATCAGCGTCGAATGGTCCTTGAGCTGGCGGATGAACGTGTGCCGGACGCGGCCGCGGAAGTGCACGTACAGGGCCGCCGCAAGGAACACGTAGACGACGATGAACTTGGGCGCTAACAACGCCGACAACCATTGCGTCAAGAAGCTCTCCAGGGCGATTCGCCCGCCGCGGCTGTTGCAGCACGATCGCCTAAGCCCTGTGATTATACCGGGCCTTAGGCGGCAGCCCCGAAGGCGGTGGCGACGCACTGTCGGTACAATGGCGCTGCGCGATCCGCGACGGCCATGACGATTGCCACGCCAACCCTCGTTGAGCTCAAGCTACGTGCGCGCGCCGCGGCAGAGCACGCCTATGCGCCGTACAGCGGCTTTCGCGTCGGCGCCGCGGTCCTGGCCTCGAACGGCGAAATTCATGCCGGGGCCAACATCGAGAACGCGTCCTTTGGCCTGGCGATCTGCGCCGAGCGCAGCGCGGTTTTTCAGGCGGTCGCGCGTGGGGTACGCAGCATAGAGGCCCTGGTCGTCTATACGCCGACGCGCTCGGTCACCACGCCCTGCGGCGCCTGTCGCCAAGTGCTGCACGAATTCGGACCGGACGCATTGGTTGTCTGCTGCACCGACGACGCCGCGGCGGAGCGCCGCTATTCGCTCGCCGAGCTGCTGCCGGAGGCTTTCGGGCCCGCCGACCTCGCCGGTCGGACGTAGCCGGGCGCGCCAGCATTGAGCTTTCGTCCCTTCAAGGAGTCATGAGGCATGGCCACACAAGCTAAGATCGCCATGGTTACCGGAGCCGGCACCGGCATCGGCAAGGCCGTTACGCTCGCATTGTTGCGCGAGGGCTACCGCGTTGTGCTCGCTGGACGGCGCAAGGAACTGCTCGACAAGGTCGTGCGCGAAGGCGCGGCGCAAACGGGCAACGCCCTCGCCGTCGCGACCGACGTCAGCGATCCGGCGTCGGTGGGCGCGCTCTTTGCCCAGACGAAGGCAAGCTTCGGGCGCCTGGACGTGCTGTTCAACAACGCCGGCGTCGGCGCGCCGGGTATCAACCTCGAAGACCTTTCCTACGAGCAGTGGAAGACCGTCGTCGATATCAACCTGACCGGTGCGTTTCTGTGTCTGCAGGAAGCGTTCCGGTTGATGAAATCCCAGGACCCGCGCGGTGGCCGAATCATCAACAACGGCTCGATCTCGGCGCACGCCCCACGGCCGAACTCCGCACCGTATACGGCGAGCAAGCACGCGATCACCGGACTCACGAAGTCGGCCTCGCTCGACGGCCGGAAATACGACATTGCCTGCGCGCAGATCGACATCGGTAACGCCGCCACGGATCTCGCCGCGCGGATGGCCAAGGGCGTGCCACAGGCCAACGGCAACATCGCGGTGGAGCCGCTGATGGATGTCCAGCACGTCGCCAGTGCGGTCTGCTACATGGCGAGCTTGCCGCTCGATGCCAACGTGCAGTTTATGACCGTGATGGCGACGAAGATGCCCTTCGTGGGCCGCGGCTAGGACGCGGCGGATCTGTCGTGGGGCCCCTATTGCCCGCGATCGGTCGCCGGGCCGATGGGGCATTGCCAGACCACGCCCCAATGTTCCGGACAGTATTGCAGCCGCAGCCGCTGTTCGCAGGCTGCGCGGCTGATCCAATCCTCGCGCCCACAGCGCGACAATCCTTCGTTCATCGCCTGCCAAGGGTCCGGCGGCGCTGCGACGACCGGCGGCGCGACGCTGCGCGGCGCCGGCGCCGGCTCGGGTGGCGGCGGCGGCGCGGGGATGGGTGCAGCGGCGGGGACCTCGATCCGGCTCGCCACCTTGTGCCGTGGTTTGGGGCCGGCTTCCTTTAGCGCCGCCCCTGCCTCGCCCTCTGCCGTGCCCTCCTGGCCGGCTATTCTGCTGGCAGCCGCGGGGATAGGCAGCGGCGCGGCAGCCGTGGGTGCGCGACCGGCGGCGCCAGGTGCGCTTGTGTCGCTTGGCGACTCGACCGGCGCGTTCGCATCAGCGGCTGGCTGGGCATGCGGCGCGATAAAAATCTGCACCAAAAGATAGATGGCCGCGCTGGCGACGGCCAAGGCGAGCAGCAGCCACTGCACGCCTAGCGGTTTCTTCGCTGCCGGCTCACCGTCCGCGGCCGAGGCAGCCATGGCAGCCTCGGATCGCGCCGCAGCGGCGGCGGGCTTGCTCGCGCTGCGCGACCGCGTCGGCCGCGGAGCAAACCGCGGCCGGCCGATGCTCGGGGCGCCAGCGGCGGCGAACAGCGGCTGGGTGACCGTGGCCGCGAACGCGCGCTTGCGCGCGGCGGCACAATCACGGCACAGTTTTGCCCCTGGTGGGCACTCGCTGGCGCAAATGCGGCACTTCATCCAGCCCTTCTCCTCGCGAATGGCAACCGCATCTGGCCTCCGGCAGCCCTGCTCGCAGCATGATAGCTGCAGAGGGCCGCAGGCGGCCAGTTCCGACCAATAGGCCAGTGGCGTCAGGCCGGTTTGCGCGCACGCGCCCGGCCCGGCCGGCTAGACTGCAAGCAAGCGATGTGCCGCCCCGGGCACGGGTAAGCCTGTAGCCCGCGGTAAGCGCCTCTAATGCGGCCAGTTCGCGATCTTCCTCGCTTCCCCGGTCAATTCGAGAATATGCAAGCCGGTATTGGCGCGATCGACGATGTAGATGTAGCCGCGATCGTCGACCTCGACGTTGTTGGTCTGGATGGCGACCTTGCAACGGTCCACGCCGTCCACCTTGACGCAGCGCGGCTCGGTCTTGGCCGTGATCGGGGGAATGAAATAGGCAACTTCGCGCAGGTGGTACGGGTCGCGGATATCGACCGCGCGCACCCCGGCATTGAAGTGCGCCAAAAACAGAAGGCGCTTATAGTAGATCGGCGTGAAGTTCTCATTCGACGAGTGAGTGCCGAACCGCCCGCCGCGGGCGCAGAAGTCACCACTGGCCTGCGGCACAGTAAATGTCGCCACGCCGAACGGTCGCGATTCGGCGGTAATGTCGGCGACCCAGAGCATCTGCCGCGCTTCCTGACACTCGTTGACCAGGGCCTCGTCGACGACGGCAATGAAGTCGCGCGTGCTCCCTGCCTTGTCGCGCGCGAACTCTGCAACGTCCATTTTCAGTAACGGAAAGGCCGTGTGCGCACCGGCATTGGGCGGAAGGACGAGCCTTCCGACTTCCGGATAGAGCAGATTCGCTGGCGTGGGTTCTTTGGGCCCTTCGAGCAGCTTCAACCGATCGACGATCTGCACCATGCCCGCCTGGTCCGTGCCATAGCCGAAGTAGACGCGATTGCCCGCCGGTCCGGTGGATATGGGCCCGTGCAGCTCGACGGGCGCCTCGCCCGTGGCACCGGGCTGCTGCCCGGGCAGACCGAAGTTGCGGATGAAACGCGGCCGGGTCGGATCGGACAGGTCGTAGACCTGCGTCATGCGCCGGGTGCGCCAACCCGGGACGCCGGAAACCAGGTAGGCAATACCGGTCTCGCACTCCCACCAATTCTTGTGCGTGCCCTGCAGCGGGCCGATGCGGGTCAGCAGGCGCGGCTTGGCCGGATCGGACACATCCCAGATCTCATGCCAGGTATTGCCGAAAGTCCGCAGCAGATAGAAACGCGCCGGATCGCCGTGCGGCAGCTCCTTGCCGGCGCACACGCGCACCATCTGTGCTCCGCCCGACTCACCGAGCCCCCCTTCGCCCGGGATGTGGGCCAGGTAGCGGGGTGCGCGGGGATCGGTGACGTCGAGAACCGAGGTGCCGTTAAATTCGGCCTTGTCGGTCAGCGGATTGACCGGTTCGGGCACACCCTCGGTGCCCCCATGATGGCCAACGTAGAGAATCCAGCGCCCGTTCTGCTCGCGCACCAAGGGCTGATAGGCGCTGCGCGCCTGCAAATCGCTCCAGCCGACCAGCGCCATGTCCTTTGCTTCGGGCGCATCGCCGATCTGCGGCGCGGCGAGCGCAACGCCGCACGCGGCCAGCGCGACAAGCGCGGCGAACTCGGCGGCGTGCGACGAGAGGTGCAACTTACTTGCCGCGATCTTGCGGAAGTCCACCGCCGCTCAGGGGACATTGCGGAACCTGTCCCCAATAGCCGTCGCAGTAGTGCCAGCGTTGTTTCTGCTCGCAGCCAAAGCGGGAGAAGAAATCGAGTTTCTCGCACTCGGCCAAGGCCTCGGCGTACATCTGCCAACGATCCGGCGCTGACGCAGAGACAGCGGTCGGCGCCTTCGCCACCATTTTGTTCGGCGACGACGCGCTGGCCGGTTGCGCCGGCGCTTTTGCAGCCGCTTCGCCGCCTGCCGCGCCCCTGGCCACCTTGGGCCGGGTCGCCTTCGCCTGGACCGCAGCCGATTGGGGCTCGGCCGCGCCCGCCGCTGCCGCGCCTGGCAGCGCCGCCTCGGTCGTGGCGGGCGTGCTCGTGCTTTCGCTCGGGGGGGTGGAGGTCTGCTCCGACGTAGTCCCGGGGGGCGAGGTCGTGGCCGCGCTGTCCGTGGAGCTGCCCGCCGCGGTCGACGCCGGCGCGGTCTCATTGCTTGGCGCCGGCGTCGCCGGCGCTTGCTCAGTCGTGGGCGGCTCAATCGCAGCGACCGTTTCCTTGTTTTCGCCACCGAGCAAGCGATAGCCGAAATAGCCGCCGCCCGCGAGCACGATCACGATCGCGATGGCGGCGACGATCAGCCCAAGCCTGCTGGAGGAAGGCGCTGACCCGGCGGCGACTGGCGCCGCTGCCGCCGGCGCCACTGCAGCCGGTCGCGGCGCGCTCGGCGCCGGCTGCGCCGGCGTCGGTGCACGCGGCGCGGCTGGCGGGGGTGCCGCTGCCGCCGCAGGCCGGGCACTTGCGGTGGCTCCGGCCGGTGGCGCTGAGATAGCGTTCAGCACGACCCCGCAGTGCACGCAAAACTTCGCACCCGGCTGGTTTTCATTCCCACAAGCGATGCACTTCATCGACAGTTCCTCCCTCGTGGATCGGGTCAGGGTCCAGATGCGCGCGGTGCTTCAGGAGGTTCTGGGTTCAAGCTGCCGGCGGTCCTGCGTCCGCAAAGCGATCCTGTCTGCAAGGCGGCCGGTATTATCTCCTGATCGTCGCGCGACTGTCACTCCGGCGACGCTGCAGCAGCACCTTGTCGGCCACCGGTAACACGCGCTCCCCTTCACGTCGACCCCATTGGATGCCACCATAGCGTCCGCTCATCCGGCCGGCCGACCCGACCTCCCGGGCGGGCTAGCTTTGCAGTTCTCGAAATGCCATGTCCGATCCGGTTTCACCGCCGACCTCGCCGCCTGCCACCGACGCTGACGGCAACCTGCTGCTTACGCGCGACGAGGCACGGGCATTGTTGCGCCAATGCTGCGCGCAGTTCCTGTCGAGCTTGGTCGAGGTCGTGTCGGCGTCTATGGACGGGACCAACGACCTGTTCGAGCAGAACAAGTTCGTCTCCGATGACGAAGTCATGGATTTTCGCAACAAGCGCGCGGAGTGGATCAAGCGCTTCGAGCAAACGCTCAAGGATTTGGTTGAAAAACGGCTCAACGGGCAGCGCCGCCAGGGCCGACGCCCTGACGCGGACAGCTCCGTTGCGTCGCTGCGGGTGCTCAACGCCTTTGATCACGATAAACAGGCAGCGCTGACGACCGCAACGCAGTTTCTGTGCCGCTTGACCCGGCACGAAATCGGCGCGCTCGATCTGCGGGTCGCCGTGCTGCTTCGCGAACCGCGCGTACGCGACATCGACAATCCGTTCGCTCCCGACTACATCCTTGATGCCATTGGCGTTACCGCGCGCGCGCTGCTGCCCAATCCGCGCCTGTGGCGGCCCCTGATGGAGCGCGTGCTGGCCGACCTCACGCCAGCGGCTACCAAGACCTACATCCGGCTCAATCGCCTGCTCGCCGACCGTCACGTCTTGCCGGAGATCAAGGCCGAATTACGCGCGCGCAGCGAGTTGCGGCCGATCGACGATCGCGAATTGCTGCCGGTGTTCGGACGCTTGATCACGGAGGTTGCGCCGCCCTCGCTGGCGATCGACGTCGCGGTTCCGGCCGCATCGGAGCCTAGTGCCGTGGCGCGGCCGTCGTCGGCGACTTCGGCGCCGGTCGCTGCGGCGGAGGCGACAGGAGCGGCCGCTCCCGCAGCACTCTCCTCTTCGGCGGCCGCGGGGACGGCTGCGCGCGCATCGGGGCCTCTGGCCTCGCAGACGGGCTCCGCAGCGGGGGCGGAGACGGGCGACCCTGCCCGGCCGCCTGCCGCGCCCGCCCCGGCTGGTGGCGTGCTGGCCGCGGTCATGGCGCCTCCACCGGGGTCGATTAATCCTTACATGGACGAACTGGCACGGGCGGCGCCGTTGCTTGCCGCAGCCGCGGCCGCGGCGCCGAGTAACGCCTTCGGCTTGCCGCAAGTCGATCCAATGCTGGCGCTCGGGTCGCTGTCCGCCATTGTCGCCGCGCTCGACCGCTGGCAGGTTTTGGATCCTGCTGCGGCTGTCGCCGGCGCCGCCGCGACCGAGACACCCATGGCGCCAGGAGGCGCCGAAGGGGTGGTCGTGCCGCTGAACCGGATTCCGTGGATACGCGCCGCCGTCGCCGACAAGGTCATCAATCCGACCGACAAGATCACCATCGACGTGATCGCCCTGCTGTTCGACTATATCTTCCGCGACCCCTCGATCCCGGAATCGCTGCGCAGCCTGTTCGGCCGGCTGGAGGTGCCAATCCTGAAGGCCGCGCTGCTCGATCGGACCTTCTTCTCCGACAAAAAGCATCCTGCCCGCCGCCTGCTCGATCATCTTGCCGCGGCGGCCGTCGGCGCCACCAGCGATGAGGGTTATCGCGTCGGCTTCGAGCTCGTCGCCGCCGGCGTCATCGACGAGGTCTGCCGCGACTTCAAGGTCGACGTCGCCGTCTTCGACGCGGCCGAGCGCAAGTTGCAGGAGTTCATCGATGCCGAGCAGCACAAGGCCGCCGCCCTGCTCGGCGATGACGTCGCCGCAGCGATCGTCGCCGAGGAGAGCGAGGCCGACCGCTCCCAGGTGCGGGCGTTGATCCGTGACAAGCTGACCGGCATCAAGGTGCCATTCGAAGTTCGCGGCTTTGCCGAGACGATCTGGGTCGACTACCTGACGCTGTTGCGCGAGCGCGATGGCACCGAAAGCGATGCCTGGAACGGCGGGGTCAAGACCGTGGACGACCTGCTGTGGAGCATCTCCGCTAAGGAACGCAACGCGCAGAAGGCGCGCCTGACCAAGATGGTTCCCGGGCTCATTCGCAGCCTGCGCTCCGGAGGCGCCGCAGTCGAGGTGCGCGACGACCGCATGCAGCCGTTCCTGGAAGCGGTGTATCAATTGCACATCGCCGCGATCAGGCCCAAGGTCGCCGAACGCGTTGCCGCGGAGTTGACCGAAGCCGAGGCGGCGAACGCGCCCACGCTGACCAAGATCGTCAACGTCCATGACTTCGTCGCGGAAATGGTCGTCGGCACCTGGCTCGCCTTCGACGCTGAAGGCAGCACCATCAACGCCCGCTTGTCATGGATTAGCCCGATGCGCACCAAATACATCTTTACGACCCGCTCCCGCGGCCGCGCGCTGGCCGTATCGCCCGAGGAACTCGCCTGGCAGTTGCGTGACGCCAGCGCGCGCCTGATCGTCGAGCCGGTGCCGCTGTTTGATCGCGCCGTAAGCTCCGCCCTGGACGAGCTGGCCGCCAACAAGCCCGGCCAGGCGGCAGCGGATTAGCGCCGGCACAGCGTGCACGGAGGCGCGCCTTGCCGGACCGCGTGTTACAGCGAGAGCTCCCAGGTCTCGGCCACCAATCGCTTGCCGAAACTCTCGTGCCTGTGCTCGCCGACGCGCTGGAATCCCGCGCGCGTGTAGAGCTGCCGTGCGGCATCGAGCTCGCTTTGCGTCCATAGCGTAAGCTTGCGGTAACCAGCCGCGCGCGCGAAGCGGACGGTCTCGGCAACCAGTTGCCCGCCGATGCCTAGCCCGCGGGCGTGGGGCTCCACCAGCAGCAAGCGCAGCTTGGCCACGATCTTGGTCTTGCGCACCAGGAATACCGAGCCGACGATCTCCCCCCGCCGCTCCGCAATCCAGCAACGTTCCCGCGCTGGGTCGAAACGATGCACGAATTGGGCGATGATCTCCGCCACCAGCGCCTCGAAGCGTTGGTCGTAGCCGTATTCCCGCGCGTAGAGCGCGCCGTGGCGGTGGATGACCCATCCCATGTCGCCGCTTCGCGGCTCACGCAGGACATAAGGGGGCTCCGGCACGGCCTGGTCCCCGGGCGCCGCGCCAAGCAGCCGGCTCACCGTCTGCATGGCGTCGACCAGCCTCACCTGCTCGGCCGCGGAAAGTCTCGCCAGCAGGGCGCCGACTTCCTGCTGCGAACGCGCGTCGAGCCGAGCAAATTCCCGTTTTCCGCGCTGGGCCAGCGCGAGCGATTTTTGGCGGCCGTCCGCGGCCGAGCGCCGCTTGCGCACCAAGCTGCGCAGCTCGAAGCCGCGCAGAATGCGACTTAAGTAGCCTTCGTCAAGCGCGAGGCGCGCGGCGAGCTCCGCGGCCGTCGGCGGCTCGCCGCGCGCCGGCCAATGCGCGAGCTCGTAGAGCACGCGCACGTCAGCGAGCGAGTACGCACTGTCGAGCAGGTGCTCACGCAGTACGCCGATGCGCTGGGTGTAGAAGCGGTTGAAGCGGCGCACCGCGGCGATGCGCTGCGCGCCCGCCGCGTCGCCTCCGTTCGCCGGGTTCTCCGTCGCTGCTCGAGCCATCCTTGCTAAGGTCAACCTTTTAGTTGCTTCTGTCAACTAATTGGTCGACGGCCGCCCCCCAGGTCGCTCGACTTAGCCGATGTAGCGACGCAGCCAGACGAGGGTGCGTTCGCGCGCCAGCTGCGCCGAGGCGGGATCGTAGCTGCGGCGCTGATCACAGTTGAAGCCGTGCTCCGCCGGATAGAGATAGATTTGCACCTCGGGATGCGCAGCGGCCAGTTGTTTCACGCCGGCGAGCGGAATGGCCGTATCGCGCTCCCCGAAGTGGGCGCAAACGGGGCAAAGCGGTTTCTCGGCGAGCGCTTCGGTCATGCCGCCGCCGTAGTAGGTGACGGCACAGGCGAAACCCGGTAGCTGGGCGGCGCTCATCCAACTGAGGTAGCCGCCCCAGCAGTAGCCGACGATGCCGACCCGTCCGGCGTCCGCGGCGGCCGCGCAAGCGGCCGCGATATCGCGCAGGGCAGCATCGCTGCCGGCGCGCGCTTTGAGCGCCCGGCCGCGGGCGATGTCTTCGGGCGCATACCCGACGTCAAAGTCGCGCTCGTAGCGATCGAACAACGCCGGCGCGACTGTGGTATAGCCGTCGGCCGCAAACGCGTCGCAGACGGCGCGGATGTGGCTGTTGACGCCAAAAATCTCCTGCGCCACCACCAGTCCGCCGCGCGGCGGCGACGCAGGATCGGCGCGATAGGCGGAGAGCCGGAAGCCATCGCTAGCCGTAAGTTTTTGCCATTGCCCCATGCCATTCCCTCCCCGTGCGCCACCGTGCGCTTCACGATGGTAACGCACGTCGCCATCGACTGCGACGGGCATGGGATAATTTGGTCGGACTTGGGCGCAGTCGCAGCACACGGTACCGGGAGAAGGCATGAACCAGCACAAAGTCGAGACTCTGGTCCACCAGTTGCTGCTCGAGATCGGCGAGGACCCGCAACGGGAGGGCCTGGTCAAGACGCCGCAGCGGGTCGCGGCCGCGCTTCAATTCCTCACCTCGGGCTACCGCGCCGATGCCGCCAAGCTGGTCAACGGCGCGATCTTCACCCAACGTACCAATAGCATGGTGATCGTGAAGAACATCGAGGTCTACAGCCTTTGCGAGCATCACATGCTGCCGTTCTTCGGCCGCTGCCACATCGGCTACATACCTAACGGTCGCGTCTTCGGCGTATCCAAGCTGGCGCGGGTTGTAGACATGTACGCGCGGCGGCTGCAACTGCAGGAGCGGCTGACCGAACAGATCTCACAGGAAGTCATGGAAGCAGTCGACGCGGCCGGCGTGGGCGTCATGATCGAGGCGCGGCATCTGTGCATGATGATGCGCGGTGTTGAAAAGCAGAACTCGGTGATGGTCACCTCATCCGTGCTGGGAACCTTTCGCGAATCGGTGGCGACGCGGGAGGAATTCCTGACGCTGATCGGCAACCAGCACCTCTAGGTTGTCTCGCGCTCGCGGCACGGACCCCGCCGCTGATCCTGGCCCTGATTGCCTAGCGCTCAGGCGGAGCGGCCAGCTTGTGGCTGCGCGTGAAGCGCAGGTGCGTGATGTCGGCGGCAGAACATGCTCCAGGTGGTTGTTGTGGCGCGCGTGCTACCTGAGGCAGTTGCCGACGCTCGGGCGCAAGCAGCGTCTGTTCGTCCGACTCGGCAGACTCCGGCGCTACACCGAGTCGGGCCTCATGCCCCCGGACTCTTCGGCGGCGAGCGCGTCAATTTCACCGCGCAATGTACCTCGTCGACGGGGCGGCGATCGCCGGCGGACGCGAGCACTGGGGCTTTCCAAAGAAGCACGGCCGACCGAAACTCGAGGTCGCGCACGATTCGTTGACCGGCACACTCGAGTATGCTGGCGCTCGGGTCGCTGTGGGCACCATAGGTTACAAGCACCAGCATCTGCTCTACGATGTCGAGGGGTGCAAGGCCTGCTCGGCGGTGTCGATTGTCGACAGGAAGTTTCGCCGCCGTTCATCACGCGACCCGGCGTGAACCGACGTCCGCGGTCGCGGTCATACCCGCTCGCGGCACGATCGTTGCATGCGTGGGCAGCGGGAAGGCGCAACGCGGCGGGAGGCGTGATCGAATGGCGCGTCCGCTAGGGCATGGCGCTGTGCGCAGCTTGTTTTTTGTAAAACTTACCGGTAGTTGAGATTCGACCGGCCTGCAGCCCGGGAGGGGAACCGGAGTACTGATGAGCGCTCAGGACCGCATCCGTTCCATCCGGTTGTCGCTGCGTTTCATCGCCCCGCTGGTGGTGACCCTTGCGCTGCTCGCGTATGCGCTGGTACCACTCGTCGACCGGCTGACCCTGCGCTGGTGGGTGAGCGACCTCGACATCCGCTCGCAGTTGATCGCCAATACCATGGAGGAGCAGCTCGCCGACCTGGTCGAGCAGGGCGCCGCGTTCAAGGTCAACGCGCTTTTCACGCGGGCGTTGCAGGACGAGCGCCTGTACGCGCTCGCCTTCTGCGACGAATCGGGCAAGCTGCGTTATCAAACGGCCACCTATCCGCTGTCGCTCGGCTGCAAACCACCGGTGGGGCCCGACGAAGAGCGCTCGGTGGTGCGACTTCGCCAGGGACCGCTGCACGTCGTCCAGCGCCCGGTATACAAGGGAAGCGATCGCATCGGCTCGCTGATCCTGGTGCACGACATGAGCTTCGTCGAGCGGCGCAGCGCCGATACGCGCCGCTACCTGATCGGCCTGTTCGTCGTCCTCGGGGTCGTCATTTCCCTGGTGACCGTGTTCATCGCCCACCTGTCGTGGCGCGGCTGGGTCGCGGGCGTGCGCGCGCTGCTGCGCGGCGAGGGCATCGTCCAGCCCTTCGGGCAACCGGCCTCGGACGAGCCGCATCCGCTGGCCAGTGATCTGCGTGCGCTACTGCGCGACCTCGATCTGTCGCGGCGCAGCCCCGACCGGAACGCGATCTGGAGCCCGGAAATGCTGCGCGGGGTGCTGCGCGAAAAGCTGCTTGGCGATGAAATCCTCGTCGTCTCCAACCGCGAGCCGTTCCTGCACGTACACACCGACCAGGGCATCCGGCTGCAGCGGCCGGCGAGCGGCCTCGTCACGGCGCTCGAGCCGGTGATGCGCGCCTGTTCGGGAACCTGGATTGCGCACGGCAGCGGCAGTGCCGACCGTGAGATGACCGACCGCCGAGATCGGCTGCGCGTGCCGCCGGAAAAACCCAGCTACACGCTGCGCCGGGTCTGGCTCACCCGGGAGGAAGAGCAGGGCTATTACTACGGTTTTGCCAACGAAGGGCTGTGGCCGCTGTGTCATATCGCGCACGTGCGGCCGGTCTTTCGCACGCCCGATTGGTCCCAGTACGTGCGGGTGAACCGGCGTTTCGCCGACGCGGTGCAGAGCGAGGCCCGCACCGACGACCCGGTCGTGCTGATCCAGGATTATCATTTCGCCCTGCTGCCGAGGCTCATCCGCGAGCGGCTGCCGAAGGCAACGATCATCACTTTCTGGCACATCCCCTGGCCGAATCCCGAATCCTTCGGCATCTGCCCCTGGCGCGAGGAATTGCTCGACGGCTTGCTCGGCAGCACGATTCTCGGTTTTCACACCCGCTTTCACTGCCAGAACTTCGTCGAAACGGTCGACCGCAATCTCGAAGCACGCATCGAGCGCGAGTCATCGACGATCACGCACGGCGGCCATCTGACCCAGGTCGAACACTACCCGATCTCGATCCAATGGCCGCCAGAGTGGGTCGACTCGCAGCTCTCGGTACCATTGTGCCGCGCCAAGGTGCAACGGGTCGAGCAACTGCGCGACGACGTGCTCATCGGGGTCGGCGTCGATCGCATGGACTACACCAAGGGCATTCTCGAGCGCTTTGTCGCGGTCGAGCGCATGCTCGAATTGCACCCCGAGTTCGTCGACCGGCTGGTGTTCATCCAGATTGCGGCGCCCTCGCGCTCGTCGCTCGACGAGTATCAGAACTTCGAGTCCCGTGTGCGCGCGCTCGCCGGGCGCATCAACGCCCGCTTCGGCCACGGCGGCTGGGAGCCGATCCGGCTCAAGGTCGAGCATCACGAGCCACAGATTGTCAACGAGTACTACCGCGCCGCCGACGTGTGCGTGGTAACGAGCCTGCACGACGGCATGAACCTCGTCGCCAAGGAGTTCATCGCCTCGCGCGACGACGAACAGGGCGTGCTGGTGCTGTCGCAGTTCACCGGCGCCGCGCGCGAACTGCACGACGCCTTGCAGGTCAATCCATACCATAGCGAACAGTGCGCCCATGCCCTGTATCGGGCGCTGACGATGCCCTCTGACGAGCAACGCGTGCGCATGCGCAGCATGCGGCGGCTGGTGCAGGAATTCAATGTCTATCGCTGGGCCGGGGCGATGTTGCTCGATGCCGCGCGGCTGCGCCAGCGGCAGCGTGTTTCCGAGCGCATCTATGCCCACCAACGAACCGATGGCGCGGAACTGAAGTGAAATATGCGCTGGCAGCCGAGGGCATAGCGCGCATTGCGGCGTTTCTGACGCCCAGGACGCTGCTCGCCTTCGATATAGACGGCACGCTTGCACCCATCGTCGAACGGCCATGGGATGCTCGCGTGCCGGACGCGGTGCAGCGGGGGCTCGGCGCGCTTGCACAGCGTGCCGCGGTGGCGATCATTACCGGGCGCGCCATCGAGGACGCGCGTCCGATGCTCGCCTTCACGCCCCGCTACCTAGTCGGCAATCACGGTGCCGAGGGGGTACCGGGCTTCGAGCAGGCGTCGGCGCACTGCGCGCGTGTCTGCCGGGAGTGGCTCGACGCTCTCACCGAGGCGCCCGAGCCGTGGCGCGATATCCCAGGCGTCGTGCTCGAGGACAAGACCTTCTCGCTGACGTTCCACTTCCGACACGCCCCCAACCACGACGCGGCCCGGCATCTGCTCGCCGCCCGGGTCGGCCGACTTCTGCCTGCGCCGACGCTGCTCGACGGCAAATACGTGCTCAACGTGCTGCCCCCGGGCGCACCGCACAAGGGCGAGGCGCTCACCGCCCTGCAGGCGCGTTCGCGTTGCGGGCGCGCGCTCTATGTCGGCGACGATGCCTCCGACGAGGCGGTGTTCCGGATGCGATCACCGGCCGTGCTCTCGGTGCGCGTGGAGCGCGACCCGAAGAGTGCCGCCAATCTCTACCTGCGCGGGCAAAAGGACATCACCCGCTTCGTGCGCGAGCTGCAGCGTTTGGTCGGGGGCGCCAGCGCGCCGTCGCCGCCGCAACCCAGGCCGGGCGCCGAGGCATGACTGCCGGCGCAGCACGCAATCTTGCGCTCGGTGTCGTCGGCAACTGCTCGTTCAATGCGCTGATCGATCCGCACGGGCGCATTGTCTGGTGCTGCCTCCCGCGCCCGGACGGCGACCCGGTGTTCAATGCCCTGCTCGGCGGCGATGATGCCACGCCAAGCGGCGCATTCGCCATTGAGCTCGAAGGCCTTGCCGCGTCACGGCAAGCCTACGTCGCCAATACGGCCATTCTCCAGACCGAATTGACCGATGCCCAGGGCAACGCCGTGCGCATCACCGACTTCGCGCCGCGCTTCCAGGATCGGGGGCGGACGTTCCGGCCGCTTCTGCTCGTACGCCGGATCGTGCCCATCGCCGGGCGCCCGCATATTCGCATCGTGCTCTCGCCGACCTTCAATTATGGCGGGACGCAGCCGGTGATCACCCGCGGTAGCAACCATGTTCGCTACGTGCACGCGACGCAGGCACTGCGACTGACCAGCGACGCGCCGCTGACCTACGTGCTCGACGCGACCTCGTACCTGCTCGAGCGCCCCGCGAACTTGCTGCTCGGCGTCGACGAGACGCTGGGCAGCGGCATCGCTGAGACCGCCCGCGACTTCGAAGAGCGCACGGCGCGCTACTGGCAACATTGGGCGCGCGCCCTGGCGGTGCCCCTGGAATGGCAGGACGCGGTGATCCGCGCCGCCATCACGCTCAAGCTGTGCACCTACGAAGAGACCGGCGCCATCATGGCGGCTATGACCTCGAGCATCCCCGAGGCGCCGGGGACCGAGCGCACCTGGGATTATCGCTACTGCTGGCTGCGCGATGCCCTTTTCGTCATCCGCGCCCTGAACGGCATTTCCGAAGTCGCGACCATGGAAAGCTATCTGCGCTATCTTTTCAATGTCGTCCATACGGCGACCGCGCGCGGACATCTGCAGCCGGTGTACGGCATCGGACTGGAGTCAGACCTCGGGGAGCGCGGCATCGATACCCTGCCCGGCTTTCGCGGCATCGGTCCGGTGCGCATCGGCAATCAGGCCTACCAGCACAGCCAGCACGACGTCTACGGCCACGCCGTGCTCGCGTCTACGCAGGCATTCTTCGATCACCGGCTGCTGCGCCCCGCAACCGGCGACGACTTCACGCGCCTGGAATGGCTGGGCGAGAGGGCCTTCGCGCTGTTTGATCGACCCGACGCGGGCATCTGGGAGCTGCGCACGCGGCTCGACGTGCACACTTCGTCGGCGATCATGTGCTGGGCCGCCTGCGATCGGCTGGCGAAGATCGCCGTCCATCTCGGCCTCGCCTCACGTGCGCAAACCTGGTCGGCTCGGGGTAACAGCCTGCGCACCGCGATTCTCGACCGCGGCTGGAACGACAAGCGCCAGGCGTTCGTGGCCACGTTCGGTGGCGATTCGCTCGACGCCAGCGTGCTCCTGATGAGCGAGGTCAACCTGTTGGCGCCTGACGACCCGCGCTGGCGTCGCACCCTGGAAGCGATCCGGCGTGAGCTCAAGCGCGGCAACCATATTTACCGCTACACCAGCGCCGACGATTTCGGCGTGCCCAAGATGGCCTTCACCGCCTGCACGTTCTGGTACATCGACGCGCTCGTACGCAACGGGGCGATCGAGGAGGCGCGCGAACTTTTCGATGGGCTCATCGCGTCACGCAATCCGCTCGGTCTGCTGTCCGAAGACATCGATCCGGCGACCGGGGAACTGTGGGGAAATTTCCCTCAGACCTACTCGATGGTCGGCATCATTAACGGCGCGACGCGCCTGTCGCGACGCTGGGATACCGTGCTGTAATCAATGTGCCAGGCGAGGCGGCCCAGAACGCGCCGGCCTTCGCGTCATACCCGGGAGGAACCATGTCCGAACGCTTCGACGCCATTGTCATCGGCGCGGGCCAGGCCGGCCCGTCGCTTGCGGTGCGCCTCGCCCATGGCGGCCGCAAGACCGCGCTCATCGAGCGCAAGACGGTCGGCGGCACCTGCGTGAACAACGGCTGCATTCCGACCAAAACGCTGATCGCCAGTGCGCGCGCAGCCTATGTCGCGCGCCGCAGCGGCGACTACGGGGTGACAATCGAGGCCCCGATCCGCGTCGACATGGCACAAGTGAAGCGGCGCAAGGATGCAGTCGTGGGCGCTTCGATCGACAACCTGACGCATTGGCTGGGGGACACGGCGGGGCTCACTCTGATCCACGGCCACGCCCGTTTCGAGAGTCCGCGCACGGTCCGCGTCGGCGAGCGGACGCTTGCAGCCGAGCAGTTCTTCATCAACGTCGGCGGCCGGGCATCGGTGCCGGCCATGCCCGGGCTCGCCGATGTGCCGTATTTCACCAACGCGACGATCATGCACGTCGACTTCCTGCCTGGGCACCTGCTCATCGTCGGGGGCAGCTACATCGGTCTTGAGTTCGCCCAGATGTATCGACGTTTCGGCAGCCGCGTCAGCGTCATCGAAATGGGGCCGCGGCTGATCGGCCGCGAGGATGAGGATGTCGCCGTGGCGATCCAGGCCATTCTCGAAGCCGAGGGCATCGCCTTCCGCCTGAACGCTGAGTGCGTCGCCGTAGCGCGCGGGGATGACGGCGTCGCCCTGCGCCTGAATTGCGCCGAGGAGCCGTTCGAAATCGCCGGATCGCACCTGTTGCTCGCGGTTGGCCGCGAGCCTAACACCGGCGATCTCGGCCTGGACAAGGCGGGGGTCGTCACCGACACGCGCGGCTACATCGTTGTCGACAACCAGTTGCGCACGAGCGTGCCGGGGATTTGGGCGCTGGGCGACGCCAACGGTCGCGGCGCCTTCACCCACACCTCGTACAACGATTACGAGATCGTCGCCGCCAATCTGCTCGACGGCGCATCGCGACGGGTGACCGACCGGATACCGACCTATGCGCTGTTCGTCGACCCACCATTGGGTCGCGCCGGCATGACGCTACGCGAGGTTCGCACCTCGGGGCGCAAGGCGCTGGAGGCGACCATGCCCATGACGCGCGTGGGTCGCGCGCGCGAGCGCGGCGAGACGCTGGGCTTCATGCGCGTGCTCGTCGACGCGGAGACCCAGCGCATCCTGGGCGCAGCGCTGCTCGGCATCGAAGGCGACGAGGTCGTGCATACGCTGCTCGACGCGATGTATGCGGACATACCGTATACGCTGATCCAGCGCGCGGTGCACATCCATCCGACCGTTGCCGAGTTCATCCCGACGCTGCTCGGCAGCTTGCATCCGCTGCCGTAGTCGATTCAGCCCGCCATGCGGTCGACGCAGGACTGCAGGAATATCCGCCGATGGTTCTCCGGCGTCTCCGGGTGGGCAAACACCTCGCGCGCGGCGGCGAGCAGAAATGCCTCGTCGTCGGGGTCGTGCACGAACCAGCGCAAGTCGTTGGGGATACTCTGGATCACCTCAAAGTCGTCCTCCATGCGGCCGAGGAAGGCCGCCTCCGACATGCCGGCATCGCGCGCGCGCGCGGCGTTGGCGATGAAATCGGAGGCCTCGAAGCATTCGGCCAGGGAAGGTCGGCCGGCGGCGGCAAGCCCGGCGGCGAGCAAGGTACCCACAGCGACACCGATCGCGAGGAAACGCGACGCGCGGCGCACCCAGTCCTCCTTTTGTCGCCGGCCCCGAGCAGCGGGCCCCACGATTCATGCTAGCGCCTGCGCCCCGCGGCATCAAGCCTCCCCAGCCATCGCGCTACAATGCCGCAGCGCGCTACCTTGGGGGACTCGATGGCCATCAAGCGCTTCGCCGGCAAGGCCGGGACGCTCGTCGTTCTGCAGCACGAATCGAAAGTACTCAAGGACAACCTTCTCGGCGATCCCCACGTCCGCAAGCTCGGCGTCTGGCTGCCGCCACAGTACGACGGGCGTGCTGCGGGCGGGAGCGGGCCCGGCCGGCGCTTCCCGGTGCTGTTCGACCTGGTTGGCTTCAGCGGTTCGGGCCTCGCACACACCGGCTGGCGCCCCTTCGCCGACAACGTGCCCGAGCGCGCTGCGCGCCTGATCCACGAGCGGCGAATGGGACCGGCGATACTCGTCTTTCCCGATTGCTTCACCGCGCTCGGCGGCAATCAATACATCAACTCCTCGGCAGTCGGTAATTACGCCGATTATCTGACGCGCGAGCTCATTCCCTTCGTCGATCGCGAGTTTCGCACCCACGCCTCGCGCGATCATCGCGGCTGCTTCGGCAAATCCTCGGGTGGCTACGGAGCAATCATTCACGGCATGAAATACGCCCAGTACTGGGGCGCGATTGCCGACCACTCCGGCGATTCGTATTTCGACTTTGTGTACTGGCACGACTGGCCCAATACGCTCAATGAGCTGACCCGTTTCCGGCTGCCCAAGCGACGCCCCGGCCGTTACGACGCGCTCGCCGCCAGTGCCCGCAAGGGCCTCGCCGAAGGCCTCGACGACGGTCGCGTCAGGCGCTTCCTCGAAAACGTGTGGGGCAAGGAAAAGCTTTCGTCCGCAGAGGGCCATTGCATCATGAACGTATGCATGGCGGCGACCTACGATCCCGACCCGAAAGCGCCACTGGGCTTCCGCCTGCCGTTCAACCTGGAAACCGGCGAGCTGATCGAGAAACGCTGGAAACGCTGGCTCGAGAACGATCCGATCCTGCTCGTCGACAGATACCGCGAAAACCTCAAATCGCTCAAAGGCATCTACATCGACTGCGGCTGGCGCGATCAGTACCATATCCATTTCGGCACGCGCCTGCTGTCCAAGCACTTGGCGCAGGCCGGCGTCGCGCACACCTACGAAGAGTTCGACGACAATCATTCCGATGTCGACTATCGCATGAACGTGAGCCTGCCGTTTCTGTACCGGGCTCTCAAGCCGTGAGCTCCATGGCCGATGACAGCAACGTCCTCGGCGGCCGACTCGAACCCTGCTCGGTCGAACCGCGCACCGGTTTCTTTCGCGACGGCTGCTGCAACACCGGCGCGGAGGATCTCGGGCTGCACGTCATCTGTGCCCGTATGACCGCGGCGTTCCTGGCATTTTCCGCCGAGCGCGGCAACGACCTGGCCACGCCGCAGCCGGAGGCCGGCTTCGCCGGCTTGAAGCCGGGCGATCGCTGGTGCCTTTGCGCGGGCCGCTGGCGCGAGGCGCTCGATGCGGGCGTTGCGCCGCCGGTGGTGCTCTCCGCCACGCACGAGGAAGCCCTCGCGGTGGTCACGCTTGATGACTTGAAGCGCCACGCGGTCGATTTGAACTAGCAGCGCCCTCTGCTGGAGCCGTTGCCAGCCTGCTCTACCCGGACGTCGCGGATGCTTGGGCCCGGGGCCGATCGCGTCAGCGTCGTGGCGGCAACGGGGATCGCCGGAGGTTCGGCCGCTCGCCGAATTGTGGCTGGCCCGAAACGGTGCGTTCGATCAGGCCGAGCGCGGTCGCAAGTGCGGTCTCGAGCTGACGATCGCGCCCTTCCCTGGTGTCCTGCGGTGCGTTGTCGACCTCGACCTGGGGCTCCGTCCCGTAGTTCTCAACGCCCCAGCCGACGTCGTTGAACCAGAATGAATACTCCGGTTGGGTAGTCTGCGTACCGTCGACCAGCGTGTGCCGCGGCCAGATGCCGATGACCCCACCCCAGGTGCGCGTACCGACGAGCGGACCGATGCCCATGAGCTTGAAGACGTGAGAAAAGATATCCCCGTCGGAACCCGCATGCTCGTTGGTCAGGGCGACGACCGGTCCGGCCACGGCCTCTTCCGGGTACGGCGCGGTGTGCCCCCAGCGTGCGGTTGCATAGCCGATGCGCTTGCGCGCGACCTTTTCGAGAAGAAGTTGCGACACGTGTCCGCCGCGATTGTAGCGGACGTCGACAATCAGGCCGTCGCGATCGCACTCGGCGATGAAGTAGCGGTGAAATTCAGCAAAGCCGGAAGACATCATGTCCGGTAGATGAAAGTAGCCGACGCGGCCCCGCGACTGTTCGTGCACCCAGCTTCGATTGCGTTCGACCCATTCGCGGTAGCGCGCCGGAACCTCATCGTTAAGTGTCGTTACCAGGACGTTGCGGGTCGACGGCGCACCGCCGACAGTGGCCAGCGTCAGCTCGACCTTGGTCGCTGCCTGATGCACCAATAGCGCCTGCGGTGGCCGTTCGCGCGAGGTGCGCTGACCATTGACTGCAACGATGCGCTCTCCCGGCTTGGCTTCGACGCCCAGCGCATTCAACGGCGAGTCGGCGCCGGCGTCCCAGGCGTCGCCGGTGACGATACCAGTGATCTCGTAGCTCCCGTCCGCCTCGACAAAGCGCAGATCGGCGGCAAGGTATCCCAGCGCCATTTGCGGTGGCCGGCGGTGATCGCCCCCCATTTCGTACGCGTGCGACGTTCCGAGTTCCCCCTGCATCTCCCAGATCAGGTCCGAAAGCTCGGCCCGGGTCGCGACGCGGTCGAGCAACGGTTCGTAATGGCGGTAGACCGCCTCCCAATCGACGCCAGACATGTTCGGGACCCAGAAGTGATCGCGCTGCAGGCGCCACACTTCGCGCAGCATCTGTCGCCACTCCCGACGCGGCTCGACCGACAAGCGGACGCGCTCGAGATCGATCCAGCCGCTCTTGCGCGACGGCTCGTCCGAAAACTTGGCCGCCTCGCGGTCGGTTTCGGGCTTGCGATTCGCGGCGATCGCGCGCAGGCGCCTGCCCTCGCGCACGACAAGCGTGGTGTGATCGCCGGAGAGCGCAAACCGGTCGGCTTTTTCCAGCAGCGTCTCGGTTCGCAGGGTGGCGAAATCGAAGACCTCGAGCCGACCTGGCGCATCTTTGTGTCCCCCGCGTCCATGCGCGCCGGCGATGGGGAGGACCGTCCAGACGACCTTGTTGGCGAGCACACCTGCAATCTGGCCAAAGCGGTTCTCCGGCACGGGAAACGGCGCGATCCGACGCTCGATGCCCGAGAGTTCGACCGGTGGCAACGGCATGTCCGTGGCGGCCTTGGCTTGCGCCACCGCCGGGTCGTCCGCTGACAATCCCTTGGGCTGCGGATCGAAAGGCGGCGCCCCGCCGGCTTGCAGCGCGACCAGGTAAGGTCGTGCCGCACGAGGAAAGCTCAACTCGAACTGCACGCTGTCGTACACGGGATCGAAAGTCCGGATCGACAGAAAATAAAGAAAGCGTCCTTCCGGATCGAACGCCGGACTGTAATCGCGAAACTCCGGTCGCGTTACGAGCGCACCGGTCTCGTTAGCCACGTCGTAGAGCTTGATTGCGCAATGCCGCAGCGAAGTCCAGAACGGGTAGGCGAGCCAGGCACCGTCGGCCGACCAGGCGAAATCGTCCGTGCGGCCGGCGTCGCTGCGATCGATAACCGTCAGCGCGCCACTGTCGAGATCGCCAATCATTATTTCGTTGCGGTGATTAGCGAGCGCGATGCGACGGCCGCGCGGTGCCGACCGCATGGCGACGACGTGCCCGACATCCCATGCCAGGGAGCGCGCCTGCCCCTCCTCAAACACCTCCAAGCGCTCTTCGCCAGAACCGTCGCCGACCGCAATGAGCGTCGCACCATCGGCGAGCCATTGCCCGTGTCGCAGCCGACCGGCTTGTTCGTCACCGTGCTGGCGAACGGCACCCTCCCACAGCGCGAAGCTGAACAGCTTTCCGCGTGCGTCGAGCGCCACGCTGTGACCCGCTGGATGCACGTGGACCGCCCCGAAGTGCTCGGCAGTAGGTACGAACCGGCGCGCGGCCTGCGTGCGATGCGACGCCAGCTGAACATCGACTCGCAAGGTACGATCGTCGGCCGGATCGAACACCCACAGCTCGGCGCCGCACTGATAGACGATGCGCCGCCCGTCGGTTTGCGCATGGCGGGCGTAGAAATCGTCGTGATCGCTGTGGCGTCGCAGGTCGGAACCGTTGGGAAGGCACGAATAAAGGTTGCCAACTCCCTCCGCATCGGACAGGTAGTAGACCCTGCCGCCGAGCCACATCGGGCTGGTGATATTGCCTCCCAGCTCGGTCATCCGACGATAGGCTCCCGTGCCTTCGGCGTCGATCCACAAATGGCCCGCGGTTCCGCCGCGGTAGCGCTTCCACCGTGCCGGGTCCGCCGTGTTGCGACCGATGACGCGGATCTTCCCAGGCCCGAACGCCAGGTGATTGACCTGGCCGAGTGACAGAAGCTGTGGCACGCCCCCATCCAGGGGCAGCGTGTAGGCGCGATAGTTGCGGAAGAACGCCTGGGCGTAGGTCGTGACGAACAGAATCTGCCCTTCGGGCGTCCATCCGCGAACGATCAGGTCCGGCCCGAGCCACGTCATGCGTCGCGCGGGGCCGCCTTCGGCGGACATCAAGTACACCTCCGGATGCTGCTCGTCGCGGCCGACGAACGCGACCCACTGTCCATCGGGGGATAAGCAGGGCGTGGAGGGTTCGGATAGCCCTGCCGTCAGCCGGCGTGCGATGCCTCCGGATGCCGGTACTCGCCACAGGTCGTCATCGCTCACGAAGACGATGGTGTCTTGATGCAGACTCGGGTAGCGCAGATAGCCGGGGCTGGCCATGAGTTTCTCGATGACGGACGGCGCGAAGCCGCAATTGTAATGAATCCATGCCGTCGCGCTTGCCTTCGCGTCGCTTACGGTGACCAGACCTGTGTAAAGTCCCTTCAGTCAAGAGCGGTTACGGCACTGGCTGAATGAATGCGCTTGGTTGGCTTGAGCCTGAGACGACGCGATCAAACGCCCAACTCCGGTCCGGGTCGCTCGCCCCTGACAGGTTGCATGCAACTAAAATAGGCCCCATATCCGACGCAGCGCAATCACGTGGCACCGCTCGGCGGACGAAAGGAGTTCATGAAGTCATGCGGCAAGAGACCTGACGGCTTGCGCCTCGAGCGCATGAAATCCTCGTTGCTTTGGGGCGGGGAGGCATTTCGGAATATCCATCCCATACTGCCTGGATTGCGCGATACCGCCGTCTCAGCGCCGACCTTGAAGGAATTTCTCTGTGGCGGCGACCGACGCGTGCCGAGCGCGCCGCTGCCGGCGGCGGATCCTACTTCAGCTTGGACCAGGGCACCGGACACGAGACTGCGTGCAACCTGGCTTGGCCACTCCACGGTGCTCATCGAGATCGACGGCCTGCGCGTGCTGACCGACCCCATTTGGGGACTGCGCGCATCGCCTTCCCGCCTCGCCGGCCCGAAGCGCTTTCAACCCGTGCCGGTGCCATTGCGTTCGCTCCCGCCGGTGGACGTCGTGCTCGTTTCCCACGACCACTATGACCACCTCGACTACCCGACGATCCGCGAACTGGCGCAACGGGAGGTGCCCTTTGTCACCTCGCTCGGTGTCGGCGCGCACCTTGAAGCCTGGGGCGTGCCAACGCAGCGGATCACCGAACTCGACTGGTGGGAGTCGCACACCCTGCCCCATGCCGACCTCACCGTGACGGCCGCTCCATCACAGCACTTTTCGGGCCGCGGCCTGAAGGATCGCAACGCGACCTTGTGGTCTTCGCTGGTCATCCGCTCGCCGCGGCATGCCGTATTCTTCAGCGGCGACACAGGATTGACCACCGAATACGGCGTCATCCGGGAGCGGCTCGGCCCGTTCGACTTGGTGATGTTGGAGGTGGGCGCATTTCATCCGGCGTGGGGCGATATCCATCTCGGGCCCGAGAACGCGCTGGAAGCGCTCAGCCTGCTCGGTGGAGGGCCGTTCTTGCCGGTGCACTGGGGTACCTTCAGCCTGGCGATGCATGCCTGGGATCAGCCCGCCGAAACCTTGTTCGCGCTGGGACCGGCGCGGGGTGTGCAACTCCTGATGCCGCGGCTGGGCGAGCCGGTCGAGCCTGCGCGTGGGGATCGAGTAACGCCTTGGTGGCGCGCCGTGGATGCGCCGCAGCGCGGCGAAGGTCCGACTGAGATTCCCGCGATGTCGCTGCCCAAGTCAATGCCGTGGCCGCTTGACTGAGCACGGCGCCGTGGCGCAACTCGGGCGGCGTCGCCCGTGGCGCGAAGCGGCAACGGCAGCAGTCGGCGGCAAATGTTACAAACCGGGGTGATTATTCTGCGTTGACACACTCCGGTCGCGGGGAAGAGAATTTTGCTGCGCGCACCGATTGCCCAGATAACCTCCGCAGACGGGTTTTGTCCTTTTCCGAGATCGGTGTGACGCCCTCAGCGATTTTCTTCGATGAAAGTTTTAGCCTGAGCATTTGTCCTTCGATTATTGGTCAATGGGCCCGGCTTCGTCAGTAGCGACACAAGCGCTCGGTCAGTTTGCTCTAGTTCGATACTACTTTGTCACAAGGTGAGGAATCCATGGTCACGCTGCAGGCGTTGTGGCTGCCAATTCTGCTCTCGGCGGTAATTGTCTTCGTCGTCAGTTCCATCATCCACATGCTGCTGCCATGGCATAAGAACGACTACCCCAAGGTCCCGGAAGAAGACAAGCTGATGGACGCACTGCGGCCTCTCGCCGTGCCGCCAGGCGACTACATGATTCCCCGGGCGTCGAGCACGCAGGAAATGCGCTCGCCCGAGTTTGCGGCAAAATTGCAGAAGGGCCCGGTTCTAATACTCACGATGATGCCGAACGGCCCCTTCACGATGGGGAAGAGCTTGGTGTCCTGGTTCCTCTATTCGCTTGTAATCGGGATTTTCGCGGCCTACGTCGCGAGTCGCGCGCTGCCCGTGGGCGCGGAGTACTTGCGCGTTTTCCAATTGACTGGCGTTACGGCCTTCATCGCCTATTCGGTGGCGCTCTGGCAGATGTCGATCTGGTATCGCCGCGCCTGGCGTATCACGCTCAAGACGACGGCGGATGGTCTGATCTATGCTTTGCTGACTGCCGGTACGTTCGGCTGGCTTTGGCCACGTTAGCTCGAGCCTGTCTGACCACCGCGTCAAGCTGGCGAGGTGGTATTCTCAGATGGGCGCATCAGGGGACCTTCCGTCCTTCGGGGCGGCACTGAATAGGAACATGGATCTCGTCCCGGTCGATGAGCGTTATTTCGAGGATTACCGCGCAGGCTCGGTGTTCGAATGCGGGTCGATCACTGTCGAACAATCCGAGATGATCGCCTTTGCCAAGCGTTACGATCCACAAGCATTTCACACCGACCCCGCCGCCGCCGCGCGCAGCATCTACGGTGGCTTGATCGCGAGCGGCTGGCATACCGCGGCGCTGACCATGCGCCTGCTCGTCGCGAAGTACCTGTCGGGCATCGCCAGCCTTGGCTCGCCAGGCATCGACGAGCTGCGCTGGATCGGGCCGGTTCGTCCCGCCGATACGCTGAGCGTCCGTGTGACGATCCTCGACGCGAGACGCTCGCGCAGCAAGCCAGATCGCGGCGTGGTCCGTTCGCTCATCGAGGTCAGCAATCAACGCGGCGAGTTGGTCATGAGCCTGAAAGCGATTAACCTGCTGCTCTGTCGAGAGCCGGCGCGTGGCGCCGCAGGAGAGCCGAGCCTCTAGCCCCGCGAGAGCGATGACTCAGATCCCATCGTTATGCCTCGTTTCCTGATCACCCTTGGCATCATCATTGTGCTGGCCGGCCTTGCGTGGCCGTTGCTTGCAAAGCTGGGGTTCGGCCACCTTCCGGGCGATATCCGCATCGAGCGCGACGGCTTCACCCTCTACATTCCGCTGACGTCCGGTCTGATCGTGTCGGTGGTTGTCAGCCTGGTCCTGTGGCTGTTGCAAAAGTGAGGGACTAAACCCGGGCTACCCGCCGGCGGCCCCATCGCCTATGATAGCGGCGATGGACGGCACCAGCGCCGCATCGCCCGCAACGGTCAGCACGCCGCAGTTGTTTGTTGGGTTCCTCAAGATTGGGTTGTCCGGGTTCGGCGGAGTATTGCCCTTCGCCCGGCGCATGATCGTCGACCGGCAGGGCTGGCTGTCCGATCCGGAATTCCTTAACGTGCTCTCGCTGTCGCAGTTTCTGCCCGGCCCCAACATCGTCAACGTTTCGATCATCGTCGGTCGCCGCTTCCAGGGCGTCGCCGGCGCCGTCGCCGCGTGCACGGGCTTGTTGCTGATGCCTCTCGTGATCGTCCTCTCGCTGGCAACTCTTTATGCGCGGTTCTCGCAGATCGAAGCGGTGCGAGGCGCTTGCCGTGCCGTTTCCGCGTCGGCATCCGGCCTGATCGTCGCGACCGCTCTCAAGCTCGCCCGGCCGCTCCGAACCTCGGCCTGGCAGCTCGTTATCTGCGGCGTGGCGTTCGTCGGTATCGCGCTGCTGCGCATACCGCTGCTGTGGATGCTCGCCGCGCTGTGTCCGGTGTCGATCGGACTCGGATGGTGGAAGCGGGCATGATCCCACCGCTTCTATTCGAGATCGCGTTGCAGTTCTTTGTCTTGTCGCTGCTCTCGATCGGCGGCGCGAATGCCGTAATTCCGGAGATCCAGCGGCGCGTCGTCGAGATGCACCATTGGATGACCGACGAAGATTTCGCGCAGCTGTTCGCGCTGTCGCAAGCCGCGCCAGGGCCGAACGTGTTGATCGTGAGCCTGGTTGGCTGGAAGGTCGCCGGCGTGCTCGGCGGCGTGGTGGCGATGCTCGCCATGTCTGGTCCATCGTCGCTGCTGACCTACGCCGTTGCGCATGCCTGGGAGCGATGGCGTGATGCGCCATGGCGGATCGCAATCCAGCGCGGGCTCGCGCCGGTTACCGTCGGACTGGTCCTCTCGTCGGGTTACATACTGGCCCGCGCGGCCGACCACTCGTGGGTCGCATATGCAATAACGGTCGCAACGCTGGTGCCAGCGATGTTCACGCGCCTGCACCCGTTGTGGCTGCTCGGGATCGCGGCGCTGCTGGGCGCGCTGGGGTGGGTATAGCCTCACCCGCTGCATCGACGCATGCCGGAACTCCCCGACGTCGCGGTCTATGTCGATGGTCTCGAACGGCGCGCCGTCGGGCAGCAGCTCGAGCGCGTGCGCCTGATCAGCCCCTTCGTGCTGCGCACCGCGGTACCGCCGCTCGCCAGCACCGAGGGACGGCGGGTGGTCGCCGTGCGCCGCCTCGGCAAGCGCATCGTGCTCGCGCTCGAGGGCGACTTCTTTCTTGTGTTACACCTCATGATCGCCGGGCGGCTGCGCTGGCTCGCGCGCGGCGACCATCCACCGGTGCGCATTACCCTCGCGCTGTTCGATTTTGTGGCCGGTACGCTCGCGTTTACGGAAGCAGGCACCAAGAAACGCGCCTCACTGCACGTCGTGCACGGCGAAAGCGCCCTGGCCGCATTCGACTTGGGCGGACTCGAGGTCTCCACCGCCGATCTGGCGGCGTTCGGCGAGCGCCTGCAGCGCGAAAACCATACGCTCAAGCGCGCGCTGACCGACCCGCATCTGTTCAGCGGTATCGGCAACGCCTACTCGGACGAGATCCTGCACCGCGCCAGATTGTCGCCGATCGCCCTGACCCACAAGCTCGGCGCGGAGGAGATTGCGCGCCTCCACCAGGCAGCGCGCGAGGTGCTGGAGGAGTGGACGTCAAGGCTTCGTGCCGAAGCGGGCGATGAATTTCCAACCCATGTCACCGCGTTCCGGCCGGGCATGGCGGTGCATGGCCGCTTCGGCCAGCCGTGCCCTCTCTGCGGCGCTCCGGTGCAGCGCATCGTCTACGCCGAGAACGAAACGAACTACTGTGCACGCTGCCAGACACGAGGGATCATCCTTGCCGACCGCGCCCTGTCCCGCCTTTTGAAGGCGAGCTGGCCGAAGTCGATCGACGAACTCGGGTAACGCAATGGGCTCTTCCGGGTTCACTGCGGTTCGCAAGGGGCATTGCGGCGCATCGGAGCGCCCGGCGTGTTGGCCCCGATAGCCCAGCGAACACCGGGACTAGGTCGCCGTGACCCGATAGCGCGCCGTGTTGGCGCGAACGGTCTTGCCCTGGGTCGCGCTACGTCCCCTTGGGCAGCCTGCCGAGCAGATAGAACTCGTCGTTGGGTCGCATGGCAATCAAATCTGCCATCCGATTGGATAGCGCGAAAAACGCTGCGATGGCGCCGATGTCCCAGATGTCCTCGGCGCTGAATCCATGTCCATGCAATTCCTGGTAGTCACCCTCACCGAGCTCGACTGACTTTAGCGCCACCTTGAGCGCAAACTTCAGCATCGCCTTTTGCCGGTCGGTTATGTCCGCTTTGCGGTAATTGACCGCAACCTGATCGGCCACGCGCGCATCCTTGGCGTAAACACGGAGGATTGCCCCATGCGCGATGATGCAATAGAGGCAATCGTTGGCCCCCGACGTTGCAACCACAATCATTTCCTTCTCCACCTTGGTCAATCCCGATTCGCGCAGCATCACCGCATCATGGTAGGCGAAGAATGCGCGCCACTCTTCGGGGCGGTGCGCGAGCGTCAGAAAGACGTTGGGAATAAATCCCGCCTTCTCCTGCACTTCAAGCATTCTCGCCCGCATGTCCTCGGACAAGTCTTCGAGCTTCGGAACTGGGTAGCGGCTGATTAAAGGCGCGGTCATGCAAGTGAGTCTACCCGCGAAGAACGCACCGATCTAGGACAAGGTCGGCGCTTGGCTGCCCTGGACGCTCCGAGATCCAAATCCGGTCACTCATCAGCCGCCTATAACACCCGCAATATACCGGCGCCTGAAGCGGGCGCCTGGGGCCGAAATGGCTTATTGAGATTTTCGGGCGTTGTCGAAATCGGGCTTCGCCAAACGACTATGGGTGTAGGACGACAATTATTAACAAGGAGAAATACCATGAAATTCATGATGCTGATGATCCCCGCTGCTTATCAAGGCGGCAAAAAAGTAGACCCCCACTTCGTACCCGATCCGAAGAAGATGGAACAAATGGGCCGGTTTAATGACGAGATGGGCAAAGCCCTCCGGATTGAGTCCCTGAACGGACTCCACCCGCAAACCACCGGCGCCCGCGTCTCGTTTGGCCAAGGCAAACCCACCGTGACGGATGGGCCTTACATCGAAACCAAAGAAGTGCTCGGCGGTTACTGGATGGTGGAGGCGCCATCTAAAGAAGAAGTCGTGAAATGGGCACAGCGTTGCCCGGCCGAACCCGGTGACACGATCGAAATCCGTCAGATTTTCGAGGCGACGGATTTCGCGATAAAAAAATAGGGGGGTGCATGAAATACATCTGCCTAGGTTATATCGAAGATAAATATCTCGGTGGGCTAACAGCCGGCCGAACAACAGAAGTTCATGGACGCTTGCTTCGAGTACGATGAAGACCTGCAGAGAAGCGGACACTTTATCGGCGGGGAAGCGCTTCAGCCTACGTCGACACACGCGGCCGGTGTTATTGAGCCCGTGTCAACGTCGAGATGCGCGCGTGCCTCATGGCTAACTCGCTGGATGATCACTTGCACTTCGCCCAGAGGCGTTACGAGTTGGGTGAAGTTGCTTGTTGCATCTAGATCTTGCGTAACCCAATGCGGCACTCCAGAATTTCGCCTCCGACAGACAAGCGGAAGTGTCGCGTTTGGAGCATCTGGGGGCGATAGTCGTATCTCGCAATGATGGACAAGTAGTAATGCAGGCTCCGAGTGGGCATCGGTTCTGCGTTGGTAGCCGATATCATGCAGGCTTCGATTAGGGGTTGAGTTTGTTCGTCGGGAACTACACATCCTTCGAACTCTGGTCCCGGCGTAGTAGGTCCTGCGATGCCTCAAGATCGCAGCCACCGACTATGTGAAGCTAAGCCGCCGGCCAGAAGGCTTCGGGCGAAAAGGTGATGAGACGACGATCAATGCTATCGGAGGCGTCGTCATGCAAATGGGTCTACCAGCTCCGCCAGACCGACCCAGGACGAGGGTGGCGAAGCTCGCGGCACCGCCGAGGCGGGCTAGAAAATGCGTCGCATGTCCGTTATACGGGCCGGCGCCACTTCGCCGGGCTGTCGGATAGCGTGTACTCTGACCGGGTATTCAAAATCCTTGAGTGAAACTTCTCCCAGGTCCTGGAAGGTGAGGCCCTTTCCGATGCATAGTTCGGCAACCACGTTCGATACGAGACTCTGTTGCGGCTGGGCATGGGAGCAGAGTCGCGCCGCAAGTTGAACCGTCACTCCGAAGAGATCCTGGCGATTGTCGATAGGTTCTCCCGCCGCTGCGCCAATCCGAACCTTGACCGGGACCTCCGTGTTCTCTCCCTCGTGTTGAGCCAACGCAGCCTGGATACGAGTGGCGCAGCGAGCCGCCGCCACAGCTGACACGAAACAGGCCATGATGCCGTCCCCGGTGTGCTTGATCTCGCGGCCGTCAAATGCGCCCAAGGCATCTCTGACGATGTCGTCATGGACCTTGAGAAACGCCATGGCGGCGTCGTCCCCAACGCGTTGCGTGAGCCCCGTCGAGCCGACGATATCCGTGAACAGAACGGTCCGGATTCCCGGGTCGCGTTGGTTTTCCGCGCCTCCGGGAACGAGAGCGGCGCCAGCGCTATTAACCTCACACCCCCCTAGGAATCCCTCTGCAATCTCGGGAGCGACTTCGATAATTTTCGCTGCAACCAAGCCATGCGCTTCACGGTGCACCGCGGTTGCCGCATCCGGACTTGGCGCGCTGCAGAGACAGAAAACCTTGCCGCTGCTCTCGTTAAACCAGTATTTGTGATACTCCACACCATACTTTTGCTGGGTTTCGACATCCGCGCTGTGCGCCTTCGCTACGTCTTCCGCGGTAGCTCCGCGGATCTCATGGATGTCGATATACATGGGCATGTCGTTCTCCGAAAAGCGTGACTTTTCTATAGTCTACCCGCCGGACGCATTTTCAGGTCCCGATACATGACGGGACACAGTCATTGCCGGCTGTTGGCGCAGGGTCTGATAGACGACGCAATAACGCTCAGTCAAGCGAATAAGCGTACTCAACTCATCTTCAGATGCGTCGGTCTTTAAGTCAAAATAAAGGCGGATGCGCTGGAATCCAACCGGCGCGTCCTTGGCGACACCCAAAGTGCCACGAAAATCGAGGTCGCCTTCGGCTCTGACCGCGCCGCTTTGAACAACGACGCCTATCGCCGTCGCCACGGCGTTGAGCGTCACACCGGCGCAGGCAACAAGCGCCTCGAGTAACATATCGCCTGAGCACGCGCTCAGCCCGTTCCCTCCCGTTGCCGGATGCAACCCTGCCGCGACGAGTGCCTTGCCGGTTTGAACATTGCAAGTCACCCCCTCGCCGAGACGGCCCTGGGCCCTCAGCGTGATCAGCGCGGCACCGGGGTGTTCTTTGTAGCGCTCTTTTATTGGCGCCTGGATGGCTCGAAGCTCTTCTGTCTTCATTAGAACCTGCTTTCTCGTCACGCGCCGGGCCTTCTGATCAACGCGTTGTATTATTAAATGGGCCGGCTTGGCCTCCGAGGTTGGGACCGCAATATACCAGTGACGTGGCTAAAACGTCACGCCCGGGAACGGTACCCGGGGCTAACTTACTGCGTCAGCGTCTCGCGGCCGCAACCTAATTACTGATTTGCGGCGCAGAATGCGAAAACGCGCCCGGCTCTCCTTATCCCGCTTGTTCAATTTCCGGGATTGTGCGGCGTGGCTACCAGTGAAGGGTTATTCCAATGGCAAAGTATTTGTTTGAGGCCCGCTATACGGCCGATGGAGTGAAAGGGCTTGTTCGCGAAGGCGGCACGGGGCGGCGAGCGGCGGTCGCAAAGGCTTGTGCCAGTGCGGGCGGCAAGCTTGAGGCGATGTATTTTGCTTTCGGCGGCGTGGACGCCTATGCCATCGTGGATATGCCCGACAACTCGACCGCGGCCGCGCTGGCACTCGCAGTCAATCAGGGCGGCTCGGCGACGACAAATACCATCGTGCTGATGACCGCAGAGGAAATCGATGCAGCCGGGAAGAAGACCATCGCCTACAATCCGCCCAACGGCTGACGCGTCGGTGAAGGCGTTCCACGGAGCGCGCGTTGTCTAACGGCAGCTTCTCCGGTCGTCAGGAGAGGCGGGGCCGCGATTCGGACATTCATATAATCATACAGGGCCAATGCTAGATTTCGGTTGACTGGAAACTCATTGAATTGGGAGCTGCCAACATGAACGCGCCGGCAAACGGAAAGGCTGTGCGGCGGCTCGAAAGCTTCAAGCGGCTGCTCGCCAACATCCGCGAGCTCGCTTCGTTCGGCTTTGGTTTCGTGCTGTGGGACGGATCCACCGTCCCTGCCGACCTCCCTTCGAACGCACTGGCCATTGTCTTTGCCGACGAGGGCGTCGTCGCGGCCATGCTGCGGCGGCCAAACGCTGACACGTTTTTCAATCTCTGGGTCACCGCGCGGATCGACATCCGCAACGGCGTGATTTTCGATTTCCTGGCGCGGCAGCCTAAATTGCGGACCAAAGAGATCCGCAGACGTCTCGACAAGCGTCTGGCGCTGACGACTGCACTGAAATTCCTGTTCGTGCCGCGGGGTGGGCCGTGGCCGCTCGAGGCGATTCGCGGACACGAAGCGCGCACGGACGGGAGCGAAGAAACCAACAAGGAAAACGTTCACTACCACTACGATCTTTCGAACGCCTTCTATGCGCTCTTTCTCGATCCCGAGATGGTTTACAGCTGCGCTTATTTTCGCGACTGGAGCAACGACCTGGCGACTGCGCAGCACGACAAGCTCGACATAATCTGCCGCAAGCTGCGCCTGAAGCCGGGAGATCGTCTGCTCGACATCGGCTGTGGCTGGGGTGCGCTCGTCTGTCACGCTGCCAAACATTTTGGCGTTAGCGCGGTCGGCGTGACACTCGCCAGGGAGCAATTCGCCTATGCGAAGGAGAAGATCTCGCGCCTCGGGCTGGAGGACAAGGTAACGATTCAATTGCGCGACTATTCGCTAGTCGAGGGCGATTTCGACAAGATTGCCTCGATCGCCATGTTCGAGCAGGTGGGGGTCGCCAATTACCCTGTGTATTTCCAGACCATCCAGCGCCTGCTGAAGCCGGGCGGGTTCTACCTTCATCACTCGATCGCGCTCCGCTCGCCGGCGTGGGAACGCCTTCAAAAGAAAGAGAAAAAGCCTCAAACAATCACCGCGGTATCTCGGTATATTTTTCCAGGGGGCCAGCTCGATCATCTCGGCATGTCGATTGCCAATTTGGAGCGCTATGGTTTCGAGGTACACGATGTCGAGGCATGGCGCGAGCATTATGCGCGGACCACCGGGCTCTGGCATGATCGCCTTTTCGCCAATCGTGCCGCGGCTGAGCACGAGGTCGGCGCCGTGAAGACCCGGCTATGGATAGCTTATCTCGCCGGCGTCTCGATCGGTTTCGCTAGAAACAGTGTCGGTATTTTTCAGACGCTCGCCTCGAAGCGCACGCAGGGGCCGTCCGGGCTGCCGCCGTCGCGCGAGGATCTCTATCGCTGACCGCACCCCGGCGAGCAGTGCGCTTTCGGAAAGCAGTCAGTTTCAACGCACCAACCGGTAACCTTGCCATTGCGACGCTCACCGGCATCTCGACCGAGGCGCTGTTGGGGGATGATGTGACTTACACCCAGCTGCAGGGCCAGATTGGCGATCACACGAATCGGCGCAATGAGATCGCGGGCAAGATGATCGCGTTGCTCGAAAGCGCAGCTGCAAAGCGAATGTCGTCGCCCCGAACTCGCCCTCAAGCGCTAACGCGCCTGTTCGAGAAGGCCCATTGCAGCAACGCCTCGTGTTGCCCCATGCAAAAAAATGGCCTGCATCGCTGCAAGCCGTTGATTTGTTAGGTTGCGGGGACCGAGCGGTCCGGTTGACAGCGGTTAGCCGTCAGCGCGGTGCTGCTTGGGAGAGGACCTGAGTCTTTCGCTTACAGCTCAAGCTCCATGAACACCAACCAGTCTTGCATTTTCTGGGGTAGCTCGTAGTACGCCTCGATGATGCGAAAACCCAGGCGAGCATACAACTCCTTTGCCTCGGCCTGCCGGATGCTCGTGTCTAAGCGCATCGCGCGATAGCCGGCCGCGCGAGCATTGTCGATGAGCCGGGTAGCCAGCGCCACACCGGCACCTTGGCCACGGAAGCGCGGGTAGACGAACATACGCTTCATCTCGCAGTAGTCGTCATCGATGGACCGAAGCGCAACGCACCCGGCGGGTTGTTGCTGCACCGTGGCGAGCAGCAGACTTCCCCCCGGCGGAGAATACTCGCCAGGAAGGGTTCGAAGCTCCTCATCGAACGCGGAGGCGTCAAAATATTCGTCAATTAGCTGCAGGTCCTGAACGTGGCGCTCTCGATGCCAGGCAATGAACGAGCGAAAGAGTTCGCGCACGCCGTCCAACTGCAATGGAGTGCTCGCCTCGGCGATATTGACCAAGCTGCTCTCGCGAATGGTCGGCAATCGAACAATCGCGCTACGTTGACCCGCGGCTCAGCGGACCGCTATCCGAACGGCAACACTTTCACAAGCGACAGACTCTAAATGGCCTGATTCCGCGCTCCAGATATTGTATGCGCGATGGTCCGCCATTAGTGAAGTCTTGATCGTCCCCTCCTTGGCGCAAGCAGCCGTCCTTCCCATCGAGCTCTTAATGGCCGCCCGCGAGCCCGATGATGGACTCGAAGCCACCCCAGAACATGCGCTTGCCGTCGAAAGGCATCTTCGAGGGGTCCATCGACTCCTTAAGTTTCGGGTCCTCCATAACCGCCTTGTTGATGCGGTCGCGCTCCTCCTTGCTCCGATACACGACCCACGCCAACGCAATCACTTCGCCGTCCTTGAGCTGCACGGCCTGCGGAAACGACGTGACCTTGCCTGGCTGCGCGTCGTCGCTGATCGCGTCGGAGTAGTAGAGAGCACCGTGGCGCAAGTGGGCTTTGCCCCATTCCTCGGACATGCGCTTGTAAGTATCGAGATTGGCTCGGGGAACGGGAATGACAATGGCTTCGAAGTACTGTGACATGTGAACCTCCGCTGGGGGAAGGTGACTGGACCGGTCGCGCCCGCCGCCGTTCCACTCGAGCCACGGCATTGGTCGGTAGCCGACTATACTGCAAACTGGATTCGAAAGCCGCGCGGCGATTGCCGGCACGACGACTGATCCGGATGGCCTCCGAGTTTGAAGCGGCCCGCCATGACGTGGCGTGTGGCCAGTTCTGGCCACATGCGGCTTGATCGTCGACAATCGCAGTTCGCCACAGCGACAGTTCGACTTTGCGAATAATAGCCGCTAGTCTGCAACAAACCGGTCCAAAGCATTCACCAGTCACTAGGAGGCGGCGTTATCCGCTTTCGCCGTTCTGGCCCTGCGGAAAGAAACATGGCCCGGTTGGAGGCCGGGCCATGCTAACGACCTTATGCCGTCGCAGCGATCTTGTGGAAAGTCGAGTTGGCGACCTCGTAGGATTCAACCCGGGGGGTTCCGTCAACTACCTTCGCCAGGATCTTGTTCACTTCTGCGTAATGCGCGCGCTCATAGCTTTCAGCGTTCTGTTTGTTGTCCCATAAACTCAGACCAAAGGCTTCGGTCCCACCCGGGGCAACGAACGTGATTTCATCCCGAAACCCGCTCTGTTTTCGAAGCATAGGGATGACGTCCTTTTCCAGCCGCTGGGTAAATTCTTGTGTGCTATCGGGCTTCAACTTCATGGATACGCGACGTGCATACATATCAATCTCCTCAGTTATCATGGCCAACACTTACCCTCACGAGGGTCCGTGATTCCTCGTAACCGGCGCGGCCTAGATCCCGCAGGTAACGAGAAAAGTTCGACCCGACTTTTTGTTCAGAGGTTCCCGAGCCGCGATTCGGTGAAGAGTACGAGAGTTCGCTTTGCGGAAAATCCGCGAGCGGCTGGTATTGCCGATTTGAGACTGGTTCACGCCACGGCAGGTTGGCCCGGCAGAAGCGGAAATCCGCGCACGCAAATTGCTTCGCGGGCCATTATTCGGTCGATATCGGTTGCCCGACGATGATGCTTAGGGGAGACCGGGTGGGAACACGAACCGGACATTCAATCGCGATCAACTTGTGGCGTCCGACTACTGAATCACCTCGTCCGCATCCCGCAGCTTCAATCCCCCGCCACATGCGCAAGTGGTCGCGCATTGCGCACGTGGCGATTGAAGGTTGTCAGAATGGCGAACACGAGATTCCAGAGCGTGAGGGCGAGGATCGTTGGCACGGCGCCGATCCATTCGAGCAGGAAGCCGGAAATCGCTGCGCCCAAAGGCATGAAGCCAAACGCGATCAGTCTGAACGTACTGTTGACACGGCCTTGCAGGGCATCTGGAATGAGCGAAAGTCGATAACTGAACTGAACAACGTTATAGATCGGGGACAATGTGTAGATCAATGCGTAGATCGCCCCGAGCAGAAAGAACTGAGGAACCAAGGCATAGAGAGGAAAAAGCAGAGCATCCAGCCAGATCAAGGCGATGATGACTTGGCCGAATGAAAATCTCTTCTGGATTCGTCCGCCGATCAACGAGCCGATGATGCCGCCAATTCCGCCGATGCTGAAGATCAAACCAATCTCGACATCGCGCGCGCCCATTTCCTTCGCGAGGACGATCACGACCAGCGGGATCGCAGCATTCACGAGATTCAAGCCGCCCGTTAGAAATGCCATGTACCGGATCAGCGGCTGGTGCCACAGCCAGCGCAAGCCTTCGACAATGTCGACCCGCAAGGGACTCGACGGAGCGGCTTTGGCCAGTCGGAATTCAGTCTTGATGAGCAGCAACGAGGCGACTGAAACCAAGTATGAGATCGCATCAGCGAGAAAAGGCGCGCTCTTTCCAAGGGCTTGATACAGGAACGTACCGATCGAGGGACCGACAATGTGCACGGCGCCGAATGCGGCCTCGTTCTGTGCCGCGGCTTGTGGTAGCTGCGCGGTGGCAACGACGCGCGGCAAAGCAGCGACCTCCGCGATATTGAAGAATACGAAAAGGCTTCCTTCGACGAAAGCCACCAGGTAGATTTGCCAGATCGTCAGGGCGTCCAACCACAGGGCGAACGGCACGCTGAGGACCGCAATCGCGCGCCCTACGTCGCAGATGATCATCACCCGCTTGCGGTCCCAACGGTCTATCAGCGCGCCCACCGGCAACGAAAAAATCAGATACGGAGCCGCGCGAAGCGCCGAGGCAACGCCCGCTGCCGCAGGCGAATTCGTCAACGCCAGTATCAGCAGCGGAAAAATTATTGACGACGCCGTTGAACCGAGGGTCGAAACGACCTGCCCGCTCCATAGCAGCATGTAGTCCCGGGTTTTCCAGAGCGGCGTTGCATGCGCTATGGGGTCCCCAGCGTCTTTGCGAAGGGCTGACTATCCGACATTACGCAGCGCGTAGTTTCATACCAGTCATCTTAGCGGCCTGCACGCCAGGAGGACAAGCATGCGAAGATTCGTACATCGCTTCGCAAATGTGTGCTTTTACGGAGTTTGGGTTACGCCGCCAGATGGAGTCGAAGCCGACAGCAGCAGTCGGGCCATAACCTGACGGCCAGGCTCGCCGCCGAGATTATCGACGTGAGCCCCGGGCCGAGCGGAGCCACGTAGGTGACGTACAAGTAATCAGGTGATGCGATGAGTCTACCAGCCGGCAGTAGACGATCCAGGACCAAGGACGGTCTTCGCGCCGCCTCATATCGTCAGCAGCCGCCCCGACTGGCCAATTAGCCAAGCCTGGTTCGGAGACGCGCTGAGGCGGGAGCTCGGTCGGGCGACATCCTCTTCGCGTGCTCGTTCACCTATGACCTGACCGGCAAGGGCTCATGGCTGACCATGACCGCGGCGCAGACGTCTCCGGGGGAATGGTCCGAAACCGGCCCGTCGATTACCGCGGGACGGGTCCGGCCGCTTTCCCCGCCCCGCGCGGAGGCATAAAATGCGCGTCTTTGCCGCCGTGTGAGGCTCCCCATGACTTCGCGCCTATTTCTTATCTCCGTGTTCGCCGTTCTTGCGTTTGCGGTCGTGCCCGCGCTGGCACAAATCGGCGCCGGCATGCCCCAACCGCCGTCGAATCCGCAGATTCCAATCCCCCAGCCGCCCGCAGCGACTACTGCTGTGCCGCTTCCACCGACCCCGTCGACGCCGACGGCCTCAGCGCGCGTGCCATTGCCTACGATTCCGCCGGCCAATTGCAAGCAGCCGGAGTATCCGGGAAGCCACGCGTTGAACTCCACGATCGCCGTCTTCAACAGGGATTACAGGGCCTACGGCGAGTGCATCAAGAACTATGTTCAGGAGAACAAGGCTTGGGTCGACGCGGTGGTCGAGACCAACAACAGGACGGTCGAGGAATACAACAAGTACAACACCGAGCTTAAGAAATTGATCGACGAGGCGAATCAGTAATCGACTCGTGCTACGCCCGCTGAAGCGGTGCGCCGCGCCGCTTCAGCGGATGACCGTTCGGTCGACGCCTTCAACCTTGCCATTGGCGCAGACCACGCGTGTGCGCGTAGGGTCCGCGCTGCCAGCGGGCTCGTAGAAGTACTCGGTCGTGGGACCGCTCGCGCTGTCGGGCGCGGGCACCTCGCGCTGCCGATCGGGCGGACCAAGCTCGGCAAGCGCCTGCTTGCAATCCTGCCCGCGCATAACGCCATGCCTCGATTCGCTTATCTTCGGGCTCTCCTGCATCGCGTGCGAGGTCTCGGTTACGGCGCGCGGGGTATCGGCCGCCGCGTGCGCCTCCGGCAGCGCGCGCGGCACTTCCGCTGCCGCCTGCGCTGCGCCACGCGCGGCAGATCTGACGCCAGGTGCGATTCCGGTACCGCGCGCGGCACCTCCGCCGGCGCACGCGCTTCGGGCGCAGCTTGCGACGCCTGGGCTGCAGCAGGGACGGGCTCGGACGCCACGGCCGCCGGCGAAGCGCCCATCGGCGTTTCGCGAACCCAGAGAACCTGATTGGCGAGTATTCCGACCTGCGTGCTGCGGTCGGGGAAGTTATACAGCCATACCTCGTCCGCCCCCGCTGTCGCCGTGTTGCGCACCTCGATGGGCTCGCCGAGCGCCTCTCGAACCCAGTGCAGGGGCATACCGGCGACGACCCGATGCGCGGTCGCCTGGCGCTGCCACGCCGCGTCCTTCTCGGTGCGATCAGCCGTCCAGCTGTTGTCGAAGATGTCGACCCGAGTCCCCTTGGTGTTCTTGGGACAGGCCTCGTTCTGATAGACGACGTTGCCCGAGTTGTCGCTGCACTTGACGATTTGCGCCCCGGCCGGGATCGCAACCAGAGCCACCAGCGAAAGGACGCGCGCCGCGAGATGGAGGAGCGGCGCGGCGCGACTGCCCGGCTGTGGAAGCGGGTTGGCGGCCATGGTGCCGCCACTGTACGCCGCCGCAGCGACAGCGTCACGCATCGTCGCGCGGCAGGCGGGGCGCGAGTAAACTCGCCATAGCGCCGTGCCTTGACCATGCCCACGCCGAGCCCCCTGCACACCCTGCCGCGACCCCGCCCGGTCGACGCGTCCACCGCTGCCGAGCCGGCGGCGATCGCCCAGGCAACGCTGGAGGGTTTTAATCGTCACTACGCCCTGTTTCGCGACTGCGCTCGCGTCGCCAAGAGCCATTTCGAGGCCCGCAATTGGCTCGCCATCGCGCACACGTCACAGGATCGCATCGATTTCTACGATCGCCGCGTCCTGGAGACCGTCGCGCGGCTGGAGCGAGAGTTCGGCTGCGACCGGATCGACGAAGCGAGCTGGGAGGCGGTCAAGCGCCATTACATCGGACTGTTGATCGACCACAAGCAACCCGAGTGTGCGGAGACCTTTTTCAACTCGGTATCGTGCAAGATCCTGCATCGGACCTACTTTCACAACCGCTGCCTGTTCGTGCGCCCCGGCGTTTCGACCGAACACATCGACGCCGATCCGCCATCGTACCGGTCGTACTATCCGCGCCAGCACGGTCTGCGGCAGGCGCTGATCGACGTTGTGCTCGACTTCCGCCTGGAGCCCCGCTTCACCGATTTCCGGCGCGACTTGCGCACCCTGCTCCGGGCATTTCGATCCCGATTCCCGCGCCCGTTCACCCTCGAGGCCAACCACCAGCTGCAGGTCCTCTCGTCGCTTTTCTTCCGCAACCGCAGCGCGTACATCGTCGGCCGGATCATCAATGGCTTTCATGTCTATCCGTTCGTCGTGTCTATCAAGCACGACGCGAGCAGCCGCCTCTATGTCGATGCCCTGCTCATGGACCCCGAGCAGATCGCCCTCCTGTTCTCGGCCAATCGAGCCTATTTCCTGGTCGACATGGAGGTGCCGTCGGCCTATGTGACGTTCCTGCGCGGCATGGTGTCCGTGCGCACCGAAGCCGAGCTCTACACGATGGTCGGCCTGCAGAAGCAGGGAAAGACGCTCTTTTTCCGCGACTTTCTCCATCACCTCAAGCATTCCACCGACGCCTTCACCGTCGCGCCGGGAATCAAGGGGCTGGTGATGACGGTGTTTACGCTGCCTTCGTATCCGTATGTGTTCAAGGTAATCCGCGACAGGATGGCGCCGTCGAAGGAGACGACACGCGAAAAGGTCAAGGAGAAGTATCTGCTGGTCAAGCATCACGACCGTGTCGGGCGAATGGCAGATACGCTCGAGTATTCGGACGTCGCGTTCCCGCGCGCGCGCTTCACGCCGGAGCTGATCGCCGAGCTGAAGGCGGTGGCGCCTTCCGTCATCGAGGAAGACGACGAGATGATCATCGTCCGGCATCTCTACATCGAGCGTCGGATGACGCCGCTCAACCTGTTTCTCGAGACGGCCTCGCCGGCGCAGCGCGAGCGGGCGATCCGCGACTACGGCGACGCGCTGAAGCAGCTCGCCGCGGTCAACATCTTCGCCGGCGATCTGCTGTTCAAGAACTTCGGGGTGACGCGTTTCGGGCGGATCGTCTTTTACGATTACGACGAAATCGAGTACATCACCGACTGCAACTTCCGGCGCATTCCTTCGGCACCCGCCGGCTATGACGAGATGGACAACGAGGTCTGGTATCCGGTCGCGGCCAACGACATCTTCCCGGAGGAATTCGCGACCTTCCTTCTTACCGACCCGGCTGTGCGCGCCGTATTTCTTGCGTACCACGCCGATCTGCTCGACGCACAGTGGTGGCAGGCGACGCAGCGTCGGCTTGCCTCGGGCGCGCTGCCCGAGGTGCTCTCGTATCCGGACCACGTCCGTTTCACGGCCCCGGCCGCGGCACGCTGAGCGGCGGCGGTACGGGTCTCAGCGCGGCGCGCTGCCGGCGGCGACCAGACGACGCGCGACGTCCTTTGCCTGCACCGCGGCGCCGACATCGCCCTGCCGCGCCGCCTGCACGTACCAGTCCAGGGCGCGACGCAAATCCTGAGGCACCCCGTCACCGTGCTCGTAGAAGCTGGCGATGATGTATTGCGCGCCGACGTCGCCATTCTTAGCCGCGGCCTCGTACCACTTGGCCGCGAGCTTCCAATCCTTCGGGGCGCCGCGGCCGAGGAAATACTGCGTCGCCAGCTGCACCTGCGCCTCGGTATGACCCTGCTCGGCGGCCTTCTGCCACCATGCGGTGGCGGTGGTCAGCGAGCGCTCCATGCCGATGCCGCTTTCGGCGAGCAGGCCCATGTTGTACTGCGCCTGCGCCATGCCCGCGTCGGCCGCCTTGGTCAGCCAGGCGACCCCGGCATCGATGTCGACCGCGTTGCCCTCGCCGCGGAGCAGCAGCATCGCGAGGTTGAATTGCGCCAGCCGGTCCCCCTCTCGGGCACCGGCCTCGTAGCGGTCAAACGCCGCCGCATAGTCGCCGCGCTGATAGGCTTGCCAGCCGCTGCCTGCGGCTTCGCTGGGGGTCGGCGCACCAGGGGTGGCCGTCGCCAGGGCCGCAGCCCACAGCGGCGCCGCCACCCAAACCCACCGTGTCTTCACGGACTTCACCAGAGTATCATCGAGAATTTAGTCTACCACCGCGCGCCGTTCCAAGCCGATCTCGACCATGTTTATCAGCGTATTCGATCTTTTCAAGATAGGGCTCGGACCGTCGAGTTCGCACACCGTCGGGCCGATGCGCGCCGCACAGCGCTTCGCCCATGAACTCGCTGCCGACGGCAAGCTCGAGGTCGTGGCGCAGATAGTGGTCGATCTGTACGGCTCACTGGCGCTCACCGGCCGCGGCCATGGCACCGACCGGGCGATCCTGCTCGGCCTCTCCGGCGAGACACCGGACCAAATCGACCCCGATCAGGTCGTGGCCAAGGTAGAGCACATTCGCAGCCACCGCGCCCTGCTGCTCGACGGGCGACACCCAACTCCCTTTGTCGAACAGGATCACCTGCGCTTCCGCGTCGACAAGACACTGGCCTTCCACAGCAACGGAATGCGCTTCACCGCCTCCGATGCGGCGGGAGCGATCATCGCCCGCAAGGTCTTCTACTCGGTCGGCGGCGGCTTCGTGGTTACCGAAGCCGAGGCCCAGAAACTCGCCGCACCGGTGGAAGGCCCGCGGGTCCCGTATCCGTTTGCCAGCGCCGCCGAATTGCTTGCGCACGGCCATGCTGCCAAGAAGCGCATTCCGGAAATGATGCGCGTCAACGAACTCACGCTGCGCAGCCCCGCCGAGCTGCGCTCCGGGCTGCTCCAACGCTGGGCGGTGATGAACGACAGCATCGAGCGCGGACTGCGTCACGACGGGATGCTGCCTGGTGGGTTGAATGTGCGGCGGCGCGCCAAGGGCCTGCGCGATTCGCTGGTCGCGCGCCGGGAAAGGAAGGAACAGAGCCCGAGCGAGGCGATCGACTGGGTAAGCGCGTATGCGATTGCGGTCAACGAGGAGAATGCCGCCGGTGGCCGCGTCGTCACCGCTCCGACCAACGGGGCGGCGGGCATCATTCCGGCAGTCATCCGCTACTACCGCGAGTTCTATCCGGAAAGTAACGAAGAGGGCGTCCTCGCCTTTTTTCTGACCGCCGCCGCGATCGGCGGGCTGTGCAAACGCAACGCCTCTCTGTCCGGCGCCGAGGTCGGCTGCCAGGGCGAGGTAGGGGTCGCCTGCTCGATGGCCGCCGGCGGACTCGCCGCGGCGCTCGGCGGCAGCAACGCGCAAATCGAGAACGCCGCCGAGATCGGCATCGAGCACCATCTGGGCATGAGCTGCGATCCCGTCGCCGGGCTGGTGCAGATTCCGTGCATCGAGCGCAACGCAATGGGCGCGGTGAAGGCGATCAATGCTGCGTCGCTGGCGCTGCGCGGCGACGGGAGCCACCGGGTCGCGCTCGACACCGTCATCAAGACGATGTATGACACGGGCCGCGACATGATGGCGAAATACAAGGAGACCTCCCTCGGCGGTCTCGCCGTCAACGTCGTCGACTGCTAGCGGCGGCGGGACGACTCGGCCCTGAGCCGAGGCGCGTGGATCGCCCGACGGCGCCGGCAGCGCCTTGCTTGGCTAATCGACCAGCAGGCGGTAGCCGACGCCGGCCTCGGTACGCAGGAAGCGCGGATTGGTCGGATCGAGCTCCAGCTTGTGCCGCAGCTGCGCCATGTAGATGCGCAGGTAATGCCCATGCTCGACGTGTGACGGGCCCCACACGTCGGCGAGCAGCTGGCGGTGGGTGCAGACCTTGCCGGCGTGACGAACCAACGCGGCGAGCAGCCGATACTCGTTGGGGGTGAGGTGCACGTCGCTGCCCGCGCGCTGCACTCGCCGCGCGGCCAGATCGACGCGGACCTCGCCGAACTCGATGCTGTTCTCCGCGGCGACGCCGGCGTCGCGCGCGGCACGTCGCAGCGCGGCGCGCAGGCGCGCCAGCAGCTCGCCGATGCCGAATGGCTTGGTCAGGTAGTCGTCGGCGCCGGCGTCGAGCGCCTTGATTTTCTCCTGCTCGTTGCTGCGCGCGGACAGGATAATGATCGGCCGCGTGTACCATTGGCGCAGCTCGGACACGACCTCGACGCCGTCGAGGTCGGGCAAGCCGAGATCGAGAATGACCAGATCCGGTTTGCGCGTGGCGGCCTCGACCAGGCCTGCCCTGCCGGTCTCGGCCTCGAAAATGCGAAACGGCTCGGTCGACAGACCACTGCGCAAGAAGCGGCGAATCTGCGGGTCGTCCTCGATAACGACGAGCGTCGAGGTGTTGGCGCTCACGACGTGGTTCCGGTGGCGACGCGAGCATCTGCCTCCGGTTCCATGCTCGGCGGCTCGCCGGCCGGCAGTTCGAAGCGGAACACGGCGCCCCCGCCGGGGCGATTGGCGGCGCTGATCGTCCCGCCGTGGGCGGCGACGATCGCCTTGCAGATTGCCAGGCCCAGGCCCACGCCGCTTTGTGCGGCCTCGCGGTGCAGGCGATAGAACTTGTCGAAGAGCTTGGCCTCCTCGCCGGCTGGGATGCCCGGTCCGCGATCGGCCACTTCGACCGCGACACGCCCCGGCAGTACGCGCGCGGAAATATCGACCGGCGTCCCGCTCGGCGTGTACTTGGCGGCATTCTCGAGCAGATTCGCCAGCAATTGCCCAAGCAGCACCGGATCGACGTGCAGCAGCGGCAGGTCCGCGGGCAGCGCGACCTTGACCGGATGCGCTGCCAGCACGTCGCGAAGCCGGCCAAGCACGCTGCCAACGATCTCTTCCAGCGGAGTCCATTCGCGCGCGAGTGCGATCGCACCGGATTCGAGGCGCGCCATGTCGAGCAGATTGTTGACCAGCGCGGTCATGCGCGTAGCCTCGTCGTGCACCGTTGCCGCCAGCTCCTTGCGTGCCGCGTCGGACAGCCGGTGGTCGTCGGTGATGAGACTCGATGATGCGCCAACGAGCACCGCCAGCGGGGTGCGCAGATCGTGCGATATCGCGTTCAGAAGCGAATTGCGCAGGCTCTCGGTCTCGGCCTGGCGGGCAAGCTTCGCGGCATCGGCAGCGAGCAGCACGCGCTCCGCGGCGGCCGCGATCTGCCCGGCGAAGGTTTCCAGCAAATGCCGCTGCTCGGGGATGAGCAGCCGCTCGCGCCGCGAGGGTAGAACCGCCAGCACGCCGACGAGCTTGTGCGCGGCAGTCAGGGGCAGATAGAGCGCTTCCGCACCGGGAAGGGTGTGCGTGCCGAGCCCGGCCGCCACGCGATTGGCGTACACCCAGCGCGCGATCCCCAGGTCGGCCCCATGATAGGAACCATAGATACCCGGCGCGTGCGGATAGGTTATGGACCCGCCGGCATTGGGTATCAACACCACGGCCTGCGCCTCGAACACGCGTGCCACGTGCTGCACGGCGATCATCACCACCACGTCCAGCCCGCCGGCGCGCGATAGCTCGCGGGTCATCGTATACAGGGCCTCGGTCCGCGCCGCGCGGTGCTGCGCGACGCGTGCCTGCAGTCGAATGCTGGCGGTAAGACTGCTGATCGTCAGTCCGACCAACAGCATCACGGCGAAGGTGAGCAGATACTGCGTATCGCTGATGGCGAAGCTGTAGTACGGCGCAACGAAAAGAAAATCGAACAGCGCGACCGACAGCACCGAGGCGGCGATCGCCGGTCCGCGGCCGTAGCGATAGGCCACCACCAGCACGCCGACAAGGTAGACCATGACCAGGTTGGTCGCCTCGAAGCGGCCGAACAGCAGCCATGCCAGCGCCGTCGCCACGGCGCAGACCGCAGCCGCCGCCGCGTACGCGGGCCAGCGCACTTTGTGCGAGTCGGCCTTGCTCTGGTCGATGCCGAGATGGGCCTTCGTGCGCGCGAGCTGATCGGCAAACCCGGGGCCGCCGAGGCGCGCTCGGTCCGGGTCGCCGACCAGCTGCAGGTCGAGACCGCGCAGGCGCACCGTCACCGCGTCGATTACCGATCCGAGCAGCAAGCGCCGCCAGCCGGTTCGCGTCGGCCTGCCCATCACGAGTCGGGTCGCGTTCTGGTCGTGCGCAAAGTCGAGCAGTTCCTCGGCTACGGTCGGTGCTGACAGCACCGACGTCTTTGCCCCGAGCTGCTCGGCAAGCCGTAGGTAGCCCAGGATGCGGTTGCGCTCAGCTTGCGGCAGCCGCAGCAGGCGCGGCGTCTCGACGTACACCGCGTGCCATTCGGCGTCGATCGAGTCGGCCAGACGCTTCGCCGCGCGCACCAGTTGCTCGCCCCTTGGGTCAGGTCCGATCGCGACCACGATGCGTTCGGCTGCGGCCCAGACCGGCGCGATCGCCTCCTCGTCGCGATACTCGCGCATCTGTGCGTCGACGCGGTCGGCCGTCTGGCGCAGGGCCATTTCGCGCAGCGCAATCAGATTGCCCTTCTTGAAGAAGTTGGCCAGCGCGCGCTCCGCCTGGTGCGGGACATAGACCTTGCCTTCGCGCAGGCGCTTGAGCAGCTCGTCGGGAGACAGATCGATCAGCTCGACTTCGTCGGCCGTCTCGAAGAACGTGTCGGGGAGCGTCTCATTGACGCGGATGCCGGTAATCTGGCCGATCACGTCGTTCAGGCTTTCGATGTGCTGCACGTTGAGCGTCGTGTACACGTCGATTCCCGCGGCAAGCAACTCGTCGACGTCCTGCCAGCGTTTGGGGTGTCGCGCTCCGGGGACGTTGGTATGGGCCAGTTCGTCGACCAGGAGGAGCGCCGGACGGCGCTTGAGCGCGGCGTCGAGGTCGAACTCCTTGACCATCGTGCCCTGCACGTCGAGCATCAGTGGCGGCAGCAGCTCAAGGCCCTCGAGCAGCGCGGCTGTTTCCGCGCGCCCGTGAGTTTCGAGCAGGCCGACAACGACATCGGTGCCGCCGCGGCGCAACGCTTGCGCTGCGGCGAGCATGGAGAAGGTCTTGCCGACACCGGCCGAGGCGCCGAAGAAAATCTTCAACCGCCCGCGCTGCGCGCGTTCAGCCGCCGCCTTCACCTCGGCAAGCAGTTGGTCGGGGTCAGGACGTTCGCTTTCCATTGCGCGCCGTCAGCATGGCAACGGCGCGTAGTGTACCGCGTGCGGCCGCGGCTTGCCGTCAGCGCGCGCGGTCGAGCGCGAGGTTCAATTCCAGCACGTTGACGCGCGGCTCGCCGATGAGGCCGAAGGTGCGCCCTTCCTCGTGCGCGCCGACGAGCGCCATCACCTGGTCGATGGACATGCCGCGCACGCGGGCGACACGTGGTGCCTGGTACGCCGCTGCCGCGAGGCTGATATGCGGGTCGAGCCCGCTGCCCGACGCGGTGACGAGGTCCACTGGCACCGGCGCGGCGTTGCCGGGATCGGCATCGCGCAGCGCCTTCACCCGCGCGCTGACCGCATCGGCGAGCGCCGGGTTGCGCGCGCCCTGATTCGACCCGTTCGAGGCCATGCCGTTGTACGGCTGGGGTGAGGTTGCCGACGGCCGGCTCCAGAAATATTTCGGGTCGTCGAAGGGCTGGCCGACGAGCGCAGAGCCGACCGTCTTGCCATCGACGACGATGAGACTCCCGTTCGCCGGCCCCGGAAAGGCCAGCTGCGCGATGGCGGTGACGAACAGTGGGTAAGCAACGCCGGCGAGCACCGAAATCACGACCAGCATGCGCAGCGCCGGCAAGACTTGAGCGAAGGCGAACATCGACGATTCCTTCAGATAAGATTGATTGCGAGGAGCAGCTTGTCGATGAGCTTGATGCCGATGAACGGCAGGATGATGCCGCCGACGCCGTAGATCAGCATGTTCCGGCGCAGGATCGGGCCTGCGCCAACGGGGCGGTACTTGACGCCGGTGAGCGCCAGCGGAATGAGCGCCGGGATGATCAGTGCATTAAAGATGACCGCCGAAAGAATCGCGGTTTTCGGCCCCAGATTCATGACGTTGAGCGTCTCGAGCACCGGGTAGGTGCTGGCGAATGCGACCGGGATGATGGCGAAATACTTGGCGACGTCGTTGGCGATGGAAAACGTCGTCAGCGCGCCGCGCGTCATCAGCAGCTGCTTGCCGATCTCGACGATCTCGATGAGCTTGGTCGGATTCGAGTCGAGGTCGACCATGTTGCCGGCTTCCTTGGCCGCCTGGGTGCCGCTGTTCATGACCACGGCCACGTCGGCCTGCGCCAGCGCCGGCGCATCGTTGGTGCCGTCGCCGGTCATGGCAACGAGCTTGCCTTCCGCCTGGATGCTGCGGATGAGCTTGAGCTTTGCCTCGGGGTTGATCTCGGCGACGAAGTCGTCGACGCCGGCCTCGGCGGCGATCGACGCCGCGGTGAGCTTGTTGTCGCCGGTGATCATGATGGTGCGAATACCCATCTTCCGCAGCTCGGCGAAGCGCTCCTTGATGTGCGTCTTGACGATGTCCTTGAGTTCGACCACGCCCAGCACGTGGGCACCTTCGGCGACGACCAGCGGGGTCGACCCGCGCCGGGCCACCTCTTCCACGCGGCTGGTGACCTCGGCGTCGATGCGACCGCCCTGGGGAGCGATCCAGGCGCGCACAGCGTCGAGCGCGCCCTTGCGCAGCTCGCGTCCCTGGTAGGTGACACCGCTCATCCGCGTCTGCGCGGAGAAGGCGATGATGACGTATTGGCCCGGAGTCAGAGCCGGCGGCGCGATGCCGTAGGCGCGCTTGACGTGCACCACGATGCTCTTGCCTTCTGGCGTCTCGTCGCCCAGGGAGGCGAGCAGCGTCGCCTCGGCAAGCTGCGCTGCGGTGACGCCAGCGACCGGGTGGAGCGCGGAGGCCTGGCGATTGCCGTGCGTGATCGTGCCCGTCTTGTCGAGCAGCAGCACATCGCAGTCGCCGGCTGCCTCGACGGCGCGGCCGGACGTGGCCACGACGTTGGCGCGCATCATCCGGCCCATGCCGGCGACCCCGATGGCGGAGAGCAGTCCGCCAATGGTCGTCGGGATCAGGCATACGAGCAGCGCCACGAGCACCGTGATGGTCACCGGCGTACCCGCTTTGGCAATCTCGACGCTATAGAGCGAATATGGCAGCAGGGTCACGGTGGCGAGCAGGAACACCAGCGTCATCGCGACGAGCAGGATGGTGAGTGCGATCTCGTTGGGCGTCTTTTGCCGTTTGGCGCCCTCGACCATGCTGATCATGCGGTCGAGGAAGGCTTCCCCCGGGTTGACGTTGATGCGTACGACGATCCAGTCGGAAAGCACGCGCGTGCCCCCGGTGACCGAATCGAAATCGCTGCCGGCGGCGCGGATCACCGGCGCGCTCTCGCCGGTGATCGCCGACTCGTCGATCGATGCCACGCCCTGGATCACATCGCCGTCGCCGGGGACCAGGTCGCCCTGCTCGACCAGGACCAGATCGCCCTTGCGCAGGTTCGACGACGGTGTCGGCGTCTGCGGCGCGTCTTTGTCCGCACGCGCCAGGCGTTTCGCGGTCGTATCCTTGCGCGCACTCTTGAGCGAAGCCGCCTGCGCCTTGCTCCGGCCTTCGGCGATCGCCTCGGCAAAATTGGCGAAAAGCAGCGTCACCCAGAGCCAGAGCGTGATCGCGAGGATGAAACCGGCGGGGGCTTCACCTTTGCCGCCGAGCGCCTGGAACAAGAGAATCGTGGTCAGGATGGCGCCAATGTAGACGACGAACATCACCGGATTGCGCCACTGATAGCGCGGCGTCAGCCGGCGGAAGCTGTCGATGAGCGCGGTCTTGAGTAGGCCGCGGCTCAGAAACCATGAGAGCGCGCTCGGCTGCGCGGTGGCCGTAGTCATGTCGATCCCTTTGCGAATCCTGCCCGAAGCATGCGATCAGTTGCCGGCGAAGAGCAGCAGGTGCTCGACCACGGGGCCCAGCGCCAGGGCCGGTACGAAGGTCAGGGCACCGACCGTGATCACCGTGCCGATCAGCACCACGACGAACAGCGGCGTGTGCGTCGGCAGCGTGCCTGCCGATGGCGGCACGTGCTTGGCGGCGGCGAATGCCCCGGCCAGCGCGAGCACCGGGATCGCGAGCCAATAGCGGGCGAACAGCATCGTGATCCCCAGCGCGGTGTTGTAGAACGGCGTGTTGGCGTTCAAGCCGGCGAATGCGCTGCCGTTGTTGTTGCCCGCGGAGGAGAACCCGTACAGGATCTCGCTGAAGCCCTGCGCGCCGGGATTGGAAGCGCCCGCCTTGCCGGCGTCGACCATCACCGCCAGCGCGGTGCCGCACAGCACCAGCAGCGGCGGGATGAGGATCGCGATGGAAGCCATCTTGACCTCGAAGGCGCCGATCTTCTTGCCCAAATACTCCGGCGTGCGGCCGATCATCAGTCCAGCGATGAACACCGCCACGACGGCGTAGACGATCAGCCCGTACAGACCGGAGCCCACGCCACCGAAAATGACTTCCGAGAGCTGGATCAACCACATCGGGATCATTCCGCCGAGCGGCGTGAACGAGTCGTGCATCGAATTGACGCTGCCGTTTGACGCCGCCGTGGTCGCGGTCGCCCACAAGGCGGAATTGGCGACGCCAATGCGCACTTCCTTGCCTTCCATGTTGCCGCCGATGTTGGTGGCGCTGGTTACCTGGTCGGCCCCCAGCTTGGTCAAGATCGGGTTGCCGTTCTGCTCGGCAAGGTAGGTGCAGGGCAACAGGGCGGCGAGGACGATGGTCATCGCCGCAAGCAGAGCCCAGCCCTGGCGCGTGTCGCCGATCATCCGGCCAAACGTGTAGCACAGCGCAGCCGGGATGAGCAGGATCGAGAGCATCTCGAGAAAATCGGTGAGCGGTGTCGGGTTCTCCAGCGGATGCGCCGAATTGACGTTGTAGTAGCCGCCGCCATTGGTGCCAAGCTGCTTGATGGCGATCTGCGAGGCGACCGGGCCCAGCGCAATCGTCTGCTCGGTCGCGGTGGCTTTCTCCGTGACCGGGTTGCCTTTCTCGTCCTTGAGCGGCTGTCCGTCCGGGCCGTTTTTCGGGTTGTCGTAGGTCACCGCCTGCAGCAGCGTGACGGTGGCTGCCTTGTCGAAGGTCTGCGGGATGCCGCGGGCGCAGAGGAACAGCGCAAAGACAATCGCCAATGGCAGAAGGATATAGACTGTCGTGCGCGTGAGATCGACCCAGAAGTTGCCGATGCCGCTTGCTTCCTTGCGCACGAACCCCCGCGTCAGGGCGACAAGCATCGCCATGCCGGTCGCAGCCGAGGCGAAATTCTGCACCGCCAGCGCCAGCATCTGGGACAGGTAGCTCATCGTCGACTCGCCGGCGTATCCCTGCCAGTTGGTGTTGGTGATGAAGCTCGCCGCGGTGTTGAAAGAGGAGTCGGGGCTTACCGCCCCGAGTGCTTGCGGATTGAGTGGCAGCCATGCCTGCAGGCGCTGGATCGCGTACACCGCCAGCGCGCCGAGGAGGTTGAACCAGAGCATCGCCATGGCGTACTCGATCCACCCCATGTCCTTCGTCGCGTCGACGCCGGCGCCGCGGTAGACCGTTCGTTCCAACCAGCCACCCAGGCGCTGCGCCCGCGACGCGCGGCCTTCGTAGACGGCCGCCATGTAGGCGCCGAGCGGCTTGGCCAGCAGCAACAGGACGACGAGGTAGAACCCGATCTGCAACCAGCCCTGCGTCTGGAATAACGCCGTCATTCGAAGTAGTCCGGCTTGAACAGGGCGATGACGAGGTAGACGAATATGCCGAGGGCGGCGAGGCCGCTCAACCAATACACCCAGTTCATCATCGCCCCCCCCGCTCCATGAGCCTGGCGCAGAAGCGGATCAACCCGCTGCTCAAGGCGAAGAAGGCAACCATGATGGCCACGAAGGCGAGATCCAGCACGAGGTCTGACATGGTGACTCCCCAAGGCAGGGTTGTTTGGCAACCCGCAATACTAAGTGGCGTGGCGTCAAGAATCCGCAAAATCCACCGCATATCGCCGTTAAGAGGCTGTAAAGAACGTCGGGCGCCGGACAGAGCGGACGCTACATCGCGGCGTTTACGCTCCTTGAGCAGGTCAATTGCGCACCCTGCTCAGGCAGCGCGCCGGTCTGACCCCACAGCACTGGCGCGCCATTCGCGCGGGCTCGATTCGATCTGAGGTTCCTGCGCCGAGTCAGGTCCCGTGTTGGCGACGCTCGGCGCCTCGGACTGGACGTGTGTCTTGTGGTCCGAGCTGCGCGGCGCTGCGCGTCCGCGGAAGAGCACGGCCGACACGAGCAGCGGTGCGGCGAGAACGAACACCAGCAGCGGTCGCAGGAGCAAATAGTGATGCCAAAGGTCGATCGACATGGCTTCATTCCTTCGCTCGCAATGATTGGGGCAGTCTATTCGGGCCCAAGGAAAGTGCGCGTAAATTCGGACGCCGGGCGCGTAAAGAACGTGTAAGCACTCGCGGATCATTACCGGCTGTTTACAGCCGATCCTGCGAAACTGACGCGGAAATTACGCGCGCCCGAATACGCTTGCGGATAACGAACCGTGCGTACCGCCTTCGGACCGCACCCGGATCGATTCGCATTGGACGAACGCCCTGAACCTAGCCGCCGGTGTAGCCCCCTGGAAATGCACGGCCGGTGTCACCAGTACCAGCATTCGCGATGGATTCCGAAATGAACCCTAGAACTCGCATTGTCGTCTTGCTGCTTGGCGCTGCCTCGGGCAGCTTGTTGGCCGGGCCCGTCCGCGCCCAAACGCTTCAGCCCTCAGCCGAGCCTGCCGCCGCGGCGGCGCAGCCAGGCAAGGCCCCGGAACCCGATTACACCCTGACCGGCAACATCGGCATTTTCAGTCAGTACGTGTTTCGCGGTGTCAGCCAGACGGACGAGAAACCAGCAGTCCAGGGCGGTTTCGACTGGACCCACAAGAGCGGCATCTACCTGGGCACCTGGGCCTCGAACATCAGCTGGCTTTCGGATGGCCAAGCTGCCGTGTCCTCACCACTCGAATGGGACTTCTACGGCGGCTATCGCGGCGCCCTGCCGGCCGATTTCGGCTACGACATCGGCGGCTTGTACTACTACTACCCAGGCACATACCCGGGCAACGGTTACACCAACCCGGATACTTTCGAGGTCTACGGCGCCCTGTCGTGGAGGTTTCTTTCGGTCAAGTACTCCTACTCCACCGGAAACACCTTCGGCCTGCCCACCTCGGCGGGCAGCTACTACATTGAAGGCAACCTGTCGTACGACCTGACCGACAAGGTCAACGATACGATCGGCAAGGTGACCGTCATTGCGCACGTTGGCCATCAGTCGTTCAAGGGCTTCAGCGCCAGCAACTACACCGACTGGAAAGCCGGCGGCTCGTTCGACGCGTTCGGCGTGACACTCGGCGTGTACGTCACCGACACCAATGCAAACCAAGTCCTGTACACGAACGCATTTGGCAAGAAGATCGCCGGTACGCAAGTGGTTGGCTACGTGCAGAAAACGCTCTAACGAAGGATCCGCGCGCGGCAGCTCCCAAAGACCCAACGCCGACCCGATGTTCGGCACCTGCGCCACTTTCCCGGGAACTTCGACCCGCGCGCAGAGCTACGGGTCGCGGCAAAATTCCCTTGACCGTAGCTGGCTCTCGACTGCGAAGTCGAGGTGCTGCAAGGCCTCGGCTGATCGCGCCGCGCGCCGCGTTGGCGCATTCGCGCCGGTCACTAGGCCGGGCACGGTGCCGGTCCGCGGCGCTCATCGCCGGATCGCGCGTCGCTTTACTCGCTGCTCCCCTGCACACTGCGCCCCGGGCGGCTTCGCTGCCATTCCACGCATCGGTAATATCCCCGTTCGCATTGGGCTTAGGCCGCGGCTTGAGCAGGGCGCCCGCCGCGTGCCCGCGAGGTTCCGGCCGGGCGGCGTGGCGCTGGGCGCGGGCAGCGAGGAATGGCGATACAATCCACGGGAGTTCACCTGAATCGTTGCGCGGCAACGCAACGGCGGATTTCAGCACCGCAGCATCCGCTGGCGCGGCAGGCACCGGATTTGAGACCCCGATGCAGCCGGTCGCAACGCCCAGATTTGCGCCAACGCTCGCTCAAGGGGACGCCCATGGCCGCATCGCTTCAGACTGGAAAGACACTTGCGGCAAGCCGGTGGCGCGTCGGCCTCATGTTCGTCGCCTTGGCGTGCGCGGCCCCGGCCACCGCGCTCGTGCCGGTGGCCAACTTCGATCTGAATCGCTACTACGGCACCTGGTACGAGATCGCCTCGATTCCGGGCTTTCTGCAAAGCCATTGCGCACGCGACACCCAGTCGGAATACACAGCCGCGGACAACGGCGCCATCGCCGCCCTTGTCCGCTGTCTGCGCAGCGACGGAGGCATTGAAACCAACGAAGCGCGGGCGCGTCCCCTCGATCCCGCGCTGCCGTCGGTGCTCAAAGTGACCACCGTGCATTTTCTCGGCATCTGGTGGTATCCGTTCGGGCGCGAATCGATCGTGATCGCGCTTGACCCCGAATATCGTTGGCTCGTGGCCGGACACCCGTCGCTGCGATTTGGCCGCATTCTCGCGCGCGAGCCGGTGTTGTCCGCCGACGCGCTGCGCACCATCACCGCGGCACTGACGAACCAAGGCTTCGACCCCTGCATTTTCGTGTTCACGCCGCAGACCGGCGGTCGCACCCGTGGCACGCGGCTGTGTGACGAGGCGCACTGAAGCTGCGCGCGGCCACCGCGCCCGCGAAGGTTGGTGATGCTATCCTTGAAGATCTTGGCCGTATTTGCGACCGGAGGTTCGTTCATGTTTGGCTGGTTGCTGCGACTTGCCTGTGCGTTCGTCATCGTGGGCCTGCTCGCCGCTTGCGCCGACAAGCCGGGCAAGGAAGAGGAGGAAGCGGCGAAGAACACCTTTGTCTGCCTGTTCGAGGGTGAGCGGCTGGTGATCCGCTTCGACGCGGGCACGGCGCGGTTGTTGCTACCTACCGGTGACAAGGTAGCGCTCTACCAGATACCGGCCGCATCCGGCGTGCGATTTTCCAATGGCACCCTGGAATTGCGCGGCAAGGGAACCGACCTGACCCTGATCGACCTCAATACGGCGACGTCGACCGCGCTTGCGCAGTGCGGACCCTACACGCCGCCCAAGCATTAGAACGGCCGTGCGCGACTAGGGCCGCAGCTTGCTTGGGTCGATGTCCAGGTACATCCAGATGTCGGATCGGATCGGGTGCGGCTTGTAGTTGACGACCCAGGGCTGGATGACATGATCTTCGAGCAGATGGTGCGTGAGCTTCCACGGCGCGTAGGCGACCACGAGCTCGGTCATGCGGTCGAAGATTCGCGTCCGCTGCGGTGAGTCGGGCAGCAGGCGCGCTTGTTCGTAGAGGCGGTCGAACTCGGGCAGCCTGAAGCGCGAATCGTTGGCCTGGCCGACGTTGGGACCGTAGAGCAGCTGCATGAAGTTCTCCGCATCGGGGTAATCCGCGTCCCACCCGTCCTGGCGCATTTGCAGCTTGCCGGCCCGTGCCATCTTGCGCAGTTCCGGTAGCTTTTCCTTCTTGAAGACCATGCGGATACCGATGCTGTCCATGTTCTTCTTCCACAGTTCGTCGAGCTGTCGGTCGCTCGAGGTCGGCGTCGACCAGTGCTCGATGACCAGCGGCCTGCCATCGGGCAACTCGCGGTAGCCGTCGCCGTCGCGATCCTTGTAGCCAAAATGGTCGAGCAGCGCGCGCGCCGCCGCCGGATCGTAGTCCTGCGCCTGCGTCTGCAGCGTCGGGTCGAAGCCGGCGATGTCCGGAGGAATCGGCCCCTGCGCCGGGATCGCCCGGCCGCGGAACAGCACGCGGATGAGTTCTTCGGTATTGAACCCCATGCCGATCGCGCGTCGCAGCGCGATCTTCTCGGGCGTGTAGCCACCGACGACCGGATCGTCCATGTTGAAGTACGCCCACCAGGTATTCGGGCGCAGCAGCAGCCGGTGCTCAATACCCTTGGCCGCCAGCGCCGGCTTGAGCTTGCCGTCGTCGAGCAACTCGCCAACGAAATAGAGCGGAAACGGTTGTAGATAATCGAGTTCGCCCCTCAGGAACGCAAGCCAGCGCGGCTGGCCCTCCTCGATGACGGAAATTTCGATGCGGCCGATCGCCGGCAGGATCTTGCCCTTGAGTGCGCGCGCAATCGCAGCATCGGCCGGGTTCGCCGGCATGGACTCGTCGAACACTACCTTGCGATAGCCCGGATTGGCCTCGAGCACGATGCGGTTGCTGCGCTGGTACTCCTTGAGTAGGTAGGGGCCGGTGCCGACCGGGTGCGCGCCAAGGTCATTGCCATACGCCTCGACCACTTCCCGTGCCACGGCCGCGGTCGCCGGCATCGCCAGCACGTAGGGGAAGTTGTAATCGGGCTGCTTGAGGCGGATCCGCAGCGTGTACCGATCGACGACCTCGAGCCCGGGCAGCGGCGCATCGTAGTCGAGCCTGCCACTCGCCTTCGCCGCGGCCCGCAGTTCGTCGCCGCCGACGAGCTTGCCCTCGACCACCCACGTCCAGGGCGAGCGCAGCGCCGGATCGAGCAGGCGCTTCAGAGAGTAAGCGTAGTCCGCCGCGACGAGCTCTCGTGGCTTGCCTTTGAATGCTGGGTCGGGGGCGAAGAAGATGCCCTTGCGCAGCCGGCAGAGGTAGGTTGCTCCGCGGTCGGACACTTCCGGCATGCGCTCGAGCGTTTGCGGCGCGAGCTTGACCGGTCGCGCCAGGTATTCGTAGCCGAGCATCGATTCGGCGATCTCCTCGACCACCGAATTCGAAGCCGCATCCCACGCGAGCACGGGATCGAAGCTTGACTCGGCGATGGAAAAGGCGGTGCGCAGAACCTTGCTCGGATCGGCGGCGAATGCGGCGAAGCTCAGCCCATAGAGCGCGACAGCGAAGGCACGGGAGAGTCTCAACGGGGCTCCTGCAGGCGGCAGTCGCGATGGTGCGACGGCGCTATAATCGTAGCATCTTGGCCATTTCATCCGGAGACGACTCATGGGCAAAGGCGACGTTCGTACGCGCCGCGGAAAGATCTTCAACGGCAGCTACGGCAAGAAACGCCCGCATAAGCCGAAGCAGCGCAAGAAGCACTGAGCGGAGCGGCGCGGGTGGAAATGAAGCGCCTCTCCGGGGGTAACCTACGCGCTGCCGGCTATGACGAGCGCAATCGCGTGCTGCGCATCGAGCTCAGCGGCGGGACCTTCGACTACTCGGGCATAACGCTCGACACCTGGCGCCGCTTCATCGGCGCGAGTTCGCCGTGGAGCTTTTTTCGCGACAATATCGAGGAAGAGTTTCCCGCGAAGCGGGTCCGTTAGGAGCGGTCCGCTGCGCGGGCAGCTGTCCGGCACTCTAGGAAAATCCGATGCCTAACCTCACCACCGGAGAGCGCGACGAGCTCGCCCAGCGGCTGGCGACTCGGCGGCAGACGCTGCGGGCCGAAGTCGAGCGCGAGCTCCAGAACAGCGACGACCCGAGGGTGATCGGGTTCAAGAACGAGCTCGCCGCGACCGCCGACTGGGTGCTGGCGGACATCCTTGCCGATCTCGACATCGCGATGGTCACCCGCGACATCTCTGAACTCGCCGAGGTCGAGGCGGCCCTCGCTCGCGTCGAGGATGGCCGATACGGCATTTGCAGCGACTGCGGCGAGCCGATCGGCTGGCCGCGCTTGAACGTGCAGCCGGCCGCCGCGCGCTGCATTGCCTGCCAGGAAAAGCTCGAGGCGCGCGCGGGCCGCCCGGGCCATCCAACCCTGTAGCCCGGCCGCCGCTTCGAAGGCGAATCGGTGAGGCTAGCTGCGGCGGCCGCCACCCGGTGCGTAGCGGCGGATCCAGGCAAAGAACTCGCCGTACCACAAGCGCGAGTTCTGAGGCTTCAGTATCCAGTGGTTCTCGTCCGGAAAGTACACTAGCCGGGCAGCGATGCTGCGCGCCTTGAGCGTGTTGTAGTATTGCAGCGCCTGCGTCGCCGGAACCCGGTAGTCGAGCTCGCCGTGAATGACTAAGGTCGGGGTCTTGAATCGGCGCGCATAGTGGTGCGGCGACTGGCGCATCACCAGCTTCGGGTTGTCCCAATGGAAGGCGCCGAGCTCCTTGGCGAAGAACATGTAGCCGTCGGTCGCCATCATGCTCACCCAGTCGTAGCAGCCGGCGTGGCAGACGAACGTGCGGTAGCGGTCGGTGTGCCCGTTCATGTAGGCGACCATGTAGCCGCCGTAGCTGCCACCGGTGGCGACCAGGCGCTCGCGGTCGATATACCGTTGCCGGAGCATGAAATCGGTCGCCGCTTCGATGTCGGTGAACTCGCGCGCGCCGTAGTCGCCGGTGATCGTCTCCAGCCAGCGCTGCCCGAAGCCCGAGGAGCCGTGGTAGTTGACGCCGACGACGACGTAGCCATGGGCCGCGAACACCTGCGCGTTCCAGCGAAAATGCCAGCCGTCGACATGCGCCGCGTGCGGCCCGCCATGAATCGAGTGCAGCAGCGGCCACTTGCTGCGGGGCGTGAAGTTGGGGGGGTAGGTGACCCAGATCTGGACCGGATCGCCGCCCCAGCCTCGGACCGTGAACTCGCGCGTCGCCCCCATGCGCACCCGGCCGAGCAACGTGCGGTTGAGGCTCTCGATCGGCCGTTGCGCCTGCCCGTCGCTGGCCCCGGCGAACAGCGCCGGAGGATGTGTCAGCGTGGCACGATCGAAAGCGATCCGCGACCCGTCGCAGGAGAGGGAGAAGCCGGTGATCATGCCGCCGCTTGCCACCCGGGTCGGCAGTGGATCGCCGAGGCCGAAGCGATAGATCTCCTGCCGACCGCGATTTTCGATCAGGGCGAACAGCGCCGCCCCGTCGGGCGCCCACGCGTGTCGCATCGTCGCCCGGTCGAGCTTCGGCAGCAGGCGGCGGGTGCCGCCGCGGCGGCGGTCGAAAAGGGTCAGCCGGCCTTGATCGTTGAACGCGCGCTTGAGGTTGTACGAATTCCAGGCGATATGCCGGCCGTCGGGCGAATAGCGCGGCGCGGCATCGCTCAAGCCGCTGTCCGCGGTCAGCGTGCGCTGGCGGCGTGTCGCCAGGGTGACGACGACGATGTCGGTTTCGTTCATCATCGCTGGCTCGGCGTGGAGATCAACCGTCAGCGCAAGCTCACGCCCGTCCGGGCTGATGTCGTAGAGCTCCGCGGAGGGGTCCCACGGCTGCAGGGCAAGTCGCGTCCCGGAGAGCAGGTCGCGCACCCGGCCGCTGCCGACATCCGCCGCGAAAACGTGCGGCTCGCGTCCGTCGGCGAGCCAATGGTCCCAGAAGCGGTATTCGCGGCGCTCGGACAGGTGCGCCTTGACCTTGGCCTCCTTGCGCTCCTTCCGTCGCTTGGCCTGTTCCTTGTCGCTCTTGAGATCCGGCCAGACCCAGGAGACGAAGGCGATTTTTTTACTGTCGGGAAACCAGCGCAACCCCAACGCACCGCCGGCAACCGTCGCCAGCCGCCGCGCTTCGCCTCCGTCCGGGGCGATCAGATAAACCTGCGCCTCTTCATCGTCCTTGCGCTTGGCGGCAAAAGCGATCCATTTGCCATCCGGCGACCAGCACGGCTCGCTGTCCTTGTCGCCCGCGGTCAGGCGGCGCGACTTGCCCCCGTCGGTGGAGAACAACCATAGTTCGGTGCGACCCTCGTTCTGGTCCATGTCGTACGTGGTTACCGCCGCGCAGGCAGTCTTGCCGTCGGGTGCAAGGGTCGGCGTGCCAATACGCTTGATCGACCATAAATCCTCGACGGTCAATGAACGGTATGTCTTCGGCATGGGTGGGTCCTGAGCTGGGCCGCTGCGTTGCTGCGCGCCCCGCCGCGCGGGCAAAGCCGCGATTGTACGTGCTCGACCGCGGGATGGCGCGCTGCGATGCGGTAGAATTCCGTTGCGCCGCATTCGCGGCTTGCCACCTCCGACCACGAGATGATTTATCGCCGCCTGGGTGCCTCCGGGCTTAAATTGAGCGCGCTGTCCTTCGGCTCCTGGGTTACCTACGGCAACCAGATGGGCGACGAACTGGCGCGCGACTGCATGGCCGCCGCCTACGCTGCCGGCGTGAACTTCTTTGACAATGCCGAGGTGTACGCAAAGGGTGCCTCCGAGAGCATCATGGGCAACGCGCTCAAGAAGCTCGGCTGGCGGCGCGCGTCATATGTCGTCTCGACCAAGTTCTACTGGGGCCTCAACGACGGGCCCAACGAGAAAAACACCCTCAATCGCAAGTACCTCATGGCTGCCATCGACGGTTCGCTCGAGCGCCTGCAGCTTGATTACGTCGACCTGGTCTTCTGCCACCGCGCCGATCCCGAGACACCGGTGGAGGAGACGGTATGGGCCATGCACGACATCGTCCGCGCCGGCAAGGCGCGCTACTGGGGCACCTCGGAATGGAGCGCCGCGGAGATCATGGCGGCGTGGCAGATCGCCGAGCGACATCATCTGGCCAAGCCGGTGATGGAACAGCCGCAGTACAACCTGCTCCACCGCGACCGGGTGGAGAACGAATATGCGCGGCTGTACCAGGACATCGGGCTTGGGACGACGATCTGGAGCCCGCTGGCCTCGGGGCTGCTGAGCGGCAAGTACAACGACGGCGTGCCGCCCGGCTCCCGCGCAGCGCTCAAGGGCTTCGAGTGGCTGGCCGAGCAAATCGTCGACCCCGCTAAGATCGCCAAGGTCCGGCGGCTCGCGCCGATGGCCAAGGAATTGGGCTGCACGCTGGCGCAGCTGGCGCTGGCGTGGTGCGTGAAGAATCCGCACGTGAGCACCGTGATTACAGGCGCAAGCCGGCCGCAGCAGGTCGTCGAGAACATGAAGGCGTTGGACGTGGTGCCGAAACTCACTGCGGACGTGCTCGCGCGCATCGACGCCGTGGTCGGCGTCCCCGAGTAAACGCGGAGCGGCAAATGAGCAATCCCCACGCCGCCTGGGTTGAGGAACAACGTTCCGCCTTCCTCTACCGCGCCTGCGCGGCAGCGGAGGCGGGAACGGCGCGGGCTGATTTGTTCACGCGTCTTGCCGGCGAGGCCGAGGCCCAGGCCGCCATCTGGCGCGCGCAGCTCACCGCCAGCGGCAAGCCGGCGCCACAGCCCTATGCGCCGGATCTGCGCACACGTCTGGTCGCCCGGATGGTCGAAAGGCTCGGCCCACGGCGGCTGCGCGCGGTGCTGGCGGCGATGAAAGTGCGCGGCATGGCGATCTACAGCCGGCGCGAGCCCGGGGGGCACAGCGCTCCGGTCGCCGGCAACATCGAACATCGCCACCGTGGCCTGGGTGGTGGAGGCAACCTGCGCGCCGCCGTGTTCGGCATCAACGACGGGCTGGTGTCCAACGCGAGCCTCATCTTTGGCGTTGCCGGCGCAAGTTCCGACCCCGCGGTCGTGCTCCTGACCGGGGTCGCCGGCCTGACCGCCGGCGCCTTCGCCATGGCCACGGGCGAATTCGTATCGGTGCGCTCGCAGCGCGAGCTGTTCGAATACCAGATCGGACTGGAGCGCGATGAATTGGCGGAGTATCCCGACGCCGAGGCGCAGGAGCTCGCGCTCATCTACAAGGCGAAGGGCTTATCCGGCAGCGAGGCAGAGCGCATCGCCAAGCAGATCGTCGCCGACCCGCAGCACGCGCTCGACACGCTAGCGCGGGAGGAGCTCGGTCTCAATCCGGATGAACTCGGCTCGCCCTGGGGCGCGGCCATCGCGTCGTTGCTTTCGTTCGCCGTCGGCGCCGCCGTACCCCTGTTGCCGTTTGCCCTCGGCGCCGGCTCGCGCGCGCTGGCCATCGCCGGCGGCTTGAGCGGCGTGGCGCTGTTTGCCGTCGGTGCCACCCTGTCCCTGTTCACCGGCCGGGCGGCCTTCGCCTCCGGCTTACGCATGCTCCTGCTGGGAGCGCTTGCTGCCTCGGTAACGTACGTGGTCGGCAGGCTGCTCGGAGTGAGCCTGACCTGATTTTGCGCCCGGACCTTGCCTGCCCTTCCCCGGGTCGGGCGACGGCCACGGCACCCAAAACAAGGCGGCTACCGGATTGCTCCGGCGCCGCCTCGTCAGTGCGGCAGGGTGGGACAGGAGATCACCCCGCCGTATTGGGCAACTGCTGCGGTCTTGCGCGCTAGCCCTTCATGCACTCCGAGCGCGCCTTGTCCGCGTCGGCCTTGGTCATGCCCTTGGTCTTGGCATTGCACTCGGCCATCTTGTTCTGCGGCTTGGCGGGGGCGGGTGTTGCCGACAGGCAGGTCTTCATAAACGCCTTGCGCTCGTCGCCCTTCATGTCGCCGGCCTTGGCATTGCAAGCCGTCATTTTGTCTTGTTGCGAATTTTTCGCCGCAGGCGCGGTGGCGCTGGTCGTGGTGTCGGCGGCATACGCGCTGGCGCAGGCCAACACAGCGAAAAGTGCCAACGTGAGCAATGGCTTCATCGATTTCTCCCTGTTGATCGCTTGCAAGCAGGACAAGCGGTTGCGGCGAGTCTACGGCATCGGCGCGCGGGGCGGCAACGTTTCCCCGCAGCCTGCCGGCTTGGGTGAGGATCGCCTGTCGCAAAAAGCTCACGATGCGCTGCAACATCGGTTGTGTCAAAATCCTCTGTCATCCGCGGTGCGGACCGTTAAAATGATGTTTTTGCACTAAAAAGCCTTTCCGAAGGAAATGCACGTGCCCGCCCCCGCCAACCAGCGCAGCAAGATGGCCGTCGCGCCTGACCCCGGCGCGAGCCTGCCCATCGACGACACTCGCATCCGCGAGATCATGGAGCTCGCGCCGCCCTCGCATCTGCTGCGCGAGTCCCCGGCCTCGGCGGTTGCGGCGACCACGACCTACGAGGCGCGAGCGGCCATCCATCGCGTGTTGCACGGCGCCGACGATCGTTTGCTGGTCGTCATCGGCCCCTGCTCCATCCACGACTACGATGCAGCGATCGACTACGCCACGCGCCTGGCCGCCATCCGACGCGAGTTGGCGGACGAACTCATTACCGTGATGCGCGTCTATTTCGAAAAGCCACGCACGACGGTCGGCTGGAAAGGTTTGATCAACGACCCGCGACTCGACGACAGCTTCCGCATTAACGAGGGCCTGCGGCTGGCGCGGCGCATTCTGCTCGAGATCAACGAACTCGAATTGCCCGCGGGAACCGAGTACCTGGACATGATCACGCCGCAATACATCGCCGATCTGATCGCCTGGGGCGCGATTGGCGCCCGCACCACCGAGAGCCAGTCGCACCGGCAGTTGGCGTCGGGCCTGTCGTGCCCGGTCGGGTTCAAGAATGGAACCGACGGCGGGGTGAAGATCGCCGTCGACGCGGTCAAGGCAGCCTCCGCGCCCCACCATTTCCTGTCGGTGACCAAGGGCGGGCATTCGGCCATCGTGAGCACCGCCGGCAATGAGGATTGCCACATCATCCTGCGCGGCGGCCGCGTGCCGAACTACGACGCCGCCAGCGTCGAGGACGTCTGCACCGAGTTGGGCCGGGCCGGACTGGCGGCGCGGATCATGATCGATTGCTCGCACGCGAACAGCCAGAAACTCTACGAGCGGCAGATCGAGGTCGCGCACGATGTCGGCGGACAGATCGCGCGCGGCGACGATCGCATTGTCGGTGTGATGCTCGAGAGCCATATCCAGCCCGGGCGGCAGGACCTGATTCCCGGCCAGGCGCTCGAATACGGCGTGAGCATTACCGACGCGTGCATCGGCTGGGACGCAAGCGTGCGCGTGCTGCACGAACTGGCCGACGCGGTGCGCCGCCGGCGCCTGCTTCTGACCGACGCGTCTTGAGTCGCGCCCGCGTACCGGCCGCAGCGAGCAGCCCGATGGCCGAAGAGATCGAACTGAAGCTCTCCGCACCCGCGAACGCGCTGGAGGCGGTACGGTCACACCCCGCGGTGGCTGCCATCGCCAGCGGCCGCCTGCGTACACACAACATCGTCAGCGAGTACTACGACACGCCCGAGCGCGAGCTCGCCAGCGCCGGCGTCGCCCTGCGCTTGCGACGGGACGGAACGCGCTGGCTGCAGAGCGTCAAGGGCAACGGCGTGGCGGCCGGGGGCGTGCATCGCCGCGCCGAGTTTGAATCCCGGCTTGCGGTGCCGCGGCTTGACCTCGCCAAGCTCGCCGCGACGCCCTGGCGCAAGCTCTTCGCGCGTGCCGGCGAGCGCTGCCGGCGCGTCTTCGTCACCGCGGTTCGGCGCCAGGAGCTGCCGCTGACGTTTGCCGACGGCACACGGGCAACGCTCTGCTTCGACCGCGGCGAGATCCGCGCCGGTCGCCGCCGCGAGGCCGTGAACGAGATCGAAGTCGAGATCGACCACGGCGATGCGTTGCGCTTGTTTGAGCTGGCCGACGCGCTCGCTGCCGACCTGCCGCTGCAGGTGCTGCACGCGAGCAAGGCGGAGCGTGGGTTCGCATTGGCCAACGGCGCGGAACCCAAGCCGCTTCGAGCGCGCAGGGTTGAGCTCGCGACCGACGCGACACCCCAGGCGGCGTTGGCGGCGATCGCCGTCGACTGCGTCGCCCAGATCGAAGCCAACGCCGAGGCGATGCTCGCGCACGACGACACCGAGTATCTGCATCAACTGCGCGTGGGCTGGCGCCGGCTGCGCTCGTTGCTCCAGCTCGCCGCACTCATCAGCCCGGAGGAAACGATCGCTCCCCTGGCGCAGGAACTGCGCTGGCTCGGCTCGATCCTCGGCCCGGCGCGCGATTGTGACGTGTTTGCCGCCGAAACCTTGCCTGAAGTTGCCGCCCAATTTCGCGGCCAGCGCGGCATTTCCCGCCTGCGCGCGCGCACAACGCGGCGGCGCAAACAGTTGACCGCGAAGGCGCGCGAAGCCATAGCCACAGCGCGTTTTCAGCGCCTGCTGCTCGGCCTCGGCGCCTACTTCACCTCGCTCGGCCGGGCCTCCGCGGCGGCATCGGTCCCACCGCTGGCGCGCGATTGGATCAGGCCGCTGCTGCAAAAGCGTCACGACCGACTCACCCGGCGGGCGCGGCATGTCCATCGCATCGGCGCCGCTGACCGACATCGGGCACGCGTCGCGGCAAAGAAGCTGCGCTACGCCGCCGAGTTCTTCGCGCCGTTGTTCCCGAGCAAGCAAAGCAAGCCCTACATCGCCGCCCTGTCCAAGCTGCAATCGGTTCTCGGCAGCCTCAACGATCTCGAAATTGCGGCCAAGCTGCTCGAGGAGCTTGCGCCGGCGGACGATCCCGCGGCGGGCGCCGCCTACACTGCGGGCATCCTGCGCGGCTGGCTTGCGGGCCGCGTCGCGCCGGACCTCAAGCGCTTGCGCGTGGCGCAGCGGGCATTCGCCAAATGCTCGCCGTTCTGGATCGGCTGAGCGGACCGCCGATGCGCGTATCGCAGGCGCTCGCAACGCGCGTTGCCGAGCCGGTCGCGCGCCTCAAGCACCCCCCCTGGCCATGAATCGAGTTAACGGCAGCTACCGCGCCCCGGCCTGGCTGCCCGGCGGACACGCGCAGACCATATACCCGATCCTGATCCCGCGGCCGCGGGTAAGCTATCGTCGCCAGCGACTCGACACGCCCGACGGGGATTTTGTCGACTTCGACTGGCTCGACGTGCCGGGAGCGACGGAACGGACGCCTTTGGTGGTCCTCTTTCACGGCCTGGAAAGCAGTTCGGCGGCGCACTACGCACGGGCCTTGATGCGCCACCTCGCCGCGATCGGCTGGCGCGGTGTCGTGCCCCATTTCCGTGGCTGCAGCGGCGAGGCGAATCGCCGTCCGCGCGCTTACCACTCCGGCGATTACACCGAGGTCGGGTGGATGCTCGCGACAATCCGGGCACTGGTTCCCGTGGCGCCGCTGTTCGCGGTCGGGGTGTCGCTGGGGGGCAGCGCGCTCATCAACTGGCTCGGGCGCGAGGAACAGCGCGCGCGGGCGCTCGTGCGCGCCACGGCGGCGGTGTCGACGCCATTGGATCTGACCGCAGCCGGGATGGCCATCGACCAGGGCTTGAATCGCATTTACGCCCGGTACTTTCTGCAGACGCTGGTGCCCAAGGCGCTGGCGATGGCACGGCGTTTTCCAGACGCGCTCGACCTTGCCGCGATCCGCCGCGTCGATTCGATGTACAGCTTCGACGCGGCTGTCACCGCACCGCTGCACGGCTTCGCCGGCACCGCTGACTACTGGTCGCGCGCGACCAGCAAGCCGTGGCTTAAGGCGGTCGCCGTGCCCGCGCTCGTCCTCAACGCCCGCAACGATCCGTTCATCCCGGCCTCCTCGCTGCCCGACCGCGGCCAGGTCAGCGACGCGGTCACGCTGGAGCAACCCGAAGCGGGTGGCCACGCCGGATTCCTGGAGCTGCCTTTCCCGGGTCGCTTCGGCTGGCTGCCGCAGCGCCTGGTCGCATTCTTTGGCGCCGCCGCGTTAGCGGCCTAGGAAGCAATGCACTTGCCGGCGGACATCTTCAAGGCCTACGACATCCGTGGGGTGGTGGGCAAGACGCTCACGGCGCCGATCGTGCAGCGCATCGGCCACGCGCTCGGGACCCTCGCCCTGGAACGCGACCGCGACACGATCATCGTTGCCCGCGACGGCAGAACGTCGGGCCCCGAGCTCGGGCGCGCACTGGCCACCGGCATCCAGGCCAGCGGCGCGAACGTGATTGACATCGGTATGGTCACCACACCCATGAGCTATTTCGCCGCCCACGAGCTCAAGACGCAGTGCAGCGTCATGGTCACCGGCAGCCATAACCCGCCCGACTACAACGGCCTCAAGATGGTCATCGCCGGCGACACGCTGGCAGGGGACGAGATTCAGGCGCTGAAATCACGCATCGAATCGGGTGCACTCAACAGCGGCGCGGGCAGCCTGCGCCATGCCGATATCGTCGCGGCGTATTTCGACCGCATCGCCGGCGACATCACCCTCGTCCGGCCGATGAAAATCGCCGTCGACTGCGGCAACGGTATCGCCGGCGCCTTCGCGCCGGCGCTATTCCGCCGTCTTGGGTGCGAAGTGACCGAGCTTTTCTGCGCCGTCGACGGCACCTTCCCGAATCACCATCCCGACCCGTCGCAACCGAAAAACCTGCAGGACCTGATCGCCTGCCTCGCGACGACCGATAACGAGCTCGGCCTCGCCTTCGACGGTGACGGCGACCGCCTCGGCGTGGTGGCCAGCGACGGCGGCATCATCTACCCGGACCGGCAGCTCATGCTCTTCGCCGCCGACATGCTCGAGCGCAATGCGCACGCAATCGTCATCTACGACGTCAAGTCAACGCGCAACCTGAAGCCCTGGATTGTTGCTCACGGCGGCACGCCCTTGTTGTGGAAGACGGGGCATTCGCTGATCAAGCAGAAGATGAAGCAGAGCGGTGCGCTGCTGGCAGGCGAGATGAGCGGCCACACCTTCTTCAAGGAGCGCTGGTACGGCTTCGACGACGGCCTGTACGCGGCCGCTCGGCTGCTCGAGATCCTGTCACGCCACGCCAACCCAACCGCAGTGCTCAACGCCCTGCCGGACAGCTTGTCCACGCCTGAGCTCAACGCCAGTTGCGGCACCGAATCGCCGCACGCGCTCATCGCCCGGCTCGCCGCAAGCGCCGAATTCCCGGGCGCGACGGAGATTATCCGCATCGACGGTTTGCGCGTCGAATACGCCGACGGCTTCGGCCTTGCCCGGGCTTCGAACACGACGCCGGTCATCGTCCTGCGCTTCGAGGCGGACAATGGGGTCGCGCTGCGGCGCATCCAGGCGGACTTCCGCCGCGTGTTCGGCGCCGTGGCCCCCGGGGTCACGCTGCCGTTCTGATCGCGGTGTGCCCGAGCCTAGGCCCGCCACGCCGAGCAGTCCCAACCCAGCAGGCGCTCGAGTTCGCCGATTTCGGTCTCGAACACCGCGCCCAGGTAGCGCTTCTCCTCGTCGCTCATCACCGTATCGTATTCGCGCACCTCGGCCCGCTTCTCGGCCAGGCGCGGAAACGGCGCGATGGCAAGAAAACCGGCAACCTTCGTCAGCACGGCGGTGTGCTCCGTCAACAGTTCCTCGCTCTTGAACACGATCGTCTGCTCCCGCGGAAAGTGGCGCCACAGACGCTGCAGCTGTCGGGTATAGAACCCGCGATCAATGTAGGTGAACGACTTCGCCACTTCCAGCGGCAGCGCGCGCAGTCGCTGCGCTTCAGCTTCGAGTGCCTGACGAAACGGCAGCGGCTCGCGCCCGGTGCGACGCGACATGTTCCAGTGCGAAAAGGCGCGCGTGACCGGATTGCGCAGAACAACGATGACCCGCATCGCCGGGTTGTAGCGGGCGATGCGCTCCGCCGCCATCGGCCAGTAGAGATACGCCGGCGTCGCCTCGCCCAGCAGACGGTGCCCCGGCCCCGGGTTGAAACAGGCGCGGTACGGCGCGTAGTCGACCGGCTCGGCGGCAAAGCAGTGGTCGGTATCGAAGAAGTGCAGTTCCTTTTCCTGCGGCAGGCACAGCTCGGCATGCTCGCGCAGGTAGTGGTCGAGCGCCGACGTGCCGCCCTTCTGCGCGCCGGCGACGATGAAGCCCACCTTGTCGAGCGCCTGCATCGGAGCTAGAACGCAATGCCCAAGCGACGATAGGCAAATCCCAGCAGCCACGCCGGGCCGACGAGGAACGAGCGCACGTCCTCGAGAAACGATGGCCGGCTGCGCTCGATGGCGTGCCCGACGAACTGGCCGCCCCAGGCAGCGACAAAGACGATCGCTGAAACAATGAAGGTGCGCTCGCCGAGCCAGGTCAGCGCATAGAGCATTACGGCGAACACGGCGGCCATGCCCAGCGCGATGGGTACCGACAGCCACAGGTAGAAGCCGAGGGCCGCGGCGATGGCCAGGTAGGCAGCGGCCGGCGCAGCCGCCCACAGCAGCCCCATCACACTCCACACGATCAGCGGCACGCAGACCCAATGAATCGCCTTGTTGCCCCGATGGCGGTGGTAGCCGCCGTAGCGGTCGAAGAGCAGATCAACAGGTCGCATGGAAGTGTTCGCGCACAGCGGCGTGAATGTTGGCACGGGTCCACCGGGACGTCCAGCCGCCGCCTCGATGGCCCTGGCGTCGGCAACACACGGGAACAAGCTAGCCTGCGCCCATCAGCTCCGGCCGCAGCGGTGCACGCCGGTCGAGCGCGCTGACATGCACCGGGAAGCTACCCAATTTGCGATCGAGAAAGAAGTTGCGCAAGGTGCGGGCGATGGTCCGAAACGCAAGCTCGCCCCAGGGAATCTCGGCTTCGTCGAAGAGCCGCACGTCGAGGCTTTCCGCTCCCGGGCCGAAATCGAGATCGACCAGCCGGGCGCGAAACATGATGTAGAGCTGGTTGATATGTGGCAGGCTGATCATGGTGTAGAGCGGGCCGACGTCCACATGCGCCTGTGCCTCCTCGGCGGTCTCGCGCTCGGCCCCGGCGAGAATGGTCTCGCCGTTTTCGAGGAATCCCGCCGGCAGCGTCCACAGGCCTCGGCGCGGCTCGATCGCGCGCTTGCACAGCAGCACCTGCTCCTGCCACACCGGCAGACAGCCGACGACCACTTTCGGGTTCTGATAATGGACCGTGCTGCAAGCAGCGCACACGTACCGCGGCAGCGTGTCGCCGGCCGGGACCACGAACTCGAGCGCGGACGAGCCGCAGTGGCTGCAGAACTTCACGGCCGGATAAAGTTGTCGCGATAGTATCGAAGCTCGTCGATCGACTCGTAGATGTCGGCTAGCGCTTCGTGCTTGCCTTGCTTCACCCAGCCTTTGGCGAGGTCGGGCTTCCAGCGACGGCACAGTTCCTTGAGCGTGGATACGTCGAGGTTGCGGTAATGGAAGTAATCCTCCAGCGCCGGCATCCACCGGGCGAGGAAGCGCCGATCCTGGCAGATCGAGCTGCCGCACATCGGCGAAGCGCGCGGCGGCACGTATTCGCGCAGGAACGCGAGCATGCGCTGCTCGACTTCCGCTTCATCGAGGCGCGAGGTCTTGACGCGCTCGATGAGCCCGGAGCGGGCGTGGGTAGCCTGATTCCACGAATCCATGCCGGCCAGTGTCACGTCGTCCTGGTGGACGACGAGCACCGGTGCCTCGGCCATCGTGGTCAATGCGCCGTCGGTGATGACGAGGGCAACTTCGATGATGCGGTCGGACTCCGGCCGCAGGCCGGTCATCTCCATGTCGATCCAGATCAGATGATTGGCGTCCCGCGGCATGTGAGGTAGCGTAGAATAGTGACGTCGTGGCGATATCGTATTCTCGCATACCCCTCCGCTTGCCTGCATTGAGCTTGATCGCCATTTGCCTGCGTTGCCGCTTGTCGGCGCCGGATTCATGACCGCCGGCCTGTTCAGTGCGCTGTTTGTTCTCGCGCTCGCCGTCTCGGTCGCGCTGCAGCTCTGGCTCGCGCAGCGGCAGGTGCAGCACGTCCTGGCGCACCGCGCGGCGGTTCCCACGCATTTTGCCGATCGGATCGGGCTCGCCGCACATCAGAAGGCGGCCGATTACACCGCGGCGCGCACCCGCGTCGCGATCGTCGATCTGCTGATCGATACTGCGGTGTTGCTCTGGCTGACGCTCGGCGGCGCGTTGGCGGTCATTGCCGCCTGGACCGCTGCGCTTCCGATCGTGCCCCTGGCGCGCGAGGTCGCGCTCGTCATCGCGGTCGTGCTGCTCGTCGGCGCGATCGCGCTGCCGCTGGCGTGGTATCGGACCTTCGTGATCGAGGAGCGCTTCGGCTTCAACCGCATGACGCCAAGAATCTGGATCGTCGACATGCTCAAGAGCGTACTGGTCGGCGCCGCGCTGGGCATTCCGATGGTGAGCCTGGTGCTGTGGCTTATGGCGGGTGCCGGAGCGCTTTGGTGGCTGTACGCGTGGCTGGTGTGGGTTGGTTTTCAGGTCCTGATGCTCGCGCTCTATCCCACCCTGATCGCGCCGTTGTTCAACACCTTCAAGCCGCTGACCGACCTCGGGGTGAAGGAGCGCGTCGAACGATTGCTTGCGCGCTGCGGTTTTGCCGCCCGCGGTCTGTATGTGATGGACGGATCGAAGCGCTCGGCCCATGGCAACGCCTACTTCACCGGATTCGGTGGCGCGCGCCGGATCGTGCTCTTCGACACGCTGCTCTCGCGCCTGGCGCCCGACGAGGTCGAGGCGGTGCTGGCGCACGAGCTTGGGCATTTCAAGCTCAAGCACGTGCTCAAGCGCGCAACCTGGTCGGCAGTGGGAAGTCTGGCGCTGCTTGCGCTGCTCGGCTGGCTGGTCGGCGAGCCGTGGTTCTACGCCGGTCTGGGCCTCCCCGGTCCGGTGCCGCGCTACGGCGTGGCGCTGGTGCTGTTCATGCTCGCCCTGCCCGCCTTCACCTTCCTTGCCTCGCCGCTGGCCGCGATGTATTCGCGGCGGCACGAATTCGAGGCCGACCGGTACGCCGCGCGCAACGCCTCCGCGTCGGCGCTCATCGCGGCACTGGTCAAGCTCTACGAGGACAACGCCAACACGCTGACTCCGGACCCGTTGCATTCGGCGTTCTTCGATTCGCATCCGCCTGCGCCGGCGCGCATCGCCCGGCTCGAACTCGCGCTGCGCTAGCGAGTGCGGACACCGAGCGTTCTTGGCATGGCTCCTGAGCTCGCCGCCCTGTCCACTCTGAACTGCCGCCCCGGTGCCCCGTTGCTGTCGGTGACGGAGCTTTCGCAGCGTCTCAGGGCCCTGCCGGGGTGGGAGTACGAGGACAACCGGCTCACCAAGACTTTCCGCTTCGCGGATTATTACCAGACTCTGGCGTTCGTCAACGCAGTGGCGTATATCGCACACCGGCAAGATCATCATCCCGATCTGGCGGTGCGCTACAACCACGTCGTGGTCTCCTACTCGACGCACGATGCGCGCGGCGTGACGCTCAACGATTGCATCTGCGCGGCCAGGGTCGAAGTGGTCAACGCGTGAGCGCCACCGCGTCAGGGCTCGTCACTGGCGCCTGGAGGCGGCACTTTGCCGTCAGGCTCGATGACGGCAACACGATCAGCTGTGTGCTGCGCGGCCGGACTCTCGGCGTCGCCTGCGGCGACCGGGTGCGGGTCGCGCCGTCGGCTGGCGGCGAAGGCGCGATCGAAGCCATCGAGGCGCGCGGCACGTTGCTGTTTCGCTCCGATGCGCACCGCCAGAAACTGCTCGCTGCCAACGTCACGCAGGTTGTCGGCATCGTCGCACCGGTGCCTCCCTACGATGACGAACTCGTCCAGCGCTGGATCATTGCTGCGGAAAGCAACGGCTGCCGCTTCGCGCTGATCGCCAATAAGCGCGACCTGCCCGGCTTCGCCGCGCTCGCCCCACGGCTCGACGCCTGCCGCGCCCTCGGCTATCCGGTCATACCGCTGTGCGCGAAGGGCGCGCCGGCTGACCTTGCGCCGGTCCATGAACTCGTCGCCGGACAGCGCAGCGCGCTCGTCGGCCAGTCCGGGATGGGCAAGTCGACGCTGATCAACGCGCTGCTGCCGGGCAGCGGTGCGCGGGTGGGCGAGGTGTCGACAGCGCTGCGCGCGGGACGCCACACGACATCGGAGACGATTCTGTACGTGCTCGGCCCGGACAGCTGGATTGTCGACTCGCCCGGGATGAAGGAATTCGGATTGGCCCATCTTGAAACAGCCGCGATCGCGCAGGGGTTCATCGATCTGCGTCCGTTCGTGGGTCGCTGTCGCTTCCGCGATTGCCGTCACGGCGCGGAACCCGGGTGCGCGGTGCAGGAGGCGGTCGTGCGGGGCGAGGTCAAGCCTTGGCGCGTCGCCCTGCTGCAGCGGTTGCTCGGGGAAAGTGAAACCCGGGCGCGATCCTGGTCGCGCTAATTCGCCCAGTAAGCGAGCGTCAGCAGCAGCAAAAGCGCCAGCCACACCAGCAGCGCGCGCCAGACGAGGCCGGCCGCGCTCGCCATGGCGTCGGCGTCAGCAGGCTCGCCCAGGCCCAGTTCGGGGCGGAATTCGGGTTCGCCGGTGCGCCCAGTCAGCGTGCCGCCGAGCATTACGCCGAGTGCGCCGGCGCCGCTTGCAAGCAGGATGCCAGTGGGCTGTGTCGGCCAGGCTTTGGCCTGCGTGCGCCAGCAGTAGATCGCGTCTTCGAAATCGCCGACGACGGCGAAGGTCGCCGCGGTCAGGCGCGCCGGAACCCAGTCAAGCCAGAACAACAGGCGTTGCACCGGCCGGCCGAATTCGCCCAGCTCGTGGCCCAGCGGCGCCGCCGCGTCCACGCACCAGCGCTTGGCGAGCAGCGCGGTGAGGCGGTAGAGCACTGCGCCTGCGGGCCCGGGCAGCACGAGAAACCAGAACAGGGTGCCGAAGACGTGGCGATACGAATCCTCGACACCCTGCTCGATGGCGAGTTTCGCGACTTCTTCCGCAGTCGCTGTGCTGGCCTCGACGCCGCGCCAGGCGGCGAGGATCCTGCGCGCGCCGATCGCGTCGCCGGCCTTGAGCGCCTCGCTGATCGCGCTGAAGGCGTGGCTGAAGTGGCGAAATCCGACCAGCATGAACAGGACGGCGACGTTGCACAGCAGCCCGAGCAATGGATGCAGCGCCTCGAGCAAGGCGTAGAGGATGGCGGTGAGCAGCACGGGAGGCAGCACGGCCAGCACGGTGGCGATCGCCCCCTGCCGCGCCGAGCCGGCGTTGAAGCGCTGCTCCAGCGCGCGCGCGTAGCGCACGAAGGCGCGTTCAAAGCCACTGCGCCAGCGGAACGTTCGCCATTGCTCCAGCGAGATCGCGATCACCACGGCCAGGAAGTTCATCGCCGCTCCGCGGCCGCGTCAGGCCTTCAATTCGGCGCGTTCCCGGAATTGCTCCAGGGCTTCGGGATTGGCGAGCGCATCGAGATTCTTTACCGGCTCGCCATGTACAACGTTGCGCACGGCCAACTCGACGATTTTTCCACTTTTGGTACGCGGGATATCGCTGACCTGGACGATCTTCGCCGGCACGTGCCGCGGCGTCGTGTTGGCGCGGATCTGCTGCCGGATGCGCTCGATCAATGCCGCGTCGAGTGTTAGGCCGTCGCGCAAGTGCACGAACAGCACGACGCGGACGTCGCCGATCTCTCCCGGCGGCCAATCCTGGCCGATGACGATGCTCTCCACGACCTCATCGAGCTGCTCGACCTGACGATAGATTTCCGCCGTGCCGATGCGTACGCCGCCCGGCTTGAGGGTCGCGTCGGAGCGACCATAGATGATCATGCCATCGTGCGCGGTGAGCTCGACCCAGTCGCCGTGGCACCAGACGTCGGGAAAGCGCTCGAAATACGCCGCGCGATACTTCGTCCCGTCAGGGTCGTTCCAGAAGCCGAGCGGCATCGACGGGAAGGGTGCGGTGCATACCAGCTCGCCCTTCTGCTCGCGCACCGGCTTGCCCTTCTCGTCGTACACTTCGACCTCCATGCCCAGGCCCCGGCATTGCAGCTCGCCGCGCCAGACCGGACGCGTGGGGCAGCCCAGCGCAAAACAGGAGATGATGTCGGTGCCGCCGGAGATCGAGGACAGGCAGAGGTCATCCTTGACGCACTGGTAGACATAGTCGAAGCCCTCGGGTGCGAGCGGACTGCCGGTCGAGAGCACGGCGCGCAGGGTTGACAGCGCATACTCCTGGCGTGGCACGAGCCCGGTCTTCTTGACCGCGTCGATGTACTTGGCCGACGTGCCCAGGTGCGTCATGCGCTCTACGTCGGCCAGTTCCCAGATGATCCTGCCCTGGTGCACGAACGGTGATCCGTCGTAGAGCAACAGCGTCGCCCCGGACGCAAGCGCCGATGCGAGCCAGTTCCACATCATCCAACCGCAGGTGGTAAAGAAAAACAGCCGGTCGCCGGCCTTGATATCGCTGTGCAGCCGATGCTCCTTGACGTGCTGCAGCAGGGTGCCTCCCGCGCCATGGACGATGCATTTCGGCACCCCGGTCGTGCCCGACGAATAGAGGATGTACAGCGGATGCTCGAACGGTAGGCGCTCGTAGACGAGTGGCGCCGGCGCGTAGGGGGCGCCGAATTCGTCCCAGCTTAGCGCCTGGGCGATTGACGCGAGATCGGTGGCCCTGATCTGCTCCTGCAGGTACGGCGTCACGACCACGCGCCGCAGGCTTGGCAGGCGCTTGACGATCGCCGAGAGCTTGTCCAGGACCGGCTGCGGCTTGCCGTTGTACCAATAGCCGTCGACGGTAAACAGCACCACCGGCTCGATCTGGCCGAAGCGGTCGAGCACCCCTTGCACGCCGAAATCCGGTGATGCCGAGGACCAGATGGCGCCGATGCTCGCGGCGGCGAGCATGGCGATGATCGCTTCGGGCATGTTGGGCGTATAGCCGGCGACCCGGTCCCCACGCTTGACTCCGGCCGCGCGCAGGCCCTGCGCGACGCGCGATACGGTGGCGAGGAGTTCAGCGTCGGAGATGCGGCGCTTGACCTTGTCCTCCCCCCAGAATACCAGCGCGTCGCCGATGCCACCCGGCGCTCGACGCGCGAGCAGATTCTCGGCGAAGTTGAGCCGCGCGTCGGGAAACCAATGCGCTCCCGGCATCGCCTGCGCGTCAACCAGGGTGCGCGCGCCGGCTTCACCGACGATGTCGGCGTCGTCCCACAGCGCGCGCCAGAACGCCTCGGGTTCGGCGATGGACCAGCGGTAGAGTGCGCTGAAGTCCGCCAGCCCGACGCCATGCTTGGCGGAAACCCGCGCGGCGAACGCGGTGAGGTTGGCTTGCGCAACGCGATCGGGCGAGGGTTGCCACAACGGCGCGTTCATGGCCACCTCGGTAGCACGCTCATGCGCGTGCATGGGCACGCATTGCGTTCGTGATTCATCGGCAGTGGCGAAGAAGAAAGCCAATTATAATGGCTACACTGGCAGAAAGCCCGGGAGAACGCTGGTGCAACGCGAAGCCATGGCGTACGACGTGGTCGTCGTCGGCGGCGGCCCGGCGGGGCTGTCGGCAGCTATTCGGCTCAAGCAACTTGCCGCGCAGGCGGGACGCGAGGTCGGCGTATGCGTACTCGAAAAGGGCTCTGAGGTCGGCGCGCACATCCTGTCTGGCGCGGTAATTGATCCGCGCGCACTCAACGAACTGCTGCCCGAGTGGCAGGCCCGCGGCGCGCCGCTGAACACGCCGGTACGCACCGACCATTTGCTGGTCCTGACAGCGGACAAGGCATTCCGCCTGCCGAACTGGATGCTGCCGCCGCTGATGAACAACCACGGCAACTACATCGTGAGCCTTGGCAATGTCTGCCGCTGGCTCGCCACCCAGGCAGAGGCGCTCGGCGTGGAGATCTACGCCGGATTTCCCGCAGCCGAGGTGCTCTACGACGAGCGTGGCGCGGTTCGTGGCGTAGCCACCGGCGACATGGGCGTCGCCAAGGACGGCTCGCACAAGCCCGAGTATCAGCCCGGCATGGAGCTGCTCGCCAAATACACGCTCTTCGCCGAGGGCTGCCGCGGTTCGCTGTCGCAGGAGCTGATGCACCGGTTCAGCCTGCGCGAGGGGGTCGACTGGCAGAAGTACGGCATCGGCATCAAGGAGCTCTGGCAGGTTGCGCCGGAGAAGCACGACCCGGGCCTGGTCGTGCACACGCAGGGCTGGCCGCTGGACTCACGGACAGGAGGCGGATCGTTCCTCTATCACCTCGAGGATAATTTGGTCGCGGTCGGGTTCGTGCTGCATCTTGACTATGAGAATCCGCATCTGTCGCCGTACGACGAATTCCAGCGCTTCAAGACCCATCCGGCGATCCGCCCAACCTTCGAAGGCGGCAAGCGTCTTGGCTACGGCGCGCGCGCGATCAACGAGGGCGGCCTGCAGTCGATCCCAAAGCTCGTCTTCCCGGGTGGCGCGCTGATCGGAGATGCCGCCGGGTTTCTCAACGTGCCGCGCATCAAGGGCTCGCACAACGCGATGAAGACCGGCATGCTCGCTGCCGAAGCGGCCTTCGACGCGCTTGCACAGGGCCGCGCGCACGACGAGTTGACCGCCTATCCGGAGGCGTTCCGCCGGTCGTGGGCGTTCAAAGACCTGCACCAGGTGCGCAACGTCAAGCCAGGCCTGAAATGGGGCCTCTGGCTCGGCATGCTGCACGCGGGCGCACACATGTGGCTCAACAACCTGGGACTGGGGGCGCTGGTCGGCTGGACCCTGCATCATCGCAGGGCCGATCACGAAACGCTCAAGCCCGCGGCCACGATGCCCCGGATTGACTATCCGCGCTACGACGGCGTGCTCACCTTCGACAAGCTCTCTTCGGTGTTCCTCTCCAATACCAGCCACGAGGAAAACCAGCCGGTGCATCTGCGGCTGCGCGACCAGACCATTCCCGTCGCCGTCAATCTCGAGATCTACGATGGACCCGAGCAGCTTTACTGCCCCGCCGGCGTGTACGAATTCGTCGCCGACGAGAGTTCAGGCGGTTTGGCACAGCGACTGCATATCAACGCCGCGAATTGCGTGCACTGCAAGACCTGCGATATCAAAGATCCGCGGCAGAACATCCATTGGGTGCCGCCGGAAGGCGGCGGCGGGCCGAACTATTCGAACATGTAAGGCATCGGCTCAAGCTGTGGCGCCGAGCCAGGCCGCTCCCCGGACCCCGCTCGAATCGCCATGCCGGTGGCGCAGCAGCCGGGTGTCGACGCGGTCGGAGAAAATCCACGGCCCCCACAGCGTCGGAACCCTGGCGTAGAGACGCTCCACGTTTGACATTCCGCCACCGAGCACGATCACGTCCGGATCGACGATGTTGATCACGTGTGCAAGGGCGCGCGCCAGTCGTTCTTCATAGCGCTCGAGCGTCGCCGCGCACGCCGCGTCACCCGTCGCGGCGCGAGCGGCGATTTCCTCTGCGCCGAGCGCCTCGCCGTGCGCGCGCAGATGATCGCGTTCGAGGGCCGGGCCGGAAAGAAAGGTTTCGATGCAGCCGGAGTGCCCTGCAAAGCAGGGAAACCCCGGACGTTCGTCGTCCTTTGGCCAGGGCAATGGATTGTGGCCCCATTCGCCGGCGATCGCGTTCGGACCGGTGAGGAGCTCGCCACGCACCACGAGACCGCCGCCGACACCGGTGCCAAGAATGACACCGAACACGATCTGCGCGCCCTCCGCGGCGCCATCGGTCGCTTCGGACAGCGCGAAACAGTTGGCGTCGTTGGTGATGCTGATCTTGCGCCCAAGCAGCGCTTCGAGGTCGGCGCGGATCGGCTTCGCATTGAGGCACACCGAGTTGGAGCCGCGCAGCAGGCCGGTGGCGCGCGAAATCGATCCCGGTGTACCGACACCGACACTGCCGGTTGCGCCGAGCTCCTCTTCTGCGTCGCGCACCAACGCGGCGACGGCGTCCAGAACGGCATGATAGTCCGCCCGGGGCGTGGCGCTGCGCCGACGCAGCAACACCCGACCGTCTCGCGCGAGCACGATGATCTCGATCTTGGTGCCGCCGAGGTCGATGCCAATCCTAACCATGGTGCCTCGCGTCGAACATTGTACTAAAGGCAGCGGCATCGGCTGCGTCGCGCGACCCCGATGCGGATCTTGCCAACGCGGTGCGCACCTTCGTCGCATCGGCGCTCGCCTCGGGCAAGGCGCACCTGGGCTTAGCGCCGGCCGCCCGTCGCCGGCCCTGGCGTCGGCCACGGCGGGATCCCCTCCGGCCTTGTTTCCCCGCGCGCGAGTCGATCGGCTGCCGCGTCGACGCCGTCCTTGGGCGACGGTTGACGCGCCGCATGCATTGGGTCGACCATCGCAACCGCGGCGACAGCGATGGTGGCGAACGCACAAACGATGCCTCGGCGTAGCGGACGCGCGTCCACGGTAGCGGCGCGGGTGAGTCCGCGGGCGCTGCCCCGCGGCCGGGCGCCTGGCGCGCCGGTCTCGACGCTCGGATGAATGCCGCGGACATCGCCGTCCGCGCCGAGTTCGCCCGGCAGATCGCGCGCGAAGCGGGGGTGCTCGCCGGGCGCTATTTCCGGCGCGAGATCGACTTTGCCGCCGAGACCAAGGGCCCGCAGGATTTCGTCAGCGTCGCCGATCACGCCGTGGAGGCACTGCTGCGCAGCCGCCTGCAAAACGCCTTCGCAACCGACGCCGTGCTGGGCGAGGAAGGGGGTGGCGAACTCGGGCGCAACCTCTGGGTGATCGATCCGATCGACGGTACGATCAACTTCGTTCACGGGGTGCGCTACTGGTGCATCTCGATCGGCTTCATTGCCACCGGCGAACGCCGGTTGGGCGTCATCTATGACCCGACACAGGAGGAGCTGTTTTGGGCGACTCGCGGCGGTGGCGCGTGGTCCGACAACACGCGCCTGCACGTTGCGCCACGCGACCGGCTCGATCATGCGCTCGTCTGCGCGGGATACGTGCCGCGGCATTCGCTCGACGCGCACGTGGCATTGAAGCGCCGCCTGCACGAGGCGGGCGCGGCGGTCAAGGACATGGGTGCGGGCGCGCTGATGCTCGCCCATGTCGCCGCAGGCCGGTTCGATGCGTTCGTCGAGCCGCATATGCATCCCTGGGATGCGTGCGCGGGATTGCTGCTGGTCGAAGAGGCGGGAGGCAGGATCCACCCCTATCCGGGACCGGGCGGGCTACTCGCCGGCGGTTTGGTCATCGCCGCCGCACCGGGCATTTTTGCCAGCTTGGAGCATCTCGCGCTCGCCGGCTGACGCGCGCTTCATTGCACCATGCACCGCTTCCTGCTCATCAGCCTCGTGCTCGCCGCGTTCGGCGGCTGGCATTGGTGGACGAGTCAACGCGCCGTCGCGCGCGCTCGCGCACCGATACCGGCGCCGGGGCGTCGAGGTATTCTGGGTTGAAAGCCTCGAAAGCGACTAATGCAAACGCGCACGCATGCGCACCGGGCTTTGCCGCTGCCGCCAACGCCGGACCTTAGTGCTCCATGAGCAGCGCGACAAGCGGGGCGACGAGCGTGATCCAGGTCGCCGCCGCGAGCAGGCTGGCGACAAAGACCGCGGCGCTGCCGAGGTCCTTGGCGGCCTTGGAAAGTGGGTGGCGATCGTAGGAGATGCGGTCGATCGCGGCTTCGATGGCGGAATTGACGATCTCGATGACCAGGATGGAAGTCACCGAGCCGATCAAGAGCAGCTTGCGCACGGCATCGACGGGTAACCAGAGCGCCAGCGGCACCGCGAGGACGAGAATCCAGACTTCCAGCCGTACGGCGGGTTCCAGCCATGCCGCGCGCAAGCCAGCAAGCGAATAGAGAAACGCCTTCCAGAGCCGTATCACGTCGCGAAAACCCCAGCGCCGCGCGCAAATCCGGCAAGGTTAACGGCCGAACGTGGAGGAATTGTTACCATGCCGGCTCACGCCGGCCGGCCGCCCGTGCACCCGGCGCGGCGTGACGAGGCATCAGAACTGCTCGTCGGCGAGCGCGAGCACGCTCTCGCCGGCGGTGACCACCGCGTGCTTCAGGGCGGCGGTCTGCGGGAGGTAATAGTCGGCGTAGAAGCGCGCGGTCGAGATCTTGGCCCGATAGAACCCGCCGTCGCCCTTGCCTTCAGTCAGCCGCCGCGCTGCCACCAGCGCCGCGCGCGCCATCTGCCAGCCGCCCGCGGCAAGGCCCCAGAGTTTGAGGTACGGCACCGATGCCGCGTGCGCCGCACGGCTGTTCTCGGCATAGGTGTGAACGACCCATTCGATCGCAGCCTTGAGTGCCGCGAGGGCTGCGGAGAGCTGGGCGCGGATCGCCGCGAACTCGGCGCCCGGCTGCTTGGCCAGTTCGGCGTCGACGGCCTGCATTTGCGCCACCACCGCCAGGGCGGTCTTGCCGCCGTCGCGCGCGGTCTTGCGCCCGATCAGATCGTTGGCCTGGATGCCGGTGGTGCCTTCGTAAATAGTGATGATGCGCGCGTCGCGATAGTGTTGCGCGGCGCCGGTCTCCTCGATGAAGCCCATGCCCCCGTGCACCTGCACGCCGGTCGATGTGATCTCCTGCGCGGTCTCGGTACACCAGCCCTTGACGACCGGGATCATCAACTCGACGAACGCCTGGTGCTGCCCGCGTGCCTTGGCATCCGGATGGGCCCGGGCATTGTCGAGCGCCGCCGCCGTCACGTAGGCCAGGGCGCGCATCGCTTCGGTCTGTGCCTTCATCGACAGCAGCATGCGCCGCACGTCGGGGTGCTGGATGATCGTGGCCGTCGCGTCGCCCTGCTCTGCGCCCGCCGCACGCCCCTGCACGCGTTCCTTCGCATAGGCGGCCGCACGCTGGTAGGCGCGTTCGGCGATGCCCACGCCTTCGAGCCCGACCGAGAACCGGGCCAGATTCATCATGATGAACATGTACTCGAGGCCGCGATTTTCCGCGCCGACGAGATACCCGATCGCGCCGCCTTGGTCGCCGTAGGCGAGAACCGCCGTAGGGCTGGCGTGAATGCCGAGCTTGTGTTCGATCGATACGCACTGCACGTCGTTGCGCGCGCCGAGCGAGCCGTCGGCGTTGATCAGGAATTTGGGCACGATGAAAAGCGAGATCCCCTTCACTCCCTCCGGGGCGGTTGGGGTGCGCGCGAGCACCAGGTGGATGATGTTTGCGGTGTAATCGTGCTCGCCGTAGGTGATGAAGATTTTCTGCCCGTAGAGCTTGAAGCTGCCATCGGCCTGCGGCGTGGCGCGTGTGCGCACCGCGGCCAGGTCGGAGCCCGCCTGCGGCTCGGTCAGGTTCATGGTGCCCGTCCAAACCCCCTCGACCATTTTCGGCAGGAAACGCTGCTTCTGCTCCGCCGTACCACAGAGCTCAATTGCCTCGATCGCACCCTGGGTCAGGAGCGGGCAGAGGTCGAAGGCCATGTTCGCCGCGTGCCACATTTCCTCGACCGCGGTCGCGACCAGCTGCGGCAGTCCCTGGCCGCCGAACTCCGGATTCTTGGTGAGCCCATTCCAGCCGTTGGCGCAATACTGCAGGTACGCCGCCTTGAAGCCGGTGGGCGTCTGCACGGAACCGTCGTCGAGGCGCCGCGCGCCCTCGCGGTCGCCGACCGCATTGAGCGGATCGAGCACCTCGGTCGCGAACTTTGCCGCCTCATCGAGAATCGCCGCCACCGTATCCGGCGTCGCGTCCTCGAACCCGGGCAGCTTGCCCACCTGCTCGAGTCCCGCGAGCTCGTTCAGGACGAAGTGCATCTCCTTCAACGGCGCATGATATTGGCTCATTGCCTATCCAAGTTCGGCGGTAAGCTGGGGAACGATCTCGAACAGATCGCCGACCAGGCCATAGTCGGCGATCTGGAAGATCGGTGCATCGGGATCTTTGTTGATGGCGACGATCACCTTGCTGTCCTTCATGCCCGCGAGATGCTGGATCGCGCCGGAAATCCCGACCGCGATGTAGAGGTCGGGGGCGACAATCTTGCCGGTCTGCCCGACCTGATAGTCATTCGGTACAAAGCCGGCGTCGACCGCGGCGCGCGAGGCGCCGATGGCGGCGTGCAGCTTGTCGGCCAGTGCCTCGAGCAGCTTGAAGTTGGCGCCGTTCTGCAGCCCGCGACCGCCGGAAACGACGACGCGCGCGCTGGCCAACTCGGGGCGATCCGAAACCGTGAGTTCCTGGCCGAGCACCTGGACCCCCCCGGCGTCCGGCGGCGCCGCGACGGACTCGACCGCGCCGCTGCCGCCGCTCGCCGGCGCCGCATCGAAGCCGGTCGCACGCACCGTGACAACCTTCTTGGCGTCTTTCGACTGTACTGTGGCGAAGGCGTTGCCGGCGTAGATGGGGCGCACGAATGTGTCCGCGGATTCAACCGCGATGATGTCGGAGACTTGGGCGACGTCGAGCAGGGCGGCGATGCGCGGCGCCACATTCTTGCCGAACCCGGTGGCAGGCAGGAGGATATGCGTGTACGAGGGGGCAAGCCCGACCACGAGCGCGGCCAGGTTCTCCGCCGTCGGGGTGGCATACTGCGGCGCATCGGCGTGCAGGGCCTTGGCCACGCCCGCGACCTGTGCCGCGGCCCGCGCCACGCCTGCGGCGCCATGGCCGGCGACCAGGACGTCGATCGGCCCGCCGATCTTCTGCGCCGCAGCAATGGTGTTGCGCGTCGCCGTCTTGAGCGCCGCGCCGTCATGTTCGGCGAGCACGAGGATCATAGGCGCGGCACTAGGGGATGACTTTCGCTTCGTTGCGCAGCTTGGCAACGAGCTCCTTGGCGTCGGCGACCCGCCCGCCGCCCTTGCGTTTCGGCGGCTCGACCACCTTGAGCGTCGCCAGGCGCGGCGTGACGTCGACGCCGAGCGCATCAGGCCGGATGACCTCGAGCGGCTTTTTCTTCGCCTTCATGATATTGGGCAACGTTGCGTAGCGCGGCTCGTTGAGACGCAAATCGGTGGTGATAACCGCCGGCAGCGGCATCGAAAGCGTTTCCAGTCCGCCGTCGATTTCGCGCTTGACCACGGCCCTGCCCTCGGCGATGGTCACCTTGGAGGCGAAGGTCGCCTGGGGCCAGTCGAGCAGCGCGGCGAGCATCTGCCCGGTCTGGTTGGCGTCGTCGTCGATCGCCTGCTTGCCCATGATCACAAGCTGCGGCGCCTCCCTGGTAGCGATCGCCTTGAGCAGCTTGGCCACCGCGAGCGGCTGCAGCTCGGCGTCGGTTTCGACCAGCAGCGCGCGGTCGGCGCCGAGGGCGAGCGCGGTGCGCAGCGTCTCCTGGCAGGCCGTGGGGCCGCAGGACACGGCCACGACCTCAGTCGCGATGCCCTGCTCCTTCAACCGCACCGCCTCCTCGACGGCGATCTCGTCGAACGGATTCATCGACATCTTGACGTTGGCGGTGTCGACGCCGGTCCCGTCCGGCTTGACTCGCACCTTGACGTTGAAATCGACGACGCGCTTGATGGGGACGAGAATCTTCACCGCAGATTACCGTACGATACGGCGAGCCGAGACGGTGCCGTGGAACAAGCGATTATAGCCGCAACGGTCGCTGCTGGCCCCGGCCCGGGCGCGACGTCGGCGCGCGCTGCGCGCCGGTTCAGCCTAGCGCGCGATGGTACACTGGGGGTTCGAGGCCTGCATCGTGCCCTGCCAGAACAGCACGTTGTTGTCGCGCTGCGGGTCGGGTACGACACGGTCGGGGTCGACCACCACGGTGATGGCCACGACGTCGTTGGCCGAGGCAGTCGTCGGCCCGAGCGTAAGGTCGGTCGTGTCCGGCACCGTCAACGGCAGCCGCTGCACGACGTCGATAAGCTCGCGCGAGCCGCCGGCCGTGGTCACGACCGCCGCGACGCGAAACGCGCCCATGAAGCCAGTCAAGAGCGGCTGCGTAGGTACCACGTCGGACCCCTCGTTGCGCACGTGAGCGTTGATGAGGAGCGAACCATCCTTCTTGGCATCGCAATCGATCTGCGCCAGGTTGAGGTCGGAATGGTGCGGCTCGTCGGATCCGGGCCACATCGGAATCAAATAGTCCGTTTCGTCGGGATACTTCAGGACGTAGGGGAAATAGATCTTGTGCGGTGTCGGGCTATCGCTCCAGGGCGACGTCACCTGCGCGCCATTCGGCTCGTAGTAGCCGGTGTACACGCAGCCGGACAAAAGCGCGGCTGCTGCGGCGAGCATCAACGCGATCAGTGAGCGCATACATGCCTCCTTGCCCAAGCTTGGCCATGACCCGAAGCGGGTTTCCCCGCCCACGGACCCTGCCGGGCAACCATGATGGGGCGTCGGGCTGCCAGGGTCAACCTCCAGCCGCTGTCCGGGCCTAGTCGCACGCCGGGCGGTTGGCAGCAACGAGGCCAAGGAGCGCCGCAAAGAGCTGCTCGTCGGCCTCGGCATCGGCAGCAGCCTGACCCCGGGCGACGGCTTCGGAGAGCGGCTCTCCGGCATCGGTCCAGGCGCGCGCATCGACCAATACGCCGTGCTCGTAGCGGTATTCGGCCCTCAGCGCCCCGTCGGGGTGCCATGCGCGCCAGACGCCGTGCGGCCGGTCGTCGACGTAGGGTGCCTCGAGCTTGCGCCCGGCTTCGAGGGGCGCGTCCGGGGTGACGTACCACAGCGCCACCGTTCCGTTCTTAGCGTTGTTGTCGAACGGCAGGACGGCGACGCGGCCACCGCCGGCAGTCCAGAAGATGAACGTCCCGGTCAAACGCCCCTGGGCAAATGCACCCACGACGCGCAGCCTGCCGTCGGCGTCGCGCAGTTCGTACGCCCCGTTGGGAACACCGGCGCGGCATGCGCCGAGCGCGCGGTAGCCTTGGCCGCAGGTGACTGCCGGCAGCAACGCCAGCAGCGCACAAAGGCAGGTGGCAAGCGTCCTCAGCGGCTCCTCTTCGACCACCACGCCGAGAGTTCGCCGACGATACCGCGGCGGAACGCCAGCACGCAGACGACGAAGATTGCGCCGGTAATGACGGTAACCCATTCCCCGAAGGCGGCGAGGTAGTTTTCCAGGCTGACGATGACGAAGGCGCCGACCACCGGCCCGAAAATCGTTCCCATCCCGCCGAGCAGCGTCATGAGCACGACTTCTCCCGACATCGTCCAATGCACATCCGTAAGCGAGGCAAGCTGGAACACGATCGACTTGGTCGCGCCCGCAAGTCCGGCGAGGACTGCGGAGAGAATGAAGGCGAGCAACTTGTAGCGGGCGGCATCGTAGCCCAGGGAGATCGCCCGCGGTTCGTTCTCGCGTATCGCCTTGAGCACCTGGCCGAAGGGCGAATGTATGACGCGATAGATGAGCAGGAAGGCGCCGAGGAAGACCACCAGCACGAAGTAATACATCGTCAGCGTGTTGGAAAGATCCAGCACCCCGAACAGCTTGCCGCGGGGCACCGACTGGATGCCGTCCTCACCATGCGTGAAGGGCGCCTGGAGATAGAAGAAATACATCATTTGCGCGATCGCCAGCGTGATCATGGCGAAGTAGATTCCCTGACGGCGGATCGCAAGCGCGCCGACGATCACGCCCAGCAGACCCGATGCCGCCGTTCCGGTGAGAATCGCGAGTTCCGGGGTGAGGCCCCATTGCTTGGCCGCATGGGCGCAGACATAACCCGCGGTGCCCAGAAACATCGCGTGACCGAACGACAGCAAGCCGCCAAATCCGAGCAGCAGATTGAAGGCGCAGGCAAAAAGCGCGAAGCACAGCGCCTTCATCAGGAACACCGGGTAGAAGCCCAGGAAGGGGGCGAGCGCGAGCAGCGCCGCGAGCACGGCCAGCACCACGAGCACGCGCGGCGGCGCCGAGGGTACCGCGGCGATGGCCGGGGCTGGTTCGGCCATGGCCGCTACCTTTCCCTTCCGAACAGGCCGGCGGGCCTGATCAGCAGCACGATGACCATGATCACGAAAATGACCGTGTTCGACGCCTCGGCGTAGAAAACCTTGGTCAAGCCTTCGACGATCCCCAAACCAAAGCCGGTAACCACGGCACCGAGGATCGACCCCATTCCGCCAATCACAACCACGGCAAATACGACGATGATGAGGTTCGCGCCCATCAACGGACTGACCTGATAGATCGGCGCCGCCATCACCCCGGCAAAGGCCGCCAGCGCGACGCCGAAGCCATAGGTCAGCGTGACCATCCTCGGGACGTTGATTCCGAAAGCCTGAACCATTGCCGGATTCTCGGTCGCGGCGCGCAGGTAGGACCCCAGTTTGGTGCGTTCAATGACGAACCAAGTCGACCCGCAGACAATGAGCGAAGCGACGATCACCCAGGCGCGATACTTGGGCAGATACATGAAGCCAAGATTGAAGGCGCCGGCAAACTCCTCGGGCAACCGATAGGGCTGACCGGAGCTGCCGTAATAGTTGGTGAAGATGCCCTGAAAGATCAGCGCCAGACCGAAGGTAAGCAAAAGACCGTACAGGTGGTCGAGCTTGTACAGCTTGGCGAGCATCGTGCGTTCGATAACGATGCCCGTGATGCCGACGATGATGGGCGCGATTAGTAAGGCCCACCAGTACCCGACGCCGGACTGGAGCAGAAAGTAGGCGCAAAACGCGCCGAGCATGTACTGCGCGCCATGGGCAAAGTTGATGATGTTGAGCAAGCCGAAAATAACGGCCAGGCCAAGCGAGAGCATGGCGTAGAAGGCGCCGTTGATCAGGCCGATCAAAAGCTGTCCGAACAGGGCCTGGATGGAAATGCCGAAGATTTCGGTCATCGCAAAGCGGTCGGGTTATCGGCCAGCATGGCGGCCTGAGCGGCGCAGCGCTGCTCGCGCCGCCTTCGACCGTGCCGTTACCGCGTCCTTACTTCTTGACCAGCGGGCAGTCACCGTCGGCCAGCGGGCGGAACGCCTGGTCCGCGGGGATCGTGGCTACGATCTTGTAGTAATCCCATGGCGCCTTCGATTCCGCCGGTGTCTTGACCTGGACCAGATACGCCGGATGGATCTTGCGGCCGTCAACCCGGATCGAGCCCTTGCCGAACAGCGGATCGTCGGTCGGCATTTCCTTCATCTTGGCGATCACCTTGGTGCCGTCGTCGCTCTTTAGTGCTTCAACCGCCTTGAGGTAATCGAGCACCACGGCGTACACGCCAGCATGAACCATAGTCGGATAGATGCCCTTGTCGGCGGCTGCGAATCGCTTGGCAAAGGCGCGCGTCTGGTCGTTCAGGTCCCAATAGAACGTCGTGGTGAAGGTCAGGCCCTGCGCGGTCTGCAAGCCGAGGGAATGGATGTCGGTCAGGAAGACCAGCAATCCGGCGAGCTTCTGGCCGCCCTTGACGATGCCGAACTCGGCCGCCTGCTTGATGGAGTTGGTCGTGTCGCCGCCGGCGTTGGCAAGACCGATGATCTTCGCCTTCGACGCTTGTGCCTGCAACAGGAACGAGGAGAAATCCTGGGTATTCAACGGCACCTTTACGCCACCGAGGACCTTGCCGCCGTTGCGTATGACAGCCGCCGTGGTGTCGCGCTCCAGCGCGGCGCCGAACGCATAGTCGGCGGCGATGAAAAACCAGGTATCTCCCCCCTGCTTGGTGATCGCGGTGCCGGTGCCATTGGCCAGCATCCAGGTGTCATAGGCCCAGTGCACCGTGTTGGGCGAGCACGCCTTGCCGGTCAGATCCGAGGTGCCCGGTCCCACCGCCAGGAATGCCTTGCCTTTGTCCCGGGTGATCTGGTTGACCGCCAGCGCGACCCCGGAGTTCGGCACGTCGACAATCGCATCGACGTGGTCCACGTCGTACCACTGGCGTGCGATGTTCGAGCCGACGTCCGGCTTGTTCTGATGGTCGGCGGACACGATCTCCACCTTGTAACCACGCTTCTCGATACCCGAGTCTTCGACCGCCATCTTCGCCGCAGCCACCGAGCCGGCGCCGGCGAGGTCCGTGTACAGACTCGACATGTCGGAAAGCACGCCGATCTTGATCACGCCGTCCGAGATCTGCGCCTGCGCTGCACCGGCGCCAAGCGCCGCCACGAGCGCGAGGCCGTAGATACCGCATTTGAAACCATTCATCCTTCCTCCTTGGTGGTTGGTCAACGCGTGGCTCACCACACGCAGTTTTCGGCACGCCGTCGTTTCAGACGCCGAGGTATTCATGCAACTTTGTCACATTGGCGTCGAGCAGTGTGTTGGGAATCATATCGATGATGCGCCCGTTCTCCATGACGTAGTGCCGGTCGGCGACGGTTGCCGCGAAATGAAAGTTCTGTTCGACCAGCAGGATCGTGAACCGTTGCCTCTTGAGCTCCGTGATGGTGTGGCCGATTTGCTGGACGATGACGGGGGCGAGCCCCTCGGTCGGCTCGTCGAGCAGGAGCAAACGGGCGCCGGTGCGCAGTATGCGCCCGATCGCCAGCATTTGCTGTTCGCCGCCGGAGAGCTTGGTGCCCTGGCTGCCGAGGCGCTCCTTCAGGTTCGGAAATAGCTTGAAAATCTGCTCGACCGTGAGTCCGCCCTCCCGTACCTTCGGCGGCAGCAGCAGGTTCTCCGCGACGTTGAGACTGGAAAAGATTGCGCGCTCCTCGGGACAGAGCGCGATGCCGAGGTAGGCGATCCGGTTCGACGGCAAGCGTATCGTTTCCGTGCCGTCGAGCAACACCGATCCCTCGCGATGGCCGACGATGCCCATAATCGACTTCATGGTGGTCGTCTTGCCGGCGCCGTTGCGGCCGAGCAGGGTCACCACTTCGCCCGGTGCGACATCGAACTCCACGCCATGCAGAATGTGCGATTCGCCGTACCACGCATTCAGGCCGCGCACGGTCAGCAGCGGCTTGGCGCTCGCGCCCTCAGGCATGCCCGGCTCCGAGATACGCCTGGATCACGTCCGGGTTCTTCGATACCGACGCGTAGTTGCCCTGGGCGAGAATTTCGCCACGCGCAAGCACCGTGATATGGTGCGAAAGCGTCGACACCACCGACAGGTTGTGCTCGACCATGAGCACCGTGCGGTCCGCCGCGACCTTGCCGATCAGCGCAGTGATGCGCTCGACGTCCGTATGGGTCATGCCGGCGGTCGGTTCGTCGAGCAGCATCATCTCCGGGTCGAGGGCGAGCGTGGTGGCGATCTCGAGCGCACGCTTGCGTCCGTAGGGCAGCTCCACCGCGGGCGTCGCGGCAAAGCCGCTGAGGCCGACCGCTTCAATGAGCTCCTCGGCGCGCCCGTTCAATGCGTCGAGCCTGCTCTCGGAGCGCCAGAACTCGAACGAACCGCCACGCTTGCTCTGCAGCGCGATGCGCACGTTCTCCAGCACCGTGAGGTGGGGAAACACCGCCGAGATCTGGAACGAGCGCACCAGCCCCTTGCGCGCGATCTCCGCCGGTCGAGAGCCGGTTATCGGCTGTCCGTTGAACAGGATCTGGCCCGAGGTCGGGGTCAGGAAGTGGGTAAGCAGGTTAAAGCAGGTGGTCTTGCCCGCGCCGTTGGGACCGATCAGGGCGTGGATCGTGCCGCGGCGCACGTCCAAGTCGACACCCTTGACCGCAACAAAGCCCTTGAACTCCTTGGTGAGTCCGCGCGTTTGCAGAATGATGTCGTCGGCCATGCAAGCCGGGCGGCAGAGCCGCGCGGAGTCTCCACTGGAGTTGTCGCGGGATTATCCGCAAGCGGCTCGACGTTGGCAATGGAGGGCGCGGGACGTCGCGCCGCGATCACTCACTCCATTGCGGCGCGCGCTTCGCGACGAACGCGTCGATGCCCTCGCCGGCGTCGGCGTCGAGCACGCTGCAGGCCATGACACCGCCGGCATAGTCGTAGGCCGCGGCCAGACCCAGATCAACTTGATGGTAGAACGCCTGCTTGCCCTTGGCGATCACGCGTGCGCTGCGGGCGATGATGAGGCGCGTGAACGCGGCAATCGCTGCGTCGAGTGCGGCCGCGGGAACGACCCGGTTGACCAGCCCCCATGCCAGCGCGGTGGCGGCGTCGATGGGCTCGCCGGTGAGCAGCATTTCCATCGTCCGCTTGCGCCCGACGTTGCGAGCGACAGCGACCGCGGGCGTGGTACAGAAGACACCGACGTTGACCCCGGGCAGGGCGAAGCGGGCGCTGTCGGCGGCCACGGCCAGGTCGCACATCGACACCAGCTGGCAGCCGGCGGCCGTGGCGATGCCGTGCACCCGGGCGATCACCGGCTGCGGCAGCGTCGTCAGCAACAGCATCAGCGCATTGCACGCGGCGAAGTGTTCCTGCTGCCAGGCGAGATCGGCGTGGGCGCGCAACTCCTTCAGATCGTGACCGGCGCAGAAGCCCTTGCCCTCGGCGGCAAGCACTACGCAGCGGATCGACGGCTCGGCGGCAATGCGCGAGAGTTCGCCCTGCAGCGCGGCGATCATGGCCCGCGACAGCGGGTTGTAGCGCTCGCCGCGATTGAGCGTCAGCCGGCACACCCCCTGCTCCGTGTGCGTCAAGACGTAGGGCGCAACGGCGCTGTCCAGTGGTGCATTCATGTCTCGACCTTAAGCGAACCGGGGCCAGTCGTCATTCTAGGCCGCCGGGCGCCAAGAGGGCGCCTCACCCCCGCCCCAGCCGTCCCTGGGGGGCGCGCTCAAAGCGAGCGTAGTAGGTATTATCTCTGCCTATGCACAACATTATGATAGTATTCACTACGGTTACTTGATTGAGCATACTTTTCTAACTGTCCACCCCTCGCGATGCCGGTTTCTTTTGCCTTCGCTGCACCCACTGCCTTGGCCTCGCCGCTGCGCCAGCGGATCACCGCCGCCTATCATGCCAAAGAGGGCGCGACGGTCCGGGCCCTGCTGGCGGAGGCAACGCTGCCGCCGCAGGCGCTCTCCGCCACGCAGCGTCTGGCTGCGACTCTCGCCGAGGGCGTGCGCGCCGCGCGCAGCACTGCCGGCGGAGTCGACGCGCTGATGCTCGAGTTTTCGCTCGACTCGCGCGAAGGCGTGGCATTGATGTGCCTGGCCGAGGCACTGCTGCGCATCCCCGACCCTGCCACGCGCGACCGCCTGATCCGCGACAAGATCGGCCGCGGCGATTGGCGCGCGCACCTTGGCCGCAGCCCCTCGCTGTTCGTCAATGCGGCAGCGTGGGGACTGCTCGTCACCGGTCAACTGGTTGAATCGCGCCGGGACACGGCGCTCGAGGCGGCAGTGACTTCGCTTTTGCGCAAGGGCGGCGAACCGCTGATCCGCAAGGGCGTGGATCTGGCCATGCGCCTGCTTGGCAAGCAGTTCGTAACCGGACGCACCATCGCCGAGGCGATCGCCAATGCGCGCGAGCGCGAGGCGCGCGGCTATCGCTATTCGTACGACATGCTCGGGGAAGCCGCGGTCACGGCCGACGACGCACAGCGCTATGTCGCCGCCTATGAGCAGGCCATCGACGCCATCGCTGACGCATCGGCGGGCGCGGGGCCGTATGCCGGACCGGGCGTCTCCATCAAGCTCTCCGCGCTGCACCCGCGCTACTCGCGCCTGCAGCGCGAGCGCGTGCTCGGTGAACTGTTGCCGCGCGTCGCAGGGCTGGTGCTGCGAGCGCGCCGGCGCGACATCGGCGTGAGCATCGATGCCGAGGAAGCCGATCGGCTCGACCTTTCGCTCGAGTTGTTCGAGCGGCTTGCCGCCGATCCGGCGCTCGCCGGCTGGGATGGGCTCGGCTTTGTCGTGCAGGCCTACCAGAAGCGCGCCCGCGCGGTGATCGACTGGGTTATCGACGTGGCGCGACGCGAGCGCCGGCGCTTGATGGTGCGGCTGGTCAAGGGCGCCTATTGGGACAGCGAGATCAAACGCGCGCAAGTCGACGGCCTGGACGACTACCCGGTTTTCACGCGCAAGGTGCACACCGACGTGTCCTATCTCGCCTGCGCCCGCGGGATGCTCGCCGCCCCCGAGGCGATCTACCCGCAGTTCGCCAGCCACAACGCGTTCACCATCGCCGCGATCTACACGCTGGCCGGCAGCGCGGATTACGAGTTCCAGTGCCTGCACGGCATGGGCGAGAGCGTTTACGACCAGATCGTCGGTGCCGACAAGCTAGACCGCGTCTGTCGTGTCTATGCACCGGTCGGTTCGCACGAGACGCTACTGGCGTATCTGGTTCGGCGGCTGCTCGAGAATGGCGCCAACACCTCCTTCGTCAACCGCATCGTCGACCCTCGCGTCGCCATCGCCGACCTGGTCGCCGACCCGGTGGCCCAGGCGCGCGCGGACGGCGGCACGCCGCATCCGCGTATCCCGCTGCCGGCGGCGTTGTACGGCGAGCGCAAGAATTCGCGTGGTGTCGATTTCTCCGACGAGTCCGCGTTGGCTGCGCTTGAGGTCGAGCTCACGGCGGTGCCTCCGCCCGCCGACGCCGTGCCGCTGCTGGCCCAGGGTTTGGCCGCCGCCGGGCGCGAACGCGTGGCGCTGACGAGCCCCGCCGATCGCGGCGAGCTTGTCGGCCATGTCGTCGAGGCGGTGGTTGCCGACGTGGAGAACGCGGTCGCCACCGCCGCCGCGGCGGGCATGACCTGGGCACGAGCCACGGTGGCTGCGCGCGCCGCCTGCCTCGAGCGGGCCGCCGACCTGTTCGAGCAGGAGCGGGCGGCGTTCATCGCACTGGCGGTGCGCGAAGCGGGCAAGACTATTCCCGATGCGCTGAGCGAGGTTCGTGAAGCCGCTGATTTCTGCCGCTATTACGCGGCGCAGGCGCGGCGCGAGCTTGGGGCGGCCGCGGCGCGCGGCCCGTTCGTCGCCATCGCCCCGTGGAATTTTCCGCTCGCCATCTTCGTCGGTCAGGTCGTAGCGGCGCTTGCCGCAGGCAATCCGGTACTGGCCAAGCCCGCCGAACAGACCCCGCTGATCGCCGCCGCCGCGGTGGCGTTGCTGCATCGCGCCGGCATCCCGCCAGCGGCGCTGCAGCTGCTCCCCGGCCGCGGCGAGACGATCGGCGCCGCGCTCGTTGCCGATGCGCGCATTGCAGGCGTCCTGTTCACCGGTTCAACCGCGGTCGCGCGCACGATCAACCATGTCCTCGCGCGGCGCCACGACGACCCGGTGCTGATTGCTGAAACCGGTGGCCAGAACGCGATGATCGTCGACAGCTCCGCGCTGCCCGAGCAGGTGGTTACCGATGCGGTCGTGTCGGCCTTCGACAGCGCGGGCCAACGCTGCTCGGCGCTGCGCGTACTCTGCCTGCAGAGCGACATCGCCGAGCGCGTGCTCACCATGCTCAAGGGCGCGATGGCGGAACTGGTCATCGGCGACCCGTGCCGCCTCGACACGGACGTCGGACCGGTGATCGACGCCGACGCGCGCGCCGCGCTCGACGCCCACGTCGCCCGCATGCGTGCCGCCGGCGCGGCGGTATTTCAGCTGCCGCTCACCGCCGCCGCGGCCAAGGGGACCTTCTTTCCGCCCACCCTCATCGAAATCCACAGCGTCGCGCAGCTTTCGCAAGAAGTGTTCGGGCCCGTGCTCCACGTCCTGCGCTATGACGAAGACCAGCTGGCGCCGGTGATCGCATCGATCAATGCCACCGGGTATGGCCTGACCCACGGCATCCAGACGCGCATCGACGAGACGGTCGACGCTGTCTGCGCGCAGGTTCGCGCCGGCAACATTTACGTCAACCGCAACATGATTGGTGCGGTGGTCGGCGTTCAGCCTTTCGGTGGCGAGGGGCTGTCCGGCACCGGACCGAAGGCCGGCGGACCGCATTACCTGCCGCGCCTGGTGCGAGACGCCGGGCCGCCACCGGCGGTGCTCGCCGCGCCGGTCGCGCTGCCCGGACCGACCGGCGAGTCCAACACCTTGACGCTGTGCCCGCGCGGCAGCGTCGCCTGTGTCGCTGACGACGAGGGATCGCTGCGGGCACAGGTTCAGCTCGCACTCGCCAGCGGCAATACGGCGCTGCTCACGCGCTCCGCGATGGCGGAGCGCGTCGCCGTCGCCGCGGGGGGGCGCTGCCAGATCGTGCCCGATGCGCTGGAGGCGGCACCCGATGCGGTGCTCTTCGCCGGCGCCGCGCAGCGTGCGCAGGAGATCCGCCAGGCGCTCGCCGCGCGCGACGGACCGATAGTGCCCATGCTCCACGTCGATCGCGATCGACCCGGCGAGCCGATGCGCCTGGTCTGGGAACGCACCCTGACGATCAACACCACCGCCTCGGGCGGCAATGCGAGCCTGCTCTCGCTAGCCGAGTCCGAATGACGACGCACCTTGCCATGATGGAGGCCGCGGTGTGCGCCGGTGCGTGGCCGCGGCCATGAAGGAGCGAACCATGAAGACGCTCGACGCGATCGATCTTGCCATCCTCGATGCGCTGCAGCGTGATGGGCGGCTGTCGGTCGTCGCCCTGGCCAAGTCAGTGGGCCTGAGCGCCACGCCGTGCGCAGAGCGCGTTCGCGCGCTCGAGGCCGCCGGCGTGATTGGCGGCTATGCGGCAAGCCTCGATGCGGCGCGACTGGGCCTTGGACTTCTGGTTTTCATCGAAATCGCGATCGATCGCACCTCGCAGGATGCGTTTCAGCAGTTTCGCCAGGCTGTCGCCAAGGTTCCGCAGGTGCAGGAGTGCCACATGGTGGCCGGGGGTTTCGACTACCTGCTCAAGGTGCGCGTGGCTGACATGAGCGCCTACCGCGTATTTCTCGGCGAGGTCCTGTCCCGGGTGCCGGGCATCCGCGAGACGCACAGCTACGCGGTGATGGAGCGGGTCAAGGAGTCGTCTGCGGTAGATCTGTCGCACCTGCTCGAGGCGCCAACGGGCTAAGATTCGCCGCTACTCGATCGCGCTCGTCGACCGCGCACGCTCGCGCAGGACGAATTTCTGGATCTTGCCGGTGGAAGTCTTGGGCAACTCGCCGAAGATGACCTTTCTTGGCGCTTTGAATCGGGCAAGATGCCGGCGGCAGTGCTCGATGAGCTCCGCTTCGGTAACCGTCGCCCCGACCTTGATCTCGACGAACGCGCACGGCGTCTCGCCCCATTTCGGATCGGGCTGGGCGACCACCGCCACGGCGAGCACGGCGGGGTGGCGATGCAGCACCTCCTCGACTTCGAGCGAGCTGATGTTCTCGCCGCCCGAGATAATGATGTCTTTGGCCCGATCCTTGATCTTGACGTAGCCGTCCGGCTGAATCACGGCCAGGTCGCCGGTATGAAACCAGCCGCCGGCAAACGCCTCGGCGGTCGCCTCGGGGTTCTTGAGATAGCCCTTCATGGTGATGTTGCCCCGGAACATGATTTCGCCCACCGTCTCACCGTCCCACGGCACCCCGGTCATCGTTTGCGGATCCATCACCGTCATGCCTTCGGTGCAGGTATAGCGCACACCCTGCCGGCCGTTGCGTTCGGTGCGCACGCCGATGTCGAGCGTGTCCCAAGACTTGTGCTTGGCGCAAACCGCGGCAGGCCCGTAAGTCTCGGTCAGGCCGTAGACATGGGTGATGTCGAAGCCCATCTTCTGCATGCCCTCGATGACCGAAGCCGGCGGCGCCGCGGCGGCAACCAGGCAGCTGACGCGGTGGTTGATCCCCTGCTTCCATTCGTCCTGGGCGTTGATGAGCATGGCGTGCACGATCGGCGCGCCGCAGTAATGCGTCACGCCATGGGCGCGGATCGCGTCGAGAATCCGCCTTGCCTCGACATTGCGCAGACAGACATTGGTGCCCGCGTTGGCCGCCATCGTCCAGGGAAAGCACCAGCCGTTGCAATGGAACATCGGCAGCGTCCACAGGTACACCGCGTGGCGCGGCATGCCCCAGTCGATGAGGTTGGAAAGCGCATTGAGATACGCGCCGCGATGGTGGTAGACGACGCCCTTCGGGTTGCCGGTTGTTCCGGAAGTGTAGCTAAGCGAGATTGCCTGCCATTCGTCGTCCGGATGCTTCCACTCGATAGCCCGGATCGCCGCCGCCGATGAACTGTTCGTAGTCGGCCGAGCCGAGCCGCCGGCCGTCGGCGCCGAGTGGATCGACGATGTCGATGACCGGGAGCGGTCCGTCGAGCTTGGCGAGCGCGGCTTCGATCGTGGGCGAGAATTCGGTGTCGCTGATCAGCAATTTCGCTTCGCCGTGCTGGAGCATGAACGCGATCGCGTCGGCGTCGAGCCGGGTATTGAGCGTGTTGAGCACACCGCCGGTCATCGGCACACCAAAATGGGCCTCGAGCATTTCCGGGGTGTTCGCGGCCATGAGCGCGACCGTGTCGCCTGTGCCGATGCCGGCGAGGGTGAGCGCGGAGGCGAGCTGGCGTGAGCGCGCATACGTTTCGGACCAGCTATAGCGGCGCTCACCGTGAATGACCGCCAGTTGATCCGGATAGACGTATGCGGTGCGGGCAATGAGCGACAGCGGCGTGAGCGGCGTGTAGTTGGCTGCATTGCGTGCGAGATCGACGGCGTAGAGATTGGTCATGACGCGGCTCCCATTTTGCTCGCGGTCGCCCGTAGCGGGCTGCTATGTTAACCAAACCGCCCGAAAAGACAATTGCTCGCCTGTCGTCTCGCGCCGCGCACGGGTTTCGACTTGCTGCCCCTGGCTGAATTCACTATGCTGGCCGCTCCGCCCGTCACCCCAAAGTCCGACGCGCACCGCTGCACCATGGGCCATCGACTCTCCAAGATCGTTACTCGGACCGGCGATGCCGGCACAACCGGGCTCGGCGACGGATCGCGCGTAGCCAAGGACTCGGCGCGCATCGACGCCATCGGTGCGGTCGACGAACTCAACTCGGCCTTGGGTGTCCTGCTTGCCGAGGCACTTCCCGCGCCGGTCGCCGCCTGTCTGGTCGAGGTTCAACACGATCTGTTTGATCTGGGCGGCGAGCTGTCGATTCCCGGCTCCAGCGCGGTCAGCGAGGCACAGGTCACGCGCCTCGAGCAGGCCATCGCAGGCTTCAATGCCGACCTGCCCCCGCTCAAGGAATTCATTCTGCCCGGTGGGACGCGTGTCGCGAGCCAGGCCCACGTCGCGCGGACGGTGTGCCGGCGGGCAGAGCGATCGCTGGTGCATCTGGGCACCACCGCGACAGTGGCCGATCCGGTGCGCAAATATGTAAACCGGCTCTCGGACCTGCTGTTCGTGCTGGCGCGTGTGCTCAACCGCCACGCCGGCTGCGCCGACGTCCTGTGGCAGAAGGACCGCCGGCGCGCCTAGCCGAGCGATCATGGCCAGCGATCCGGCAAAGCAACTGGAGCGCAACGCGCGTCTCATGCAGCTGCTGGCGCGCACGGCAATGAAGGATCAGCAGGCGTTTGCGGAGCTCTACCGCATTGCTGCGCCGCATCTGTTCGCCGTGGCGCTGCGTATATTGCGTGAAGCGGCCGCTGCCGAGGAGGTTCTACAGGAGAGCTTCGTCAACGTCTGGCACCATGCCGCGTCGTACGTCGCCGCCAAGAGCCAGCCTCTGACGTGGTTGACCAGCATCGTCCGCAATCGCTGCCTGGACCAATTGCGCCGGCGCGAAGTCGAAACCGTAACGATGGACGATGAGGAGCAAGGCTTGACGTTTGCGGCCCCGGGACCCACTCCGCTCGAGCTGTTGCTTGCCGGCGCGGACGCGCTCGCGGTCAAGGACTGCGTCGACGCACTGGAGCCCGTCCAGAAGCAGGCGATCGCGCTGGCGTTCTTCCAGGGACTGTCGCACTCCGAGCTCGCGCAGCACCTGCGGCAACCGCTCGGTACGGTCAAGTCGTGGGTCCGTCGCGGCCTCGAGCGGCTGCGCTCCTGCCTGGATCGCGCGGGGGTCACGCGGTGAAACTGGGCGATCCCGAACGCGCCGATGCCCTCGCCGCCGAGTACGTGCTGGGCACCCTGCGGGGGCGGGCGCGGTCCCGCTTCGAGCGCATGGTGCACGCCGAGCGCAGACTGGCCGATGCAGTGACCGGCTGGGAAGAACGCCTGTTGCCCTTGGCGGAGAGTTTGCCTCCGGTCGCGCCACCTGCGCGCGTCTGGACCGCGATCCTCGGCCGCATCCACGGCACCGCCGTGAACCCGGAGCGAGTCTCATCGCGTCTGGCGGCCGTTGGATGGTGGCGCGGTCTCGCGTTGACCAGCCTGGCGGTCGCGGTTGCGCTCGCCGTGACGCTGCTCAAGCCCGCGCCGGAATCGCCGCAGGGCGCCCTCGTCGTTGTCCTTGCCGGGCAGGACGCCAAGCCCGCGCTGCTCGCGTCGACCGACCGCACGAGCCGTTATCTTACCGTCGCCGCGATCGCACCTATTTCGCTCGCCAGCGATCGCGCGCTCGAACTGTGGATGCTGCCCGGCCAAGGAAGCCCGCGCTCGCTGGGACTGATTTCCGCCGTCGCTCCCGGCGGTATCGCACGCGTCGCGCTGCCGGCAACGGCCGAGCAAGCGCTCAAGGACATTCCGGCGCTGGCGGTCAGTCTGGAGCCTGCGGGCGGGTCGCCGACCGGCTTGCCGACCGGACCGGTGCTCTACAGCGGTCCGGTCCGGCGCCTCTACTAGCCGTGCCGCGGCTTAACTGCGCTTGAGCGCGAAGCCGTCGGCTCGGTCCTCCATCTCCCAGCCCGCGGCGTGCAGTTCGTCACGCAGGCGGTCGGCAGCGGCCCAGTTTTTGGCCGCACGCGCGGCCGCGCGTGCCTCGGCGAGCGCGCGCACAGTCTCGGGAATGAATTCCTGTTTCGGCCGCCATGTGGCCAACTCCAGTCCGAACACGCGATCGAAGGCGAGCAGGGTCCCCCTGCGCGCCCCCTGCGCTAGCTCGCCGCGCAGCACTTCCCAGGCGAGCGCGAGCGCCCGCGGCAGGTTCAGGTCGTCGTTGATCTCGGCGCTGAAGCGCTCGAGGTAACTGGCATCGGCAGGACCTGCCTCCGGCAGCACACGGAAGCCGGCGCGCAAACGATCCAGTGCGGTCGCTGCCGCGTCGAGCGCATCCCAGGTGAAGTTGAGCTGGCTGCGGTAGTGCGCGGTGAGGCAGAGGTAGCGAAAGGCAAGCGGATCGTAACCGCGGTCGGCAAGTGCCTTCAGGCGCAGGAATTCACCGGCAGACTTCGCCATCTTGGCGTCGTTGACCAGCAGGAAGTAGCCATGCATCCAGAAGTTCGCAAGGCGCGTGCCGACACGTGCCTCGGTTTGCGCGATCTCGTTGGTGTGGTGCACCGGAATGTGGTCCTCACCGCCGCAGTGGATGTCGAAGAAGTCGCCCAGGTACTTCTGTGCCATCGCCGAGCACTCGATGTGCCAGCCGGGAAAGCCGATGCCCCAGGGACTTGCCCACTCCATCTGCCGCTTCTCGCCCGGGGGTGAAAACTTCCACAGTGCGAAGTCGGTGCCATGCCTCTTCTCCCCCAACGCAACGCGCCTGCCGGCTTCCAGCCCGGCCTTGTCCAGCCGTGCCAGGAAACCGTAATCGGGTTGCTTGCTGGTATCGAAGTAGATGCCGTCGGAGGTGCGATACGCGTAGCCGTTCCTCTCGATGTCGGCGATGAATGCGATCTGCTCGGCGATGTGGTCCGTGGCGCGACAGTACAGTGTCGGCTCTTCGATATTGAGCGCCCTCATGTCCTCGAGGAATGCCTCGGTGTAGAGCGCCGCGATTTCCCACGCGCTCTTGCCCGTGCGCCGTGCGCCGGCCACCATCTTGTCCTCGCCCGTATCCGCGTCCGAGGTGAGATGGCCCACGTCGGTGATGTTCATGACGTGCCGCACCGCGTAGCCGTTCCACTCCAGTACGCGTTTGAGCAGGTCTTCGAACAGAAAGGTGCGGAAGTTGCCGATGTGCTGGTAGTCGTAGACCGTCGGACCGCAGGTGTAGAGTCGGACCGGTCCGCTGCCGAGTGCCTCGAAGGGGCGAAAGCTGCGCGTGTAGTTATCGTAGAGCGTGAGCGCGGGCGCCATCGTCACTTCCAAAAAACGCAACCGCCAGGCGGGCCCCGGCGGTTCGAGCAGGTTTCTTCCATTCAGCTAGGCCAGGGCATGGTAGCGAATCGACGCCCTGCGGGCAAGACGCGTCAGCAATCCCACCGCTTGGCCATGATGTAGTCGTCCATCACGAACCCGCCGCCGATGTCGACGACCACGGCCTCGCGCACGACGAAGCCGTTGCGCAAGTAGGCGTTAATCGCCTGCGCGTTGTTCTTGTTCACGCTGAGGATGACCGTTGCACGATGCTGTGCCCGCGCTGCCGTCGCGGCGGCTTCGATCAGGCGTCGGCCCACCCCGCGGCGGTGGAAATTCTGATGCACGTAGAGCTTGTCGAGCTTGAGTTCGTCGCGGTCGTCACCGCCATGGTAGGCCGAGAATCCGACGAGGCGACCGTCGACATGGGCGAGATCGAGACCCGCGCCTTTCTCGGTGATGAACCGTCCCAGCGCCGCGCGGGAATAGCCGCGGTCGAGCATGTATTCGATTTGCTCGAGTGTGATGATGCCCGGATAGTGCTTGCGCCAGATGGTCCGGGCGAGTGCCGCCACGGCGTCAAGGTCGCCGTCGGTGGCGCCGATGATGTCGATCCGATCCGGATTGGACATTGGCGAACAGATTGGAGCAAGAACCTCGCGCACTTGTCCGCGGCAGCTTAACACGGTCGCGCGTGGCGCGAACGCGGTAGAATCGCCGCCTTCGCGATGTCCGTACCTTCAGCCCCTACCCCGGACCAGCCCGTTGCTCCGCTGACACAGCGCGGCACATGGCTGCTGCTGGCCGTCTTTACCCTGGTCTGGTTCGCGAACCTCGATTACCGCAGGCTGGCGCATCCCGACGAAGGTCGATACGCCGAGATTCCGCGCGAAATGACCGTCAGCGGCGACTGGGTGACGCCGCGGCTCGACGGCATCAAGTATTTCGAAAAGCCGCCGCTGCAATACTGGCTGACCGCCGCGACCTACGAAGCGTTCGGCGTGCGGCACTGGACGGCGCGGCTGTGGCCGGCGCTGTCCGGCTATCTCGGCGTGCTGTTCATCGGTTACGTCGGGTTGCGCCTGGGTGGATCGCTGCTGGGTCTGTACAGCGCGACCGCGCTCGGCGGTTGCCTCTGGTACGTGCTCAACGCGCACATCCTCACGCTCGATGCCGGACTTACGCTGTGCATGAGCGTTGCCCTGGGCAGCTTGTTCATCGCCCAGGGCGCGGCCGCTTCGCCGCGCGAAACGCGATGGTGGATGTGGGCGGCGTGGGCGGCCATGGCGCTCGCGACACTGTCGAAAGGCCTGATCGGCATCGTGCTGCCCGGTGCGGCACTGGTCGTCTACACCCTGCTGCAACGCGACTGGGCGCTGTGGCGGCGGCTGCACCTGGTCTCCGGTGCCATCGTCTTCTGCCTGCTTGCCGTCCCCTGGTTCGCCGTCGTGTCGGTGCGCAATCCCGAATTTTTTCAATTTTTCTTCATCCACGAGCACTTCACGCGCTTTCTCACCACCGAGCACCGACGCGAAGGCGCGTGGTGGTACTTCGTGCCGATCTTGATCGGCGGCATACTGCCCTGGCTCAGCGTATTCGCGTGGAACGCGTACCGCGCCTGGCGCGACGCCCCTGAAGCAGCGAACCGTTTCAACTGGCAGCGCTTTGCCCTGGTGTGGTCGGCAGTCATTTTTTTGTTCTTCAGTGCGTCGGGATCGAAGCTTCCGTCGTACATCCTGCCGATCTTTCCGGCGTTGGCGCTCGTCATCGGCTGGCAATTGCTCACCCTGTCCGACACGCGGCTCGCGCGGCTGACCCTGCCACTGGTCGTCGCCGCTGGACTCTTCACGCTCTTGGTGATGCTCGCCTACACGCCGGTGGCCGCCTATTTCGCCGATGCGCGGCAGCCGCTGCAGCCGCTTCTGCGCTACGGGCCGTGGATCAAGGCCGGTTGCGCCTGCGGATTCCTTGGCGGCGCCCTGGGCTGGTGGTGGCTCCGCCGCGGCAAACGCACGGCCGCGGTGCTGGCGGTGTCGCTGACCTCGCTCCTCGGCGCGCAACTGGTGCTAACCGGCCATGACGAGCTTGCGGAGTCGCATTCAACCGAACCGATCCTGGCACGCGTGGTCGCCGCTCACGGGCCTTTGCGCCGCGACGTGCCGTTCTATACGATCCGGATGTACGATCAAACCTTGCCCTATTATCTCGGACGAACGGTCATACCGGTCGATCATCACGATGAGCTGGCGATGGGCCTCACGAGCGAGCCGGAGAAGGCGATCGACAGCGTTGCCGACTGGCGCCGCCGCTGGGAGGCGGCCGACCAGGCCTATGCAATCATGCAGCCGGAAGAATTCGACGAACTGCAGCGCGACGGCGTGGCGATGGTCGAGCTGGGACGCGATCCGCGCCGCGTTATAGTCGCCCGGCGCGGATGACCTGGATTGCGTTTTACTTTCTGCTCACCGGCGTGCTGCTCAACGCCGGCGCACAGCTCCTGCTCAAGGCCGGCACCAACGTCCTGGGGGTGATTACGCTCACCGCGGACAACTGGCCGGCGCAATTCGGCCGCATGGCGCTCGAGCCGCATATCGCCGGCGGACTCGCCTGTTACGTCGTGAGCGTGGTGGTGTGGCTCATCGGCCTATCGCGCGTCCCGGTGTCGATCGCCTATCCGATGCTGTCGCTGGGCTATGTCGTCAATGCCGTCGCCGCGCACTACCTGTTCGGCGAATCGGTGACGCTCTCACGCTGGCTCGGCGTCGGCTTTATCGTCGTCGGCGTGTGGCTTGTGGCGCGCTCGTGATGCCGAGCTACCTCAAGTTCGCCGGTCCACTGCTCGACGAGGCGACGTTTGCCGCGGTCGGTGAGGTGCTGCGTTCGGGACACATCGCCAGCGGCCCATGGGTCCAGACTTTCGAGACCAAGCTGTCGGCATTCTGCGCCGGCCGGCCGGTCCGGGTGCTGACATCGGCCACCGCCGCGGTGGAGGTTGCACTGCAGGTTTCCGGCATCGGGCCCGGCGCCGAGGTGATCACCTCGGCACAGAGCTTCTTCACCGTGCTCAACATGATTGTCAAGGTCGGGGCGAGACCCGTTTTTGTCGATTGCGAACTCGTGACCCGCAATATCGACTTGCGCCAAGTCGAGGCTGCGATCACACCGCACACCCGGGCGATCGTTCCGACGCATTATCCGGGCGCGCTGGTCGACATGGATGCGCTGCTCGCGCTGGCGCGGCGACACGGTGTGCGCGTCATCGAAGACGCCGCGCTCGTCCTCGGCTCGCGCTGGAAAGGCCGCAACGTCGGTGCCTTCGGCGACCTCACCACCTTCAGCTTTCATCCGAACAAAAACATCACGTCGATCGAGGGTGGCGCGCTGGTGGTCAACGACGAGGCCGAGGCCAAGCAGATCGAGGCATTGCGCTTTCACGGCATCACCTACCTGCCGGACCGGACGCGTGACGTGGCCTACCCGGGGGGCAAATTCAACCTGGCCGACGTGAATGCGTGCATCGGCTGCAGCCAACTCGAGCGCCTGCCAGAGTTCCTGGCGCAGCGCCGGGCTCTGGCCAGGCGCTATTTCGCCAATTTCGCGACCCAGGCGGTAGGCGTACTCCCGCCCCACAGCGTCGACGACGAGGGCTATTCCTGGAACATGTTCTGCGTCCTGCTGCCGCTCGACTCACTGACCATCTCACGCCGCGGCTTCCGCGACGCCCTGGAGGCACGCGGCATCGGCACCGGCGTGTCCTACGAGGCGCTGCATCTGTGCACCCTGGGGCGGCACTATGGAGGGCGGGAAGGACAGTTTCCCAATGCCGAGCGCATTGCGCGCGAGACCGTGTCGCTGCCCCTGCATGCGGGAATGACCGAAGCCGACGTCGATCGGGTCTGCGACGCGGTCGGCGCGGTAATAGGTGCCGCCCGGAAATGACCCCGTCGCCCCAGGTGTCGGTCGTGATCCCCGTCTACAACGAGGAAGCGGGACTCGTGGCGCTGTTCGACCGCCTCTATCCCGCGCTCGACCATCTCGGCGTTTCGTATGAAGTGCTGTTCGTCGATGACGGCAGCCGTGACCGTTCGGCGGCCATGCTCAAGGATGCGTTCTTGCGCCGGCCCGACGTCACCCGGGTGATTCTGTTTCACGCCAACTATGGCCAGCACATGGCCATCGTCGCCGCCTTCGACCATTGCCGCGGCGAGCGGATCGTCACCCTGGATGCAGACCTGCAGAATCCACCGGAAGAGATTGCCAAGCTACTTGCCGTGATGGACGCCGGACACGATTATGTCGGAGGCATCCGCCGCAAGCGCGAGGACTCGTTATGGCGGCGCGCCGCGTCGCGGTTGATGAACCGCGTACGCGAACGCGTCACGCGGATCAAGATGACCGACCAGGGGTGCATGCTGCGCGCCTACAGTCGTGACATCGTGCGCGCGATCGCCGCATCGCGCGAGATGAGCACGTACATTCCGGCACTCGCATACACCTACGCGCACGATCCGACCGAAGTCGAGGTCGAGCACGCCGAGCGCGTCGCCGGGGAATCGAAATACTCGATCTACCGGCTGATTCGACTCAACTTCGACCTTATCACCGGTTTTTCTCTGGTGCCGCTGCAACTGTTCTCGATGTTCGGCATGCTCGTCTCGGTCGGCGCGGTCATTACCTACCTCATCGTCATCGCTGAGCGTCTGCTGCGAGCCGGGTGGCGCGCGGGTTTCGAAACCCTGTGGGACCGCGACATCCTTGCCTTCTTTCTGCTCGGCATGGTGCTTTTCGGTCTCGGCCTCGTCGGGGAGTACGTCGGCCGCATCTACCAGCAGGTGCGGGAGCGCCCGCGGTACACGATCCGGGCGGTGCTCGAGCGCGACGCAGGCGACGCGCCGCCACCGTGACCCGCGCCGTCGTCTTCGCCTACCACAACGTGGGCGTGCGCTGCCTCAAGACGCTGCTCGCGCACGGCATCGAGGTGCCGCTGGTGATCACCCATGCCGACCAGCCGCAAGAGCAGATCTGGTTCGACAGCGTAGCCGACAGCGCCGCCGACTACGGCATCCCGGCGATCGCACCGCTCGATCCGAATGCTGGTGATTTGCCCGCCCGCGTCGCCGCTTGCAGGCCCGATTTTCTTTTTTCGTTCTACTATCGCCTGCTGCTGAAGGCTCCGCTCCTGGCCCTTGCGCCGCGCGGTGCGCTCAACGTGCACGGATCGCTTCTGCCCAAGTATCGCGGCCGCGCGCCGGTGAACTGGGCGCTCATCCACGGCGAGACCCAGACCGGGGCAACGCTGCATTACATGACCGAAAAGCCCGACGAGGGCGACATCGTGGCGCAGACTGCGGTACCGATTCTGCCCGACGATACCGCGAAGGAGGTTTTCGACAAGGTGACCGTCGCCGCCGAACTCACCCTGCATGGCGCGCTTCCCGCGCTCGTGGCCGGCACCGCGCCGCGGCGTGGCCAGGATCGCGCTGCGGCCACGTACTTCGGCGGCCGCAAACCGGGGGACGGCGTCGTCGACTGGTCGCAGTCGGCGGGCGTCATACACAACCTCGTGCGCGCGGTCGCGCCACCGTATCCTGGCGCGCGCACCCGCTTGCGCGGGCGGCCGGCGCGCCTGCTGCGAAGCCGCATCCGCGACCCCTTGGCAGCGGCGACGGGCACGCCGTCATTGACCATCGATCAGGGCGAAATGGTCGCCCACTGCGGCGCCGGAGGCACCCTGGCGGTGCGCGCGCTTGAAGTCGACGGCGTGGCGGTAAGCGCTGCGTCGCTCGCCCACGTCTGCGGCAGCGTGCCGATCCCTCTTGGCGATTGAAGCGCGGGGCGCGGTTTGGCCCTCCTAGGCGGCGCGAGTAGAATCCCGGTTCGCCGGCCCTGCCGCTTCCGGCATTCGCCCTTATGCGCAGAATCCTCATTCTCGGCGTCAACGGCTTTATCGGCCACCATCTCTCCCAGCGGATCATCGCCGCGACCGATTGGGAGATCTATGGCATGGACATGCAGACCGATCGCATCACCGATCTGCTGTCCGAGAAACGCTTCCATTTTTTCGAGGGCGACATCACCATCAACCGGGAGTGGATCGAGTATCACATCAAGAAATGCGACACCGTCCTGCCGCTGGTGGCGATCGCGACGCCGGCGACGTACGTGCGCGAACCCTTGCGCGTGTTCGAGCTTGATTTCGAAGCGAACCTCCCCATCGTGCGGGCTTGCGTGCGGCACCGGAAGCGGGTCGTCTTCCCGTCTACCTCCGAGGTGTATGGCATGTGCCATGACGCCGAGTTCGACCCCGAAGCGTCCGACTTGGTCCTCGGGCCGATCGCCAAGCCGCGCTGGATATACGCCTGCGCCAAGCAGCTGATGGATCGGGTAATTCACGCCTACGGCATGCAGGAAGGGCTCGATTACACGCTGTTCCGGCCGTTCAACTGGATCGGCGCCGGCCTCGACTCGATCAACACGGCGAAGGAAGGCAGCTCGCGCGTCATCACCCAGTTCCTCGGTCACATCGTTCGTGGCGAGCAGATCAAGCTGGTCGATGGCGGCACGCAGAAGCGTACCTTTACCTATATCGACGACGGTATCGACGCATTGCTCAAGATCATCGCCAACGATGGGCGTGTCGCGAGCGGCAAGATCTACAACATCGGCAACCCGGAGAACAACTGCTCGGTACGCGAGCTCGCGCGCATGATGCTCGACCTGGCGCTGACCTATCCGGAATACCGGGACAGCGCGGCGGAGGTGCAGCTGGTCGAGACGACGGCGGACGCGTACTATGGCAGCGGGTATCAGGACGTGCAGCACCGGGTGCCCAAGATCGACAACACATGCGCCGACCTGGGCTGGCGTCCGGCGGTTACCTTGGACGATTCGCTGCGGCGCATCTTCGACGCCTATCGCGGCCAGGTTGCGGACGCGCGTGCGCTCGTGGAATGACGCGACGCCGTTTTTCCCAATAAACTCGTGGCGTAAAATTTTGCATCCGGGGGCCGCGCCATTCGTCCGGCGGCAGACCATGTTCCTCGCCCTTAAGATCGACATCGACACCTTGCGCGGTACGCGCGAGGGCGTACCGCGCCTGCTCGAGATCCTGCGTCGCCACGATGCGGGCGCGACATTTCTGTTCAGCGTCGGCCCGGATCACACCGGGCGCGCGATCCGGCGCGTATTTCGCCCGGGGTTCATGCGCAAGGTACAGCGCACTTCGGTCGTGCGTCACTACGGCCTCAAGACGCTCCTCTACGGCACGCTGCTGCCCGGTCCCGACATCGGGCGGCGTGCGGGCGACATCATGCGCCGAACGCGCGACGAGGGCTTCGAAGTCGGGCTCCATGCCTGGGATCACGTCAAGTGGCAAGACGGCCTCGATGGTGCCGACTCCGAATGGACCGGCAGGCAGATGCAGCTTGGCTGCGATCGCTTCGCCGACGTCTTCGGGGAGCCACCGCGCCTGCATGGTGCCGCAGGCTGGCAGATGAACGCGCACGCCATGCGCCTCACCCAGGAGCTTGGCTTCGAGTACTGCTCGGACGGGCGCGGGCAGTATCCGCACCTGCCGGTATGGAACGCCGAGCTGATTCGCTGCCCGCAGCTGCCGACGACCCTGCCGACTCTCGACGAAATGATCGGCAGCGACGGAATTGATGAGGAAACCGTCGCCGACCGGCTGCTGGCGCTGACGGCGACACCGCCGAAGGGCGGCCACGTGTTCACACTGCACGCCGAGCTCGAGGGCATGCGCCTCGCGCCCGCGTTCGAACGCCTGCTCACCGGCTGGAAGGCGCAGGGCTACCAGCTGGTGCCGATGCGCTCGCTCTACGAGACGCTGCACGCGCTCGCGCTGCCGCGCTGCGAAGTCGCTCTGGGCACGGTGCCCGGGCGCAGCGGAACGCTGCTCTGCCAGGGCCGGGAGTTCCTCGGCGACGTCGACCTGGCCCAAGCGGCCTGACCCCGCCATGACCGCGAAGAAAGTCGACGATTTCTCGGTCCCCTCCACCGCCGGCACGTTCACGCTGTCGGCGCACCGGGGTCACCCTGTGGTGCTGTATTTCTACCCCAAGGACAACACGCCCGGGTGCACGATAGAGGGGGCGCAGTTCCGCGACCTGTACAAAGAGTTCGGCAAGCTTGGCGCAGTGGTGGTCGGCGTCTCCCGCGACAGCCAGAAGTCACACCAGAACTTCAAGGCCAAGATGAATTTTCCCTTCGAGTTGCTGGCCGATGGCGACGAGAAGTTGTGCACTCAATTCGCCGTCATCAAGATGAAGAACATGTACGGGAAGCAGGTGCGCGGCATCGAGCGGAGCACTTTCGTCATCGACGGCAAAGGGGTTCTGGTGCGCGAGTGGCGCGGCGTCAAGGTGCCCGGCCATGCTGCCGAGGTGCTCGAGGCCGTCAAATCGCTGTAACACAGGCGCCCGTGGGGTGTGCCCTTCGCGCCACAATCGCTAGCCTCGAAGAGCTCCCGCAACCACAAAGTCTTGTGTTTTCGCCGACGGCTAGTCTAGGATGCGGAGGAGCGTCGCTGTTCACCGCCACTGCCCCAAGGAGGCCCATGGTCGAGCGCAAACTTCGTCTCGCCCCGCAAATCACCAAGACCAGCAAGACCTCACTTCCCAAGCTGTTCGTGCTCGACACCAACGTGTTGATGCACGATCCCACCAGCCTATACCGCTTTGAAGAGCACGACCTTTATCTGCCGATTCTCACGCTCGAGGAACTCGACAACAACAAGAAGGGTGTCACCGAAGTCGCGCGCAATGCGCGCCAGGCGTCGCGTTATCTCGACGAGTTGGTGACGGCGGCGGTGGCCATCAGCGGCGGCAATATCGCGGCGGGGATTCCCCTCAAGCCGGCGAGTGGCGGTGCGGCGAGCGGCCGCCTGTTCCTCCAAACCGAGGCGATCTCGACGGTGCTGCCCCCGTCGCTAGCCGGTGGCAAGGCCGACAACCAGATTATCGCGGTGGTGATGCACCTGCAGCGCATGCATGCGAAGCGCAGCGTCATCTTGGTGTCGAAGGACATCAACATGCGCATCAAGGCGCACGCGGTAGGCATTGCGGCCGAGGATTATTTCAACGACAAGGTGCTGGAGGATACTGACCTCCTGTACAGCGGCATGCGCGAGCTGCCGGCGGATTTCTGGGATCGCCACGGCAAGGGCGTGGAATCGTGGCAACAGGGCGGCCATACCTACTACCGCGTGACCGGTCCCCTGTGCCACAGCCTGCTCATCAACGAATTCATCTTCCAGGAAACGAAAGGCCCTGGCGAGACGCCACTGTTCGCGATCGTCAAGGAGGTCTCGGGGCGCACCGCCCTGCTGCAGACCCTGCGCGACTATTCCCATCACAAGAACAACGTATGGGGTATTACCGCGCGCAACCGGGAGCAGAATTTCGCCCTCAACCTGCTCATGAACCCGGACATCGACTTCGTGACCCTGCTCGGTCAAGCCGGCACCGGCAAGACGCTGCTTACGCTCGCCGCCGGTTTGATGACGACGCTGGAGTTCAAGGTCTATTCGGAGATCATCATGACACGGGTTACGGTCCCAGTCGGCGAGGACATCGGCTTCCTGCCCGGCACCGAGGAAGAAAAGATGAATCCGTGGATGGGGGCGCTCGAGGACAACCTCGATGTGCTCAACAAGACTGACGACGAGGCCGGCGAATGGGGCCGCGCCGCGACGCGCGACCTGATCCGCTCGCGCATCAAGGTCAAATCGCTCAACTTCATGCGCGGCCGCACCTTCATCAACAAGTTCCTTATCATCGACGAGGCGCAGAACCTTACTCCCAAGCAGATGAAGACGCTGATCACCCGCGCCGGACCGGGCACCAAGGTCGTATGCCTTGGCAACATCGCGCAGATCGACACGCCGTACCTCACCGAGGGGAGCTCGGGGCTCACCTACGTCGTCGACCGCTTCAAGGGCTGGTCGCACAGCGGCCATATCACGCTGCTGCGCGGCGAACGTTCGCGGCTGGCCGATCGGGCGGCGGAGATCCTGTAGCCGGGCGGTCGCGCAGTACAATGCGCGGGTGAGCATGTCGCCGCGACTCGCTCGCTGCCTTGCGCTTGCTGCGCTGGCGCTCGCCGCGTGCACCAAATCGCCCGCCGGCCCGGATCTCGGACGGCTGTATCGCGCGGGCACGCAGTTCGCCGATACGACTCCGGTCATCCTCATACCCGGCCTGTTCGGGTCAAAACTGCGCGACCGCACGACCGGCGTCGAGGTCTGGCCGGGATCGGCGCGGATGATCCTGTTTGGCGACTACCACCAGCTCGCCCTCGATTTCGATCGCACGACGTTCGCGGTGCGGCCCGACAATCTCGAAGCGTTCGACATCGCCGATGCCGCGCTCGGCCAGGACTTTTACGGCAAGATCATCGCCACGCTGCGCGATTTCGGCGGCTACGTCCCCGGCGTCGTGGGCGTAGCGCCGAAACCGGGCGAGCGACGCTACTACCTCTTCCCGTATGACTGGCGCCAGGACAACGTCGTGACGGCGGGCGGGCTCGACCGCCTGATCGAGATGATCCGGCACGATTATGGCAATCCTTTGCTGCGCGTCGACATCGTCGCCCACAGCATGGGCGGACTCGTGGCGCGTTATTACCAGCGCTATGGCACGGCCGACGTGCTCGATGGCCGCGAGTCGCAGCTCACGCTCTACGGCACGTCACGTGTGCGCAAACTGATCCTACTGGGCACGCCGAACATGGGCTCGGTATCGTCCCTGCACGCCTTCCTCAGCGGCGAGGCAATCGGCTTCGGCCGCATCCCGCAGGAAGCGCTGGCGACGCTGCCCTCCGGCTATGAGCTGTTCCCGCACCCGCTGGTGACCTGGCTGCTCGATGTTTCCGGCCACGTCCTGCATGATGATCTGTTCGACGGCGCAACTTGGCGGCACTATCGCTGGTCGATCTTCGATCCCGCGGTGGAAGCGCGCATCCGCGCCACGCGCGGTGCCGATGCCGATGCCTATTACACTGCGCTCGGTCGCTACTTCGACTACCGCCTGGAGCGCGCTCGGCGCTTCCTCTGGGCACTCTCGACGCCAGAGCCCCCGACGCAGATTCGTTACGTGCTCTTCGGTGGCGATTGCGATCTGACGCCGGCGCGGCTGCTGCTGGAGAACATCGGTGGCACGCCGGTGACACGACTTTATCCCGATCAGATCCGCGCTCGCGTCCCGGGCGTCTCGTACCGGGATCTGATGCTCGAACCCGGAGATGGCAGCGTGACGAAGCCGTCCTTGCTTGCGCGTGAAACGCTCGATCCGTCTGCGCCGCAGACCGAGGACAGCTTCATCCCGATTGCGTACTGGTTCTTTCTTTGCGAGCACCACGACAGCCTCACCGGCAACGTCAACTTCCAGGACAACCTGCTCAACGTGCTGCTCACGCGCAGCTTACCGTGGGAAATGGAGGCGCCAGGTTCGGGCGGTCGTGCCCAGCGCTGACGGCGGCGAGGGAGTCCCGGGCTGGCGCCGCGCGGCCCTGGTCAGCGGCCCGGTTGCAGGCGCGTGAGCGCCATCTCGAACACGACCTTGGGAGGCGATGTGCCTGCGCGCTCGCGCGCGCTCGCCGCGCGCTCGCGCAGCCGCTGCCCGCAGACCGGATGGGCGGCGAACTTCTCGCCCAGCCGTATCACGGCGAGGAGCGCCGCGCTGTCCGGGGCGATTCCGCCCGCCGCGGCCGCGGTGCGCGCGCCCTCGAACCATAGCGGGAACAGCGGATCAAGCGGCATGGCGACCGCAGACCCGCCGAGCGCTGTTTCGATGCCGGCGGCCTCGAGCATGGTCTTGCCATAGCGCCTGGCAACGTAGCCGCGATACGCGTCATTGACGCTCACCGCTTCGCGCACTGCGCCGTGGGCAAGGCAGGCGTCAGCCACCTTCGGCGCGAACGATTCCATGACCGAGGGCGGTGCGAGCGCAAACGCATTGGCCGCAGTACAGTCATCGCCCGTTGCAGCCAGACGAGTGGCCGTTTCAGCCGCCGCGGCGAGGTGGCCCTGCTTGAGATCGATCTTCGCAAGCGCGATGCGAGAGGGCCAGTACGTCGATATCGCCTCGAGATGGAAGATGCTGCCGATTCGCGCGCAGGCCGCGATTGCCGCCACAGCGCCCGCATAAAACACCCGTGCGCGCTGCAAGTCACGTCGCCCACGCCGCTCGAGTTCCCCCAGCAGATAGTAGAGGCCGGGTAGAAAAAACGGTCCAATTCTGCCGCTCTCAACCAGCGTCGTGGCGGCGGCGAAGCGCGGAGCAGTTTTGGCCGGATCGAGCGCGTCCACGCCATGACTTCGCACCACTGCGGCGCACAAAAGTTCAGCGACGCGCTGACCGTCGGCAAACTGGCCAGTGTTGACCAGATCGCGCAAGTAGCGATAGGCATACCCTTGCCAAACCGAGATGTCGGTATCCGTCGCACCAAGTCGCGACTCGAGAAATTGAAAGTACGGGCCGCGCATCGTCACATAATCGAGGTTGATGTCGATCTGGCGCCGCGATGCCCAGAGGAATAGGCGTTCGTTGAACGCCAGAACGCGGACGTGCGGAAAGCCGGCTGCACGGGCGGCATCCTCGAACGCCTGCGGTGAGAGCAGGAAACCGTGGAATCCGGGCGCGAGCGCCGCGAGCAGAGTCGTCGACCGGTTTTCCGGAGCAATGAACGCCGCGTTGGGAGTCGTCAGGATTAACACGCCGTCGTCGGCTAGCCAGCGTCCGAGCAACGCCACGAACGCCCGCGGGTCGGGGACATGCTCGATGACCTCCGATGCGAAGACGACGTCGAAGCGGCGACCGCTCAGCGGCGCGCAGCGCTCCAGGAGCTCCGAGTAGATCGTGACGCCAAGCTTCTGCGCGCCGATTGCGCCGTAATCCGCCAACTCGACGCCACAGGCCTCGCCGCGGTCCATGCGCGTCCAGAAATCAAGCGCGAATCCGAATCCGCATCCGACATCGAGCAGCGAACCGCCAGTGGCGACAGCGAGGATCGGCCAGATCGTCTCCCACACTCCGCCACCCACTTCAACATAGAAGCGCCAAAAGTCGTTTCGCTCCTGACCCAGATCGCTGAAGTCGCGTATTCCGGGAGGCTCGTAGAACGCGCTGCCACAGGTCGTGCAACGCAGGAGCGTAAGTGTGAGCTGCGGATCAGCCAGCGACGGAACTTCAAGCACCACCGGGTGCATCGCCTTCGTGCCGCAGACGCTGCAGCACCGTTGCTGACGTGTGCTGCCGGGAATGAAGGTCACGCCATCGACGTCGATGGGGGGAGGGAGAGGCGAAGGGGCAAGCGTCGGCATGGCGACCAATCATATCAGGTGCCGCGGCTCGCAGCCGGCGCCTCGTGGCAGGCATCCCGGCTTGGCGTAGGCGCGACGGCGTCGCCTATCAGGTTTGCAACGATCGTTCGCAGTTGCTGTGGAGCGAGCACCTCGGCCATCCCCGCTTCGAGCAGCTGGATGACGAACAGTTGGCCCCAGTTCGCTACGCACGGCGTCCATTCCGATACGCTCGATGCCGACGTTGTGGCCCATTGCAGATAATCGCGTATCACGTCGTCGGCTTCGACTCGCGCATGGGAGGCGGACTCGGTGATGGTGTTCGCGCCGTGCAGGCGATAGCGATAGGTTCGTGTCCGAACGTAGCGCGGCTCGGCAAAGCGGAGCGCGCGCAGGCAGAAGTCCCAGTCGTGGTTGTAGCGAAAGTCGCGAAAGCCCCCGAGCCGGTCGAATAACTCGTGCGAGAAGAACAGGTTTCCACTCGATATCGCCACGTTGGCTTCCAACAGGGCGAAGCCAAAGCTGAGCTTGAGCGGAATCGCGCCTTGCAAGATCAGCGTCCCGAGAGCGCGCGCGTCGCGCAGCGGGTCCGCTGCCCGGTCGTCGGCGGCGATGACTTCGACGTCGGAAAAGCCCCAAGCGAAGCCCTGGGCGGCGATGGCGTCAACCATCATCTGCAGCCGATCCGGAGTAAACGCGTCGTCTGAGTTGAGGAGGTTCACGTACGTGGCATCGGATTGGGTCACGCCTTCGTTGATGGTCGCGGCCGCTCCCCGGTTCGGGCGGGACACAAAGCGTGACGGGAAAGGTGAATGCTTGAGCGCGCGCCGCACCGCGTCGGCCGAATCGTCGCTCGATCCGTCGTCGATGACGACAAGCTCGACGTGGCGATAGGTCTGCGTGAAGACCGAGGCGAGCGCGCGCTCGACGAATGCGGCATGGTTAAAGCAGGGCATGACCACCGCGACCTTGGGGGAGCCACCGTTACGAGCCGTCCCGCGCGTGGTGCGCCAGTCGCGGTAGCGAACTTGCGTGTTCCCGACTCGGCGCCTGTCGTTCACGCTGGCAAGCCGACCCACGACGAGCCCCAGATTGTGCCGGTAGCTCGCGATGCCCCAGCCTGTCAACTCCAGGGCACGCAAAATGAACGCGTGCGCCTCGGTGTCCTCGCCCAGTTCGTAACAGACGACCCCCAGCATGTGCAGTGCATCGGCCTCGTTCGGCGCAAGCGCAAGCGCCTTGCGGTAGAGCTCGCGCGCACGCTGGAAATTGCGCACCCGCTGCGCTGCCAGCGCCGCCTCCATCAGCGGTTTCGCTGCCTCTCGGGGGTCTGGCTCCTGCAACCGACCACAGCATTCCTTGTACCTGCGCCCGCTGCCGCAGACGCAGGGATCGTTGCGCCCGGGAACGCCGGGGCGGACCGGCGGCGCGGTCATTGACGCCGACGCGAAACAGGGGGAACGGTAGTGATGACCTTTGCCATGGCATGTCAGGCATGCAGCGGAGCAATCTCGAGCAGGCAACGGCGCATCTGCTCCGCGGTGTCGCGCTGATGATAATGGCGACGTACATCCTCCCCCGCGTGGGCGGCAATCGTGGCGCGCAGTTCTGGGGACCGGACCATGCGATCGAGCGCAGCCGCCCAGGCGGCGACCGTATTCTCGACCAGGAGGCCCGTGACCCCGTCATCGACGTAGTCGACGTAGGGTGCGACCGCGCTGTAGACCCCCGCCACGCCGAACGCCCCATACTCGCGGTACTTGACCTGGGTCTTGAAGCCTTCGAACAGACTACCTATCAGGGGTGCGATGCCGACATCCCAGCGGCGAGCGAGCGCGTGGGCGGTATAGTCATCGTAGTTGTCAATATGTGGATGCACACGCACATTGTCTGCGTTTGCCACCTCGTCCGGCACCCAGCCTACGAACTCGAAGTACACGCGATCGGGGTGTGCTTCGCGCATCGCTGCGATCACCCCCACGAGCAGGTCGGTGACGGTGGTGCGACGCGTCGTTGGATAGCCGATGCGCAGCTCACCATTCGGGCGCGAATCGGGCTTCGCGCCGGCGGCGGACGCCGCAATCCGGTCAAGATCGACGCCGGGTACGATGTACTCGACGCGCGCCGACGGATGGCGACGCGCGATGTAGTCCCGGAGCCGTTTCGACATCACCAGCACGACACCCGCGCCAGCGACGAATCCGTCGAGCGTCTCGATTACGGCGGGGTTGGTAAAGTATGGTGCGAGATGGCGATCAACCGAGGCATCGAGTTCCCAGAAGTTATCGTCCAGGAAGTAGCCGTAGCGCAGACCGCGCTCGTGGAGATAGCCAGGCAACCAGCGGAATCCCGGGTCACAAAGGCGCGACACGATGATTGCATCGCGGTTTATGTCTGCGCCAAAAAGCCGGTCCGCAATGCGGACTTCGACATCGCCGAAGCCCTGGGTCAGGATACGCGCCAGGATCCACGTCGTGGCAATGTCACCGTCGGCGATCAGCAGGGGTGCAATCAGTAGCTCCTGGGCGAGGCCAAGCTCTCGAAGCGCGTGTATTCGCCGAGAAACGCGAGCCGGATGGTTCCAATCGGCCCGTTGCGCTGCTTGCCGATGATGATTTCGGCGACGCCCTTGTCCTGCGTATCTTCGTTGTAGACCTCGTCGCGATAGATGAAGAGGATGACGTCCGCGTCCTGCTCGATCGCGCCCGAGTTGTGATTGACGATGCCGTCGGCGAGCCACGATGCGGGCCCCGGAACCGTGAGATCGAACACCTCCGCCTCGCCATCGGACGCGATACCGACCACACGATCCCAGAACACTTCTGACCGGGCCAGTTCATCCAGCTCCGGGGCATCGAGCAGTGTAGCGTACTCCGACAGCAGCGTGCGGGACGGCGCAAAGCTGAAGTGCGCGGAACCTCCGTAGGCAGTACCGCGGCGAGCCGCCATGGCGCGCTGACTGATGCCTTTCGTGCGCATGATGGCCTTTACTTGTTGGAATACTTCGATCGGCATCGTATCAACGTTCGTGTTGGGCGTCGTTGCATCCAGTACGGCGCGCAAAGCCAGCGCGGGTCCCACGCGCGGGCCGAACGCTCGCACGGTATCGAGAAACCGAAGCTGCTGCGACGAACCTGAAACATCGACCGTGTACACCGGTCGATAGCCTTTTTGCACGACCATGCGAGCGCGTGCGACGATAGCAAGACGCAGAAGCAGAGCGGAGACATCCGAGCAAAGACCGGGGCTTGAAGTACTGAAGTAGATGCGACCGGCGCCTTTGCTGCCGGCGCGGCGCGGCGAAACCGAGCCATCCGTCGCCCACAAGTGCCGCAGCAGTAGCGCGGTCTGGTCGTTTGAAAGCCGGAACACGTCGCGCGGCAAGCGCTTTTCGTGCGACCGCTGGTTGAAGATCCCCAGCTCACGAAGCCATCGGTTGACCCCTTGGGGAGCCCAATGATTGCCATTCCCGCTGATCAGCAACTGGTGCCAAAGCCCGCGGCCGCGGTAGCGCCGAACCTTTGCGCCGAACGCTTCCGCCGCCTCGCGCACGGCGCGGCTATTGTCGTCCGAAGCGGTGGTGTAACGGAGCGGTTGGTTGCTGAGATAGCTGCCGTCCCCGACAAGCTGACCCAACAACACGACATGGTGCTCAGGCCAGGCGACCGGCAGGCGCGGAGGCGGCAACTCCCGCGCCAGCGCGACTCGATCGCCGATGCATAGCGCATCCGCCCTCGTCCAGCCGCCACCTCCATAAAGTCGATGGCGTGCGGTAACTCGGATTGTGCGCCCGCTAGCGAGCACGATGCGTAAGACTGGCCGCACCCCGACTGGCCACACGCGGTCACTTCTCGCCGCGACGATCTTTCGCTCCGCGGACATGGCCCATACCTCGGGCATCGTGCCCACGAGTTCCCGTATTGGAACACGTCGTCCGTCGACGAGGAGCACCGGTGTATCGCCGGTCACGCATTCGCGCAAATCCGACATGATCGGTCGCTTGTTCGGCCGTTGCTCGAGACTACGGTTGAGCTGCGAGAGCGCCATGACTGGAACCTTGAGCTCCTTCGCCAGCGCCTTGAGCGAGCGCGAGATTTCCGAGATCTCCGTTGCCCGGTTCTCGCCCTGGGCGACCGCCTGCATCAGCTGCAGGTAATCAATGACAATGGCGCCGAGCTTGCCGCCGTATTGGCGCGCCAGCCGGCGCGCGCGTGCGCGGAGCTCCAGCGCATTGAGCGCCGGTGTCTCGTCGACGTGGATCGCCGCTTCGGATAGCCTGCCGAGAGCGTCCGAGAGCCGCCCCCAGTCGTCAGGCAGGAGCTGCCCGGTACGCACCTTGTGCTGATCGACCCGGCCCACCGATCCAATCAAGCGCATCGCAAGCTGCATCGAGCCCATTTCCATGCTGAAGATCGCGACCGGCAGCTTGGACGAAAGCGCAATGTGTTCGCCGATATTGAGGGCCAGGGCCGTTTTGCCCATGCTCGGCCTGCCAGCGATGACGATGAGGTCGCCCTCCTGCAGGCCGGAGGTCATGCGATCGAGGTCGGCAAATCCCGTCGGCACGCCGGTGACGTCGCTGGGATTGTCGCGGTGAAACAGGAGCTCGATGCGCTCGACCGCCTGGGTCAGCAGCGGCCGCAGCTCCTGGAAGCCTTGCTGCCCGCGCGCACCGTGTTCGGCGATCTCGAATACCTTGGTCTCGGCCTGGTCGAGAACTTCGCGCACGCTGCGGCCCATGGGGTTGTAGGCGGCATCGGCAATTTCCCCGCCTGCCGCCGCAAGCCGGCGCAGGATCGCCCTTTCCCGCACAATCTCGGCGTAGCGCCGGATATTGGCCGCCGTGGGAACGTTTTCAACGAGCGCCCCCAGGTACGCCATCCCGCCGATGTAGTCGAGCTTCTTGAGCGAGGCGAGGGTTTCCGCGACCGTCACGACGTCGGCCGGTTTGTTGTCGGCGATCAGGTGCATGATCGCGTCGAACACTGCGCGATGAGCATCGCTGTAGAAATCGTCGCCGCCGAGGATGTCGCCGATCCGGTCCGCAGCGCCGTTTTCCAGCAGCAATCCGCCCAGTACCGATTGCTCCGCCTCCGGCGAATGAGGGGGTAGCTTGAGCGCTTCGAGCTGGGAGTCGTTGGGCATCGGCGGCGGCGTGCAAGCAACGCCACAATTTTATCAGGTCACCGCTACGGTCGGGCGACCGTTGCCGACTTCAGCCTTGCTGGATGTCGAGACCCAGGCGTTGGTTCGCCGCTACGGCAGTGTCGAGCAAGCGCGGTTTGGGCAGGTCGAGAGAGTTCATCAAGTGCACGAACTCCTCGCGTGTCTTGCGCGCAAGCCGCGGATTGCAACGCTTTTCCTCGCCGATCGTCGATACCGTCCGCCCGTGGTAATCGTGCGCCGGATAGACGCGCGTTGCCTCAGGCAGCGTAAAGAGCCGGCCGGTGATGCTGTCGTAGAGCGTTCCTGGATCGCCGCTTTGGAAGTCGGTCCGGCCACAGCCAGCGATGAGCAGCGTGTCGCCCGTAAAGACGCAGTCACGCCACAGATAGGACATTGATCCGGCAGTGTGCCCGGGGGTGTGCAGAGCCCGGACGGTCTCGTCTCCGAAGCAGATCGTCGCGCCGTCGTCGAGCTGCAAATCGGCGGGGAGGATTCCGCACTGTACCGGCGCAGCGGACTTGGCATTGGTGCGCTGGCACAAAAGCCCCGCCGAGGTCACGTGGTCGGCGTGCGCATGGGTTTCGAGCGTATAGCGCAAGGTCAATCCTTCGCGCTCGAAGAGGCGCAGGTAGGCGTCGAGGTGGGTGTCGACCGGATCGATGATGACCGCCTCGCGCGTCCGCGGATCGACGAGCACGTAGGTAAACGTCGACGACGTCGTATCGAACAGCTGGTGGAAGTCGCGCGTCACCCTCGTCTCCCTAAAGCCGCCGGCGTGCGCTCCATGGTACGACACCGGGCGCCCTCGCCGAGGCGCGCGGGACGCTCCTGCTCGAACCTCAGGCGGGAGCGTTGGTCGTGTCCCCGATCACCGTGACAGTGATCTGGGCTACGACGTCGGTCTGCAGCGCAATAGTCAACGGGAATTCGCCGGTGTGCTTGAGCGGCCCGTCGGGCATGCGGATCATTGCCTTCTCGACCGTGTGGCCTTTGGCCTGGAGCGCCTCGACAATGTCGACGTTGGTCACCGAGCCAAACAGCCGACCGTCGACGCCGGCCTTCTGCGTGACCTGGATCGCGACGCCACCGAGGTTGGCCGCCACCTCCTGCGCTCGCGTGAGCTTGTCGGCCGCAATCTTTTCCAATTCGGCGCGCTTCTCCTCGAGCAGCACCAGGTTCTCCGGCGTGGCGCGCTTAGCCTTGCCCTGCGGGATCAAGTAATTGCGTGCAAAGCCGGGCTTGACCTTGACAACCTCGCCCAGGTCGCCCACGTTGAGTACCTTTTCGAGCAGAATGACTTGCATCTCGGCCCTCGCGGTCAGTGCAGATCGGTATAAGGCAGCAGCGCCAGAAAGCGGGCGCGCTTGATCGCGGTCGACAGCTGACGCTGATAGCGCGCCTTGGTGCCGGTGATACGGGCCGGCATGATCTTGCCGTTCTCCTGAACGAAGTCCTTCAGGACATCGACGTCCTTGAAATCAATTTGCTTGACGCCTTCGGCGGTAAAGCGACAGAACTTCTTGCGCTTGAACAGGTTATTGCCGCGTTCGCGGCGCTTGCCGTCCTTGCCTTTGCCTTTGGCGTTCCTGGAGTTCCTTCCCATCGGGCGGGGCATGTCAATTTCCTTCTAATCGTTCGAATGCGTTAACGTGCAGCGCGACGCTGACGCCGGTGCGGTAGCGACGGGCGAGGAAGCCGCGGCAGCGAAGCTGTTCTCCCACTGCGATGGAGGCAAGCTCCTTGGCGATGGGTCCGAGAGCGACGGCCGCGAGCTCGCAGGCCACGCGCCGTTCGCCGTTGGCCTCGATCTGCATCGATTCGTGCGCCAGCTCAAAGTCGAGCGCCGCGACACCGGCCGGAGTGAAACGCAAGTCATCGCGGGCGGCGAGCCGCGCGTCAAGGGTGACGTCATTGACCGGCACCGCGACGTGGCCGCGCTCAATCGGCCACGTGTGCCGAGGTTGCCGGCGCCGCACCCGCTGCGGCGGCTGGTGGTGCAACGGGTGCACCCGCACCCTGGGGCGGAAGCGCCCGCGCCTTCTCTTCCTTCATCATCGGCGACGGGGTAACGACGGCCTCGCGCATCGCCACGATCAGATGGCGCAGTACAGCGTCGTTGAACTTGAACGCGTGCTCGAGCTCGTTAAGGGTCTCGCTGCCGCACTCGATGTTCATGAGCACGTAGTGCGCCTTATGCACCTTGGCGATCGGGTAGGCGAGCTGACGCCGCCCCCAGTCCTCGAGACGGTGAATGCGCCCGCCCTGGCCGGCGACCATCGTGCGATACCGCTCGACCATCGCGGGCACCTGCTCGCTCTGGTCCGGATGGACGATAAAGACGACTTCGTAGTGCCGCATGCAGATTGCTCCTTATGGACGTGGTTTACGCAACCTCGCGCAAGGCGCGCGTTGCAGCGGCCTCCCCGGTCTGCGATAGGTGAGGCAAGGTAACTGGTTATTATGCAACAGATTTCAAACCGGATCAATGGGCTAGCGAAGCCGCGCGGCGCGGCGCCCAAAGCGCGCTCGGTGCCAGCGCGGCGTTCGAAAGCGCGCGGTCCCGCTCGGCTTTGGGTAGTGCCGCCAGCGCCTTGACCCGGGCATAGAAAGTCGGGAGGTCGCCGCCTGCGGCGGCGAGCAAGGCCTGGAACTGCGGCACTTTCTGGGTGTAGAGACCGACCGCGGCGATGCTGGCGTTGTTAGGTCCCTGCGCAAACCAGGAGTCGTACGCAGCCGACCCACCCCATGTTTGCTTGAGCCGCGCGTAATCCGCGCGCATCGCATCGAACACTGCCGCCTTGGCAGCCAGCTTGGTCGCGTCATCGGCATCGCTGCCGTAGAGCGTAACGAGTTTCGCCCGCGTGCGCTCGATGAGTGCCTCAAAATCTTCGCGGTAATGCTGGCTGATCGCGAATTGGCGGTCAAGCTCGGCATCGTGCTGCGTGACAAGCCAGCGCCGGACGCCCTCCTCCTCGACCGTGACGGCGAATGATTCGTTGAAGACCGTGTCGTCCTTGGCGTAGAGCACCTGGTGCGCAAGCTCATGGAAAATGAGGCGCGCGATCTCGCAATCTGGGTAGCGCAGAAAGGTCGATGGCATGGGGTCGTCGAAATAGCCGAGCGTCGAGTAAGCGGGGACTCCGCCGATGTGCACGTCGTCGCCGGCCGCCTCCAGCCGGGCTGCTTCGTGGTGCGCGTCCGCTTCGGCAAAATAGCCGCGATAGTTGACGCAGCCGGCGACCGGAAAGCACCACTGCTGGGGCTTGAGCGACAGCGCCGGCGTGGCGAACACGTTCCACAGCACGTAGCGCCGGTTAAGGTCGCTGTAACGCCGGTAGCTGTCGTTATCGGGCAACCCCAGCTCGCGGCTGGCGTACTCGCGGATGGCGAGCACGCGCTCGAGCTTGTGCTTGACGTTGGGGTCCTGTGCCGTGTCGAGCACTTCGGGAATCGGCTGCGCGCGGCGCAGTAGATCGAACTGCCCCGAAATTCCCTGCCAGTAAAACTCGGCGCTCGAGCAACTGCCCAGCAGGACGGCGCAGAACGCCAGCAACAGGAGGCGAATCATGCAGGCTGCAGCGTCGGCAGCCATCGGGCCAGCCGGCGCACTCCTTCTTCGAGCAGCGGCCTCGCAATCGTGTACGCCATGCGCACGTGGGCCTCGGGCCGATGCCGCCCGAAATCGACCCCCGGCGTGAAGGCGACGCCGGTGGCGTGCAAGGCCTCGAGCGCGAAGCGCTCGCTGTCCATGCCGAAGCGGGAGCAATCCGCATAGACGAAGAATCCTCCGCTCGGGGTGACCGGAATGGCGAAGCCCAGATCGCGCAGTGCCGGCACGAGGAAGTCCCGCCGCGCCCTGAACTCAGCTCGCCGTGCCTCGAGGATGGCCAGGGTTTCGGCGCTGAAGCAAGCCAGCGCCGCGTGCTGCGCCGGCGTCGAGGGCGCGATGTACAGGTTCTGCGCCAGCTTTTCGATATCGCGTACATGGCGCTCGGGTGCGACCAGCCAGCCCAGGCGCCAGCCGGTCATGTTGAAGTACTTGGAGAAGCTGCTGATGACGAAGAGCTCTTCAGGCAGGCCGAGCGCGGTCTTGGGCTGCCCGTCATAGGACAGGCCGAGATAGATTTCGTCGACGATCAACGCCCCGCCCCGTGCCGCGACGGTTTGCGCGATGCGCTCCATCTCCTCCCATGGCACGGTCGTTCCGGTCGGGTTCGACGGCGATGCAATCAATGCGCCCCGTGTGCGCGGCGTCCAGTGCGCAGCGATGAGGCTCGCGCTCAGCTGGTAGCTCGATTCGGGCCCGACCGGGATACCGACCGCTTCGCCTTCGAGCGTGCGCACGAAGTGGCGGTTGCAGGGATAACCCGGATCGGCAAGCAGAATCTGCTCGTCGCGGTTGACGAGCAACGCCAGCGTCAGCAGCAGCGCCGCGGAGGACCCGGCGGTAACGACGATGCGCTCCGGAGCAACGCTCACGCCGTAGTGCTCGGCGTAGTACGCCCCGATCGCCCGGCGCAATTGCGGCAGCCCGAGCGCCGAGGTGTAGTAGATAGCGCCGCCGGCGATCGCCGCCTGCGCTGCCGCCAGTACCGGTTCGGGCGTCGGAAAATCGGGCTCGCCGATCTCCAGGTGGATGATGCTGCGGCCGGCAGCCTCGAGCGCACGCGCCGCGCTCTGCACCTCCATGACGTGGAAGGGCGCGATATCGTGCACGCGCGCGGCGATCTGACTGCGGGCGTCCATCAACGTCTGATTGTCGGCGAGGCAAAAAGTGCTATGGTAACCGCATCGGGTCGCCGGAGTACCGCACGTGTCGTTGCCGCTGTCCCTGCTGCTGCTCGCCATCACTGTGCCGGCGCACGCTGAGGTCTACAAGTGCCGCGGCGACAGGGGTGGAGTGATCTACCAGGACGCCGAGTGCACGGCCGGCAAGGAACTGGGCAATGTCGATGTCGATCCGACGCACATGAACGTTATCCCGAGCACGCCACAGCCCGCGGGCAAAGGCGCGGCGCCCAAGCCAGAGCGGCTGCAAGCAATACCGGCCCGAGGTGGCGATGCCAAGCAACGGCGCCTTCTTACCACCGGCATGAGCGAAGCGGAAGTCATTGAGAAGGTAGGCCGCCCCGACGTCGAGGGTAAGACAGGCGCCAAGGCGCTGCTGCGCTGGACCTACTTGCCGACAGCCGGCGATCCGGTTACGCAAACGACGCTGACTTTCGCCGGCGGCAAGGTGGCTTTCGTCGAGCGCAGGGCCGTTCGCTAGGCCGGGCGACGTTCATGCGGGCCGTGGTCCAGCGCGTGCGTCAGGCCCGCGTCGATGTCGGCGCCTCGACGCTGGCCGCGATCGGACCCGGACTTGTCGTTCTCTGCGGCGTCAGTCCTGCCGATGGCGACACCGACTGCAGCTGGCTCGCGCGCAAGATTGCCCATTTGCGCATCTTCAACGACGACGCGGGGGTGATGAATCGCTCGCTCATCGAGGTGGGCGCAGAAGTGCTCGCGGTGAGCCAGTTCACGCTCTACGCATCGACCCGAAAAGGGGCGCGCCCCTCATACAGCGCGGCCGCGCCTCCCGCAGTCGCGGCGCCGCGGTTCGCCGCCTTCGTCCGGGTACTCGAGCAGGAGCTGGCGAGGCCGGTGCCGACGGGACTTTTTGGCGCCGACATGCAAGTCTTCCTCGTCAACGATGGGCCGGTGACGATCTGCCTCGACACTGCGGTGCGCGAGTGAGGCGGCCGCGTCGTGCCCGTCGGCTGCGAGGTCTCAGTCGATCAGCGCCGAGGTAATCTCGAACCTGCCCGACAGCGTGCGGTGCACGGGGCACTTGTTGGCGATCTCGAGCAGGCGCTCGCGCTCCGAGGGTGCGAGCGCTCCGACCAGGCGGATGTCGCGGCGCATGCGATAGACGCCGTCGGCTTCGTGGTGGCTGACCTCGGCCTCGACACCTTCAAGACCCCAGCCCTTGTGTCGCGCGTAGAGCATCAAGGTCAGGGCGGTGCAGCTTGCCAGCGCCGCGTCGAGCAGCTCGTACGGATTGGGGCCGAGATCGTCCCCGCCCGAGGGCTTTGCTTCATCGCTGAGCAAGACATGCGGGCCGATGCGCACTTCGTGCGCAATCGAACCCATTCCGGCGCGGGCCGTGCCGACTACCCGCGAGGATTCGGCCATGCCTTGCTCTTTTCGTCGCCTCGGCCGGAAGCGGTCAGGTCTTGTCCAGGCTGTAGCGTCCTGGACCGAATCCGAGCAATAACAACATGCCGCCGAGGATCGTCAGGTTCTTCATGAAGTTGATCTGCTGGCCCTGCATCTGCTCGGGCGGCACCGCCCAGTAATTATGGAAGATCGGCGAGATCACGATGAGGAAGACGATGAACGCGAGTGCCGCCCAGCGGGTCTTCCAGCCGATGATGATGGCCAAGCCACCGCCGAGCTCGATCAGAATGGCGAGCGCCGCAAGCAACTGAGGCATCGGCAGACCCTTGCTTGCGATATAGCCCGCCGTCCCGTTGAAGCCGGTCAGCTTTCCGTAGCCCGAAATGACGAACATCGCGGCCAGTAGGATGCGACCAATCAGCGCCAGCAAGTCTTTGTTCATGCGGTTGTCCTTTATGAATGACGGGATGGCACCGGATCGGCCGCATCATCCCTGCCTCGATGATAGCGCGGCGGCGCGTCGACGCGCCATCCGCCACCAGGCAATCGTCGCGTCCTTGTGCCACCGGAGCGCAAGCCGCCGTGTGGCGAGGCACGCGGCCGATTCATAGTTTGTAGGCCTGCTTTGCCAGTGCGTACGCAAGTTGCGGCGCGAGCTCGAACGCCTCATCCTCCTCGATGCGGTGCTCGGCAACAAGTTGAGCCAGAAAGCGGCAGTCGATGCGACGCGCCACGTCGTGCCGAGCCGGGATCGACAGGAAGGCCCGGGTGTCGTCGTTGAAGCCGACCGTGTTGTAGAACCCGGCCGTCTCGGTGGCCTGGGCGCGAAAGCGCAGCATGCCTTCGGGGCTGTCGTGGAACCACCACGGCGGACCGAGCTTCAGGATCGGATAGTGTCCGGCCAGTGGCGCAAGTTCGCGCGCATAGACGGTTTCGTCGAGGGTGAACAGGATCACGGTGAGGTCGCGTTCATTGCCGAAGCGGTCGAGCAGCGGTTTCAGTGCGCGCACGTAATCGGTACGGGTCGGGATGTCGGCGCCCTGATCGCGGCCGAAGCGCTCGAATACCTGCGGATTGTGGTTGCGAAACGACCCCGGATGGATCTGCAGCACCAGCCCGTCTTCCAGGCTCATCTTGGCCATCTCGGTGAGCATCTGGCCGCGAAAGGCTTCGGCTTCGGCCGGCGTTGCGACGCCTTGGAGGGCCTTGGCGTACAGCGCCACGCATTGCGCTTCGCTCAGATCGCAGGTCAGCGCAGTGGGATGTCCGTGGTCGGTCGCGGTCGCGCCCATGGTCTTGAAGAATGCGCGCCGACTCCGATGCGCGGTGAGGTAGCCATGCCAGGTGGCGGTGTCCTCGGAGGTCAGCTCGCCCAGGGTCGCCACGCGCGCGGCGAAGCCGTCAAACTCCGGGTCGACGACAGGGTCGGGGCGATAGGTCGTCACAACGCGGCCCTTCCAGTTCGAGGCACGGATCTTGGCGTGCTGCGCCAGCGGATCGAGCGGCGACTCCGTGGTCGCGATGACCTCGATATTGAAACGCTCGAAGAGCGCTCGCGGGCGGAACTCCGGCTGGGCGAGCGCAGCGTTGATGCGCTCGAAGATGCGGTCGGCGGATTGCGCGGTAAGCCGCTCGCGAATGCCGAAGACCTCATGGAACGCATGATCGAGCCAGATGCGCGTGGGCGTGCCGCGAAACAGGTGATAGCGGGTGGCAAAGCTGTGCCAGATCTTGCGCGCATCGCGTTCGACCGGGCCGCCGTCGCGGCGCGGTATGCCGAGATCCTCGAGGCGAACGCCCTGGCTGTAGAGCATGCGGAAGACGTAATGATCCGGGGTGATGAACAGCGCGGCGGCGTTCGTGAACGGCTCGTTGTCGCCATACCACTGCGGATCGGTGTGCCCGTGCGGACTGACGATGGGCAGATCCTTCACCGTGGCGTAGAGCGCGCTGGCAAGCGCGCGCTGCGACGGCTCGGGAGAGAACAGGCGGTCAGGATTGAGGTGCAGCGGAATCATTGGCGCATCCTTGGGCGAAGCGGTGGGTCCAGCGCGCGGCGCGGGCGACCGTGCGCGCCGCGCCGTCGGCGAACAGGGCCGTAAGCCAGCCAGCAACCTTGCCGGCGAAGCGCGGATCGGCGGGCAGATCGGTACCGAAGACGGCGCGCAGGCCGAGGAATTCGCGTGCCAGCGCGGGCGGGTTACCACGCTGCGCGGCGGCCAGGCGCGCGAACTCGCCAGCCATCGGATCGCTGACTGTGATCTGCTGTCCAGTCTCGTCGCTGCCGCTGACGTAACGAATCCAGCCGGCTACCGCGAGCGCGAGCAGGTCGATGCTGCGCCCGGAACGCAGATTGTCGCGCACCGTGCCGAGCAGCCGCTGCGGCAGCTTCTGCGAGCCGTCCATCGCGATCTGCTGCGTGCGATGCGGCAGCGCCGGATTGCCGAATCGCTCCAGCAGGACGTTCTGGTATGCATCGAGGTCGACGCCGGGCGGCGGCTTGAGCGTCGGCGCGACTTCCTCGCGCATCAGCCGCCGCATGAGCAAGGCAAAATCCGTCTGCGCGGCCACCTGGTAGATGAACTCGTAACCGGCGAGGTAGCCCAGATAGGCCAGGGTCGAATGGCTGCCGTTGAGCAGCCGCAGCTTCATCGCTTCGAACGGTGCGACGTCAGCGACCATCTGCGCGCCGGCGCGGTCCCAGGCCGGCCGGCCGGCGACAAAGGCGTCCTCGATCGCCCATTGCCGGAACGGCTCGTGCACGACCGGTGCCGCGTCGTGCAATCCGAGCATGGCATCGTTCTCGACCATGTCGGCAGCGGTCGTCGCCGGGACGATCCGGTCGACCATGGTCGACGGAAAGCTCACCTTGTCTTCGATCCAGCGCGAGAGCGAGGGGTCGCGCGCCGCGGCGAAAGAGAGCGCCAGACCCTGCACGAGGGCGCCGTTGTGCGGCAGATTGTCGCAACAAAGCACGGTGAAGGCCGGCGCGCCAGCGCGCCTTCGGGCGTCGAGCGCGGCGACCATCAGCCCGATCGCGCTTTGCGGGCGCGCGTTGTCGGCCAGGTCATGCGCGATGTCGGGGTGCGCAAAGTTGAGCTTGCCCGTGGCCGGATCATGGCAATAACCCTTCTCAGTGATGGTGAGGGTGATGATCCGGGTCGACGGCGCGGCGAGCCGCGCCTGCACCGCGTCACGCTGATCTTGCAGGAACAGCACTTCGCGCACGCTGCCAATGATGCGCCGGCGCACACCCGAGGGGCTCTTCTCGACTGCGGTGTACAGACCGTCCTGCGGGGCGAGCCGGTCGCGCACCTCTGCCGAGCGCAGGCTCACGCCGCAGATGCCCCACGCGCCGCGTTCGAGCGCCAGCGCGTCATCGCTGTAGATGGCGGTCTGCGCCCGATGGAAGGCACCAATCCCCAGGTGGACAATCCCGATATCGATCAAGCGCGGATCCCACGCCGGCCTCGCCACCGCGGCCGGGGCCGCAGCAAGCGTGGCCAGGGATAATCTAGTCATATTGCCGGCTGCGGGTGCTCTTTGACGCGCGAGACGAGCTGGGTCGGATTGACGAAGCGCAGCGCGATGAGCAGCCACACCAGGGTTACCAGCATGTACACCATCGCCATGGCATCGACCGACTGCGGGGCACGCACACCGGCGGCGAAGACGGCGTAATACAGTGCCACAACCAGGGTCTGCGAATCGGGACCGGCGGTGAGGAAGGTCAGTTCGAACAGTGCGATCGTACGCACCAGGACCAAGAGCGCGGCGGCGAGAATGCCCGGCCCGAGCAACGGCACCAGGATGTGCCGGAACATGCGCCCGGTTCCGGCGCCGAAGACGCGTGCCGCCGATTCGAGGTTGGGATCGATCTGCTCGATGAACGGCGTCATCACCAGGATGACGAAAGGCGCGGCGGGGATGAGGTTGGCGAGGATCACGCCGTAGATCGTGCCGGCGAGCTGCAGCTTGTAGAGGACGGTGGCAAGCGGGATGCCATAGGTTATGGGCGGCACCATCAGTGGCAGCAGGAACAGCAGCATGAGCAGGCGCTTGCCAGCGAAGTCGCGCCGCGCCAGCGTGTAGGCTGCCGGCACGCCGAGCAACAGGGCCAGCAGGACGACGGCGAAGACCACCTGCCCGGTGACCCAGAGCACCGAGCCGAGCTGGAATTCCTTCCAGGCCGAGCTGTACCAAGTTAGCGTCCATCCTTCTGGCAGCCAGGTGCCTAGCCACCGCTTGGCGAACGAGCTCGTTGCCACCGCGGCGATCATCAGGCCGATATTGACCACGAACAGGGTCATCAGGCCCAGCAACAGGCCTTGCCAGGCGCGGTCGAGCGCGCCCTGCAGCCTGGCGCTCAACCTTTACCCCCGCCGGCGGGTCCGCGGTAGAAGGCGGTGCGCAGCCCCAGCACCGCGGCGACGATCACGAGCTGGACGAAACCCATGACCATGGCGATGGCTGAGGCCAACGGGTAGTCGTACTGCTCAAACGCCGCCTCGTAGGCGGCAATCGAGATCACGCGGGTGGGTCCTGCGGGCGAGCCAAGCAGCACCGCGGACGGGAACACCGAGAACGCCTGCACGAAGGCCAGGCAGAAGCACATCGCGAGACCAGGCGCGAGCAGCGGCAGGTAAATGGAACGAAATTGGGCCTTGGGCCCCGCGCCGAGCGTGGCCGCGGCACGGGCAAGCACAGGGTCGATGCCGGTCACATACGAAAGCAGAAGCAGGAACGCGAACGGAAATCCCGAAACGACCAGGGAAATAAGCACGCCCCAGTAGTTGTGCGTCAGGCGGATGGGGCCGCTGTAAAGGTGCAGGAGCTGGAGGAAATGCGACAGCCAGCCCTTCGGCCCGAAGTAGGTCAGCATGCCTTCGGCGATCATCACGGTGCCGAGGGTGATCGGCACGACGAGAATCGTCGTCACCCAGCGCTGGTAGCGCGACTTCACGCGCATGCGGTAGGCGATGGGCAGCGCCAAGCCGACGTTGACCAGCGTCGCCGGCAGCGCCAGGCGAAGGGTGGTCCAGATCGTCGGCCACTCGTTGTCGGTGGTGAAAAAAAAGTGGTAATTCGCCAGCCACCCGCCCTCCTTGGGGTTGAATGAAAGCACGAGCCCGTAGAGGAATGGATAGACGAAGAGCAGCAGCATGAATGCCGCCGCCGGCAGGACCAGCAGCAACGTGCGGTCGAAACCGGCGCTGCGCGCTGCGGTGCTCGACGTCGTCATCGGCGCGGGCTCCGGCGTCAGGCCGCCGGATAGACCAGTGCCCGCTCGACGGGCACGTACACCCGTACCGTGTCGTCGGGCGCGGTGGTCACCGGTCCGCGCACCTGGAGCACGGTCCCCGCCGCGGTGATCACTTCGAGCAGCGCGTCGCGGCCGCAATATTCGACGCTGCTCACCCGACCTACAAGCGTGTTGACGCCATTCGGGCCTTCGCCGACCGTTATCTCCTCGGGCCGTATCGCCACCGTGGCCCGGGTGCCGGCGAGCGGCTGCCGGCGCACGCCGGTGAGGGCGATGTCCTGCCCTTTGACCTCGACCCGGTCACCGCTTTCGCGCACGACGTCAAGCTCGAGCACATTGCGGTAGCCCATGAAACGGGCGACGTGCAGATTGGCCGGTTGCGCATACACCTCGGTCGGGCTCCCGATCTGCTGCACCACACCGTCCTTCATCACCACGATGCGATCGGCCAACGACAATGCCTCGTCCTGATCGTGGGTCACGTACACGGTGGCGCGATCGAGCTCGCGGTGGATGCGCCGAATCTCCGCCCGCGTCTCGACCCGCAACTTGGCGTCGAGATTGGACAGCGGCTCGTCCATGAGGATCAGTGGCGGCTCGATGACGATGGCGCGGGCGATGGCCACGCGCTGCTGTTGTCCGCCGGAAAGCTGTCCGGGCAGCTTATGCTCCTGGCCGGTGAGCTGCACCAGCTTGAGCGCATGCGCCACGCGCGGCGCGCTGTCCGCCGCGGAGACGCCGCGCATCCTCAGGCCGAAGCCGATATTCTTGGCCACGCTCATGTGCGGAAACAGGGCGTAATTCTGAAACACCATGCCGAAGCCGCGTTTCTCGGGTGGCAGGGTGTCGATGCGCTGCGCATCGAGCCAGATGCTTCCGCTCGACAGCTGCATGAGCCCGGCGATGCAATTGAGTGCGGTCGACTTGCCGCAGCCCGATGGCCCGAGCAGGCAGATGAATTCACCGCGGCGCACGGTCAGGTTCAGGGCGTCGAGCGCGTTGAACGCCTTGCCGCCGGCGGCGGCAAAGCGGCGCGTCACCTGGTCAAGCTTCAGTTCGTTGAAATCGTGTTTCATCGGCTATCCGCCATGGCTTCCCCCGTGTCAGCCGCGGCGCGGCCGCAGCGCGAGCACGCGGCCCAGCGCGGGGCGGGTCCGTTCCCGCGCCGGGCGCGGCGGGCTACTTCGTCTTCTGCGCGCCCACCTGCTGGTCCCAGATGCGGAACGCGTCGACCTGCGCCTTGGGCACCAGCGACTGGGTGTGCGGAAACTGCGCGATCCAACCCTCGTATTCCGGGCGCCCGAATTCCTTGATCGCGTCCTGACTTTCCTTCGGCGCCATCGCGAGGGTCACGCCCTTGACCGCTGGACCGGGATAGAAATAGCCCTTGTCATAGGTATATGCCTGCGCTTCCGGCGTGAGCAGATAGGCCATCAGGTCGAGCACCACGGCGATTTTCTCCGGCGCGACCCCCTTCGGGATCACCATGTAGTGCGCGTCGTTGACCCAGGTCATGTTCTTGAACGGCGCCACCTTATCGCTCTTGGGCACGATGCCGAGCACGCGCGGATTGATGTCCCAGCCGGTCATGGTGATGGTCATGTCGCGCGAGCCTTCGCCCAGCTCCTTCATGACCGCACCGGTCCCGGTCGGGTAGTACTCGATGCAGGAATCGAGCTCCTTGAGGTAAGCCCAGGTCTTGGTCCATCCGTTTACCGGGTCCTTGGGGTCCTTATCGCCGAGAAGGTAGGGCAGGCCCATGATGAAGGTACGGCCGGGCCCGGAGTTAGCCGGTCGCGCGTAGATCAGACGGTTCGGGTGGGCCTTGCACCAGGCGAGCAACTCCTGCGGCGTCGTCGGCACCTGTTTGACCTGGTCCGGGTTGTATTCGACCAGCGGGCCGGCCGGCATGAACACCACCGTGATGCCGTAATCCTGCGCCAGCTCCTGCATCTTCGCCGCTGCGGGGATATAGTTGCTCATCAGATTCGGAAACTTTGCCGCGTAGGCCGGAAGGAGCTTCACCAGCACGCCCTGCTCGATGCCCGCGGCGAGAAAGTCGGTGCCGGTCAGCACCATGTCGATGTCGCTGCGGCCCGCGGACTGCATGGCCTTGAGCTTTCCGGGCAGTTCCGGGGCGGGGGCCTTGGTAAAGTTGATCTTGGCGACCAGCTGGGGGTGCTTCTGCTGGTAGGACTCGATGGCGTCCTGGGTGAGCGCCAGGTTGCCGGCGACATCGACGATATTGATCGTTACCGGGCTCCTCGGCAGTGCAGGCACCTGGGCGCCGACTGGCCCGCAGCCGAGGCAGAGCGCCATGGCGCCGAGCACGGCTGCCGCGAAGTGCCCCGCGGCGCGCTGGGGCGCACTGCGGGTCCGATTCCATTCTTTGCTTGAGCTCATGGGCTTTCTCCTAAAGGTGGCTGCCGCTTGGGCGCGGGCGCTGACCCGCGGCGGTGCCGTTGTGTCGCAGCCGTCCGGGCGACGGTGCTTGAGGGCGAACATTCAGCTGCCGGCCCGGCGCTTGGGCGTCGCGGACGCGCCCCGATGCCGCCGCGACTCCGGTTCACGGTCTTCCAGGCCGCGTTGAAACTCGCGCACGACCCGGGCGATATGGCGGTGCATGGCGCTGCGTGCGGCATCCGGATCGTGCGCGGCGATTGCGTTCAGAATCGCCAGATGGTCGCGGATGGTCTTGCGCGCCAAGTCATGCGTGTGAAAGTGCTGCTGCAAACGCCCCCACAGCTCGGCGCGTTGTTCCCACAACCCGGCGACGGCGAGCTCCAGCGAACCGTTGCCGGTCGCCTTGGCGATGCCCAGGTGAAATGCCCGGTCGCTTGCCTCGCGCACCGCGAAGTCATCGACGTTCGCCACCATTCGCGCAACGCATTGGCGCAAGTATTCGATGTCGGATGGCGCTGCCTGTGCCGCGGCCACTGCCGCGATCTCCCCTTCGATGAGCTTGCGCGCCTGCAACAGATCGAAGGGCCCCGGACCGGCATCCTTCGCCACTGCCGGCTCGCTCGCCGGCGCGGTCACGAAAATGCCGCTGCCCACGCGCACCTCGACCAGGCCGCCCATCTCCAGCGAGATGATCGCCTCGCGCACCGACGCCCGGCTCACGCCGAGCGAGGTCGCCAGCTCGCGTTCGGCCGGCAGACGCGCGCCCGCCCGGTATTCGCCACTGGCGATGAGCTGTGCGATCTGGTCGGCAATCTGTCGGTAAAGCCGCCGTGGCTCGACCGCCTGCAAGGGCAAGGTGGATTCCTCCGTCGCCGGACTTAAGGCTGTGGTCCGTGGCTGCCGCTTCGGTCCGGCGCGGCAGTCCATCGCTGGCGCATCTTAACATCGCGCGGTGTGTGGTCAAATGGCCTAGCCATCGGGCCAACAGACCAGTTACTCCGCTCGGTAGTGCCCCGAGCGGCCCCCGGATTTTTCCAGCAGCCGGATGTTGTCGATGCGCATGCCGCGGTCGACGGCCTTGCACATGTCGTAAATCGTGAGCAGGCCGATCGCCGCCGCGGTCAGCGCCTCCATCTCGACGCCGGTACGATCGCGTGTCTCGGCGACGACTTCGATGGCCACCGCACTGTCCTTTTCGTCGAACACGAATTCGACCGCGAGACGCGTCAGCGGCAGCGGATGCGCCAGGGGAATGAGTTCGGCGGTGCGTTTGGCCGCCTGGATGGCGGCGATGCGCGCAGCCCCCAGCACGTCGCCCTTGCGCGCCGATCCGTCGCGGACGAGCGCGAGGGTCTCGGGGCGCATGGCAATGCGGCCGCCGGCGCGCGCCACGCGGTGGGTCACGGGCTTGGCGGCGACATCGACCATGTGCGCCTGCCCTGCCGCGTCAAAATGGGTAAAATATGCACCCTGTCCGGCCATTGCCCGCGCCCATTGGTTGTCGCTGTCCCGAAACTTAACCCCTGCCGCGACCATCATAGCACCATGTTTTCGTCGCTCCCGATCCAGCGCAAGGCGGGGCGCGTGCATGCCGCGGTCGTGACCTGGATTGCCGCCTCGCTCGCGCTGGCGCCCCTTGCTTCGGCGCAGCAGGTGCTGCCTGATCCGGGCGCCCCGTCACAGGTCCCCCTCTTCGGTGTCCAGGAGAACAAGCCCGGGGAAAGCACTCCGGCGCAGAAAGCGCTGCTCGATCTGGGCGATCCGTCACAGCTCCCGCTCTTTGGTGCCCAGCAGCACAAGCTCTGGGAAAGCACTCCGGCGCAGCAGGCGCTGCCTGATCTGGGTGACCCGTCGCAGGCCTACCTCTCCGCTGCTCAGGAGCGCAAGCTCGGCGAGAGCATCGTGCGGCAGATTCGCAGCAGCGGCGCCTATCTCAACGACCCGGAAGTCAACGGCTACTTAAACGAGCTCGGCAATCGGCTCGTTACCGCGATTCCGGGCGCGCCGTTCGATTTCGAGTTCTTCGGTGTCGCTGACTCGTCGATCAATGCCTTCGCGCTGCCGGGGGGGTTCATCGGCGTCAACACCGGGCTCATCCTGCTCACGCAGACCGAATCCGAGCTCGCCTCGGTGCTGGGCCATGAAATCACCCACGTCACGCAGCATCACATCGCTCGCAGCATCGGCAACCAGCGCGATGCGATACTGACTACGCTTGCCGCACTCGCTGCGGCCGTGCTCGCGTCCCGGTCGCACTCCTCTTCGAGCGGTCAAATGACGGAGGCGGCGCTAGCCTCGGCGCAGGGCCTCGCCATCCAGAGCCAGATCGACTTCACGCGCCAGAACGAGGAGGAGGCGGACCGTCTCGGCTTCGGGCGCGCCTATGCGGCGGGTTTCGATCCCAGTGCCATGGCCACCTTCTTCGAACGCCTACAGCGTACCGCGGCATGGTTTGAAGGCAACTCGCCGTCGTATTTTCACGACCACCCGGAAACCTACCAGCGGATCGCGGAGGCGCAGGCGCGCGCCTTCACCAAGCCGTTCCGCCAGGTTCCCGATTCGCTCGACTTCCAAATGGTGCGGGCGCTGCTCAAGAGTTACGAGGGAACCCCGGACGAAGCCGTTTATTTCTTCCGCGATGCGATTGCCGAACGCAAGTTCAACAACGAAGTCGCGGCGCATTACGGACTGGTCGCGTCGTTGCTGCGCAAGGAAGATTTCAAGGCCGCGCAGAAGGAACTCGCCGCATTGGAAAAGTTCGCGCCGCCGCATCCGATGATCGAGGGGGTGGCCGGACAGGTGCTCGTGCAGTCGGGCCAGCTCAAGGCCGCGATCGCGCGCTACCAGGCGGCGCTGGTCCGTTATCCGCGCCAAATGCAGCTTATCTACGACTATCCCGACGCGCTGCTCAAGAATAAGCAGGCGGAGAAGGCCGCCACATTCGTGGCCGAGCAGCTGCAGCGCTTCCCGAATGACGGTCTGCTGCACCAGGTTGCCGCACGTTGCTACGCCGAGCTCGGCAAGCACCTGCTGGAGCATCAGCATCAAGCGGAGTTCTATGCCTGGCAGGGCAATCTCAAAGGCGCCATCGTGCAGCTCGAACTCGCGCTCAAGGCCGGCGACGGCGACTTCTACCAGATCTCGGTGGCCGAGAGCCGCCTGCGCGCGGTGCGCCAGGAGCTCGCAGACCAGGACAAGAGCATCGCCGGCTGACCCCGCGCGACCTTGCGCGGGCAGCGATGCAATGGCCGTCAGGCGCTCTTCTGCGGTATGAACCGAAGTGCCACGCCGTTATTGCAGTAGCGCAATCCGGTCGGCGCCGGGCCGTCATCGAAGACGTGCCCATGATGTCCGGCACAGCGCACGCAATGGTATTCGCTGCGCGGAACGATCAGCTGGAAATCTTGCTTCGTGGTAAGGCTGCCGGGAATCAAGGTGAAGAAGCTCGGCCACCCGGTGCCGCTGTCGAATTTCATCTCCGAGCTAAAAAGGGGCAGCGCGCAGCCGGCGCAGACAAACACTCCGGCTCGCTTCTCCGCGTTGAGCGGGCTCGTGAACGGGCGCTCGGTGCCTTCCTGGCGCAGAACGTTGAACTGTGCTGGCGTCAGAAGCTGTTTCCATTCGGCGTCGGTCTTGGTAACCGGCTCCGTGGTCTTCGCCACCTCCGCGCCCGGAGCGAGCAGACGCATCCAGTTTTGCTGGATGTCGCTGATCGATTTGCCGCCCGCCAAGGCCGCATAGCCCGGTTCGGCCAGGGCCCAGCCCAGCGGAATCGCCGGCAGGGTCAGGAAGCGGCGTCGCTGCATCGACTTCTCCTCAAGTTATCCTCGTAGCATGGTCGGCCTGGGGCCGCACTTGCTTACGCTCCGCCCGGGCCGGGTGCGAATCAGTACCCCCGGGGGGCCGGGTCGCTGGTGTGTTACCTCAGGCCCATTATAAAGGGCAGATGCGGCCGACGCGGCGGGAGGCGGATTTGCCCGGACACTGGAAAAAAAAAGCGCCCAAGGTTGGGCGCTGGAGGACAGACCGAGTTCGGGATGACCGGTTAGGGTCGTCGGGGGGTAAACCCGGTCCGTATGCCGCAATGCCCCTGCCCGGCGGAACGCGCAATCCGCACCGACAACGGCATTGATAAGAGCGGTAACGCACAAGCATTCATGGGCGGCGCCATAGCGACCGCTGCCGGCGCGCCCGCGCCATCGCAGCGGCTGCCGAGCAGCGTCGCGGCACCGGCGATTGCGACCAGCGCGAGCCAAAGTACGACGCCGGCCAGCAACGCTGCCGGCCAGCGCCAGACCTGCCACCACAGGCGGAGCGATTCCACGCCCCGGTCTGCTACCAACGCGCCGCCGCTGGACATCATGTTTGCACGGCGCATATTGCCCTCGCCCAACCTCGCCATCTCCTCGCCCCAGTTTGCGACCGGCGAATTGCTCCGCTGGCCGCATCGATATGGCGCTATCCTATCACAGAACCATGCCATTGTCATAGGGTACTTTGCGCCTGCCACCCTCGCCCGCCGGGCATTCCCCGCATTAGCCGCCTAACAGGCTGTATTGGCTACGGTTTTTGTCTCTTGCGGGCAAAAAAAGCCCGGCTGCGTGGCGCGCCGGGCGGTAGGGACCGGCTGTGGGCCGGCCGAGGACGACGGAGTGAAAGGCGGCAGTGCAGGCCTACTCGGTAGGGCTCGGCGCCGGGCTACCATGCGCGGCCCGACGTGCCGCCATGCGATCGAGGCCGGTCTTGATCGTATCCCGCGCCAGAGTTTTTTGCTCGGGCGTGAAATTCGCATACAGCGCAAGCCACGCGTCGCGTGTCTGCTTGCGCAGCGTCTCGTTTTGTTGCCGCACGCCATCACTGAGCGTGGCCACTGCGGCGAGATCCGGTTCGGGCTTTGCGAGTTCGGTTTGCAGTGCGGCCTGGACCTGGGCGGAGCTCGCGCGCGCCGTGGCGTGTGCAGCCTTCTCCTGCGCAACCACCGCGTCCCATTGCTGCTCCTGGGACGTGTTGAGTTGGAGCTGGGATTTGATCTGCTTCAGCATCTGCAGAGGACTGCCTCCATGCGCCAGCACGGGCATCGCGATGGCGCCCAGTAACACGGCGAGCGCTAAGGAGTAAAAAGTGCTTTTCATTGAGGGCCTCGTGGCCGGCAGATTGCCGAACGCGCCCATTATCCGGCATCGCGAGGACGTTGCAGCCGCCGCTGTGTAACGAATCATTGCCGGTGACGGCGAAGGTTACAATTCGAGACAACCCGGCAGGGCTGTTGCAATGCCAGACGCCTACGATGCGATGCGATGAAACAAGTTAGCCCGAAGATTCTCGTCATCGACGACGATCCGCGCCTGCGCGAGCTGCTGGTGCGCTACCTCAGCGAGCAGGGTTTTCAGGTGCAGGCGCTGCCCGATGCGCGCGAGCTCGACAAGAAATTGCAGCGCGACCCGCCGCACTTGCTCGTCCTCGATCTGATGCTGCCGGGCGAAGACGGTCTCGCCGTCTGCCGTCGCCTGCGCGCAGCGGGCGAAACGGCCCCGATCATCATGCTGACGGCGAAGGGGGAGGATGTTGACCGCATCGTGGGGCTGGAATTAGGCGCCGACGATTATCTTCCCAAGCCGTTCAATCCGCGCGAGCTGGTCGCGCGCATTCACGCGGTCCTGCGGCGGCGAACCGAGCTGCTCGCCCCGGGGGGACCGGCCGCGGATGGAACGATCCTGTTCGGGCCCTATCTGCTGGATCTGTCCACGCGAACGCTTCTACGCGGCGAGACACCAATCCCGCTGACGACCGGCGAATTCGGTTTGCTCAAGGTGTTGGCCACGCATCCGCGCCAGCCGCTGGCACGCGAACAGCTGATGCTGCTCGCGCGCGGGCGCGATCACGACGTGTTCGACCGCGCGATCGACGTGCAGATTTCGCGCTTGCGCAAGCTCGTCGAACCCGATCCCTCGGCGCCACGCTTCATCCAGACCGTGTGGGGTTTCGGCTACGTGTTCGTGCCTGACGCGACCAGCGCAACCGATGGGGCCGGTGCTTGAGAGTGACCCTGTGGCCGCGCTCGCTGTTCGGGCGGCTCGCACTGCTGCTGTTGCTGGTGATTCTATTGAGCCAGGCGGCGGCAATTTATCTTTTCCACCAGGACCGCGCCGCGCTGCTTGCGCGCCAATTCAGCGATACCAAGCTGGTGCAACTGCGGGCGTTGCGCGCAGCGCTGGCCGCGATCGATCCGCGCGCGACCGACGCGACGCTGGCAAGGTTCGGCGAAGCGTATGGCGCGCGCATCGTCCCCGACGGGGAACGGCAGTTTGTGGGCGGACCACCGCAGAACCCGCTGCTGGTCGATTTGGAGCGCCGCCTGAAGGCAGAGTTGGGGCCCGGCACGCAGCTGCGCATCCAGCCGCGGCTGCAGCTGCTCTGGATCAAGCTGGCGGCAGGGGACAGCGCCTATTGGGCGGGTTTCCCGCTGCCACGGCCGGCGGACGATAGGCCGTCGCTTGCCTTCGAATGGAGCCTGGTGATCCTGGTCATGATGCTCGTCGGAGCCTATCTCTTCGCCCGCTATCTGGCGCGCCCCTTGCGCCAACTCAATGAGGCCGTCGGCCGCGTCGGCGAGGGCAAGTCACCGCCGCCGCTGCCCGAAACCGGCCCATCGGAAATCGTCAACCTGAGCCGCGGCTTCAATCGCATGCTTTCCAACCTGCGGCAGATCGAGCAGGATCGCGCCCTGCTGCTCGCGGGTATCTCGCACGACTTGCGCACGCCGTTATCGCGCCTGCGCCTTGGGATCGAGGTCGAGACACGCGATGAAAAGGCGCGCCAGGGCATGGTCGACGACATCGAAGAAATGGACCGCATCATCGGCCAGTTTCTCGACTTCGCACGCGACGGACGGGAGGCGGCACTGGAGCCCCAGGATCCCAACGAGCTCATTGCCATGGTCGTGGAGCGGCACCGGCGCGCGGGGCAGGAGATTCGCTTCGTGCGCGGCGAGTTGCCGCGGATGCCTCTGCGCACGACGGCGTTCCTGAGGCTGGTGGGCAACCTCGTCGATAACGCGCTGCGCCACGGCGCCCCCCCGGTCGAGATCGCAACCCGGACGGACCACGGGGCGGTGGTGCTTGAGATCACCGACCGTGGCCCGGGTATTCCGCCGTCGCAGGTCGAGCACCTGAAGCGGCCCTTCACCCGGGGCGAGGCCGCGCGCAGCGGCGCGTCGGGGGCGGGTCTTGGCCTGGCCATTGTCGAGCGCATCGCCCGTCTGCACGGCGGCACGCTGGATCTGCTGCCGCGCGAAGGCGGCGGCACGCGGGTGCGGCTGACCTTTCCTGCCGCAGTCCCAGTGCCGGCGCCTGAACGTCCGCGACAAGCGCTTTAGCGCGGCTCGTCCTCGGCGCGTACCAGCAGCACCGTCGCGAGCGCGGCGATGCCCTCGGCACGGCCGATGCAGCCCAAGTGATCGGTGGTCGTGGCCTTGATATTGACCCGCTCGCGCGGTACGCCGCAATCGGCGGCGATGTTGTCGGCCATCTGCGGCGTATGCGGCGCTAGCCTGGGCGCCTGGGCGATCACGGTCGCGTCGAGATTGCCGAGCACGTAACCGGCGTCGCGCGCCTGCCGGCAGACGCGGCGCAGCAGGCCGCGGCTGTCGGCGTCCTTGTACGCTGCGTCGGTGTCGGGAAAGTGGGTTCCGAGATCGCCGGCGCCGAGCGCCCCAAGCAATGCATCGCAAATCGCGTGCAGCAGCGCGTCGGCGTCGGAATGGCCGTCGAGGCCGTGCGGGTGAGGTATGGTTACCCCGCCGAGCACCAGTCGGCGGCCCGCGACGAGCGCGTGGGCATCGAAACCTTGGCCGATGCGTAGCGGTAGCGCGCTCATGCGCCTTTGCGCCGCTGGCCGAGGATCGCCTCGGCGAGCGCGACGTCCTCGGCGTAGGTGACCTTGATGTTCGACGGGCTGCCCTGGACCAGCCGCGGCTTGACGCCGAGCGCCTCGACCGCCTGCGCTTCGTCCGTGATCTTGTCCAGATCGACGCGCCGGAACGCGTGCTGCAGAATAGCGTAGCGAAACATCTGCGGCGTCTGGGCGCACCATAGGCCCTCGCGCCCTTCGGTCGAAATGGCGCGCAAACCCGTGCCGCTTTCCGCGCGCTTCAAGGTGTCCGCCAGCGGTACGGCCAGCAGTCCTCCCACCGGCTCGGCGTCGAGTTCGTGCAGCAAGCGGTTGAGTGTGACGACGTCGACGCACGGCCGGGCGGCGTCGTGGACGAGCACCCAATCCTCCGCCGCGATGCGCCCTGCGATCGCGGCGAGCCCGTTGCGTACCGACTCGGCACGGGTCATGCCGCCGCAATACAGAGGCTCGACGCCGCGAACGCGGCCGATGCACTCGGCGTAGAGGCGGTCCTGCGGCGCGAGCACGACGAATATGGCCTCGAGCACGATCGCATCGTTGAGTGCGTCGATCGTGTGCTTGAGCAGCGGCACACCGGCGAGCGGCGTGTATTGCTTCGGCACGTCGCCGCCGAAACGCATCCCCGTCCCCGCGGCTGGAATGAGTGCAAACCGGCGCGGGGCGGTCATGTCAACTCGGGTGCAGACGCGGCGCCGCGCAGCAGCCGATCGCCACGGCGAAGAACAGGGGCGCGCAGAGCGTGTCGTCGGTGGCCAATACCGGCGCGGCGGCGCGAGCGAGCCCGAAGCGCGTGCGCACACGGGCCAGCGCTGCGGATCGGCATCTTGCCTCCACGAGAATACGCAAATCGCATGCAGTGATTCCGGCGGCCGGATTGTACGCCGGTTCGCCGCGCTGCGGCTTAAGCCGCCGATTGCGCGATGGTCTGTGCGTTCCGCGCTCGCCGCGGCGGCGCCGTTCATTCCGGCGCGACCAGCGCCACGAGGGCGGCGCGCACCCGCGCCGGAACCGGCGTCGGGCGTCGGCTCGCGCGGTCGACCCAGACATGAATGAAGTGACCCGTCGCCGCGGGCTCCTCATCGGCCTGGCGAAAGAGTGCGATTTCATAGCGCACCGACGAGTTGCCGAGCGTGGCCACGCGCAACCCGGCGTCGATCACGTCGGGGAAGGAGAGCGCCTTGTGGAACCGGCATGACGTCTCGACGACGAGCCCGATCTGCGGGCCGTTGTGGATGTCAAGGCCGCCCTCGCGCATCAGGTGCGCGTTGACCAGCGTATCAAAATAGGAGAGGTAAACGACGTTGTTGACGTGACCGTAGATGTCGTTGTCCATCCACCGCGTCGGGATAGAGAGAAAGTAGCGATAGGCGGCGCGGCGCTGCACCGCTTCCCGCGCAGCGTCAGCCACCGCTGCGCAACCTGCTTTCGAGCACTTCGATCCAGTGCCGCACCGGCCGTTGTGTGCCGGCGCCGATATGCATCAGGCAACCGATGTTCGCGGTAGCGATCAGGTCGGGCTCACCGGCTTCGAGCGCAGCCACCTTGTTTGCCCGAAGCTCCTCCGCCAGCGCCGGTTGCAGCAGCGAATAGGTGCCGGCGGAGCCGCAGCAAAGATGCGCATCAGCGACCGGCGTGAGTTCCAGGCCGAGAGCCTCCAGGATTTCCGCGACCTGCCCGCCGAGGCGCAAACCGTGCTGCAGCGTGCACGGCGTATGCAGGGCGATACGCTCGGGCCCGCGGTCCATGGCCACCAAGCGTGTGAGTCGCTTCCATTCCGCGGCGACGATTTCTACCGGATCGCGGGCGAGCGACGCGATGCGCTGCGCCCGCTCGGCGTACTCCGGGTCATCGCGCAGCAGCTCGCCGTAGGCCCTGACCAGCACACCGCAGCCGCTGGCCGTGACGACGATCGCCTCCGCGCCGCGCTCGATGTGCGGCCACCAGGCATCGATGTTGGCGCGCATGAAACGGCGCGCCTCATCGGGTGCTGCAAGGTGCTGACTGACCGCGCCGCAACAGCCCGACCCGGCGACGTAAACCAGCGACACGCCGATGCGATCGAGCAGGCGCGCCATCGCCGCGTCAATCGTCGGCGCGAGTGCAGGCTGCACGCAGCCGCGCAGGGCAAGCATCGTCCGGCTGTGCCGGGGTGGCGGCCAGGCGCCCGTCTTGCGCCGGCGCGGCAGCTTCTGCGCCAGCGCGCGCGGCAGGAAGGGCCGCGCTGCGCGGCCGGCAAAGAGCGCAAGCGCCAACAGTGGCCGAGAAAGCAATGCCCTGCGCAGCATCCAGCGACGCACGCGCTCGCGCGCCGGGCGCGGGGCGAGTTGTTCAACCAGGTGGCGTCCGATATCGGCCAATCGTCCATAGCGCACGCCGGAGGGGCAGATCGTCTCGCAGGCCCCGCAGGACAGGCAGCGGTCGAGATGTAGTCGCGTCTTGGCGCTGACGGTTTCGCCCTCGAGCATCTGCTTGACAAGGTAGATGCGCCCGCGCGGACCGTCGAGTTCGTCGCCGAGCAACTGGTAGGTAGGACAGGTCGCGGTGCAGAAGCCGCAATGCACGCAGGCGCGCAAAATCGCCTCGGCTTCGCGGCCCGCCGCGGTGTCCCGGACGAAAGCGGCGAGATGGGTTTCCAAGGCTAGAAGTCGGGATACATGCGATGGCGGTTGAATATCCCGCGTGGATCGAACGCCGACTTGAGCTCGCGCAGTATTCGCAGCAGCGGTTCATCGGGGCGCTGGAACGCACCGGCGGACTTGTCGGCGGCACGGTATAACGTGGCGTGGCCGGCGTGCTCGCTCGCCCACAGGCGCAGTTGCGCCGGATCGGTTTGCGGGTTTGCCTTGAGCCAGCGCAGACCGCCGCCCCATTCGAGCAGTTGCGGTCCGCCAAGGGCGATAAACGGCGTGGTGGAGCGCAGCGACAGCCGCCACAGCGGCAAGTCGGGATCGGTGGTGAAAAACGAGTGCACCTGCTCGCGCAGCGAAGACCAGAATGCCTCAGGCTCGGGCAGGGGCACGCCCCCTACCGCGTCCGCGGCCGCGGTGACGGCGCTCTGTGCGCCAGCAAGCCGAACGTAGAGGCGGTCGTCGTAAAAGCATGTCGCGCTGATCGCCAACGGTTGCCCGCCCCACTTGTTCATCCTCTCGATCGCCTGGTCGGCGGTCAGTTCGAGCACGCGTGACGCCTCGACCCGGGGCAACGGCTGGCACTTGAGCGACACCTCCAGCACGACCCCCAGCGTTCCCAGCGACCCGGCAATGACCCGCGACACGTCGAAGCCGGCGACGTTCTTCATGACCCGGCCGCCGAAGCTCAGGTCCTCGCCGCGCCCGTCGAGCAAGCGCACGCCGAGCACCAGATCGCGCACCGCACCCGCGTAGGGACGCCGCGGCCCCGAAAGTCCAGCCGCAACGCAGCCGCCGAGCGTCGCGGCGCGACCGAATTGCGGCGCCTCGAAGCCGAGCATCTGGCCCTCGGTGCGGAGCGTTTGTTCGATCTCGGCGAGCGGTGTGCCGCAGCGCGCGGTGATGACCAGCTCGGTGGGATCGTAATCGACGACGCCAGCATAAGCGACGGTCTCGAACGGCTCGCCACACAGTTCCTGGCCGTAAAAATCCTTGGTACCCCGACCGACAATCCGCAGCAGCGTGTCGGCGGCGGCCGCCTGCTGGATGCGCTCCTGCCAGGCAGAAGGCATGTCGCTCACCCCGACCCTGCCCTCGCTCATTGCTGCTGCACGCTCAATGGTGGCGCATCCAATCCGGGAACGCGCTCGCTCTCGCGCGCTGCGGCCTGCGCCCAGTCCTGCATCGCCGGCAACGCGAGCAAGGCGCGTCGGTAGTCCGCGGCGCTGCCGTCGAGCGCGATTGCGTAAGTCTGGAAGCGGAAGGCAACCGGGCAAAAGAAGGCGTCGACGGCCGAGAAGGTGCCGCAAAGAAAATCGCCGTCCCGCCCGAAGCGTTCGCGGCCTTCGCGCCAGATTTCGACCACGCGCGCGATATCTGCGGCGGCGGCGGCTGAGGGTGTTTTGGCCTGCCGCAGGTGGACGTTCATGCCCAGCTCGTCGCGCAGGCGGGCAAAGCCGGAGTGCATTTCGGCAGCGGCCGAGCGCGCCCACGCCCTCGCCACCGCGTCGGCCGCCCACACGCCGCGATGGCGTTCGGCGAGATATTCGGTGATGGCGAGCGAGTCCCAGACAACGGTCGTGCCGTCATGCAGGCAGGGCACCCGACTGCTGGGCGAGACTTGGCGGATGTGCGTGGGGGTGTCCGGCTGGTAGAGCGTGACGCGTTGCTCCCGGAACGGGATGCCGAGTACCTTCAGCAGCACCCAGGCCCGCAGCGACCACGTCGAGTAGTTCTTGTTGCCGATGTAGAGCGTATAGCTCACAAGGGCACAGTTTTCCCGGGGTTCATGATGTTCAGCGGATCGAGTGCCCGCTTGATTGCGCGCATGAGGTCGACGGCCTCGCCATGCTCCCGGGCGAGCACGTCGAGCTTGTGCCAGCCGATGCCGTGCTCGCCGGTGCAGGTGCCTCCCATGCCGATCGCGCGCAGGCTCACTGCGTGCGCCAGCGCCTCGGCGCGCTCACGCTGCGCGCGGTCGTCGCGATCGAAGAGCACGACGAGGTGAAAGTTGCCGTCGCCAACGTGACCGACGATGGGCGCGATGAGGCCGCTCGACTCGATGTCGGCCTTGGTTTCAAGAATGCAATCGGCAAGGCGCGAAATCGGCACGCAGGCATCGGTCGCCAGGCCCATCGCGCCCGGTTTGAGCGCCAGCGCAGCGTAATAGGCCGCATGGCGCGCCTTCCACAGGCGCAGGCGGTCTTCCGGCTGCGTCGCCCACTGGTACGCGCTGCCGCCGAACTCGTCGCTGATCGCCTGCATCGCCTCGGTCTGCTCGCGCACCCCCGCGGGCGAGCCGTGAAACTCGAAAAATAGGGTCGGTCGCACGGCGAAGCCCGCGAGCTTGGAGTAGCGGATGCACGCGTCCATCTGCACCTCGTCCAAGAGCTCGATGCGCGCCACCGGGATGCCCGTCTGCATGGCGGCGATTACGGTGTTGACCGCTTGCCCGAGGTCGGGGAACTGACACACCGCTGCCGCGATCGCTTCCGGCACGCCGTACAAGCGCAACTGGATCTCGGTGATTACACCCAGCGTGCCTTCCGCGCCGACGAACAGCCGGGTCAGATCGTAGCCCGCGCTCGATTTGCGCGCGCGCCCACCGGTGCGGACGACCCGCCCGTCGGCCGTGACCACGGTGAGCCCGAGCACGTTGTCGCGCATCGTCCCGTAGCGCACCGCGTTGGTGCCCGAGGCACGGGTGGCCGCCATCCCGCCGATGGTCGCATTGGCGCCCGGATCGATGGGAAAGAAAACCCCGCTGCCCTTCAGTTCGGCGTCGAGCTGTTCGCGCGTCACGCCGGCCTGGACGCGGCAATCAAGGTCCTCGACGCTGACTTCGAGCACGCGACTCATCTGCGACAGGTCGACGCACACGCCGCCGTAGAGCGCCGCAACATGGCCCTCGAGCGAGGTGCCGACGCCGAACGCAATCACCGGTACCCGCGCGAGGTGACACAGGCGCACGATGGCGGCGACCTCGTCGTTGGAGTGCGGGAAGACGACGATGTCGGGCAACCCGGGGTCGGAGAGCCCTTCGCCGTGGCTGTGATGCTCGCGCGCCGCACGCGAGGTGAGCGCGCGCGCGCCGTAATCGCCGCAGAGCTGCCGCACCAGGCCGGCAACCGCGCCGGGATCGGGTCTCGCGATCGCGTCAATGGCCATCGTTCACTCCGCGGGGTGTGCCTAGAAGCGCGGCAGCTCAGGGTGCGGGAGCTGGCCGCGGTGCACGTGCATGCGGCCCATCTCGGCGCAACGATGCAGGGTCGGCACCGCCTTGCCCGGATTGAGCAGGCCTTCCGGATCGAAGGCGCGCTTGACGCCGTGGAAGCGCTCGAGCTCCGCCGGCGCGAACTGCATGCACATGTCGCCGATTTTCTCCACCCCGACACCGTGCTCGCCGGTGATCGTGCCGCCCACCGCGACACACAGCTCGAGGATCTTCGCCCCGAACGCCTGCGTCTTCTCGACGTCGCCGGGACGATTGGCGTCGTAGAGGATCAGCGGGTGCAGGTTGCCATCACCGGCATGAAAGACGTTCATGCACGGCAGCCCGAACTCCTGCGACAGCTCGGCGATGCGCAGCAGCACCGGACCGAGTGCACGCCGAGGGATCGTGCCGTCGATGCAGTAATAGTCGGGAGAGATGCGTCCGGCCGTGGGGAAAGCCGCCTTGCGGCCGGACCAGAACTTCTGTCGCTGCGCTTCGCTGCTCGACACCTCGATGCGTGTCGCGCCCCGGTCTGCCATCAGCCGATGTATGGCCTCTATCTCTTCGCTGACTTCTTCCGGCGTACCGTCGGATTCGCACAGCAGAATCGCCGCCGCGTCGTTGGGATAGCCGGCGTGGACGAATGGCTCGACGGCGCTGATGGTGAGCCGATCCATCATTTCGAACCCCGCCGGAACAATGCCGGCGCCGATGACCGCAGCCACCGCCGCGCCGGCCTGCGCCACCTCGTCGAACGCCGCCATGACGCATCGGGCGTCGCGCGGCGTCGGCGTGAGTTTGACCGTGACTTCGGTGATGATCGCGAGCAATCCCTCGGATCCGATGATCAAAGCCAGCAGGTCGTAGCCCGGGGCATCGAGTGCTTCGTTGCCGAACTCGACCACTTCGCCGGTGATGAGCACGCCGCGCACCCGGCGCACGTTGTGCAGCGTGAGGCCGTACTTGAGGCAATGTACGCCGCCGGAGTTCTCGGCGACGTTGCCGCCGATCGTGCAGGCGATCTGTGACGACGGGTCGGGCGCATAGAACAGGCCGTGCGCGGCGGCAGCCTCGGAGATGGCCAGATTGCGCACGCCCGGCTCAACGGTTGCCGTTCGCCCCAGCACATCGAGCGCCAAGATGCGCTTGAACTTGGCGAGGGACAGGATCACGCCGTCGCGGTCGGGAAGTGCGCCGCCGGACAACCCGGTGCCCGCGCCGCGCGCGACGACCGGCAAGTGCGCCGCGTGGCAGAGCTTGAGGATCGACACCACCTGGGCTTCGTTTTCGGGCAACAGCACCGCACCGGGCAGCTCGCGGAACAGCGTCAGCCCGTCGCATTCGTATGGCCGCGTATCCTCCGCCGCAGTGAGGATCGACGCGGCGGGGAGAATGGTGCCGAAAGCAGCGAGCAGGGCCGGATTGAGCATGGGCGACCACGGACAATGGGGAACGATTATTCCATAAAGACCCCTGCTTAAGCACGCGCCGCCGCCGCCGCACCGTTTTCGGACCGTGCCGGTGCGTCCCCTTGCGCCCGCACTATGCAGGGCCCTCGCTTACGGCCACGCGGTGCCGCTTTTCTGCAGCGTAGCGCGGTCGTCTATAATGTTGCACAAAAATGTCGGGGCGCAGCCCACTGCGCGGGACGGAGATCCGCCGATGAACGCAGGAGAAATCTACGCCAAGACTGACGAGGGCGTGCGCGAACTCAAGGAGCGCAAGCTCAACCTGCCCATCGCGCTGCGCAGCGTGCTCATCATCGTCGATGGCAATCGCACCGTGGGAGAGGTACTGGAGCGCGCCCAGGCGCTGCGCGTCGACGCGACCACGCTGGCCGCACTCGAACGCGCCGGGCTGATCGCCAAACGCTTCAGCGCCCCCTCGGGCGCGGAACCTGCGCAGGCACCCGCACCGCGCTCCGCCGACGAAGTCGAGCGCTTCATCGCGGCGCAAACGCAGCTGTCGGACGTGATCAACAAGCACCTCGGCTTCCGTGGCTACCTGATGATGATGCGCCTGCAGCGGGCAGAGAATCTGCGCGACCTGCACGACTTTCTGCCTGATTTTGCGCAGGCGCTCGTCAAGCGCATCGGCATGGAGGCCGCCACGCCGATCGTTGCCGAACTCGAGCGGCTTATCGTCGTCCGCGGCGGCTAGCGCGGCTGCCTTTCGCGCTTGTCCTGCGCGGTGCGTAACCGATTGTAACCGCTTGGCGGCGAACGGAAACTCCGCGTCAACGCGCGCTGTCTATCAATCGTTGCTGGAGTGTTGGACAACGGCACGAGGAGACACAAATGAAACGACATCTGGCCAAGCTTGCAGCGGTCCTGGTCGTCGGCGTCGCCGCGAGCGGCACCGCGGCTGCGCACGATGCTTTCGCCGTCTCGATCGGCGTACCGGGGTTTGGCGTCGGCTATTCGAGCCCCGGCGTGGGCTATGCGTATGCAGCGCCAGCGGTGGTGGCCGCGCCGCCGGCCGCCTACTACCCGACGCCTTACGCCTATTCCTACTATTACCCGGCGCGACCGGTTGTCTACGGCCCCTACGTGGGCTACTACGGTCGGTATGGGCGCTATCGCTATTGGCACCGATAGCAGCGCGAAGGCTCGTCGCGCGTAGGTCTGGAACGCTGCGGCGCAAGCCGGCTACCCGTCCGGCACGACCCCGTCGGCCGGACGGGTAGCCGGCTTGGCTTTTCATCCGCCAGCCGGGCGTTGGCAAGGGAGTACTCGCCTGATGCCGTAATCGTCGACGCAGCATGCAGGCGTCAGGCGATGGCGCCGCGCGGCGTCGCTAGCGCGGTGCGCGGCAAAAATCCCCGGCGAGAACGGCGAATTCGCGCACGCGCCGGCCGCACCGACGCGGGTCGGCGAAGCGTATTCGAAGCCTGAGTACAGTCGGCGGACCTAGCATCGCGGCGCGCGAGTTCGCCACCAACGATTGACAGCGTGCGGGGTGGTTTCTATGCTTGGCCCGGATATCAAGCGAATGAACGCCCCCGCCCCCGCCGCCGCCACTGCCATCGTCCCGCGACTCGTCGCTTTTGACCTGATCCGGACTCTGGTCTCCTACGACACGACCAGTCGCGAGTCGAACCTGGCGCTCATCAACTGGGTTCGTGACTACCTGGCGGGCCACGGCATAACCTCGCAACTGACCTACGACGACGAGCGGCGCAAGGCCAACCTGTTTGCCACCCTCCCGGCGCAGGATGGCAACACGACGGTTGGCGGGGTCGTGCTTTCAGGGCACACGGACGTCGTGCCGGTCGACGGCCAGCCATGGGACACGCCGCCGTTCGACGCAACCCTCGTCGGCGATCGACTGCACGGACGCGGCGTGACCGACATGAAGAGCTTTTCGGCCACTGGACTGGCGCTGGTGCCGGAGCTGCTGCGTCGCGGGCTGGCGCGACCGCTGCATTTTGCGCTCTCCTATGACGAGGAAGTCGGCTGCATCGGGGTGCGCCGTCTGATCGCCGATGTCGTCGCCCGCGGTATCAAGCCCTCCGGTTGCATTGTCGGCGAACCGACCGGCATGCAGGTGGTTGTTGCGCACAAGGGCAAGCGGGCCTATCGCTGTCGCGTCCGCGGCCACGAGGCGCACTCGTCGCTCACGCCGCTGGGCGTCAATGCGGTAGAGGTGGCGAGCGAGATCGTGAACTTTCTCGTGCAGATGGCGCATCGGTTTCGCGACCGCGGCGGCTTCGACGCCGCCTACGACGTGCCCTACACCACGGTGCACGTCGGGCTGATTCGCGGCGGCACCGCGCTCAACATCGTGCCGCGCGACTGCCAATTCGACTTTGAGGTTCGTCATCTGCCCTTCGATGCCCCCGATGAACTGCTCGCCGAGGTCAGGCGTTTTGCGGCCACGCTACAGCCGGAGATGCACGCCGTCGCTCCGCAGACCTACATAGAGTTCGACCACCTTTCGACGCTTCCCGGGTTCGACACCCACGGCGGCAGCGAGATCGCCGAGATAGGCAAGGCCTGCAGCGGAACGCAGGAATTCGGCAAGGTATCGTTTGCCAGCGAGGCGGCGCATTTTCACAGCAACGGCATCCCGGCGATCATCTGCGGCCCAGGGCGCATCGCGCAGGCGCACCAGCCGAACGAATGGGTGACGCTCGAACAGCTGGCGCAGTGCGAGGCTTTCATGCGCCGCCTCGCCGACCGCGTCTGCGTCGCCTGATCGGGGTGCGCGGTAGCGCGCTTCGGTTACGCTCCGACCCTATGGCCGCCGCCGCCGCACCCGCGGTGCCACCGATCGAGATCGCGTTTCCGGGTCTCTCGCCCTACGCCGTGGGCAACGCCGGCATCCCCTACGCGTGGACCTTTGCCGCCCGTCGTCCCGGGCCGCATATCCTGGTCCAGGCCCTGACCCACGGCAACGAGGTATGCGGCGCCATCACGCTCGACTGGATGCTGCGCGAAAACCTGCGCCCCGAGCGCGGAACGCTGTCTCTGGTATTCGCCAACGTCGCAGCCTATGAACGCTTCGACGCCAACGATCCCTACGCGTCGCGCTGCGTCGATGAGGACTTCAATCGCCTCTGGTCTGCCGCCGTGCTCGATGGCCCGCGTGCCAGTGCCGAGCTGCGGCGGGCGCGCGAGCTGCGGCCGCTGTATGACCGCGTCGACTCCCTGCTCGATCTGCATTCCATGTCCGAGGCCTGTGCGCCGCTGGCACTGGCCGGGCGGCAACGCAAGGGCCTGGCGCTCGCTCAGGCGCTCGGCACGCCGCGGCACGTGGTCATCGACGCTGGCCACGGCGCCGGACGGCGTTTACGCGATTATGCTTTTTTCGACGACCCAGACGATGCGCGTGCCGCACTCCTGGTCGAATGCGGCCAGCATTGGGAAGCCTCTGCACCGGCGGTCGCCCAGCAAACCGTGCTGCGCTGGTTGCGCCACTTCGGCATGGCCGCCGACGGGCTTCTTGACGCCAACCTGGATCCCGCCCCGCTCCCGCCGCAGAGGTTCATCGAGGTCACGACCACGGTCACGATCGCCACCGATGCCTTTGCCTTCACCGCGCCGGTGCGAGGATTGCAGACGATTGCGCGCGCCGGAACGACCTATGCGATCGACGGCGATACCGAAATCCGCACCCCGCACGATGACTGCATCCTGATCATGCCGACGCGGCGACCGCGCAAAGGCGAAACCGCAGTGCGGCTCGGGCGCTACTTGGCGTGAGCCGCCGCGCGCGCTAGCGCGGCGCCGCGACCACCGCCTCGGCGGCGCGCACCAGATCGGGGCCGACCGCGGCTGCCCAGCGGTCGTAGGCGGCCCGGGTGGTGTCGCGGAAGGGTTGCTTTCCGGACGGTGTCAAGCGCGTGACGCTTGCGCCCTGGCGCGCGAGCGCTTCGAGCGCCGCCGTATCGGCCTGTTTGCGTGCGAGCGCGCTCGCGTCTGCGGCGGCGTCTTGCGCCGCCTGGCGTACCAGGTCGCGGTCGGCGTCGCTCAAGCCGTCCCAGAGCTTGCGATTGACCGCGAACAGCAGCGCGTCGGCCTGCGCGCCCCAGACCAGCAGGTGGGTCATGCCGGCCGCGTAGAGACGGGAGATGCGATAGGCGGCGACGCTAGTCACTTCGCCATCGAGCGCCCCGGCGGTTTGTGCCGCCAGCGCGGCCTCGGCACCCATCGTGGCCGGGCGGGTACGCAGCGTCAGCAGTGTGTCCTGCAGCAGCGGCGAGGCGCTGGCGCGCAGCGCGAGCCCATTCAGATCGGCCGGCGCGTGGATAGGGTGCTGCGTGGCGAGCACGCTGAAGCCGGCGCCCGCCCACGCCAGGGGAACCACGCCGGCGGCTTCAACGCGGGCGGCGAGCTTCGTCGCGACATCGCTTTGCAGCAGTGCGGCAAGCGCATCGGCATCGGGCACCAGCCAGGGCAGCGCGATGAGGTTGAGCTCCGTCACCTGCATCGCCCAGGTTGCCGCGGAGCCAACCGCGAGGTCGATTCCGCCATCGCGCAGCGCCGCGAACTCCCGCGCCGGATCGCGCTGCGCCAGCGTTGCGCCGGGAAAGAGCGTGACGCGCAGGCGTCCGGCGGAACGTTCGCGAAGCAGGTCGGCCCAGATTTCGCCGGCCTTGCCCTCCGGATAGGCCGGGCCGAGCGCGGTCGAGAGTTTCCATTCAATCGCCGCCGCGGCTGGCGGTGGAGGCGCGGCCGCCGCCGGCAAGGCGAACGCAAGGACGAAAGGACCGGCGAGCAGCGAAAGGATGATAAGGCGCACGAGCCATAAGCGATGCGTCCGGCTTGCGCCGCTGCCGCGCGTCGGGCCCGTGATGGGAACCACTGGCGTTCAATCCGCGCCGCCGACAGGGCCGGAGGTCAGGCTCCAAAGATTTCGCCGGCTGCGCCGCGATATCGCGGGCGACGCAGCCGGGTAGCGTAGCGGCGGATTATTTCTTGCCGCTCTGGTCGAGCATCTGCTGGATCTTCGATTCGAACTGGTCGTAGGGCATCGCCCCGACCAGCCGCACGCCTTCGAGCTTGTCGTCATCGAGCCGGCCGATGACAAACGACGGGGTGCCCTGCACGCCAGCGACCCCACCTTCGGCAACATCCTTGTCGATCTGCGCCTTGTACTTGTCCGAATCAAGACAGCTCTTGAACTTGGGAACGTCGATCTTGATGTTGCCGGCGTAGGTCGTAAGGTTGTCCTCCTTGAGCGCGCTGGCATTGACGATCATGACATGGCGCATTTCCCAGTACTTGCCCTGTTCGCCGGCGCAGTGCCCGGCCGTCGCCGCGCGGCGTGCGTTTTCGTGGAAGTCGAGCGGGAAATCGCGGCTGACGAAGCGCACCTTGCCGGTGTCGATGTAGTTCGCCTTGATCTGGGCGAACGCGGTGTTATGAAACTGCTGGCAGAACGGACACTGAAAATCAGTGTACTCAACTAGCACCACCGGCGCCTTGGCATCGCCCATGGAGAACCCGCCGGGAGCGAGCTTGTAGCTCACTTTGTCGTTGGGCACGGGCGCCTGCGCCTGCTGCGGAGCCTGCATATTTTCCACCGCCTTGCGGATTGCCTTCAGCTCATTGAGCATCTCCTGTGCCTGCTCGGTCGTCATGCCATCGGCGCGCGCGAGCGAGGTGCCCGCGAGCAGCACCGCTGACATGGTCAGTGTCACCAGCCAGCGCAGATAAACGGTTGCCTTCATCGCCTTGCCTTCCTTTCCATTCGTGGCCCTTGCGGGCGTAATTTTGCGCGCGAAGCACAGCAACTGACTGCCTCGCCACCGATTCGTTCCACGGCAGTAGCGCCGTGAGCAGGCCCCGATCATAGGGCGCAACGGCGTGGGCGAAGGCCTCGCCCGATTGGAGGTTACTGCGGAGGAACAAACGGTTAGCGAGTGTGGCGGACGGCGGCCCGGCGACGCCGGGCGCCGTCAAGGGCCGGAAGGGCCGCGTCGGGGCCAGAGGACAAGCTGTGTACAGCGGAAGAGCGCAAGCTTGCGCGCCGAGGCGCGGTCGGTTACGACGGCATCCCAGACCTGGGTCGTGTTGCCAAGATGCATGGGCGTGGCGACGCAGACGATCGTCCCGTCATAGGCGGTGCCGAGGAAATTGGTCTTCAGCTCGACGGTGGTAAAGTTCTCGGCCCCTTCGGGCAGATGTGCCAGACAGCCGAAACCACAGGCCGTGTCGGCGAGCGCGATGACTGTGGCGGCATGCAGGTAGCCGTTCGGTGCGAGCAGTTCCGCCCGGATGGGAAGCTCGGCTTCGATGCGGTTCTCGGCCACGGCGGTGAAGCGCACGCCGATGAGGCCCGGCAGGTGACCGTCGCCGCGATGGACGAAGCGGTCGAGCGTGGCGTCGGCGCGCAGCGGCATCGGCTAGCGCACCCAGCCGGGCACGACTACAAGCGTTGCGCAACCCACGTCGGTACCGATTGCAGGGCCGCGGCCAGTCCTGCCGGATTGGTTCCGCCGGCCTGGGCCATGTCTGGCCGGCCGCCGCCTTTGCCACCGACCTGGACGGCCACGTGATTGACGAGTTCGCCGGCCTTGATCTTGTCGGTGAGATCGGACGTCACACCGGCGATGAGCATCACCTTGCCGCCTTCGGTTGAGCCGAGGACGATGGCCGCCGACCTGAGGCGGCCCTTCAATTGATCCAGCGTCTCGCGCAGGACTTTCGCATCAGCACCGTCGATGGTCGTGGCCAGAACCTGGGCGCCGTTGACGTTGACCGCTTGCGCCGCGAGATCGCCGCCCTGGCTGGACGCGAGCCTGCCCTTGATGCGCGCGAGTTCCTTTTCCAATGCCCGCACCTGGTCGAGCACGTGCGCGATTTTCGACGGCACTTCCGCCGCGGGTGCTTTGAGCATCCGCGCCGCCTCGTGCAAACGCGCCTCGGTTTCGTGGGTGTAGGCGAGCGCGCCCTCGGCCGTTACCGCTTCGATGCGACGAATGCCTGCCGCGACCCCCGATTCGGACACGATCTTGAACAAGCCGATGTCGCCGGTACGCGACACGTGCGTGCCTCCGCACAACTCGGTTGAGAAATCGCCCATGGTCAGGACCCGCACCTGCTCGCCGTATTTTTCCCCGAACAGCGCCAGCGCGCCCGCCTGGATCGCCGCATCGTAGGGCATGAGCCGCACCTCGACCGGGTAATTGGCCCGGATCGCCCGGTTGACGAGCGCTTCGACGGTGCGAATCTCCTCCTCGCTCAGCGGCTGCGGATGGGAGAAGTCGAAGCGGGTGCGATGCGCGTCGACCAGCGAACCCTTTTGCGTGACGTGCGCTCCGAGCACCTTGCGTAACGCCGCGTGCATCAGATGCGTGGCGGAATGGTTCCACGCCGCGCGCGTGCGCGCGTGCGCGTCGACCCTGGCCGCGACGGTGTCCCCGACCTTGAGCTCGCCCGTCTTCATTTCGCCGTGGTGGCCGAAGACGTCCGGCTGGAGTTTTTGCGTGTCGTGCACGGCGAACAGCGTGAGGCATGCCCCGGTCCTCGACAGTTCGCCGCGGTCGCCGACCTGGCCGCCGGACTCGGCATAGAACGGCGTGCGGTCAAGCACCACGACGCCCGCCTGTCCGGTGGAGAGTGCATCGACGGAACTTCCGTCGCGATACAGCGCGACGACGCGGGCGTCCTCGGCGAGTGTGTCGTAGCCGTCGAAATTGGTTTTCGGGCCGCGATACTCGAGGCCCTCGGCCATCTTGAAGGTCGAGGCGGCGCGTGCCTGCTCGCGCTGTCTGCGCATCGCCGCGTCGAAGCCTGCCTGGTCGACGCTGACGCCGCGCTCGCGGCAGATGTCCGCGGTGAGGTCGAAGGGGAAGCCGTACGTATCGTAGAGGGTAAAGGCGGTAACGCCGGAGAGCGTTGTGCTGCCCATGGCCTTCGCCTCGGCGAGTGCTGCGTCGAGGATCTTGATGCCGTGCTCGAGCGTTTCGGCGAATCGCTCCTCCTCGGCGTGCAGCACCGACATCACGAACTTCTGCTGGGGCGGCAGCTCGGGGTAGGCCTCGCCCATCAGTCGCGAGAGTTCCGGCACCAGCTGGCTGAAGAAAGGCTTTGTCTGGCCGAGCTTGTAGCCGTGGCGGATCGCTCGGCGGATGATCCGCCGCAGCACATAGCCACGGCCCTCGTTGCTCGGGAGCACGCCGTCGATGACCAGGAAGGCGCAGGCGCGGATATGGTCGGCGATCACCTTGAGCGAGGGCGAGCCAAGATCGGTTGCCCCGGTGAGCTTCGCCGCGACGGCGATCAGGTCACGGAAAAGGTCGATGTCGTAGTTGCTGTGCACGCCTTGCAGCACCGCGGCCAGGCGTTCGAGTCCCATGCCGGTATCCACGCAGGGCTTGGGCAGCGGCGTCAGGACGCCGTCGTGGTCGCGGTCGAACTGCATGAAAACCAGGTTCCAGATCTCGACGTAGCGGTCGCCGCCGTCCGTCGAGCCCGGCGGTCCGCCCGCGACCGTCGGGCCGTGATCGTAGAAGACTTCGCTGCACGGGCCGCAGGGGCCGGTGTCGGCCATCTGCCAGAAGTTGTCCGAAGCGTAGGGCGCGCCCCGGTTGTCGCCGATGCGCACCACGCGCTCCGGCGGCATGCCGATGGCGCCGGTCCATGCGGCGTAGGCCTCGTCGTCGGTCTGATACACCGTGACCCAGAGCTTCTCCGGCGGCAGCTTGTAGACCTCGGTCAGCAGCTCCCACGCGTAGGCGATCGCCTCGCGCTTGAAATAGTCGCCGAACGACCAGTTGCCGAGCATTTCGAAGAACGTGTGGTGGCGGGCGGTGTAGCCCACGTTCTCCAGATCGTTGTGCTTGCCTCCCGCGCGCAGGCAGCGCTGCACGTCGGCGGCGCGGACATAACTGCGATGGTCGGTGCCCAGAAAGACATCCTTGAACTGCACCATGCCGCTGTTGGTAAAAAGCAGTGTCGGATCGTTGCTGGGCACGAGCGACGCCGATGGGACGATGGTATGGCCCCGGGCGGAAAAATAGTCGAGAAACTGGCGGCGTATGGCTGCGACTTGCATCGAAATCCAACCCGGAGAGCGGTGCCGGAGGGCTGCGACCTCACCTTAAGTGAGGGTTGAAAATCAATATCTTAGCACAAGGGCGGACCGTAGACACTAGCTTGGCGCGCAGGTGCGCAGCAGGCGCAGGATAGCCGCCACGGCGAAGCCGCGCGCTTGCAGGAAGCGCACCTGCCGCGCCCGCTCGCGCGCGTCGACCGGGGCGCGGCCGAAGCGCCGCTGCCAGAGGGCAAGCAGCACGGCGTCGTCATCGAGTGCCGCCTCGGTCAGCGCCGCCTCGATTTCGGGGCGCGCCACGCCTTTGGCCTTCAAGGTTTCGGCGATGCGGCGCCGGGCTAAGGACTTGCTCTTCTGCGTCACCGTCACCCGCGCGTAGCGGGCGTCGGACAGATAACCCTGGGCGATGAGTTCATCGAGCAGCGCACACACCGCGTCCGGCTCGCCGCCCTTGGCCAGAAGCTTCTGCTGCAGTTCGGAGCGTGCGTACTCACGACGCGCGAGCAGCCGGATTGCCTGGGCGCGAAGCGGGATGGCCGCCAAGTCACCCCGCGCTATTCGTCGCCCACCGCAACGTTGCGCGCCGGCCCCGGAAACGGAACGCCGACCGCGGTGCGGATCTTCGCCTCGATCTCGCCGGCGAGCTCGGGGTGCTCTTTCAGATAGTCGCGCGTGTTGTCCTTGCCCTGACCGATCTTCTCGCCCCCGTATGCGTACCAGGCTCCGGATTTCTCGATGATGTTGTGCGCCACGCCGAGCTCGATCATTTCGCCCTCGCGCGAAATGCCCTCGCCGTAGAGGATGTCGAACAACGCTTCGCGGAAGGGCGGCGCGACCTTGTTTTTCACCACCTTGACCCGCGTTTCGTTGCCGACGACTTCTTCCCCGCGCTTGATCGATCCGATGCGCCGGATATCGAGCCGCACCGAGGCGTAGAACTTGAGCGCATTGCCACCGCTGGTTGTTTCCGGATTGCCGAACATCACGCCGATCTTCATCCGGATCTGGTTGATGAAGATCACCAGCACGTTGGCGCGCTTGATGTTCGAGGTGAGCTTGCGCAGCGCCTGGCTCATCAACCGCGCCTGGAGGCCGGGAAGCTGGTCACCCATCTCACCTTCTATTTCGGCCTTGGGCACCAGTGCCGCCACCGAATCGATGACGATGACGTCGATGCCTCCGGAGCGTACCAGCATGTCAGCGATCTCGAGCCCCTGCTCGCCGGTGTCCGGCTGCGAGATCAGCATCTCGCCCACATTGACGCCGAGCTTGCCCGCGTACACCGGGTCGAGCGCGTTTTCGGCGTCGATGTAGGCCGCCGTCCCGCCCGCCCTCTGCACCTGGGCCACCACCTGCAGCGCGAGCGTGGTCTTGCCCGACGATTCGGGTCCGTAGACCTCGACTACCCTGCCCCGCGGCAGGCCACCCACACCCAGCGCGATATCCAGGCCCAGCGACCCGGTGGAGACGACGGACAGATCGTTCTGCACCTGCGCCTCGCCCATCTTCATGATCGAGCCCTTGCCGAATTGCTTCTCGATCTGCACCAGGGCGGCGGCCAGTGCCTTGCTCTTGTTGTCGTCCATTGCGTTCATTCCGTTGGCTTTGGCGTTGTGTCCAGTGCCGGTTGCGGTGCTCATGGCGGATCCGATCGTCGCGTGGTATAGGTTAATTATGGCATAGAACGATCGTTCGATAAAGGGGTTTTTGACGGTCTAAAGCAGGCGCTCGAGCAAGCCTTTAAGCGCGATGTGCACCGACTCGTTGCGCACCCCCGCCCGATCCCCCTGCAGCTGGGTTCGCAACGTTTCCGTCACTCCCGGTCCGGCCCACGCGAAGCAAACCGTGCCCACTGGCTTGGTGGCTGTTCCCCCGCTCGGTCCGGCGACTCCGGTCACCGCCACCGCCCACTGCGCGCCACCGCCGCGCAACGCTCCTTCGGCCATGGCCAGCGCCGTCTCGGTGCTGACCGCGCCAAAGCGCGCCAGGGTGGCAGAGGGGACGGCGAGCAGATCGACCTTGGCAGCGTTGGAGTAGGTCACGAAGCCGCGCTCGAACCAATCGGAGCTGCCGGCCACGGCGGTGATGGCGGCGGCAACCAGGCCGCCGGTGCACGATTCCGCGGTGGCGACGCGCACTTGGCGGCCCAACGCGGCCTGGCCCAGTGCCGCGGCCAGGGCGTAGAGTTCGTCGTCGCTGCGCATGGTAGTCGTCGCTGCGGGGTCTTAGCGCTGCTCGCCGGCGCGGGCACGATACCAGTACTCGTGCGATGGGGAGAAGCCGAAGTGGCGGTACAGGGCGAGGGCTGGCGCATTGTTGGCGCTTACCTGCAGGTACGCCGTCGTGGCGCGACGACGGCGCGCTTCGGCGAGCAGCGCCGCGACCACGGCCCGGCCGAGACCCCGGCCACGCCAAGCGGGGGCCGTGAACAGGGCGAACAACCCGGCGTGATCGGCTTCGAGCTTGAGCAGCCCGCAGGCGACGACCTCGCCGTCGCGGCGGATGAGGGCACCGGCGTGCGGCAGCGGATAGCTTGCGGCGCGCTCCACCAGACGCGGCAGCGCCTCGCTGTCGACGTCGAGCAGTTGCGCGACCAGCGGTTGCCAGGCGGCCGCGTCGACGATGGCGACGGTGGCATCGGCGGCCGCCGCCGGCGGGGCCTCGGCCAGGCTCGACTGCAGCACCAGCGTCGGCTCGAAGCGCTGCCAGCCCTTACGGTCCAGCCAGCGATCGAGTCTCGCCGGCTGCGAAAACGGCAGCAGGCGGAATAGCGCGGGCAGCCCTGCTGCACTATAGAACGCGGTGCAGAAGGCAACCTTCTCCTCCAGCGGCAGGGTTGAAGCATAGAATGCGTTGACACAGCGCAGGCGCTTGGTTGGTCCGGGCCGGTAGCCGATAAGCCAGCCATCGTAGACAAGCGACTGCAGCGCCCCGGAAGCGTTGAGCGCCCGCTCCTCGAGGCGGCGCGCGAGAACCAACGCCGCCGCGCCTGGCTGAGCGTTCATCCAAACACCCTTTGCCACAAGGCGAGAACGATCAGCGCGTAGAACGCGGCGACAATGTCGTCGGCCATCACGCCGAAACCGTGATGCCATTCGCGATCGATCAGTCGCGCCGGGGGCGGCTTGACGATGTCGAAGAAGCGGAACAGCAGAAACGCCAACGCCTCGCGCCACGGCTGCGCACCGACGAAGAACAACACCAGCAGAAACGCTACGACCTCGTCCCAGACGATCGCGCCGTGATCGGGGACACCCAGATCGCGGCCGGTACGATGCGCCGCCCAAATGCCCAGCGCGAAGCTGGCGACGATGGCGAGCAGATACCCTAGCTCATTGGTGAAGGCGCGCAGCAACGCGGCCAGTGGCAGCGCCAGAAGCGTGCCCACGGTCCCGGGCGCGATGGGCGACAGGCCGGTGCCGAAGCCGAGCGCGATGAAGTGCGCGGGGTGCGAAAACAGGAACCTGAGCGACGGCGCGGATCGCATCGGATCAGGCGCGAAAATGATCGAACGCCTGCGGCAGCGCGCTCAGCGCCTGGCCGGCTTCGTCGCGCACGGCCAGACCGGCGCCATCTTCGACGCGGCCGATCGCGGTGAGCCGCAGTCCGAGTTCTGCGCCCAGGGCTTCGAGCTGCGCCGCGGCGCGTCGCGGTGCGGTGAAGCACAGTTCGTAATCGTCGCCGCCCGCGAGCAGGCAGTCGAGCGCGCACGCGCGCGCGCTGCCGGCAAGAAGCCGCGCCAGCGCCGGCGAGCGCGGCAGTGCCGCAAGCTCCAGCGTCGCGCCAACGCCGGAGGCGTCGAGCAGGTGACCGAGGTCACCGACCAGGCCGTCGGAGAGGTCGATTGCCGCGCTTGCTACGCCGCGCAAGCGCTGCCCGAGCTCGACCCGCGGCAGCGGCCGGAGCAGCGCCCGCTCGCATGCCGCGAGCTCCACCGGCGTAAGGGCAATCGTGCCGCGGTGGTGGGCGAGCGCGAGCGCCGCGTCGCCCAGCGTGCCGGAGACGAAGATTGCCTCACCGCCTCGGGCGCCGCTGCGCCGCAGCGCCTGCCCCGCGGGCGCCTCCCCGAGGATGGTCAGGCACAGGTTGAGTGGCCCGCGCGTCGTGTCGCCGCCGACGAGCTCCACCGCGAAGGCGTCGGCCAGGGCGAAGAAGCCCCGGGCGAAGGCGGCGAGCCAAACGGGGTCGGCCTGTGGCAGGGCCCCGGCGAGCAGCGCCCAGCGCGGCAAGGCCCCCATCGCCGCCATGTCGGACAGGTTCACCGCCAGCGTCTTGTGCCCGAGCGACTCGGGATCGACGTCGGTGAAAAAATGCCGTCCGCAAACGAGCATGTCGACCGATACGGCGAGCTCGCAGCCCGGCGTGGGTGCGAGCAGGGCCGCGTCGTCGCCCACCCCGAGCACCGCATGCGGAGTCGGACGGCGGAAGAATCGGTCGATGAGCTCGAATTCGGATAGCGCCGCCACCACGGCCAACCTGTCGTTATCTTGCGCGGCGCGCAGGGCGCGGGCGGGGCCCGCTCAAGTTGCCACGCGCGGGGTCCCGACCTCGGCCGCCCGAATCGCCGTCGCCAGATGGTCGAGCACGCCGTTAACGTACTTGTGTCCGTCGGTGCCGCCGTACGCCTTGGCCAGCTCGACTGCTTCGTTGATCACGACGCGATAGGGAATGTCGGGGGCGCGCAGCAACTCCCAGGCACCGATGGCGAGCACGCCTTTCTCGATCGGCGACAACTGCTCCGGGGCGCGGTCGAGATAGGGAGCGAACGCGGCGAGCAGCGTTTCGAATTCGCCGGTCACGCCAAGCCAGAGGCGCTCGAAGAAGGCGGCATCGCACTTGCCATAGCCGCCGGACTCGGCCAGTTGCGCCCGTATCATTGCCGGCGGCGTGCCGGACAGCAACCACTGGTAGACGCCCTGCAAAGCCAGTTCGCGCGCGCGGCGACGGCTGCTCTTCATTCTGCGTCGTCGATTGCCGTGAGGATGTTGGCCATCTCCAACGCGGCGAGCACGGCGGCATGACCTTTGTCATCGGCGCGTGCCTCGGCCTGGTCGTCGGTGTCCGTGGTGAGGATTCCGTTGCCGATCGGAATGCCGAAGTCGAGCTGGACGCTGGCGATGCCGGCCGCCGACTCGTTGGCGACGATGTCGAAGTGATAGGTCTCGCCGCGGATCACCGCGCCAAGGGCAACCAGGGCATCATACTCGCCGCTTTGCGCCATCCGCTGCAGGGCCAAGGGCGCTTCGAGCGCGCCCGGTACCGTGGCCAGCGCAATGGCGCCCTCGCCCACCCCCGCCTCGCTCAATGCCCGCAGCGCACCCTTGAGCAACCGTTCGCCGATCGCTGCATTGAATCGGGACAGCACGATGCCCACGCGCAGGTGGTCGGCGCCGGAACGGGGAACAATTTTGCGCATGGCCAGGATGATTCGAACAAAGGCAGGTTTGGCACGCCGCGCGCGCGGCAGCGCTAGCGCCGCTGCGCGGACGCAACGTCTTCGTAGCCGACGACCTCCAAACCGAAACCGGCCATGCTCGGCATCCTGCGCGGTTTGGCGAGCACGCGCATCCGACCCACGTTAAGCTCGCGCAGGATCTGCGCGCCGATGCCGTAATTGCGCAGATCCATGCGCAGTTCGGTTGGCGGCTGGTCGCACATCGCGCGTTGGCGCAGATCCAGCGCCGATTCGGGGCGATGCAACAGAACCAGTACGCCGCGCCCGGACCGCGCGATCGCCGCCAGTGCGGCGGGGATCGTCCACGAGTGCGAGCGGCTGCCGTAATCGAGCAAATCGACCACCGACAGCGGTTCGTGCACGCGCACCAGGGTCTCGAGTTCGGGCACGATCTCGCCGCGCGTAAGCGCCAGGTGCGTCGCGTCGCTCAGCTTGTCGCGGAAGGTAACCAGGTGGAAGTCGCCCTCAGCGGTGCGAATCGGTCGCTCGCCGACGCGCTCGATCAGGCGCTCGGTCTGGCTGCGATAATGGATCAAATCCGCGATCGCGCCGATGCGCAGGTCGTGCCGGCGCGCAAACTCGATCAGGTCGGGGAGCCGCGCCATTGTGCCGTCTTCGTTCATGATCTCGCACAGCACCGCGCAGGGCGAATGACCGGCCAGGCGCGCCAGATCGCAGCATGCCTCGGTGTGTCCGGCGCGGACCAAGACGCCTCCCTCCTGCGCCACCAGCGGAAAGACGTGTCCTGGCCGGACGATGTCCTCGGGCGTGGCGTTCGCCGCACACGCCACGCGGATGGTGTGCGCCCGGTCGGCAGCCGAAATGCCGGTTGTCACGCCCTGAGCGGCCTCAATGGAGACGGTAAAGTTGGTGCCGTGCAGCGAGCGATTCACCGCCGTCATGGGTGCGAGGTCAAGCTGTCGCGCGCGTGCCTCGGTGATCGGCATGCAGATCAGGCCGCGGCCGTGCTTGGCCATGAAGTTGATCGCCTCGGGCGTGACACAATCGGCGGCGATGATCAGGTCGCCCTCGTTTTCGCGCTCCTCCTCATCGACCAGGACCGCCATGCGGCCGGCCTTGAGCTCGGCGATGATCGCCGGAACCGGGCTGATCGCGCGCGCCGCCGCGGGCGCGGCAGGCGACTCGCCACCGTCGACGGCATGCAAATGCGCTGTCACAAGGCTCCCGACGCTGCGGATGGGACCGGCATTATACTGCGCCGTGCGCACCACGCTGCTCTGGCGCTGGCGTTGCGACGCGCTAAAAGACGGAGCGCACCGCCTCGGCCAAGGAGCTGTTCGGGTCGCCCAGATCGGTCAACACGCTGAAATGATGGCGCTCGGCGAGCAGCAGGGGACCGTCTCGCCCACGGGGGTGGCATTCGGGCCAGCTCTGCCAGAGCAGCCACGATTGGCGGATGAATTCGCGCGTCTCGTCGGCGCCCGCCGCGATGACCAGCGGCACGGCCGCGTGCGGCCGCAGGTGGATCGGGCTCACGGCCCGCGCCTGGGCGGCATCGAGTTGCAAGTCGTCATTGAACGAGACCTGCAGTAGCGGCTCCAGGTCGAATACGCCGCTGATCGCCACGGCGCCGGCGACGGCGGTGGGCAACCCGCGCGCGCGCCAGTCAGTCGCCACGAGCATCGCCGCCAGGTGGCCGCCTGCAGAGTGGCCGGCGACCACCAGCGGTCGCGCCGGGACACCGTAGCGCGCGCCTTCGCGCTGCAGCCAGGCCAAGCCTTCGCGGCATTGTTCGACGATGCGCGCGATGCTGACCTGTGGGCAGAGATCGTAGTTGATGACCGCGACGCCGATGCCCTGCGCGACCAGCGGCGGGGCCACGAAGGAGTGGTCGCTCTTGTCCAGGGCGCGCCAGTAGCCGCCATGAATGAACAACAGCGCCCCGCGCGGATGGGCAGCCGGGAACAGATCGATCGTCTGCTTCGGACCGCTGCCGTAGCGAAGGTTCAGGCTGGACGCGAGGCGTTGCCGTGCGGCGGCGCTGTCGGCTGCCCAGCGGGCAAACCAATGCGGGTGATCGGGGAAGGCGGCCCGCAGGTTGTATTCGCGCTCGACCGCTGCGGCCGGCGCGGCGCTCATTGCGCGGCGATGCGCACGCTAAGCTGACCCAGGCTTTCGATCCTCCCGACGAGAAGGTCGCCGGCGACGACCGGGCCGACACCGGCCGGCGTTCCGGTGAAAACGAGGTCGCCGGGAAGCAGCTCATAGTATTGCGACAGAAAATGCAGAATGTGCGGCACATCCCAGATCATGTCGGAGAGATCGCCTCGCTGCCGGGTCTCCCCGTTCACGTCGAGCGAAATTCGACCACGCTGCGGATGGCCGACTTCGCTCACGGCATGCACCGGCCCGATGGGCGCGGCGGCGGCGAAGGATTTGCCGAGATCCCAGGGCCGTTTTTTTTCGCGCATGTCGATTTGCAGGTCGCGTCGCGTCATGTCGAGCCCGACCGCATAGCCATAGATGAGTTCGTTGGCGCGCTCGGGTGGCACCTTGACGCCGGCCGTGCCGATGGCCGCGACGAGCTCCAACTCGTACTGGTAATTCTTGGTTGCCAGGGGATAGGGCACGCTGCCCACCTCCGGCGCCACGATGGGCACGATCGCGTCGCCGGGCTTGGTGAAGAAGAACGGCGGCTCCCGGGCTGCATCGCCGCCCATCTCCTTGGCATGCTCGGCGTAGTTACGGCCGACACAGTAGATGTGGCGCACGGGGAAGCGCTCGGCGCGGCCGGCAATGGGGAGCGAGGGAATATCCCAGGCAGGTATGACGTAGCTCATGAATTTTTCTCGCCTGGCAACAATGCGTGATACCTCATACTGCATCCGGTTGCCGCGGTGGCGCGGCGGCGGCGAAAGCCGGCAGCGCCGCACACGCGGCCTCGATGCCCAAGAGCGTTGGATAGGCGTCGAGTGGCAGGGGAACCCGCCGCGCGTTGGCCAGCTGCGGGATGAGACAGATATCGGCGAAGGTCGGCAGCGCGCCATGGCAGAACGGACCGGTCGCCGGGTCGGGAGCGAGTTGTGCCTCGAGGGCCGAGAGCCCCAGCTCGATCCAGTGCCGATACCAGTTGTTCTTCGCCTCTTCGCTCGCTCCCAGCGTGCGCGTCAGATACTGCAGCGCGCGAAGATTGTCGAGCGGATGGATGTCGCAGGCGATCGCGAGCGCGATGGCGCGCACCCGGGCTCGCGCCTCCGGCGCGTGCGGCAGCAGCGCCGGCTCCGGATAGCGCTCCTCCAGGTACTCGAGGATGGCCAACGATTGGGTGAATGCGCCGCGATCGTCGCAGAGCACCGGCACGAGCTCCTGGGCATTTATCGCCCGGAACGGCGCCGCCCGTTGCTCGCCCTGGCGCAGGTTGACCGGCAGGTATTCGTACGGCAGCCCCTTGAGGTTGAGCGCGATGCGCACGCGGTAGGCTGCCGAGGAGCGGTAGTAACTGTACAGCTTCATGAGCGGATCGCCGGCCAGGCGTTGCGGATTCGAGCGTCGGCGCGAGCGTAGCGCATGGTAGCGCGCGTTGCGGGGTCGAAGTGCACACCTGAGGGGCCGCCGGCAGCGGCGCGCTTTAGAAGGCCGCGATGCCGGTCTGGGCGCGGCCCAGGATCAGCGCATGCACATCGTGCGTGCCCTCGTAGGTGTTGACCGTCTCGAGATTGAGCAGGTGGCGGATGACGTGGAATTCGTCGACGATGCCGTTGCCGCCGTGCATGTCCCGGGCTGCGCGCGCGACGTCGAGCGCCTTGCCGCAGGAATTGCGCTTCAGGATCGAGGTAATCTCCGGTGCGGCCAGGCCTTCATCCTTGAGCCGGCCGAGGCGAAGGCAACCCTGCAAGCCGAGGCAGATCTCGGTCTGCATGTCGGCGAGCTTTTTCTGCACCAGTTGGTTGGCCGCGAGCGGGCGGCCAAACTGGCTGCGGTCGAGCGTATATTGCCGCGCCGCGTGCCAGCAGAACTCCGCTGCGCCCAGCGCGCCCCAGGCGATGCCGTAGCGCGCGTTGTTCAGACACCCGAACGGTCCCTTGAGCCCCTGCACACCCGGGAGAAGGTGGTCTTCTGGTACGAACACCGAGTCGAGCACGATCTCGCCGGTGATCGAGGTGCGCAGGCTGAACTTGCCCTCGATCTTGGGTGTCGACAAGCCCTTGGCACCGCGCTCGAGGATGAAGCCGCGGATGACCCCGTCATCGGTCTTCGCCCAGACCACGAACAGGTCGGCAATCGGTGCGTTGGATATCCACATCTTCGAGCCGGTGAGCTGGTAGCCGCCGGGTACCGAACGCGCGCGCGTCACCATCGATCCGGGGTCCGAGCCATGGTCGGGCTCGGTCAAGCCGAAGCAACCGATCCACTCGCCAGTCGCGAGCCTGGGCAGATACCTGCGCCGCTGCGCCTCCGAGCCGTAGGCGTGGATCGGATACATGACGAGCGAGCTCTGGACGCTCATCATCGAGCGATAGCCGGAATCGACGCGCTCGATCTCGCGTGCGATCAGGCCATAGCAGACGTAGTTGAGCCCGGCACCGCCAAACTCGGGCGGCAGCGTCGCGCCGAGCAGGCCCAGCGCGCCCATTTCGCGAAAGATCTCCGGATCGCTTTTTTCGTGCCGGAACGCTTCGGTCACCCGCGGCATGAGCTTGTCCTGGGCGTAGGCCTGCGCGGCATCGCGCACCATCCGCTCCTCCTCGCGCAGCTGCGCGTCGAGCAGCAACGGATCGGACCAGTTAAACGCCGCCCGGGTCGGCGGCCTGACGATTTCGGGCGCGTTCATAGGAGGCCAGATTATCGCGTGCGTGCAGGAAGGCGTCCATCGCCTTGGCGCGGGGGCGGCGCCGCGGACCTCGTCCCAAGCTCAAGGGCGTGCGCCCCAAGCCGGGCCACTGCCGCCACCGGGCACCCGTCCGGACGGCCCGATCGACGCATGTACGCCACTTTGCACCTATGATGGGGTTGGTCGCGGTGCCCTGGGAGCGGTGAAAGCCGGGTGGGGCGGGGTGCTGGCTAACCGTCTGTTCCGCCAGCCATGCCTCATATCGGGCGGTTTTGCCTGTCCCTTGGCGGCGACTTATCATCCCCTATGTCAGCAAGGGAAACTCGGCCATGAAGCGTCTTGGAGTGCGTCCTTCCTTCGCCGTCTCGCGGCGGCGTGCGGCGGGCTTTACCATGCTCGAAGTCATGATCGTGACCGCGATCGTGGCCATCCTGGCGGCCATCGCGCTGCCCAATTACGCCGACTACGTCACCCGCGGCAAGATCACCGAGGCGACCACGGGGCTGTCGGATCTGCGCCAGCGCTACGAGCAGTATTTTCTCGACAACCGCAGCTATGCCGGCGGCTGTGTTCGACTGAGGCCGTTGATCCAGCCCAATTTACCGGATTTTGCCATCGATTGCGGCGGTGCAAACGGAAGTACGGCTTCGGGCTATACGTCCATCGCGACCGGCCTGGGTACGATGACCGGGTTCGTCTATCAGATTGACAATACCGGTGCGAAGGTTACGAACGGGGTACCTCCGCGATGGAACTTCCGGTGGGAGCCTGCTGGGCGATCCGCAAGAGCGGCGATTGCGAGTGAGCAAGCGATGCACGCCAACGCACGCGAACGCGGCTTCACGCTCATCGAGCTGCTCGTTGCCGTCTCGTTGTTTGCCTTCCTGATCGCGCTCGCGGTGCCGATGTACACCGACTTTCTGGGCAACTCGCAGGTGCGCAACGCCGCCGAAGCGATGCTCAACGGTGTGGTCTCGGCCCAGAGCGCGGCGATTAATGCCAACACCCAGGTGCAGTTGGTCGTGACGCCGGCCACCGGCTGGACGGTCGCAGTGGTCAACCCGGACCTCTCGGTGCGCACACCGATTCTGCCGGCCCCGTTTCAGCTCAGCGACGGCGCGCCCAACGCGCATGTCGTGCCCACACCGCCCGGCGCGACCGAGATCACCTTTGACGCCTTCGGCCGTATCGTCCCCAATCAGGATGCGAGCCCGACGATCAGCTGCATCGACGTCACCAACAGCCAGAATGCCAATGCCCGGGCGTTGCGGGTCGTGATCACCAATGCGACCCCGGTAACGGCCACCAAACTCTGCGATCCGTTGGCGGTCGCGACGGAGCCGCAGGCTTGCCCGGCAGCGCTCTGCCAGTAATGCCATGACAACCTATCTCAAGCCGCGTTACCGGCAGACGGGCGCCTACCTGCTCGAGGCGCTGATCGGGATTCTCATCTTCGCGCTCGGGGTGCTCGGAATCGTCGGTCTGCAAGCCGCATCTCTGCGCACCACGACCGACAACAGCCTGCGCGCCGAGGCGGTCTTTGCCGCGACGCAGCTCATGGGCCAGATGTGGGCCGACGTGCAAGGCAGCCTCGTCGCCAACTACTCCAGCGCAGCCGCCGGCCCCACGTATGCCGCTTGGGCGGCCGAGCTCAAGGCCGCGCAGGGCGCGGCGTGGGTTCAGGATCCGACGGTCGATTTCGCCAATGCAACCTGCAATGCAGCGCCATCGCCGACGAGCAACGGCGTCTATATCCAGATCCAGTGGCAGTCGACGGATGGCACGCCACACAACTACACGACCTGCGGGCTGGTCGGGCTGAACCTACCATGAAGCCCGTTATCCGCGGGCACCGGCGCGCGACGGCGCAAGGCGGCTTCAGCCTCATCGAGATCATGGTCGGCGTGGTCATCGGGATGATCGCCGTGCTGGTGATCTTCCAGGTCTACAACGTTGCCGAAGGTTTCAAGCGCAACACGACTGCCTACGGCGAGGCGATGCAGAGCGGCCTGCTCTCGACCTTCGTTCTCGGGATGGAGTTGGGCAACGCCGGCACTGGGATAAACACGGCGCAAACCGACCTCGGGTGGTGCGCGCCACCGGCCCCGCTCACCGGCAACGTGAGCGACATCGCCAATACGTTTCGACCCATCCCCGTATTGATCGCCGATAGCCCTGGTGGCAACACGAACTTCGATGCGTTCGCCGTCACTTACAGCGTCGCGTCGACATTGGTCAGTACGGTGCCGTTCACCGCGGACGCGGCCCCCGCCGCAAGCTATCAGGTACAAAGCACCGGAGGATTTCACCTCGGCGACCTCATCGTCGGCATACAGGCGCCCAACACCCCCAATACCGCTTGCGCGAGCTCGACCATCACGAACCCCGTGCCCGCCCCTGATCTCTTGGGGAGGGTAACGATTACGCAATCCGGCACCGCCCTGAACTTCTTCGGGGCTTCGTCCGTGCTGTTCAACATGGGGCCGTGCGATCGCGCCCAGAAAGTCCAGTACAGCGTCGCCAACAATGTGCTGTTGAGCACGCCACTTTTGAACTCGAACAAGTTGCCTGCCGCCGCCTGCGGACAGCCGGTTGCGGTGCCCGTGCCCAATCCGGTGGCCTCAAACGTGGTGGTTATGAAGGCCGAGTACGGCATCAATACCTCTATAAGCAAGGAGCGAGAGCTCGACACCTGGGTCCAGGCAACCGCGGGCGGAGGCTGGGATCCGACGACGCTGCTGCAGGCGCCCATTACGACGATCAACCAGATTAAAGCGGTGCGCGTCGGCGTAATCGTGCAGAGCGAGCAGTTCGACAAGACCCTCGGCGATTACAACTGGGTGCTGTTCGACTGCTCCGACGTGAACAAGGCCAACTGCCCGGGCCGCCTGACCGGAACCATGCCGGCGAGCGTTACTCCCCCCGGCAACTGGCGTTTCCGCAAGTACGAAACGATCATCCCCTTGCGTAACTCGATCTGGAACCCGACCTGATGCCCGAGAACCATTTGCGCGCGAGCGCTGCACCTTCGCTGCCGACGCGCCAGCGCGGCGTGGTGCTCTTCATCGCCTTGATCGTCATGGTGGTGATGAGCCTGGCGGCACTCGGACTCATGCGCTCGATAGATACCACCACGGCGGTGCTCGGCAACCTGGCACTGCGCCAGGCGTCGATCCTGCCGGCCAATTACGGCATCGAGGAAGCCGCGTCCGGCCTGTTCGCGGATGCTTCGCTTACTGGCATCGCGCGCATTCCCGACCTCACCACCGATTTCGCGGCAGAGAATTATTTCGCGGAGCACGACTACAATCAGGACGCGCCGAACGGCGGCGCCCCCTCCGGCGTGCCCGACGGAGTGCCGAAGCAGCTGTGGACGCAGTTGGCGGCGCAAGGGCTCCCGCGGCAGTTTCCGCCCGACGCAGATAACAATAAGATCACCTACGTCACCGAGCGCATGTGCGTACAGGGGGCAGCCGGGGATCCTGGCAATGGCATCGCGAAAGAAACTTGGTGCGACATGGGACAGCCGAAGCCGGCGCCAGGCACCACGGTCAACCAGGCAAACCCGTTGATCTTCCCCCAGCAGGTGTTCTATCGCGTCACGGTGCGAGTCGACGGTCCGCAGAACACGGTTTCCTTCTTGCAAGCGATGCTGCGCTGATGGGCGGGGCCGGCGCCATCGCCAACGACAGCTGCGTCGGCGTCATCGCAGGCAGCACGGGTAACATGACCTTGATCCAAGTGAACGTGAACTTCCCGTTCCCGGCGCAGCGCATGTCGTGGCGCCTGCAGGGGCAATAGACCGCTGCAAACAACGGCGGCTGCCGACTTGCCAGCCCCCCGTGGCCGCTCCACAATCCGGGAGCGGCCATTTTTCATGGTACCGAGCCGATCGAAAGTGTATTCCGTGACCCGCGCCAGGCTCGTTTTGGACGCTAGCGAGAGGCGTGTGGTCGAGAGGCGGCTCACGGCCGCGGTCGGCGCGTCGATCGTGATCCATGCGCTGGTGATAGCTTCGCTGCGAACGCTCATCCCGCAGCCCCCGGCGCAGGACGTGGGAGCGCGCAACAACTTTGCCACGCTCCAGGCCGTTCTCGCCGCACCGCGCACCGAGGTCGATCCCGAGCCGTTGGCGCCGCTCCAGCAACCCGCGCCGCCGGCGCTGTTCTTGCCCCCAGTCGAGATGCCGATCGAGAGCGCATCGCAGCGTGCCCGCCTGCCTGCGTTCGCGCCGCCGCCCGGGCCCGTGCCGCGGTCGGGATCTGACCGCCCCCAGGTGGTTATTTCCGTGCGCCTGATCGACGATCCGTCGTCGCTGGGGACCGATTACGCGCTCTCCCTGGCGCAGAGGTTTTCGCACCGCGCACAGAAGCCACCGGCGCTCATCGGATCACCGGCCGTGGTCTATCCGAGCGCGGCGTTTGAGGCGGGGACCGGCGGCAGGGTCGCGGCGTTGCTGACCATCGACGCGCAAGGCCACATCCTCGAGTCGACGCTGTTGCCCGCCGACGGATTGTTCGCTCCCGCGGTCGCCAACGCACTCAAGACGGCGCAGTTCACGCCCGCAGAAATCGACGGTAAACCGGTCCCGTACTGGGCGATCGTCGAGTATTACTTCAGTATTGTTCGTCCATTGGCAACCCCGCATCAGCCCAGTGTCGGCAGGTGAAATCCCGGCGCCGCGCTGCCGTCATCGGGCCAGCGTGCAGTAACCGCCTTGCCGCGGGTGTAGAAGCGCACGCCGTCCATGCCGTGCACGTGTAGGTCGCCGAACAGCGAGTTGCGCCAACCGCCGAACGAGTAGAAGGCCATCGGCACGGGGATGGGCACGTTGATGCCGATCATGCCCGCTTCGGCCTGTTGCTGGAAGCGGCGCGCCGCGTGGCCCGAGCGCGTAAACAGGGCCGCTCCGTTGGCGTAGGCATTGGCGTTGATGAGCCCGATCGCCTCCTCCAGCGACTCCACGCGCACGATGACGAGAACCGGACCGAATATCTCCTCGCGGTAGATCGCCATATCGGGTGTCGTCTTATCGAATAGCGTCGGCCCGACGAAGAACCCCGGGTGCTGCCCCGGGCGGCGCCCGTCGACTACCAGCGTCGCCCCTTCGCTGACACCGCGATCGATAAGGCCGACAATCCGGTCGCGCGCAGCACAGGTGATCACCGGGCCCATTTCCGACTCGGCGCGATCGCCCGGTCCGACGACGATTCGGCGCGCACGCTGCGCAAGCTTGTCGCACAGCGGGTCGCCCGCTGCGCCGACCGCGACGGCCACCGACACGGCCATGCAGCGCTCGCCAGCCGATCCGTACGCCGCCCCGATCAACGCGTCGGCGGTGAAGTCGAGGTCCGCGTCGGGCATGACGACCGCATGGTTCTTCGCGCCGCCGAGCGCCTGAACGCGCTTGCCGTGCGCCGTTCCGGTCTGGTAGACGTAGCGCGCGATCGGTGTCGAGCCGACAAACGACACCGCCCTGATGTCTGGATGCTCGAGGATTGCGTCGACCGCTTCCTTGTCACCGTGCACGACATTGAACACGCCGTCGGGGAGCCCCGCATCTTGCGCGAGTTCGGCCATGCGCAGGCTCAGGCTGGGATCGCGCTCCGAGGGCTTGAGCACGAACGTGTTGCCGCAAGCGATCGCAATCGGGAACATCCACAGCGGCACCATGGCCGGAAAATTGAACGGCGTGATGCCGGCGCAGACGCCAAGCGCCTGGCGCAAGGAGAAGCTGTCGACGTCGCTGCCTACGCTATCGCTGAATTCGCCCTTGAGCAGGTGCGGTATCCCGGTCGCGAACTCGACCACCTCGATGCCGCGCGTGATCGAGCCCTCGGCATCGCTGTGTGTCTTCCCGTGCTCTTCGGTGACCAGCCGCGCCAAATCCTTCTTCTGCTCCTGGAGCAGGTCTCGGAAACGCATCAGGATGCGGGCGCGGCGCAGCGCCGGTGCCGCGCGCCAGGCAGGCCAGGCCTCGACTGCGGCGGCGACCGCGGCGGCAACATCGGCAGCCGTCGCCAGGGGTACGTGCCGCAGCACCTCGCCGGTGGCCGGGTTGGTCACCTCGCCGTAACGGGTCGTGCGCGCAGGCGTCGCCCGCCCACCTATCCAAAGCGGCAGCCGATCCAGTGTGGTGAGATCCATCGCCCTCCTCCTAAGGCCCGCGCCCGATGGCAAGCCTTGGCATCAGCCGGCCTCATGCAGGCGCGCCACGTACCGCGCCAGCAGGTCGACTTCCAGATTGACCCGCATCCCGCAGCCGAGTCCACCGAGCGTTGTTGTCGCCAGTGTATGCGGGATCAGATTGGTCGCAAAGCGCCGCCCCAGCACGCGGTTAACCGTCAAGCTCACGCCGTCGACGGCGATCGACCCCTTGGATGCGATGAAGCGCGCGAGCTCCTCCGGCGCGTCGACCTCGAGCAAGTGGCTGCCCCCGGTGACGCCGACCGCATCCATGCGCGCGACGACGCCGACACCGTCGACGTGGCCGCTGAGCAGATGGCCGCCGAGGCGGTCGGACAGTCGCAGTGCCTTTTCCAGATTGACCCGCATGCCGTCGTCCAGTCCGGCGATACAGCGCAGCGTCTCCGCCGACACGTCGAAAGAAAGCGTGCTGCCTTGCGCGGCAACGACGGTCAGGCAGCAGCCGGCGACGGCTACGCTATCGCCCGGTTTGACATCGTCGAGCCCCAAGGCGCCGACCTCAATGACCAGGCGCAGTCCGTCACCGTGCGGCGTCGTCCGCGCGAGTTGACCGACCGCCTGCACGATGCCGGTAAACATCAGCCCGTGCCCCGCGCCACGCGCGCGAGCAGGCGCCAATCGTCGCCGACACGGGTGCTGTCGCGCAGGTCGAGTTGTACCCGTTGTGTGAGCTTGGACAACGCGCTAGGCAAGGCGAACATGCCGCGCGAAGGGTCGCCGAGCAGGCTCGGCGCCAGATAGAGCAGCAGCTCGTCGACGAACCCGGCGGCCAGCAAGGCACCATTGAGCTTGGCGCCGGCCTCCACATGCAGCTCGTTGACGCCCTCTGCAGCGAGGTGGGAGAGCATCGCATCGAGGTCAACCCGGCCGTCAGGGCCTGGAAGCCGCACGTGGCGCACGTTCTCCGGCCATGCCCCGTTTCGCTCTGCCGTCGAAACGACAAGCACGGCGCCCTCCTCGAGCACCCGTGCCGTAGCGGGCAACTCGCCGTGGCGATCGATCACGACGCGCAGCGGCTGCCTCGAGGTTTGCACTCCTCGCACGGTCAGCCGCGGATCGTCCTGAAGCACTGTCCCGATGCCGGTGAGGATGGCGCAGGAACGGGCCCGCCAGCGATGCGCGTCGGCGCGCGCCGCCGCACCGGTGATCCATTGGCTCGCGCCGTTTTCGAGCGCGGTTTTTCCATCCAGGCTCGCCGCGACTTTGACCCGCACCCAGGGGCGCCCGTTGACGAGCCGCTGTATCCACCCGATGTTGAGCTCGCGCGCCTCGCTTTCGCACAGGCCGAACTCCACCGCGACGCCGGCGGCAAGCAGGCGCTCGCCACCTTGTGCCGCAGCCGGGTTCGGGTCGCGCATCGCGGCTACGACGCGACCGATGCCGGCCGCGAGCAACGCGTCGGTGCACGCCGGCGTCCGGCCGTGGTGATTGCACGGTTCCAGGGTGATGTAGGCGGTTGCCCCGCGCGTCGCTTCGCCGCGCGCGCGCGCCGCGGCGAGCGCCATGACTTCGGCGTGAGCCTCGCCCGCCCTTTCATGCCACCCCTCGCCGATGGTGCGCTCGTCGCGCACGATGACGCAGCCGACGCGTGGATTGGGCGTTGTCGTAAACAGACCCCGCGCCGCGAGTTCGAGCGCTCGCAGCATGCGCTCGCGATCGCGGTCGGTGAACGCCGTCATGCCTGCCGCCACGCAATGCCGTTCAACGCGGCTTGCGCCGCGGCGACGCCGGCTCGACTTCCTTCAATGCATCGCGGAAATCAGCAGCATCCTGGAAGCTGCGATATACCGATGCAAAGCGGATGTAGCCGACCTTGTCGAGCTTGTAGAGCTCCTGCATAACCATCTCGCCTACCTGCCGGGACGGTATTTCGCGTTCGCCCAGACTAAGTACCTGCTGCACGATGCGCTCGACGGCCTGGTCGACGTACTCCGTGGGCACGGGCCGCTTATGCAGCGCGCGCTGAAAGCCGTTGCGAATCCGGTGCACGTCGAAGTCCGCGCGCGTGCCATTCTGTTTGACGATTTGCGGCAGGCGCAGCTCGGCGTTCTCGTAGGTCGTGAAGCGTTTATGGCAGGCGACACAGCGGCGGCGGCGGCGGATCGAGTCACCGCCTTCGGACACGCGCGAGTCGACCACCTGGGTGTCGGGACTCCCGCAGAAAGGACACTTCATTGCTACGGACTTGGTGCATAAACGGGAAACCTCGCCGTCAGCGCCTTCGCCGCACTGGAGGTGCGGGCGATGGTAGCCGCGTCGGTCGGCGCCTCGAGGACGTCAGCGATGAGATGGCCCAGTGTTTCGCATTCGATTTCAGTGAACCCGCGGGTGGTAACGGCCGGGCTGCCGACGCGGATGCCGCTGGTCACCGCCGGCTTCTCCGGGTCGTTGGGAATGGCATTCTTGTTTACCGTGATCTGCGCCCGACCGAGCGCCGCTTCGGCGTCCTTGCCGGTGATGTGCTTCGGACGCAGATCGACCAGGAACATGTGCGAATCGGTGCCGCCGGAGACGATGCGCAGGCCGCGATCCTGGAGCACGGTGGCCAGCACCCGTGCGTTCTCCAGCACGCGCTCCTGATATACCTTGAACTCGCGCGTGAGTGCCTCCTTGAAGGCGACCGCCTTGGCCGCGATCACGTGCATGAGCGGTCCGCCCTGAAGGCCGGGAAAGACTGCGGAGTTGATCAGCTTGGCGTGCTCGGCGCCGGCGAGAATGAGTCCGCCGCGGGGGCCGCGCAAGGTCTTGTGCGTCGTGCTGGTCACAAAATGCGCCACGCCGACGGGGCTCGGATAGAGCCCGGCCGCAATCAGTCCGGCGTAGTGCGCCATGTCGGCCATCAGATAGGCGCCGACTGTGTCGGCGATGGCGCGAAAGCGCGCCCAGTCGATCACCCGTGAGTACGCCGAGGCCCCGGCGATGATGAGCTTCGGCTTGTGCTCACGCGCCAGCCGCTCGGCGGCATCGTAATCGATCTGCTCGGTCTCCGGAACGAGGCCGTAGGCCACGACACGGAACCACTTGCCCGACAGGTTGACCGCCGCGCCATGCGTAAGGTGTCCGCCGTGCGGCAGCGACATCCCCAGGATGGTGTCGCCCGGCTTGAGCACGGCGAAGAACACCGCCTGATTCGCCTGCGCGCCGGAATGGGGCTGAACGTTGGCGAATTCGGCGTCGAACAGCTTCTTGGCGCGGTCGATCGCAAGCTCTTCGGCGATGTCCACGAACTCACAGCCGCCGTAATAGCGTTTGTGCGGATAGCCCTCGGCGTACTTGTTGGTGAGTTGCGAGCCCTGCGCCTCCATCACGGCGATACTGGCATAGTTCTCTGACGCGATGAGCTCGATATGCTGCTCCTGGCGGAGGTTCTCGCCGGCGATCGCCGCCGCCAGTTCGGGGTCGGTTTGGGCAAGGCTCAGAAGACGGTGGGGCATGGCGCGGCGGGTGGCAAAACAATTATTTTACCATTGCCGTAGTGAGCGACCGCGGGCGGATTGCCTGGCTGCTACTTCTTCGCCGCTGCAGCGCTCTGCATGCCGACAATGACCATGAACTGGTCGAAGCCCTCTTCGGCAACGCGGAACCAGAGGATCTCCTCGTCGCGGAACTTCTTCCACGGCTCGTAGACCTTGCTGAACTTCGCGTTCTTGGCCGCCAACTCATCGTAGACCTCGACCGCGGCCTTGTACGAGGCGAGCATGATCTCGCGCGGGAACGCGTGCAGTTGCACGCCCGCGGCCACCAGCCGGCGCAGTGCCGCCGGATTGCGCGCGTCGTATTTCGCCAGCATGTCGACATTCGCTTCGGCGCATGCCGCCTCGAGAATCGCCTGATAGGCCCCTGGCAGGGCCGCCCAGGCCTTGCTGTTGACGAAGAGGTCGATCTCCGGGCCGCCTCCCCACCAACCGGGGTAGTAGTAATGCTTGGCGATCTTGTACAACCCGAGCCTCTCGTCGTCGTACGGGCCAATCCACTCTGCCGCATCGATGGAGCCATCGGCCAACGCCGCATAGATATCGCTGCCGGCAAGCTGCTGCGGCATCACGCCGAGCCTTTGCATCACGATGCCGGCGGCGCCTCCGATGCGCATCCGGAGTCCCTTCAAGTCGGCCACGGTTCTGACTTCCTTGCGGAAGAATCCTCCCATTTGCGCCCCGATGTTGCCGGCCGGAATGTTGTAGACGTTGTAACCGCGCATGAACTCGCGCATCAGCTCGAGCCCGCCACCGTGGTACATCCACGCGTTCTGCTGCCGTGCATTCAAGCCGAACGGGGCGGCGCAGGCAAAAGTAAAGGTCGGATCCTTGGCGAAGAAGTAATACGGCGCGGTATGCGCGCACTGCACCGTCGCATTCTGGACCGCGTCGAGCACCTCCAGGCCGGGAACGATTTCGCCGGCGGCAAATACCTGGATCCGGAACCGGCCGCCGGTTGCGACCTCGCAGCGTTGGGCGATGAGAGCGGCAGCGCCGAAGAGCGTGTCCAGGCTTCTGGGGAAGCTCGACACCAGCCGCCATGTGACGTCGGGCTGCGCGCCCTGAGCGATCGCAGGGGCTGCGACCGCGCCGGCGGCAAGGCCGCCAGCCGCGCGCGCCAGGAACGAACGACGTTCCATGGATACCCTCCTCCATTGGCTGAACATCCGGTGCAATCGTTGTCTCGCCCGCGCCGGGCCCGGAGCCGGTTGGCGGGCGATTTTAGCTTAGCTTGTCACCAGCACGCGATTACGCCGAGAGCTTGCGTACGGCGTTGAACAGGGACCAGGCCCAGCCGGCCTGCCGCTCCAGCGTTTGCGTGAAGCGGATGAGATAGCGTGCATTGCCGGTATCGAGTTCGACCATGCCGCCGGGCAGAAAGCGATCATCGGGTCCAATCAGGCTGCGTTGCGCCGACTGGCGATTATCCGCGTGCCCGGGAAGGTAGATGCCGAAGAACGGGCGGTCGACGCCGGCGCGCTGGGCATCGAGCGGGGCGACCCAGCTTCGCAACAGCACGCGCACCATCCTCCGGGCGATGATTTCGAGGCCGCAGACCACCTCCTCGACCTGTTCGCGCTGCATGCGCCGCACCACTGCAAGCTCCCAGCGGTCGTTGTCCTTGATGGCGATGATCTCGCCCAGTCGGGTCGGCGCATCCTTGGCCGGCGCGATCATGCGCACGCCGCTTTCGCTGCGATTGACCATCTTCCATTGCGAGCCGCGAATGCGTCGCGCGATCGACTCCGGGTTGGCGTTGGGACTCACCAGTTGGGTGATTTCGTCGTAGCTGTGCATCACCCCGGAAGTCTTCGCTTCCGGTGTCAGGTGCTCGACCTCGGCGACGGCACGCGTGAGCGGCTGCAGGCCGACCACCACGCGCACCTCCATGTCGCTCGCCTTGCGCGGCGCGCGCGGCGAGAAGGCAAGCGCATCCGGCCCGTACAACGCGGCAAGGCGCATTAGCAGCAGCTTCTGCTCGCGCGGCGGCAAGGCCCCTGGCAGGCGCGGATCGGTATCCTGTTCCGGCAGCAGGCGCATGCGCTCGACCACCCGGGCATAGACCGGGGTGGCGTCGAGGAACATCAGGCGGCCGCCGGGACGCGGCTTGTCCTGGCGCTTGAGGCCTTGCGTGCCCGACAAATCGACATAGAAGTTCGCCCCCGTGCCCGGCGGCGGCGTCAGCGTCAGTGAGGGCGTCCACTCCTCGAGCGAGCGCGCCACCCACTCGACCTGATCGGGCGTGAAGTTGCCGCTGTCCAGCCGCATAAGCAGCAATGACTGGATGTACTCCTGCTCGAGCGACCGTTGCGGCTGGCTGAATGCGCCGGAGCCAAATGACAGGGGTTCGCGTTGCCACCCGCGCATACGCGCGAATTCGTAGAGCTCGTGCAGCTCGCGCCACTGTGCGGGAATCCAATGCCCGTAGCGAAACAGGCGGTATTTGCCGTCGATGGCTTTGTAATGCGCCAACCTGACGAGCACGCGCGGCAGCACCATCTTCCATCGCTTCTGCTCGCCTGCGGCGTATCCGGCCTTGAGCGTTGCCTGGTAGGCTGCGGTGAAAGCCTTGACCAGATCGAACACGCCGTGCCACAAGCGGGTCTCGACGCTGCTCGACCGTTGGTAATTGGCCGAGTACTGGGCGGTGAGCTGGGCGACGATCGGCTCGCAGCGCGCGTCGATACGCAGCAATGCCTCCGCCTGTGCGGGCCCGATGCGCCGGCGGCCACCTGGAAACGACGCGACGAGGTCGAGCGCCTCGTGCTGCAGCTGCAGCGGGTCGCCTGTGGGCAGCGAGGCAACCCACTTCGCTGCCGCGCCGCCACCGCGAAGCGGGTCCTGCAGTGAGCGTTGCCAAGCGCGGATTCGCTCCCGCAGCGGGCGTTTGGGAACCATGGCGCCGCCCCGACGCCTAATTTCCCGCCACTGTCATGGCCCCTATGAGAATCGAGCCGCAGTGGCGTGAGCCGCGGCGATCCACGTCGTTGCCGACAGCGACGATGTCGCGATACATGCGGCGCAGGTTGCCCGCGATCGTTATTTCCTCGACCGGGTAGGCAATGGCACCGTCCTCCACCCAGTAACCCGCCGCGCCGCGCGAATAGTCGCCGGTGACCGGGTTGACGCCCTGGCCGAGCAACTCGGTGACGAGAATCCCGCGCCCCATTCGCCGCAGCAGTGCCGGCAGATCGTCGCTGCCGTGCGCAACGACCAGGTTGTGGTTTCCTCCCGCGTTGCCGGTCGAGACGAGCCCGAGCTTGCGCGCCGAATAACTGCCCAGAAAGTAGCCCTGGACCACACCCTCGCGGACGATGTCGCGCGCCCGGGTCGCGACACCTTCATCGTCGAACGGCGCGGACGCCTGGCCGCGGGGAAGATGCGGCTCCTCGCGAATGCTGATCTGTGGTGCAAATACGCACTGGCCGAGACTGTCGAGAAGAAAGGAGGATTTGCGATAGAGGCTGCCGCCGCTGGTGGCGTTGACGTAGTGGCCGATCAGACCGGTGGCGACAGGCGCCTCGAACGCCACCGCGCATTCGCGGGTGCCGAGCTGGCGCGCACCCAGCCGTCGTACCGTGCGTTCGCCGGCGAGGCGGCCGACCTGCGCCGCCGCCTCGAGGTCGTGCGGCGACCGCGCCGCGGTGTACCAGTCGTCGCGTTGCATGGTTGCGCCGTCGTCGGCGATCACGGCGCAATAGATGCCGTGGCGAGAGCTCGCATAACCGGCGCAGAAGCCGTTCGTGTTGGCGTAGGCAAATTCGCCTTCGTGCACCGAGACGCTCGCGCCTTCGGAATTGGTGAGGCGGCGGTCGACCGCGAGCGCCGCGGCCTCGCATTCCTTGCCCAAAGCGATCGCTTCCTCGACCGCAAGGTCCCAGGGGTGATAGAGATCCAAGTCGGGCCAGCTGCGGGCGAGCAAGGCCGGATCGGCCAGACCGGCGCAGGGATCCTCCGCCGTGTAGCGCGCGATCGTCAACGCCTTGCTAACGGTGTCGTCGATGGCCGCGGCGGAGAAATCGGCGGTGCTCGCGTGTCCGCGTCGCGCGCCAACGTAGACCGTCACGCCGATGCCCTTGTCGCGGTTGTAGGCGATGGTTTCGACATCGCCCTTGCGCACGGTGACCGAAAGGCCGAATGCCTGCGAGACTTCGGACTCCGCCGCGGTCGCACCGCGGGCCTGAGCAGCCGTGAGCACCTGGTTGGCAAGGGCGGCCAAGGCGTCGGCGGTCAGAGGAAAGCGGGTCGCGGGGGCAACAAGCAGGGTGGCGGCGGTATCGGTCATCGACGGACTCTGGGCGGTCGCCGCGAAGGCGATCGGCTATGATAGCAAACGCCCCTGCCCCCAACCGTCTGCGATGCGTCCACCCGACGAAACACCCCTGCCGGCCGTACCGGTGGCTGCACGCCAGTCTAAGACCCGGCGCAAGGAGGAGATGACGGAACTGCAGGCTCTGGGCGAAGCGCTCTTGCACATCGGCCCGGCGCGGCGCGCCGAGTTGCCCCTACCGGAGCGGCTGAAGGAGGCGCTCGATGCCGCGCAGCGGATCAGGCAACGCGAGGCGAGGCGCCGGCAGCTGCAGTTCATCGGCCGGCTGATGCGCGAGGTCGATGCCGCGCCGATTCGGGTCCGCTTGGCCCAGTGGGCAGACGCCCCCAACGCCGAAAAGGCGCGCCTGCATACGCTCGAGCGGTGGCGTGAGCGGCTGCTGTCCGAACCGGCCTCGCTGGAAGCACTTTGCGCCGAGCAGCCGCATGCGGATCGGGCGCGGTTCGCCGCGCTGGTCGAAGGCGTGCACGCGCAGCGCGCCCATGCCCAGCCGCCGCGCGCATATCGCGAGCTGTTCCGAGCCCTCGACGCGCTTTTTCGACCGGGTAACTGATGCCGCTGCGCTATCGCGGCAGGGTTTTCGGCGACCGGCCATGAACGCGCCGCAATCGCTGTTGATCGGCCTGGTCTCGGTCAGCGACCGCGCCTCGGCAGGTGTATACGAAGACAAGGGCATTCCGGGCCTTGTCGAATGGTTCACGGCCGCCCTGCGCACGCCTTGGCGCATGGAGACGCGGCTCATCCCCGACGAACGCGCTCGGATCGAGCTTACGCTCATCGACCTGGTCGACACGGTCGGCTGCAACCTGGTGCTCACCACCGGCGGCACGGGGCCGGCGCCGCGCGACGTGACCCCGGACGCCACGCTGGCCGTCGCGGACAAGGTGCTGCCCGGATTCGGCGAGCAGATGCGTCAGGTGAGTTTGCGCTATGTGCCGACGGCGATCCTGTCGCGCCAAGCGGGTGTCGTTCGTGGTCGGGCACTTATTCTCAACCTTCCCGGCCAGCCCAAGGCGATCAAGGAAACGCTCGACGGCGTCTTTGCCGCCGTTCCGTACTGCCTCGATCTGATCGGGGGACCGTACGTCGAAACGCACGACAACGTGTGCAAGGTGTTCCGGCCCAAATCCGCCCTCAGGGGTTGAACCAGCCCTGGAATCGTCGCGTGAGCACCGCTGAAGCCAATCAGCCGCCGCCGTTCGAGGGCCGCAACCTCTTCGCCACCGATGCGGCGCTGCAGGCAGCGGTGGTGCGCGAAGGCGCCGCCTGGGCGCGCGAGCGGCTGTCCGCCTGGGGCGAGCGACTCGGGCGCAGCGAGACCTTCGTCCTGGCGGCCCGCGCCAACCGTTTCCCGCCCGAGCTGCATACCCACGACCGCTTTGGCAACCGCCTGGACGAGGTCGCATTCGACCCGGCATGGCATGAGCTCATGACGCTTGCCATGCGCGAGGGCGAGCACTGCGCCCCGTGGCTGGAGTCGCGCCCGGGAGCCCAGGTCGCGCGTGCCGCGGCCTACCTGCTGCACGCCGAGGTCGAGAACGGAACGCAGTGCCCGTTGACGATGACCTTCGCCGCGGTGCCGTTGCTTCGGCGCCATGCCGGCGCATTCGCGGCCCTGTCCGAGACCTGGCTGCCGCGCAGCCTCGGCCTCGACTACGATCCGCGGCCACTGCCCGTCGCCGGCAAGACGTCGGCGCTGTTCGGCATGGGCATGACCGAGCGCCAGGGCGGCTCGGACGTGCGCGCAAACCTGACGCGCGCCGAACGCGCCGGCGGCGGCATGTACCGATTGAACGGGCACAAGTGGTTCTTTTCCGCGCCGATGTGCGATGCGCACCTGGTGCTCGCGCAAGCCGCGGCTGGACTGTCTTGTTTTTTTCTGCCGCGATTGCTGCCGGACGGGGTTCGCAACGCGGTGCGCATCCAGCGCCTCAAGGACAAGCTTGGCAACCGCTCCAACGCCTCGGCCGAAGTTGAGTTCGAGGGCGCCTGCGCCTGGCTGCTCGGTGAAGAAGGGCGCGGTGTGCCCGTCATCATCGAGATGGTGCAGCGGACCCGACTCGACTGCGCGATCGGCAGCGCCGGCCTCATCCGTGGCGCGGTGGCCCAGGCGCTGCATCATGCGACCTACCGCCGCGCCTTCGGCCGAACGCTTGCCGCGCAGCCGCTGATGCAGAGTGTGCTCGCCGACCTGATGCTCGAATCGGAAGCGGCGACCGCGCTCGTGTTGCGACTCGCGCGCGCCTTTGAAGCCGACGCTTCGGATCGTGAAGCGGCGTTTGCACGCCTGGCCACGCCGGCGGTGAAGTATTGGCTGTGCAAGCGTGCCCCGGTGGTGGTTGCCGAAGCGCTGGAGGTACTCGGGGGCAACGGCTACGTCGAGGAATCCGTGCTGCCCCGGATGTACCGCGAGGCACCGCTCAATTCCATCTGGGAAGGAGCGGGCAACGTGATGTGCCTCGACGTGCTGCGGGCGGCGCGGCGGGAAACGGCGGCAGTCGAGGCCGTGTTGTCCGAACTCGCCGTCGCCCGCGGCGCCGACGTGCGTCTCGATCGCCACGCGGCAGCACTCGAAACCGCCCTGCGCGACCCGAACCTCGCCGAGCGCGACGGGCGGCGCATCGCCGGCGGCATCGCGGCCGCGCTTGCGGCCGCGATATTGGTACGACACGCTCCGGCAGCGATCGCCGACGCCTACTGCGCCTCGCGGCTCGACGTCGCTTATGCCGGCGCGCTCGGAGCGTTGCCGGCCGGCGTGGACTTGGCTACGCTCGTCGCGCGCGGGCGAGCGGACTGAAGCGGCCCGCCGCGGGTCGGTCGCCCGAAGCGGTTATCCGCGCCGCCGGCGCGGACCTGCGTCAGTTGGTGGGGATGCCGAGAATCTTTTCCGCTTTCGCCAGGGTGTCAAGCGATTCCTGGTGCTTGCCGGCCTTGTGCAGCGCTTCGCCTTCAGCGCGATACTTCTTCACGTCAGCCAATTGCGCTGCGCTGAGTGACGGATTCTTCGCCAGCGCGTCGTCGATTTTCTTCATCTCCATCGGACAGTGAAACGCGAACGCGCTGCTGGCAAAGAGCAGCGAGGCGGCAAACAGAGCGCTACGGATGTTCATGGTTTTCCCCTCTCCTTGGGCGTGGCCCGCGAACCGGCCGCCGAAGCAGGCGGCCTCGGCAAGGATATCGCAGTCTGCTCCTTTTGCAACCCCTGAAGCGCCCCGCGGTCTTGTCACGGCTCGAGCAGCAGCTCGGTGCGGCTGCCGGGATCCTGGCGATAGAATTGTGTAAACAGGCGGTACAGGGCCGGGTATTCCGTCTGCAACAGCGTCGGTTCGGCAAAAAAGATCTCCGACAGCACGGCAAAGAACTCGGCCGGACTCTCCGCCGCATACGGATCGATTTCGGTCTCCTCGCCATCTTCCACGCGATTGCGAAAATGCTCGTAGGCGGTCGTCATCGTCTCGCGCCATGCTCGGCGGGGCATATCCGGGTGCAACGGCGGACAACCGTTCGCCTCGCCGTTGGTCATGTCGATCTTGTGCGCAAACTCGTGAATCACCAGATTCATGCCGGCGGTTGACCAGTCGGCGCTGGCCTCGACGTCGGGCCACGAGAGGATGACCGGGCCTCCGGGCACGGCTTCGCCCGCGAGCGGCTCATCGCGCCGGTGCACTACTCCCGCCTCGTCCTCGTATTCGAGTCCGGTAACGAATTCGTCCGGGTAGACGACGACGTTCTCCCAGCCGTCGTAGTAGTGCGAGCCGAGGTTGAGCGTCAGCACGCAGGCCTGGACCGCGATCATCACGCGCATCAGTGGCGTCACCTCGAAGCCGCGGGCGGCGACAATGCTCTTCGTCGACAGGAACAGCACGACGTGCTGGCGCAGGCGCGCGAGCTCCGCCTCGGTGTAGATGGCCAGAAACGGCAATGCTTCCAGCGCCTCGCGCCACATCGGCTCGGGAATCGCCGACGTCGCGAGGATCCGTTTCTGCTTCCATCGGCGGATGACCTCGAACACGGAGGAGATGGCCCGTCAAGCCGAGATGATCGGGATGTCAGCGCGGCAAGTCATCGGCTGACGGCGGCTCGATTTCGACCTCCGAGTCGTAGACTATGCCCTCGCCGCCGGCCAGCAGACGGTCCGCTTCCGCTTCGGGCATCGCCTCGACGTCGCGCAGCTTGCGCGCGATGGTCGAGCTTTTCTTGCCTGCCTCGTCAAGCGTCTTGCCCACCGCATCGAGCCGATCCTTGGTTTTGGCCAGCAGCTCGCCAAACTTCCCAAACTCGGTCTTGACTGCGCCGAGGACGCGCCACACCTCGGTCGATCGCTGTTCGATCGCGAGCGTACGGAAACCCAGCTGCAGGCTGTTGAGGAACGCATGCAGGTTCGAAGGGCCGGCCAGCATCACGCGACAATCCCGTTGCAGCGCGTCCGCCAGCCCGGGTCGGGCGAGCGCTTCGGCGTAGAGTCCCTCGGTCGGTACGAACAGGATCGCGAAATCGGTTGTGTGCGGCGGCTCGATGTACTTGTCGCGGATCTTTCTCGCTTCGCTTTTAAAAAACTCCTCCAGCGCTCTGCGGCTCGACTCCACGGCCGCCACGTCGGCGCGATCAATCGCATCCTGAAGGCGCTGAAAGTCTTCGAGCGGAAACTTGGCGTCGACCGGCAGCCAGCACGGTGTTCCGTCTTCGCCACGGCCCGGAAACTTGATCGCATACTCCACGCGCTCCGACGACCCCGGACGGGTCGCAACGTTCTTTGCGTACTGACCCGGCGCGAGCACCTCGGCGAGCAGCGCACCCAGCTGCACTTCGCCCCAGCCTCCACGCGACTTGACGTTGGTCAAAACCCTCTTGAGGTCGCCTACGCCGGTGGCAAGGGTTTGCATCTCGCCCAGCCCCTTATGCACCTGCTCCAGACGGTCCGAGACCAGCTTGAACGACTCGCCGAGGCGATGCTCGAGCGCCGCATGCAGCTTTTCATCGACGGTCGCCCGCATCTGCTCCAATTTCTGCGCATTGTCGCCGCGCAGAAGATCCAGGCGCTGCTCCACGGTCGTGCGAACCGACTCCAGCCGCTGTTCGTTGCTCTGCGTTAGCGTCGAGAGCTGCTGATGCAGCGTGCGCACGAACTCGCCCAGGTTGCCTGCGAGCTCCTCGCGCGCGGTCTTGGCCGTCTGGGCCGATTCGCTTCTTGACTGGGCCAGTTCGGCGCGAAGCTCGCGCTCCAGGCGCTCGATCTGCATGCCAACCGTTTCCAGTCGCGATCGCACTGCGTCCTGCTGCTCGCCACCGCGCGCCAGCGTCGCCACTTTGGCCAACAGAAGGACAAGCAGGGCGCCAAGCAATGCGAGCGCGGCGCCAAGAACCGCGACGAACCAGGGGGATTCCACGCGACCGAGTTTACGTTGTCAGTGCGAGGACGGCAAAGGTCGCAAGCCAATGTGTGCCGACGTAGTCGCCGCTGGCGAGCGCGGTCAGTCCCGCCTGCAAGTGCACGGTGGCCGCGGCACGGGCGATCGCCTGCCGTGGGTCAGTCGCAGGAAGCGCCGCCGCGATGTCGCGCCAGCACCACGCGCGCGCCAGATTGAGACCGTCGAGATGCACCAGGTAGGGGTCACTGCGGTCGCTGACGATGACCGGCGTGAACAGCGCGCCCGGCAGCCTGCGTTCGATATGCGGCAGAAAGCGGGCAAGCCAGGCGCCAAATTCATCCGGCTCGAGAATCCGCCGCATCAGGGCGGCTTCGGTAAGCGATGGCGAGAGAAAATCTGCGCCCGAGGGCTCCCATGCCGCGGGCGCGTCGGCGTCCTCCAGGTACCACGCCCGCGCCTTGGTCGCCACCGCCTCGCGCAATGTCCCCACCTCGCAGCTGGTGGCGTAATCGCACGCGAACGCCAGGGCAAAAGCCGTGTTCGCATGCACACCATGACGAATGGGATAGGTTGCGACGCGCAGCCAGCTCAGATAGCGGTCGACGATGGCCGCGGCAAGCGGCGCGACATCGCGCGCCCAGCGCCGCGCGTGGGCGTCGCGGCAGCCGGCGAGCTCCTCCGCGAGCTTTAGCAGCCATGCCCAGCCGTAGCTGCGTTCGAAGGCGCGGCTAGCCGGTCTGCTCAGATACGCAACTTCGGCTTCTATGTTCGCCGCGGCGAGATGCCCATCGAGCGCGGTCCGGATCTGCGCCGTTGCGGAGATTTCTTGCTCCATTCCGAGAAGGCGAACGAGCAACCAATGCGCATGCACGCACGAGTGCCAGTCGAAGCTGCCAAAGAATGCGGGGTGAAGCGCCCTCGGGGCCGCAACGTCTTCCGGGCCGGTGATGACGTGATCGAGCTTGTTCGGGTATTCGCGCGCGATGTTCGCCAGCACCAGGGAGGCGAACGCCGACGCCTGCTCAGGCGGCAGAAGGTTTGCGCTCGACATGGCTTTCGGCGAAAGAGAACAGCGGCGCTGGGAAGCTCCGCCCGCCGTGTCTAGGCTGCTTCGCGGCTCGCCTTCTTGCGTTCGTGCGCGACCAGATGGCGCTTCCGAATGCGGATCGAGCCGGGGGTGATTTCCGCCAACTCGTCGTCGGCGATGAATTCGACGGCGTATTCGAGCGTCAGCGGGATCGGGGGGGTGAGAAGGATCGCTTCGTCCTTGCCGGCGGCGCGGATATTGGTCAGCTGCTTGGTCTTGATCGGGTTGACGATCAGATCGTTGTCACGGCTGTGGATGCCGATCACCATGCCCTCATACACTCGGTCTCCGGGGCTCACGAACATGCGGCCGCGCTCTTGCAGCTTCCACAGCGCATAGGCGACGGCCTCGCCATCGGCAGCGGACACGAGCACGCCGTTACGCCGCTCGGGAATGTCGCCCTTGAACGCCGCGTAACCGTCGAAGACGTGCGAAAACAACCCCGTGCCACGGGTCAAATTCATGAACTCGCCCTGAAAGCCGATCAGGCCGCGCGCCGGAATGCGGTAATCGAGCCGGGTCCGGCCGCGGCTGTCGGAAGCCATGTCCAGCAACTCGCCGCGGCGCAGCCCGAGCGCTTCCATCACCGCCCCCTGATGGCCGTCGTCGACATCGACGGTGAGCTGCTCGAAGGGCTCGCTTCGCTCGCCCCCGCTATCGCGGTACACCACCCGCGGCCGCGACACGGCGAGTTCATAGCCCTCGCGGCGCATGTTCTCGAGCAGGATGGTCAGGTGCAGCTCGCCACGACCGTAAACCGTGAACACGTCGGTATCGGCAGTGTCCTCGACCCGCAGCGCCACGTTGGTCATGAGCTCGCGCGCAAGGCGCTCCCGCAGGTTGCGGCTGGTCACATACTTTCCGTCGCGACCGGCCAGCGGGGAGGTGTTGACCTGGAACTGCATCGACAGCGTCGGTTCGTCGACGTGGATCATCGGCAGCGCCTCCGGTGTGTCGACCGCGCACAGCGTCGTGCCGATGTGCACATCGTCGATACCGGTAACGAGCACGATATCGCCCGCGGTCGCGGCGTCGACCGCCACACGCTCGAGGCCCGCGAAGCCAAGCACTTGGCCGATTTTGCCGCGGACACCCTGTTGTGGGCCCTGCAAGACCATCACGTCCTGGCCAGGGATGATGCGCCCACGGCGGATGCGGCCGATGCCCAGGCGACCGACGTAGCTCGAGTAGTCGAGGGCGCTAATCTGCAGCTGCAGCGGCGCGTCGACGTCGCCGACGGGCGCCGGCACGCGCGCAACGATGGCGTCGAACAACGGGCGCATGTCGGTCCCGGGCGCCTTGGGGTCCGTCGACGAGTAGCCGTGCAGAGCCGAGGCAAAGATCACCGGAAAATCGAGCTGCTCTTCGGTCGCGCCCAGTTTGTCGAACAGTTCGAAAGTCTGGTTGACGACCCATTCCGGACGCGCACCTGGGCGGTCGACCTTGTTGACCACGACGATCGGCAGCAGTCCCTGGGCCAGCGCTTTGCGGGTGACGAAGCGCGTTTGCGGCATGGGGCCTTCGACGGCATCGACGAGCAGCAGCACGCCGTCGACCATCGACAGCACGCGCTCGACCTCACCGCCGAAGTCGGCGTGGCCGGGCGTATCGACGATGTTGATGTGCGTGCCGTGGTACTCGACGGCACAGTTCTTGGCGAAGATGGTGATGCCGCGTTCGCGCTCGATCGCGTTGCTGTCCATCATCCGCTCGGCCAGCTGCTGGTGGGCGGCAAAGGTCCCGGACTGGACGAGCAACTTGTCGACCAAGGTCGTCTTGCCGTGGTCGACATGGGCAATGATGGCGATGTTGCGCAGGGGCCGTGAGGTGGCCATAAAAACCATGTTGCGTCGCGGAAAATGAAACGGTCTATTTTACCAGTCCGCTGTGCCTCGAAGCAAAAAAATTTGCAAAATCCGATATTTAGGTTACAATGCTGACCATTCGGCGGCCGTTCCGGTCCCCGCCGAACCGTTGGGCAGCGATGTTTCGGCTGCCTTTTCATTATCTGTTGCGTCGCCGCCTGGACCGGAGCTCGCGCAAAGCGGGCGGGCCGCGTCCAGGAGTCCGTTCTGATGGGTAGTACCCCGAGCTTTGCCGAGCTCGGCCTGCGGGCGGAGTTGCTCCGCGCCGTGGCCGACGCCGGTTACACCACGCCCACGCCGATACAGGTGCAGGCTATTCCCCTGATTCTCGCCGGCAAGGACGTGATGGGCGGTGCCCAAACCGGTACCGGCAAGACCGCCGGCTTTGCCCTGCCGATCCTGCACAAGCTCGCCCCGACCGCCAATCCCAGCCCGTCGCCGGCGCGTCACCCGGTGCGCGCCCTGATCCTCACGCCTACGCGCGAACTGGCGATCCAGGTCGAGGAATCGGTCCGGACTTACGGCAAGTACACTGGGTTGCGGTCGACGGTCGTCTATGGCGGTGTCGACATCAAGCAACAGTTACCGATTGTGCGCGGCGGCATCGAAATCCTGGTTGCCACGCCCGGGCGGCTGCTCGATCACATCGAACAGAAGTCGCTGTACCTGGGCCAAGTCGAGATCTTCGTCCTGGACGAAGCGGACCGGATGCTCGATATGGGCTTCATCCCTGACATCAAGCGCATCATGGCGCTTCTGCCGGCCACGGCGAAGCGTCAGAATCTGCTCTTCTCGGCGACGTTCTCCAACGAGATCAAAAAACTCGCCGATGCGCTGCTAAATGAGCCGCAGCTGATCGAGGTTGCGCGGCGCAACACCACTGCCGACACCGTTGCCCAGACTGTGTACAAGGTGCCCGCAGACCAGAAACGTGCGCTGCTGGAGCACTTGGTGACCTCGCGCAACCTGTGGCAGGTGCTCTGCTTCGTCCGCACCAAGCATGGCGCCTCGCGCTTGGCCCGCCAGCTGGAGAAAGACGGCCTGAAGACCACCGCGATCCATGGTGACAAGAGCCAGATCGCGCGCCTGGAGGCGCTCGATGAGTTCAAGGCTGCCAAAGTCCAGGTCATGGTCGCCACCGACGTCGCGGCGCGGGGCCTCGATATCGACGACTTGCCGCTGGTGGTGAACTACGAGATGCCCTACGTCCCCGAGGATTACATCCACCGCATCGGTCGCACCGGACGGGCGGGCGCCAGCGGCGAGGCGGTATCGTTCTGTGCACCCGATGAGGAGAGGCTGCTTGCGGAAATCGAGCGGCTGCTCAAACGCAGCATTCCGGTTGCGCCGCCGGAAAGCTTTGTCGCGGCGCACCGCGGCCCCCGCGTCGCGCCCCCCGCGCGTCCGCCGCAGCCGGCGCAGGAGCGGGCGCCGCGCCGTGCGCCGCCGCGGGTGACGGAGCGGGAGATCCCCGATCGCAATCCGGACCAGGCGCCCCGTGCGCATGCCGCATCGCGCCGCGAACCGCCGGCCGCGCTCACCGCGAACGCCGGCGGTCCCGGGCGGCAGTGGCACAAGAAACCCTCCCCCGTTCCCGCCCTGCTGATGAAGCGTCGGCTCACCGAGCCCGAAAGCGCCTGAGCGCAGCGGCGCGCTTTGCCGTGCCGCGAAGCATCGTCGCACACTGCCGTCCGGGTTTCGAGGCGGAGTGCGCCTGCGACCTCGTTCGCATCGCCACGCGTGCCAAGACGGTGCTCCGCCGCGAGCCCCTCGCCGGCAACGCGTTCGTCGTCGCCAGCTGCGGCGCATTCGACGCGGCACGGTGGCAGTCGGCGTTGCGCGCTGCGCCGGCTTGGTTTGCGCGGTCGATCTTCGTCGGCGACGGCCCGCACTGGTTTTCGTCGCGCGATCGTCTAACACCCTTGCTGGCGCTCGTGCGCCATCACCAGCCGCCGTTCACAGCGATCTGGCTCGAGACGCCTGACAGCAACGAAGGCAAGCGGCGCTCCGGCCTGTGTCGTCGCCTCGCGCCCCTCTTGGGGGACGAGGCCCGCGCCGCCGGCCTGCTCTGCGCCGACGCAGAGCGGAGGCTGCACGCGCTGTTCGCCGACGCCGACAATGCATGGGTCGGCGTCAGCGACGCAGCCACCGGCAGTCCCTGGCCGATGGGTATTCCCCGCCTGGCGCTGCCGCGCGGCGCGCCGTCGCGCTCGGTCCTCAAACTCTCTGAAGCGCTGTTAACGTTCCTCACCGCCGACGAGCGCGTGCGCCTGCTCCAGCCGGGCATGAGCGCGGTCGACCTGGGCGCCGCACCGGGCGGCTGGAGCTGGGAGCTTGCCAAGCGCGGGCTGCATGTCACCGCCATCGATAACGGGCCACTGAAGGGCGAAGTCGCGCAGGTTTCTCGTGTCGAGCATCTGCGCGTTGATGGGCTCCGCTGGCGGCCGCGCCGGCCCGTCGACTGGATGGTCTGCGATATCGTGCTGCAGCCGTCGCGCATTGCGGCGCTGATCGCCGCATGGATCGCGGACGGTGCCTGCAGGCGCACCATCTTCAATCTCAAGCTACCGATGAAAAAGCGCTACGCCGAGATCGAGCGTTGCGCCGGGCTGATAGGCGATGCGCTCGAGCAGCGATGCACGGGCTACACGCTCGCGTTCAAGCAGCTCTACCACGACCGCGAGGAGATCACCGGCTATTGCGCCCGGTCGGCTTGAGCCTAGGCTGAAAGCCGCATGTGCTGCGCCTTGAGCTTCTCCAGTGTCGCTTCGAGACCGGCCAGCCGGTCGCGCTTTTGGGCAACGATCTGCGCCGGGGCGCGCGCGACGAACGCTTCGTTCGCGAGCTCCGATCGCACCTTCGTCGCCTCGACTTCGTGGCGCGCGATGTCCTTGGCCAGACGCTCGCTTTCCGCGGCACGATCAACTTCGATATGCAGCATCAGCTTCGCCGCCCCGGCGACGACGACCGGCGCGTCGGTCTGCGGCAAGGCATCGGTGATCTTGACCTCGGACAGCTTGGCCAGTGGCAGCATGTAGTGGGTCGTTGCCGCCAGGCTGGCGCGTTCTTCATCGCTGCCCGGCTCGGCCCAAAGTGCGACGCGTGATGCCGGCGAAAGGTTCATCGCTCCGCGCAGCGCGCGTACCGCCAAAACGCGCGCCTGCAAGCGCGCCATCTCGGCCTCGGCGGCGTCGTCCCGCCGCTCGGCTTGCGCACTGGGATAAGGCTGCGTCGAGATCGACAGGCCTGCCTTCCCCGTCAGCGGGCCGACGGTCTGCCAGAGTTCCTCGGTGATGAACGGGATGAAGGGGTGCGCCAGCCGCAGGATGGTCTCGAGCACGCGCACCATGGTGCGGCGCGTGGCGCGCGCCTGGGCCTGGTCGCCGACGGCGAGTTGGACCTTGGCCAGCTCGACATACCAGTCGCAATACTCGTCCCAGACGAATTCGTACACCGCCCGGGCCGCAAGGTCGAAGCGATACGCTTCCAGTTGCTGCGCAACAAGCGCTTCGGCTTGCTGCAGTCGGCTGACGATCCATCGGTCGGCGAGCGACGGGGCCGAAGGCCTGCTCTCATCGAGCCCGACGTCCTCGCCGTCCACGTTCATGAGCACGAAGCGCGCGGCATTCCACAGCTTGTTGCAGAAGTTGCGATAGCCCTCGCAGCGTTTCAGGTCAAAATCGAGCGTCCGGCCGAAGGTCGCCAGGCTCGCGAACGTAAAGCGCACCGCATCGGCGCCGAACGCGGGGATGCCGCGCGGGAACTGCTTGCGCGTGCGCTTCTCGATCGCCTCGCGCTGCTTCTCCAGCACCAGGCCCGAGGTCTGCTTGGCAACCAGACTCTCCAGGTCGGTACCGTCAATCAAATCGAGCGGGTCGAGGATATTGCCCTTCGACTTCGACATTTTCTGCCCGTCCTCGTCGCGCACGAGCGCATTGATATAGACGTCGCGGAAGGGCAGTCTGCCGGTGAAGTAGGTCGTCATCATGATCATGCGCACGACCCAGAAGAAGATGATGTCGAAGCCGGTGACGACCACCGAGGTGGGCAGAAACATGCGCAATTCCCGCGTCTGCTGCGGCCAGCCGAGCGTCGAATGGCTCCATAGTGCCGACGAGAACCAGGTGTCGAGGACGTCCTCATCCTGGGTGAGCCCGCTCGCGGGTTTGTTCATTTTCGCTGCCGCTTCGGCCGCGTTGCGTGCGACGACCACATTGCCGGCGTCGTCATACCATGCGGGGATGCGATGACCCCACCAGAGCTGGCGCGAGATGCACCAGTCGCGGACGTTGTGCAGCCAGCTGTTGTAGGTCGAACTCCAATGTTCCGGAACGAAGCGGACCCGTACTTCGCCAGGCGGATGGTCGAGATCGGGCACGCTCGCGTTGACGGCGGCGAGACAGAGTTGCTGCAGCGACTTGTTGGGAAAGAAGCGGTGATTCGCCGGCGCCGGCTTGGTCATCGCGACAAACCACTGGTCGGTCAGCATCGGCTCCACGACCGCGCCGGTCCGATCGCATCGCGGCACCACCATCTTGTGCGGTTTCTCGGCTGCGACGAGCCCCGCGGCGCGGAGGTCGGCCAGCACCGCCTTTCGAGCCGCATAGCGGTCGAGGCCGCGATAGGGCAGCGGCGCGTTGGCGTTGAGCTTTGCGTCCAGGGTGAAGATCTCCAGCGGCGCGAGGCCATGCCGCTGGGCAACGTCGAAGTCGTTAAAGTCGTGTGCCGGCGTGATCTTGACCGCCCCGGTGCCGAATGCCTTGTCGACCGACGCGTCGGCAATGACCGGAATCCTGCGTCCGGTGAGCGGCAGATCGACTTGCTTGCCGACCAGGCCTGCGTAACGCTCGTCGTCAGGGTTCACCGCAACCGCGACGTCGCCGAGCATCGTCTCGGGCCGCGTTGTGGCAACGGTAATGAAGCCGGATTGTGCGGCGAGCGGATACCGAATCTCCCACAGGGTGCCGTTCTCTTCCTCGCTCTCGACTTCGAGATCGGACACGGCCGTACCCAGCACCGGATCCCAGTTGACCAGCCGCTTGCCGCGGTAGATGAGCCCGTCTTCGTAGAGGCGGACGAAGGTCTCTAGCACCGCGTGGGACAATCCCTCGTCCATGGTGAAGCGCTCGCGCGACCAGTCGGCCGATGCGCCGAGCCGCCGCATCTGGTGGGTGATCGTCCTGCCCGATGTCCGCCGCCAGGCCCAGACTCGTTCGATGAAGCGCTCGCGTCCCAGCTGCCGGCGCGATGTGCCCTCCGCCTTGAGCTGGTTCTCGACCACAATCTGGGTGCCGATACCGGCGTGGTCGGTGCCGACCTGCCAGAGCGTGTTGTCGCCGCGCATCCGATGCCAGCGGATGAGCACGTCCATCAGGGTCTGCTGGAACGCGTGCCCCATGTGCAGCGTCCCGGTGACATTCGGCGGTGGAAGCGGGATGCAGTACGCGGGTACGTCGTCGCGCAGCGAAGGCTTGAATAGCCCGTTCGCCTCCCAGAAGGGGTACCACCTGGCTTCGATTACGCGCGGTTCGAAGCTCTTCGCGAGTTCCATCGGCCTGCCGTTCATGCAAAACGGCAAATTATAGCGGATCGACGCTGCCCATCCGGGGCGTCAGGTCCGCTCTCGATGCACTCGCGGGCCCAACCCGCATGCCGCTACAGCTCGCGCCCGATCGCGTGCGCTACCGCGCCCAGCTGCCCCATCAGCGTCGCGAATTCGTCCGGCGTCAGGGCCTGGTCGGCGTCGCACCACGCCTCGCACGGATTCGGGTGCACTTCGATTAGCAAGCCATCCGCACCTGCGGCCACGGCCGCGCAAGAAAGCGCCGGCACCAGCCACGCCTTGCCGCCGGCATGAGACGGGTCGACGATGACCGGCAAATGCGTCTCGCGCTTGAGCACCGGCACTGCCGTCACGTCGAGTACGTTGCGATACGCGGTCTCGAAGGTGCGAATGCCGCGCTCACAAAAAATGATGTTGTGATTGCCACCGGCGGCGATGTACTCGGCGGCCATCAGCCATTCGCTGATCGTCGCCGACATGCCGCGCTTCAGAATCACGGGCTTGGTCGTACGCCCTACTTCCTTCAGCAGGTCGAAGTTCTGCATGTTGCGGGTGCCGATCTGAATCACGTCGACGTCGTATTGCAGGAATGCCTCGAGCATTCGCGGATCCATCAGTTCCGTGACGATCGGCAAACCGTGGGCGTCAGCTGCGGTGCGCAACAACTCGAGACCCTCCACGCCCTTGCCCTGGAAAGCATAGGGACTTGTCCGTGGCTTGAAAGCGCCACCGCGCATCAATCGCGCGCCGCCCGCCTTGACACCGGATGCGGCGGCTTCCATCTGCGGTTGCGTTTCCACCGAGCATGGACCGGCGATGACCTGCACCGTCGGCCCGCCTAGCGGCACGCCGCGGACGTCAATGACCGTGTTAGCCCGGTGCCATTCGCGGGCGACGATCTTGTATTGTTTGACGATGTGCATCGATTTCTCGACGCCAGGCATCGGGTCAAACATCTCCGGATCGAGCTTGCGCTCATCGCCGACCGCACCGATAAGCGTGCGTTCGGTGCCACGCGAGATATGCACCTGAAGGCCGTGGGCCCGTATCTTGGCCTCGACGGCCTCGATCGCCGCCTCGCTGGCGTCCGGTTGCATGACAATGATCATGGTCGAATCTCCCAAAAAGATCGGGCGGCCCCTGGGCCGCCCGACAGTGCTTGCAACGCGATGGTCTGCTGCTAGCGGCGGATCGGCCCCCGGGCGCTGGGCCCGGTGTAGACATAGCGGCCAAACACCACCGGCACGCAGCCGTTGCGGTCGGTCACAGCGTATTGGACGACGGACGTGATGGTCGAACTCATGGGGGGCAGTCTAGCACAGCCCGCACGCAGTGCAGCCTGGCGACGCCGCGAGCGCAGGCCCCGATGATCGCCCCGGCCGCGTGGTGGCACCGGGCGGCGGAGCGGCGGGAGGAGGTTCAGTGCCTGCTATTTGTTCTGTTGTCGCCACTGCGCAATCTCGCGCTCGATCGCTTCCGCGACGTAGGTGCGAAGCAACTGCCCGACATGGTCGTTGATGGCTTCGACCAGCTCGGCGCCGGCGCGCACGACGATCGGCTGCAAATGCGCAGCGAGCTGCGCCTTGAGGCCGGTATCGACGAACAGATCCAGACGCTGCAGCACCTGCATCGACATCTGTTCGGCGAGCGCGCGCCACCGCTCGTCGTCGCTGCCTAGCGCCGCTGCCACGGGCTCGCGCACGGCGGCAATCTCCGGCGACGCCAGTGGGACGGAGCCTTTCGGCGGCGGAGTCGGCGCCGAGCCCGCAGCACGGAGCGTTCGCGTCACAGTGGGATCGCGATCGTCGCTGATCGGCGCCGGTTCAGGTTGCAGATCGGGGACCCGCAACGTCACCGGCGGGACGACCGCGACGGTATCCGGGGCCGGGCCGGTAATGCTGTGCAGCGCCGGATCGATAGTATCCGGACCGAGCCATAGCAACAGATCGTTCTCCGCTGCGGCGCGCGGCAGGGCCTCGATGGCATCGGCCATGTCCACGACCGTGTCGGTGAGCAGTGGCGGCTCGATCTCCTGTCCGCTGCGCTCCGTGGTGGCGAGCGCATCCGGTCCGCGCATGGCCGGCTGGCCCGGCGGCGGAGCCTGCGGCGCGCTTTCCACTGTGCCGGTCGGACGTGGGCCTTCGGCTTCGCGGCGGTAATCCTGTTGCCCATTGTCCCGCGGCGAGCGTGCATCCGCGGCCTGCACCCGCGGCGCGGGGTCGATGCGCTCGGGCGCCGCCGATCCACGCCCGGGCGCCGCCGCGACCTCGGGAACGCTGTCGGTAAGGACCGGGATGCCGGTATCGACACGGTTGCGTCGCATCAGCGCATCGGCCTGCTCGAGCAGTTCGCGCGCGGTCGGCATGGTCGCCTACCGTTCCCCGAGGTTGTGCGTGCGCAGCGCGTAGCCGCGCTCGCGGTAGAAGCGATAGCGCTCGCGGCCGGCCGCGGCATCGGCGGCTTCGACGCCAACGATCTCGGCTAAGCGCTCGAAGCGGGAAAAGAACGGCGGCGGGGCCAGGCCGAGATTGATCAATACCGCGGCAGGACCCGGGTGCTCCTCCACGTGATCGACCCAGATCGGAGTTGCATCGGCCAGCGCACTGCCGAGGCGGCAGTGCGGCAGGAACCCGATCGCCGGATGCAGCCACAGCCAGCGCTCGAACTGCTCCGTCGTCGCCGCGTCGGGGGTCAGCACGCGCACGCTGCCGTGCTGGGCAAAAGCCTTGCCCACCAATTTCCCCGCCACCTCGAGGCGATCGGCAACATGGGTGTAGAAATCGATGGCGGTCATGATCGCGTCAGATGTTACGCCACGGCCTCCTGCGCCAACAGCCAAGTCGCCAGCAGAGGCACCGGCCGCCCGGTTGCTCCCTTGTCTTTGCCTTCTTTCCATGCGATGCCGGCGATGTCGAGGTGCGCCCAGTCGTACTTGCGCGCAAATTTCGACAGGAAGCAGGCGGCGGTGATGCTGCCGCCGGCGCGGGTGCCTATGTTGGCAAAGTCGGCGAAGTTGCTGTTGAGCCCTTCGTGGTATTCCTCCCACACCGGCATTTGCCAGCAGCGGTCAAACGCCTCCTCTCCGGCATTGATCAGCGCTCGCGCCAGGCTGTCGCTGTTGCTGAACACGCCGCAGGCGACGTGGCCCAAGGCAATGACCATGGCTCCGGTGAGGGTCGCGATGTCGACCACCGCCGCGGGCTCGTAGCGCTCGGCATAGGTAAGGGCGTCGCACAGGATCAGTCGGCCCTCGGCATCGGTATTGAGAATCTCGACCGTCTGCCCGGACATGCTGCGGACGATATCGCCCGGCTTGGTGGCCCGGCCGCTGGGCATGTTTTCGCAGGCGGCAATGAGGCCGACCAGGTTGATCTTGGCCTTGAGTTCGGCCACCGCGCGCATGGCGCCGAGCACGCTCGCCGCGCCGCACATGTCGAACTTCATCTGGTCCATGTCCAGGCCGGGCTTGAGCGAGATACCGCCGCTGTCGAACGTAATGCCCTTGCCGACGAGCACCAGCGGCTTCTGTTTCTTCCCCGCACCGTTGTACTCGAGCACGATGAACTTCGGCGGCTGGTCGCTGCCATTGGTGACCGACAACAGGGAGCCCATCTTGAGCTCCTCGAGCTGCGGCCGGTCGAGAATCTGGCAATTGAACTCCAGCTCCTTGGCCAAGGCCTGGGCGCGCTCGGCCAGGTAGGTCGGCGTACAGACGTTGCCGGGCAGATTACCGAGATCGCGCGTGAGGTCCATGCCGTGCGCGATCGCCAGCCCGCGCGCCGCCGCCGTCTCCCCGGTGGCGAGGTCGCTGCGCTGCGGCACCGACAGGGTGAGCTTGCGCAGCGGCCGGCGCACTTCGGCCGGCTGGCTCTTCATTTCGTCGAAGCGGTAAACGGCCTCCATCGCCACGACCACCGCATGTTCGACCCGCCAGGCAACCTCGCGCCGCTTGACCTTTTCCTCGGTGAGATAAACCACCGCTTCGTAGGAGCCGGTTTCGTTGAGCAAGCGCACCGCGGCGCGCACGGCGCGGCGGAACTCGCGCTCGCGGAAGTCGCGTTCCTTGCCCAGGCCGACCAAGAGGACGCGGTCGGCGAGGGTGCCGCGAACGTTGTGTAGCAGCAGCGTGCTGCCCAGTTTTCCTTCCATGTCGCCGCGACGAATGATCTCGCTTACGTATCCACCCGAGGCGCGGTCAATGAGCTCCGCGGACAGGCTCGGCTTGCGGTTATCGAAAACCCCGACCACCACGCAAGCACTGCGCTGCTTCTCCGGGCTGCCGCTTTTTATGGTAAATTCCATCGTCGCTCCCACGAACGATAAGGTGCCTTTAGCTTGGCGTTTAGGGGAAATCAGCGGCATTATCGGCAAATCAGGCCGAAAAAGTCAAAATATTTCCGTCGTCATGGTCTTCCGCCGCAGCTTGGTGCGAGAGCTGACCGCGACCGCGGTCGGCCTTTTCCTCATTCTTCTGGGCATTCTCTTCACCAACCTGGTGCTGCGGCTGCTCGCCCGCGCGGCCGGCGGAACGATCGCCCCGGAGGCCATTCTGGCGCTTCTCGGGTTCAACGCGGTGTTCTACTTCAACATCCTGTTTTCGGTCGCCCTGTTCGTGACCGTATTGCTCACCCTGTCGCGTTGGTACCGCGATAGCGAGATGGTCGTCTGGTTTACTTCCGGCCAGGGTCTGACCGCCTGGCTCAAGCCGATCCTGCTGTTTGCCACCCCGTTCCTGATCGCCATCTTCGTGCTCTCGTTGTGGCTTTCGCCCTGGGCGGAGCGGCGACGGCTGGAATACGAGCGCCAAGTGGAATCGCGCGAAGAGGTTGCCCTGCTCACGCCCGGACTGTTCAAGGAATTCCGACAGGCGCGCCTGGTCGTGTTCATCGAAAGCATCAACAGCTTCGATAACACGATCCATAACATCTTTCTGCACTCGGTGGACAACGGCAAGGACGTGACGACGGTCGCCCGGTCTGGCCACCTGGAGGATGCACCGAACGGCGACCGATTCATCGTCCTCGAAGATGGCCGGCGTTACGAGGGACAGCCTGGAACCCCGACATTTCGCACCATTGGGTTCGAGCGGCTGGGGCGGCGCATCGAGCCGGCCGAGGTTCGCGCCGGGCCGCTCTCGGTCAAGGCGCTGCCGATCGAGGCGCTGATCGCAAGCGGCGGCGCGGTCGAGCGCGCCGAGTTGTTCTGGCGACTGTCGGTGCCAATAAGCGCGGTGGTGCTCGTCCTCCTGGCCATTCCGTTGTCCTACGTCAATCCGCGCATGGGTCGCTCGTTCAACCTGATCTCGGCGGCGTTCATGTACATGGTCTACAACAACTGCGTGAACTTCGTGCAGAGCGTCATCGCGCAGGGCAGGCTGTCCCTGACCGGAGGACTGATCCTGACCCACAGCGTGGCGATCGCCATCGTCATCGTCATGTTCTGGAACCGGCTGTCGATATCCGGCCTGATGCGCCGGCGACGGATCCCCGGATGAAGACCCTTTCCCGCTACATCGGACGCGAGGTCCTGTTCGCGACGATCCTCATCTTTATCGGCCTGTTGATGCTGTTCGCATTCTTCGACCTGATCCACGAGCTCTCCAACGTCGGCAAGGACGGCTATCCCCTCGGCAGGGCGCTGCTGTTCGTGGGCCTTTCGATCCCTGGCCACATCTACGAGCTCGTCCCCACCGCGGCGCTGATCGGGACGCTGTCGGCGATCTCGGGTCTGGTGGCTAACTCCGAATACACGGTTATGCGCAGCTCGGGCGCATCGCTGACGCAGATCACGCTGGCCATCGTCCGCGTCGGGGTGCCGCTGGCGATCGCCACGTTCCTTGCCGGCGAGTTCCTGGCCCCTCCTGCGGAGCGCCTCGCGCAGCAGGTCCGGGTGCAGGCGCAGGGCCAGGCCAATCGCATCGTCGCGCAGCAATTCGAGTCGGGGTTCTGGTTCAAGCAGGACCGGACTTTTGTCAACATCACCAGCGTGTTGCCGGATATGACCTTGCTCGGCGTGCGCATCTACGAGTTCGACCACGACCTGCAACTCAAGTCGCTGCGCGTTGCCGACTCCGGAACCTTTGTCGACGACGGGCTGTGGCGGCTCTACAACGCGCGTACCACCGCTTTCAGCGCCAGCGGCGCCACGCTCGCGCATGCCGATCAACTCGATTGGGAAACGGTGCTCAAGCCGTCGATCCTGACCGTATACCAGGTCGAACCGGAAAAGCTGGAGCTGCCGACGCTCTACGACAACATCCGCGTGCTCGGCAACAACCAGCAGAAAACGTCGCGCTTCGAGATAGCGCTCTGGAACAAGCTTTTCTATCCCGCGGCGGTGGTCGTGATGATGGTGCTCGCGCTGCCGTTCGCCTATTTTCAGCGCCGCGCGGGGGGCGCCGGATTTCGCATCTTCGCCGGGACGATCATCGGCCTGTGTTTCTTCCTCCTGGGCCGGTTGTTCTCGTACCTCGGCGTCATCAACGACTGGCCGCCGCTGTTTTCGGCGGCCTTCCCCGTGTTTGCCTTCGTCATCGTCGCGGTGACGATGCTGTGGTGGCTGGAGCGGCGCTAGCCACCGCGAGCGACGGCAACAAAAATCCCCGCCGCGGCGGGGATTTTCGCTCGCTGCGAGACCGGGACGTGCCTAAACGACCGGCACCACGCTGACGACGGTTTTCTGGCCGGCGCCCTTGACCTTGAATTCGACCCGGCCGGCGACCAGCGCAAACAGGGTGTGGTCCTTGCCTATGCCAACGTTGACACCCGGATGCACCTTCGTCCCGCGCTGGCGGATGATGATCGCGCCGGCGTTGATCGGCTCGCCGCCGAAGGCTTTCACGCCCAGCCGCTTGGCCTGTGAATCGCGGCCGTTGCGCGAGCTGCCGCCTGCTTTTTTGTGTGCCATGTCTGGTTGCCCTGTTGCTTGCGTTGCGACCGGTTCGTTCAGCCGACGATATCGTCGATCTTGAGTTCGGTAAAACCCTGGCGATGACCCTGATGCTTCTGATAGTGCTTGCGCCGGCGCATTTTGAAAATTTGCACCCGCTCGCCGCGGCCGTGGGCAAGCACGGTGGCTTTCACCGTCGCGCCGGCAACCGTCGGTTGGCCGAGACGGACCGAAGCGCCGTCGCCGACCAGCAGCACCGGGCCCAAGTCGACCTGCGCCCCGACGTCGGCCGACATCAGTTCCACCCGGAGTTTTTCACCCGGGGCGACTTTGTACTGCTTGCCGCCGGCCTTGATGACCGCATACATAGGAACTCCCTGTGCAGTGGTGCAAAAAAAGGTAAGTATTTTAAGCTGTTAGGGCTGCGTTGTCAAAGTACGCACCGCGGTGTGTTAGTAACATGAGGAATGTCCGGTCTAGGTAACACGTGAAATGTCCGGTTTAAGGTCTGCCTCGTGAGAAGGAGGTGGACCTTGGGCCGGGCGAGCGTGTTACAGGAGATCAGGACCATGCGGTTTAAAGAGGTGTATGGGCGGTGGACCGAGCATCGGCTCACCCAGCAGGAGGCGGCCGATTTGCTGAGCGTGTCGGAACGGCAGTTTCGGCGCCAGTGCCGGCGCTACGAGAGCGAGGGCCTGGACGGGCTGATCGATCTGCGGCTTGGGCAGGTATCAACCCGCCGCGCGCCGGTCGATGAAGTGCTGTGCCTGGTCAATCAGTATCGTGACCGTTATGTGGGCTGGTCGGTGAAGCATTTCTACAGCAAGTACTGCGAGCAGAAGGGCGCGCGATCCTACAACTTCGTGCGTCTAGCGCTGCAGCGTGAAGGCGTGGTCACCAAGGCGAAGCGGCGCGGGGCGCACCGGCGCAAGCGCGAGCGCAAGCCACTGCCGGGAATGATGCTGCACCAGGACGGCTCGCGCCACGAATGGCTGCCGGGACAGCAGCATGATCTGATCGTGACCCTCGATGACGCCAACTCGGCAATCTACTCGGCCTTCCTGGTGGACGAGGAGGACACCATGAGCAGCTTCGCCGCGGTGGCCGAGGTCATCACCGAATTCGGCTTGTTCAACAGCCTCTACACCGACCGGGGAAGCCACTATTGGCACACGCCCAAGGCGGGCGGCAAAGTCGACCCAGACAACCCAACCCAGTTCGGACGCGCCATGGGCCAGCTCGGCATCGAAATGATTCCCGCGTACTCACCCGAAGCGCGCGGGCGCTCCGAGCGCATGTTCGGCACTCTCCAGGCGCGCTTGCCCAAGGAATTGGCCGATGCGAAGGTCACCGAGGTCACCCAAGCCAACCGCTTCCTCAGGCGCCGCTTCCTCCCCGCCTACAACCGCGAATTCATGGTCCCGGCAGCGGAAACCGGCTCCGCCTTCGTCCCCTGGATCGGCACCCACCTGCAGGACATCCTCTGCCTGCAAGAGGAGCGCATCGTGCGCGCTGACAACTGCGTCGTCTATCAAGACAAGCTGTTGCAGATCCCAGCGGATCGGCATCGTTGCCACTACGTCAAAGCCAAGGTGCGGGTGCACGAATATCCCGACGGCCACCTCGCCATCTTCCATGGGCCGCGTCGCCTGGCTCAGTACGATGCCTCTGGAAAGGAGTGCAAATTCAAAACCAAAGGCGCCGCATAACGTCCGCAGAGATCAACCAAAATGGCGGACATTCGGCGTGGTACCTACACCGGACATCTTGACGTGTTGCTAACAAGTACGCACCGCGGTGCCGCCAGGGTCCGCTCGTCGTAGCGGGCATCGGGTAGAATACGCGGCCGTGGCAAAGGCGGCGTGCCGGCGTGTTTTCGGCGGCGCCTCCGACGGTCGCCGGGCCGCCATCGCTGCACACCCTCATCCCGTGACCATCCCGCTGCTCGAGCGCGTTCTGCATGACGACATGCAAGCGGTCGATCGCGTGTTGCGCACGAGCTTGGCCTCGAACGTGGCGTTGATCCGCCAGGTCGCCGAGTACATCATCGGCGGCGGCGGCAAGCGGCTCCGGCCCGCGCTGCTCGTCCTCGCCGCGCGGGCCTGCGGACATCGGGGCTCGCACCACCATACGCTGGCAGCAGTAATCGAAATGATCCATACCGCGACGTTGCTCCACGACGACGTCGTTGACGAGTCGTCGCTGCGTCGCGGTCACGCAACTGCAAATGCGATGTTCGGCGACGCCGCCAGTGTCTTGGTCGGTGACTTTCTCTACTCGCGCGCGTTCCAGCTGCTGGTCGCGGTCGATAACATGCGCGCACTGCGCATCCTTTCCGACGCGACCAACGTGATCGCCGAGGGCGAAGTGCTGCAGCTGCTCAATACCGGCAATCCCGATATCAGGGAGGAGGCCTACCTCGACGTGATCCGGCGCAAGACGGCGAAGCTGTTCGAGGCGGCGGCGCAGCTGGGCGCCGTTCTCGGTTCCGCCGAACCGGCCATCGAAGACGCGCTCGCGCGCTACGGCATGCATCTGGGGACCGCATTCCAGTTGATCGACGACGTGCTCGACTACTCCGGCGACCATGAGGCGATCGGCAAGAATCTCGGCGATGACCTCGCCGAAGGCAAGCCGACCCTGCCGCTGATCCGTGCCATGCGCGTTGGCTCGAGTGCGGATGCGGCGCTGATCCGCGACGCGCTCGCCCGCGGACGCCGCGACGATTTCAATCCGGTGCTCGCGGTCCTCTCGCGCACCAGCGCGCTCGAATATGCGCGCCTTTGCGCCGAGGAAGAAAGCGCGCAGGCAGCGGCATGTCTCTCCGTCCTGTCCGATTCTCCGGATCGCGAAACTCTGCTAGAATTAGCGCGCTTCGCAGTGAAGAGAATGTATTGAAGTAAGCCGCCGCCGCCGTCTTTCGCTGCGGCCGTCGGGGTGTAGCTTAGCCTGGTAGAGCGCTACGTTCGGGACGTAGAGGTCGGAGGTTCAAATCCTCTCACCCCGACCATAAAATCAATAGGTTAATGAAGCCGCCCCGCCCCTATCGGACTCACGTAACTGCCTGATGAGTGCAAATCGGCATATTACGGCGGCCCGCATGTCGGAGCGGTTGGGACGGCATCGCAGCCGCCGCGCATTTACTTTAGAACTGTGACCCGAGTTTTCGGGCGTCCTGCGCCGCGGTACCGCTCAAGATCAACGCCGGCATGTTCCGGGTCATTCTCATGTAATCAACGGCTCCTGCTCTCCAGCATTGCGTAACAGTCACGCCTGAGCCAGTTTCCACGTACTGCGTGCGGGGTGCATCATCTAAGACTGCAACCACCCACACGGTGCGCCGATTAGTGACTATGGCGTTTGGTCTCAATGGTCCATAATCCCCCTTGCCCGACACGGGTGACATCTGTTGGAGGATGCCGTTGGCCTCGTCCTCGGATCCGAGCAACCGGCGAAGTCTGCAGCCGCTGAACCAACAGCTACCGGCCACGGTAAAGTGGGCGGCAGGCGTGCCGGTGGAGGTTCAGCCACTGGCGCTGCTGCAAACGTTTCCGAGAATTGCAAACGCCCTCGCCCGGCTGTGGCACGACAACATTGGTCTGCAGAATTACTTGGACGACCTCTTGGTCGACCGACGTGGGGGGCGTCGCGGATTCCCACCCGAAATTCAGAGTGAGCTCCTGATACTTCGCGCGTATTGCGAAGGTCGATACCCGGGGGCATCATCTTCGACGTAAGGCACGCGGATCGAAGCAAATGCCGCGGCTTCAGAATGGCCGTTGCATTCGGCGTACATCAATTGCAAACTAGGCTCACGTAGACACGATCTATATCCGTCGGAAGCAAGCGGCCGCGAATGCCTCAGTCCGGCCAGACAGGCTTCTATTACGTTGTTGAGGTATTTTCGCCGCGATCTTGATTTTGCTTGTGACTCTAGGCGAACAGTTACCGCGCCAAGATAGGCCGACGCGGTTGCGCCATCGCCGCCTCGAGGGCGCAATTAGCGTGGTTTGAGCGTCAGCTTCCGAGAAACCCCGCCGTCTGCTTCGGGTTGTTTTCGGTTTTTATTCCAGGGGCTCGATGCACTAGGTCCTGCCGGATCGGTCGTCACCTGAGGTCGCTCGATCCAAAATGCTTGGTACTGGCCGCTGGGTTCATCGTGCCTTGAACGAAGTTCTAAGTCGACGGATGACGTTGGGGCAGCCGAGCGTCCCCATCACGACCGATTGAAATCGCCGGGCGCAGAATACTATGGCTTGACGAATCGAAGAGCGAACTTATCGGTTGGAATCTTCGCATCCACGGACGACTGCTCGCGCGTATCGGCGGGGTCGCGCAGGAAGTCGCTTTCGGCTTCGAGCATGAAACCCGCCTTCCGCACTTCCGCGAGGACGATCGCTTCGTCGATGCGATGCAGGGTTTTCCCGACTGCGATGTCAGCGCCGGCTTTGGCCGAATGATCTATCACAACGAAATGCCCGCCTGGCTTCAAGGCAGCGAATAACCGCTGATTCATCTTGGTACGGTCCACTGGAAGGTAGGTAATGTCGTGGTAGTTGAGGATGAGGGTGATCAGATCGAGCTTCGGCGCCTGATCGGGAACCGGATCCTCGAACGGACGTATCACCACCACTAGATTGGCCTGTGGATGGTCGCTGAGTCGCTTGGTAAGCGCAGCGCCCGGCTGTTCCCGCTGTGCCCATACTGTCCCGGTCGGCCCCACGGCGAGTGCCAGTAACTGGGACGTGTAGCCCGCCCCTGCTGAAACGTCAAGCACCTGCATGCCTGGCTTCACTTTCGTGAACGGGAGAAATTCGGCCGGATGCCGCTCAGCGTCCATGTGCCGGTCCTGGTCCGTCCGAATCGGATTATCGATGACAGTCTGACTGCGCTCGGGAGCGATGCGTGAGTCCTCAGCGACCGTCGAGCAGCCGCCAAGTGCGCATAGGAGGACGATGAGGAGGGTAACCGAGCCTCGGCCAATCGCTGGCGCGTGGTAACGGGAGTGGATAGGCATCGTTGGCTCTAGAAAGAAAAAATTCAGATTGGGCCCGGATCATACTCTAGCGGCGGGGGCGAGGAACGCCCGGCAAGGCTTGGCGCAAAATTCTAACTGCAACGACGAAGCAACGGTACCCGATACCTATACTCACCCGAGATGGAATCGGTGCGCGAGCTCGATCGCCGTTCGGCCGATCAACAGGATCACGATCGTGGCGAGGGTTACGCGGAGTATCTTGAAATAGAGCGCGTCACCCATTCGTTTCTGCAGTTGGGTGCCGAGCAGCAACGAGGCGACCGCCAGAGCGGTCAATGGTAGCGACGCGATGAGCAAAGGTAAGCTCCCCGGGCCAGTAAGGCTCAGGGTCGCTGCCTGAGTCGTCTTGCCGGCGATGAAACATAAGTTAAGTATCTGTGTTAGTGGAACGGGTGTCAGCTCCAGCATCATGAAATAGATCAACAGTGGTGGCCCTCCGAGATTTACAGCCCCCGAAAACAGGCCGGCTAACAAGCCGAATGCAGCGCCCGAGGCGGTAGGGCGACGCTTGATCCACATCCAGTCGAGTTGCCGAAGTTTGGCCCGCGCCAGGAACACAACGATCGTCGCCGCAAGGACAAGTTGTAACAACTCGGGCGGCGCCACAAGCAGAACTCGTGTGCCGACGATGGTGCCAAGGGCGACCCAAATTGCCAGCGGCCAGTGCCTGCCTATGCTTTCGCGCCAGTTGCCTCCGCGTAGTATGCTGACGACGTTTACGGCGATGTTTGGAATGACGGTGATAAAGACGGCCGTTTTGACATCGATTAGTAGAGCGATCAACGGCGTGGAGACCAGAGGAAAACCAAAGCCGATCGTGCCGTGCTTGATAGCGCCAACGATGATGATCGCGACGAGCGCGGCAAGCATCGCCGGAGCGAATAGGTTGTCGAGGCCGAACACTTAATTTGCGAGCGCTGTTCCAGGATAATACTCTGCGGCGAGGCCCGCTTGGCAACGCTTGGAACGAAGTTCCAAGTGCGACGAACGAAGTACCGAGTACCAAGTACCCGATCTAAAGCGTGAGGTCGTGCGCGCTGAGCTAAGCAATGATGGGACGCGACCTAAAGGAGCCCGCAACTCCTGGCGCTGTTACCCACCGGCAAATGGCGCGATTACATAGATCCATCCCGAATCGCCTGAATCTCGCAACTGCAGCGCAAGTGCAAGTAACCTCGTCGGCCTAGTCTCGCGCGGTCTGCTCCTAGAGGCACCTCGGCCCTGCGCTGCACCGCCTGTACGGCGTCAGGTCAGCGGTAATCAGTCAGTCCGTAGCTCTTTTGGCACGCCACGGACGTATCCGCGATCGCTGCGCTCATACTCGGCTATCACCTGCGCCCCGAGCAGGAGCACCAGGGCTGCAATTTCCAGACTTAGCAGGACCACGATCGTCGTCGTGAGCGATCCGTATACCATCTTGATCTGCGACAGCGTGGAGAAGTACCACACGAGTACATGGCGTGTGAGCTCCCACAGCAGCCCGGCAGTGATGCCGCCGATCAGTGCGTGGCGCCACGACGGGCGCCCAACTGGCATCACCATGTAAATCGAGGTCAGCACCACGATTTCGCCAGCCACGCCCATTAGATAGAGTAGGAACCCGGAAACTCCGACCAGCGACCGGGTGCGGCCGAGGAACTCGACGCTCTCCTGGCCCATCGCCTGCAACGCGCTGGATACGAATGTGACGATCAGCGCTCCAATCCCGAGGAAGAGGATGCAGAAGAACGGGATCAGCGCCGAAGTCAGAAAGTGCCTGCGCTTGATTTTCACACGGTGGTAGAAGATCACCGACATCGCATTTTCAAGCACCGTAAATGCGAGCGAGCTGAAAAACAGCAGGGTGGCAACGAGCACCCATCCGATGACGTGGCGATGCTCGAGGAACAGTGCGAGCTCCCTCATGATCGCGTCGGACTCGCCGGGCACGACTAAGTCGAGGTAGCGGTCGAGCATGGTCAGTAACGCCGTTTCGTCGACAAAATTCGCCAGCACGATTAGGATGAGGATCAGCAGCGGAAGAATCGAGAGCAGCGTGTTGTAAGCAACTGCGCCGGCGAGCAGGTAGCCTTGGTTGGCACGAAAGCTTTTCAGAACTCGGATGGCAAAGGCACCCGGGTGTTTCAGGACAGTCGCGGCGCGCCTGCGGGATGTACGCATGTGCTGTCGGAGTGCGGCAGTTAAGGAGAATGCAGTGTAGCGGGGAAAGAGCGTTAGCGGTTTTTGCCCGTTGTCCCGGCGTCACATCATCTCTGCCACGACCCAATTCGTCAAACGACGCGATCGGGGTTCGGTCACAAGTCGATCGAGCTTGCGACCCGGGCAATCAATCTGGATCCAAAGCATCCAAGTATGACGAATAGGCCTGACCCAAGCGGCTCGATGCGGCGCTAGAATGCGTCCATGCCGACGCTGCAGCTTTACCCCTTTCGCTTCCGCGACCCGCTAACAGGGAAGTGGCTACGCGCCAGGTACAAACTGCCGGCGCCAGAGTTGCAGCCTTGCTATACGGAGTGGGAGAAAACGGACGCGCCGGACGTTCGACACGCTGCCGCTGCGACACCTGAGCAGTTCAGACCGTTCGGGATGCCGGCGCAAACCCGCACTGAATACCGTGTAATTTGGACCGGTCGACCGGTCCGAGAAGTCTGAGGTTCCGTTCGGATATCACCGCAGATGACTAGAGTGTGTCCGCGCTGTGGTAGATCATCCCTGTCCCGAATACGGCGCCGCCCGATTGACCGCCTGATCTCCCTGATCCGTCCAGTACGGCGCTATCAGTGCATGGCGATCGGATGTGGCTGGATGGGCAATCTCGCGCGGGCCTTGCCACACGGCGCGCAAGGTGAACCCATGACGACGCCAACTGGATCCCGGTAACAACGGCGCGCCGAATGCATTCACGGAAATAGCAAGGTATTCGGGCGCAATTCATTGCCTCGGCCAGAACGCAAACGCGTTTCAATGTCGGCGCGTCGCCTCGGCTCAACGCCGGCTTGCAGCGCCGCCTTCCCGAATATGGTCGCGGACAATGGCGATCGGCACGTCGAGTTCGCCCGCCGCGGCCATGGCGTTGAAGGCGAACCCCGCCCGGGGCCGCGCGCCCAAACCGAGCCAGCAGATGCGCGTCGGCAGGCCCTGGAACGCGATCCGCTCGGCGGGGATGATCCGGCTTCGGCATGCTCCAGTGTCACCGGCGTCGTTTGTCGCGCGTTGCCGCGGCGTTACGTCAGGGCGGCGCCGACGAGCGGCATGAAAGCGCCCTGCTCGACGAGCGAGCGCATGCGTGCAAGGTCCGGCGCAAACGCTCGGTCGCGATCCCAGAATGCGGCTTCGCGTCGTATCCGCTGCAGCGCAGTTTGCAGCCGGGGTGAGGTTGCGAGCGGCGCGCGCAGCTCAACACCCTGGGCTGCCGCGAGCAGCTCGATAGCGACGATTGCCGCGGCGTTTCCGGCCATTGGCGCCAGGCGCAGTGCGGCGTTGGTGGCCATGCTTACGTGGTCCTCCTGGTTGGCCGAGGTCGGCAACGAGTCAACGCTGCGCGGCACCGCCAGCGCCTTGTTTTCGGAGGCCAAGGCGGCCGCGGTGACCTGGGCGATCATGAAGCCGGAGTTGACCCCGCCTTCACGCACCAGAAAGGGCGGAAGGCCCGAAAGGTTGGCATCCATCAGAAGCGCCGTCCGCCGTTCCGACAGCGCACCGATCTCGGCAATGGCGAGCGCCAACCCGTCGGCGGCCAGCGCGACCGGCTCGGCGTGGAAATTGCCTCCGGAGAGAACCTCGCCGCTGTCCGGAAACACCAGTGGATTGTCGGATACTGCGTTCGCCTCGAGGTGCAGAACGGTGGCGACGTGACGCATCTGGTCCAGGCAGGCGCCCATGACCTGCGGCTGGCAGCGCAAGCTATACGGATCCTGGACGCGCGGGCAATCCTGGTGCGAGGCGCGAATCGCGCTGCCGGCAAGGAGCTCGCGCAGCATTTGCGCTGTGTCACGCTGACCCTCATGGCCGCGCAACTGCTGGATGCGCTCGTCAAAGGGCGTATCGCTGCCCAGGCACGCGTCGACCGATAGCGCGCCGGCGACGAGCGCGGCGGCAAACGTGCGCTCGCACGCGAACAGGCCCGCAAGCGAGAGCGCCGTCGAGACCTGGGTGCCGTTGAGTAGCGCGAGCCCTTCCTTCGCCTGCAGCTCGAGCGGCACGATACCCGCGCGCGCCAGGGCCTCTGCGGCCGGCAGCGTCATGTCGCCGACCCGGGCCTCGCCTTCACCGATTAGCACGCCCGCCATGTGCGCGAGCGGCGCCAAATCGCCCGAGGCGCCCACCGAACCCTGGCTGGGCACAATCGGCATCACCCCGGCATTGAGCAGCTTGAGCAGTGCATCGACGAGTTCGTAGCGCACGCCGGAATGCCCACGCGCCAGCGAGGCGATTTTTAGCAAGAGCGTAAGGCGCACGACGGCATCGTTGAGCGGGGCCCCGGTGCCGGCCGAATGCGACAGCACCAGCGCGCGCTGCAGCTCGGCGAGCCGTGTGGCGTCGATGCGCGTGCGCGCGAGCAGACCGAAGCCGGTATTGACGCCGTAGACGATGCGCCCCGCGCCGATGACGCGGGCAATGGTATCGGCCGCGGCATCGACCCGCGCTTTGGCTCCCCGGTCGAGCGCGACCGGGACCGGAACGGCCCAGACCGTGCGCAGGACGGCGAGAGGCAGTTGCCCGGGCGAGATTTGCAATGCGGTCATCGTTTGCGGCGGCGCTTGCAGCGCCTCCCGTGCACGCGCGATTGTGCCAGAAACGCCGGACCGGCCCGTGCGCGGCGGTCCCGGCGCTCAGCGCAGCGCACGTCGCATCGCCGCCGTTAGGCGCTGGCGATGCCGTTCATAGTCGGCCCAGGGATCCCTTCTTCGGGCGATACGTTCGAGCACGGTGGCAAGCGTCCATGCGGTCGGCGGAGCTTGCGCGCTCAGTTCGTCCCACGCCAACGGTGTGGCGACCGTCGCCACCGGCCGTGCACGCAGCGAATAGGGCGCGACCGCAGTCGCACCACGCGTATTGCGCAGGTAGTCGACGAAGATCTTGCCGCGGCGGCGCACCTTGCTTAAGGTCGCTGTAAACTGGTCGGGCCCGGCCTGCGCCAAATGCGCCGCAACGCCGTGCGCAAAATCCTTGACCTCGTCCCAGCTGTGGCGGCGCTGGAGCGGGACAACAACGTGCACCCCTTTGCCACCGGTGGTCTTGACGAGCGCAGCGAGGCCGAGTTCAGCGAGTAGACTTCGGGTCCGTATTGCCCCGGCCACGACCATGGCCCACGGCAATCCGGGATCCGGATCCAGGTCGAAGATCAGGGTATCGGGCCGCTCGATGCGGGCGACCTTCGCGCCCCACACGTGCAGCTCGAGTGCATGCATCTGCGCCAGGCCGACGAGTGCCCTCGGCGTATTGGCAACGATGTAAGGATTGCGCCCGGTGCTGTCATCGATCATGGCCACTTCGACGCCGGGAATCGCATGCTCACCGACGTGCTTTTGGAAGAAACACGGGGCATCCGTCCCCTCCGGACAACGTACGATGGACAGCGGCCTGCCGGCGACGTAGGGCAGAAGCCGCGGCGCAACGCGTTCGTAGTATTCAGCGACCATGAGTTTGGTGACGCCGCCCGCCGCATACACGACACGGTCGGGATGGGTTATTTTCACGCCGGCGACCGTCGACACCGGCGCCGGGGCTCTAGTGGCCGATCGGCTACGCGACCCGGCTACCTTGGCGGCGCGGGAAGGAAAACCGCGAGGGAATGGTTTCTTCACTGGTTGCAACCTAGCCGAGGACTCGCCAGCAGCAGCGCAGCGCGGTCCCCGGCAGCCATTCTACGAGCACCGCGGGCAAAGCGATCGTGGGCAGCTGCCTGACGCGCCGCAGCAATCACTCGAGCAGCCTCCCTCGATCCTGCCGGCAAACGTGTCCGAACCCACAGCTTCCCTGCCCCTCTAAACTGCGCGCATGTTCGGTGCACAAAGCAGTTGGTCCCGGTCTTGGCTGAGCTGCTGTTACCTTTGCCTGCTACTGCAGGTCCTCTGCGCGGGCGCTGCGACGGAGGCGGCCGGACAGGTTTGCATCAGCGACGATACCATCCAGTTCGGTAACCGCGAGGTGGGCAGCAGCACGACAGCCAGTGTGACGGTGAGCAACTGCGGCCAGGCGCCCTGGTCGTTTACCAACGTCAGCGTGGATCCGGCGACGGGCCCGGCATTTCAAGTGCACGCTTCCTGCACCACCGGATTGACCCTCGCGCCGGGCGCGTCATGCTCCGCCAGCGTTGTCTTCGCACCCACGACCACTGGACAGACCTCCGGAGGTTTGTGGCTTTACAACACGACCACCATGCCCGATCAGCTGGTCACGTTTTACGGCCGCGGCATCAACGGAGAAAACGGCACTGCGTCGCTGGCATTCATTCCCGCGAGCGCCGATTTCGGAACTCAGACGGTGGAAACCACGGCGATGCCTCTTGACATCGAGTTGTACAACAAGGGCCCGGCGGCGTTGACGCTGACTGCAATTGTTCTCAATGGACCCGAGGTGTCCGACTTTTTCGGCTTCGACGGCACGTGTCAGATCGGGACCGCGATCGCGGCCGAGGCCTCTTGTAGCCTGGTGCTCGACTTCCGGCCACAGGCGCCGGGGACGCGTCTCGCGAATTTGGTCATCGATTCGCCCGAGCTTGCGTCGTTAGCGATGATGCAGATTTCAGGCACAGGGCAACCGGCGTCGTCCGCGCCGGCGAACTACGAGGGTTTGTGGTGGGCTGCCCCACCGGGGTCGGAGTCAGGATGGGGAATCAACCTCGCCCACCAGGGAGAAACCATCTTCGCAACGTGGTTCACCTACGACCTGACCGGCAAGGGCTGGTGGCTGACAATGACCGCGCCAGAGGTCGCTGCCGGCATCTATTCGGGCGCACTGTTCGCAACGACCGGCCCCGGCTTCAACACCGTGCCTTTCAATCCGTCCCAGGTGCAGCTGACACAGGTCGGCTCCGGGACACTCACGTTCAGCGACGGCAACGACGGCACGTTTGCCTACACGGTCAACGGTGTCTCGCAAAGGAAGAGCATCACCCATCAGGTCTTCGGTCCTGTGCCGGTGTGTGCCACGGCCACGGCGAGCCTGACCGCGGCGACCAACTACCAGGACCTGTGGTGGGCGGCTCCGGCGGGGTCGGAGTCCGGCTGGGGCGTCAACCTGACCCAGGAGGGCAACACGATTTTCGCCACCTGGTTCACCTACGACCTCGACGGTACGCCGATGTGGCTGTCGGCCACCGCGGCCAACACGACACCGGGCGTGTATGAAGGCACGCTGTATCGGACCACGGGGCCTGCGTTCGACGCGGTGCCGTTCAATCCGGCCAACGTGGTGCTCACCGCCGTGGGGATGGCGACGTTCACCTTCAGCGACGGCAACGACGCGAGCTTCGCCTACACGGTCAACGGCATCTCGCAGATGAAGGCCATCACCCGAGAGGTGTTCCAAAGCCCCGGCACGGTGTGCCAATAGGGTTCTCTGAGCCGCGGTCCTGCTCGGGCGCGGGATTGCCTGCGTGATGGCACGTCCCTTGCCGATCACAGGGTTTAAGGCCTTAGCGCGGAATCTCCGTATTGTCTTAACGTAGATCCGGCGGAAGCGATGGCATGAATGCACCGCTGCGAACAATCCCGTAACCAATCCACAAAGCGGCGAGCGTATAAACAAGCCGTGGCGCCCATTCCGCAACCAGATCGTCGAATCGGTTGATTGCCATTGTTTCACTTTCCGAGTAGGCGAACAACACTTCCGGTAAGGCACCGGCCGTTTCGCCGGCCAGAATCATCGCATGCGCTTGTGCACGTCCGGCAAAGGATAACTCACCTACCGCCTGCGCGAACGAGGCGCCTCCTTCGATTCGAGGTTTGATCTGCGAAAATCGCTCCTTGAGCGCTGGGCTCTGGACGGTATCCACGGATAACGGCAAAGCTTCCAGAATCGGCATCCCAGCCTCCAGCAGCAGGGCCAGGGTCTCAAAGCAATCTCGAACGGCACGGCGTACATACATCGAGCCGAACAGCGGCACAAGCGGCAAGACTCGATCAAGCTGGATGTTCCAGGTTGCCACGCCACCCGTTTGCGATCGGTACGGAAATACTGCCAACAGCCACACGGTTCCGCCAAGGACAATCAGCCCGAGGAAACACTTGATCAGGAAGCCGCCCGGACTCAAGGTACCGGCGATAAGGCTAGGCAGCGGCCGCACGAATATAGCGAGCACAAGCATGACCAGGGGAAGCATCATCCGCGACTTCATCGAGGCAACGTGTGCCGCACGTCGTGCGTAATAGTCGGAAAGGCGGTGGTATATGTGCACAAGATTGCCGGCACTGAAGGCCGCATGCAGCAGCGATGCCTCCAGCGGCGTGAACAGCCGGCTCTTCAAGCCTGCCTCGGCAATACCCAACCCCTTGCTGAGGCACTTCCGCATGGCGGTCAGACGCGGTTGCGCACGCGGCGGCAATCGGGTGAGACTAAGCGCCGTTTGGATCGGAAGGCCAGCTTCTTCCATGGCCCCCAGCTGCTTGAACAGGTCAGCTCTGATATTGAACTGCAGCGGCGAAAGCGACGACGCGGGCGAGATGGGCATCAGATATCACGTACATCGCGTGCGTTCACGCAGGCAACTGCGAAGCCGAAAGACATATATCAATTGCAGAGCTCTTAACAATGGCTGGCTTCCCTTCCATGTCAGCCCAAATTTTAACGTGCATTCTTGTGCCCGCGCCACATCGAGCCCCTCTGCAGCTGGTTGTCAGGTCTGCGTAGACGAACTTTGCTGCCAGCGTTGGTCATCGCTCGCACTAGTCCTTATCATAGGCGACTCGTACAGCTGGCGGCGCAGTCAATAAGGGCGGATTGCATTTCAATGTCGGTTGCCTTTACGGACAACCATTTTCTGGAGATGTGTGATGGAAGCGGATTACATCATGAAGCAGGACCGTCGCGGATTTCTCCAGGTCGCTGGGGCCGCCTCGGCAACTTTCGCCTTAGGTGGTGTGCCGTTCAAAGCAGGGGCCGCGAGCAATGCAACGGGATTGAAGATTGAGAAGGTCGGCTTGATGAGCCCTGGAGACATGGGGCAGGCGCTAGCGATACAGATCATGGCGAAGGGCTTGAATGTCTATACCGCGCTGGAGCACCGCAGTGAGCGCACCCGTGCGCTCGCGCGCGAGGCGGGATTGACCGACGTCGGCACCCTTGCGCGACTCGTGACCGAATGCGATGTCGTGTTGTCGGTCATTAACCCCGGTGCCGCGCTCGATTTCGCACGCGAAGTAGCGAGTGCGTTGCGCGCGACTGGCAGCCACACCCTGATTGTTGACTGCAATGCGATCGCCCCCGACACTGTACGTGAAATCGCAGACGCGATCGAAGGAGCGGGGGGGCGTTTTCTCGACGCCGGCATCATCGGCCCGCCACCGCGCGGCAAAGCGAAGACCACTTTGTACGTGTCGGGCCCCAGCGCCGCCGATCTCGAACAACTCGCCGGGCCGCAGCTCATCGTGCGCGTGATCAGCGACCGCATCGCCGATGCGAGCGCGCTCAAGATGTGCTACGGCGCCCTCAACAAGGGCACGCAGGCGCTGTGGCTGGACGTATTGATAGCGGCTCAGCGCCTGGGCGTCGCTGGCTTACTGGAACAGCAGCTGCGGCAATCGCAGGCGGGTCTTTATGATTGGGCGCTAAGCCAATTTCCGATCCTGCCGCCAAAGGCCTATCGCTGGGTGCCGGAAATGGTCGAGATCTCCAAGACCCTCTCTGCAGCAGGCATCACGCCAAAAATGTTTCAGGGGGCGGCGGACGTCTATCTCTTCGTCGCCGGAACGGCGCTCGGGAAGGAGACACCGGAGAATCGCGACAAGGCGCGGAATGGCGAGGACGTCGTGCGATTGCTGGCCCAAGAGCGGAGCCGATCGTAACGGGCACGAGAAGCTCGCGGACCGGCCAGCGGGGCGAACCGAAACAATTCATCGGGGAAGGAAAGATGGATGCAATGGGAATGAGTGGGTTAGTGTGGTTGGCGCTGGTAATCTTCGGTCTCATTCTGGCGATTGCGTGGATAATCCTTCCGTTTGCTCTAATCGGCACGAAACCGTTGCTGCGACGCATTCTTGACGAGCAGGTCCGGATGAACGCGCTGCTTGCCAGCCTCGCCGCAGCTCGGCGCCCGCAGACTCCAAAACCGCCATCACGACGCGAGCCTTAGGGCGCGGCAGTAGGGCTTGGGACCACCTGCTCTGCGCCGGGAAACGTCAGACAAGGCCGTGAATTGTCACGCCAATACAAAGCCCCGGACGGCACGGGGGGGAGCCGCCCGGGGCTAGGGTCCGGTCGAGGAGGAGAAAAGGACCGGATGCGACGTCTGCAGCAAGGTGTGTGCCAGCGGCCAGGCCTATAGGCTTTGCAGGCACCCGCAAGTCACCCACCGCCCTCGGTTCGTAACTCCATGTTCTCTTTGTGGAGATAGTTGCTTGAACCTCAAGTCGAATCAAGTACCTGCTCACGCCGATCTGTCCGCACACACGCCCATGATGCAGCAGTATCTGCGCGTCAAGGCGGAGCATCCGGACAAGCTCGTCTTCTACCGCATGGGCGACTTCTACGAACTGTTTTACGACGACGCCGAGCGCGCGGCGCCGCTGCTCGACATCACGCTCACCGCACGCGGCGCCTCGGCGGGCGCGCCGATCCCGATGGCCGGCGTACCGTACCACGCGGTCGAGCAATATCTTGCCAAGCTGATCAAGCTCGGCGAGTCGGTGGCGATCTGCGAACAGGTCGGTGACCCGGCCACCGGCAAGGGGCCGGTCGAACGCCGGGTTACACGCATTGTCACGCCCGGCACGGTCACGGACGCGGCCCTGCTCGAAGCCAAACGGGATTGTCTGCTGGTGGCACTCGCGCCAGCGAACCAGCGTATCGGACTTGCCTGGCTCGATCTTGCCGGCGGGCAACTGTGTCTGCGCGATCTGCCTGCCACCGAGCTGGCGGCCGAGCTCGAGCGCCTGGACCCGAGCGAGCTTCTGTATCCCGACGGAATGAGCCCTCCCTCGGGGCAGGCCTGGCGCGACGGCGTGCCTTCGCGCGCGCTGCCCCCTTGGCAGTTTGATGCCGACGCGGCGACGCGGCGTTTGGCAGCGCAACTGGGCACCCGCGATCTGGCTGCGTTTGGTGTGACCGATGCGCCGCTCGCGGTGCAGGCAGCAGGCGCCCTGCTGCACTACGCGCAAGCGACGCAGCAGTCGCCATCCTCGTTGGAACACGTTCGCTCGCTCGGCGTCGAGCGGGGTGGCGATCATCTGGCCCTCGATGCCGCGACACGGCGCAATCTCGAGATCACCGCAACGCTGCGCGGCGAGCCGGCACCGACACTGCTGTCGCAGCTCGACGCGTGTGTGACCGCCGCCGGCAGCCGCCTCTTGCGCCACTGGCTCGCCAACCCGCTGCGCCCACGCGAGGTTCCGCTCGCCCGCCACGCGGCGATCGCCGAACTGAGGGCTGCCGGATCGGTGCGACAGCCCCTGGTCGCCGAACTCAAGCGCACCGTCGACGTCGCACGCATCGCGGCGCGCATCGCGCTCGGCAGCGCGCGCCCGCGCGACCTCGCCGGCCTGCGCGATACGCTCGCCCGCATGCCAGCGCTTGCCGCCGCCGTCGTCACCGCACCGGCAGCCTTGCTTGCCGATGCGGCGGCTGCGCTCGCGCTCGACCCGCGTTGGGCGGTGCTGCTGGAGCGCGCCATCGCGGCCGAACCGGGCGCCATGCTGCGCGATGGCAACGTCATCGCGCGCGGATATGACGCCGAACTCGACGAATTGCGGGCGATTCAGGACAACTGCGGTGCGTTCCTCATCGAACTCGAAAATCGCGAGCGCGCGCGCACCGGCATCAGCAGCCTGAAGGTCGAATACAACCGCGTGCACGGCTTCTACATCGAGGTCACGCACGCGCACGTCGAGCGTGTTCCCGACGACTACCGCCGTCGCCAGACGCTCAAGAACGCCGAGCGCTACATCACGCCCGAGCTCAAGGTATTCGAAGACAAGGCATTGTCGGCCCAGGAGCGTGCGCTGGCACGCGAAAGGGTGCTCTACGAGGCATTGCTGGCGGAACTGGCCACGGCGATTCCCGCACTCCAGCGCGCGGCCCAGGCGCTTGCCACGCTCGACGTGCTCACGATGCACGCCGCGCACGCCGAGGCTCACGGCTGGGTACGACCGACGTTCGCCGCAACGCCGGGACTGACGATCCGCGGTGGCCGGCATCCGCTGGTCGAAAGAGAGGTAGAGCATTTCATTGCCAACGATGTCAGGCTCGACGCGTCGCGACGAATACTTATCGTCACCGGGCCGAACATGGGCGGCAAGTCAACCTACATGCGCCAGGCTGCCGTCATCGCGCTGCTCGCGTGCTGCGGGCTTTTCGTGCCCGCCGAGGCGGCCGAAATCGGACCGCTCGACGCGCTCTACACCCGCATCGGCGCCGCCGACGACCTCGCCGGCGGGCGCTCGACGTTCATGGTCGAGATGACCGAGGCGGCGTATATCCTCAACCGCGCGACGCCTGAAAGCCTGGTCATCATCGACGAGATCGGTCGCGGCACATCGACCTTCGACGGACTCGCCCTGGCGTGGGCGATCGCCCGCGCGCTGGCGCAGGACAATCGCAGCCTGACCCTGTTTGCAACGCACTACTTCGAGCTCACCGCCCTGCCCTCCGAGCTCGAAGGCTGCGCCAACGTCCATTTCGACGCGGTCGAGCACAAGGATGGAATCGTCTTCCTGCACGCGGTCGCCGAGGGTCCGGCCAGCCGCAGCTACGGCGTGCAAGTGGCGAAGCTCGCCGGTATCCCGGCCGACACGATCCGCCAGGCCCGCGCCTACCTCGCCCGGCTGGACCGTTTCAGCGCGCAGCGCGACGCGCACGACGACCTGTTCGCGGCGAGCGGGCCCGCAGATGCGCCGCAGAACCCCACGTCCGCGGCGTTGGATCGGCTCGCGCTCCTCGATCCGGACGCGCTCTCTCCGCGCGAGGCGCAGGTCGCACTCTACGAGCTCAAGCGCTTGGCGGAACGGTAGTTCGGCGCCGGGTTGCGGGGCCCGCGTGGAGCGACTGCCGCACTGCCGTCAGTGGTGGGCTCCGGGGCCGTGCACGTGTCCGTGCTCGAGCTCGTCCGCCGTGGCTTGGCGGACGTCGAGCACCCTGCAGTCGAAACGCAGTCGCTGCCCGGCCAGCGGGTGATTGCCGTCGACCACGACCTTGCCGTCGGCGATATCGGTCACGGTGAAGACCCGGGTCGCGCTTTCGTCGTCGTCGACTGCTTCCTCGAATTGCATCCCGACCTTGACGTCGTCGGGAAACCGGTCCGGGGTTTCGACCCGAACGAGTTCGGCGTCGTATTCGCCGAAGGCGTCTTCGGGCTCGAGTGTCACCGAGCAGACATCGCCCGCCTGCTTGCCCGCGAGTGCGTCCTCGATCCCCGGAAAGATGCCGTGATGTCCGCCGTGCAGGTAGCTGATCGGCACGCTCGTTTCCTCGATCAGTTCGTCGGCCCCGGAATAGAGCTTGTAGGTAAGCGTGACGACGGTGTTGGTGGAAATCTGCACGATGCGTTTCCTAAGGGCGGCGCAGCGCAGGGCGCGCGCCATTGTACCCCAGCGCGGCACCACGGCCTCGGCCGCGCCAGAGCCTGGCCCGGTCGCTATAATCAGTCCATGGACCCTGCGCTCCTGGGCGGCGCGCCGCGGCGTTTTCTGCAGCGCTACTGGCAACAACGGCCGCTCCTGATCCGTCAGGCGATGGCCGGATTTCGCGGCCTGTTGTCGACGCGCGAACTGTTCGCGCTCGCCGCCCGCGACGACGTCGAGTCGCGCCTTGTCTTACGCGAACGCGGACGTTGGTCGCTTCTGCATGGCCCGTTCCGGCGCGCCGACTTGCGCGCGCTGCCGGGACGCAACTGGACGCTGCTCGTCCAGAGCGTCAATCTGCATCTCGCCGCTGCCGACGCGCTGCTCCGTCGCTTCGCCTTCCTTCCCTATTCGCGCCTCGATGACTTGCTGATCAGCCACGCCGCTCCGGGAGGGGGCGTGGGCCCGCACTTCGACTCTTATGATGTGTTCCTCCTCCAGGGACCAGGCCGGCGCCGATGGCGCATCGGAAGGCCACGCGATCTTTCGCTCAAGGCGAATCTGCCGCTGAAGATCCTCGCTCGTTTCCGGCCCGAATGCGACTGGGTACTCGAGCCCGGCGACATGCTCTATCTGCCCCCGGCGATCGCCCACGACGGCGTCGCCATCGATACCTGCAGCACCTATTCGATCGGGTTCCGGGCGCCTTCGGCGCAGGAGCTCGCAACGTCCTTTCTCGACTGGCTGCGTGACCGCGTCGCGCTCGGCGGGCATTACACCGATGCCAGTCGCAAGCCGGTGCGACATCCGGCGCGCATCGACCGCGACCTGCAGGCCTACGCGACCGCGACCCTGCGCCGCCTTGCCTGGGATGAACGCGCGGCAACGCGGTTTTTGGGCTCGCATCTGACCGAGCCCAAACCCATGGTCGCGTTCACCGCGCCCGCGCGCGTTCTGCGCCGCGAGAGCTTCATCCGCCGCGGCGCACGGCACGGGCTGCGCCTCGATGCGCGCACGCAGCTTCTCTACAATGAGCGCAATCTGTTCATCAACGGCGAAGCGCTCGCCTGGCCGGATCGAGGCCGGACCGTGCTCAAGCGCATCGCCGACCTGCGCCGTCTTGCGGCCGGCGAGATCGGCGACGGCGCATGGCCGTGCCTCTATCGTTGGTACTGCGATGGCTTCCTCCATATCGGCTGAGGTACCTCCGGAACCGCCACCGGGACCGCGTAGCGTCGAGCTGGCGAGCGTCGCCGAGCAGGTCAAAGCGATCGACGAGCTCATCCTCCTGGCGCGCCAGCGTATCCGGGTCTTCGACCAGGACCTGTCGCAGACCGGATGGGGCCAGGCGGCGCGCGTCGATCGCCTGGCGACATTCCTGGGCGGTCTGCGCGGCCGTCGCCTCGACATCATCGTGCACGACACCGCCTACCTCGAAGGCGCTTGTCCGCGGATGCTCAACCTGCTGCGCACCTACAGTCACGCCATGACGATCTATCGCACCAGCGCGGAAGCGCGGCTGGCAACCAACCCGCTGCTCATCATCGATGATCAACACTATCTGCACCGATTCCACTTCGATCAGCCGCGCTCGGCGATGGGAATCGCGCAGCCCGAACAAACGCGGCCGTTGGCGAATCGCTTCGAGGAGATCTGGGCGACCGGCGAGCCCGGCATCAATGCGACCGTGCTTGGACTGTGAGCGGCTGCGGGGTCGCCCGATTGAACCGGTCATGCTTTGCGAGTACAATTGGCCCATCGGCCGGGGCGCCGATCGTGTTCGCGGTGCACCAGTCGAGCGGGGAGTCGGGCGTTGTCAGGCCCACGTGTATTTCACTTCATAATCGAGTAAGGGAACGATGATGAACAAGTCATTATTGATTGCTGCGGCTATGGCGCTGGCGGTCGTCGGCTGTGGCGACAGCAAGCAAGCGCAGGACGCCAAGGCAATGGCGGACAAGGCGGCCGCAGCCGCCAAGGACTCTGCCGACAAGGCCGCCACTGCCGCCAAGGATGCCGGCACCGCTGCCATGCAGGCCGGCTCGTCCGCGGGCGATGCTTCCAAGGCCGCGGGAGCTGCAGCGATGGACTCCGCCAACAAGTCGGCCGGCGATGCGATGAAGTCCTCGGCACCGGCGACGACGCCGGCTCCGACCGAGCAGCCGAAGCAATAAGACGCGGCAGCACGGAGAAAAAAAGCCGGCCACCCGGTCGGCTTTTTGTTCCTTTTTGCGCCCGATGCTACAGCGGCGCGCCGATGCGCTTTGCAACCTCGCGATACATCTCGATCACACCACCCAGATCGCGCCGGAAGCGATCCTTGTCCATCTTCTCGCGCGTAGCGTTATCCCAGAGGCGGCAGCCGTCGGGCGTAAACTCGTCCCCCAGCCATAACGGCCCCTGCGGATCGTTCAGCGGGTGCCCGAACTCGAGCTTGTAATCGACGAGGTCCATGCCGCCGGCGGCGAAGAGCGGCTTGAGAACGCCGTTGACCTGATGCGTCAGCGCCCTCATTTGCGCGATTTCCGCCGTGGTGGCCCAGCCGAGCACGCGGATGTGATCGTCGTTGACGAGAGGATCGTGCAATGCGTCGCTTTTGAGGAAGAACTCGAAGATCGGTTCGGGTAGGCGGGTGCCTTCCTCGATGCCATAACGCTTGGCCATCGAGCCAGCGCAAATATTGCGCACGACGCACTCGACCGGGATCATTTTTAGCGCACGCACCAGTGATTCGCGCTCGTTGAGCATCCGGACAAAATGCGTCGGCACGCCCGCCGCGGCGAGCTTGCCCATGATATAGGCGTTAATCTTGTTGTTGGTCTCGCCCTTGCGCTCGAGCTGGTCCAGCTTGGCGCCGTCAAAGGCCGATACGTCGTCGCGATAATGCATTACCAGTAGGTTCGGGTCGTCGGTTGCATATACCGTCTTGGCCTTGCCGCGATAGAGTTCTTGCCGCTTCTCCATGTACTGTTCCCCTCAGACGAATTCACGCCAGCCGAAGCCCAACCGTTGATCGGCTATGCCAATCCAGTCGGTGGCGCAGCCGAGCGACGCCGCGAGCGCCGCACGGGCGAGCTCGGGCCGGTTGTTTTGCTGGCTAAGATGTGCAGCGATCAGGTGCTTCAGTCGCGACGTATCGATCCTGCCAAGCAGTCCCGCCGCCGCGCCGTTATCGAGGTGCCCAAACTTGCCGGCGATGCGCTGTTTGAGCGGATAGGGATAGTCGCCATTGGCCAGCATGTCGAGATCGTGATTGCACTCGAGCACCAACGCGTCGCAACCCGAGAGGCTCGACTCGACGTACGCGGTGCTGGTGCCGAGGTCCGTCAGCACGCCCAGACGCCAATTGCCATCCGAACAGACGAACTGGACCGGCTCGCGCGCGTCGTGCGGGACGGGGAATGGCCGGACTTCGATCGCGTCGACCGCAAACGTGTCGTGACTGTCGAAGCCATACACGCGGTCGAGTCGGGCAAAACGTTCCGTGACGACGGAGAGCGTGCCGAAAGTGAGCCACACCGGTGTCCCGAACCGAGCCGCGAACGCAGCGACGCCACCGATGTGATCGCTGTGCTCGTGCGTGACGACAATTGCCGTCACCGTCTCGGCTGCCACGCCGATCCGGGAGAGCCGGGCCACGGTGTCGCGCACGCCGAAGCCACAATCGACCAGCACCCGCGTGGAATCGACTTCAACCAGCAGGCCATTGCCCTCGCTCCCGCTTCCCAGGCACGCGAAGCGCATGGCGAGGCTAGCTGCGCCTCGTCGCTGCGCGGCAAAACGCCATCACTTGAGTTGATCCTGCAGCAGCGCCAGGATCTTGTCGCCGTTCGCCGAGCGGTCGGCGGCTCCCTGCGGATCCTCGACGGTTACCACGCTTGCCGGATCGGCCTGGGTGACGACAACGCGGTACTGCTCGGGCTTGTCCTTGTCGTCGCTCTTCCAGAACGCCAGCTTGTCGAGAAAGCCCTTATCTTTGTTGGGGTCGATGTCAGGATTGGAATAGCGGACGAAATAGAGGCCTTTGGAGCGATCGCGGTCGACCACGGTGAAGCCGGTACGGTCGAGCGCGAGCCCGACGCGGCGCCAGGCGCGATCGAAGCTGTCGTCGACGACCAGGCGGCTCGCCCCGTCGCCTGCCTTTTCGATGCGCGCGCGCGCCGGTTGCTTGGGCAACTCCGCCACCGCGTTCGCCGCAGCCGGGGGCGAGCTGCCGAATTTCAGCATCAGCTTGGACAGAAACTCCGCCTCCAGTTCCGGATCCGGCGGGGTCGGTGTCCACTGGAAATCGTCGCCGTACTTCGTCAGCCTCGAATCGGGCTTGGTCGGGACCTGTACCGCGCCGTAATGGGTGATGTAGATTTCGACAGTCCCCGCCTCACTACCTTGCTCGATACGCGAGCGGAACTTGTCGCGACGATAGGTATCGGTGAGCAAGTCGACGTACTTGTCGAAGAACTGCCCCAGCCAGCTGCGCGGCGCGGAGGCACGATTTTCCGCCCAGTCGGTTTCCATGATGCCAAGAGTGGGTTGCTGCACCGCCAGGACGAAGCCGTTCGCGGGCCAGAATTCGCTCAACGTAGTCCACGCCGCTTCCGGCGTCGCCTTGACCACCAGCCAGCGCTCCGAACCGGCGCGTGCCAGGTGAGCATCGGGGTTGGGCGGCAGGATATCGCTCGCCTTGCCAGCGGCGCGCGCCGCGGCTGCACCCGAGGCTGTCGTTGCCAGATAGCGATCGTCGTACGCGGGCGTGGTCAGGTCCGGCGGTATCTCGAGCGACGCGGTCGTGGTGGCCGACTTGTAATCGATCTTCTTGCCGAGCGACACGCTCTGCGATTCACATCCGCCGAGCAACAGGCCGAGCAGCGCCACGATCAGTGCCGCCGGCAGGCGGCAGCGAAGGAAGGAAAAGTGCAACATGCTTTAATTCTCCGTCAGAGGCAAGCGGCTTCGCGCAATGCGGCGCGAACCGTTTCATGATGTCCTGGCGCAAGCGGGGTCAGCGGTAGGCGCAGATCACCGCCAATGAGCCCCATTTCCGCCAGCGCCCATTTCACCGGAATCGGGTTCGCCTCGATAAACAGGTTTCGGTGCAAAGGCAGCAGGTGGTCGTTCGCCGTGCGCGCGCGCGGAATGTCTCCGGCAAGCGCTGCGGCGCACATCTGCGCCATCAGTTTTGGCGCAACGTTGGCGGTGACCGAGATCACGCCGTGGCCGCCCATCAGCATGAGAGGCAGCGCGGTAAGGTCCTCGCCGCTGTAGACCGCGAAGTCGGTTTTTCCGGCCGCACCCAGGCCCCGGATGAGTTCGCTGCCACGGCCGAGATCGGCAGTCGCATCCTTGATGCCGACAATGCCCGGCACTTGCGCCAGACGAAGCACGGTGTCGTTGGCGAGATCGACGGCGGTGCGGCTCGGTACGTTGTAGAGAATCAGCGGCAACTCCACGTTCTCGACGATGGTGCGAAAGTGGCGGTAGAGCCCTTCCTGCGTGGGCTTGTTGTAATACGGAACAACGGATAGGCAGCAAGTCGCGCCGACCTGTTTCGCGAAGCGGGTGAGTTCGACCGCCTCCGCTGTAGCGTTGGCGCCGGTACCGGCGATCACCGCGATGCGCCCCGCCGCACTTTCCACCGCCGATCTGATCAGCAGGCAGTGCTCTTCGAAGTCGACGGTCGGCGATTCGCCGGTCGTGCCGACGATGACGATGCCCGAGGTGCCGTTGGCGACATGAAAATCGACCAGCTTGGCGAGCCCACGCAGATCGAGTGCGCCGCCGGCTTGCATCGGCGTAACGATCGCGACAAGGCTTCCTTTCAGCATCGAGACAAACCCGAAAAAACGAGTATTTTACCCCAAAGCTCAACCCGGCAGCGGCGGAGGCCACGCTCTTGCACGGCCGACGGCAGCAAGCCTCTGCTGCACTGCTGGTTGCGGCACCGCGACGAGACCTTGTTCGAACGCAACGACCGTCAGTCGATCGCGCGCGAACTCCAGCAGTTCGCCCGGCGCGAGCAGGAAGGCCGGATTGGCTGGTCGGCCATAGCTCTCGTTGCCGGCGGCGAATGTTTCGTAGAGCACAACACCGTCGTCGGCAAGTGAGGCGAGCAAATGCGGGAATAGCGCGCGGTGCAGGTAGCGCACCGCGACGATGGCGTCGAAACGCTCGCCGGCAAACGGCCACGGTCCTGTTTCCAGATCGACGGCACGGGTCTCGACGCCGGGTGTCGCAGCGAAGGTCGCCAGCGCGGCCGGGTCGCGATCCGCGGCAACGACGCACGCCTGGCGGGCGGCGAAAAACACCGCGTGCCGGCCCCGCCCGGCCGCGAGGTCGAGCACCCGCGCTCCTCTGCCAATAAGCGGCGCGAAGCGAACCACCCAGGGCGATGGGGCGTGGTCATTCATGGTCGGCGCTTTCGCGGCCGCGCCTGCGCCTGCCGTGCACCGGCGTTGCTTTCATCCGCTGCGGCCACCAGCCAATCGACCACCGCCTGCGCCTCCGGGCGTTTCGCGCTGGCCGTCGAACGCACGATGAAATAGGCTCGCGTCGTCGCATGCGTGTTGCGAAACGGCGCGACGAGCTTGCCTTGCTCGAGCAGGCGGTCGACCAAAGGGCTCCTGCCGAGCGCCACGCCTTGCCCGTCGATAGCCGCTTGGATGAGCAGATCGAACTGGTTGAAGCGCATCGCTCCCGCGCCGGCAATCTCCTCCATGCCGATGGCGGCGAACCATTGTCCCCAGTTGAGCCAGGGAAAGCGGGCGCGCTCGTCGTCGATGTGCAGCAGGACGTGCCGGGCGAGGTCCTCCGGCCGCGTGAGCGGGCGTGCGCGCTCGGCGGCGAGCGCCGGGCTGCACACCGGCTGCAGGCGCTCGCCGAACAGCCGGTGCGCGCCCAGCGGCGCCATCGCTTCGGGACAATAGCGCACCGCCAGATCGATGCGTTCGCGGTCGAGATCGAGGATGCGGTTGTCAGCGGAAATGAAAATCTCGAGCTCCGGATGCAAGGCGCGGAACTGCGGCAGGCGCGGCAGCAGCCACAGCGCCGCAAACGGTATCGCCGTCGACAAGGTCACCGGCCGGGCGTTCTGCTCGCGGCGCAGGCGGGCCACCGCCTGCTCGACCTCGCCCAAAACCGCCTTCGCTGTGCCCAGCAGTATCTGGCCGGCTTCGGTCAGCAGCAAGGCACGATGCCGGCGCTCGAACAACGGCATGCCCAGCTGCTCCTCGAGCGTCTGGATCTGGCGCGACAGCGCCGATTGGGTGAGGTAGAGCTCCTCGCCCGCGCGCGTGAAGGACAGATGCCGCGCCGCGGCCTCGAAGCCTTTGAGCAGATCGAGCGACGGCAGGCGCGAGCGCGGGGCCTCCGGGATCGCCTTACGCATTCCATTTTCGCATGCTAATGATGCGCCGAATGCGTTTGTGCTGCCCCGCCCATGCTAGGAGAATAAGACTTGCCATCGCGGCTTGCGTCGGGTCGTCCGAATGGAGTCGACGCATGAATTATAGGCATAGATTAGGAGAAACACCATGGCCCGCTTCCCCTCGCTCCGCCGCCCTACCCGGCGCAAGGTTCTCCGTCCCCGCGACGTGTTGCTGCTCGACCACGCGCAGGGCACTGTCGTCGTCGTCGAACGCGGCTGTCTGTGGGTCACGCTAGAGCGCGATCCGCGGGACATCATTCTGGCCCAGGGGATGCGCTTCGAGATCGATCGCCCGGGTCGCACGATCGTCGCCGCCGAAACCGAGAGCACGCTGCGGCTGCTCTCGCCGCTGGGCCGGCGCGAGCGACTCGCGGTAGCGCTGGGCCGCGCGCGGGCGTTGCTACTCGCCGCCTGGTCCGGCCGAGACATGCGCGGCACGCAGCCGCACGCCTGAGGCTCTTAGCGCCGCGGCGGTTTACTTGCGCGCGAAGGCGATGCCGTCGCGGCCAGCGGTGATCACGATCGTATCGCCGGCGACGTACTTGCCGGCGAGAATCTCCCGCGCCAGCGGATTCTCGATCTCCGTCTGGATCGCGCGCTTGAGCGGGCGCGCGCCGTAGACCGGATCGAAGCCGACCTTGGCTACTTCCTTCAGCGCCGCGGGCGCAGCCTCGACCCGGATTTCGAGCTTGGCCAGCCGCGCTTCGACCGCCTTGAGCTGGATCCGGGCAATCGACTCGATGTCCTTTTCGGACAACGCGTGGAACACCACGATCTCGTCGATACGGTTGACGAATTCGGGCCGGAAGGTGGTCTTGACCTCCGCCATGACCGCGAGCTTGATCACCCCGTAGTCGTCGCCGGCCATCTGCTGGATCATCTGCGAGCCCAGGTTGGAGGTCATCACGATCACGGTATTCTTGAAATCGACCGTGCGCCCCTGACCGTCGGTCATGCGCCCATCGTCGAGCACCTGCAGCAGTACGTTGAATACGTCCGGGTGCGCTTTCTCCACTTCGTCGAGCAGAATCACGCTGTAGGGCTTGCGCCGCACCGCCTCGGTCAGATAGCCGCCCTCCTCGTAGCCGACGTAGCCCGGCGGGGCGCCGATCAGGCGCGCCACCGAATGTCGCTCCATGAATTCCGACATGTCGATGCGGATCAACTGCTGTTCCGAATCGAACAGGAATTCCGCCAGCGCCTTGCACAGCTCGGTCTTGCCGACCCCGGTCGGTCCGAGGAAAAGGAACGAGCCATAGGGGCGGTTGGGGTCACCCAATCCCGACCGCGAGCGGCGGATCGCATCGGAAACCACCGTAACCGCCTCGTCCTGGCCGACGACGCGGCGGTGCAGGGCTTCCTCCATGTGCAGGAGCTTGTCGCGCTCGCCCTGCATCATTTTCGACACCGGGATGCCGGTGGCGCGCGAGACGACCTCCGCAATCTCCTCGGCGCCGACCTGCGTGCGCAGCAGCTTGGGTTTCTTCGCCTGCTCCTTGGCGAGCTTGGTGTCGGCCTTCTTGAGCTGCGCTTCGAGCTGCGGCAGCTTGCCGTATTGGAGCTCCGACATCGTCTGCCAGTCGCCTTTGCGCCGCGCCTCCTCCATCTGCAGCTTGATCTTGTCGATCTCCTCCTTGATATGCTGCGCGCCCTGGACCTGCGCCTTCTCGGCCTGCCAGATCTCGTCGAGATCCGCATATTCGCGCTCCAGCCGCCCGATTTCCCCCTCGATGGCCGACAAGCGTTTCTTCGACGCCTCGTCCTTTTCCTTTTTCACCGCTTCGCGCTCGATCTTGAGCTGGATGATCCTGCGCTCAAGTCGGTCCATCGCCTCCGGCTTGGAGTCGATTTCCATCTTGATGCGCGCCGCCGCCTCGTCGATCAGGTCGATCGCCTTGTCGGGAAGAAAGCGATCCGTGATGTAGCGCTGCGACAGCTCCGCCGCGGCAACGATCGCCGGGTCCGTTATTTCCACGCCGTGATGGATCTCGTAGCGTTCCTGCAGGCCGCGCAAAATCGCAATGGTCGACTCCACCGACGGCTCGCCGACGAGCACTTTCTGGAAGCGTCGCTCGAGCGCAGCGTCCTTTTCGAGGTACTTGCGGTATTCGTCCAGCGTGGTCGCGCCCACGCAGTGCAGCTCGCCGCGCGCCAGCGCCGGCTTGAGCATGTTGCCGGCGTCGATCGCACCTTCCGCCTTGCCGGCGCCGACCATCGTATGCAGCTCGTCGATGAAGACGATCGTCCTGCCCTCGTCGGCGGCGATGTCCTTGAGCACCGCCTTGAGTCGCTCCTCGAACTCGCCGCGATACTTGGCCCCGGCGAGCAGTGCCGCCATGTCCAGCGAAAGCACGCGCTTGTTCTTCAGACCCTCGGGCACTTCGCCGTTGACGATGCGCTGAGCGAGGCCCTCGACGATCGCGGTCTTGCCCACCCCTGGCTCGCCGATGAGCACCGGGTTGTTCTTGGTGCGCCGTTGCAGGACCTGGATCACGCGCCGGATCTCGTCGTCGCGGCCGATGACCGGGTCGAGCTTGCCCTGGCGCGCGCGCTCGGTGAGGTCAACGGTGTACTTCTTGAGCGCTTCCCGCTGCCCTTCCGCATCCTGCGAATCGATTCCGGCGCCGCCACGCACGGCCTCGATGGCCTTCTCCAGCGCCTTGCGATTCAGGCCGAACTCGCGCACCAGCCGACCGGCTTCGCTCTTGTCGTCGGCCAGTGCGAGCAGAAACAGTTCGCTGGCGATGAACTGATCGCCGCGCTTGGTCGCTTCCTTGTCGGTAAGATTGAGCAAGTTGTTAAGGTCGCGGGAGATCGAGATCTCGCCGCCCTGCCCTTCGACTTTGGGCAAGCGGTCGATCGCCTTGGTCAGCGCGGTCTTGAGCGCCGCCACATTGACGCCGGCGCGGGCGAGCAGCGACCCGCTCCCGCCGTCTTCCTGCTGCAGCAGCGCCGCGAGCAGGTGGTAGGGCTCGATGAAGCCGTTGTCGTTGCCCAGCGCCATGCTCTGGGCGTCGGCCAAAGCCTGCTGAAACTTGGTTGTCAATTTGTCGAGGCGCATCACGCTCACCGTTTGGGAAGACTCTGTTTAAAATGAGGTTTTCGCGGCCTGTTTCAACCCCCTCCCGCACCCTCGGCCGCGCGGCGCCACTGTGCCTACCGCGCGGAAACCGCTGCATTGCGCGCCCGAGCTCAACCCCTTACCATCGTACTCGCCCATGACCGAACCAGGGGACCGGATCAAACGGCCGACGCCTGCGCCTTGGCGCGCGCGGTGGCTCCGGTTGGGTCCGCTCGGCCGTGACCTCACCCTGGTGCTGGCGATCAAGTTCGCCGCCCTCTTCCTGCTGTGGTGGGCCTTCTTCAGCCATCCGGTGGCGCCGCGCATGACCGCCGCCGCCCCGCGCGTAGGGGCGCACCTCATTCCTTCCACGACTCCGGAGCAATCGCCGCATGCCGACCGCTGAGATCGTTGACCTGTCGCGGCTGCAGTTTGCCGCCACCGCGCTCTATCACTTCCTGTTCGTCCCGCTCACGCTCGGCTTGTCGTGGATCCTGGTCATCATGGAATCGGTGTACGTGATGACCGGCAAGGAGGTCTATCGCGACATGACCCGCTTCTGGGGCAAGCTCTTCGGCATCAACTTCGTCATGGGAGTGACCACCGGTATAACGATGGAATTCCAGTTCGGCACCAACTGGGCCTATTACGCGCACTACGTGGGTGACATCTTCGGCACACCCCTCGCCATCGAGGGCTTGGTAGCGTTTTTCCTCGAGTCCACCTTCGTCGGGCTGTTCTTTTTCGGCTGGGAGCGGTTGGGCAAGGTGCAGCATCTGCTGGTCACCTTTCTGGTCGCGCTGGGCTCCAATCTGTCCGCGTTGTGGATCCTGATGGCCAACGCCTGGATGCAGAATCCGGTCGGAGCCGAATTCAATCCCGACACGATGCGCATGGAGCTTTCGAGTTTCGCCGACTTGGTGTTCAATCCCGTCGCGGGCGTGAAATTTGTGCACACCGTCGCGGCGGGCTATGTCACCGCCTCGATGTTCGTCCTCGGCATCTCCTCGTATTACATCCTACGTCTTCGCGACCTGCCCTTTGCCGTACGCTCTTTCGCGGTGGCGGCCGGATTCGGGCTGGCATCGGCGCTTTCGGTCATCGTGCTGGGCGATGAATCAGGCTACACCGCGGGCGAAGTGCAGAAGGTGAAGCTCGCGGCAATCGAGGCCGAGTGGGAGACACAGCCCCCGCCGGCGTCCTTCACCGCGTTTGGCCTTCCCGACCAGGCGAGCGAAACGACACGTTATGCGATCCGGATCCCGTGGCTGATGGGCCTGATTGCGACGCGCTCTGTGGATACCCCGGTCAAGGGCCTCAAGGATCTGAAGCTCGAGCATGAGGCGCGCATCCGCGGCGGCATGAAGGCGTACGCCGTGCTGCAGAAGCTTCGCGCCGGCGACCGCTCGGCAGAGACCCTGGCCGAATTCGAGCACACCAAGGCGGACTTGGGATACGGGCTGCTGCTACGCAAGTACGCCGCCAACGTCGTCGACGCCTCGCCCGAACAGATCAAGCAGGCGGTCGACGACACCATCCCCCAGGTTGCGCCGCTGTTCTGGTCGTTCCGCCTGATGGTGGGCCTCGGACTGTGGCTACTGTTCGTGTTCGCTTCTGCGTTTTACGTCATCGCCCGACGTCGCCTGTACCGCAACCGCTGGATCATGCATCTCGCGCTGTGGAGCATTCCCTTGCCCTGGCTCGCGGCGGAGCTAGGCTGGATCGTGGCGGAGTACGGCCGCCAGCCGTGGGCAATCAGCGAGGTGCTGCCGACCCACCTGTCGGTGTCGTCGGTTTCCACCGCGCAGGTGATCTTCAGCCTGGCCGGCTTTGTCACCTTCTACACCGGGTTGCTGATCGTCGAACTCTACCTGATGTTCAAGTATGCGCGTGCGGGACCGTCGAGTATGGCCACCGGCCGGTATCACGGTGACGCGGGCGGCGGCCAAGCGGGAGCGGCAGCATGATCTACCTCTTCGATTACGCAACCTTGAAGCTGATCTGGTGGCTTTTCGTCGGCCTGCTGCTGATCGGCTTCGCCATTCTCGACGGTTTCGATCTCGGCATCTGTGTCCTGCTTCCCTTCGTCGGGCGCAGCGACGTCGAGCGGCGGGTGATGCTCAACGCCATCGGGCCGACGTGGGAGGGCAATCAGGTCTGGTTCATCAGCGCCGGGGCCGGGCTATTTGCTGCCTGGCCGCTCGTCTACGCAGCCGCGTTTTCCGGTCTCTACGTGGCGCTGATCCTGACGCTCTTCGCGCTGTTCTTCCGTCCGGTCGGAATCGAATACCGCGGCAAGCTGGAGGATCCGCGTTGGCGCAACGCCTGGGATTGGGCGCTGTTTGCTGGCTGTGCCGTGCCGACGTTGATCTTCGGGGTGGCCTTCGGCAACCTGCTGCAGGGGGTTCCGTTCCATTTCGATGCCGACCAGCGTGTGTTTTACACCGGCTCGTTCTTCGGGTTGCTGAACCCGTTCGCGCTCTTGGCGGGCGTCGTGAGCCTGAGCATGCTGACGATGCACGGCGCAATCTACCTGCAGCTGCGCACCGATGGTGTGGTGCAGGTGCGCGCGAAACGGGCTGCGCTACTGTGCGGGGTCGTATTCCTGATCGCCTTCGCGGCAGCCGGCATCTGGACCGCCTGGGGCGTCGACGGCTTTCGCATCCTGACTATGCCATCGCCGGAGTCCGCTTTCGTCCCCCAGGCGAAGACCGTCGAACGCCTGCGGGGCGGCTGGCTCGGCAATTATGCGCAGTATCCCTGGACGGTGCTGGCGCCGGTACTCGCCTTCGGCGGAACGCTGCTCGCGCTCGCTGCGTCGCGGGCGCAGCGAAGGGGCATCGCCTTCGTGCTCTCTTGCGGCGGTGTCGCCGGCGTGGTGCTGACAGCGGGGCTAGCACTGTTTCCGTTCATCATGCCCTCATCGAGCGACCCGGGCAGCAGCTTGACGATTTACGACGCAGTGTCGAGCCACCGCACACTGCAGATCATGTTCTGGGTTGTGATCCTCGCCCTTCCGATAATGATGGTCTACACCAGCTGGGTCTACCGCGTCATGCGCGGGACAGTCACCGAGCGCAGGGTCCGCGAAGCCGGACACGGCATGTACTGAACGCCAAAGGAGAAGTCATGTGGTATTTCACCTGGATCCTCGGCATCGGCCTGGCGCTTGCCTTCGGCATCATCAACGTGATGTGGCTGGAAGCGTCCTATGCGTTCGGTCATCTCGACGAGGACGACATCTACAACCGCTTCCGCGGCACCGACGCGGCGGCCGAGCAGGACCCCGGCGGTCCTTAGCGGGCCGTCCGGGGAAGCTCGACCGCGGCACAACCGCCACCACGCCTCAGAGCGGCCTACTGGCCGACGATTTGCGGTTTGAGCGGCCCAAGGATTCCCAGGAGCTCGCCTTGTTCCTTGGCCGGCACATTGAACTTGTTGAGCGACTTCGTAAGGTCTTCGACCAGCGCGTTGAAGTCGGCATCGCTGATACCCATGCCCTTGTGCGCGGTCTTCATGTCCCTGCCGGTATAGACACAAGGTCCGCCGGTTGCGGCGCACAGCTGGTCGACGAGATTGCGCTTCAGGCGCGGGATATCGGTCTTGGCAAAGAAACCGTTGATACGCTTGTCGGCGGCCACATTGCCGACAAAGTCGTCGACCACCGCGGTGATGGCGTCTTTGCCGCCGAGACGATCGTAGAGACTCTTTTGCATCATCGGCTTCATGCTCGTGTCCTGGCAGGCGCCAAGCAGCAGGCCGGCGAACAGTACGAGCGCAAAGGCGAGCTTGTGTAACATGGTGTTCATCGGGTGGTTCTCCTCTCCTAGGTAACAGCGTGAAGGCGCTGTACCCGCCTATACGCGCGCAGACGCCGGGTGGATGCGCCGGAGGGAGCCAGAGCGCCAGCATGGTAACGTTGCACAGTAAAAGGCGACCGGTCTGCCGATGACCCCAAGCGACCCCGACACCCCTCGCAGCGACGAACCCGCACCGCGGGCGGCTGGCTTTCTGCAGGTCCTGGGCGCGGTATTCTGGAGCTTCCTCGGCATCCGCAAGATGGCCGCCGGCGAGCGCGACATGGTCACGATCAAGCCGCTGCACGTGATTGTCGCGGGAGTGCTCGCCGCCGCCGTCGTCGTCGCCGCGCTGCTGGTGCTGGTGACGATCATCACCCGCACGGGGTGAACTCAGATATTGCGGTCGACTTGCACCGCGGCGAGCGTCTGCGCCGCGGCAACGAGCTCCGCATCCGTGGTGAGCGCATCCGGGCACAGACGCAAATAGGGTCCGCGCGCATCGACGTGAATACCGCGCTCCTGCAGCACCGTCGCCAGTGCTACCGCATGCGCATCGCAGATCACGGCGAAAGCGCCCCAATCCCGGGTGCCGCCATGGGCGCGAATACCGCGTTCCTGCAACAACGCGACCAGCCGCTGCAGCTGCCGCAGCGAATAGGCACGCAGGCGCTCGGCGCCGATTGCCAGGGTAAAGATCTGCCCCGCCCGGGCTTGGTAGAGCGGCAAAACCGGCGGCGTTGATTCGAGGAAGGCGTCGCCGCCGGGAGCGAGCTGGGGCGGGTCGGGCCGCTGGTAGGCAAACGGCTCCCTCTTCGCGAACCATCCCGTATCGAGCGTCGAGAGCGATCCATCGAGATAGCGCGGATGCAGATACAGGAAGCCCGCCCCCGGCCCGCCGCGCAGGTACTTGTAGCTGCCGCCGATCGCAAAATCAGCGTCGAGCGTGGCGATATCGACCGGGAATACACCGAGGGAATGATAGACGTCGACGAGGACCCGGGCGCCCGCCGCCTGTGCCTCGGCGAGAAGCGCGGGAAGCTCGGGCAGCACCTGGCCGGTGTTGAAGACCACCTGCGAGCAAACAAACAGATCGACGCCCCGGCGCAGCGCCGCGCGCAGATCATCGGCCGCGAACAGATCGTCGGCCCGCGGCTCGACCAGGGACAGCGCGATCCGGCCGCGCCGCGCGTACTGGCGCAGGATCAGGTCGATCGAGTCGAACTCACCGCGCGTGGCGACCACGCGCGGCACGCTGTCATAGGTGTTGAGCACCGCGCGCAAACCCTGGCCCGCGCTCGTCTTGGGCACCACGCAGTCGGGGCGCGGCGCATTGAGCAGTGCTCCGAGCCGCGCCCGGTAGGCGCGCATTTCCTCCAGCCATGCGTCCCAGGCATCGCCGAGATGCCGCTGCCAGAGCGCGATCGCCTCGGCGACGTCGGCGGCGGTCGCGTCGAGCGGCCGGCCGAGCGAGTGGTTGGCCAGGTAGATCGCGGTGTTTCGGCCCTCGAGCACGCGCGAAAACAGCGGCGCGAGTTGCGCTTCGACGCCCGCCTCGGTCAACGGCCCGTCGCCAAGCGCCGCAACTGCCCGGGCGATGGTGGCGGCCGTGCTGCCGAGCATGTCGTCCGGAGCGTTCATCGCGCCCCGATCGCCGTGCGCACGTCGATAAGCTCGGGAAAGAACGCGTAGTCGAGCGCCTTTTTGAGAAAGCTCACGCCGGACGAACCCCCGGTGCCGGGCTTGTGACCGATGATTCGCTCGACAGTCTTGAGGTGGCGGAAGCGCCAGAGCTGAAAGCTCTCCTCGACATCGACCAGTTTTTCGCACATATCGTACGCGTCCCACCACCGCTGCGGATCCTCGTAGACCGTCTTGAAGACCGGGAGCAGATCGGGATTGCGCCGATACGGCTGGGTAAAGTCGCGCTCGATGCACGCCTGCGGCACGGGCAAGCCGCGGCGCGCGAGATGGCGCAGGAACTCGTCGTAGAGCGAAGGCGCGTGAAGCAGTGCGTCGAGCTCGGCGAAGGTTTCCGCGTCGTGGCGGAAGACTTCGAGCAGTGCCGCATGCTTGTTGCCGAAAAGGAATTCGATGGCGCGGTACTGCGGCGACTGCAAGCCCGACGACTGACCGAGCATCGGACGAAACGCCTCGTATTCCGATGGCGTGAGCGTTTCGAGTACCGCCCATTGCTCGAAGAGCTGCTTCTGCACCAGCTTGACCCGGGCGAGGATCTTGAAGCACGCGTCGAGCTCGTCGCCCTGCACGTGGCGGATCGCCGCCCTGAGCTCATGGATCATCAGTTTCATCCACAGCTCCGCGACCTGATGCTGGATAATGAACAGCATTTCGTCGTGGCGCGGTGGCCGTGCCGCGGTCGCCGACCGGGGCTGCTGTGCCGACAGCAGGCGGTCCAGATGCAGATAGCCGGCGTAGCTCAGACGATCGTGAAAATCGGTGACGATGCCTGGCTCGAGGGGGTCTTGCGCCATGGTCAGTGCATGCAGGTGGGAGGTGCAGTATAGGAACCGGCCTAGGTCGTGTCCACCGCGGACGGCGCGTGATGCGCCGCACGGCGCGATCCGTTCCCGCCTACACGCCGCAGGCAGGGCCTGACGCACTGCGGCGCTTGCTGGCTGCCCCCGCGCGAAGCGCTACCAACTACGACGTCGTCTAGGTCGATTCGCGCAGCACCGCAAGCGGCGGCTGACGTAACGTGCTGCGAGTACCCAGCCAGCCGGCAACCGCGACGCAGGCCGCCGAACCCACGATCCCGATAAGCCAGAGCGCCGGATTCCAATCGAAGGCTATGTCGAACACGCGATCGGCGAGCGCGTAGCCGGTCGCCGTTGCGCCGGCCGCGGCGACCAGGCCGGCGAGCGCACCGAGCGCCAGGAACTCGGCAACCTGGGCCGCGGACATTTGCCGCTCGCTCGCGCCCAAGGTGCGCAGCACCGCTGCGTCGTAGCGGCGCTCGTCCTGCGTCGATGCTATCGCCGCCTCGAGCACCAGCACGCCACCCAACAACGTGAACAGGAATACGAATTCGACCGCGAGCGCAACTTGGTCCATGATCGATTGCACCTCGCTCAGGATTTCGCCGACGTCGATGACCAGCACGTTGGGGTAGTCATGCACGAGCGCTGTCAACCATACCGCATTGCCCGCATCCGCGCGCACTGCCGAGATGTACGTCTTGGGCATCGGGTCGAGCACGCCCGGTGGGAACAGGGCGAAGAAGTTGACGCGGAAGCTGTCCCAGTCGACCTTGCGCAGGCTCGTTATCTTTGCGCTGACGCGCGTGCCGACGATGTCGTAGGTCAGCGTGTCGCCGAGCTTGAGCCCGAGGGTCTTGGCGATGCTCTCTTCGAGCGAGACCCCGGAGGTGATGCCGTTTTCCCCGGGCTTCCACCACTGACCGGCAACCACGCGATTACCGGGCGGCAGCGCCTCACTCCAGGACAGATTGAACTCGCGTTCGCCCAGACGCCGCGCGCGCTCGTCGTCGAACCGCGCCGCGGCGAACGGCGCGCCGTTGACCTCGACCAGCCGCCCGCGCACCATCGGCCGCAAACTTGCGTCGACGTTGAGCTCGTGCCGAAGCAGTGCCCGCACCCCGTCGACCTGGTCGGGCAGCACGTTGATCACGAATGCATTCGGCGCGTCCACCGGCAGGCTGGCGCGCCAGTTGCGCAGCAGATCGCCGCGGACCAGGGTGAGCAGCAGCAGGGCCATGACGCCCAGCGCCAGCGCCCCGATCTGCAGGCTCGAAGCGAGGGGACGGCGGCGCAAGTTGGCCAGGCCGTAGCGCCAGCTGTACCCGCGTTGCGGCAGCCACCGCAATAGCGTCATCAGGAGCCACGCCGCCGCCGCCGCCATGGCGAGCAGCGCGGCCATGCCGCCGACCACAATCGCGCCCGTGCGCAGATCCTGCGCCTGCCAGGCGACCAGCGCGGCGATGGTTGCGGCACCGATGCCGTAGGCAAGGCTGCCACCCGCCCGCGGCATGCCCAGGTCGCGCCGAAGCACGCGCAGCGGCGGCACGCGCGACAAGGCAATAAGTGGTGGCAACGCAAAGCCGAACAGCAGCGCCAGGCCCGTGACCATCGCTCCCGCCGCCGGCAGAAGCCCCGGCCGCGGCAGGTCGGCATGAATCACCGCGCCCAGCAGCGAGACGAGCAACTGCTGTCCGCCGAGCGCGACCAGTGTGCCCACGGCGCTTGCACAGAGGCCCAGCACGCCGAACTGGATCACGAACAGCCCCAGGGTCTGTCGCTGCGGCGCGCCGAAGCAGCGCATCATCGCCGCCGCGTCAAGATGGCGACGCAGGTAGCGTGCTGCGGCCAGGGCCACCGCAACGGCGGCGAGGATTACGGCAACGAGCGAGGCGAGACCGAGAAAGCGGTCGGACCGCTCGAGGGTTTGCCGGATTTCGGGCCGCAGGTCGCGGATCGATTCCAGCCGCTGCCCACGCTCCAGACGCGGCAACGCCCACGCGCGATAGGTGTCGATCGCATCCCCGGCGACGAGTAGGCGATAGGAGGCGCGGTTTCCCGGCTGTAGCAGGTTGGTGGCCGGGACGTCGTCGAGGTTGATGAGCAGTCGGGGACCGAGCGAGAGCAACCCGCCGACCACTTCGGGCTCCTGCTGCATGACGGCCGTAACCGTGAGCGTCGTCTCTCCGACCGCAAGCGCAGAGCCCGTGACGGCCCCCAGCCGCGCCGCGAGACGCGTATCGACCCACGCCTCGCCGCGCCGTGGCACGCGCCGCGCGGGCAGCCCCTCGGGCGCGCCCGGAGCGACGAGCGAAACCGCGCCGCGCAACGGATAGCCGGCGCCAACAGCCTTGACGTCGGCGAGCACCGCGTCGCTGGCGGAGGTCTGCACCATGCTGTTGAAGCGGATGACCGGCACCGTGGCGAGGCCAAGTGCCTGCGCTTCGCGGGCATATTCGGGCGGCAGCGGATGGTCCGCGGACAACATCAAGTCGGCGCCGAGGAGCACATTTGCCTGCGTCGCGAGGGCTCCCTTGACGCGATCGGCGAAGAAGCCGACGGTGCCCACGCTCGCCGCAGCGAGCACCAGCGCCGCGACGAGGACCGAAAGCTCGCCCGCACGCCAGTCGCGGCGTAACATCCGCAGTGCCAAGCGGATCGTACTCATGGCGCGGATGGCAGGCGCGCGATTTCGTCGCCAACGAGCCGGCCGCCGGCGAGCGAAAGCCGTCGGCCGCAGCGCGACGCGAGTTCCGCGTCGTGAGTGACGAGCAATAGTGTCGTCCCGCGCTCGCGGTTGAGGCGAAACATCACATCGGCGACTTCGGCGCCGGTCGCGGCATCGAGATTGCCGGTGGGCTCGTCGGCCATCAGTACCCGTGGCTCACCGCAGAAGGCGCGCGCGATGGCGACACGCTGCTGCTCGCCGCCGGAAAGCTGCTTCGGATAGTGCGCCAGACGTGCCGTAAGGCCGACACGTGCGAGCCATTCGCGGGCGCGTCCGGCCGCGTCGTTGGCGCCGGCAAGTTCGAGTGGCAACATGACATTTTCCAGCGCAGTCAGCGCAGGCAGGAGCTGGAAGGACTGAAACACGAAGCCCAGCCACTGCCGTCGCAATGCCGCCCGTGCGTCCTCGGACAAGCCGTTGAGCGCCGTGGCGCCGAGCCATACTTCGCCCGCGCTCGGGCGGTCCAGGCCGGCGAGCAGGCCCAGCAGCGTCGTCTTGCCCGAACCCGACGCACCGACGACAGCGATCGTTGCGCCAACGCCGACCTCGAAGCTCACTCCGTCGAGAATGGTCAGTGGCACATCGCCGCTTTGGACGGTCTTGGAGAGATTTTGGGCGCGAATGACAGGATCAGCCATGACCACCTGCCGGCATGCAGTGCCGTACCGCTTGCACATGGGGCCGCAATGCGGTCAAGGCAAGTCCAGGGCAGCACTGGCGCCGAGGCGCTCAGATATCGGATGCAACAGGGGGTCCACGAAGCGGATGCGCGGATCGGTGAAACGCGCGGCCAAGTCGTCGCGGCAGCCGTCGCCCATCACCAGCAGTTCCCCATCGGTGAAAGTCTGCCTTAAGACCGAGCCGATGGCGTATACCAGGATGCTGCTGCGATTGAAGGTCTGAATGACGACGGTGACCACCGGTACGGCGATGGGCGCAGTCGCCGCAGGAACTTCGCTGTGCGTAACCGAATCCATAGCTATGGCGGCGCATTGTACGCCCGCCGCGGCTTTGCGCCGTGCAATCACCGCCTCTACAATGCGTTGTGAGCATCTCCTCGTGGTCCTGGCTCCGATGCGGGTTGCGCCCGATCACGGCGCTCGCGTCCGTCCTGCTCTGCACCGTCGTCGCCGCCGCGCCCGCGGCGCCGACGATCCTGATCGTGGGCGACAGCATTTCAGCCGGCTACGGGCTGCCGCCGGATGCGGGCTGGACTACGCTGCTGCAACAGCGCCTTGCGACACAGCACTACCCGCACCGCGTGGTCAACGCCAGCATCAGCGGTGACACGACCGCGGGCGGCCGGGCGCGACTCGACGCGCTGCTCGCACAGGATCGGCCAGCGATTACCGTGCTCGAGCTGGGCGGAAACGACGGCTTGCGCGGCGGCAGCCTCGACGCCATGCGCGCCAATCTCGACGCGATGGTCGTCGCCGCGCAGAAGGCGGGCTCGCGCGTGCTCTTGGTCGGCATGCAGTTGCCACCCAATTACGGTCCTGCGTACGTGAGTCGTTTCGACGCCACCTATGCCGACGTCGCCAAGGCGCGCCACGTCGCGCTGGTGCCGTTTCTGTTCGAAGGTTTCGGCGACGACAACGCACTCTTCCAGCCGGACCGCATCCACCCGGTCGTCGCCGCACAACCGCGGCTACTGGACAATGTCTGGCGCGAACTGCAGCCGCTGCTGGGCGCGGCCGGGAAAACACCATGAGCACACCGCATCCGGGTATGCAGCGCGTCGACGTCAGCGCGCTTGGCGCTTATCGCGACCGCATCGACGTGCGCAGTCCTGCCGAGTTCGCGCAGGACCACATCCCGGCTGCGGCGAATCACCCGGTCCTCGACGACGCCGAGAGGGCGCGGATCGGAACACTGTACGCCGCGTCGCCATTCTCGGCCCGCAGGCGCGGGGCGGCACTGGTTGCGCGCAATATCGCCGCAATGCTGGAAACCGCGTTCGGTGACTGCGGTCGAGACTGGCGGCCCCTGGTCTATTGCTGGCGGGGCGGCCAACGCAGCCGGGCGCTGGCGCAGGTCCTCAATGAAGTTGGCTGGCGCGCGGTACAGCTCGACGGCGGGTATCGCGCCTACCGCCGCCACGTCGTCTCGGAGCTTGCCCGGCTGCCGCAGCGTTGCCGCTTTGTGGTGATCTGTGGCCTCACGGGCTCGGGCAAGAGCCGGCTGCTCTCCGCGCTCCAGCGCGCTGGTGCCCAGACCCTCGACCTGGAATCGATCGCGCGTCATCGCGGGTCACTGTTGGGCGACTTGCCAGGAGACCCGCAGCCGTCGCAAAAATGGTTCGAAAGCCAACTCTACGACGCGCTCCAAGGGCTCGACCGTTCGCGGCCGGTGTTCGTCGAATCGGAAAGCCGACGCATCGGCGGGGTGCAGATGCCCGACGCGCTGCTCGCCCAGATGCGCAGCGGCCGCGTGCTGAGGCTCGTCACGCCGTTGCCGCAGCGGGTCGCGTTGCTCAAGGACGAGTACGCACACTTTCTCGACGCGCCTGCGCAGCTCGCGGCGTGCCTGCAGCCGCTGACCGAGCGCTACGGCAAGGCGAGCATTGCGCGCTGGCAGACCATGGCGGCGTCAGGCGACTGGGACGGGTTGGTCGCCGCCCTGCTCGAGGCGCATTACGACCCCCTGTACGCCGTTTCGCTCGAACGCAACTTTCCGTCCTCGCGCGATGCGTGTGTGGTCGAAGCGCACGCTGTGTCAACCGAGGCGTTTGCAGCGCTCGCAGGCGAGGTGCGCGCAACGCTTGATCTGGCGGCAGAGGTCGCGTCATGAGCGCGACTTACGCTTTCCGCCTCGTCAACGTGTTCGCCGAAGAGCGCCTTGGCGGCAACCCGCTTGCTGTTTTTGAAGACGGCCGCGGCCTCGATGATGCGACCATGCAAGCGCTGGCGTTGCAGTTCAACCTGTCGGAAACGACGTTCATTCTGCCGTCAAGCCGAGCGGCGGCGCGCGTGCGCATCTTCACCCCGACCTTCGAAATGCCGTTTGCCGGGCATCCAACCCTCGGCACCGCGCACGTCGTGCGCGCCTTGCGCGAGGGCGATGCGCAGACCCTGGAGATGTCCGCGGGCATCATTCCGGTGCGCGCCCGTGGCGACGAGTGGACGCTGCAAGCGAATGCGCCGCGGACGCGCCCAGTAGCCGCAACGCGCGAGGATCTTGCCGCCATGCTGGGCCTCGAGCCTGGCGAGGTCGGCAGCAACCCGCTCTGGGTCGATACCGGCAGCGAGCAGCTCGTCATTCCCCTCGCCCATGCCGGCGCCGTGAGCCGCTGCGCGCCGAAAGCGGAGCTGCTCGCCCGCCATGGCAGCGTCACCCTGCCGGGAGGCGGATCGCGCGCGATGGCCTATGTGTGGGCTGACGCCGGGCCGGGTGCGGTGTTGGCGCGATTCTTTTTTCCCAAGCACGGCGCCGTCATCGAAGACCCCGGGACCGGTTCGGCCGCCGCTAATCTCGGCGGCTGGCTGGTCGCCACCGGCGCGCCGCGGCCGCAAACACGATCCATCTCGCAGGGCGAGGCAGTCGGGCGCCGTTGCCGACTCGGGCTGCGCGTCGATGCGGGCGGCCAGATCTTCGTCTCCGGGCGCGTGATCGAACTCGGCCGCGGCACGATCGCCCTCTAATGCCCCATGGGCGCGACGGCAACGGCTCGTAACATCTTGCCGCTGCGTTTGGGCCAACCGGTCGCTAGACTGCCGCGTTGTAGGCGGAAGGCGCCTGCCCTGACATCGATGCCCAAGCTGACCGTTTTTGGATTGTGCTTCGCCGCGGCCGTCGCGCTGCCGGCGATGGCGGCCGCGCCGCTGTCCTACGACGATGCCCGGCATCTGCTCAATCGCACCGGTTTTGGGGCGACCGACGCGGAGATCCGGCGCTTCACCGGCATGTCGCGCGAAGACGCCGCGCGCAAGCTACTCGCGACAACGCGCACCGTGGCGGCCACGCCAGCGCCGGCTTGGACAGCCGAGCCCGGGCCGCTGCGGTATCCGCGCGGCGGCGTCGACGCATCGGACAGGGACAAGAAACAGTTCCAGCAGGAGCAGATCCGCGAGGGACTGCAGCTGCGCGGCTGGTGGGTAAGCGAGATGCTCACCACCCCTTCGCCGTTGACCGAACGCATGACGCTGTTCTGGCACAACCACTTCGTGTCCAGCCAGCAGAAGGTACACCTCACCGAACTCATGTATCGCCAGAACGTCACGCTGCGCGCCAATGCGCTCGGCCATTTTGGCGACCTGCTGCACGCCATCGCCCATGACCCTGCGATGGTGATCTACCTCGACAGCGTGCGCAACCGCAAGGGGACCCCGAACGAGAACTTCGCGCGCGAGGTGATGGAGCTGTTCACGCTCGGCGAAGGTAACTACAGTGAGCAGGACATTAAGGAGGCGGCACGGGCATTCACCGGCTGGAGCATCGACCGCAACAGCGGCGCATTCGTGTTCCGCCCCTTCCTTCACGACTATGGCGTGAAGTCCGTGCTCGGCCGTAGCGGCAACCTCGATGGCGACGACGTGCTCGACGTCTTGCTGGCGCAGCGCGCAACCGCGGAGTTCATCACGCGCAAGCTGTGGCGCGAATTCGTCTCGCCCGACGCGGACGAGGCGCAGCTGAAGCACATCGCCAACCGCTTCCGCGACTCCCGGTACGACATCAAGGTCGCGCTCTACGAACTGCTGACCTCAGAAGCCTTCTATGCGAAGGATAATCGCGGCGCGCTGGTCAAGTCGCCGATTGACCTGGTCGTCGGGACCTTGAAGCAGTTTGACATGCGACCTTCCCAACCGGTCCCGTTTGCTGTCGCCGCGGCGACCATGGGCCAGAATCTGTTCTCACCGCCGAACGTCAAGGGTTGGCCCGGCGGCGAGGCGTGGATAAACAGCAGCACCCTGCTCGCGCGCAAGCAGTTCCTCGACCGCCTGTTCCGCGCCGACGATCCGGCAGGAAGGGCGGCGATGGCGCCGGAGGCAATGGCACCCGTACCGAAGCAGGTTGTCGTCGCCGGCGGCGTGCAGGAATCGGACACCGAGCGCCAGATCCGCTTCCTGCGGGCGATGGATCGCGGCATGAGAAGCGTGCAATTCGAAAGCGATACCTGGCTCGCGCAGCTCCATGCCAGCGACGCCTCCCGCGTCGACGCCGCCGAGCGGCTGCTGCTCGCCTACGCGCCGCAATCAGCCCCCGATCCGGCGAGCGAGCCTCTGGCGCTGGTGCGCCATATCGTCCTTGACGCCGCCTACCAGTTGAAATGAGCTCCAACAAGCCATGAAGCGTCGCGATTTTCTCCAACTCGCCGCCTGCTCTCCCTGGTGGCCGGCCGCCTTGCTTTCGCCCTCCGCGGTGGCTTGGGCAGCGGCACCGGCGGCCTCGCGCTACCGCAACCTGCTGGTCTTAATCGAGCTCAAGGGTGGCAACGACGGGCTCAATACGCTGGTCCCCTATGCGAACCCGGCCTACTACGCCCTGCGCCCGAAGCTCGCCATTGGGCGCGACCAGGTTGTCCAATTGTCGGACAGCGTCGGCCTCCATCCGGCCCTGGAGCCGCTGCTGCCGTTGTGGAAGAGCCGCGAGCTGGCGGTGCTCCAGGGCGTTGGCTACCCTGATCCCAACCTTTCGCACTTCCGCTCGATCGAGATCTGGGATACCGCCTCGAGCAGCGAGCAATACCTACAGGACGGCTGGCTCACGCGGACCTTTGCCGTGGCACCCACGCCGGCGGATTTCGCGGCCGACGGGGTGATCGTCGGTGCGCCCGATCTGGGCCCGTTGGCTGGCGGCGGTACGCGCGCCATTGCGCTTGCCAATGCGGAGCAGTTCCTTCGCCAGTCGCGACTCGCCGTCCCGGAGGGGCAAACGCGCAACCACGCCTTGCAGCACATCCTGAAGGTCGAGGCCGACATCATGCAGGCGGCCTCGCGCCTTAATGCCGACTACGCGTTCCGGACCGAGTTTCCACCGGGAGGATTCGGCAACGCGATAAAGACCGCGTGCCAAGTCATCGCCAACCAAGCCGGGGTTGCCGTCGTGCGCGTGACGCTTACCGGCTTCGACACGCACAGCGGGCAACTGGCTACTCAGGCGCGCCTGCTGGGCGACCTGGCGAGCGGTATGGTCGCGCTCAAGAGCGCTCTGGACGAACTCGGCCGATGGAACAGCACACTGGTCCTGACCTACGCCGAGTTCGGCCGCCGGCCAAAGGAGAATCTATCCCTCGGCACCGACCATGGCACGGCGAGCGTGCACTTCGCCACCGGGGGTCGCATTGCGGGCGGCTTGTACGGTGAACAGCCCTCGCTCAACGGCTTGAGTGCCGATGGCAATCCCGGCTTTGCTATCGATTTCCGCGGCGTCTATGCCACGGTGCTCGACCGCTGGTGGGGCGTGCCGTCGGCGGAGCCGCTCGGCGGCCGCTTCACGCCGGTGCCGATGCTGCGCGCCTAGGCCGAATCAACCGCCCCGCCGTCCCATGCGGCGATGAATTGACGCCAATGTGGCTCTTTGGCCGCCGCTATCTTCTCCCGGGCGAGCGATATCTCGGCCGCGTACTGGCCCGCCGAAAGTGTTCCACGAAGCTGCTGAAAGCGCAGATACAGCAGATAGGTATTGAGGACGTCGGTCTCACAATAGCGGCGGATATCATCGATCCTGCCGGCCGCGTACGCCGCGTAGACCTCGGAGCCATCGAATCCCAGCTTGCCGGGAAAACCGCACAGCCGCGCCATCGCGTGCAGTCCGGCGCCCGCACGCGGCTGAAACGAGGCGAGCACGTCCATCAGGTCCAGGTGCCGCGTGTGAAAGCGGCTGAGATAGTTGTTGTAGCGGAAATCGCGGTCTTCGTCGCCCCAATCCCAGTAGCGCGGCGCCGCCACGCCGTGAATCAGGCTGCGGTGGTTCAACACCGGCAGGTCAAAGCCGCCGCCGTTCCATGACACGAGTTGGGGTGTGTAGCGCTCGATACCGTCGAAGAAACGGCGAATGAGCTCCGCCTCGGCATCGGCAGCTTCCCCCAAAGACCAGACACGAAAGCCCGGCCCCTCGCGCAGCGCACAGGCGATGGCAACGACGCGGTGCAGGTGCAGCGGCAGAAAATCGGCGCCAGTCGCGGCGCGCCGCTGCTGCAGAGCCCAAGCGAGGACATCGGCATCGGTGAGCGCGGCCGGAAGGGCGTGGATGCGGCGCAGCCCGGCGATGTCGGGAATCGTCTCGATGTCGAAGACGAGCGTGGGCGTCATCGCGGCTCAAGCCGGTGGGCGTTAGCCGGGCAATCTCGGGCTATGTCGAGCCACGGCTTGCGCACCGAGGCAGCGGCCAAACGCCCGTCGTCATCCGGGGAAAACGCCCGTCGACAAGTATCGGTCGCCGCGGTCGCAGACGATGAACACGATCGTCGCGTTCTCGACTTCGCGCACGATACGCAGCGCAACGGCGCAGGCTCCGCCGGAGGAGATGCCAGCGAAGATGCCTTCGTCGCGCGCCAGCCGCCGCGTCGTGTCCTCGGCCTCGGCCTGCGACACGTACTCAAGGCGATCGACTCGCTTCGCATCATAGATTTTTGGCAGGTAGGCTTCCGGCCACTTGCGTATGCCCGGGATCTGCGAGCCCTCCTCAGGTTGGCAGCCGACAATGCATATCGCCGCGTTCTTTTCCTTCAGAAACCGGCCCGCACCCATGATCGTTCCCGTGGTCCCCATACTCGACACGAAATGCGTGATGCGGCCTTCGGTATCGTGCCAAATCTCCGGACCGGTGCCCTTGTAGTGCGCGAGCGGGTTGTCGGGATTGGCGAACTGATCGAGGATGATGCCCTTGCCCTCGGCGCGCATCCTCTCGGCGATATCACGCGCGCTTTCCATGCCGCCCGCCTTGGAAGTCAACACAATCTCGGCACCGAACGCGCGCATCGTCTGCCGTCGCTCGAGCGACAGATGTTCCGGCATGACGAGCACCATCTTGTAACCGCGCATCGCCGCCGCCATCGCCAGCGCGATGCCGGTGTTGCCAGACGTCGCCTCGATCAGTGTGTCACCCGGCTTGATCGTGCCGCGTCTTTCCGCCTCGACGACCATCGACAGCGCGGGTCGATCCTTGACTGAACCGGCCGGATTGTTGCCTTCGAGCTTGGCCAGCAGCACATTGCTCGTCGCTCCAGGCAGGCGCTGCAGTCGAACGAGCGGCGTTTTGCCGACGGTGTCTTCAATGGTCTGATACACGATGCCCTTTTTTTGGCGCCTGCTGGCGCCTTCTGCCGTCGACAAAAATCCCGCCATGCGGGCGGGGCGGGCAGCGAACGCGCGGGCGGCGAGCCGGCGCGCACGCGACGCCGGAACGATGTTAAGCGTTGCCCGGGGGACTGGCAAGCAAGGCCCTGACGCAGCGCGCGACTCCCTCCTCGACGGACAGGAGGGGAGCCGCATAGCCCGCGGCGCGAAGGCGTGACAGATCGGCCTGAGTAAAGCTCTGATACTTGCCCACTAATGCCGGCGGGAAGGGGACGTATTCGATCGCGCCGCTGCGGTGCAGTTCGCTGAACGGCAACTCGGGCTCGCCTCCCGCCGCGCGGCAAGCGTTGATCGTCGCCGCCGCGACCGCATTGAACGTCGTCGCCGTGCCGGTGCCGAGATTGAAGATACCCGAACGCTCGGGATGGTCGAGGAAGTCGAGGTTGACCTTGACGACGTCCTCGACACTGACGAAATCGCGGCGCTGCTCGCCGGCCGAATAACCGGCCGAACCCTCGAACAGCTGGACCTTGCCCGACGCGCGGTATTGGTCAAAGAGGTGCCAGACGATCGACGCCATGCGGCCTTTGTGTGCCTCGCGCGGGCCGTAGACGTTGAAGTAGCGGAAGCCGGCTATCTGCGCGGTGCGCTCTGGCAGCAGACGCCGCACATACTGATCGAGGAGGAACTTTGAATAGCCGTACACATTGAGCGGCGACTCACAGGCGCGCTCCTCCCGGAATTCCCGACCCGCGCCATACACCGACGCGGACGACGCGTAGAGGAACGGAATGTCGTTGTCCTGGCAGTGGTCAAGCAGACGGACCGCGTAGCGGTAGTTGTTGGCGAGCATGTACCGCGCATCACTTGCCATCGTGTCGGAGCACGCGCCCTGATGCAGCACTGCGGCGATGTCATCGTCGAAATCGCCATCGACGAGCCGCGGCAGAAACTCATCCTTGTCGAGGTAGTCCGCGATCTCGCAGTCGACCAGATTGCGAAACTTGAGATCGGCTGTGAGCTCGTCGACGGCAAGAATTTGCGTTTCCCCGCGCGCATTGAGCCCCTTGACGAGGTTCGATCCGATAAAGCCGGCTGCGCCGGTGACGACGGTGTACATGGTGGTCCTGTCAGAGTTCGATGTCGACCTTGCCGACCTCGGTGGTCACGAAGGGAACCCGCTGGGTGAGCGCGCACAGCAGTTGGTACCCCACCGTGCTCGCCGCGGCAGCGACGTCGTCGATCGGCAGGTCCTCGCCCCAGAGCACGACCGGGCTGCCGAGGGTCGCCTCGGGAACATCGGAGAGATCGACCGTCAGCATGTCCATCGACACGCGACCTGCGGTGCGGACTTTTTTTCCGCACACCAGGACCGGGGTACCGTTTGGCGCATGCCGCGGATACCCATCGGCGTAGCCGCAGGCCACCACACCGACGCGCATCGCCCGCGCCGCGGTGTACGTGCCGCCGTAGCCTACGCTCTCGTTGGGCTTCAGGTTCTGAATCCCGACGAGCGCGCTCTTGAGCGTCATCACCGGCTTGATTCCGAGCATTTCCGCGGTATCGTAGGGAAACGGCGACGAGCCGTACAGCATGATGCCGGGACGAACGTATTCGCCGCCGACCTCGCGATAGCGGATCACACCCGCCGAGTTGGCGATCGATCGCGGATAGGGCAATCCCGTGCACGCCTCTTCGAACAGATCGAGTTGGGCGCGAAGTCCCTCTTCCTCATCGGCGCGGGCCAGATGCGTCAGCAGTCGCAGCACCGCGACGCTGGGTGTGTGCGACAAGCGCTCGACGATTGCATGCGTGTCTGAGGGACGAAAACCGAGGCGGTTCATGCCGGTATTGATCTTGACGAAGACCTCGATGGGGCGCGGGAGCGAGGCCGCTTCAAGCATTTTGACCTGCTCCACGTGGTGCACTACAACAGCCAGCCTGCGCGCGGCAATCTCGGGCAACTCCTGCGCTTCGAAGAAGCCCTCGAGCAGCAGGATGCGGCGTGCGTAGTGCTGCTTGCGCAGTGCCAGCGCGGCGTTGAGTTCGAGCAGCGCCAACCCATCGGCGTCCGCGAGCGCGGGAAGGACGCGCTTGAGGCCATGACCGTAGGCGTCGGCCTTGACGACGGCGAGCACCTGCGCGTCGGCGACCTGCGCGCGCACCCGCGCCAGATTCGCGCGTAGCGCCGACAGATTGACCTGGGCCAAGAGTGGACGGGCCATGACGATCAAGGCGGCGGAGGAATTGGACCCGGCCGTTGCGGGTTTGGTCTGATGGGGGAAAACGTGGTATAAGGCGCGAGCCGCATGCGCCGGCGAATTTCGCCAATTATATACACAACCACGCGCAGCGAAGCTCCCCGGCGCGGGCTGCCGGTCACACCGAGACAGGAGCGATCGCGCCATTTTCGAGGACGATGCAAGCCGGCTTCTACATCATCATGGCGGCGCAGTTCTTCTCGTCGCTCGCCGACAACGCGCTGCTCGTCGCCGCCATCCAGATGCTCCGCGATCTTGATTCGCCGGCATGGATGACTCCCTCGCTCAAGCAGTGTTTTGCCATCTTCTATGTCCTGCTCGCCCCGGTGGTCGGCGCGTTCGCCGATTCGATGCCGAAGGGACGCGTGATGTTGATCGCAAACAGCGTCAAGATCGTGGGCTGCGGCGTCATGTTGTTCTCCCTGCACCCACTGGCGGCGTACGCCATCGTGGGCCTGGGCGCGGCCGCGTATTCACCGGCGAAGTATGGCATCCTGACCGAGCTGCTGCCGCCGCGGCAGCTCGTCGTCGCCAACGGCTGGATCGAGGGCACGACCGTCGCCTCGATCATCCTCGGCGTGCTACTCGGCGGCGTGCTGATCAGCGGCCCGGTATCGAGCTGGCTGCTCGCGATCGACATCCCGAAGATCGAAACCGGCATCGATACCCCGCCGCAGGCAGCGATCACGGTCATCATGGGCTGCTACGCGCTCGCCGCGCTGATCAATTGGTACATACCCAACACCGGCGCCCAGCGCCGCCTGCCGAGCAGGAACCCGCTGTTCCTGGTGCGCGAATTTGCCCATTGCAACGGGCTGCTGTGGCGCGACAAGCTGGGGCAGATCTCACTGGCCACGACCACCCTTTTCTGGGGCGCGGGTGCAACCCTGCAGTTCATCGTCATCGACTGGGCGGCGACGCACCTCTGTTACAACCTGTCACTGGCCTCCTACCTGCAGGTCGTTGTTGCCGTCGGCATCGCACTCGGCGCGGGACTGGCGGCACGGTTCGTCGCGCTCAGTAGCGCGGTGAAGGTCCTGCCACTCGGGGTCATGATGGGTATCAGCGTCATGGTGATGATCGGTGTGAACAAGCTGGAGAGCGCAGTGGTGCTGCTGACCCTCATCGGAGCTTTCGCGGGATTCTTTGTCGTGCCGATGAATGCCTTGCTGCAGCATCGCGGCCATGTGCTGATGGGTGCGGGGCACTCGATCGCGGTACAGAACTTCAACGAAAACATTGGTGTGGTCGTCATGCTGGCAATGTATGGCGTGATCATCCACATCGGCTTGTCGACCAACGCGGCGATCGTACTGTTCGGACTGTTTGTTTCCACGGCGATGCTGCTGGTGATGTGGCGGCATCGGCTCAATCTCGCCGCGGGCGACCTGCTGCACCTGGTCACGGCCGAGCGCGCAAAGGCCCCGCGCTAGAGCACCAAAGGCTGGTCGGGCAACTCGTTCGGGCCGGCGTCGCCGCTGCGCGGAAAGTGCGCAGCGAGAAGCTCGCTGATGGCGTTGATGCCGGCGATGGCACCTTCCTCGAAGCGCCCATCGCGGAACGCCGTCTCCATCGCCCGGCAGATCCCTTGCCAGGTCTCCTGCGGTATCTTGGCGCTTATGCCGCGATCGGCCACGATCTCGACATCCTTGTCGGCGAGCAGCACGTACACCAGCACCCCGCTGTTGTGCTCGGTGTCCCAGACGCCAAGCCTGCCGAAGAGTTCCAACGCCCTCTCGCGCGGCGTCAGGCCGTGCAGTATTTGGCTGAGCGGAAGCGAGCCCTCGACGACGAACCGGACTTGGCCGGCGTGGCGACGCTCGCCCGCGGCAATCGCGTCCTGGATGCGCTGCAGCGCCTGCGGCGAGAACTTGCGCCGGGCGCTGTGATGGTCGGTGACGAAATGTCGCCCCAGCCGCAGCGGTTTGCCGAGCGCCATCGTTAGTTCCACCCGCCGGACGCGCCGCCGCCGCCAAACCCGCCGCCGCCACCGGAGAAGCCACCGCCGCCACCGCCGAAACCGCCGCCGCCGCCGCCGCCGGGAATCCAGATGCCCGGCCCGCCGCGGCCGCCAAACGCCGAAAAGCTGATCACGATGAAGGCGATAACCCCCGCGATGCCGGCCACGAGCAGGGAGCCGGCAAAAAACCAGGCTGCCGCGCCCACTAAGCCGCCCCCTGCAACCGAGCCGCCGACGTTGCCCAGGATCGAACGCAGGATCGCGCCGATGGCGGGCACGGCGACCAGCAGGATCAGTGCGAGCGTGCCAATGTCGAAGCCGTGGGCCGGCGTGCCCTGGCGCGGTTGGACAGGCGGCAAAGGCTTGCCTTCGCTCACCACGTTGATGATGCGGTCGACCCCGGCTTGGAGGCCGGCTGCAAACTGTCCCTTGCTGAACAGCGGAGCGATGGTCTCGGTGATGATGCGGTGCGAGGTGATGTCGGTGAGCACGCCCTCCAGACCGTAGCCGACCTCAATGCGAGCCTGCTTGTCGTCCTTGGCGATCAGAAGAAGCACACCGTTGTCCTTGCCCTTTTGCCCGAGATGCCACGCGTCGGTGACCCGAATCGAGTAGCTCTCGATCGGTTCCGGCCGGGTTGTGGGGAGGATGAGGATCGCGAGCTGATTGGTCGTTCGCGCCTCCCAATCGGCGAGCTTAGCCTCCAGCGCTTCACGCTCCGGCGTCGACAGGGTCCCGGTCAGATCGGTGACCCGTGCCTTCAGCGGCGGCACCGGCTGCAACCCGTCGCGCGGCGTCTCCCACGGCACTGCGCCGGTAACGCCGAGCAGCGCTACGAGTGCCAGCGCCGCCGGCCAAAGACGCCAGAAGGCCGCGGAGCAACGGGGCGCGGTGCAGGCGGAAGGCAAGAGACCAGCGCGCGATGCGCTATTTTGTCGCCGGGGCGGGAGCCGGTGCGGGTTTGCTGAAGTCGACGGTAGGCGGCGCGCTGATCGCCTTCTCGTTCTCGACCGAAAAGTTCGGCTTGATATCCATCTTGAACAGCATGGCCGTCAGGTTGGTCGGGAACGAGCGCACGGTCGTGTTGAACTCCTGCACCGTTTTGATATAGCGATTGCGCGCAACAGCGATGCGATTCTCGGTACCTTCCAACTGTGCCTGCAGGTCGCGGAAGTTCTGATCGGATTTGAGCTGCGGATAGTTCTCAGCGACCACCAGCAGACGCGATAACGCCGATTGCAGTTGCGTCTGCGCGGCCTGAAACTTGGCGAAGGCCTGAGGGTCGTTGATAAGCTCCGGCGTAGCCTGGATGCTGCCGACGCTGGCGCGCGCTTGCGTCACCTCGGTCAATACGCGCTCTTCCTGCGAGGCATAACCCTTCACCGTGTTGACCAGGTTGGGCACCAGGTCGGCGCGGCGCTGATACTGGTTGAGCACCTCCGACCATGCGGATTTGACCTGCTCGTCCTGACGTTGCAGATCGTTGTAGCCGCAACCGGATAGCGCGATGGCGGCAATCATCGCCGCGGCGAAGGCAAGAATCGTACGCATCGTGGGGCTCCCTTGGGGGTTCTTAGTTCGGTTTCAAGGTGGGTCTGACGGTCTCGGTTTGCAAGCCTGCACCCGGATCGTTCTCGGATTGCAATCGGCGCATGGTGTCGCGTGCCAGACACAAATCTTCCCACGCCTTCGCCTTGTCGGGCAAGTTGCGTAACAGATAGGCCGGGTGATAGGTGACGATGAGCGGCACGCCCTGATAGCGGTGCACGCGGCCGCGCAGGCTGGCGATGCTGGCATCGACGTTGAGCAGGGTTGTCGCCGCACTCTTGCCCAGGGCGACGATGATAGCCGGGCGGATCAGCGCAATCTGCCGGTCGAGATACGGGCGGCAGGCTTCGGCCTCGAGTGGCGTAGGCGTGCGGTTGCCGGGCGGGCGGCACTTGAGCACGTTGGCGATGTAGACGTTCTGAGTGCGTTTCATGCCCAGCGCGGCGAGGACATTGTCGAGAAGCCGCCCGGCCTGGCCGACGAAAGGTTCGCCCTTGGCATCCTCTTCCGCACCCGGCGCCTCGCCGACGAACAGCCACTGCGCATGGACGTCGCCGACACCGGGCACCGCCTTGTTACGTGTCCTGCACAGACCGCACGCAGTGCAGGCGGCGACATCGGCGGCAAACTCAGGCCACCCGAGGCTTGCGATGTGCCGCAGGCGATCCGCCGATGGTTCAGGTATCCCCTGAAGCGCGAGTGAATTGCCGGTTGCTATCGTACCTGCGGCGCTCACCGTTGCGGCCTGCGCGCCCCTCGAGCGTGTTGGCGCTTTAGCAGGTGCGGCACGGCGCAGGCGCCACAGCGGTAGCAACCCGAGCTCGCGCAAGATCTCAGAGCGGTCTGCCACGTCAGTTGCTGCCAAGCGCGCGCCGCATCACCAGTGCGTCCTCACGCGGACCCGCGCCTTGTGTCGGATAGTAGCCGGTCCGGCGTGCGACCGGCACGAAGCCTTCCCTCGCATACAGCGCGATCGCCGCAGCGTTCGACACGCGGACTTCGAGAAAGCATTGCTCGGCGCCTCGCGAACGGGCGTCGGCGAGGAAGCGCAAGAGCAGGGCCCGGCCAATACCAAGTCGGCGGGCCTGAGGGGCAACGGTGAGGTTGAGCAGCTGGACCTCGCCAGGCGCGTACAGCAACACGCCGTAAGCGATCACCACGCCGTCGATGGCGCCCACCGCCACGCCGTAACCCGCGGCGAGCGCATCGCGAAAGTTGCCCGCCGTCCACGGTGCCGCATGGGCTTCGCGCTCCAGCGCCACCACCACCTCGATGTCGGCGTCTGCCAGGGGACGCCAGAGAACGGACGTCGCATCCACGCCACGCGCCAGTGTCGCGTTCACAGCCGCACTCCCTCCACACGTTCGGCACTGGTCAGCGCAACGCGATGGCGCAGGTACAACGGCGCCGCATCGCGCGCAGGAACCCCCTCCCCTGCCGCGAATCGCGGCAGGGCGAGGAGGCCGATCGCAATTGCCGTCGGTAGAATGCCCTCATCGCACGACGCCAGCGCCCCGGCCAAGCGTTCGCGCAACGCCGGAAATGCGGCAAAGCCGTTGCCGACACCGCACCAGCTCTCGCCAGTCGGCAGCGGCGCCTCACTGGGCGCGACAACGCTGGGCGCGACATGGGCGCACCAGCGGCTTCCGTTGTGCTCATAGGCGGCGAGGTAGACCTCATGCATGCGTGCGTCGAGCGCTGCGATCACCCGCGTGCAACCACTGCGGCTGCGGGCCGTTTCTGCCATGGCCTCGAGCGTGGTCACGCCGATCAGCGGCAGGTTGGCCCCAAGCGCCAGCCCCTGGGCCACGCCGCAGGCAATGCGCAGGCCGGTAAACGAGCCGGGGCCCGCGCCGAAGGCGATGCCACCCAAATCGGGCAATTCGAGCCCGGCCTCTCTGAGCAGCGCCAGTACCATCGGCAGGAGCAATTCGGAGTGGCGCTGCCCAGCGAGTTCCATGCGCTCGACCCAGGACGCGCCGTTGCCAAGCGCGGCGGCGCACACATCGGTCGAAGCGTCGAGCGCGAGAATGTGCATGCCGCGATTCTACCGCGAGCCCGCGTCGATCCGCGGCGGCGGCGACCGGTACAATGTGACGGCATCGATCGGCCCTCTGCCTCTCGCCCTCGCCGCACGACCGGCGCGGTGCAAAAAACAGGCCGTCATCGTTCCCTTTTCATGCCCGTAAGCAGGTTAGCTTCCTCGAACGGCAGTAAGCATGGACCCCGTCGTCATCACCGCGCTCGATCAGGAAGGCCGTGGAATCGCGCGTGTCGACGGCAAGGCAGTCTTCGTCGAAGGGGCGTTGATCGGCGAACGCGTCAGCATCGAAGTCGTCGGGCGCAAGCGCAACTATGACCTTGCGCGGATCACCGAAATCCATGCCGCGAGCCCGGCTCGGGTCACGCCTGCCTGCCCATATTTCGGCGTTTGCGGCGGCTGCAGTCTGCAGCACCTCGATCCCGCGGCGCAGGTTGCCGTCAAGCAGCGCGTCCTCGAGGACGCCCTCTGGCACATCGGCGGGGTAAGGGCCGACGAGGTCCTCGCGCCCATCCACGGCAGCGCCTGGGGCTATCGGCATCGCGCGCGCTTTTCGGTGCGCGACGTGGCCAAGAAAGGCGGCATCCTCGTGGGTTTTCACGAGCGAAGATCAAGTTATGTCGCTGACATGGCGAGTTGCCTGGTCGTGCCGCCGCGTATTTCGGCGCTGCTGCCAGAGCTGCGCGCGCTGGTCGCCCGGCTGTCGATCCGGGACCGGCTGCCGCAGATCGAACTCGCGATCGGCGAAGATGAACACGAACCGGTCGATGCACTGGTGCTGCGCATCCTAGCGCCGCTCGATGCCGCCGACCGGCGCGAGCTAGCGGCCTTCGCAGCGGTGCACGGTGTACAGCTCTACTTGCAGCCAGCGGGTCCGGCCAGCGTGCAGCCCCTGCATTCGCCTGGACGTCCGCTCTCTTATCGGTTGCCCGAATTCGGCGTGGCCCTTGAATTCGAGCCGACGGACTTCACCCAGGTGAATGCAGGGCTCAATCGCGTACTCGTGCGGCGCGCGATCGGCCTGCTCGATCCGAAGCCGGGTGAAAACGTGGCCGATTTTTTTTGCGGCCTCGGCAACTTCACCCTCCCGATCGCGCGCCGCGGCGCGACAGTGCTTGGCGTCGACGGCAGCCGCGCCCTGATCGGGCGTGCCGAGGCAAACGCGGATCGCAATGGCCTGGCCGCGAGCGTTCGCTTCGCAGTCGCCAATCTATTCGAAACAACCCGGGACAAAGTCGCCACATTGGGTCGCATCGACAAGGCGCTCATCGATCCGCCGCGCGAAGGCGCGATCGAACTCGTCAAGGCACTGCCCGACGACGGTCTGGCGCGCATCGTCTATGTCTCCTGCAATCCGGCCACGCTCGCCCGCGACGCGGCCGTCCTGGTTCACCAGCGCGGCTATGCGCTCTCCGCGGCCGGCGTAGCCAACATGTTTCCGCATACGGCGCACGTTGAATCGATGGCGCTGTTCACGCGCACCTAAAGAAAAGGGCGGCCTAAAGCCGCCCCTGGTCGAACTTTTTTGCGCTTTCAGTCGCGCTGCCCGCTAAAGATCATCAACAGGTTGAGCAGCATCATGAACAGGTTCAGAAGATCGAGGAACAACCTGATCGTCGCCGTGATGTAGTTCGTCTCGCCACCGCGGACAATCGCGCTCACGTCATGGAGCAGGAACAGCGAGAAGATGAGCACGCCGACCGCGGACAACGTAACTGCCAGGACCGGTATCTGCAAGAACAGGTTCGCCAGCATGCCGATTACCAACAGGATCAGGCCGACGAAAAGGAACTTGCCCAGGAAGCTGAAGTCGCGCTTCGACACGGTGGCGATCGTTGCCATGACGAAGAAAACTGCCGCGGTCATGCCGCCGGCGAGGGCGACGAGCTGGCCGCCGTTTCTCAAGCCCGCGGCAAACTGCAACGTCGGCGCGAGCATCAGTCCGGAAATGAAGGTGAAGCCGAATACGGCGAGCACGCCCCACCCGCTGTTGCGCAGCGCGGAGACGATAAAAAGCGAGCCAAACATGGCCGCGAACATCAACAGTGTCGCCATAATCGGCGAGGCGCGGAAATACCCGGCCAGATTGAGCGACATGCCCACGAGGGCGCCGGCGACCGTCGGGAGCATCGACAAGGCAAGGAGCCAGTACGTTTGGCGCAGGACCTTATTAGGCTCGGCCGTCGGGACGGCAACCGGTCCCGGCATCGTCCACTGGTCGGTCGAGTTACCGGTCGGGATGGGTTTTAATTGCGGTTCCATGGGAATCCCTCAAAAACGATTGGTCATTACGCCACTATACGCTGCGTATGCCTCATGCTCACTTAGAGTAGCAGAAAACCTTCGAGTTTCAGTGGTTACTGGAAGGCTTTAAACCACTGAATCGGAAGGTCAAAATTGTCGTCAGGTTGGGGGACGATGCTATCATTCAAGCCCCTCGCAGTAGGCATCAGGGGATCGGATGGGTGGCCGAGCGGTTGAAGGCACCGGTCTTGAAAACCGGCAGACCCTCGCGGGTCTCGTGGGTTCGAATCCCACCTCATCCGCCAACACTAGTATATATAACAATCAGTTAGCGCAGTTTATGCTAATAGCACCATCATTCTTTCCACCCAATCGTCTAAGGGTGAAGAGGGTTGGATGAGCGTCCGCATACGGCTGCGGTTTCAACGGGTCAATGCAACACACCATAGTCTGAGCAGTGCCGGAACCACCCTATTTGCGGATGCGCCAACGCTTGGGCGAAGCGCTGGAACAGCCCATTTGGCCGAGTGGCGTGCATTTGCAAAGTTTTACCGAAAGTCGCGCCTCGGAAGTACACGCGCTGTTGACATTAGCTTACGCGAACCGCGGAGGATCGGTTCCGTCGTTCGACGAATGGTGGCGCTCGCTTTCAGCGGATTGCGAGTACGACTCGAATCTTTGTTTCTTAGCGTGCGACGAAGAGGGATCTCTTATCGGCTTTGCGCAGTGCTGGACGTCGGCGTTCGTGAAAGATGTTGTCGTGCATCCGCACTTTCGGAGGCTTGGAGTTGGAAAAGCATTGCTCTTGCACATCTTCCGTGTCTTTCAGGAACGGGGTGCAACAACAGTGCATCTTAAGGTTGAATTAGATAATCCCACCGGGGCCATCTTGCTCTATGAAAGCGTTGGAATGCTGCGGATTTCAAACTAATCAACCGCCGAGAGTCGTCTCAGGACCCGTTGCTGACTGTCCCGGGCTAGAGGAGCGGACTTTGGCAGACCTCGCTGAGTGGACCAATCCCGGAAGTTACGCATCGATTTCAACCGGCGAGTCCCATCTTGTCGACGAATGCATGCCAGCGTGGGTCACCATGCAGATTGTGGAGCAGCGGGTCCTATTTCACTTGACTCAGTTCCGGAGCATTCTGCTTGTACGCGCATTCTAGCCATTCGAAGGCAAGGTGCAATTCCCATCTGTACGCGCAAGCCTGGGCAATTAGGAAGGCGTTCCCGTCTGCGTACCGTCCCATAACAGACTTGACTAACATTGGTTGAAAGCGAGTACCCAGTAAGGAGCCCTTCGTCCTCGGGCTAAGAGCTTCGAGGCAGGGAGCGAGTTACACGGACCTGCGAAGGGACGGCCAAGCGCGGCTACTTGCGTTTGATGACCAATAGCACAACTCCAGCGACAATGACCACGACGCTCGCCCAGCTCGGAATGACGGTTGTCTCCTTTTCGACGACCGAGAACTTGAATGGCCCGAAATTACCCTCATGCGTTTCCTTGGTGTAATCGAAGTGGCCGTAGAGCAGTCCAAAAATGCCGCCAGCCAGGAGGACGATCCCCAGTATTTTTGTGCCGCTCACGTGTATCTCCCCTAAGACAATTCGGTTGATCCAAGACGACGCACAAATTCGAAATCAATCTACGCTAGCCGGCCATGAGGGTCAACGATGCGGGTGATCGCTTTGGATAGGGTCCCAAGCAAGGAGCCATTCGTTTTCGGTCAAGGTAACGAAGCCTGTAGAACCCGGTGGGTGAGACTATTGAGCAAGGGGGCGAGTGATATGAGCCTGCAGAATCTCGAGCGCGCCACAGACTGTCCGCACCATCTGGGAGAGCAATAATGCAATGTTCCGCCTCAACCTTTTCACTAGGCCTCTTCCTGACGACTTTCTTGTCCGCAGCAGCGACGGCGGCGCCCGTTTATGGCCCGGAACTGCAAGGGTTCCCTTATCCGCATCCGTTGCAGCACTTCAGCTTCGCCTCCCAGGGCGAGCCAATGGAGATGGCCTACATGGATGTCGGCGCGAAGGGGCAGCCCAACGGCCGGACGGCGGTGCTGATGCATGGGAAGAATTTTTGTGGCGCCACCTGGGAAACGACAATCAACGTGCTCAGCGAGGCTGGCTATCGCGTCGTTGTGCCGGACCAGATTGGTTTTTGTGCGTCGAGCAAACCGGCGCATTACCAGTACAGCTTCCAGCAGCTAGCCACCAACACGGCAGCCTTGCTCACGCAGTTGGGCGTCGCACACGCAATCGTTATTGGACATTCGACGGGCGGCATGCTTGCAACTCGCTATGCACTGATGTATCCGGACGCCGTCGACCAACTGGTGCTGGTCAATCCGATCGGGCTAGAGGATTGGAAAGCGCTGGGCGTTCCAGGCCGCACTGTCGACCAATGGTACGAGCGCGAACTGAAGCTGAGCGCTGACAGCGTGCGCCAATACGAAACCACGACCTATTATGTCGGCCAATGGAAGCCGGAGTATGAACGCTGGGTCGACATGCTGGCAGGCTTGAACCAGGGCCCCGGCCACGAGGCGGTTGCGTGGAATTCGGCGCTAATCTACGACATGATTTTCACCCAGCCGGTCGTCTACGAGTTTCCGCTGTTGAAAATGCCGACCTTGTTGATGATCGGCGACGCCGACACGACTGCGATTGGCAGCGACATCGCACCGCCCGGGGTCAAATCCAGAATCGGCCACTACGATGTGCTCGGCAAGGAAGTGGTTAAGCTTATTCCACGGGGCCAGCTGATTGAGTTCCCTGGCCTGGGCCACGCCCCTCAGATTCAGGAGCCGCGCGAGTTTCATCAGGCATTACTGGGCGCGCTACCGCGATGAGCCCGGCCCTTTGCGCGCTCTGCCGTAATCCGCTGCGCAAGTGAAGAGACGTAGAGGGGCAGAACGATTAGCGCAATTAGCAAGCCCACGCCAATGAATGGATTGTCCTGCCACCAAAGGTTGAGAGCATTCATTGGTCGTGAGGGCCTCCAGTGGAATTGACATCATCCCCTCTGGCAACGAGTGCCGCAAAAGGAGGTCCGGTGCCTCCATTAGTACATGAGTGATTCTTCATCCGCTCGCTACCGTTGCTGGCGATGTGCGAATGAGAGCACATAAACGCTAGTTCGCAGAGATGGCAACGGGTCATCGGACAATTCGATTCCATCTGTCAAGGTGGTAGGAAAAAATACAAGCGCTTTTTGGGCTGCGTCGCTGTCGGCCACGACAGACGTGATGCTGATCGTGCCGACGTCGACTGTCCTGCGATCGTCGGGCCAAACGAGAGAGGCATCGTTCGTCGGATCGCCAGGGTTGGCAAGTTGTACAATCAGGTGGAACTTGATCGGGCCGCTTTTCAGACGCGCCCTGAGCTCGGCAGCGAGAAAATCGGCCGACTTCGCTTTCGCCTCCTCGTCGGTCAGATTGTGCTGGCCGGCAAAGGGAAGAATCTTGTAACGCCCTGCCTGTTTTACCCCGTCCTTGTTCACGAAAATGAACGCGTCGTTGGAAAAGTACCCCAGAGTGCCGTAGCTGACAGGTATCGCCTGGGATTCCTGAACGAATTTCAAGGCAAGGGGGTGTGCGCCGAGGAACGCCTCGATGGGCCATGGATGCGGTTGGCTCGGATTCGTCGCGGCAACGGCCTTTTCGAGGGCGAGAAAGTCTTCGCCGGTACCGACCGCGAAGCCGTTATGCGACAGCGAGACGATATCGGTTTTCCCGCCATCGGGCAGATTAAATTGAATCGCTATTCCACGGGGCCCAGCGTTAGGCGAGTTATCTGGCGTGGAGGGGTCAGGCGCTGCATTCGAGAATCGAACGGTCACAGGCACCGAGCCTTTCTGGAAGTGAGCAGCTTTGGAGAGGGGCGGCGCATTTTTCGAAGGAGCGAACATTCCCTGGCATACGATGCCTTTGGCGTGAGCAGTCCGATAGCCAGGTTTGGCTCCCGTCTGCTGCATGGTGTCGAATATTTGTTGGGCGAGGCTCTTCTCATCGGCTCCAGACGCCGCTCCAGGACACAACGCACTTGTCGCCAGCAACGCGGCAACGGCCCCGAGCCGTTGAATCGCCTTGAACGAACAGTTCATCGTCTATCTCCTTTGACTGGCTTCCGTTTTATCATGATCACGCTATGCGGGTGACCGCTTTGCGGGGAACATTTCGACTGGCCGCTCCTGGTGGGATTGGACGGCACGCCAGGTTGTGACTGGATGCAATGTTCGCGTTGATCGGGCGTTGAGCGACGCCGACAAGGACACTACGTTACCTCTTCGGGTACTCCGTGAAAACGTAGTCTTGCTTCTTCACTATCGTGTGGCACGCGAACCCGCACTTGGCGTCGTTCCCCTGGGGTGGCTGATCCGCAAGTGTGCCGGGCCTGAACGTATCGGACGCGGCTTCATACTCAAACTCGGCATATCCCCATCCGCCGCTGTCCGAGAACCTCTTGCTATCCTTCACCATGAAATCAATGTCATGGAGGGTACTCGGCACCAGCGGCTGACCGGGGGCCGACTCGTTCTTTTTCGGGTTCCAATGGATCTTCGCCATTTTGGCGCCGTCGGGGAAAGGCTTGCCGTTACCGGGAATACCGGCCTTATACGCGCCGATCATCGCGGGGTTCCCGAGGATCACGGCAACCAACTCTCCGTTATGACTAATAGAAATGGTCTGCCAGCCTTCGTATCCCTTGAACTCGGCGAACGCGAGCCCATTCGGCACTTTGAGGGTGTACCTGTCCTGGGCGGAAATCGCAGCCCCGGTAGCCAGGATGGCAAGCGCTACCGTAATACTCACACTGATCAGCATGCTTTTGCTCTTCATCGCCGCAGCTCCTTTATCCGGTCAATGAACATACGCACACGACTAGGCTATGAGTGTTGAATCGCATCCATTATACGAGTTTGCTCGATGGTGAGCCGATGCCAGCGGGCAGGCTTGCCAGTTGCATCTGGACTATGCGTCGTGAGTATGTGTGTGCCTCCGGCGTGCTCGGAAGCGTTACACCGCAAGCCGCGAACGTCCGCTCACGAGTTCGCACCCTGACGAAGCTAGCCAGTGCCGAGCAGCGCCGTCGCTAGCCTCGAGTGCCCGTAAGGACGACGAGGCCCTCGGGGAGCTTCTCATCGCCAAAAGCGGCGCGACTCTGCGCGTCTATGCCATTGTCACGCAGTACGTTCAAGGCATCGTCTACATCGAACGTTAGATTGCGGTGATACTCATCGCTGCGCCGCCAGCCGTCGCCCACGCGCCGGAAGATCGTGATCATCCGATCGAGTCGATTAGGATCGGGGCGAGAGAAGCGGGTGACTATCGCCCAGTCATCTTCCACCTTAGCGTGAACCGCGTCGATGGCATGCGTCTCTCCATAACTCCCCGTCATCAAATCAATCGCCAGCACTCCCCCTGGCCGCACTGCGCACGCCAGTTCACCCAGCGCCTGCGCGACATCAGCGCGTGTATCGAGATAGTTGAGCACATGTCCTGTTGACACTACCGCATCGGCCTCGGGCAATGAGCCGTGAGTACCCGTGGCGAAACGAGTTGGCAAACGCATGACATCGAAGTTGGCACCGCGCGCATAGTCGCGGGCCAGATCTATCATCGCTGGCGAGGCATCAACTCCATGTACGACAAAGCCCGCGTCAAGTAATTTGCGCGCCAGCAAGCCGCTGCCACAACCAATATCGAGGACACAGGCCCCTGCCGACAACCCGCCGTCGCGTAGCAGCCGCATAATGCCGACGCAGGTCCGCTCGACATGCTGCGCATAGCCAGCGTGATGGACCCATGCGAGGTCAGTTTGGTAATAAGTATCTCTGATCATGGGATGGCGGCCGCACGTGGGCGAAGCCCGCTTGTGTACGTCCCCTCGATGGAAGGGCTAGGCCTCGGGTTCGTGGCAAACCACTTCGATATTGTGCCCGTCCGGACCAATGACAAAAGCTGCATAGTAGTTCGCGTGGTAGTGCGCGCGCAGACCAGGCGCACCATTGTCTTTGCCACCCGCCTCCAGAGCCGCGCGATAGAAAGCTTCGACTTGCTGGCGATTCTCGGCCGTGAACGCCAAGTGAAGATTTGCCGGCTTCTCCTCGGTTTGGAACATGCATAATGAAGCCCTACCGTCTGGGCTAAGCTCGATACCGTACGTCGGCGGCCCCTCCGAGACAACAGCTACGCCGAGCGGTTCGAGTGCCTTGAGGAAGAACGCTTTGCTCGCTGCATAGTCGCTGACTCCGAATTTGACGTGGTCAAACATGAGTTCTCCTGAAGCATGTAGTGCATAGCTTATACCGCCCAACTTCGAATTGGACGATATTGATGTGAGTTTAAATTGCTCAATGTCGGTTCAATGTTGTTATCACCGCCAGCGGCGTCACTCGACGCTGAACTGCCAGGCCCCACTGGCCTTATTTTTGGCGCGCCGGTCCGCTTTAGGGGAGATTCGCAAAGGCCCGCTACTGGTTGCGGATTCAACCGATCTCGGCCAGTCACCGCTCGCCTGTGAAACTGACCGTCAGCCTTTGTGTTGCCGCTTGCGGTAGCGTAGGCTAATCGCGTCCTGCTCGGCGCGGGTTAGTCTATTGTGCCTGGCGTCCGAGCGAAATCGAACTGGTTCGGTGAGGCAGGTTTCGGTCAGCACTGAGGAGAAATGCGTAATGCGGCCACCTTTTGCGATTCGACGATTCGGTGATGCGTACGTCTGGGTGTTGTGCGCATTGCTGCTCACGGGCGGATGCGCGACCGTCCAGACCGATCCCCTTCCGGCCTGGAACGACGGCAAGGTCAAGCAGTCCATCGTCAGCTTTGTAACCAAGGTAACGACGCAAGGATCGCCAGACTACGTTCCCGTCCCCGAGCGCATCGCTACGTTTGACAACGACGGCACGCTTTGGGCCGAGCAGCCGATGTACTTTCAGTTGGTCTTCGTCCTCGACCGCGTGAAAGTGCTCGCCCCGCGGCATCCCGAGTGGAAGACCACCGAGCCGTTCGCCTCCGTGCTCAAGGGGGATCTCAAGAGAGCCCTTTCCGGCGGCGATAAAGCATTACTCGAATTGGTCATGGCGACGAGCACCGGGATGACGACCGCCGAGTACGAAGTGATCGTGAACGAATGGTTGGCCACGGCCCGGCACCCGAGGTTCAACCAACCGTATACGGCAATGGTCTATGAGCCGATGCTCGAATTGGCCGCGTATTTGCGCGCGAATGGTTTCAAGACCTTCATTGTGTCTGGCGGCGGCCTCGAATTCATGCGGCCCTGGACGGAGAGGGTTTACGGCATTCCACCGGAGCAGGTTATCGGCAGCAGCGGCAAAATCAAGTTCGAAATGCGAGGCGGCAGGCCTGTGTTGGTGCGTCTGCCCGAAGTGAGCTTCATCGACGACGGGCCTGGCAAGCCAGTTGGCATCAATCTGCACATCGGACGCCGCCCGATCTTCGCCTTCGGGAACTCGGATGGCGACCTGCAGATGCTGCAATGGACCGCCGCCGGAGGTGGCGCGCGGTTCATGGGCCTTGTCCATCACACGGATGCCGTGCGCGAATGGGAGTACGACCGCCAGTCAAGCGTTGGGAAGCTCGACAAGGCACTCGACGAAGCGCAGGCCAAGGGTTGGACCATCGTGGACATGAAGCAGGACTGGAACGTGATTTTTCCGTTCGAGAAGAAGTAGTGGCCTTACTTGCGACGGTCGCTGACTCAACAGCGGCCTGTCGTCGCGTGCTCCTAGTTCGCTTGAAACCAACCTTTCGCCGGCGGCGAACCAAGTGCGACGCTTCGCGGGCACAGCGTTGAACAGTGTCGCAGCGTTGCTCGGCGCCGGCTGGGCGTGGCGTTCGTGGGGGCCAATGAGCATCCACCTCATCCTCGGCATCCCTTGCGCATCAAGGACGGCCTCCTGAAGATGAAGGACCTGCCCAAGAAGATGGGCGGCGTCAGGGAATTGAGGTCAGCCCTTGCTTCTTCGGCTAGCGAAGCGTCTCTTAGCAGTTCCTAACCTTGAATTCGACACGCCGATCGAGTGCATCGCGTAGATCATCGGTGCCGGATCCTACAAGGTTTTCGCGGAAGCCTACGCCAACCGATACGAGGCGGCCCGTAGTCTCTGGAGCCAGGACCTCGATCTTGCGTTGGATCGTGAGCGCTCGCTGCAGCGAAAGCTTCTCGTTGAACTGCTCCGGTCCCGTGTGGCTTGTGTGACCGGTTATGGTAAGGCAGGCTTTCGACGCCGCGACTTCGCGCGCAATGAGCCGCAGCCACATGTTGTACGGGCCACTGACTTTTGGATCCGCGATGAAGTCGACAGAGCCGGGACGGAACAGGAATTTGACCGAAAGACTGTTGGTCGCAAGACCGAGGGCAACGATTTTCGCGAAAGCTTTTTCTGCGTCGTCGGTACGCCCGAGTTGCGTGTTGGCAAGATAAAGCCCGTTGAGGACACGTAATTGCTGTCCGTCGGGACGAGCCGCGGCTGTCTCATAGTAGCGCAGTGCCTCTGCGTAGTTACCCGCTTCATATCGGCTGGAGCCTTCGCTGATCAGGGCGTTGATGGGTAGCCGCGACATGTAGATTTCGTCGGCCGCGCCGCCGGTTGGAGTCTGTGCCGTGCGGATCTGCCCTTCAACGACTCGATCCTTGGTCAATGAAGGGCTGTCTCGATAGAAGGGTGTGGGCGTGGTATCGACTCCCTCGCTGCGGATCCTTGTGGCAGACTGGGCCACCACGAAGCCCGTCTTGATATCGGTCAGCGAAAGGCTTATCCGGAATGTCCCGGTTGCCTTCGCCACATCGATCGGAGTCAACGTCGCGGCCAGGAGATACTGCGCCTTGGCAAGAATCGTAGAGTTGACCGCGGCCACATCGAACTGCGCGAACTTGTCTGACGCGCGTTGCAGCAGACGCGAATCGAGCGCTTTGCATGCGATCGTCTGCTGCCCCGTATTCCCGTCGATGGCCGGGTCGACCGCAATGACACCGCGCGGTACGTCCGACTCTTTCTTGAACAAGCCCGGTGCGGCACTGAATGCCGGCAGCCTCCGCGCCTGCACCAGCAGATCGTCGATCGCGTAGTCGACACCCGCGTCGAATGTCAATTCGGACGACGGTGCCGCTGGACGCTCGGGCGGCGGCGGGGGCGCCGCGCATGAAGCAAGCAGCATTACAGCAATCAGGCTTGCGGCGGTCAGCCCGCTTATCACGCACCGCGGCAGATTTAGCGACATGAGCTTGCAAGCTCCTTCTTTTCTTCCGTGGATAGCGCCTCGCCAAGCGTTGCTTTTTCCATGATGTGACTGCAACGCGGGCTGCTCCGGTCAGACGTGGCGTCCGCGGGGACGGGCGCGGCCGGAGATGGATCAACCTTCGACTTGATCTTGGCGCTCGCGATCGCCGTCACTGCGGTCGGGGCGGTCACCGGCTGCGTCAAATCGGGCGTGGGGGTCGGTGAGCCTTCAGCTCCGCGCGCCGCGCGAACCGGCGGCGCCGCGTCCGGCCGGGGCACGCTCGCGGGCAAGGCCTGGGAATCGGCCGCGATTCCCTGCGTTGATGTCGGTGCCGTGACAACCTGTTTTGGCGCCGCTGGTGGCGCAACTGTTTCGCTCGTTGCTTGCGGACTCTTCGAACCGTTAGATTCAATGAGTTTCGTGCCCACGAATAGCGACGCAATGGCGAGCGCGATCACCGCAATGACGACAAGGGCGGCCCTGCGAACGACTTCGACCGCACGGCGCGATCCGGTCTGAGAATCAGTGGCTACCGAGTTCACCGACGCCCGCTTCGCCCTGATCGTGGCGTGACCGTTCGCGGCAAATTCGGCGGACTCGCGAGTGGCCGCGCCGAGCTCGAGCTTGAGTTTCTCCAGCACCGTCGTGCTCGAGGAGATGGCGTACATCTCGTGCGCCCGCCCATGCTTGTCGTCGGGAGCGCCTACGTGTCTGAACAGGTCCGCGTACGCGGAATCCAGGCAGGCTACAGCGTCGAAGAACGCTCGCGAAGCCGTGATTTGCCCAGGAGCTGCAAAGTCCATGATCCGCTTGGCTGCGTTGATGCCATCTCCGACGAAATTTGGCCGTGCTTCGAGGTCAGTCGACTCTTTTACTGATCCAAGGTGGATGCCCGTACGCAACTTGTTGGACGGAAAGCCTCCTTCGCCCGCGGCGCGTCCGAAATCCTCTGCAATCGCCAGCGCCATGTAGAGCGCGTGCTCGGGGCTGGAAGTAAACGCGATCAATGCCCCGTCGCCCGTGTCCTTGATCCGATAGTCGACGTCTCGGAGCGTTGCAAGGTTGCTGCGTAGAATCGTCGACAAGGTGGCCTTGGCTGCGTATTGCTCGGCCGCCGTCCCCTTCGAATATCCGACCAGGTCGGTGAAGAGGAAACTCGCGACCAGCGTGCGGCTCGTCGGATGCCGCTCGGTCTCGGTCAAGGCGAACTCACCAATGGAATATGCAGGGGAGGCTGAATTGTGCTTAGGCGAACAACCCGAGGTAACTATTCGGTCAGGAACGCTCCTCTTCCAAGGTGCTACCGAAAACCTAGCCAGGCGTCGCGCCTGCGATCGCGCTGAATCGTCAAGTAGTCTAGCGGAAAAGCCTGCCGGGAGCGACAGTACCTGAAGGCATGAGCATCCGCCTCATCCGAGGCATCTAGAGCACTGAAACGAGCATCCATTTCGGCGATGCCGGGTTGGGGCGGACAGATGGACACGGTAACCGAGCCTCCTCCTCACCATCGGTTCCAACGGGTCGGACTAAGACGATCCACGTTCAAGCCGAGCCCGGCCAGACCTAGCCAATCGAGCCCTCCAAGTCCCCAACTGCCCGACCACAGCAGCGCTTGCCAAGGCGCTCGACCTTGGGATCCGGCAGCCGCTCCTGCAGCACGCGGACGAGGTGATTCAGTGATTGGCCCTCGAGTCTGAATAACCAGGCGTGCGCGGGCATGCTGCCCCCATTCCGTGCCGGTTAGCCTCGATCGCTGAGCGCCCGCTTCCTAAACCATCCAGGGCTGCTTAGGCCAAGAGCGGGCCGGTGAGCGCTCCACAGGTAGCGGCTGCTCGCGCATATTTCATCGCTTTCATCGGTCGGGCACTAAAATGGGGTCTGTCGTGCTCGCTGAGCTCCCGCAAGGCCTCAGCGATATACTTTTCAGGGAAGCTGGATGGTCCGGGAAACGTTCATCTACAGGGGAAACCGCCATGTCGGAAAAGCATGATGAGGCAACCCACGCCACGCATCACCATCACGAATGCGGCAGCCTGTTCGGGTGCGGCGACGAGAAAGGCACAGGGGTGCTGCGCGAGGACATCAAGGATGCCGCGTTCGACAAGCGCTCCGCGGATCGTCTGCTGCACATGGACGAGGTAGACCAGGAGAAGCTGGACGCCTACCTGACGATGCGCGGGCGCTCGCGCCGCAACCTGATGCGCGCCAGCAGCTTCATGGGCCTGTTGGCAGCGGTAGGGCCATGGTTCGGCAAGCTCGCTCAAGCGCAGGATGGGCCCGTGGCAAAAGCCGCCACCGGCAGCCGGCGTAACGATCAGGGCCGGGTGCATGTCGTCGAATCGAATAGCGACACGGTGCGCCTGGGAGTTTTCGACGCCAATCTGGCGCCAATCGTCACCGTCGATTCGGGCGACATCATCAGCTTTCCTGACACCTGGTCGCATTTCCTGAACGAGATGCAGCCAGGGGTGCCGGTGGCGGTGCTGGCCAGGCTTCGCGTCAGCAATCCGGGTAAGGGACCGCACTCGATCATCGGCCCGATCGCGGTGAACGGGGCCGAGCCAGGCGACGTGCTCGAAATCCGCTACAAGAAGCTGCAGCCCTACACGTGGGGTGCGGTCTTCAACAATCCGGGCTCGCTGGGAACCGGCCTGCTGCCACAGGATTATGCGGAGGGGCAGGTCAAGTATATGGACCTCGATCTGCACGCCATGAAGGCGAAGTTCGCCCCCAACATCGGCGTGCCGCTCAAGCCGTTCCAGGGAACGCTCGGCCTGGCGCCTCCGGACGGATACTTCGCTCCGCTAAGTCCCGGAGTGACCAGCTCAGTTCCCCCCGGACCTCATGCAGGCAATCTCGACCTGAGCGAGCTCTCCGAGGGCTCGTCGCTGTTCATTCCGGTGTGGAAGCCGGGCGCACTCATCTTCACCGGCGATTCCCACGCGGTGCAGGGCGACGGCGAGATTTCTCTCACCGCGCTCGAAACGCGCATGAAGGAGATGCGCATCCAGGTCGTCCTCCACAAGCAGAAAAATTTCGCCTGGCCGGTGGCCGAAACCCACACGCATTGGATCGTCCTCGGGCTGGACAAGGACCTCAATGCCGCGATGACCTTGGCCGCGCGCAACGCGATCAAATTTCTGGCGACGCGGGCCAAGCTAAGCGAGCTCGATGCCTACGCCCTGTGCAGCATCGCGGTGAGTTTCCGGGTTACGCAGGTCGTGGACATCGTGCGCGGCGTGCACGCAATGATTCCGAAGAGCTTGTTCGCGGACCCGCTGCGGCGGCAGATCAGCGTCGTTTGATTGCGCGCCGCTCTTTCCATGGTAATCCCGGCCGGCGCCGACAGACCCCGGTCAGCCGCTCGCGCGCTAAACGGAGTAAGGCCGAAGCCAAAGATGGCCGAGATGGCGGTAAGCCCCGTTGCGCATGGCGTTTCCGCCAAAGTCCACGTTTCGGCTAGAGGAGCCCTGCCGTCGCTCCGCGGTTGCTGCGTGCCTCGCTCACCGCCCGCAGTCCATTCCCTGCGCCGTGTCGGTCGCGGGCAGCTTGAGATCAAAGGTCAGATCCCACGTCGTCTTATGCCACTTGCCGACGATCCGGCCGGCCAATTTGCCCGCTGGCTTGACCTCTCCGGTCAGGTTTTCCACCGTGAAGTCCTTGGGCGATTTGACGGTCCACTGAATCCCCACAAGCAGCGACTTGGCGTGGTTGGTCGTCAGAGTCATCGCCTTCACGGCCCCCGCCGATGCCGCGGCGGCACCGCCACCCGGACAGAACATGATCAGTACCAACGTTCGCTGCTTGCCGTTCTTGGCCCCATCGACGCTACCGGAGGCCTCGAAATCCCGCGCTTCCTCGGCCGAGATGGGGTCTTCATTGAACCACACCGCAACGCCGTGCTGGCCACTGGACAAGGCCGCGACGCAATTGTTCGCTGCGAACTTGAGGCCCGACATAACACCTGTAGCGGAACACTTGTTCTGCGCTTGCGCGCCAAGCGCGAAAGCGGACAGTAGGATGGCGATCGATAAGCGGCAGGCCCATCCGGTGGGCACAGCGATACGATCGGACGCAGGGTGCATGGCTTGTCTCCTTGGCGACCGGCGTCCCGCAAACGGACGGGACTTTAAGCTGGGGGGGGGGCAGTTTGTCAAAGCCAGGGACCGCCAGCTTGCGGTCACCCATCTTTTCCTAACGCGCTTTAGGGCAACGTTCCTTCTGCTGAAGTATGTGAGTGATCACCAACACCCCAATCCGCGAGACGCTCGAGGATGGGCCGGTAACTTATCCTATATATACTGCGGCAGCCCGCATCTTGGATCTTTTTCGCCTCTGCATGCATCGCGCCCCGCGCAACGCGAGAGGTTTTCGCGCGCCACCCCCTTGCGCCCGCCTTGGTGCAACAGGCAAGAACAGGGTTCGCAGCGTGCGCGAGCGCCACGCGCGAAGCGTCGTCGCAGCGCCCGCAAAGCAAGTTTCTTGTCGAGGATTCGCGCAATGCACACCGCCACGACGCTGGTAACGGCATTGGTCTTCTCCCTGGTTGCGCAAAGCGTTGCCGCGCCCGCGGCACCGGAAACGGCATCCACCATCGAGCAATGCGCCCAACTTCTGCCCAAGGGTAAGCGATATACGTTCGTTGTCGATGGCACCATCGACTCCACGGCCGCGGCACCGGTCGTGCACGGCCAGCTGTCGCTGAGCGACGGCACGAATGGGGACTTGACCAAAGAAGCGGGTCCCTTCGCCGCATGCTTCGCCAAGCTCGTACGTTGAGAGGCTATGCGGGGCGCAGTCGGTCTACAAGCAATCGGCGTTGGTCCGGGTGGGCTTGCATGACGCAATGCGCCGTTGCGGTAGACCAGGGGCAGCCGCGCAGTTCATGACCGCAGTGTGGCCGCGGTATCCCGTATTGTAGCCTGCCATTTCCCTAGTCAGCGCCGAAACCGTGCCTTTTCACGCCCCACCGCCGCATCGCGGTGCCATGCGGCGAACACCGCGCCTTCCTCCGCGAACATAACGACCGGATTCATCCCCTTCGAGCGCCGCAAGGTTTCGATCGCCTGTCCTGCGGTCTGGGCAATGGGCCCGGCGACATTGAAGGATGTATTCACCGCGACCTCGACGCCGATCCTCAGGCCCAGGACCGAGCATCGCGGCTCATTGCGCGGCGAGCCCGGCTCGTCTGGCGCGAATGAGGCGCTGGGCCTCGATACACCAATGCTTCTTGATGCTGAACCACACGTCGGCGGCCCAGAACGCGTGGTCGTCGTGCCCGTCGCTGGCTCCCGGAGGCTGGCCATTGTCAGCGCCAGGCACGTATGCGTTCAGCCAATCGCGCATCTTAGGGTTGGCCGCCAGCGCTTGCGTCACAGGCACAAAAACGTGGCTGTAGGTGCCCGGCAAGGTTACGTTGCGCACCTGTGCCGTGCCGTTCTGATGGTAGAGATTGGAATTGTCAGGACCCGGAAATGTCAACGCGATGAAGTCGTATTCAATCGAAAACCCGGTGAAGTCGTCGACGGTACTGGGAATGGTGTGAAGGCGCTGGGCCATGTCCCAGTGCACCGGCGCCGCCAAGGCAATACCGCCGGCCCCCACAACCGACGCGTACGACACAGAGATGCCCACCACCGGGCGCTCGGCGCCGGTGAGCGGATCGACAATTGAATAGCGCCCTTCGGCCGCATCCGTGATCGGATTCCAGACAGCGAGTTTGTCGGTGAACGCGCCATTGAGCTCGTAGAGCACCTTCACTGTCTGGATCCCACCCTGACTGTGCCCGACCATCATGGGGCGCACCCCATCGTGCTCGTAGTACCAGGCGATTTCGCCGGCCAGCCTCGCCGTGCTTCCGAACGGGCTCTGCGAATAATCGCTGTCCGACGGGTCGCGAATCTTCGCCTCGGGATACCCCATCCCGATGAGAAACTTTCCAAACGACATCATGAGCAGGTGCGTGCCGTAAACACCGCCGTGCACCAGAATGATCTGCGGTGACGGTCCCTGCTCCAGAGTAGCCCTTACGTCGTGCTCGGTAATGTGCTCCGGATCGAGGGCAAGAATGCGCTCCTCAACCCTGGCATCGATCGCCGGCGGTGCCGGCATCGCGGCCGCCTTGTGCCCGCCTTCAGTCCCCGACCGAATCGAGCCCGTGCCTTCCGGCGCATTCGGCGGCTGCGTCGCGCAACCGGCAAGCCCAAGCGCCACGCAGCATAGGAGCCCCAGCGCCAGCGAAAGGTGCGCACGGCGTGCGGATGAAGCCCTTGTCACTGCCTTGGATACGCTGTCCGAGCACGCCTGAGGCAGGCGGCTCGTCGCGTCAGCCTTTGCAGGTGTTGCGGGCTTGCAGAGCCTTTCCTTAGCGTCGTCGTCCACGGTGAGTTAGCCGCTGGCACAGGCGAAACAGGTTGGTGACGCAAGCGTCGCGCATGAGCCTCCATGGCCCCGCGGTCGTACCTACTTGAACCGACACCGGGCGCGCACCGGCGTCACCGCAATGTTACGGGCTCCAAGCCACTTTTGGCGATAGTCTGTGCCGCCGCAGGCGAGGAGAGAAACTGGAGCAGGGCCCGGGCTGCTTCCGGCTCCTTGGCCCCTGCCACCACACCGCCGGAAAATACGGTAACTTTTTGAATTTCCTGTGGCAACGGGCCGACAAGGTCGACGCCGGAGACCGCGAGTAGCTCGCTGATCTGCTGGAAGCCGAGCTGGGCCTCGCCCCGTGCGACGACCTTTCCGACGGGCTCGGCCGGGATCATCCGACTCTTGCTCCGCACCTGATCGGCGATGCCGAGGCGCTCAAAGAGAACCGTGGAGAGATAGACCCCGCTTGCGCTGTCGGAATAGGCGATCGACTTGGCTTCGATCAGCGCACGCTTAAACGCCTCGACGGAACTGATGTCCGGCTTGGGTTCACCGCTGCGTACGACCATGCCGATCTTCGACCGCGCCAGATCGACGCGGCTGTCCGGTACAACCTTGCCCTGCCTGCGCAGCTCGTCGAGCGCCGTATCGACCATGATCAGTACATCCGCGGGCTCGCCGCGCTGCAGCCGATTGGGAATTGCTTGCGGCGTGTCCCCCATCGACGGCCCGAAGGCGGTCACCACCGTGTTGCCTGTTGTTCGTTCGAATTCTGGAATCAGGACGCGATACGCCGCCGAAAAGCCGCCGGAGATCATGACCCTGACCTCCGCCGCGTCAGCGGGGCCGGCAAGGAGCAGCGTCGCGGCGACGAGCCAGGCAAACGCTCTGACAATGCTCGATCCCGTTTTCATGCTGGAATCTTCGGGCATTGGTAATGCTTCGAATTATAACGCCCGTTCTCAGGTCGCCCGCTCCCGCCGCGCTCGGCGCAGCAGCAGCAAGGTTGCGGCCAGGCTGCAGGCGGCGGCGAGGCTCAGCCAATAGGCGGGGGCTGCCTTGTCGTCTGTCAGCTTGATCAGAAACGTCGACAATACCGGTGTCATGCCGCCGAACACCGCCGTAGCGAGACTGAAGGCGAGCGAGAAGCCGACAACCCGCACTTGCACCGGCATGACTTCCGTCAGCGTCACCACCATGGCGCCGTTGTACATCCCGAAGTAGAACGAAAACAGGAGCAGTACCAGCAGCAGCCTCTGAAAGCTTGGTGCGGCAACAACCCATGACAGCAGCGGGTAGGCGGTAAGAATCGCCAGGACGGTGATTGCGATCAAAAGAGGCCGCCGGCCGATTCGATCCGACAGCGCGCCCCCGATGGGCAGCCAGCAAAAGTTCGTCAATGCGACGCATATGGTGATCACGAGGCTGTCGGCGGCAGTGAGCTTCAGCACAACCTTGCCAAACGTCGGGGTGTACACCGTGATGAGATAGAAGGTCGTCGTTGTCATCGCCACGAGCAGCATCCCTTCAAGGACAACCGCCCAGTTGGCAAGCATGGTACGAAAGATCTCGCGTGCGTCGGGATGGTGCCTGCGCGCGAGAAACTCCTCGGTCTCCAGAAGCGAGCGCCGGAGAATGAAAATCAACGGAACGATGGAGCAGCCAACAAAAAAGGGAATGCGCCAGCCCCACGCGGTGATCTCGTCCGCCGTCAGCCAGCGATTAACCGCAAAGCCGAGCGCCGCGGCCATAACGATGGCAACCTGCTGGCTCGCCGATTGCCACGCGGTGTAGAAGCCGCGGTGACCCGGCGTGGCCATTTCCGCGAGATAGACCGAAACCCCGCCGAGCTCGGCGCCGGCCGAGAAGCCCTGGAGCAGGCGGCCGATCAAAACGATAACGGGGGCGAACAAGCCGATGCTCGCGTACCCGGGCACGAAGGCGATGAGGATCGTCCCGCTGGCCATGATCGACAGGGTCACGATGAGTCCCTTGCGGCGTCCGACCCTGTCGATGTAGCCGCCCAGCACGATCGCGCCGAGTGGCCGCATGAAGAAGCCCAAAGCGAACCCGCCGAAAGTCCACATGAGCGCAACAAACTGATTCTCTGCCGGAATAAATGTCTTCGCGATATACGTCGCGTAGATGCCGGCCAGGAAGAAATCGAACTGTTCGAGAAAATTTCCGCTCGTGACGCGAAGCACCGCGCCGAGCTTCGACTGACGAGGCTTTCCTATGTCCGCAGTCGCTGCTGTCATGGGCTTCCTCCTCGAAGTAAGTGTTTCATTTCGCAACTCGGCAGGTCATAGAGACCTCGCGGATCGGTGCAGTGCACGCTCCTGCATTATTCCGGTCCCAGTTCGGGGAGCGGTCGGCGCCGCTCCACATAGTAACGGACGAGCGCGGTAAACCGATACACCGCGTGCACGAACTTGCCGTACGGCAGGGTAATGAAAAATGCCATCACGACGCCAAGATGAACCGCGAGCACGATACCCATCGCCGCGCTTTGCCGCAGCGCGAGTAACAAGAGACCGGTACCGCTGACGAGCAACAGCAGCGCCAGGAATCCCACGTCCATGCCCGTTTGCTTCGCATCTGCCAATGCCGCATCACGTCGTGCCTTGAGCCCGAGCAGCCCCGCCGGCCCTATCAGCAAAGCAATTCCGCCGACCGTGCCGAGCAGCGTGGGCAGGCTCCACAACGGGTACGGTGCATGGTACCCGAAGGCGTAATGATAGACCGTTGCCACGCAAGTGGCGGCGAAGCACAGCAGGAATCCATAGAAGGTAATTTGGTGATAGGCCCGGCGTTCCGGCGAGGGCCGGTCGTCGGAATAGGTGCAGCCATCTCCGCCGCCCCGAAGATACTTCAGCCGCATGACCGCATCGATCGACTGCGCCAACGGACGGGCAGTCAGGAAGCTCCCCGGATCCTCCCCGACGTCGCGCCAGAAACTTACCGAAGCGATCACCAGCGCGACAACAGCCAGGGCGAAAGCAGCACCGAAGGTCCACACCATCGCGCGGTGCGACAACACGGCGTAGAAGGCGCCGCCGCTGTCCGGATGCGCGGACAGCAGCGCCTGTCGATCGACGCCGAGAGCCATGCCCAGCACGAAGAGCACGAGGCACGCGGCGGTTATCAGGCTCACCGCCAGGCCATTGCGCTTGAACAGGGAGGAGAGCAATCCCGGCCACGCATACTTGCCGTAGGTTGCAGCGCGGATTTCGCCCATCATCTTGGGAAAATTGAGCCGGAACTCGTGTGGCGGCGCGTACTGGCAGGCGTAATAGCACGCGCCACAGTCGTGGCACAGATTGGCGAGGTAAGCGAGGTCACCCTCGTTGAAGGACAGGCGCCGCTCCAGCGCCGGAAAGACGGCGCAGTACCCCTCGCAGTAGCGGCAGGCGTTGCAGATGTTTGCCATGCGCCTGCCCTCCTCGATGAGATCGACGGCAATCGGTCTAGCCGGGGACAACGCGTGCGGCCTCCCGCCCCGCAATGTGTCCGAAGGTGGTGCCGATGGCCATGCCGATACCGGCGATGTAGCCCTTGCCGAGCACGTTGCCGGCCATGATTTCGCCGGCGGCAAAAATGTTCGTCGCCGGACGATCGTCGCGCAGGATAACCTGTGCGCGTTCGTTGACGGTCACGCCGAGGTAAGTAAACGTGATGCCGGGGCGCAGTGGGTAGGCGAAGAACGGCGGCGCATCGATGGGCCGCGCCCAGTGCGTCTTGGGCGGCAGGAGTCCCTCCGTCGTGCAATCGTCGAGCACAGTGTGATCGAAGGTTCCCGGTCGCAGTGCCGCATTGAATTGCGCCACCGTTGCCTCGAGGGCCGGCGCATCGAGTCTGAGCGCAAGCCCAAGCTCCCGGATCGAATGGGCCTTGAACGGAGAGAATACCGGAGGGATGAACTTGCCCATCGATTTGGCATCAATGATCGAGTAGGCGATCTGATTCGGTTGCTCAGCCACCAACCGGCCCCAGACGGCATAGCGCTTGGGCCAGAAATCCTCCCCCTCGTCGTAGAAACGCTGCGCGTGCTCGTTGACCACGATCCCGAGCGACACGCAGTCGACTCGCGTGACGATGCCACCGTCGAACTTCGGTGCGCGGGCGTCGATCGCCACGCAGTGGCCCTGTGTAGGGTCGCCGATCGATTTCGCTTCGTTGTCGAGCAACAGGCGCAGCACCCGCCCCATGTTATATGGCGTGCCGCGAATGAGGAAGTTGTCAGCTGTCGGGCCCCACGCCTCCTTAAGCCAGGCGAGGTTCGACTCGAACCCGCCGGCGGCCGCGACGACCGCGGCGGCGCGGATCTCGTGGTCGATGCCCTGGCATGTCGCGGTGGCCGAGATGAACTGCCCGTCCCGGATCTTGAGGTCCGTCACCTCGGTTTCGTAACTGATTTCGACGCCGAGGGTCTCCGCGGCTCGGTAATAGGCGTTGACGAGCGCCTTGCCACCGCCGAGAAAGAAGGCGTTGGTGCGCGATACGTGCAGCGTGCCGCCGAGCGACGGCTGAAAGCGCACGCCATGTTCTTTCATCCACCTGCGGCAGGTCGCGGTATGGCGGATGGTCATCCGGGCCAACTTCTCGTTGGTCTGGCCCCCCGTCACGTTGAACAGATCCTGCCAGTACTCCTCTTCGCGATAGGCACCGGTCAGCACGTCGGCTGGCGCGTCGTGCATGCAGCGCAGGTTGCGCGTGTGGCGGCTGTTGCCGCCACGAAAATGCTTCGGTGCGCACTCGAGCAGGAGCACGCTGCGACCAGCGCGGCGCGCAGTGATCGCAGCGCACAACGCCGCGTTCCCGCCGCCTAGAATCAGCACGTCGTACGTGCGCGAGCTATCCATCGCCAAGGTACACCCGGTCGCGACATGGTATCCCTTAAGGCTGGAATCGGACAGCCACAGCCACAAGGAATCTGGGCGATTCTTTGCTGCGTCGCTGGGTTAGGTGCAACCATGCCGCGCCGGTGCAACGGGCGGGTCCGGTGCGTATAATCGACACTCCTTGCCGACCACGCCGGGGTCCACTGCCGATGTCGATGCCATGGTGTCGCGCCTGGGTCACGCTGCTCCTGGTCGCGGCGACGTGGAGCGTGCGCGCAGAGATCAAGACGGCGTCGAGCGACGGCTTTGTCGTTGTCTACAGCCAGCGGATCAATGCGGCGCCGGCGACGGTCTTCGCGGCGCTTACTGCCATCGACCGCTGGTGGAGCGGCGAGCATACCTGGTCGGGCAATGCGGCCAACCTGAGCCTGAAGGCCGAGGCAGGAGGCTGTTTTTGCGAGCGCTGGAAGGACGGCAACGTCGAACACGGGCGCGTAATCATGGTTTTGCGCGACCAGATGCTGCGCTTGCAATCCGCCTTGGGGCCGTTGCAGGCCGGAGCCGTAAACGGCGTGCTTACGTTCCAACTCACGCCGGACGCGAAAAGCGTCTCCGCGGCAACCGTGCTGACCCTGATCTACGCGGTAAACGGCGCCAGCGGGAGCGCCCTCGACAAGATCGCGCCTGCAGTCAACACGGTGCTTGGCGAGCAATTCGGCCGGCTGGTGCGTTTCATTGAGACCGGCCAGGCGACCGCGCCCTGACAGGACACAATCAGCCCAGCGGCGCGACCTTCACCACCTCTTCAGTCGTCGACAGCCCGGCGGCAATCTTGCTCGCGCCGGAGACGCGCAGCGGTTTCATGCCCTCGCGATATGCCTGCTCGCGCAACTTCGCATCATCGCCATCGGAGTGGACGAGGCGGCGCATTGCCGGCGTCAGCGTCATGATCTCGTACAGGCCCACGCGGCCGAAGTAACCGGTCATCCGGCATTCGAGGCAGCCCACCGGCATCTTGGTCTCCTGCGGCAAGTCGGCGCGGAACGGCGCCGTCAACATCCGCCAGGTCTCCTCGTCCGGCGGATCCCCGGGCGCCTTGCAATGCGGGCAAAGCGTGCGGATGAGTCGCTGCGCCATGACACCGAGCAGGGTCGAGCTGATGAGATACGGTGGCACGCCAAGGTCGAGTAAGCGCGTGACCGCGCTCGGCGCGTCATTAGTGTGCAGGGTCGACAGCACCAAGTGCCCGGTCAGTGCGGCCTGCACCGCCATATCGGCCGTGTCACGGTCACGGATTTCCCCGACCATAATAATGTCCGGGTCCTGCCGCAACAGCGTACGCACGCCATTGGCGAAGTCGACGTTGATCGCCGGCTGCACCTGCATCTGGTTGAACTCCGGTGCAATCATTTCGATCGGGTCCTCGACCGAGCAGACGTTGACCTCCGGCGTTGCGAGCTGCTTCATCGTCGAATAGAGCGTCGTCGTCTTTCCCGACCCGGTCGGGCCGGTAACCAGGATGATGCCGTTGGGCTCGCGGATCATCTTGTCCCAGCGCGCGTAGTCATCGCCGCCAAAGCCGAGTTCCTGGAAGTCGCGAATGAGTACTTCGGGCGTGAAGACGCGCATGACGACCTTCTCGCCGAAGGCAGTCGGCATCGTCGAGATGCGCAGCTCGATCTCCTGCCCTGTCGGCGACACGGTCTTGATCCGTCCATCCTGGGGCCGCCGCTTCTCGACTATCTCCATGCGCGCCAGAAGCTTGATCCGGCTTGTCATCGCCAGCAGCACCGGATTGGGGATCGCGTAGACCTGATGCAGAACACCGTCGATCCGAAAGCGGACGATGCCCGCGTCGCGTCGCGGCTCGACATGAATGTCGGAGGCGCGCTGCTCGAACGCGTATTGCCACAGCCAGTCGACGATGTGAACGACGTGCTGGTCGTTGGCATCGAGCGCGCCCTGCCGTCCGAGTTCGACCAGCTGCTCGAAATTGCGCGCGAGCGACACTTCCCCGCGTGTGGTCTCCTGCGCCTTCTTGATCGAGCGCGCAAGGGTGAAGAACTCGCCCACAAAGCGCTTGATGTCCTGCGGATTGGCGAAGACGAGTTTGATGCTCTTCAAATGCAGGATCTTTTCCAGCTCGTCGGCCCACGCGCGCACGAACGGCTCGCCGGTTGCGACCGTCAGCTCGCCATTGGCAAGCGCGACCGGGAGGATGCGGTAGCGCTCCGCGTAGGCGTTCGACATCGTGTTGGTGACCGCGACCAGATCGATCTTCAACGGATCGATGTGGTGGTAGGGCACACCGAGCTTCGTGGCCAGCCATTCGACCAGCGTTTCGAGCGTGAGCTGCGGCCGCGGCGGGAGCAGTGAGCGCCACTTTTGGTCGGCGATCAATTCCAGCGGATGGTCGAAGCGCTGGGTGCGGGAACGAGAAAGCCGGTCGGCGTCGGCGGCGGTAACCAGTCCGTCGGCAACCATCAGCTTAAGGACGTCGTCCAGCCGCAGGCGTCGGTCCGCAGGGCGCGTCGGGCGCACTGCCGGACCATCCACCGCGGTTGCGGGCGCGGGTGGTGTGTTGACCGGATTGGGTGAGGCCATCGCGCTACTATAGACCCAAGCGCCTGACGGCGACAGCCGCCTGCCCCAGCTTGCTATACTGGCACGCCGATGGGCGCCTCACTGCACGCCGTTCTGGCCGACATTACCCGGCTCGACATCGACGCCATCGTCAACGCGGCCAACAGCACCCTGCTCGGCGGCGGCGGTGTCGACGGCGCGATCCACCGTGCTGCCGGACCGGAGTTGCTCGCCGCATGCCGTGGGCTGGGCGGCTGCCCGACGGGCGATGCGAAAATCACCGCCGGCTATCGGCTTCTCTCAAGGCACGTGATTCACACCGTCGGGCCGGTATGGCGCGGCGGTCACAGCGGCGAAGCGCAGCTGCTCGCGTCGTGCTATCGGCGTGCGCTGGAGCTCGCCCGCACCAACAATCTCGCCTCGATTGCTTTCCCGGCCATCAGCTGCGGAGCCTATGGCTTCCCGCTCGAGCTGGCGGTCCCGATCGCGATTGACGCGGTGCGCGGTTTCGAAGGCCTCGACGCGCTCGAGCAGGTCGTCTTCGCATGCGCAAAAGACGAGGTCCTTGCAGCCTACACCCGCCGTCTCGCAGTCCGCTGACGCGCCGCGCCCCGCGCGCGATGCTCAGTCCGATTCAACGCTCGCCGTCTCGGACGATACCGGCTGCTCCGGCACCTGGAACACCTCGCGCAGATAGGCGACATAGGCCGGGTCGTAATCCATCTGCTTCGACGGCTCGTCGCTGATTTTCGCCACCGGCTGGCCGTTGCAGCGGGTCATCTTGATCACGATCTGCAGCGCTTCGTAGCCTAGGTCGTTGGTCAGGTTTGTGCCGATCCCGAACGCGGTCTGCATGCGACCGCGAAAGTACTCGAACAGCTTGATTGCCAGCGGCACGTTGAGCGAATCGGAGAAGACCATCGTCTTCGAGCGCGGGTCGATGCGCATCTTCTGGTAATGCGCGATCAGCTTCTCACCCCATTCGAACGGGTCGCCCGAATCGTGGCGCACCCCGTCGAACAGCTTGCAGAAGAACAGGTCGAAGTCGCGCAGGAATGCGTCCATCCCGCAGACATCGGAAAGGGCGATGCCGAGGTCGCCGCGGTACTCGCGGGCCCAGGTATTGAACGCGAAGACCTGGGAGTCGCGCAGACGCGGGCCGACCGCTTGGCAAGCCTGCAGGTATTCATGCGCCATCGTACCCAGCGGCGTCAGTCCGTGCTGAAGGGCGAAATAGACGTTGCTCGTGCCGACGAACTTGGCGCCGATGCGCTGCTTGAGCGCGAGGACAACTTCCTCCTGCCAGCGCCCCGAGAAGCGCCGCCGGGTGCCGTAATCGGCAATGCGAAATTCAGGATCTGACACGGCGTTGATCCGCTCGATTTTGGCGTTGAGTCGTTGCCGCCCCTGCTCGAAATCGGGCTGCGGCTGGGTGTTGCGGAAATAGACTTCGCTCACGATCGCCAATACAGGGACCTCGAACAGGATCGTGTGCAGCCAAGGGCCCCTGATCACGATGTCGATTTCGCCCGGCGCCAGCGGCGAGGGCCGCACCTTGATGAACCGCTCGTTCATGTGGAACAGCCCGAGGAGATCGACGAAATCGCTCTTGAAGAAGCGCCAGGAGCGCAGGTAGTTAAGCTCGCGGCGCGAGAAGGTCAGTCCGCACAGCGCCGCAATCTCGCGCTCGATCTGCCCGATGTAGGGCGTCAGGTCCACGCCTGGCGTGCGGCACCTGAAGTGATATTCGACCTCCGCCCCCGGAAAATGATGCAGCACGACCTGCATCATCGTGAACTTGTAGAGGTCGGTGTCGAGCAGTGACTCGATGATCATGCGCGCTGGCACGAAGGCGGCCGACGGGCTTGCCATGTTACGCGCAGGTGCCGCGCGCGGCCAGCCTGTCCGGTGCAGCGGCCCGGCGGCCGGGAGCGCTAGCGCGGCGGCCGCGCCGCGCCAGCGGCGAACCCGTCCTCGGGCTTAAGGCAGATGCTGGCGCTGTCGCCGCCGGCAGACCTAGTGCACGCGCGGCGTGTCGTCGGCCGACACCGGTGTCAGCGGAATCACGCGCTTGCCGGGAACCGGCGAGCACCACGCCGGTTGGAGCGTGACGTGGTCGATGCCGAATCGCTCCGCGAGCAGGCGTTGCGCGGCAGCCAGGGTATCGGGCCATTCGGCGGGGTCGCGAATGAGCAGATGGGCTGACAGCGCGGCGCGCTCGCTCGTCATGTGCCAGACGTGCAGATCGTGAACGGTGGCCACGCCGGGTACACGTGTCAGTGCACGGCCGATCTCATCGTAGGAAAGATGGGCAGGAACGCCCTGCATCAAAATTGGCGTCGCCGCTTTGAGCAGCAACCACGTCGAGCGCAGTATCAGCACCGCCACAAACAGCGACAGCAACGGATCAATCGGCAGCCAGCCCGTTGCGGCGATGACTGCGCCGGCAACGAGCGCGGCGACCGAGCCCGCCATGTCGCCGAAAACGTGCACCAACGCAGCGCGCCTGTTCAAGCTGCCACCGCCGGACAAGAGCCAAGCGCAAAGCACGTTGATGGCGAGGCCGGCCGCAGCCACGGCGATCACGAGCCCGCCTGCGACCGGAGCCGGCGAGAGCAGGCGACGGACCGCCTCGAAGGCAATCCAGCCCACGACCGCAAGCATGATCAGCGCATTGCTGAACGCGGCGAGCACCTCGGCGCGGGCGTAGCCGTAGCTTGCCCGCCGCGAGGGCGGCCGCTGCGCGAGATGTTGCGCGAACATGGCAATGGCCAGTGCCGCGACATCGGTGACCATGTGCCCGGCGTCGGAGAGCAAGGCGAGCGAGCCGGCCCACCATCCGCCGACCGCCTCAACGACGGCGAATCCGGCCGTCAGCACCAGCGCAATCCACAACGCGCGCCGCTCTCTAGCAGACGCTGCGTGCGCGTGATCGTGGCCCCGGTCGGCCGAATGGGAGTGGGGGGGCATGCCGTGGCGACAAACCTGCTGCGGGCATTCTCGACCAACGCGCCACAACACGCAACGCCGGGGTCACATCTGTCGGAACCGATGGGCGAAGGCGCGGCTCACGGCGAGCATCTCCGGGCGAGACTTGAGCCGGACCTGGATCCGTCCCGAGAGATCGCGCGTGCTGCTGGCGACATGGGCCAGGTTGACGATGGTGCCGCGGTGAATCTGCCAGAAGCGCGCCGGGTCGAGTTGCTCGGAGAGTTCCTTAAGCGAGGTTCGGATCAGTGCTTCGCCGTCGCGTGTGAACACGCTCGTGTACTTGTCGTTGGCCTTGAAATAGCAGACTTCGTCGACCGCGATCAGGCGCACCTGATTGCCGATCGCGGCGCGAACCCATGCCAGACGCTCCGGGGCGCCCGGGACCGATCCGGCGAGCGCGGGCAGCATGCGGCCGAGCGTTTCGAGCGCCGCGGCAAGACCCTCCGGCGGCGCTGCGCTCCTGATCCGCTCGCGCAGGCGACGCACCGTCTCGCGCAGGCGTTCGTCGCTGACCGGCTTGAGCACATAGTCGATCGCCTCGCGCTCGAACGCGCTCACTGCGTACTGGTCGTAGGCCGTGACGAACACGACGTGCACCCCCGCGGCCACTCGGCGCGCCACCTCGAGGCCGGTCAGGCCGGGCATACGTATGTCCAGAAACAAAACGTCGGGGTCGTGCGCATCGATGAGGCGCAGCGCCTCCGGGCCATCGCCTGCGACGCCGACGATATGGAGATCTGGCCAGATCGCGGCGAGACGTTCGCGCAGATAGGCGGCGAGATGCGGCTCGTCGTCGGCGATCAGAGCGCGCGGCGCCGCTTCGCTCATGGCACCAAGCCGATGGGGAGGGCGAGCGTCACCATCGTTCCCGGCTGGGTGTCCTCGATCGTCATTCGCGCCCGCGCGCCGTAAAGGCTCTCCAGTCGCGCGCGCAGATTGGCGAGGCCCAAACCGCCCGTGCCGTCACCGCGCGTGGTGCGAAAGCCAAGACCGTTGTCCGCGACCGTCAGCACGAGCAGCGAGTCTTCGCGCCGGGCGCCAACGCAGACCTGCCCCCCGGCGACTTTCGGTTCCAGACCATGCTTGATTGCGTTTTCCACCAGAGGTTGCAGGAGCATCGGCGGCAAAGGCAGGGCGGCCACGTCCGGCGCCATCTCGACTCGGTAGGAAAGACGCGCGTTGGTGCGCAGGGCCATCAAGTCGAGGTATGCCTGCAACAGCTCGATCTGTCGCCCCACCGTCGCCTCGCCCGTCCCTCCCGCCTGGGCGGCATAGCGCAGGTAGTCGATGAGCCGCGCCACCATCCGCTTCGCCGCCGCCGGGTCGGCGTCGACCAGGCTGATCACGTTGGCCAGCGTGTTGTAAAGGAAGTGCGGCTCAATCTGCGCTTCGAGCATCTTAAGCTGTGCGAGGTGGAATTGATGCTCTGACGCCTCAACGCGGGCCCGCTCGCGCTGGAACGCTGCCTCGGCCCGGGCTTGGCGCTCGCGCGCGAGGAAGATTGAGGCCAGGATGCCGGAGATGATAAGGCTCAGAAAAACAATGTCGATAGCACCCTGGGCCGAAAAGATGGAGCCGCGCGCATCGCTCCAGTGCAGCAGCGTGAAGCCAAGCCAGTACCCGCCGAACACGCCAGCGGTGGTGATTGCGGCGTAATAGGCGCAACGCACGGCGAATCCCTGGCGCCCAATCCATGGCCCCAGCATCCTGTTTCCCAGCGCGAATTCGGCGTGAATCAGATAGCCGATGCAGTTGGCAAGCACGAAATCGGCCCAAAGCACGCGCGACAGATGCACCTGGGGGTAGTAGAGCAGGGTGAGCACGGTGAACACCGCGACGAAACCCATGTTCCAGATGAACGTGTAGAGCAGGTTGCGCGGGACGCTGGGCCGGAAGCGGCGAAAGTACGCGATCAGTTCCAGGGGGTGTGCGGAGTGCTCGGCGCAACCGAAATCGGATCCGGGCGACAGGTGATCGTCGAATTTCAGCTTGTGCATAGCCACTCCCACGGTCATTTGAGCACAGCGGACGGGGGTCGGACCACTGCGACCGCCCCTCCGATCTGCACCGCCACTTTCGCGACCCCCCGCGCGGCCTGCCAGAGGTGCGGCGACGAAGCGCAGCATCCGGGCGGCGGACGGGCCGCCAAGGGCGCGGATGGCAGGTCCTGGCACCCGATCGGCCCTCCCGGGCGCCGGCTTTCGCGCTGCGAACTATGGCAGCTGCCTCAGCCCCGCACCGGGCAGCTGTCGCAAGCGCAGGGCAAAGGATGCGGCCTTTCGCCCCGCTCCTGCCCCAACGGTAGAATGGCGGCATGAAGCAAGACGCCCCCGCCGCGCTCGTCGAGCGCATCGATGCGCTGCTGCCGCAGACGCAATGCCGGCGCTGCGGCTACGACGGTTGCCGCCCCTATGCTCAGGCGATCGCGCAGGGGACCGCGGCGATCAATCGCTGTCCGCCCGGCGGCGAGGTCACCGTGGTGGCCCTCGCGGCGCTGCTCGATGTCCCGCCGCTACCCCTGGATCCCTCGCGCGGTGAACCGGGTCCCCGCGTTGTCGCGCGGATCGACGAAGCGCTGTGCATCGGCTGCACCCTGTGCATCGCGGCGTGCCCTGTCGACGCCATAGTCGGTGCCGCCAAGCTCATGCACACCGTGCTCGCCGTGCACTGCACCGGCTGCGCACTCTGCCTGCCGCCCTGCCCGGTCAACTGCATCGCGCTGCTTGCGGACGGACGCGAATGGACCCGTACCGAGGCCGGCCTGGCGCGACAGCGCTACGCTGACCACAGCGCGAGGCACGACCGACGGGCCTCCGGACGTGGTGCGCCGAAGGCGCCTCCCAACTCGATCTCCGGCACCGACCCTGCGCGCGCGCGGCGACAGGCTGCGGTCGCCGCCGCGCTTTCCCGTGCGCGTGCCCGGCGCGCGGCGCGGTCGGCGGCGCGTTCGCGGGCGTAGCGCACGCCTCGGACATGGGTCGCCGTGCGGCGCTGCTGCTGACACTGACGATTGCATTCGGGCTTGCCATGCCGGTTTTGGGTGTAACCCCCGCCAACACGGCGCTTGACGTAGCCTGGCTCGATCGCGCTTGGGACTTCGATCGTCCGGCCGAATCGGAGGCGCGCTTCCGTGCCGAACTGTCCGCCTTGCCGCCCGGCTCGGCGGCCCAGCTGGAGCTTCTGACGCAGCTCGCGCGGGCGCAGGGCTTGCAACGGAAATTCGATGCGGCGCAGGTCACGCTCAATGGTGTCGAGCGAGCCCTGCGCGGCAGCCCCGAACGCGTGACGGTGCGCTATCTGCTCGAGCGCGGCCGGGTATTTAATTCCTCGCAGCAGGCGGCGAGGGCTGTGCCGTTGTTCCGCGATGCGCTCCAGCGCGCGCGGGCGGCGGGCGAGGATTTTCTCGCCATCGATGCCGCGCACATGCTCGGCATCGCCGCGCCCGCCGATGAGCGTTTGCAGTGGAACCTTGAAGCGCTGGCGATGACCGAAAGTACGCGCGACCCGCGCGCCGGGCGCTGGCTTGCGTCGCTCTATAACAACATCGGCTGGACTTACCACGATCGCGGCGATTATTCGACCGCGCTGGCCTATTTTGAGAAGGCATTGCCGGCCTGGGAGGCGCGCGGCGATCCGCGCGACGTGCTCGTCGCGCGCTGGGCGATCGCGCGCGCCTACCGCTCGCTCGGCCGCTACGACGAAGCCCTGGCGATGCAGCGGCAACTGGCGGCCGAATATGCGGCGATTAACGCCCCGGACGGCTATGTCTACGAGGAGCTGGGTGAACTGCTCCTGGCGAAGGGCGATGCCGCGACCGCACAGGCGAACTTCGCCCGGGCCTACGAGATGCTCGCGCCGGACGCTGGCCTGCAGGCCAGCGAACCGGAACGGCTCGCACGGTTGCGCCGCTTGGGTGGTCTCGATTGAACCCGGCCAAACGCCTGGAGATCTTTCGCCGCCTGCGCGCGCAGAATCCGCATCCGCGCAGCGAACTCGAATATCGCTCGCCGTTCGAACTACTCGTTGCGGTCGTGCTCTCGGCGCAGGCCAACGACCGCAGCGTGAACCTGGCCACGGCCAAGCTCTTTCCGGTCGCGAACACGCCACGCGCTCTGCTCGAGCTCGGCGAGACGGGCCTCATTCCCTACATTCGAACCATCGGCCTCTATCGCACCAAGGCCAGGAACATCATCGCGCTATGTCGGCAGCTGCTCGAGGTGCACGGCGGCGCGGTTCCCGCCGACCAGGCGGCACTGGTCGCGCTTCCAGGGGTCGGACGCAAGACCGCGAACGTCGTGCTCAACGTGGCCTTCGGGCAGCCAACGATCGCGGTGGACACCCATGTCTTTCGCGTCGCCAACCGCACCGGCCTGGCGCCGGGCAAGACGCCCGAGGAAGTTGAACGCAAGCTCGTGAAGTTCACGCCCAAAGAATTCCTGCACGACGCGCATCATTGGCTGATCCTGCACGGGCGCTACGTCTGCCTGGCGCGAAAGCCCAAGTGCCCGGAGTGCCGGATTGTCGATCTGTGCGAGTTCCGCAGGAAGACTCCCGGCTAGGATGGCCAGGGCCAGGGCTGCCGCTTAGCGGGTCAGTGCTTGACGACGAGCACCGCCGGTTGGGCCGCGTAATACGCGGCAAGGTTGTCGATGTCCTGGGTCGTCAAGGCACCGGCAAACGCGGCCATGATGGCGTTCTTGCGCGCGCCTGACTTGTAATCACGCAGTGCCTTGGCGAGGTAGTCGGGGCGCTGGCCTCCGAGCTTGGGATAGTCCGGCGTCGGCGTATTGCCATCGAGGCCGTGGCAAGCCTGGCAGACCTCCTTGACCTTGGCTTCGCCCGCCTTGAGGTCGGCGGCGCCAGCCACTGCGGCCGCGCCGAACCCCAGCGCGGCGAAAAGCCAGCACAGGGTCGCCTTCATCGCCACCTCACTTGCTCGCGACACCGGTCTCGTTCCCGCCGTAATACGCCGCGAGGTCCGCCATGTCCTGGTCTGAGAGCGACGCCGCGATGGCGCGCATCGACGGGTGGCTGCGCTCGCCGTTCTTGTATTCCTGCAGCGCCTTGACGATATAGGCCGGATGCTGGCCGCCGATCTTAGGCACGCCGTAGACCTCCGGATAGGCGGTGCGCCATCCGTCGATGCCATGACAGCCGCCGCACATCTGGTTCTTTTCCTCGCCGGCGACCGGATTGCCGGTGAGCGCAGTCTGGCTCCAGGCGAACGCCGGCACGACCAAGAGTGCCAGCATGGCGCAGAGCGACGTCAATTTCATCGTGGAGGCAGAGGCCAGCCGCGGGCGAAACCGGCGCATTTTACGTGTTTGCGCCAAGGCCGGTCAACGCTCGAGGAGGCCCACTTTAGACTTGACGGTCTTCCATTCGTCGGCATCGGCCGGCGCCGGCTTGCGTTCGATGATCGGCTTCCACAGCTTCGACAGTTCCGCGTTGAGCGCCTTGAACGATTGCTGGTCGGCCGGCACGTCGTCTTCGGCAAAGATCGCCTCCACCGGACACTCGGCCACACACAACGTGCAATCGATGCATTCGTCAGGGTCGATTACCAGGAAATTCGGCCCCTCGCGGAAGCAGTCCACCGGACAGACGTCGACGCAGTCGGTGTACTTGCAGCGGATGCAGCTTTCGGTAACAACGTAGGTCATCGGCCTTCAACTCCGGCATTAGCCGAGATGTTGATTCTACCAAATTCGCCCCCAGCTTGGCCCTCGATCAGGGCGCGCGATTCAAGTCTTGCGCGGCACACACCTTTCAGCTAACGTACGATTAATTCCTGCTTGGCCGGTTCGTACATCATAGCCCTGATGGCCGCCGCGCCAATTCCAGCGAGGATCGCATGAGCGAAAACATCAAGCACGTCACCGACGCGAGCTTCGACACCGATGTCCTCAAGGCGGGCACGCCGGTGCTTGTCGACTACTGGGCGGAATGGTGCGGGCCGTGCAAGATGATCGCCCCGATATTGGACGAGGTGGCCAAGGATTACGCCGGACGGGTCACGGTGGCTAAGCTCGATGTCGACGCCAACCCGGGTACGCCGGCCAAGTACGGCATCCGGGGCATCCCCACCCTTATCCTGTTCAAAGGTGGGCAGGTTGCGGCGCAGAAAGTCGGCGCGCTGTCCAAATCGCAGCTGACCGCCTTCCTCGACAGCCAACTCTGAGGTCTTCCCGGCTCGACGCCCTATTTGACAGGCCCCATCGAACCGGCTAGGCTTTTGATGAATTGCCGCGCCCGCGGGCGCGGGCTAGACGTGGATCCGAGCTGAGTCGGACCGCACCGCGGGTCGCCATCACCGGCGCTGCATGCTTCCGGCGCCAAACCCCACATTGATTCAAGCGGCCGTCTTTTTCGCGCCGCGCTTGCTCACCCCGCCACCCGCACACCGCTATGCACCTGTCCGACCTCAAGTCTAAACCCGTGACGGAGTTAGTCGAGATCGCTAACGTCAACGAGATCGACGGCGCCAACCGGATGCGCAAGCACGACCTCATCTTCGCCCTGCTCAAGAACCAGGCGAAGAAGGGCGAGAGCATCTTCGGTGACGGCACCCTCGAAGTCCTGCCGGACGGGTTCGGCTTCCTGCGCTCCCCCGATACGAGCTATCTCGCCGGGACGGACGACATCTACATCTCGCCCTCGCAGATCCGCCGCTTCAACCTGCACACCGGCGACACCATCGAGGGTGAAATCCGTACCCCGAAGGACGGCGAGCGATACTTTGCGCTGGTCAAGGTCGACAAGGTCAACAGCGAGCCGCCGGAGAATGCGAAGAGCAAGATCCTGTTCGAGAACCTGACGCCGCTGTTTCCGGATGAGCCGCTCATCCTCGAGCGTGACATCAAGGCGGAGGAGAACATTACCGGGCGCATCATCGACATCGTCGCGCCAATCGGCAAGGGCCAGCGAGGCCTCCTCGTATCCTCCCCGAAGTCCGGCAAAACGGTGATGCTGCAGCATATCGCGCACTCGATTGCCGCCAACTATCCGGACGTAATTCTCATCGTGCTGCTGATTGACGAACGGCCGGAAGAAGTCACCGAAATGACGCGCACCGTCCGCGGTGAAGTCGTTGCCAGTACCTTCGACGAGCCGGCGACCCGGCACGTGCAGGTCGCCGAAATGGTGATCGAAAAGGCGAAGCGCTTGGTCGAGCACAAGAAAGACGTGGTGATCCTGCTCGACTCGATCACCCGGCTCGCGCGTGCGTACAACACGGTCGTACCGGCCTCGGGCAAGGTACTGACCGGCGGTGTCGACGCCAATGCCCTGCAGCGCCCCAAGCGCTTCTTCGGCGCCGCGCGCAATATCGAGGAAGGTGGCTCGCTCACCATCATCGCCACCGCCCTGATAGACACCGGATCGCGCATGGACGACGTGATCTACGAGGAGTTCAAGGGCACGGGGAACATGGAAATTCACCTCGATCGACGGATGGCCGAGAAGCGAACCTATCCGGCTATCAACGTCAACCGCTCCGGGACGCGCAAGGAGGAACTGCTGCTCAAACAGGACGTGCTGCAGAAGGTTTGGGTTCTGCGCAAGCTCCTGTACCCGATGGACGACCTCGAGGCCACCGAATTTCTGGTCGACAAGGTCAAGCAGACGAAAAATAACGCGGAGTTCTTCGACTCGATGCGCCGGGGCTGACCGCCCCGCCCGCCTGTCGGCCCCCGCTTGAGCGCGGCCGGTTCGACCGCATATCCTGTTGCAATGCAGCGCAATCGCGTGCATACTGCGCTGCTTCGGTTGCAGGCGTTGTATGGTAAGTCGTTGAACAGGCTAGCTATTTTTGCCTACCATGCAAACGAGGGGGCAACGCGGCCGCGCGCTCGGCCCATGGACAGGTGCTTCGATGAAAACCGCTATCCACCCGCAATACAGCGAGATTCAGGTCACGTGCAGCTGTGGCAACACGTTCACGACACGTTCGACGGTCAACAAGCCGTTACACGTCGAGGTGTGCTCGGCTTGCCATCCTTTCTACACGGGCAAGCAGAAGATTGTCGACACGGCGGGCCGGGTGGAGAAATTCCGCCAGCGCTACGCCGGCAAGAACAAGGCGGCGGCGTGACCAGCGCGTCCTGCGCCCCAGCAAAAAAGGCAGCTTAGGCTGCCTTTTTGCATTGCGCCGCGCGCGGCGTCGGGCGATGCATCACAAGCAATTGCCGCGGCCGGACATGAGCCGGACAATGCCGGCATGAGGAACCCGTGCCGCTCTCTGCTGACCTGACCCGCGCCGACGGCGACGCGGACCTGTCGCCTTCCGGACCTTATCGGGGCTTGAAGCAACTCGGCCTGGTGCTGCTGTGCGCGGTGTGGATCGTGCTTGGGCTGTTCGGCCACGATCCGTGGAAGGCTGACGACGCAACCGCCTTCGGCATTGCCTACGACATGCTCAAGCAAGGCGATTGGGTGGTGCCGCACTTAGCCGGCATGCCGGTGCCGGATCGCCCCCCGCTGTTGCCCGCCATGGCCGCCGCCACCGCCTGGGCGTTGCGCGGCATCCTGCCGTTGCACGATGGCGCGCACGCCGCGGTCGGACTGTTCGTCGGCGCCACGCTGTGGCTGCTCGGGCTCGCCGGACGCGAGCTCTATGGCCCCGCATTCCGCTGGCTGCCCGGACTCATCTTCGTCGGTTGCGTCGGCCTCTGGGACCGCGGTCATCTGCTCTCCCCGGAAATCGGCCTGCTGCTCGCCGATGCGCTCGCGCTGTATGCGCTGGCGCTGGCTTTGCGCCGGCCCCTTGGTGGCGGCGCGTTGCTCGGGCTCGCCGTCGGCGTGGCCTTCCTTTCCCGCGGACCGATCGCGGTGGCGATCATCGTCATCACCGCCGTGTCCCTGGCGCTGTTCGCTCCCTGGCGAACCCGCAGCTATGCACTGTGCGTGGCATCGGCCCTTGTCGTCGCGGTGCCGCTGGTCGTCGCCTGGCCGGCGGCATTGTATCTGCGTTCGCCGACGCTTTTTGCGCAGTGGGCAGACGCGCAGAGTTTCGCCCACTACTTCGGCCTGACGGCGAACGCGCCGCCGTGGGAACCGCTCTATTACCTCAAGAATATGCCCTGGTTCGCGTGGCCGGCGTTGCCGCTAGCGCTGTGGACGCTGTGGGTTCGGGGGCGTGGTTACAACGGCAGCCTCTCGACACCGGGGGTGGAACTGCCCGGTATGATGTTCTGCATCCTGCTCGTGGTCCTGTCGGCCGCGCCGGAGCCTCATGCAAGTCTCGCCCTGCCACTGCTGGTGCCGCTGGTCTTGCTCGGGGCGGCCGAGGTGGACACGCTGAAGCGCAGCTACTCCGGAGCCTTGGATTGGTTCGGCATCCTTACCTTCGGCCTGATCGCCGTCTTGCTCTGGGGCCTGTGGCTCGTATCCTTGCGCAGCGGCCTGCCGGACGCGGTGGCGCAGCTGTTTCTTGATACCGAGCCGGGTTACCGGCCGCCGTGGCAATTGCTGCCGGCGTTGGCCTCGTTGTTCCTTACGCTGTTATGGCTGGTGCTGGTGCGTCCCGCGCGGCGCTCGAATCGGCGGGCGGTGCTCAATTGGGCGGCCGGAATGACCCTCGCCTGGGGCCTCTTCGCCACCATCTGGCTGCCCTATGTCGACTCGCGCCGCAGCTATCGTTCGGTTGTCGAATCGCTCGCCGCCGCGCTTCCCGCCGGAACCTGCATCGCCGGTCGCAACCTCGGCGAACCGCAGCGGGCATTGCTGGAATATTTTGCCGGCATCGTCACCGTCCGCGACGATGCTCCGGGAGCGAAACGTTGTGCCGCGCTGCTGCTCCAGGTCGGGCGCGGGGAGGCGTCGGACCCGCCCAACTCCGGCTGGATCAAGATCTGGGAAGGCCACCGCCGCGGCGATGGCACCGAGCGCTTCATACTCTTCCGCCGGTCGCCGGCCACGCGCCCGAAAACGTGAAGTTCTTCGACGAAGCGGCGATCGAGGTCCTCGCCGGAAACGGCGGCAATGGCGTGGTGTCATTCCGGCGCGAGAAGTACGTTCCGCGCGGAGGTCCCGACGGCGGCGACGGCGGACGCGGGGGAAGCATCTACGCCCTGGCCGACCGCAATCTCAACACGCTCATCGACTATCGCTATGCGCGCATTCATCGCGCCAAGTCGGGCGAGAACGGCCGCGGCGCCGACCAGTACGGACGCGGCGGGTCCGACCTCGTTTTGCGCGTGCCAGTTGGCACGGTGATCACCGACGCCACCACGGGCGCGTTCGTCGCCGACCTCGCCAGCGATGGCGCACGCGCGCTGGTCGCCAAGGGTGGCGAGGGGGGCCTGGGCAATCTGCATTTCAAGTCGAGCACGAACCGCGCTCCACGCCGGGCAACGCCTGGCCAGGCAGGCGAACAGCGGCGGCTCAACCTGGAGCTCAAGGTTCTCGCCGATGTCGGGCTGCTGGGTATGCCCAACGCGGGCAAATCAACGCTGATCCGCGCGATCTCAGCCGCGCGACCGCGCGTGGCCGACTATCCGTTCACGACCCTGGCGCCGCACCTGGGCGTGGTTCGAGTCGATCCCAGCCGCAGCTTCGTCGTGGCAGACATTCCCGGGCTCATCGAAGGCGCAGCCGAAGGCGCGGGACTCGGCCATCGCTTCCTGCGCCATCTGCAGCGCACGCGCCTGCTGTTGCACGTGGTAGACCTCGCGCCGCTCGATGGGGCAGTCGATCCGCTCGTCGAGGCGCGCGCGATCGTCAAGGAGCTCAGGCGCTACGATGAGGCGCTCTACAACAAGCCGCGCTGGCTGGTGTTGAACAAGCTCGATCTCATTGCCGCAGACAACCGCGCGGAACGGGTAGCGGCGTTCGTTAAGGCCTATCGCTGGAAGGGCCCCGTTTTTGCCGTGTCGGCGATCAACGGCGAGGGTTGCCGGCCACTGGTCTACGCGCTCATGGAGTGGCTTGACCGGCACCCGGCGCAGCCTGCCGTCGCCACCATGCCATGAGCGTAACCTCCTCCGCATCGACGGTTGCTCGCGCCGGGCGACTGGTCATCAAAGTCGGCTCAAGTCTGGTGACCGCCAGCGGTCGCGGCGTCGATCACGCCGCGGTCGGGCGCTGGGCCGAACAGATCGCGGCGCTGCGGGCGACGGGCAAGGAAATCGTGCTCGTTTCCTCCGGCGCCATCGCCGAGGGCATGCAGCGGCTGGGATGGACGCAGCGGCCGGCCGCGATCCATGCCCTGCAAGCGGCGGCCGCGGTGGGCCAGATGGGGCTCGTGCAGGCCTACGAGACCGCGTTTTCGCGCTTCGGGCTGCGCACCGCGCAGATTCTACTCACGCACGAGGATCTCGCCGACCGTCGGCGCTACCTGAATGCCCGCTCCACGCTGCTCACCCTGCTCGGTTTGGGCGTGATCCCGATCATCAATGAAAACGACACGGTGACGACCGACGAGATCCGGCTGGGGGACAACGATACCCTCGGCGCGCTGGTGACCAACTTGATTGAGGCCGACGTTCTTTTGCTGCTCACCGACCAGGAAGGGCTCTACAACGCCGACCCGCGCAAGGACCCAGCGGCGACGCTCGTTCGCCAGGCGAAGGCCGGCGATCCGGCGCTGGAGTCGATCGCCGCCGGCGCGGGCTCCGTGCTCGGCCGCGGTGGCATGCTGACCAAGGTGCTGGCTGCGAAGCGCGCGGCGCGCAGCGGCGCGTCGACGGTGATCGCCAGCGGGAGGGCCGAAGACGTGTTGACGCGGCTCGCCGCGGGGGAACGGATAGGCACCGAACTCGTCGCCGAAACGCTCACGCTCGCCGCGCGCAAGCAGTGGCTCGCCGATCACGTGCGGCTTGCCGGCCGGCTGACGCTCGACGCCGGCGCCGTGTCCGCGCTCGCCCGCGACGGCAAGAGTCTGCTGCCGATCGGCGTGGTCGCTTGCACAGGCAAGTTCGAGCGCGGTGAAATCGTCGCTTGCTGCGATGGCGAAGGAAAGGAAATTGCCCGCGGGCTCGTCAATTACAGCGCCGCCGAGACGCTGCGCATCTTGCGCAAGCCTTCGTCTGAAATCGAGGCCATCCTGGGCTACGTCGACGAGCCGGAACTCATTCACCGCGACAATCTTGTCCTGCTAGCCTAAGGCCGAGCGAAACCGGCGGCACGCGTTAGACAGCTCCGCCCCGTTGCCCTAAACTCCGCTCCCTCCCCGCGCCAGCCTGCGCGGCGCTGGCCGATATAAACCCGAAGGAGGAGACGTGAAGCTCATCGCACGCGTCAAGAATATTCTGCTGCAACCGAAGGTCGAGTGGCCCCAGATCGCGGCGGAATCTGCGACGCCGCAATCGATCTATCTCGGCTACGTCGCGATCCTGGCGGCGATCGGTCCGCTGGCGATGCTGCTTCGAATGAGCATTGTGGCGGCGTTGGTGCAGTACATCATCACGCTGGTCGTGACTTTCCTGCTAGCGCTGATCGTCGACGCACTCGCTACGACGTTCGGGGGCGAGAAGAATTTTGTCCAGTCGTTGAAGCTCATAGCCTATTCCTATACCGCGGCGTGGGTTGCCGCCATTCTCCTCATCATCCCGATTTTGGGCGGCATCATCGCGCTGCTCGCCGCGATCTATGCCTGGTATACGTTCTATCTCGGCGTACCGGTGCTGAAGAAATGCCCGCAGGACAAGGCTATCGGCTACACCATCGTGGTCGTGGTTTGCGGCATCCTGCTCGGCTTCGTGCTGACCGCATTCCTCTTCTCGAGGGTGATTGGCGGCGGCGCCATGTACATGGGTGGGATGGATCTGTTCCACTGACCCGGCCGCGGGGTCGTCAATCGCGGCCGACACCGCGATCTGGCCCGCGGCCGCCTCAGGCCTCGCCGGAGGGCTTGCCGTAGGGCGACGGCACGACCGCGTGCGCCCAGCCGTACAGGCGCTCCCGCCGGGTCTGCGGGTGATGGTGCAAGAAGCGCTCGAGCTCGGTCAAGGCTCGGCGATACACCTCGCGCTTGAAGTCGATCACGCTGTCGAGTGGAATCCAGTAATCGTGCCAGCGCCACGCGTCGAACTCGGGATGGTCGCTTGCGCGCAGGGACACGTCGCTGTCGCGGCCGACGAGGCGCAGAAGGTACCAGATCTGCTTCTGGCCGCGATAGCTGCCGCGCCATTCGCGCTTGATCCAGTGCGCGGGCACCTCATAGCGCATCCATTCACGCGTGCGGCCGAGAATCTTGACGTGCCCGGGGGCCAAGCCCACTTCTTCGTTCAGTTCCCGATACATCGCCTGCTCGGGCGTCTCGCCGGGATGAATGCCGCCTTGCGGAAACTGCCACGCGTGCTCGCGGATCCGCTTACCCCAGAACACGAGGTTCTTCGAGTTGACGATGACGATGGCGACGTTCGGCCGAAAGCCGTCACGGTCCAGCATCACAACCACCTGTGATTCAGCAAGTTGACCCCATTTTTCCACAGTTCGGGGGCCCTTGCCAAGCCGACTTACGGGCGAGCCGCTTGCCGGACGGGCGAGCCCGCCGAGCGGCGCAATCAGGCGGACGGCACCGATTCGCGTGGCGTAACGACGAGTTGCAGGCGCTGGTCGCGGCGCAGCACGCTCGCCTGGACGGCCTCACCGATGCGACCGCCGGTAAGCACGCGCTGCAGGTCATCCACACCCGTGATCGGTGTCTCGCCCAGGGCCACGATGATGTCTCCGGCGCGCACGCCCGCGAGTGCCGCGGGCGAGTCCGGCGCGACGGCCTCGACGCGAGCCCCGGTTTCGTGCGCCAGATTGAAGTGCCGGACGACGCGCCGCGGCAGCGGCAGATCCTGGGCGCTGATGCCCAGGTAAGCGCGGCGAACGCGTCCTTCGCGAATGAGCGCCACCGCGACGCGGTCGGCGGTGTTGGAAGCGATCGCAAAGCAGATCCCCTGCGCGGGCAGAATGACCGCCGTGTTGACGCCGATCACGGTGCCGCTGGAATCGACCAGCGGACCACCCGAATTGCCGGGATTGAGCGCCGCGTCGGTCTGGATAATGTTGTCGAGCAGACGTCCTGTCGCGCTGCGCATTGAGCGCCCGAGCGCGCTGATGATGCCTGCGGTGACGGTGTGCTGGAAGCCATACGGGCTGCCGATGGCGATCGCGACTTGGCCGACGCGCAATCGCGATGAATCGCCCAGGTGTGCATGCGCCAGATGGTCGGCGCCGACTTTCACCACCGCCAGATCGGAGTCCGCATCGTCGCCGACGAGCTCCCCGCTGACGACGCGTCCATCGGGCAGCGTTGCCTGCAATGCCGTGGCGCCGGCCGCGACGTGGCTGTTGGTGAGCAGATACCCGTCGGGGGTGATAATGAAGCCGGAACCTGAGCCGTGCTGTGCCTTTCCGCGACGTGCGGCACGTTCGACCCCGATGTGCACCACCGAAGGCCGCACCTGGGCAACGGCGGTGCTCACCGCGCGCGAATACGCGTCGAGCAGTGCGGTGTCCGGTTCGATTGTCGGCGAGCCGGTGGGAAATTCCACCGCTTTGACATCCGATCCATCCTGCACCGCCCGCAGCCTGGGTAGGGAATATGGGTCGAGAGGCGCCATTTGCAGCAAATTGGCGGTCACCCCCAGGAATTTCAAGCTACCGGCAACGCTTCGCCGGAACGGACTTGAGCCGCAGCGCTCCTCGCCAGCCCAGTTCCGGTCGCGTCAGTTCTCCCCGCCACGCTCCACTCTCCTTTCAGGCCGGCCCGCGTTGCCGGCGCTGCGGTGCTCAATCAGTGCGGCTTCTTCCGCTCACGGATTTGTCGATCCGCCTCATGCCGGGTTATCCCGTATGCTTCCTGGATCTTGCCGGCCAGCTCGTCGCGCTCGCCGTTGATCTCGATTAGCACATCGTTCGTAAGCTTGCCCCACTGCTTCTTGACCTTGCCCGCTACCTGTTTCCAATTGCCTTGCACACGATCCCAGTTCATTGCAGGCTCCCTGTTCAATCACGAATGAGAGCGCGCCCCCGGCGCTATATCGAGTCGAATGCAACGCGCGTACCCACTCGCTTTGCTGCTCCAACACAGCGGGTTACGAATTTTTTGCGACCGACTCGGCGCGTTGGTGCAATTTTTTCCGTCCGTTGCCGTTCATCGCAAAGCGTACGCAAGGATTCAAGGCCCAAGCAGCGCGCCCCAGCCGCGCAGCGATCGGACGTGATCGCATGCCGTCTTCAGCGCCAGCATGATCGGCACGCCGAGAAGCAGCCCCCACGCGCCCCACAACATGCCCCAAAAGAGCAGCGCGACAAAAACCGCCGGTGCGTTCATTCTCGCCGCGCGACCCATGAGCCACGTTTGCAAGCCGATGCCGAGCACGCCGGCAATGGCGAGCACCGCGCCGATGGCCAGCAAGGCTGGGGCCAAGCCTCCGAGCTGAACATAGGTAGCAAGGCCTGCCGCCGCCGCCAGCGCGGCAGCACCCAAATAGGGAATGATGCACAGCACGGTCGCCGCCACACCCCAGACGAGCGCCCGATCGACGCCGATTGCATGCATCGCCAGCCCAGTCGCTGCGCCAACCGCGAGATTAACAACCACGATCACCAGGAAATAATGCTGATTCAGGCGATGCACGTCGTCGAGAATCCGCAACGCGATCTTCCGTCGTCCCAATGAGCGGCCGACGACCTGGATCAGCTTGTGACGGAACAGGTTGCCGGCAATGAGGAGAAAGAAAGTCAGAAACAACACCGACACCACCTGCCCCGCGACGATGATGGCGGTTCCGGTACCGACGACGAGGATTGAACGCACATCGAGCGCCGGGGGGGCCGCCGGCTTCGCCGGCGGCCCGGATGGCGCAGGCTGTGCGGCCACGGCAAGCTTCTCAAGTTCGGCGGCGGTCTCTTGCACATGATGCAACGGATTGAGGCCATCGTGCTGCCAGGCCGCGAACGATAGGCGCACCTTTTCGACCGCTTGCGGCAACAGCTCGAGCAGGTCGGCGGCGTCGCTGCCGGCGCGATACACGGCTGCTGCGCATAGCGCGACGAAGATCGACATGACGACGGTGGCGCCGACTACGCGCGGTACGCGCCACGCCTGCAGCCGCGCGACCAACGGCGAGAGCGTGTAACTAAGAAACACGCTGACGACGAGCGGAATTAAAAACGCCGCCGCCATGCGAATAGCGACCAGCACCACCACCAGCGCCATGACGACCAGCGCCGTTGTTTGCAGATCTGTCGGGCGCCCGGCCGTCGCGCGTGCCGCGTCCGCGCGCGCATCCGCCGCGGCCGTGTCACGCGGCGGTTCGCTCGCGTCCAGCGCGTCGGTAAACTCCAAGGCGCTCTTCCAGTCGTTCAAGATTAAAGTGGGTGCTGGATCTCACCCGAAGAGACGTTGGCCTCTCCGGCAAGCGGGCGCCAATAGACCGGTCCGCTGCAGTCGATGCGGGCAGGCGGCAAACCTGCGCATCGCCCTGCTACCATCGGCCGCGGCACATCAGCTGCTGCAGAGCCCGCTAGATGCGCCGGAACAGGCCCACCACGAGGGATACAACAAACAGCACCAGAAAAATGAAAAACAGCACTTTAGCGATTTCGACCGCACCGGCGGCGATGCCCCCGAACCCGAACAGCGCCGCGATCAGCGCGATGACGAAGAACACGATAGCGTAATGCAACATGATCGTCCCTTTCGCAATTATTCCGATTTCGATGCCGCGCCGGTTGTTGCAAAGAATGCCCTGCGCACACGCACCTGCAGTCGACAACGCAAGCTGCGTGCCAAGCGGCAGCGAGGCGTTTTAGAGTGACCGCGGCGCGTGACCGCATCGCCCTCCCGCGCGGCGCGGGCAAGGATTACAACGGCATGGCAGGATTTGCGCGTCGACCCGCGCAACCTGCGCAGGTGGCATATCAGGCGTCGTGCTGCAAGGCGTCGAGAAAGCGGTCGTACTCCCCGGACTTGTCGAAGAAATTGTCGGCGCCCACCAGCTGGCACTGGCGGCGATACTCGGCGTTGGCGTAATTCGAGAGCACGTAGATGCGAGGCCGCGGCGCAAACCCCTTCTCGCGCAGCTGGCGCACCACTTCGATGCCGTTTCCTTCCTTGAGTCGGATGTCGGTAACGACGACGTCGGGCTTCGCTGCGACGATTGCCGCCACCGCAGCATCCTCCGCTTCAGCAAAGCCGACGACGTCGAACCCGCCCAGGTCCTGCAGGTTTTCGATGATTCGCTTACGAATCAGCGGCGAATCTTCGACGATAAAGACACGCACGGGCGGCATCTTTTGTTCCGCCGCCAAATTAGCCCATGAGGCTGTGTTTTAGCGCGTATGCCGTCAGATCCGCATTTCGGGTGCACTCCATTTTTTGCAAAATCCGTGTGCGATAGGTGCTGATCGTCTTGACCGACAGATGTACTTCTTCGGCGATCTGTGTCACCGTCTTGCCGCACGCCAGCTGCACGAAGATCTGAAATTCCCGGTTGGACAGCTGCCGATGCGCCGGTTCGGGTGCGTGTCCTGACGCCTCGAGCGCCAGCATCTCTGCCAGCGACCGGCTGATGTATTTGCGACCCGACAGGATGGCGCGAAGAGCCTCCAGCAGGTCCGCGGCTTCGCCCGCCTTGGAAAAGAAGCCGCTCGCCCCGGCCCGGAGCAGATTGACGGCATACTGCTCCTCCGCGTGCATGCTGACGATCAGAATCGGAAGATCCGGCTGCCGCCGTTTGAGCATAGTAACGGTCTCGACGACCGAGGCGTCGGGGAGCGAGATGTCGAGCATCACGACATCGAAATCCTTGGCGGTCGCGAGTTCAAGCGCGGATGCGGCCGTGCCGGCCTCGCCCGCCACGACGAGATCGGCCGTGGCGTCGATCAGCTCGCGAAAACCCGCACGAACGAGCGCGTGATCGTCGACGACCAGGATGCGCTTCTTCTTCTGCGTACTCGCGACGCTTTCCATTTTCGATTCCTGCGTGCGTTCATCGCTTCGGTCAATGAGCATTCTAGTCTCCCTTAGCAGAAGGACCAAATCATCAGGTCAAGCAGCGAGCTGCACTTCGCCGCGCTCGTCAGGCAGCGCATCGAACGTCGGGCGCGCGATCCCGCCGTAGGCATGCAGGCGGTTGTAGAGCGTCTTAAGGCTGATGCCGAGAATCTGCGCCGCCTTCGACTTGCTGCCGTCGAGCGCGCTCAAGGTGGCCATGATCAGTGTGCGCTCGGCGAGCTCCAGCGATGTTCCGACCCGGATCGTGATCTCGTTACCGGTCGCGATGTCGGCACGCGGTGCCGCCCCTGCCGCCACGGCCGGCGGAAGCTCGCCCCCGACATCGATGTGAACTTCCTCATCAGACATGACGTAGGCGCGATGGACTACATTCTTAAGCTCGCGCACGTTTCCGGGCCAGCGATAGGACACAATCTGTTGCCGCGCCTCCGTTGTTAGTTTCTTGGCCGTGTCGTTCTCGGCGTTGAGGCGATCGAGAAACATTGTCGCAAGTAGCAGCGCGTCGGTCCCTCGCTCGCGCAGTGGTGGCACGGAAACCGGAATCACGCACAGCCGATACATGAGATCTTCGCGCAGCTTGCCGGCGGCGACTGCCACGCGAATGTCGCGATTGCTGGCGGCTATGACGCGCACGTCGGTGGCGATTTCATGATCCCCGCCAATGCGTGCGAAGCGGCCCGCTTCGAGCACCCGCAACAGCCGCACCTGCATGTCGAGCGGCATCTCGGTGATCTCGTCGAGGAAGAGCGTGCCCCCGCTGGCGCGCTCGAAGCAGCCGCGATGCCGGCGCGCCGCGCCGGTGAAACTGCCGCGCTCATGCCCGAACAGCTCGCTTTCGATCAGTGTTTCCGGCAGGGCGCCGCAGTTGACGGCAACGAATGGACCTGCCCGCCGCTGCGAAAGCCGGTGCAGCGCGTTCGCCACCAGCTCCTTGCCCGATCCGCTTTCGCCCAGGACGACAACGGTGGCACTCGCATCGGCAACCCGCTCGAGCGCGTCGAAAAGGGCGCGCATCCCGTCGCAGGCGCCGTAGAGCTCACACAGGCGCTGCAGGCGCCCCTGGCACCGGCGCTTCGGCCGAGCGAGGTCGGATCCGCTTGCAGCGACTGGCGGCAAGTTTTGCCCGTCGGCACTGAACACGGCGGGGGGCTCGAACATGGCGGTCTCCAGTTACTTTTTTTCAACGTCTGCATGTTCGCCTGTGAAATTTTTTCCCGGTATCGGTCCGCGTCCGTTTCGGCTGTAAGCGGTCGCGTCCTGCTTGTAGGACTGAGCCCTACAACGCACGAGCGCTCCCCCGCCGCGGACTGGGACCGAGGGTTGGCAAGTCGCAGCGGCGCGGCAGCGTCAAGCCATCTGGATTACGGCCGGGGCACTCAACCCGACCGCTCCGTTGCTCGTGGGCGGGCGCGAAGCGAATGCCTCCCCGAGCCCAAAACCTCCGGTGCCAAACAACTCGGCTGCCCATCCTACGCCCATCGCAGTCGCGGTCAGCGCGGTCAGAGCGCCGAACGGAGACTCGGCCATCATCGCGGCGGCTCCGGCTGCCGCGGCCATCGTGCCGAGCGGGTGTCGATCGCGGGATGGTTCACGCTGCTGTCCATTGCTGCGAACCTCCGAGTCTCTGATGCAGCGGGCCCAGCGCTGGATCCAGCGTCGGCGCGAGAAGGGAAACGCTTCGCCGGGTGCTGGCCCGCTGCGCTCGCACATTTGCAAGCTGCGTGCCACCTGTCCTGCGCTACGCGGTACCGCGGGTGCCTGCGCCAACCGGCTGCGCCGTGGAACATTTGGCGTAGCGTTTGTACAAACGGATGTCGCGGGAATGGCGTATCGCTGTCTTCACGATTGACGGCTGCGTGGCACGAATGCTGCATCGCCTATCTGATAGACGCACATCGCGGGGTGCAGGCTTGGGTCGATCCGCATCGGTGCCAGCTTTGGGGGCCCGCCCGCACCGCGGGTGGCGTGAGGTAAGATCAGCGCTGCCGTCACCGCCCGCCCACGTCGCCTTCCCGGTGATCTCCCCTATCGACCGCATCCGTCAGTTCCCCTGGGCCGCGCTGCTCCTCGCGCTGCTCGGGCTGGCAGTCGCTTTGGTCGGCGCCTGGTGCATTGCCGCGTGGCATGAACTGACGACCACGCCGCCGGGGTTTGAGCGCCTTCAATATGACAGCGCCTGGGCGTTTGTTTTCGGGGGCGTAGCGCTGGCCGCACACGCGTCGCGCCTGAGTCTCGTTGGCCGCTGGTGCGCCGTAGTCCCGATCCTGCTGGCCGGGCTTCGGCTGGTCGCTTACGGGGTACCGGGCTGGATCGACACCCACCCGCTTATAAACGACCCCTGGCTTCCCTACGGCGCCGGAAATTACAACGACATGGGGGTGCTGACCGCGCTCGTCTTCGTCCCGCTGGGCTGCGCCCTGGCCGCCGTCGATCTGCGCGCCAACCGTGCGCTCGGATCGGTGCTGGTCGCGATGCTTGCAGCGATCGCGCTTGCGCTCGCATCCCTGCTACTCTTCGGCGCCTGGAGCGGGGGCATGTTCGCATCGCAGTGGCTGCTCCTGAGCGGAGGCGAGCGCACCAGTGCCTTGTTGTTCCTGCTGCTCTCGGGCGGCGTACTTGCCCTCATCCTGCTTCGCAGCGAGGACGAGCAGCAGGCGGTCCGCCGCTGGATGCCAGGCATCGTCTGGTTCGCCGCGTTTGCGTGCGCCCTCGTGCTGTGGCAGGCGCTGAGCTTGCAGCAGGCCGGCTATGTCCAGAACAGCACCCTGCTCGTCGCCGCCGATGTCAGAAACCGGATCGAGCACGCGATCGGCGCCAGCATCCGGCAGCTCGATCGCCTCGCCCAGCGCTCGTCGATCTATGGTTTCAACGAAGAGCAATGGCAGCAGGACGCCAGCGCGTTGCTCGACGAGCCCCCAGGATTTCGCGGGATCAATTGGGCGGGCGCGGATTTGCTCGTGCGTTGGGTCGTGCCGGAATCGCAGGCAAGCCGCGTCGGTGCGTCGCTGCGCTCGAATCCCGGCCGAACAGCGGGTCTCGACGAAGCGCTGCGCACGCGCCGCCCGGCATTGACACGGCTAGTCGAGCTGGATGCACCGGCGAGCAAGGGATTCGTCATTTATGCGCCTGCTTTCGCCGGCGAGACGCTGCACGGCGTCGTCGCGGCCGGCCTGGCCAGCGACTGGTTGTCGTCGCTGCTCGGGAACCGATTTGCCGATTACTACATTGCTTTACTGGAGAATTCGCAGCTCGCCAATGCCGTCGGCACCGGCGATAGCGCAGCGGGCTCTGAATGGACGCAGGAACAAACGGTCAGCATCGCCAACGCGCGTTGGTCGCTGCGCGTGACGCCGACACACGAACACCTGCGGCAGACGAATTCGCGCCTGCCGGAGGCGGCATTGGGCCTTGGCACGGTGCTGGCGACTCTGCTGGGGCTCTGCACCTATCTATTTCAGACGGCGCGGCGTCGCGCCCGCGCCGTCGCGGTTGCCAACGTGCGCCTGCGCGAGGACATCCAGGCGCGGCGGGAGACCGAGCAGGCGCTGCAGGAAAGCGAGCAACGAACGCGACTGATCATCGACGCCATCAAGGATTGCGCCATCTACATGCTCGACCCGGAAGGACGCATCGCCAGCTGGAATCCCGGGGCGGAGGCGCTCAACGGCTATACGACGCAGGAAATCCTCGGCCGCCACTTCTCGATCGTCTATCCGCCAGAGCGGAAGCGGCCCGAAGATAAACTCACCATCGCGGCACGTCAGGGTTGGTTCGACGAAGAATGCTGGCACATTCGCAAGAATGGGACGCGCTACTGCGGCGACGACATCATCTCCCCCATCCGCCGCGAGGACGGCGCATTGCAGGGTTTTTCGGTCGTGACTCGCGATGCCACGCCGCGCATCGCCCTGCGCGAGCAGACGGAACGCTCGCGCGATTTCTACTTCGCGTTGTTCTCGGGCTTTCCCAATCTGGTGTGGCGCTCCGACGCGACAGGGGCCTGCGACTACCTGAACCAGAGCTGGCTCGATTACACGGGGCGATCGCGGGAGGCGGAGCTTGGCAACGGCTGGCTGGAAGACATACACCCCGAGGACCGCGCGCAATGGTGCGAGACGTACGATCGCGCGTTCGCGGCGATGTCGCCCTTCGAGATCGAATTCCGGCTGCGCCGCGCCGACGGCGCCTTCGGATCAATGATCTGCGTTGGCCGGCCCTACCACGACATGGAAGGGCAGTTTGCCGGCTATCTGTGTTCCTGCTACGACAACAGCGCGCGCCGCGATGTCGAGCGCGCTTTGCGGGAGAGCGAGGCGCGCTACGAAGGGATCGCCGCCAACGTGCCCGGCATGGTCTTCGAGCTGATCCGCGACGGCACCGGACGGATGTCGTTTGCCTACGTGAGCCCTGGGGCCAAGGTGCTGACGGGCCTGCACGAAACGGAGTTCACGGTCGAGGCCGAATCGTTCTTCCGCCTGATCCCTGCCGCCGAGCGCGCGCATCTCATGGCCACGCTGGACGCGTCCGCGGCTCAGCTGACCAACTGGAACTGGGCCGGGCGCCTCGTTGCGCGGGACGCGCCGGGGGAGAAGTGGATCAACATTCGCGCCCGCCCCCGGGGCCTGGACGGCGACGCCGTCCTTTGGGACGGTCTGGTATTCGACGACACGCAGGGCCGGTTGGCGCAACTCGAGATCGAGCGCTCGCGCGAAGAGCTTCGCTCCCTGTCGCGCCACCTGCAGACCGTGCGCGAAGAGGAGAAGGCGCGCATCGCGCGCGAGGTGCATGACGAACTCGGTTCGACGCTAACCGCACTGAAGATGGATCTCGACATCATGGGTGAGCGGTGGCGCGACGCGCCCGAGATCATCCGACAAAAGCGCGCGGCAATGGACAAGCTCGTCGATGCCGCCGTCGCCACCACCCGCCGAATCGTCACCGACCTTCGGCCAAGCATTCTCGACGATCTCGGCCTTTCTGCAGCATTGCGCTGGCAGGCGGCCGAATTTGGCGAGCACAGCGACGCGCGCGTCCACGTCGATGCGGCCGATACCGAGCACCAGCCTGGCCGCGATGTGGCCCTGGCGCTGTTCCGCATCTTCCAGGAGACGCTGACCAATGTCGCTCGGCACGCCAAGGCGACCGAGGTCTGGGTCAAGCTCACGGTCACTACCGACGCCTTCGTGCTACAGATTCGGGACAATGGCGTGGGGCTTAGCGCCGACGATCTGAGCAAGCCCGCGTCGCACGGGCTGCGCGGTATCCGCGAACGGGCGCAGCAGGTCGGCGGCGACGTGACCGTCTCAAGCGAGCCGGGGGCCGGGACGACGGTCGTCATCTCGGCCCCCCGGATCAGGTCCGCGGCGTGACATCCACGTCGCGGCGTCGCGGCGTCAGGACGCCGTCTTGACGCTGAGGTTGTCGACGACGTCTCTGACGCCCTCGGTCGACATCGCGATCTGCTTGGCCCGGTCGCGCAGCATATCGGAGTCGACGTTGCCGCTTAGCGTTACCGTGGCATTCTTGGTATCAACGTCGATTTGCAGCGTCTTCAGCCCGGGTTCGGAGAGGATCGCCGCCTTGACCTTGGCCGTGATCGCTGCGTCGTTACCCTCCGTTGCAACCTTGTCAGCAGCCTGGTCGACCTTGGCTTGCATGGTGTCCGTGCGCTGGCTTGTCGTGCTCTGGCCGACGCTGCGTCCGACGCTGTCGGCAGAGCGTTGTTCACAGCCCACGGTTGCCAGCGTGGTCGCTGCCAGTGCCACTACAAGTAATGTCGGTTTCATGCTCATGTTGCACTCCTCTGCAAGAATCCCTTCCCGTCTCGGCGGGCCCCATTTCATTTCAAGACCCGAACTAGCCGTGCCGCGCGCGAGGCCTCCAGCAAGCCTAGCGCCGAAATGGCTACAAGCATGCACTGCAGCTGCACTCAGGACTATCGGCTACCGGCCGTTTCTCCCGTCGGAGGGTTGGTAGCTGGCGTCGGACGGGGTCCGACGGCGTCGCAGGATCCGACGCAGCCGTAGGCGACTTAGGTCGCGAGGAGGACGCCGGAGGACGGCGTCTGCAAGCGCACGAGCCGAGGAACGCCGTCGCCCGGCTCGACCAGCGGACTCAAACGGCGCAAGCGCGCCGAACCGAAGAAGGTCGCAAACGCCGTCTCCGCCGCGTCGCGGCCGATGCCGATGCGCACGATGCTGTCGATCCGGGCCAGCTCGGTCGGATCAAATAGCAGCCAGCGACCACCGAGATGGGCCTCGAACAAGGCGTGAAAATCCTGCGGCGGCTCGTCGTAGCGCGTGTACCCGCTAACGAAGCGCGCGGGAATGTTGAGCGCGCGGCACATTGCCACTGCGAGATGAGCGAAATCGCGGCATACACCCGCCTTATTGGCCAGCACATCGCGTGCCGTCGTCGCCGGCGAGGAGGTCCCGACGCGGTAGGCGATGTGGGCGCGAATCCAGGCGCAGACCGCCTGTACCTGCGCATAGCCCGGAGTGATTTGCCCGAACTCGGCACATGCCAGAGAGAACAGCTGCTCCACTTCGCAATAGCGGCTCGAGAGAAGATAAGGGATTGCTTCTGGCGCGACGGTGGCGAGCGGGATTCGCTCCGCGTGCCGATCGACGGCCGGTGGGTCGACGTCGACCGCGGCAAGGTAGCGGATACCGAAGCGTCCCGGACGTACGTTGACACGCAGGAACCGATTCACGCCACCCGCATCATGGAACTCTTCGATCGGCAGCACCGGCTGCGTCGCGATGGACTCACTGCGCAGGTGTTGGCCGAAGCCGGTCGGTACCGCGATATTGAAGATGAACAGGGTCTGCGCGGCGACGTCGTACTCCAGCTCGCAGTCGATATGAAACGATTTCACTTGTTGCTCCGATCTGCCTGCATCTCGCGCCATGACGCGTTTGAGCACGATCGTGCCGACCGAACGACAGCCGGCCGGGACATATGGCACGCCCGCCGCCAGCCCGGGGAGGCAAAAACCGGCCCTGCAACTCCGATAACGCCCAAGTAAGGATCGGCTTCGCCGGCGGCGTCTCAGAGCAATGCGCGCTGGCGCTCGACACTGGCATCGACGACAGTCAATGCCGTCATATTGACGATGCGGCGCACAGTCGCCGACGGCGTGAGGATGTGCGCCGGCCTGGCCACACCGAGCAGGATCGGCCCCAGCGTGAGGCCACTGCCGGCGGCTACCTTGAGCAGATTGAACGAAATGTTCGCCGCATCAAGCGTTGGCATAAGCAGCAGATTGGCTTCACCCTTCAGGCGGGAGTTGGGGAACATGGCGCGGCGCACCTCGTCCGACAGAGCGGCGTCACCGTGCATTTCGCCGTCGACCTCGAGGCCGGGCTCGAGCGCGTTGATCAGCGCCAGAGCCGCCTGCATCTTTGTGGCCTGGGGGTGCGTGCTCGAACCGAAGCTGGAGTGCGATAGCAGCGCGGCTTTGGGCGTGATGCCGAAGCGGCGGATCTCCTCCGCGGCGAGAAGGGCGATCTCCGCGATCTGCTCCGCGGTCGGATCGGCATTGACATAGGTATCGGCGATGAAGACCGTGCGGTCGGGCAGAATCACGGCATTCATTGCCGCGCAGGTCTTGGTGCCCGGACGCAGCCCGATTACCTGCTCGATGTAGCGGCGGTGCGAGTCATGCGTGCCATAAGTGCCGCAGAGCAGGCCGTCGGCATCGCCCTGGTGAATCATCATCGCGCCGATCAGCGTCAGCCGCCTTCGCATCTCGATCTTGGCAAGCTGCTGCGTTATGCCTTTGCGTTCCATCAAGCGGTGGTACTCCGTCCAGTAAGCGCGGTAGCGCGGGTCGTCCTCGGGGTTGATCATCTGGAAATCGACGCCGCAACGCAGCCGCAGGGCATAGCGTTCGATGCGTTGTTGGATTACGGCCGGACGACCGACCAGGATCGGCTTGGCCAATCCCTCGTCGATGACAACCTGCACCGCGCGCAGTACGCGTTCATCCTCGCCTTCGGCGAAGACGATTCGCTTGGGCGTGTTTTTCGCCGCCTGAAATATCGGCTTCATCAGCAGCCCGGAGTGATAAACGAACTGCAGCAGCCGTTGGTGATACGCCTCGAAATCGGCGATCGGACGGGTCGCGACCCCCGACTCCATCGCAGCCCTGGCAACCGCTGGTGCGATGTTGACGATTAACCTCGGATCGAACGGTCTGGGAATCAGATAGTTCGCACCAAACTTCACGTCCTCGGTGCCGTAGGCTAAGGCTACAATATCCGATTGTTCGGCCGTGGCCAGATCGGCGATCGCACGCACTGCCGCAAGCTTCATCGCTTCGTTGATCGTTGTCGCACCCACGTCGAGCGCACCACGGAAGATGAACGGGAAGCAGAGGACGTTATTGACCTGATTCGGAAAGTCGGAACGGCCGGTGGCGATGATTGCGTCAGGTCGCGCCTGCTTGGCGAGGTCGGGCATGATCTCCGGCTCGGGATTGGCCAGCGCGAGAATCAGCGGCTTGTCGGCCATCTGGACGACCATCTCCGGCTTGAGCACGCGCGCGGCTGAAAGACCCAGAAAAATGTCCGCACTGCCGATGATCTCGGCCAGTGTTCGTGCCGCGGTCGCCTGCGCGTAACGCGCCTTGTTGTCGTCCATTTCCTCCTTGCGTCCGGCATAGACCACACCCGCGATATCGGATACCCAGATGTTCTGTTTTTGAATGCCGAGACTCACCAACAGATCGAGGCAGGCGAGCGCGGCTGCTCCAGCACCTGAACAGACGAGCTTGACCTTACCCAAGTCCTTGCCGACCACGCGCAGGCCGTTGAGCACCGCGGCACCGACGATGATCGCGGTGCCGTGCTGGTCGTCGTGAAACACCGGGATGCGCATACGTTCCCGGCACTTGCGCTCGACGTAGAAGCATTCCGGCGCCTTGATGTCCTCGAGATTGATGCCGCCGAAGGTCGGCTCGAGCGCACAGATGATGTCGATGAGCTTGTCCGGATCGCGTTCGGCAAGCTCAATGTCAAAGCAATCCAGGCCGGCGAACTTCTTGAACAGGACCGCCTTGCCTTCCATCACCGGCTTGCTCGCCAGCGGCCCGATCGCGCCCAGTCCCAGCACGGCGGTGCCGTTGGTGACCACGCCAACCAGATTGGCCCGCGCCGTCAGGTTGCCTGCCTCAGCCGGATCGCGGACGATTTCGTCGCAGGCGGCGGCGACTCCCGGCGTATAGGCCAGCGCGAGATCGCGCTGGTTAGTGAGGTCCTTAGTCGGACGGATCGATATCTTGCCCGGAGGATATGCGCGGTGGTACTCGAGCGAGCTCTCACGGATATCCTGGTCAGACATGGGGATCCTCTAGGCTTCGACCGGATTGATGTAGCCGAGCAATCGCTCCGGCGATACGCGCAGCGCCGCGCCGGTCGGGCAGGCACTGACGCAAGCCGGGCCGTGCGGCAGGCCCTTGCTCGTGTCGTACTTCACCGCCTTCTTGACCATCGACTTGTCATCGACCTTCGTCTCGACGCCCGGCTCGTCGCCGACGCCCCCAAGCAGCCACTGCCCGTTGCGCTCGCAATTGCCGCAGCCGATGCAGGTGTCGCGGATGTAGACCTCGCCGTTCGCAGCGCCGGGCAGCAAATTGTGGACTCTCTGGCCAAGCCCGGCAACCCGGGCGCAGGGCTCCGGCGTGGACAGTCCCGCTTCGGGCTGCCGTCACGCCACCGCGGGTCTCGCGGCGCGACAGTGCGCGCCGAAGGCGCCGGTATAATGCGCTGGCCCGGCGGCGCCTTGTTGCCGCAACCAGCCACCCTCCGCATGCCGTCCGCGTCCACCGCGTTTGCCCGATGCTGATCTTCTGGTCGCTTGCGACGCTGCTTCTCTGCCTGACCCTGGCCGCGCTCCTCTGGCCGCTCTTGCGCGTCCGCCACCACGCAGCCGCGCCCGACGCGGAGAGCGCAGCGATTGCGGTCTATCGTGACCAGAAGCAGGCTCTCGACGCCGAATGCGAGGATGGCGTCATTACCGCGGAGGAGCGCGATGCAGCCGTGGCCGAGCTCTCACACCGCCTGGGCGATGAGCTCGCGGCACCGCCGCTGGCGATTGGCAGCGGGCGCGGCCAGCGCCGCGCATGGGCGGTTGCACTGGCGCTGCTGCTGCTCGTTCCGGCCGCCGCGCTCGTGCTCTACGCGCGGCTCGGTAATCCGGACGCGGCGAGCGTCATCGCCACGAACGACGCGCGCAACACGCACGAGTTGTCGGAGAGCCAGATCGCGGCGATGGTCGACAAGCTCGCGCAGCGACTGAAATCGCATCCTGACGAAGCCGAGGGCTGGGTGTTGCTGGCGCGCTCGTACGCAGCGCTGGGCCGCTTCGCCGAGGCTGCGGACGCGTACGCGCACGCCGACACCCTCATCCCCGACAATGCAGACCTGCTGGCCGACTACGCCGATGCGCTCGCCATGGCGCAAGGCAAGCGGCTCGCGGGCAAGCCCACCGAGCTCGCCCGGCGCGCGCTCGCCATCGACCCGCAACAGCGCAAGGCGCTGGCGTTGGCGGCGACCGCGGCTATGGAGGCAGGCGATCTCGACGGCTCGGTCTCAACCTGGCGGCGACTGCAGGCGCAGTTTCCGGCAGGCTCCGATGACGCGCGGCAGATTGGCGCGATCGTCGCCGCGATCGAATCCGACCGCCACGATGGGCAGGGCCTCGCCGTTGCGCCCGGCAAGCCAGCTAGGCGGTCCGAAGAGGCCGCCGCTGCTGCGCCCGCGCCGCCCGCCGCGACAATTGCCGGCGAGGTCGACATCGCTCCAGCCTTGGCCTCTAAGGTTGCGCTCAGCGACACGGTGTTCATCTTCGCGCGAGCCGTCGACGGCCCGCGCATGCCCTTGGCGGTGTTGCGGGTGCCCGCGCGGGAGCTGCCCAAGCGGTTCCGCCTCGACGACAGCATGGGCATGGCTCCCGGTGTGAAGCTTTCGAATGCCGCGGCAGTAATCGTCGAGGCGCGCATTTCCAAGAGCGGCAATGCCTTGCCGCAGCCGGGCGACCTGAGCGGCAAGAGCCCGCCGGTCAAGCCCGGCGCCAGCGACGTGAAGGTCACCATCGATCAGGTTGTGCCCTGATCCCGGAGCGGGACCGCACCCCGGCGACTGCGGGGTCGGGTTCCGCGGGGGTGCAAGGCCCCCGGTCCCCGGGGACCGACCAAACCCTCGGCTATAATCCGCGCCGGTATCGTCCCCGCGGGAGGGGTGCCCCATGCTGGAAGCGCACGATCTGGCCGCGCGGCGCGGTGACGCGGCGTTGTTCGCCGGCCTCGACTTCGCGCTCGAGCGCGGTGCCGCACTGTTCGTCCGCGGCCCCAACGGCAGCGGCAAGACCACGCTGCTGCGCATTCTTGCCGGCGTATCGCAGGCGGTGGCGGGTCAGGTGCGCTGGTGCGGCCGCCCCGTCGGCCCCTTCGACCGCGGCTTGCGCAAGAGCGCACTGTTTATCGGTCATGCGCCGGCGTTGAAGGATGAACTGACCACCGAAGAAAACCTCGCTTCCCTTGCGAGCCTGCACGGCATTCCCGCCGATCGCGCTACGGTGCTCGAGGCGCTGGGTGCATGGGCACTGACCCGGCAACGGGCGCTCCCCGCACGGGTTCTGTCGCAGGGACAGCGGCGCAGGACGAGCCTCGCGCGCCTGCAGCTCGCGTCGCGGCCGTTGTGGCTGCTCGACGAGCCCATGACGGCGCTCGACGATGCCGGTGCAGCGACGCTTGGGGGCGCTCTGGCGGCGCATCTTGCCGGGGGCGGCATCGCCGTGATCGCAACTCATCAGGACTTGCCGCTCGCCGCCGGCGTGAGCCGGTCGCTGCGCCTCGAATGACGGCAGCCGCGCCAAGCGACGGGGCGGTCTGGCCCGGCTTCGCGTGGGCGCTGCGGCGCGACCTGCGGCTGGCCCTGCGCTCCAAGGCCGAACTCGGCGTCCAGCTGCTGTTCTACGCGATCGTGGTCACCCTGTTCCCACTCGGCGTCGGTGCCGACCCCTCGTTGCTGCAGGCGCTCGCCTCCGGCGTACTGTGGGTCGCCGCGCTGCTGGCCTCGCTGCTGTCTCTGCCGCGGCTGTTTGCGGCCGATTTTGCCGACGGTACACTGGAGCAGATCGGGCTCTCGCCCTACCCGCTGCCGGCACTCATTTCGGGTAAGATAATGGCGCATTGGCTCAGTTCGGGCGCGCCACTTACGTTGTTGTCGCCGCTGCTGGCGCTACAGTTCGGGCTAAGCGCTACGGAGCTCGGAGTCCTGGCGCTGGGGCTGTTGCTGGGTACACCGACGCTGTCGCTGCTCGGCGCGATCGGCGCCGCGCTTACGCTCGGATTGCGGGCCGGCAGCGCGTTGCTTGCGCTGTTGATCCTGCCGCTGTACGTTCCCATCCTGATCTTCGGCGCAGGCGCGGTCGAAGCAGTGCGCTCCGGTCTTGGCGCCGGGGCGGAGCTCTCGCTACTGGGCGCGGCGCTGCTCGCCGCGATCGTCGGTGCGCCGTTTGCCGCTGCCGCGGCGGTTCGCATTGCGCTGGATTGAGATGAATTCGCGTTTGATCAACTGGTTCAGGTTCGCCTCGCCCGCGTCGTTTTTTCCGCTTGCCGGGAAGATCGCGTGGTGGTTTGCCGTGCCCGCGGCCCTGCTCGCCGGCGTGGGTCTATGGTTGGGTCTTTTCGTCGCGCCGACCGACGCGCAGCAAGGCGACGCGTATCGCATCATCTTCATCCACGTTCCGGCAGCCTGGATGTCGATGTTCATCTATCTGGTGATGGCCGGCTGGTGCGCCATGTCGCTCACCTTCAACGCGCGTCTGTCGGCCATGATGGCCCAGGCGCTGGCGCCGACCGGGGCGCTGTTTACGCTCATTGCCCTGTGGACCGGCGCGTTCTGGGGCCGGCCGGCGTGGGGCACGTATTGGGCTTGGGATGCGCGCATGACGTCGGAATTGATCCTGCTGTTCCTCTACCTGGGCTACCTCGCGCTGCGCCAGGCGATCGACGATCCGCGTCGCGCCGATCGCGCCAGCGCCGTGCTGGCACTGGTCGGCGCCATCAACGTGCCGATCATCTATTTCTCAGTGCGTTGGTGGAATACGCTGCACCAGGGCGCGTCGGTGAGCCTGACCGCGGCGCCCAAGATGGCGGCCATCATGCTCACGGCGATGCTGCTCATGGCTTTTGCCGCGTGGTTTTATACCATCGCGGTGGCCATGGTCCGGGTCCGCGCCATCATCCTCGAGCGGGAGCGGCGGACCGCGTGGGCGGTCGCGTTTGCCGGCGCGACGCAATGAGCGTGGCCGATTTCTTCGCCATGGGTGGTTACGGCTTCTACGTGTGGGGCGCGTACGGCGTCACCGTCGCGCTCGTGACGCTGGAGATCGTCGCGGTGCGCGCGCGCTATCGCGCGGCGCGTCGGGCCGCGCGGCTGCCGGAGACGGCGGGATGAAACCGCGCACGCGGCGGCTGGCGTGGATTGTCGGTGGCCTCGCGGTGCTCGGCGTGGCGGCGGCGCTGGTGCTCAACGCCTTTCGGTCGAACCTGGTGTTTTTCTTCACTCCGACCCAGGTCGCCGCGCACGAGGCGCCACAGGGACGTCCGTTCCGTATCGGCGGCTTGGTCGAGTCCGGCAGCCTATCGCGCGAGGCCAACAGCCTCACGGTGCATTTTCGCGTCACCGACACGGCGCAAACGATCGCGGTCAGCTACACTGGACTGCTGCCGGATCTGTTCAAGGAAGGCAAAGGCGTCGTGGCGCAGGGGACACTCGGCCCGGACGGTACGTTTCGTGCGAGCGAAGTTCTGGCCAAGCATGACGAGAACTACATGCCGCCAGCGGCCGCCGATGCCGTCAAGCAGGCGCATGAGGCAATGGTGACCAAGACGCTCGTGAAGCCAAGCGGGAGTGGCCAATGATTCCGGAACTGGGCCACTTTGCGCTCATTCTCGCCCTGCTGGTGGCTATCGTGCAGAGCACGCTGCCGCTTGCCGGCGCAGCGCTCGGGGCGCCGCGGCTGATGGCGCTTGCGCGGCCTGCGGCGCGGGCGCAGTTCTTCCTCGTCGTAGTGGCGTTTGCCTGCCTTGCCGCGGCGTTTGTCGGCAACGACTTTTCGGTCCAGAACGTGGCCACGAATTCGAACTCCGAGCTGCCGCTACACTACCGGCTCGCGGCGACCTGGGGCTCGCATGAAGGCTCGCTCCTTTTGTGGACGCTGATGCTCACGGGCTGGACCTTCGCGGTGGCGCTGTTCTCGCGCCACTTGCCGCCAGTGTTCCTCGCCCGCGTGATCTCGGTCATGGGACTCGTCAGCGTGGGCTTCCTGCTGTTCCTGCTTTTCACCTCCAATCCCTTCGCCCGTCTGGTGCCGCCGGCGCCGGAAGGGCGCGATCTCAATCCGCTCTTGCAGGATCCGGGGATGGTGATTCATCCGCCGATGCTCTACATGGGCTACGTCGGCTTCTCGGTCGCCTTCGCCTTCGCCATTGCCGCGCTGCTTGGCGGCCGGCTCGATGCGACGTGGGCCCGCTGGTCGCGGCCATGGACCACTGTGGCGTGGGCGTTCCTGACCATCGGCATCGCGCTGGGCAGCGGCTGGGCGTACTACACGCTCGGCTGGGGCGGCTGGTGGTTCTGGGACCCGGTCGAGAATGCCTCCTTCATGCCGTGGCTCACCGGGACCGCGCTTATCCATTCGCTTGCCGTGACCGAAAAACGGGGCGCGTTCAAGAGCTGGACGGTGCTGCTCGCGATCGTGGCGTTTTCGCTCTCCTTGCTCGGTACCTTCCTGGTCCGCTCGGGCGTGCTGACCTCGGTCCACGCCTTCGCCACCGATCCGGCGCGCGGGGTGTTCATTCTGACGTTTCTCGCGCTCGTCGTCGGCGGTTCGCTGGCCCTGTTCGCATACCGCGCGGGCAAGGTAGGCCTGGGCGGTATCTTCGGCATGATCTCGCGCGAGTCGGCGCTGCTTGCCAACAACATCCTGCTTATCGTCGCCATGGCGAGTGTGCTGCTGGGCACGCTCTACCCGCTGTTTCTCGACGCACTGAATCTTGGCAAGATCTCCGTCGGCCCGCCATACTTCGACGCCGTGTTCTATCCGCTGCTGGCACCGGCGCTGTTTCTCATGGGTGTCGGTCCGGTGGCGCGTTGGAGCAAGGCATCGTTGCCCGGCCTCTGGACGCGGCTGCGCTGGGCCTTCGGAGTGGCGATTGTCGCGGCCGTGTTGTTGCCTTTCACACTGGGGCGCTGGTCACCGTTGGTCGCCGCCGGCTTGTTCCTCGCGCTGTGGATCACAACGAGCAGCGTGGTCAACCTGCGCGACCGGCTCGCGGGTTCGCACCGAAAAGGCCTGCTCGCCAAGCTCGCCGCCAACTCGCCCTCCTACTACGGCATGCTCCTCGCCCACCTCGGCGTCGCAGTGTTCATCGCCGGAGTCACACTGGTCAAGGGGTACGAGGTCGAGCAGGACGTCCGGCTCGAGGTCGGACAGAATGTTGCCGTCGGCGGCTACGAGTTCCGCTTCCTCGGGGTGCGCCCCGGGCCCGGTCCGAACTATCGCGCCGTGATCGGCACAGTCGAGGTGCGCCGGAACGGCAGCCTGCTCGAAACCCTGCATCCGGAAAAGCGTATCTACAACGCGTCGGGACAGACGATGACGATTGCCGCCATCGCCGTCGGCGTATTCGGCGACCGTTACGTATCGCTGGGTGAACCGCTCGTTGCCGACGACTTGAGCGGCCCGTGGGGCGTGCGCATCTATCTGAAACCGTTCATCGACTGGATCTGGGCGGGCGCATTGCTGATGGCACTCGGAGGCCTGATTGCGGTCTGTGACCGTCGCTACCGGCTCGCACTTGGGCGCAAGGCCACCACTGGATTTGCCGGGGCCGGCTCTGCAGCGCCGGCCGATTGAGGCAGGGCGATGCCGAACGCGCTGCGCTGGACGATTCCTTTCGTCATCTTCGCCGCCCTCGTCGCTTTCCTCTGGGTCGGTCTAAGCCGCGATCCGCGCGAGGTCCCTTCGCCGCTGATCGGCAAGCCGGCGCCGGAGTTCCTGCTCTCCAAGCTGCACGCGCCGGGCGAAACGCTGGCCACCGCCGACCTCAAAGGCACGGTCTGGCTGCTCAACGTGTGGGCGTCATGGTGCGTGTCCTGCCGTGTCGAGCACCCGCTGTTGGTGCACCTCGCGCAGGAGAACATCGTTCCGGTGTACGGCCTCGACTACAAGGACAAGCCCGACGACGGTCGCGCCTGGCTAGCGCAACACGGCAATCCATACACCGCGTCAATTGTCGATCGCGATGGGCGCGTCGGCATCGACTACGGCGTGTACGGCGTGCCCGAGACCTTCGTAATCGACAAGACTGGCATCATCCGCTACAAGCAGATTGGCCCGTTGACGGACGAGGCGCTGCAGAGCGAAATCCTGCCGCTGGTGCGGCAGCTGCAGCGGTGATTGCACGGGTCGCGCTGGCGGTGCTGCTGCTCGCCGCTGCGGCGGCTGCGACCAAGATCGATCCACTACCGCAGAGCGGTGATGCGCCCGGGATGAGCGCACTCGACGTCAGGCTAAAGCGGCTGGAAAGCGAGCTTCGCTGTCTCGTATGCCAGAATCAAACGCTCGCCGATTCGAACGCCGACCTCGCCGATGATCTTCGCCGCGAGGTGCGCACGCTTGCGCTTGCGGGCAAGAGCGACGATGACATCAGGGCGTACCTGGTTGCGCGCTACGGCGACTTCGTACTGTACGACCCGCCGATAAAGCCCCTAACCTGGCTGTTGTGGTTCGGACCCTTTGCCCTATTGTTCGCGGGCGGCGCAATCTGGTGGGTCGTGCTGCAACGGCGCTTGCGCGCCGCGGGCGCCGCCACGTCCGATGCCGACGCGAGGTCCGAGGAGAAGGCGCGCAAGTTACTTGACGACGACGTCTAGAGATTCCCGCCGCAGCGCCAGCACAACTCGAAATTTGCCGGATTGTCTTCGCCGCAAGCAGCGCAGTGCGCAGTCCCGTTTTGCCTGCGTTCCGACTGCATCGCGGCGAGGACGGCTTCCGCCCGCTGCCGGTCCCTGGGTCGCTCGAGCCAGACCTGCGGCTGCACCACGTCGGAGGTACATGGGACATAGCCGGCGATACTCTGCGCATGATCGTTGAAGACATGCGCTGCAATGCCTGCCTGCTGCAGCCCATGCAGCAGCAGGTAGGCGTCGAAGCGATTGAAGGCGGTGTAAAAGCGTTCCATGTAGCGTTGCGGCCGCGGTTAGTGCATGTCGCTAACCACAATGTGTCAGCCGCTAAGGTCCACGTCAAGGCCGGCGGACTACGCGGCCACCGCGCACGATGCCCGTACAAGGATTCGCACCGACCGCGTAGGCGAGCTCCGCCGGGTCGTCGATATCCCACAGTGCGAGGTCGGCGCGGGCGCCAGCCTCGAGTCGGCCCCGATCGGCAAGGCCGAGCGCACGGGCAGCGTGTTGGGTCACGCCGGCCAACGCCTCGCCCGGTGTGAGCCGGAACAGGGTGCAGGCCATGTTGAGCATGAGCAGTAGCGAAGTGACGGGGGAGGTGCCGGGGTTGCAGTCGGTCGCTATCGCCATCGGAATGCCGTGCGCACGCATGCGCGCGATCGGCGGCAGGCGGGTCTCGCGCAGGAAGTAGAACGCACCGGGAAGCAGCACCGCGACCGTCCCGGCGCCCGCCATGGCGGTAAGGCCGATATCGTTGGCGTGCTCCAAATGATCGGCCGAAAGTGCCCCGAACTCGGCGGCCAACCCTGCGCCGCCGCTATCGGAGATCTGATCGGCGTGCAGCTTGACGGGCAGGCCCGCCGCCTGCGCCGCGGCGAAGACTCGGCGCGTCTCCGCCGCTGAAAACCCGATTCGGTCGCAAAAGGCGTCGACGGCGTCGGCGAGCCGCTCGCGCGCCGCCGCAGGAATCATCTGCTCGCAAATCAGCGAGACATAATCGGCGGCACGGTCGCAATATTCCGGCGGCAGGACGTGCGCGGCGAGCAGCGTCGTGCGCACGTCGACATCGCACTCCGCTCCGAGCCGCCGTGCGGCGCGCAGCATTTTGAGCTCGCTGGTGAGGTCGAGTCCATAGCCCGACTTGATTTCCACAGTGGTTACGCCCTCTTCAAGCAATCGCCGGAGGCGCGCCGTGGCGGCGCGGATCAACGCTTCCTCGGACGCCGCGCGCGTCGCCTGCACCGTCGCCAGGATGCCGCCGCCCCTGCGCGCGATGTCTTCGTAACTTGCGCCGTGCAGCCGCTCCTCGAATTCGCGCGTACGGTTGCCGGCGTAGACCAGATGCGTATGACAGTCGATGAGCCCCGGCGTCACCCACCCGCCCTTGGCGTCGAGCTCGGCTCGCGCCCGAAGCGCCGGCGGAAGATCCTTGCGCGCACCGACCCAGTCGATGCCGGTCGCGCTTGCGGCGAGGGCGCCATCCCGAATCGCGCCGCAATCGGCACCGCCGGTCATGGTTGCGAGATCGGCATTGACCACTAGGAGATCGCTCTCGATCATGCGAACAGGTGCTTCAACGCTTGGCGATAGCGCGCGAGAATCGCCTCTTCGTCGGCGTGGTGTCCCTCGCCGATCACCCATCGTCCGGCAACCATGACGTCGCGGACGATCTGTCTACCGGGTCCGAAGATCGCCGCATCGAGCACGTTCTGCGCCGCTTGTTCGACCAGCGCCGGATCGTCGCCGTTGAGAACGACCAGATCGGCACGTCGCTCGGCGGCGATCCCGCCGATGGGCTGCGCGAGGGCCTGGGCACCGCCGGCAACCGCGGTCTGATAGAGCATGCAGCCGCTGGATTCGCCGTCGCGGGCGAGGACGTTTCGTTGCTGCAGCACGAGCCGCTGCGCGGTCTCGACCAAGCGCAACTCCAGATAAGGGTCGACGGCGACGTGGCTGTCCCCCCCGACACCCAGTCGCCCCCCAGCGGAGAGAAATGCACCCGTCGGGAACAGCCCGTCGCCGAGATCGGCTTCCGCGCTCGGGCACAGGCCAACGACGACGCCGGTCGCGGCGAGGGCTCGTGTTTCCTCGGCAGTCACGTGCGTCGCATGTACCACGCACCAGCGCGCATCGACAGCCGCGTGTGCTAACAGCCAGGCGACCGGCCGAGCGCCGCTCCAGGCGACACAGGCGTCGACTTCCTTGCGTTGTTCGGCAACGTGGATGTGGATCGGCGCAGCATTGAGCTGCGTGCGCGCGAAGGTGACGATCTCGACCAGCTCGTCGGGGGAGACCGCCCGCAGGCTGTGCGGCGCGATGCCCAGGGTCCGCCCATGCTTTTGCGCCAGCAGGGTGACGAGCCGCAGAAAGCCGTCGGTGTCGTGGATGAAGCGGCGCTGCGCCGGGAGCGGAGCTGCGCCGCCGAAATCGGAGTGGGCGTAGAAAACCGGCAGCAAGGTCAGGCCGATGCCGGTCGCGTCGGCGGCCGCGCCAATACGCTCCGCCATCTCGGCCGGATTGGCATAAGGCCGTCCGGCCGGATCGTGATGCAGATAATGAAACTCGCCGACGCTGGTGTAGCCGCCCTTGAGCAGCTCGAGATAGAGCTGGGTCGCAACCGCTTCTTGCTCGTCCGGGCCTACGCGCTCGAGGAAGCGATACATCTCAGTGCGCCAGGTCCAGAAGTTATCCCCACTCGGTCCGCCGCGCTCAGTGAGTCCCGCGAGCGCACGCTGGAACGCGTGCGAATGCACGTTCGGCATGCCGGGAACGAGCGGGCCCTGCACATGCTCGGCGTCAGCGGGAGCTGCGAAGGCAACATCGACCGCGCGAATCACGCCGTTCGCGCCGACGTCAACGACGACATCGTGCGCCCAGCCGGTTGGCAGGAGCGCATCGCGGGCGAAGAGCTTCATGGATTGCTACGCTTAGCCTGCGCCGCCCTGCGGCGCAGGGGCGACACCGCCCGCTGCGCTGTCGGCTCTCATCGAACGCGAGCGCGATGCCATCGCCACGCGTCGGCGCAGATCGTGTCGAGGTCGCGCCGCGCGCGCCATCCGAGGCGCGCGTTAGCCTGCGCCGGGTCGGCAAAGCAGCTTGCAACGTCGCCCGGCCGACGCGCCACGACGCGTCGAGGGAGCGCCTTGCCGCAGGCACGCTCGAACGTGGCAATCACCTCGAGCACCGAATGGCCGCGGCCCATGCCCAGGTTGAGGGTCGTCACTCCGGCGTGACGCGACAGGTGCGCGAGGGCCGCGACATGGCCCTCGGCGAGATCGCTGACGTGGATGTAGTCGCGCACGCCGGTACCGTCGGGCGTTGGATAGTCATCGCCAAATACCTCGACGCAGGCCCGGCGCCCCGCGGCCACATCGACCAGGAGGGGCACGAGGTTGGCGGGCACCGATGTCGGCGCCTCGCCGATTGCTGCCGACGCGTCAGCGCCGGCGGGATTGAAATAGCGCAAAAGCCCGATGCGCCACGACGCATCGGCCGCGGCAACGCCTTCAAGGAGCAACTCGACGCTGCGCTTGGTGCGTCCGTAGATACTGGCGGGCTGCATCGCCGAGTCCTCGGTGACCGGGTTTTTCTCTGGTTGGCCGTAGACCGAGGCCGAGGAGCTGAAGATCAGGGTCTTTGACCCCGCCGCAATCATCGCGCGGGTCAATGCAATGGCACCCGTGACGTTGTTGTCGTAGTACGCCAGCGGCCGCGTCTCGCCCTCGCCGACGGACTTGAGACCGGCGCAATGAACGACCGCGGCAATCGGGTAGGTGGCAAAGGTGTGTGCCAACGCGGCGGAGTCGCGGACGTCGCCGGTCACCAACGGCACGGGCTGCCCCGTCAGCCGCCGCATCCGGGCCACCACCTCGGCCGAGCTGTTGGCAAAGTTGTCGAGGACCATGGGCGCGTGGCCGGCACGGGCCAGCTCGACGACGATATGCGAGCCCACGTATCCGGCGCCGCCGGTGACGAGAACCATGCCTCCCATAGTGTGATCTTACGCGACCGACGTGCGCCGTGGCCGCGCACGAGAGCGCCGGGGAGCGCGCCCCGGCAGGTGCAACTCTAGGCCTTGCCGCCGGCCGCGGTCTTCGCAGCCTTCGCGCCTCTGGGCGCCTTTGTCGCTTTGGGCGGTCGCGCCGCCTTGGCCGGCTTCGCTGCCTTGTCGGCCTTCGCGCCCTTGGTCCCCTTCGCGCCCTTCGCTGCCTCGGCGTTTGCCTCCGCCTCGGCTGCAGAGTCGGGGCGATCGAGCAGTTCGATGAGCGCCATCGGCGCGTTGTCGCCAACGCGAAGCCCGAACTTGAGGATGCGCAGGTAGCCGCCGGGACGTTGAGCATAGCGCGGGCCCAGCTGAGTGAAGAGCTTGTGCACCACGTCCCGGTCGCGCAGTCGATCGAACGCGAGTCGGCGATTGGCCAGCGTTGGCGACTTGCCGAGCGTAATCAGCGGCTCGGCGACGCGCCGCAGCTCCTTCGCTTTCGGCAGCGTGGTCCGGATCGCCTCGTAGGTGAACAACGAGTTGGTCATATTGCGCAACATCGCGAGGCGATGGCTGCTCGTGCGGTTGAGCTTGCGCAGGCCGTGACGGTGACGCATGGTCTTTTTTCCTAGGGCCGGTCGAGATTCGGTGGCGGCCAGTTCTCGAGCTTCATGCCGAGCGAAAGTCCACGCGAAGCAAGGACTTCCTTGATCTCATTCAACGATTTGCGGCCGAGGTTGGGCGTCTTCAACAGCTCCGTCTCGGTGCGCTGGATCAGGTCGCCGATGTAGTAGATGTTCTCGGCCTTCAGACAGTTGGCGGAACGTACGGTAAGCTCCAAATCGTCGACGGGCCGCAGCAGGATCGGATCGACCTGCGGCATCGAGCGCTGCTCGATGGGCGCCTCGGTGCCCTTGAGATCGGCGAACACGCCAAGCTGCTCCACCAGGATGCTTGCCGCATAGCGGATCGCCTGTTCGGGCTCGATGACGCCGTTGGTCTCGATGTCCATGACGAGCTTGTCAAGGTCCGTGCGCTGCTCGACCCGCGCGCTCTCGACCGAATAGCTGACGCGACGTACAGGCGAGAACGACGCGTCGAGCAAGATATTGCCAATGCTCCGGCCGCCCTCGGGCTTGATGCGCACCGTCGCCGGCTGGTAGCCGCGGCCCTTTTCCACCTTGATTTCCATCTCGATCTTGCCACCGGCGGTCAGGTGGGCGATGAGATGATCCGGATTGATGATTTCGACGTCGTGATTGGGCTCAATATCCGCCGCCGTCACCGGACCTTCGCCGGTCTTGGCGAGTTTGAGCGTGACGTGGTCGCGGTTGTGCAGCTTGAGCACGACGCCCTTGAGGTTGAGCAGCACGTCGACGACGTCTTCCTGCACGCCGTCGAGCGCCGAGTACTCGTGCAAGACGCCGGTGATCTTGACCTCCGTCGGCGCGTAGCCGGGCATGGACGAGAGCAGTACGCGCCGCAGCGCGTTGCCCAGCGTGTGCCCGTAGCCACGTTCGAACGGTTCCATCACGACCTTGGCGTGAAACGGCGACGTGCTCTGCACGTCGATGATGCGCGGTTTTAAGAAAGCATTGCTCTGCATGCGGAGTCCTTAGTGCGAAATCCTGGCGGATTACGGGCCAACCGGTTTATTTCGAGTAGAGCTCGACGACAAGGCTCTCGTTTATGTCCTGGCCGAACTCGGCGCGATCAGGCGCGCCCTTGAACGTGCCGATCATCTTCTTGACGTCGACCTCGACCCACGACGGGAAGCCGATCTTCTCGGCGAGTTGCAGCGCATCGACAATACGCAGCTGCGTCTTGGCGCCTTCCTTGACCGCGACGATATCGCCGGCCTTGACCAGCGCCGACGGGACGTTGACGATCTTGTCGTTGACCGTCACCGCGCGATGCGTGACCAGCTGCCGCGCCTCCGCACGCGTCGAGCCGAAGCCCATGCGGTAGACGACGTTGTCCAGCCGCGATTCGAGCAACCGCAGCAGGTTCTCGCCTGTCGAGCCTTTGCGTTGCGCCGCCATCGTGAAGTAGCGCTGGAATTGCCGCTCGAGCACGCCGTACGTGCGGCGCAGCTTCTGCTTCTCCCGCAGCTGTTTGCCGTAATCGGACATCCGCATTCCCGACTTCACGCCGTGTTGGCCGGGCTTGGAGTCGAGCTTGCACTTGGAGTCAAGCGATCGGCGCGCGCTTTTCAGGAACAGGTCGGTGCCTTCCCTGCGCGCCAGCTTGCATTTCGGTCCAATGTATCGAGCCACGGTAGCTATCCTTTGTAATGCCTCAGATCCGGCGCCGCTTCGGCGGCCGGCAGCCGTTGTGCGGTACCGGCGTCACGTCGGAGATGCTGGTGATCTTGAGACCAAGCGCGTTAAGCGCGCGCACCGCGGATTCGCGTCCGGGTCCCGGACCCTTGATCCGCACTTCCAGATTCTTGACCCCGCACTCCTGGGCTGCCCGGCCGGCCGCCTCGGCAGCCACCTGCGCCGCGAACGGCGTCGATTTGCGCGAGCCCTTGAAGCCGGCACCGCCTGATGTCGCCCACGACAGCGCGTTTCCCTGTCGGTCGGTGATCGTGATGATCGTGTTGTTGAACGACGCGTGAATGTGCGCGATCCCTTCCGATACGCTCTTCTTGACCTTCTTGCGCGTGCGCGCTACCGCGCCGGGTTTCTGTGAGGGTTGCTGTGCCATCGAATCGTCCTATCAGGTCTTCGCCGCGGACGGCTTGTTGAGCGCGATCTGCTTGGCTTTGCGCGGACCCTTGCGCGTGCGCGCATTGGTGCGCGTGCGTTGGCCACGTACCGGCAGCCCCTTGCGGTGGCGAACGCCGCGATAACAACCGAGGTCCATGAGGCGCTTGATGCTCATGGTGACCTCGCGGCGCAGGTCACCCTCGACCGTGTAGCGCCCGACGAGCTCGCGCAGCTTGTCCATCTGTGCGTCGGACAGGTCCTTGATCTTGGCCGCGTGGCCCACGCCAGCGGCGTCGCAGATGCCGCGGGCGCGCGCCCGGCCAATGCCGTAGATCGCGGTGAGCGCGATCTCCGCGTGCTGGTGATTCGGAATGTTGACGCCTGCAATGCGAGCCATGTTCTGTCCTATCGAGACCTTAGGTCCTGATGTTTTCCTGTCAACCCTGCCGCTGCTTGTGCCGCGGATCCTTGCAGATCACGCGCACGACGCCCTTGCGTCGGATAATCTTGCAATTGCGGCAGATCTTCTTCACCGATGCCAATACCTTCATCTCAGCCTCGCTACGGTCCCTATTTGGCGCGGAAGATGATCCGCGCCCGGGACAAATCGTACGGCGTCAGATCCACGGTCACCTTATCGCCCGGCAGAATCTTGATGTAGTGCATGCGCATCTTTCCGGAGATATGACCAAGGACCACGTGGCCGTTCTCAAGCTTTACCCGGAACGTCGCGTTGGGCAGCGTCTCCAGGACCTCTCCCTGCATCTGTATCGTCTCTTCCTTCGCCATCCGGCCTTCGCTCAGCGTGACGGGAATCCGCCGCCCTTGAAGTTAGCCTTCTTGAGCAGGCTCTCGTACTGCTGCGACATGAGATATGCCTGCACCTGTGTCATGAAATCCATGGTGACGACGACGATGATCAGTAGCGACGTTCCACCGAAATAGAAAGGCACGTTCTTCCACGCGATCAGGAAATTCGGAATGAAGCACACGATCACCAGGTAGAACGAGCCGATCAGCGTGAGCCGGAGCGTGATCTTTTCAAGGTATTTCGCCGTCTGATCCCCGGGACGATAGCCGGGAATGAACGCGCCGCTCTTCTTCAGGTTCTCCGCAGTATCCTTCGGGTTGTACTGCAGCGCCGTGTAGAAAAAGCAGAAAAAGATGATCGCGGCGGCGTAAAGAATCTCGTGTACCGGCTGCCCGGGCGCGAGCGACGCCGCTAGATCGCGCAGCCAGATCGTGCGCTCGCTCGACCCGAACCACGTGGCCACCGTGGCCGGGAAGAGGATGATCGAGGACGCGAATATCGGCGGAATCACGCCGGCCATGTTGAGCTTGAGCGGCAGGAACGATTGCTGACCTGCATAGACCCGGTTGCCGACCTGACGCTTGGCGTAATTGACCTGAATCTTGCGCAAGGCGCGCTCGACGAACACGACGAACCCGGTGACCACCACCACCAACGCCGCAATGCCGATTACCAGCAACACCGAGTAGGCGCCGGTGTTGACCTGCTCAAGTGTTTGGCCGATCGCGCGCGGCAGTCCGGCGGCGATGCCGCTGAAAATGATGAGCGAGATGCCGTTGCCCAGGCCGCGCTCGGTGATCTGCTCGCCAAGCCACATCAGGAACATCGTCCCGGTCACCAGCGTCACCGCCGAGATAAGCTGGAACGCGATCCCCGGGTAGAGCACCAGCCCGGGCTGCTGCTGAAGCGCAATGGAGATGCCAAGTCCCTGGAAGAACGACAGGAACAGCGTCGCGTAGCGCGTGTACTGCGTTATCTTGCGCCGCCCCGACTCGCCTTCCTTCTTCAGCGCCTCGAGCGTGGGCACAACCACGGTGCATAGCTGCATGATGATCGACGCCGAAATGTAGGGCATGATGCCCAGGGCAAAGATCGAGAAGCGCTGCAGCGCGCCGCCGGAGAAGACATTGAACAGCCCGAGGATGCCGCCCTGGTTCTGGCGGAACAACTCGTCGAGCACGGACGCGTTGATTCCCGGTACCGGGATATGGGTCCCAACCCGGTAGACAACGAGCGCGCCGAGCAGAAACAGCAGACGCTTTTTCAGGTCCGCGTAACGGTTGCCGCTCTTCTGTGCCGGATTAATCGTAGCCAACGTCCGTTCCCCAGCTCTAGCCCGCCTGCTTAGCAGGTAAATCGGCGATGCTTCCGCCCGCTGCCTCGACCGCGGCGCGGGCGCCCTTCGTCAACGACAGACCCGAGAGCTTGACTGCCTTGTCGAGCTTGCCGGTCTTGATTACCTTGGCCGTCTTCGCTGCCGCAGGCACCAATCCGGCGGCCTTGAGCGCCAGGATGTCGATGTCGGCAATCGGCAGCTTGCCGAGGTCGGACAGGCGGACCTCGGCGCAGTCCTGGCGCAGGTGTGACACGAAGCCGCGCTTGGGCAGCCGCCGCTGCAACGGCATCTGACCGCCCTCGAAGCCGACCTTGTGAAAGCCGCCGGCGCGCGATTTCTGGCCCTTACTGCCGCGACCGGCCGTCTTGCCGTGGCCGCTGCCGCTGCCGCGGCCGACGCGACGTCGCGCTCGCTTGCTGCCGGCAGCCGGCTTGATGCTATTCATCCGCATGGCGTGGTCCCTTTGTCAGCCCTGTCCCCGGGCGGCGCTGACATGGAGCATGTAGCCGACCTTGATGATCATGCCGCGCACCTGCGGCGTGTCGTCGAGCTCGACACTATGGCTGCGCCACTTGAGACCGAGGCCGCGCACCGTCGCGCGATGGTCCTCCCTCTTGCCCCGCAGCCCCTTGATGAGCGTGATTCTCAACTTTCCTACTTGCGTCTCTGCGGCCACGATTTCAAGCCTCCATGAGCTGCTCGACGGTCATCCCGCGCTTGCTCGCGATGTCCGCCGGTGCGTTGCCGTTCTGGAGCGCGTTGAGCGTCGCCCGCACCACGTTGTACGGATTGGTCGGGCCGTGGCACTTGGCCAGGATATTGGTCACCCCGACGACCTCGAACACCGCGCGCATGGGGCCGCCGGCGATGATGCCGGTGCCTTCCGACGCCGGTTGCATGAAAACCCGGGTAGCGCCGTGACGGCCCTGTACCGCGTGATGCAGCGAGCCGCCTTTCAACCGTACCTTGATCATTCTCCGGCGCGCCTCTTCCATCGCCTTCTGCACCGCGACCGGGACTTCCTTCGCCTTTCCCTTGCCCATGCCGACCCGCCCGTCGCCGTCGCCAACGACCGTCAACGCCGCGAACGCCAGGATGCGCCCGCCCTTCACCACCTTCGTGACCCGGTTGATGCTGATCATCTTTTCCCGCAGCCCGTCTCCCCGATCGTCCTGCTGCTGTCGGTTCTGCTGCTGCCTGCCCATTGGCTTCGCCATGTTCGCTCTCGTCCGTTAGCCGGCGCTAGAATTTCAGGCCGCCCTCGCGGGCGGCGTCGGCCAGCGCCTTGACGCGGCCGTGATATTTGAACCCCGAACGGTCGAACGCGACCGCCTCGATACCGGCGCTCTTGGCCTTCGCCGCGATGCGCTTGCCGATCACCGCCGCCGCCGCTCGGTTGCTGCCGCGTTGAAGGTCCTTGCGCACTTCGGCCTCGAGCGTCGATGCGCTCACCAGCACCTTGTCGCCCGACGGCGCGATGATCTGCGCGTAGATGTGGTTGTTCGACCGAGCAACCACCAGGCGATTCGCGCGCTGCTCGGCGATGCGTATCCGCGTCTTACGGCTGCGCCGCGCTCGAGCTTCACTCTTGTCCATGATCCTTCTCTCCTACGGTTCTCGTCGCACGACTACTTCTTCTTCGTTTCCTTGATCGTGACCTGCTCGTTGGCGTAACGCACGCCTTTGCCCTTGTACGGCTCGGGCGGACGATAGGCGCGAATTTCCGCCGCCACCTGACCAACCTGCTGCTTGTCCAGCCCCTTGATGACGATCTCGGTCTGTTGCGGTGTCTCGACCTTGACGCCCTTGGGCATCTTGTGCACGACCGGATGCGAAAAACCGAGCGTCAGGTTGAGCTTGTCGCCCGCAGCCTGCGCGCGGTAGCCGACGCCGACGAGCGCGAGCCTCTTTTCGTAGCCGTCGGTCACGCCCCGGACCATGTTGGCGACCAGCGCGCGAAGCGTGCCGTGCATCGCGTTCGCTTCAATGTTCGCGGCCTTGAAGGTCAGCGTATCGCCGTTCTGCTCGATCGCCACGCCCTTGCCAAAGCGCTGCGACAGGGAGCCCAGCGGGCCCTTGACCGAGATCTGGCCCTCGGCCAGCGCCACCTCTACCTTGGGCGGCAGTTTGATCGGGCTATTTCCGATGCGCGACATGGCAGCGTTCTCCGTCAAGCGACGATGCAGATTACTTCGCCGCCGACACCGGTGGCGCGCGCCTTGCGGTCGGTCATCACGCCGCGCGAGGTCGAGACGATGGCGATACCCAGCCCGTTCATGACGCGCGGGATATCGTCCTTGCTCTTGTAGATGCGCAGTCCGGGTTTCGACACGCGTTCGATCTTTTCGATCACCGGACGGCCCGCATAGTATTTCAGCGCAATCTCGAGCTGCGGTCGGTTCTCCTCGCCTACCACGGCGAAACCCTCGACGTAGCCTTCGTCCTTGAGAACCTTGGCGATCGCCACCTTGACCTTGGACGACGGCATCTGCACCGTAGCCTTCTCGGCGAGCTGCGCGTTGCGGATACGCGTCAGCATGTCAGCGATCGGATCAGTCATGCTCATGTGTCACCTCACCTGCCTGGAGCTTGCCTTGTCTTTCATGGATGCGCTTGCGGCTACCAGCTCGCCTTGACCACGCCGGGAATTTCCCCGCGCATCGCGATGTCGCGCAGCTTGTTGCGACCAAGGCCGAACTTGCGGAAAACGCCGCGCGGACGGCCGGTGAGCTGGCATCGATTGCGCAGCCGCGTCGCGCTCGAATCGCGCGGCAGCTCCTCCAGCTTGCGCCGCGCCACCAGTCGCTCCTCATCGGAAACCTTGGCATTGCGTATGATCGCCAGCAACTCAGCCCGCCGCTTGGCGTATTTCTTTACCGCCAGGCGGCGATTCCGGTCGCGGTTGATGACAGCAGTTTTCGCCATGATGGCCTCTAGCCCTTGAACGGGAATTTGAATGCGGCGAGCAGTGCCTTCGCCTCGGCATCAGTCTTGGCCGTGGTCGCGATCGTTATGTTCATGCCCCGGATCGCGTCGATCTTGTCGTATTCGATCTCCGGAAAAATGATCTGCTCCTTGACACCCATGCTGTAGTTGCCGCGGCCGTCGAAGGCGCGACCCGATATGCCGCGGAAATCGCGGACGCGCGGCAGCGCGATCGACACCAGCCGGTCCATGAACTCGTACATTCGGTTCTGGCGCAGCGTGACCATGCAGCCGATCGGGTAGCCGGTGCGAATCTTCCACACCGCGATCGACTTCTTGGCCTTGGTGAGCACGGGCTTCTGGCCAGAAATCTTGGTCATGTCGCCGACCGCGTTGTCGAGAATCTTCTTGTCGGAAACCGCCTCGCCCACGCCCATGTTGAGCACGATCTTGGACAGGCGCGGCACCTCCATCGTCGACTTGTAGCCGAACTGCTTGACCAGTGCCGGCACGATTTCCTTCTTGTAGACCTCTTTCAGGCGGGCCATGTCAGGCTCCGATCACTTCGCCGTTCGACTTGTAGAAGCGGACCTTGCGGCCGTCCGCGAGGACGCGGAAGCCGACCCGATCTCCCTTGCGCGTGACGGGGTTCCAGATCGCAACGTTCGAGACATGGATCGGCACTTCCTTGGTGACGATGCCGCCGGGCTGGTTCTTCATCGGATTCGGCCGGGTGTGGCGCTTGACCTGGTTGATGCCCGCAACGAGCACATAGTCGGCGCCGACAGTCAGTGACACGTCGCCGCGCTTGCCCTTGTCGCGGCCGGCAATGATGACAACGTTGTCGCCCTTCTTGATCTTGCGCATGGTCAAAGCACCTCCGGCGCCAGCGATACGATCTTCATGAACCGCTCGGTACGCAGTTCGCGCGTGACCGGGCCGAAGATGCGCGTGCCGATCGGCTCCAGCTTGGGGTTGAGCAGCACTGCCGCGTTGGTATCGAACTTGACCTTCGCCCCGTCATCGCGGCGCACCCCATGCCGCGTGCGGACCACGACCGCATGGTAAATCTCGCCCTTCTTGACGCGGCCGCGCGGGGCGGCATCCTTGATGCTGACCCTGATCACGTCGCCGATGTGTGCATAGCGGCGCTTGCTTCCGCCGAGTACCTTAATGCACATCACTCGCCGGGCCCCGGTGTTGTCGGCGACCTCCAGTATCGTTTGCATCTGGATCATTGCAACTCTCCAACTTAACCCGCCCGGCGGTGCTTCGCGCATCGCCCGCGTCCTGCGTCAGCTGCGGCGGCCAGTCTTGGAACCCGTTCGGGTAGAACCGCCGGGGGCAGGCGCAATGCGCGTAACCCTGCCGCGGCGGGGAATCCAAAATTATGGCAGGATTTATGCTTATCCGCAACTCCATCGTGCGATCAATAACTTAGATGATCTTTGCCTTCTCGACCAGGCGTTTTACCCGCCAGGCCTTGGTCTTGGCGAGCTTGCGGCAGGCCTCGATCTCGACCAGGTCGCCCTGTTTGTATTCGTTGTTCTCGTCGTGCGCGTGATACTTCCGCGACCGGGTGACGACCTTGCCATAGAGCGGGTGCTTGACCCGGCGCTCGACGAGAACCGTTACCGTCTTGTTCATCTTGTCGCTGATGATGCGTCCGATCTGGGTCTGGATCAGGCTGCCCTTGCCAGCGCCGACGACAGGTTGCGCCGCCGTATCGAGTGCTTCGCTCATGCTTGTCCTGCCTTCTGATTGAGCAGCGTCTTTACCCGCGCGATGTCGCGTCGGACGCGCACCACGCCGGCGTGGTTCGTAAGTTGCTGCGTTGCCTTCTGCATGCGCAGGCCAAACTGTTCCTTGAGCAGCGCGTGCAACTCGGTGCGGAGTTCGTCCGCCGACTTATCGCGAAGATCCTTCTTGCGCAGAGATTGCTTCATGTCCGTTCCTTCCTACCCGAGCAGACGGTGCACGAAGGTCGTGCGGATCGGCAACTTGGCCGCCGCGAGCGCAAACGCCTCACGCGCGAGCGCCTCGTCGACGCCGTCCATTTCGTAGAGCACCTTCCCGGGCACGATCTCGGCAACGTAGTACTCCGGGTTGCCCTTGCCGTTGCCCATGCGTACTTCCGCCGGTTTCTGCGATATCGGCTTGTCGGGAAAGATGCGGATCCAGATGCGGCCGCCGCGCTTGATGTGCCGCGTCATGGCCCGACGCGCGGCCTCGATCTGGCGCGCCGTGAGACGCCCGCGCCCGACCGCCTTGAGTCCGTACTCGCCAAAGCTGACCTTGGCGCCGACCGTGGCCACGCCCTTGTTGCGACCCTTCTGCTCCTTGCGGTATTTCCTTCTAGCTGGCTGCAGCATTCTTCGCTCCTGCACTCTTGCGCGCGCGCTTCGGCGGTTCCGGTGCCGGCACCGGCGCGGCCTGAGGCTCAGCGTTGTGCGGCAGCACCTCGCCCTTGAACACCCAGACCTTGATGCCGATCACGCCGTAAGTCGTCTTGGCCTCGGCAAATCCGTAGTCTATGTCGGCGCGCAGCGTGTGCAGCGGCACTCGCCCTTCGCGATACCACTCGGTGCGCGCAATCTCGATGCCGTTGAGCCGACCCGAGCTCATGATCTTGATCCCCTGCGCGCCAAGCCGCATCGCGTTCTGCATCGCGCGCTTCATCGCCCGGCGGAACATGATGCGTTTCTCGAGCTGCTGGGCGATCGAGTCGGCGACCAGCTGCGCATCGATCTCGGGCTTGCGTATTTCTTCAATGTTCAAGCCTACCTCAGTGCCCATCATCTTGCGCAGGCTTGCCCGCAGCGTCTCGATATCCTCGCCCTTCTTGCCGATCACCACCCCGGGACGCGCGCTATGGATGGTGATGCGCGCGTTCTTCGCCGGACGCTCGATCGTGATCTTGCCGACCGAGGCATGGGCGAGCTTCTTGCGCAGGTAGTCGCGGACCTTGATGTCCTCGTTGAGCGTGGTCGGGAAGTGCTTGCTGTTGGCGTACCACTTCGAAGCCCAGTCGCGATTGACCGCGAGGCGAAAGCCGATCGGATTGATTTTCTGGCCCATGAACTGTCCTTGGTTGACGCTACTTGCCGTCACCGACGGTGACGTGGATGTGACAGGTCTGCTTGAGAATGACGTTACCGCGGCCCTTGGCACGGGCGGTGAACCGGCGCAGGCTTTCCGCCTTGTCGATACAGATCGTCCGCACCTTCAGCTCATCGATGTCGGCGCCGTCGTTGTGCTCGGCGTTGGCGATCGCCGACTCGAGCACGCGCTTGATGATCTTGGCGCCCTTCTTCGGACTGAATGTCAGCACGTTGAGCGCCTTGTCGACGGGCAGGCCGCGGATCTGGTCGGCCACCAGCCGGCCCTTCTGGGCCGACAGACGCACGCCGCGCAGGATCGCTTTGGTCTCCATGGCTACCTCCCTACTTCCTCGGCGGCGTCGTCGGCGCGACCACTTTCTTGTCCGCCGAGTGAGCCTTGAACGTGCGCGTCAGCGCGAATTCCCCGAGCTTGTGACCGACCATATTTTCCGAGACGTACACCGGAATGTGCTGCTTGCCATTGTGAATGGCGATCGTCAGGCCCACGAAATCCGGGGTGATGGTCGAGCGTCGCGACCAGGTCTTGATCGGCCGCTTGTCCGAGGTCGCCCGCGCCGCCTCGACTTTCGCCTGGAGGTGGTGGTCGACGAACGGACCCTTTTTGATCGAACGTGCCATGGATCAGCCCTTTTTAACGGCGTGGCGGCGGCGGATGATCATGCCGTCGGTGCGCTTGTTCTTGCGCGTGTGATAACCCTTCGTCGGCGTACCCCACGGCGACACCGGATGGCGGTTGCCGCGGGTGCGCCCGCCGTGCGGGTGATCGACCGGGTTCATCACCTCGCCGCGAACGGTGGGTCGGATGCCACGCCAGCGGGTCGCGCCGGCCTTGCCGATCGAGCGCAAGTTGTGTTCTTCGTTGCCCACCGAGCCGATGGTCGCGCGGCAATCGACGTGCACTTTGCGGATCTCCCCGGAGTGCATGCGCAGCTGCGCGTGCGCGCCCTCGCGCGCCAGTAGCTGCACCGATGCGCCGGCCGAGCGCGCGATCTGCGCGCCCTTGCCGGGCAGCATCTCCACGCAATGAATCGTGGTGCCCACCGGGATGTTACGCAGCGGCAGGCAGTTGCCAGGCTTGATCGGCGCATCCGCCCCGTTCATGAGCGCCGTCCCCACGCCCACGCCGCGCGGGGCCACGATATAGCGGCGTTCGCCGTCGGCGTAGAGCAGCAGCGCGACATGGGCGCTGCGGTTCGGGTCGTACTCGAGGCGCTCGACCTTGGCGGCGACGCCGTCCTTGTCGCGACGAAAGTCGACGATGCGATAGTAGCGCTTGTGCCCGCCACCCTGGTGGCGCATCGTTATATGGCCGTTGTTGTTGCGGCCTGAACCGCGCGTCTTGCTCTCCAGGAGCGGCGCGAACGGACGACCCTTGTGCAGGTCGCGATTGACCACCTTCACCAGCCCGCGGCGGCCTGGGGAAGTCGGTTTGACTTTGACGAGAGCCATGGTGTTAGGCCTCTTGCGCGAAGTTGATTTCCTGGCCCGGCTTGAGGCTCACATACGCCTTTTTCCAATTGCGGCGCCGGCCGCCGTAGGCGCCGAAGCGCTTCGTCTTGCCGTGAACGTTGACGATCTGCACGCTCGCCACCTCGATCTTCTTTTCCTTCCACAGCAATTCGACCGCGGCCTTGACGTCCTTCTTGGTCGCGTCCTGACGGACCCGGAAGATGATCTGATTGTGTCGATCGGCGATCTGCGTGGCCTTTTCCGACACGACCGGCGCCAGAAGGATCGTCATCAGGCGTTCCGCGTTGCCTTTCGGCGGCGCAACTTTGGGTGCCGCTTTTTGCGCGTTCATCCCAGGATCTCCTCGAACTGCGTCACCGCTGCCCGGGTCAGGAGCACGTTCTCGAACCGGACCAGGCTGACCGGGTCGACCTCCCTGGCCTCGAGGACGAGGATCTGCTGCACGTTGCGCGAGGACAGCCGGACGTTGGTGTCGACCTTGTCAGTCACGACGAGCACCGTCCCGGAGAGCCCGAGCGCCTTGATCTTCTGTGCGAACAGCTTCGACTTCGGCGCATCGAGGGCGAGTTGCTCGACGACCGCCAACCTGCCCTCGCGCACGAGCTGCGACAGGATCGAAGCGATTCCGGCGCGGTACATCTTGCGATTGACCTTGTGCGTGAAGTTCTCGTCCGGCGCGCTGGGGAAGATCTTGCCGCCGCCACGCCACAGAGGGCTGTTCGCCTGGCCGGCGCGCGCGCGCCCCGTGCCCTTCTGCGCCCAAGGTTTTTTGTGCGACTTGTTGACCTCGCCGCGGGATTTCTGGGCCCGGGTGCCGCGGCGCGCGTTGGCCTGGAACGCGGTCACCACCTGATGGATCAGCGCCTCGTTGTACTCGCGCCCGAACAATGCGTCGGACGCGGCGAGGGTCGCGGCCGGCTTGCCACCGTCGTTGATGAGCTTCAGGTCCATGCTCAGGCCTCTTTGCGTGCCGGCGCCTTGACCGCGGGCCGGACGATGATGTGGCCGCCGTCGGCGCCGGGTACCGCGCCCTTGACCAAAAGCAGCCCGCGCACGGCGTCGACCCGAATAACCTTGAGCGTCTGCACCGTGCGCTTGACATGACCGTACTGGCCGGCCATGCGCTTGCCCGGAAACACCCGTCCGGGGTCCTGCGCCATCGAAATTGATCCCGGCTTGTTGTGCGAGACCGAATTGCCGTGCGAGGCGCGGTTGGAGCGAAAGTGGTGGCGCGCGATCACGCCGGTGAAGCCGCGCCCCTTGGTCGTGCCCGACACGTCGACGAACTGTCCCACCGCGAAGGTCTCGACGCTGATCGTCTCGCCGACCTTGAGCTTGGCGAGATCTTCCGCGCTGACCGGGAATTCCTTGAGCAGTTCGCCGGCCTCGACACCGGCCTTGGCCAGGTGTCCGGCCTGCGCCTTGTTGACCCGGCTCGCGCGACGTTTGCCGTAGGCAACCTGCACGGCGGCGTAGCCGTCCGCTTCCGGCGTCTTGATCTGCGTGACGCGGTTGTTGGCGACGTCGAGCACCGTTACCGGCACGGCCGCGCCGTCGTCGGTGAACACCCGCGTCATGCCGACTTTGCGGCCTACCAATCCGAGACTCATTTGCATCATCCTTTCCTTGCCGCCACTGGCGATTGCCCGGCGTGGCAGAAAATCACTGCAGCTTGATTTCTACGTCGACTCCGGCCGGCAGATCAAGCTTCATCAGCTGATCGACCGTCTTGTCGGTCGGGTCGACGATATCCATTAGTCGCAGGTGCGTGCGGATCTCGAGCTGGTCGCGCGAGGTTTTGTTGACGTGGGGCGAGCGCAGGATGTCGTAGCGCTCGATCTTGGTCGGCAGAGGCACCGGTCCCTTGACCACCGCGCCGGAGCGCTTGGCCGTATCGACGATCTCCTGTGCCGACTGGTCGATCAGCTTGTAATCGAACGCTTTGAGACGGATGCGGATTCTCTGGTTTTGCATGGTGACCCTTCAGTTCATATCACAATGAGCCTGCTGTTCTACCTAAGCGCCGGCCGTTACTCGATGACCTTGGCGACGACGCCGGCACCGACGGTGCGGCCGCCTTCCCGGATCGCGAAGCGTAAGCCTTCTTCCATCGCGATGGGCGCAATCAAGGTCACCGTCATCTGGGTGTTGTCCCCAGGCATCACCATCTCCGTGCCCGCCTGCAACTCCACACTGCCGGTCACATCCGTGGTGCGGAAGTAAAACTGCGGCCGATAGCCCGGAAAGAACGGCGTGTGCCGGCCCCCCTCCTCCTTCGACAGCACGTACACCTCGCAGGTGAACTTGGTGTGCGGCGTGATGCTCCCCGGCTTGGCCAGCACCTGCCCCCGCTCCACCTCCTCCCGCTTGGTGCCGCGCAGCAGCACCCCGATGTTGTCCCCCGCCTGCCCCTGATCCAAGAGCTTGCGGAACATCTCCACCCCCGTGCACACCGTCTTCAGCGTCGGCTTAAGACCTATGATCTCCAGCTCCTCGCCCACCTTCACCACCCCACGCTCCACCCGCCCGGTCACCACCGTCCCCCGCCCGGATATGCTGAACACGTCCTCCACCGGCATCAAAAACGGCCCATCGATCAGCCGCGTCGGCTGCGGAATATAGCTGTCCAGCGCCTCGGCCAGACGATTGATGCAAGGTTCCCCCATCTCGCTCTTGTCCCCTTCCAGCGCCAGCTTCGCACTGCCGAGAATGATCGGAATCTTGTCCCCGGGAAACTCGTACTTGCTCAGCAGCTCCCGCACCTCGAGCTCAACGAGCTCCAAGAGCTCCTTGTCATCGACCATGTCCGCCTTGTTCAAAAACACCACGATGTAGGGCACCCCTACCTGCCGCGCCAGCAGAATGTGCTCCCGCGTCTGCGGCATCGGGCCATCGGCCGCCGATACCACCAGAATCGCCCCATCCATCTGCGCCGCCCCCGTGATCATGTTCTTCACGTAGTCCGCGTGCCCAGGACAATCCACGTGCGCGTAGTGCCGGTTCTTCGTCTCGTACTCCACGTGCGCCGTGTTGATCGTGATCCCCCGCGCCTTCTCCTCCGGCGCATTGTCGATCTGATCGTAGGCCTTCGCCTCCCCTCCAAACTGCCGCGACAGCACCAACGTCAGCGCCGCCGTCAGCGTCGTCTTGCCATGATCCACGTGCCCGATCGTCCCCACGTTCACGTGCGGCTTCGTCCGCTCAAATTTGCCCTTGGCCATGATTGCTTACCTCATTCTCGGAATTACGATTTCTTATTGATCACTGCTTCGGCGACGGTCTTTGGAGCTTCGCTGTAGTGCTTGAACTCCATGGTGTAGGTCGCGCGACCCTGCGACAGCGAACGCAGCGTCGTCGAGTAGCCGAACATCTCGGACAGGGGCACTTCGGCCTTGATCACCTTGACCCCGGCGACGTCTTCCATGTCCTGAATCATGCCGCGTCGACCGGAAAGATCGCCGACGACGTTACCCATGAAATCTTCGGGCGTCTCGACTTCCACCGCCATCATCGGCTCGAGCAGCGCCGGATTCGCCTGCCGCATGCCGTCCTTGAACGCTATTGACGCGGCCATCTTGAACGCATTCTCGTTCGAGTCGACGTCGTGGTAGCTGCCGTCGAACAGCGTCACCTTGACGTCGACCACGGGAAATCCGGCCAGCACGCCGTTGGGCAGGGTTTCGCGCAGGCCCTTCTCCACCGCCGGAATGTATTCGCGCGGCACAGTACCACCTTTGATCGCATCGACAAATTCGAAGCCTTTTCCAGCCGGCTGCGGTTCCATCTTGAGCCAGACGTGACCGTACTGGCCGCGGCCGCCCGACTGCTTGATGAACTTGCCCTCGACCTGTATCGGCTTCTTGATCGCCTCGCGGTACGCCACCTGCGGCTTGCCCACGCTCGCCTCGACGCCGAATTCGCGCTTCATGCGATCGACGATGATCTCGAGGTGGAGCTCTCCCATCCCCGAGATGATCGTCTGGCCGGACTCGTCATCCGTGCGCACGCGGAAGCTGGGGTCCTCCTGCGCCAGGCGATTGAGCGCAATCCCCATCTTCTCCTGGTCGGCCTTGGTCTTGGGTTCGACCGCCTGCGAAATCACCGGCTCGGGAAAAACCATCCGCTCGAGCATGATGATCTTGTTCGGATCGCACAGCGTCTCGCCGGTCGACGCTTCCTTGAGGCCCACCGCGGCAGCGATGTCACCGGCGCGAACTTCCTTGATGTCCTCGCGCTGGTTGGCGTGCATCTGCAACAGGCGCCCGATGCGCTCCTTGCGATTGCGCACCGAGTTGTACACGGTGTCGCCGGAGTTGAGCACGCCGGAGTAGACGCGGATGAAGGTCAGCTGGCCGACGTACGGATCGGTCATGATCTTGAACGCAAGCGCCGCAAAAGGCTCGTCGTCGGAGGCCTTGCGCGAGGCCGGTCGATCCTTGTCGTCCTCGCCCTCGACCGGCTTGATATCGACCGGCGAGGGCATGTAATCGATCACGGCGTCGAGCATCGCCTGCACGCCCTTGTTCTTGAACGCCGAGCCGCAGAGCATCGGCACGATCTGGTTGGCAATCGTGCGCTGCCGCAACCCGCGCTTGATGTCTGCCTCGGAAAGGTCGTGGCCTTCGAGGTACTTGTGCGTGAGTTCGTCATCGGCTTCCGCCGCCGCCTCGACCATTTTCTCGCGCCACCGCTTGGCCTCGTCGACCAGGTTCGCGGGAACGTCGCGGGCCTCGTACTTCATGCCCTGTGTCGACTCGTCCCAGTAGATCGCTTTCATCTTCACCAGGTCGATCACGCCTTCGAACTTTTCCTCGGCTCCGATCGGTATCTGGATGGGCACCGGGTTGCCCTTCAGCCGCGTCCTGATGTGGTCGAAGGACTTGAAGAAATCTGCCCCCTGGCGATCCATCTTATTGATGAATGCCAGCCGCGGCACCTTGTACTTGTTGGCCTGGCGCCACACGGTCTCCGATTGCGGCTGCACGCCGGCGACCGCGTCGTACACCATGCACGCGCCATCGAGCACGCGCATGGAGCGCTCTACCTCGATGGTGAAATCGACGTGTCCCGGGGTGTCGATGATATTGATGTGATGCTCGGGGTAGCCGGCGTCCATCCCCTTCCAGAAGCAGGTCGTCGCCGCGGAGGTGATGGTGATGCCGCGCTCGCGCTCCTGCTCCATCCAGTCCATGACGGCCGCGCCGTCGTGAACCTCTCCCATCTTGTGTGAGACGCCGGTGTAGAAAAGAATGCGTTCGGTAGTCGTGGTCTTTCCGGCATCAATGTGCGCACTGATGCCTATGTTCCGATACCGTTCGATGGGAGTCGTTCTGGCCACTTTTTTTTGCTGCCGCTGTATGCCGGAGGGACATCGTTACCCGAATCCGCTCGCTGCTGTCTCGATCTCTCTAGGTCTAGAACCGGAAGTGCGAGAAGGCCTTGTTCGCCTCGGCCATGCGATGCACTTCCTCGCGTTTCTTCACCGCGCCACCGCGTCCTTCGGACGCCTCGAGCAGCTCCGCGGCCAGGCGCTGGCCCATCGACTTTTCGCCGCGCTTGCGCGCCGCCTCGCGCAGCCAGCGCATGGCCAGCGCGACGCGTCGCACCGGCCGGACTTCGACCGGTACCTGGAAGTTCGCGCCGCCGACGCGGCGGCTTTTCACCTCGACCATAGGCTTGGCATTGGAGAGGGCCTGGGTGAAGACTTCCAGCGGATCCTTGCCGCCTTTCTTGGCGATCGAATCGAAAGCGCCGTAGACGATGCGCTCGGCAACCGATTTCTTGCCCTGGCTCATCAGCACATTGACGAACTTGGCAACGTCGCTGCTCGAATACTTCGGATCGGGCAGGATCTCGCGCTTGGGAATCTCTCGACGTCGGGGCATGGGGCTTTAATCTTTCACTAGGATGGTTTCGGGGTTCAGGCCGCTTTGGGCTTCTTGGCGCCGTACTTGGAGCGTCCCTGCTTGCGATCCTTCACGCCCGCCGTATCGAGGCTGCCGCGCACCATGTGGTAGCGCACGCCGGGCAGGTCCTTCACCCGGCCGCCGCGGATCAGGACCACGGAGTGCTCCTGCAGGTTGTGACCCTCGCCGCCGATGTAGCTGATCACCTCGAAACCGTTGGTGAGCCGGACCTTCGCCACCTTACGCAGCGCCGAGTTCGGCTTCTTCGGCGTGGTCGTATAGACGCGCGTGCACACGCCGCGCTTCTGCGGGCTCTGCTTGAGCGCGGGCACCTTGCTCTTCGATACGGGGGCCACCCGGCCCTTGCGCACCAGTTGATTGATCGTCGGCATCCTGATTGTCCGTTTCGCGCGCTCCGCTGGTCTGGAGCGCAGCCTATCGTTTGGCGAAACTGCTACGGGCCGCGACTGCCGGCCACTTAATTGCGCCGCAACAAATCAAAGTGGCCCAAGCATCGCCTGCTCAGGCCACTCTTCTCGCGCCTCGGCCGACGCCCTAGTCGCCGCTGCCCGCAACGTTTTCGTTGCGACGGCAGGCGGCCAGGGACGGCTGGGTACGCACGCCCGCCGGGCGGCAATTCTCGGCGCCCGGCGCTAGGCGAAAAGACTTTCGATTTTAAGGCACTACCGCACTTGTGTCAACGCGCGATGGGGGCCGAACCGCAGCCGTCGCCCGGGCAGAAAAAGCCGGGGCGGCGGGTGGCCCGCCGCCCCGGCGCGATCGGCCCCAGCCCTACGCCGCGTCGGCGCTGACCTCGGCTGCCGGGACGGGCACCTCGGGCAAGCCGAGCAGGGCCGCGGCATCGGCTCCGGCCTTCTGCTTCTTGCGCGCGTTGTGGTACGCCAACCCGGTTCCGGCGGGGATCAGACGGCCGACGATCACGTTCTCCTTCAGCCCGCGCAACTCGTCCCGCTTGCCCATGATGGCAGCCTCGGTCAACACGCGGGTCGTCTCCTGGAAGGAGGCGGCGGAGATGAACGAGTCGGTAGACAGCGACGCCTTGGTTATCCCGAGCAGCATGTGCTCGTAGGTCGCCCCCTGCTTGCCCTCGGCGACGACCTTGTCGATCTCGTCCAAAAGCTCAGAGCGCTCGACCTGCTCGCCGGGGATGAAGCGTGTGCCGCCCGCGTCGAGAACCTGCACCCGGCGCAGCATCTGCCGCACGATCACCTCGATGTGCTTGTCGTTGATCTTCACGCCCTGGAGCCGATAGACGTCCTGCACCTCATCGGTGATGTAGCGCGCGAGCGCCTCCACGCCGAGCAGACGCAGGATGTCGTGCGGGTCCGCCGGGCCGTCGACGATCGATTCGCCCTTGTTCACCACCTGCCCGTCGTGCGCCGTCACGTGCTTGTCCTTGGCGATCAGATACTCGTGCGCCACGCCGTCCAGGTCGGTGATCACCAGCCGTTGCTTGCCCTTGGTGTCCTTGCCGAATGAGACCGTACCCGTGACTTCGGCGAGCAGGCCCGCATCCTTGGGCGAGCGCGCCTCGAATAGCTCGGCCACGCGCGGCAGCCCGCCGGTGATGTCGCGGGTCTTCGAGGTCTCTTGCGGGATGCGCGCCAGCACCTCGCCGACGGCCACGTCCTGGCCGTCCTTGACGGTGATGATCGACCCCAGCTGGAAGGTGATGTTGACCGGCTGGTCGGAGCCGGCCAGCTTCACCTCGTCGCCGCGCTCGTTGAGCAGCTTCACCTGCGGCCGCACGCCCTTCGCCGCGGTACCGGCGCGCCGCTTCGGATCGATGACGACGAGTGTCGACAGGCCGGTTACGTCGTCAACCTGCTTGGCGACGGTCACCCCCTCTTCGACGTTTTCGAACTTCACGCGCCCGGCATACTCGGTGATGATCGGGCGGGAGGTGGCATCCCAGATGGCGAGTACCTTGCCCGCCTTCACCACCTCGCCATCCTTGACCAGCATGGTCGCGCCGTAGGGCACCTTGTGCCGCTCGCGCTCACGGCCGTTGTCGTCGTGAATCATGACCTCGCCCGAGCGCGCGATCACCACCATCTCGCCCTTGGCATTGCTCACGTAGCGCATCGCCATCGAGAAGCGGACCGTACCTCCGGATTTGCTTTCGAGCTGCGAGGCCGCGGCGGTCCGCGACGCCGCCCCGCCGATGTGGAAGGTGCGCATCGTCAGTTGCGTGCCGGGCTCGCCAATCGACTGCGCGGCGATCACCCCGATCGCCTCGCCAACATTGACCACGTGCCCGCGGCCGAGATCACGGCCATAGCAGGTTGCACACAGCCCATAGCGGGTATCGCAGGTGAGCGGGGTGCGCACCTTGACCTCGTCGATGCCGAGCGCCTCGATCTGCTCGACCTCGTCCTCGCCCAGCAGCGTGCCGGCCGCGAACAGCGTGGCCTGCGTCTCGGGGTTGACGATTTCGGCTGCGCAGGAGCGACCGAGGATGCGTTCGCGCAACGGCTCGATCACTTCGCCGCCTTCGACCAAGGCCTTCATCGCCACGCCGTTGCCGGTGCCGCAATCCTCCTCGGTGACGACCAAGTCCTGCGTCACATCGACCAGCCGGCGCGTCAGATAGCCCGAGTTCGCCGTTTTCAACGCGGTATCGGCGAGCCCCTTGCGGGCGCCGTGGGTCGAGATGAAGTACTGCAGTACGTTGAGGCCCTCACGGAAGTTGGCGGTGATCGGCGTCTCGATGATCGAGCCGTCCGGCTTCGCCATCAGCCCACGCATGCCGGCCAGTTGCCGGATCTGCGCTGCCGAGCCCCGCGCTCCGGAGTCCGCCATCATGTAGATGGAGTTGAACGACTCCTGGCGCGCAGGCTTGCCGTCGCGCGTCGTGACGTCCATGGTGCCGAGCTGCGCCATCATGGCCTTGGCAATGTCATCGCCGGCGCGGCCCCAGATGTCGACGACCTTGTTGTAGCGTTCGCCCTGGGTTACCAGCCCGGAGGTGTACTGCGCCTCGATCTCCTTCACCTCGTGCTCGGCCTTCTCGATGATGGTGTGCTTCTCCTCGGGAATGAGCATGTCGTCGGCAGCAAACGAAATGCCGCCGCGGGTAGCCAGGCTGTAGCCGGCCTGCATCAGCCGGTCGGCGAAGATCACCGTTTCACGCAGTCCGCAGCGGCGGAAGCTGGCGTTGATGATGCGCGAGATCTCCTTTTTCTTCAGCGGTCTGTTGATCGTCTCGAAAGGCAGGCCGGCCGGCAAGATCTCCGACAGGAGCGCCCGGCCGACCGTCGTCTCATAGCGCGTGACCGTCTCGGTGCGCTCGTCGTTGGCGCCAACGAGCGTTTCCTTGATCCGGACGCTGACCTTGGCGTGCAGATCAACCTGGCGTGTCTCGTAGGCCCGGTTGACTTCGGCGATATCGGCGAACAGCGCGCCTTCGCCGCGGGCGCCAATGAGCTCGCGCGTGGCGTAGTACAGGCCGAGCACGATGTCCTGCGAGGGCACGATGCAAGGCTCGCCGTTCGACGGCAGCAGCACGTTGTTCGATGCCAGCATCAGCGTGCGCGCTTCCATCTGCGCCTCCAGCGACAGCGGCACGTGCACGGCCATCTGGTCGCCATCGAAGTCGGCGTTGAACGCCGTGCAGACCAGCGGGTGCAGCTGGATGGCCTTGCCTTCGATTAGCACCGGCTCGAAAGCCTGGATGCCGAGACGGTGCAGCGTCGGCGCACGGTTGAGCATCACCGGATGCTCGCGGATGACCTCTTCCAGGATGTCCCAGACGACCGGTTCCTGGCTCTCGACCATCTTCTTCGCCGCCTTGATGGTGGTGGCGAGGCCCATCGTTTCGAGCTTGTTGAAGATGAACGGTTTGAACAGCTCCAGCGCCATGAGCTTGGGCAGGCCGCATTGATGCAGCTTAAGCTGCGGGCCGACCACGATCACCGAGCGGCCCGAGTAGTCGACGCGCTTGCCGAGCAGGTTCTGGCGGAACCGGCCGCCCTTGCCCTTGATCATGTCCGCCAGCGACTTCAGCGGCCGCTTGTTGGCCCCCGTCATCGCCTTGCCACGGCGGCCGTTGTCGAGCAGGCTGTCCACGGCTTCCTGCAGCATCCGCTTCTCGTTGCGCACGATGATGTCCGGCGCCTTGAGTTCAAGCAGGCGCTTCAAGCGGTTGTTGCGATTGATGACGCGGCGGTACAGGTCGTTCAGGTCCGAGGTCGCGAAGCGGCCACCGTCGAGCGGCACCAGCGGCCGCAGGTCGGGCGGCAGCACCGGGAGCACCTCGAGGATCATCCACTCCGGCTTGATGCCCGACTTGTGGAACGCCTCCAGCACCTTGAGCCGCTTGGCGATCTTCTTGATCTTGGTGTCGGAGCCGGTCGTCTCGAGGTCCTTGCGCAGCTTGCTGATCTCGGTGTTGACGTCGAGCGAGCGCAGCAGCTCGCGGATGCCCTCCGCACCCATGCTCGCCGAGAAGTCGTCGCCGTACTGCTCGACCTTGGACAGGTAGTCATCTTCGGTCAGAAGCCCGCCGCGATTGAGCGGCGTCATGCCCGGCTCGGTGACGACATAGGCTTCGAAGTAGAGCACGCGCTCGATGTCGCGCAGCGTCATGTCGAGCACCATGCCCATGCGTGAAGGCAGGCTCTTGAGGAACCAAATGTGCGCCGCCGGCGACGCCAGCTCGATGTGTCCCATGCGCTCGCGCCGCACCTTGGTCAGCGTGACCTCGACACCGCATTTCTCGCAAATGACGCCGCGGTGCTTCAGGCGCTTGTACTTGCCGCACAAGCACTCGTAATCCTTGACCGGCCCGAAGATCTTGGCGCAAAACAGGCCGTCGCGCTCGGGCTTGAAGGTGCGGTAGTTGATCGTCTCCGGCTTCTTCACCTCGCCGTAAGACCAGGAACGGATCTTCTCCGGCGATGCGAGCCCGGTCTTGATCGCGTCGAACTCCTCTTCCTGGGTGACCTGTTTGAACAGATCGAGCAGTGCTTTCATGCGTCGTTACTCCTGAATATTCCGTGGCTGCTGGGTTTGGGCATCCATCGCAACGGCCGTGTCAATAGCGTTCCAGATCGATATCGATCGCCAGCGAGCGGATTTCCTTCACCAGCACGTTGAACGATTCCGGCATTCCGGCCTCGATCTTGTGCTCGCCCTTGACGATGTTCTCGTAGACCTTGGTGCGTCCGTTGACGTCGTCGGACTTGACCGTGAGCATCTCCTGCAGCGTGTACGATGCGCCGTAGGCTTCCAGCGCCCAGACCTCCATTTCGCCGAAGCGCTGGCCTCCGAACTGCGCCTTGCCGCCGAGCGGCTGCTGCGTGACCAGGCTGTACGGCCCGGTGGAGCGCGCGTGCATCTTGTCGTCGACCAGATGGTGCAGCTTGAGCACGTGCATGTAGCCCACGGTGACGGGACGGTCGAACGCCTCGCCCGAGCGGCCGTCGTAGAGCTTGACCTGGCCGCTGCGCGGCAGCTCGGCGAGATCGAGCATGTCCTTGATCTCGGCCTCGGTCGCACCGTCAAAGACGGGGGTCGCGAACGGCACGCCGTCCTTCAGATTCTCGGCGAGCTCCAGCGTCTCGACGTCGTCGAAGGTGTCGATGCTCTCCGGCTTGCCGGTCGTGTTGTAGATCTTGTTCAGGAACTTGCGGATCTCCGCCGCGTTGGCCTGCGCCTTGAGCATGGCGGCGATTTTCTGACCGAGGCCCTTCGCCGCCCAACCGAGGTGGACTTCGAGGATCTGCCCAACGTTCATCCGCGACGGCACGCCCAGAGGATTGAGCACGATGTCGACCGGTGTGCCGTCGGCCATGTAGGGCATGTCCTCGACCGGGACGATCTTGGACACCACGCCCTTGTTGCCGTGCCGGCCGGCCATCTTGTCGCCCGGTTGCAGCCGGCGCTTGACCGCGACGTACACCTTGACCATCTTCTGCACGCCCGGCGGCAGCTCGTCGCCCTGCGTGAGCTTCTTCTTCTTCTGCTCGAACATCTGGTCGAACAGCACACGCGTCTGCGCCAGTGATTCCTTCATCGCCTCGAGCTGGCGCGCCGCCTCCTCGTTGGCCAGCCGGATGTCGAACCAGTCGTGGCGGGCGACGCCTTCGAGATAGTCCTTGGTCAGACGCGAGCCCTTGGCCAGCCGCTTCGGGCCGCCGTTGGCGGTTTTGCCGAGCAGAAGCTTTTCAATGCGCGCGAAGGCGTCGTTCTCGACGATGCGCAGCTGGTCGTTGAGATCCTTGCGATAGCTCTTGAGCTCGTCGTCGATGATCTGCGCCGCACGCTTGTCGCGCTCGATGCCCTCGCGGGTGAACACCTGCACGTCGATTACCGTGCCGGAGATCCCGGACGGAACGCGCAAGGAGGTATCCTTCACGTCGGAGGCCTTCTCGCCGAATATCGCCCGCAGCAGTTTCTCTTCCGGCGTGAGCTGGGTCTCGCCTTTCGGCGTCACCTTCCCCACCAGCACGTCGCCTGCCTCCACCTCGGCGCCGATGTAGACGATGCCCGACTCGTCGAGTCGCCCGAGCTGGGCCTCGCCCAGGCTCGAGATGTCGCGCGTGATTTCCTCCGGGCCGAGCTTGGTGTCGCGCGCGACCACCGACAGCTCTTCGATGTGGATCGACGTATAGCGGTCGTCGCCGACGACGCGCTCGCTGATCAGGATCGAATCCTCGTAATTGAAGCCGTTCCAGGGCATGAACGCGACCAGCATGTTCTGACCGAGAGCCAGCTCGCCCATGTCGGTCGATGCGCCGTCGGCGATGACGTCGCCCTTGGCGATCACGTCGCCGACCTTGACCAGCGGCCGCTGATTGATGTTGGTGTTCTGGTTGCTGCGCGTGTACTTGGTCAGATTGTAGATATCCACGCCGACCTCGCCCGCAGCGGTCTCGGCATCGTGCACGCGCACCACCATGCGGTTGGCGTCGACGTAATCGACCTTGCCGCCGCGACGGGTCAGAACCGCCGTTCCCGAGTCGACTGCGGCCGTGCGCTCGACCCCGGTGCCGACCAAGGGCTTCTCCGCGCGCAGGCAAGGAACCGCCTGGCGCTGCATGTTCGAACCCATCAGCGCCCGGTTGGCATCGTCATGTTCCAGAAACGGGATGAGCGAGGCGGCAACCGACACGATCTGCGCCGGTGCCACGTCCATAAATTGGACCTTGTCCGCGGTCGACAGCATGAACTCGTTCTTGGCGCGGCAGGAGACCAGCTCGTCCTTGAGCCGGCCCGCCTTGTCGAGCTGCGCGTTCGCCTGGGCGATCACGTACTGGCCTTCCTCGATTGCCGACAGATAGTGGATCTCGTCGGTAACCTTGCCGTGAACCACTTTGCGGTACGGCGTCTCCAGAAAGCCGTACTCGTTGGTCCGCGCGTACAGTGCCAGCGAGTTGATGAGTCCGATGTTCGGCCCTTCGGGCGTCTCGATCGGGCACACGCGGCCGTAGTGTGTCGGGTGCACGTCGCGCACTTCGAATCCCGCCCGCTCGCGTGTCAGCCCGCCCGGGCCCAGCGCGGAGACGCGCCGCTTGTGCGTGATCTCGGACAGCGGATTGGTCTGGTCCATGAATTGCGACAGCTGGGACGAGCCGAAAAACTCCTTGATCGCCGCCGAGATCGGCTTGGCGTTGATCAGGTCGTGCGGCAGCAGGTTCTCGCTCTCGGCCTGGCCCAGGCGCTCCTTGACCGCGCGTTCGACGCGGACCAAGCCGGAACGGAACTGGTTCTCCGCCAGCTCGCCCACCGAGCGCACGCGCCGGTTGCCAAGGTGATCGATGTCGTCGATCTCGCCACGGCCGTTGCGCAACTCCACCAGGATGCGAATAACCGCGATGATGTCGTCGTTGGTGAGCGTGGGCGAGCCGGTAAGCTCGGTGCGTCCGACCCGGCGATTGAATTTCATCCGACCGACCGGCGACAGGTCGTAGCGCTCCTCGGAGAAGAAAAGCCCGTGGAACAGCGCCTCCACCGCCTCCTCGGTGGGTGGTTCGCCGGGGCGCATCATGCGATAGATGGCGATGCGCGCCGCACTCTGGTCGGGCGTGTCATCGAGCTTCAGGGTCTGCGAGATATAGGGTCCCTGATCGAGATCGTTGACGTAGATCGTGTGTATCTTGGCGACCCCGGCCTCGAGGAGCTTCTGCAGCAACTCCTCGGTGACCTCGTCGTTCGCCGAGGCGAGGATCTCGCCCGTATCCTTGTTCACCACATTCTCGGCCAGCGTGCGCCCGAGGATATAGTCGTTGGGCACCGCGATCTTCTTGATGCCGGCGTCGGACAGCTCCCGGATGTGGCGGGCGGTGATGCGCTTGTCCTTCTGCACCAACACCTTGCCATCCTTGCCGAGCAGGTCGAAGCGGGCAACCTCGCTGCGCAGGCGCTCTGGCACCAAGTCCATGTGCGAACCCTTCTTGCCCAGATGAAACGCGTCGAAGGCGAAGAATCGCTTCAGGATGTCCTCGTTGGTCAGCCCGATAGCCTTGAGCAATGTCGTCACCGGCATCTTGCGGCGGCGGTCGACGCGGAAATAGAGGTAGTCCTTGGGGTCGAACTCGAAATCCAGCCACGAGCCGCGATAGGGAATAACCCGCGCCGAGAACAGCAGCTTGCCCGAGGAGTGGGTCTTGCCGCGATCGTGCTCGAAGAACACCCCGGGGCTGCGATGCAACTGCGAGACGATGACGCGTTCGGTGCCGTTGATGATGAACGAGCCGTTGTCGGTCATGAGCGGAATCTCGCCCATGTAGACCTCCTGCTCCTTGACTTCCTTCACCGTCTCCTTGGCGGCCTCCTTGTCCATGATGATCAGCCGGACCTTGGCCCGCAGCGCCGAGCAATAGGTCAGCCCGCGCTGCTGGCACTCGGTGACGTCGAACGCCGGCGGGAGCAGCGAATAGCCGACGAACTCAAGCCGGGCATTGCCCGAATGGCTGGAGATGGGGAAGATCGACGTGAACGCCGCCTGCAGGCCCTGGTTCTTGCGCGTTTCCATGGCCAACGACGCCTGCAGAAACGCGCGATAAGAAGCGAGCTGGGTTTCCAGCAGGAATGGCACCGGCAGCACGCTGGCGCGTTTGGCGAAGCTCTTGCGGATGCGTTTCTTCTCGGTAAACGAGTACTGAGTCATGGACCTTAACCTCTCCGGCTTGCGCGGGCGCGCCTCTTGGCGTGCCCGTCGGGCATCGACTCGCCGGGGACCTTGCGTCCCCATTAAGGATGGTGGCTGGCCACTACCAGCCGCTGGCGGACGACGGCGCGAAGGTTGCTGCACCCGCACCGTCCGACCAACCTGTCTTCTGCAGTCGGGTCAGAAGACGAAGACAAGCTAGCTTATGTGGAGACGGCTTGAGCGTTCTCAAGTCGTCTAAGCTCGCTTGTCTTCGGCCTCTGGAAGCGCAGACGCGCCGCGCCTCCCCAAGCCGAAGGCGGTGGCACGGCGCCCGCGCGCTGTGCCGCCGCAATCGGTTACTGCCTATTTCACTTCGACCTTGGCGCCGGCGTCTTCGAGCTTCTTCTTCGCCGCGTCCGCATCGGCCTTGTTAACGCCTTCCTTGACCGCCTTGGGCGCGCCGTCGACCAGATCCTTGGCTTCCTTGAGCCCCAGGCCGGTGAGTTCGCGCACTGCCTTGATTACGTTCACCTTATTGTCGCCGATGGTCGCCAGAACGACGGTGAATTCGGTCTGTTCCTCTACCGCTGGCGCGGCAGCGGCTGCGGCGGCTGGCCCGGCCACGGCGACCGCCGCAGCGGCGGAGACGCCGAACTTCTCTTCCACCGCCTTGATGAGCTCGGAGAGCTCCAGGACGGTCATCGACGCAATCTTGTCGAGAATTTCCACGTGTGCAACAGCCATGTTTTGCTCCTGAATCGTAAAGGTTGATAGGCGGTCGTTTGGGTCAGGCAGCCAGCTTCGCGTCGCGCACCGCGGCCAGGGTCCGCACGAACTTGCTCGGTACGGCGTTGAGCGTTTGGGCGAACCGGGACAAGGGTGCCTGCAGCGTGCCGAGCAGCCGGGCGATCAGCTCTTTGTGCGAGGGCAGCGCCGCCAAGGCGGCAACGTCCTTCGCCGACATCACCAGGCCGGGCATGGCACCGCCCGCAATCACGAACTTCTCGTTGCCCTTGGCGAAGTCGTTGAGGACTTTTGCCACGGCAACCGGATCGGGGCCGATGCCGTAAGCCAGCGGGCCGACCATGCGGTCGGCGAGCTGAGCGAACGGCGTCTCGGCCACCGCCCGGCGCACCAGGGTATTCTTGACCACCCGAAAGTACACGCCGGAAGCCCGTGCCTTCGCGCGGAGCCGGGTCATGTCGGCGACGGCCATGCCACGGTTCTCGACCATGACGATGGCCTGAGCCCGCGACACCTGCTGCGCGACTTCCGCGACGACCGCTTGCTTCTGTTCCAGATTAAGACTCAAGGTCTATCTCCGTATCACTGCTGTGCTCGCCTAAGCGTTCAGGCTCGCACTCTCGGTGACCTTACGTCAGGAGATCATCATCCTGTGTTCGGGCACCATCTGCGTAGGACGCCTAAAGCTGCCGGCGATTAAGCACTCGCTCCTACGGTCTTTGACGGCACGCCGGACGCTCTTTCCGCCCGGCGCTCCCTCAAATTCGTCAATGCGCCGGCGCCTGCTGCGCCAGCCCCGTTGTATCGATGCGCACGCCGGCACCCATGGTGCTCGACACGCTAATCTTCTTCAGATACACGCCCTTGGTGTCCTTGGGCTTCGACTTATTTAGCGCCTCGATCAAGGCCAGCAGGTTCATCTTCAGCTGCTCGGGCGTAAACGAGGCGCGGCCGATCGTGCATTGCACGATGCCGGTCTTGTCAGTGCGGTATTGCACCTGCCCCGCCTTGGCGTTCTTTACCGCCGTGGCGACGTCGGGGGACACGGTTCCGACTTTGGGGTTGGGCATCAAGCCGCGCGGCCCGAGGATCTGGCCCAGCTGGCCGACGACTTTCATCGCGTCGGGCGAGGCGATCACGACGTCGAAGTCCATGAACCCTTCCTTAACCTTGGCCGCAAGGTCGTCGTAGCCAACGATGTCGGCGCCCGCATCCTTGGCGGCCGTCGCCTTGTCGCCCTGCGCGAACACCGCGACACGCACTTTCTTGCCCGTGCCTGCAGGCAGGACAACCGAGCCGCGCACGGTCTGGTCGGACTTCTTCGCATCGATGCCCAGATTGACCGCGATATCCACCGATTCATCAAACTTGGCGACCGCCGTTTCCTTGACGAGCTTCAGGGCGTCGTCGAGCGGATAGGCCTTGCTGCGATCGACCTTCACGCGCACGGCCTTCATGCGCTTCGACAGCTTGGGCAGTTTCTGTTCGGCGGCCATGGTCACTTCACTCCTTCAACCACGACGCCGATGCTGCGCGCGCTGCCGGCGATCGTGCGCACCGCGGCATCCAGATCGCCCGCGGTCAGGTCGGGGGTCTTCAGCTTGGCGATTTCCTCGGCCTGCGCGCGCGTGAGCTTGCCGACCTTGTCCGTGTGCGGCTTGCTGCTGCCCTTGTCCACCTTCGCCGCCTTGAGGATTAGCACCGTCGCCGGCGGTGTCTTCATCACAAAGGTGAAGCTCTTGTCGGCGTAGGCAGTGATCACGACCGGGATCGGCAGGCCCGGTTCCATCTTCTGCGTCTGGGCGTTGAACGCCTTACAGAATTCCATGATGTTCAATCCCCGCTGCCCGAGCGCGGGCCCGATCGGGGGGCTCGGATTGGCCTTGCCCGCAGGCACCTGCAGCTTGATGAAGCCGACGATTTTCTTCGCCATACCTGTCTCCTGTTCGGGTTCCAGCGGACGCTGCGCGTCCTCCCCGCATCACCGTGTGTCCAATGCCCCATACCCGTCGCCCGTAGGGCGCCGAGCGTTAAGCCTTTTCGACCTGAGAGAAATCAAGCTCCACCGGCGTCGAGCGACCGAAGATGGTCACCGACACCCGTAGCTTGCTCTTCTCGTAATTCACGTCCTCCACGTTGCCATGGAAGTCCGTGAACGGCCCTTCCTTGACCCGCACTGCCTCGCCCATCTCGAACAAGACTTTGGGTCGCGGTTTCTCGACCCCTTCCTGCACCTGCTGCAGGATCGCATCGACTTCCTTCTGCGAGATGGGCGTCGGCTTGTTGGCCGTGCCGCCGACGAACCCGGTCACCTTGGGCGTGCTCTTTACCAAGTGCCAGGTGTCGTCGGTCATCTCCATTTCGACTAGCACATAGCCGGGAAAGAACTTGCGCTCCGAAATCGCCTTGGCGCCGTTCTTCATCTCCACCACTTCCTCGACCGGGACGAGGATATTGCCGAACTGCTCGGCCATGCCCGAGCGCTTGATGCGCTCCGTCAGGGCACGCTGAACGCTCTTCTCGAACCCCGAGTAAGCGTGCACGACAAACCACCTCTTATCGCTCATCCTTCGCCCCGTCCGGTCACCCACTTGACCAGCCACGCCAGCGACGAATCGATCGCGAACAGGACCAGCGCCATGACCACGACGAACGCGAACACCACCGCGGTCGTCTGGATCGTTTCCTTGCGCGTCGGCCAGGACACCTTGCTTGCCTCCTGCCAGGCTTCTTGGCCAAACGCGAACAACTCCCGACCGGGCGCGGTGAAGCGGGCGACGACGCCGGCAGCGATGAGCCCGCCGAGCACCATCAGCAAGCGCAGCACGACGGCCAAGTCGCTGAAGTAGTAGTAAGCCCATAACCCGGCGATCACCAACGCCAGCGCCAGGCCCATCTTGATTTTGTCGACCATTCCCGCCGTTCTTTCTCGGCTACCCTCGGTTGCCTCGATGTACCCGTTCACTTGCCACCCCGCGCGCCGCCGCGGATGGCAGGCCAGGAGGGAATCGAACCCCCAACCTGCGGTTTTGGAGACCGCCGCTCTGCCAATTGAGCTACTGGCCTATGCGTATCCATCCGTTCGGCGTCGACGAGCCTGCCCCGTAGCGTGCCTTCTCCCGTCGCCGCCCGCGTTGCTCGCGCCGGCCGTTACTCGATGACCTTGGCGACGACGCCGGCACCGACGGTGCGGCCGCCTTCCCGGATCGCGAAGCGCAAGCCTTCTTCCATCGCGATGGGCGCAATCAAGGTCACCGTCATCTGGGTGTTGTCCCCAGGCATCACCATCTCCGTGCCCGCCTGCAACTCCACACTGCCGGTCACATCCGTGGTGCGGAAGTAAAACTGCGGCCGATAGCCCGGAAAGAACGGCGTGTGCCGGCCCCCCTCCTCCTTCGACAGCACGTACACCTCGCAGGTGAACTTGGTGTGCGGCGTGATGCTCCCCGGCTTGGCCAGCACCTGCCCCCGCTCCACCTCCTCCCGCTTGGTGCCGCGCAGCAGCACCCCGATGTTGTCCCCCGCCTGCCCCTGATCCAAGAGCTTGCGGAACATCTCCACCCCCGTGCACACCGTCTTCAGCGTCGGCTTAAGACCTATGATCTCCAGCTCCTCGCCCACCTTCACCACCCCACGCTCCACCCGCCCGGTCACCACCGTCCCCCGCCCGGATATGCTGAACACGTCCTCCACCGGCATCAAAAACGGCCCATCGATCAGCCGCGTCGGCTGCGGAATATAGCTGTCCAGCGCCTCGGCCAGACGATTGATGCAAGGTTCCCCCATCTCGCTCTTGTCCCCTTCCAGCGCCAGCTTCGCACTGCCGAGAATGATCGGAATCTTGTCCCCGGGAAACTCGTACTTGCTCAGCAGCTCCCGCACCTCGAGCTCAACGAGCTCCAAGAGCTCCTTGTCATCGACCATGTCCGCCTTGTTCAAAAACACCACGATGTAGGGCACCCCTACCTGCCGCGCCAGCAGAATGTGCTCCCGCGTCTGCGGCATCGGGCCATCGGCCGCCGATACCACCAGAATCGCCCCATCCATCTGCGCCGCCCCCGTGATCATGTTCTTCACGTAGTCCGCGTGCCCAGGACAATCCACGTGCGCGTAGTGCCGGTTCTTCGTCTCGTACTCCACGTGCGCCGTGTTGATCGTGATCCCCCGCGCCTTCTCCTCCGGCGCATTGTCGATCTGATCGTAGGCCTTCGCCTCCCCTCCAAACTGCCGCGACAGCACCAACGTCAGCGCCGCCGTCAGCGTCGTCTTGCCATGATCCACGTGCCCGATCGTCCCCACGTTCACGTGCGGCTTCGTCCGCTCAAATTTGCCCTTGGCCATTGGTCATGCTCCTTGCGATTTCTCAACCTGCATCGTGCAGTACGTGGTGCCCATGGCGCGGATTGAACGCGCGACCTCTCCCTTACCAAGGGAGTGCTCTACCACTGAGCTACATGGGCCCGTGTCGCGCGCAACCGCTCTTAATCTTCCTTCACACCGTCAACCGAGGCGCCTCGTGCTGGAGCGGGTGAAGGGAATCGAACCCTCGTCGTAAGCTTGGAAGGCTTCTGCTCTACCATTGAGCTACACCCGCGTAACAGCCTGTGCGCCTCGAGCCCCGGCCCCACCAGGTCAGCCCCTTTGCCCCTGCTCTTTAGGTAACGACTCCTGACCTGGTGGAGGGGGAAGGATTCGAACCTTCGAAGGCAGAGCCGGCAGATTTACAGTCTGCTCCCTTTGACCGCTCGGGAACCCCTCCGACGAAACCGTATATTCTAGCAATTTCCATACCGAAGTGTCAAACCAGTGCCTCGTGCGGCGTAGAAAACCGGCATTCCCGCCACGCAATCGCAGGCGATTGGCTAAACTCCGCCCTTTCGATGCGTTTCCGAGTCGCCACTAGCCCGCTGTTGCGAGTCAAGCGATGGCCTTAGCCACGGCCGATTACGTGATCGTCGGCGCCGGCTCGGCCGGCTGCGCCCTTGCCCATCGGCTCTCCGCGGACGGCCGTTACTCGGTGTTGCTGCTCGAAGCCGGCCCGCGCGATGTCTATCCGTGGCTGCACATCCCGATCGGCTACGCCAAGACCATGTTCAACCCGCGGGTGAACTGGTGTTTCCATACCGAGCCCGAAGCGGGCATGCACGGGCGCCGGATTTACTGGCCGCGCGGCAAGACGCTCGGCGGCTCGAGCGCTATCAACGGCCTGATCGCCATCCGCGGCCAGCGCCAGGATTATGACGGCTGGGCAGCCGCCGGCAATGCCGGGTGGACTTATGACGAGGTGCTGCCGTATTTCAAGCGCCTCGAGCACGTGCCCGGTGGCGACCCGGCTTTCCGCGGTCGCGGCGGGCCTGTCTGGTGCTCGCCGATCGGCCGCAAGCACGCCCTCGTCGAGGCCATGATCGCCGCTTGCACGGAGCTCGACATCGCGCCCAACGACGATTTCAACGCCGCCGTGCAGGAGGGGGCGGGCTACTACCAGCTGACGACCCGGCACGGCTGGCGCTGCAGCACGGCGAGCGCCTATCTCAGGCCGGCGCGGCGCTGGCGCAACTTGCGCGTCGAAACCGAAGCGCAGGCGACCCGGGTACTGTTCACGGGTCGGCGCGCGAGCGGGGTCATCTACCGCCGGGCCGGGACCGATCTCACGGTGACGGCGCGACGCGAGGTGCTGCTGTGCGCGGGTGCGGTGCAAACGCCGCAGTTGCTGCAGCTCTCCGGCGTGGGGCCGCGCGCGTTGCTCGCCGGGTTGGGCATTCCGGTGCTGCAGGAGCTGCCCGGGGTGGGCGAAAACCTGCAGGATCACCTGCAGGTGCGGGTGATCTTCGAGTGCACCCGGCCGATCACCACCAACGATGACCTGAAGAGCGGGTGGCGGAAGCTGCAAATGGGCCTCGATTACGTTTTTACCCGCGGCGGGCCGATGGCCGTCGGCATCAACCAGGGCGGCATCTTCACCCGCGTCGATCCGGCGAGCGATCGGCCCGATGTCCAGTTCCACCTTGCCACCCTGTCCTCCGACATGGCCGGCTCGCCGCCGCACGCGTTCTCCGGCTTCACGCTGTCGGTGTGCCAGTTGCGGCCGGAATCGCGCGGTTTCGTGCGCATCCAATCCGCCGATCCACTGCAGCCGCCGGCCATGCAGCCTAACTATCTGAGCACGGCGAACGACTGCCGCACACTGGTGGCCGGCATCAGGCTTGCACGCCGGCTGGCGTCGACCCGGGCGCTCGCGCCTTTGGTCAAGGCGGAATATCGGCCGGGGCCGGCGGCGACGAGCGACGAGGCGCTGCTCGAATTCGCGCGCGCCACCGGGGCCACGATCTTCCACCCCAGCGGCAGCTGCCGGATGGGGGTCGATGCGCTCGCGGTAGTCGATCCTGCGCTGCGCGTGCACGGGCTGGAGAGTCTGCGCGTGGTCGATTGCAGCGTGATGCCCACGCTCACCTCGGGGAACACCAACCTGCCGGTGATCATGATCGCCGAGAAGGCCGCTGATCTGATCCTGGCCGATGGGGCAGCCTGACGGTCCGCGGCCCTAGCGCGGCCGTGCTCACGGTCCCGGTGCTGGGTCGGACCGTGCAAGCGTGATAAGTTCTTGCCCAGCGGAGTCAACACCATGCCCTGCTGCCACGCCGATTTCGCCCTGACCGAAGACAGCGACAAGGCATTCACCGTCGCCATGCCGGCGTTCACCTTCGGCCACGGGTGCCTGGCCGAGGCTGGCGGGCAGGCGCTGGAACTCGGCTTGCGCCGCGTGGCGCTCTTCACCGATGCGCAGCTGCGCGATTCGGCGCACGTCGCCGCCGTGCTGGCATCGCTCGCCGCCGCGGGCGTCGACGTGGTTATCTACGACGAAGTGAGCATCGAGCCGACCACCGCGTCGCTCCAGGCGGCGACGCGCTTCGCCGCCGCGGGCACGTTCGACGGTTACGTCTCCGTCGGCGGCGGCTCGGTGATCGACACCTGCAAAGCGGCGAACCTCTACGCCACCCATCCGGCGGAATTCATGACCTACGTCAACGCCCCCATCGGTGGCGGACAGAAGGTTCCAGGCGCGCTCAAGCCGCACATCGCCTGTCCGACCACCGCGGGCACCGGGTCGGAGACCACCGGCATCGCGATCTTCAACCTGACCGAGATCAACGCCAAGACCGGCATCATCTCGCGGCGCCTGGTGCCGACGGTCGCCCTAGTCGATCCGAGCGTCACGGCGACGCTGCCGCGTAGCGTCGTGGCCGCCAGCGGCTTTGACTGCATGAGCCATGCCTTGGAATCGCTGACGGCGCGCCCCTGGCCGCGGCGGTTCAATCGCACGCGCGGGCTGGGCCGACCGGTATCGCAGGGTGCCAATCCGTTTTCGGACGGCCTCGCCAGCGAAGCCTTGAAGGGCGTTGGTGCGTACCTCGTGCGGGCGGTGACCGACGCCGGCGACGCCGAGGCACGAACGGAGATGATGTACGCCGCGATGCTCGCCGGCATAGCCTTCAATGCCGCCGGTTGCCACCTGCCGCACGGCCTATCCTACGCTGTTTCCGGGCTGGCGCGCGACGTGCACGTGCCGGGCTATCCGGCGGGCAAGACGCTGGTCCCGCACGGGATGGCGGTCGTGCTCAACAACCCCGCGGTGTGGCGCTACACCGCGGGCTGCAGCCCTGAGCGCCATGTCCACGGTGCGGCCTGCCTGGGTGGCGAGACGCGTGACGTCCGCCCCGGCGATGCGACCGAGGCCGGGGAGGCGCTTGCCGCGCGCGTGATCGGCCTGATGCGGGCCGCGGGCATGCCCAACGGTCTGGCGGATCTCGGCTTCGCAAGCGGCGATCTCGATGCCCTTGTCGCCGGAGCGGAGCCGCAATGGCGGGTGATTCGCAACGCACCCAAGGACGTTTCGCGCGACGATCTGAAGGGACTGTTCAGCGCGGCGATGCGCTATTGGTAGGGGCGGGCGAGCCTTCCGCGCCGGCGCTTGCCGGACTCGCGTCGGCGCTGACCCGGATGCGGCGAGCCGGCAAGCGTACAGTGAACCGGCTGCCCTGCCCCGGCGCGCTGTCGATGAGCAGGTCCGCCTGATGGCGCAGGAGCACGTGCTTGACGATGGCCAGCCCCAGACCGGTGCCACCGGTCGCACGCGACCGGCTGCGGTCGATGCGGTAGAAGCGCTCGGTCAGGCGCGGAATGTGTTCGGGGGCAATGCCGATACCGGTGTCGGCGACGGTGAACTCGCCGCCGTCCGTGGTAACGCGCCAGTCGAGCGCCACGCGACCGCCGTCGGGCGTATAGCGCACTGCATTGCTGACCAGATTGCCGAAGGCGCTGACCAGCTCGTCCCGGCTGCCGAGCACGCTGGCCTGCTCGCGGATATTGAGGGTGATCTCGTGCCGACCGCCCGAAAGGGCCTTGGCGTCGGCCGAGACCTGCAGCAGCAGCGGCACCACCGCGAACTCCGATTCCTGCAGCGCGCTGTGCTCGCTTTCGAGCGCGGAGAGCGCCAAAAGGTCATCGACCAGACGCTGCATGTTCTGCGCCTGCTCCTGCATTAGCGCCAGGTAGCGCTGCTGCTGGCGCGCATCGAGTTGCATATCGGCAAGCGTTTCCAGGAAGCCACCCAGGACGGTCAACGGGGTCTTCAACTCGTGCGAGACGTTGGCGATGAAGTCCCGTCGCAGCCGTGCCACTGCCTCGAGGCGCGTGATGTCCCGACTCATGAGGAGCTTTTCCTCCACGCCGAAGGGGACGATCTGGATCGACAGCATCAGTCCCGCCTCGCGTTGTGATTCGAGGATGACCGGCTCGCGAAAATCGCCGCCCGCGAGATACTGCAGGAAGGCCGGCTGGCGCACGAGGTTGACGATCGGCGCCGCCGCGTCATGCTTGAGTTCGACGCCGAGGTGCACTTGGGCACGCGGATTGGCCCAGCGGATGCGATTGGCCGCGTCGAGCACGACCACGCCTTCCGGCAAGGCCTCGGCACCGCTGACGAAGCGATCGAGGGCCAGGCGCAGGTCACGCTGGCGCGCGGAGCGCAAACCCACGCGGCGATAGAGTGCGGCGTAGGCGAGCGCCCACGTGCCGCGACCTTCTGGGACCGGTTCTTCCAGCGCGCCGCCGGCCCAGCGCGTGAGTGCGTTGAGCGCGCGCAGATGCCACATGCCGATGGCGAAAAAACCCACCCCCAGCAGCGACAGCGCCGCGACCTCGCCGGCGAGCGGCCACGCCAGCAGAGCCACCAGCGCCACGGCCAGCGGCGCGAGGAGGCCGCGACGCCAGACCGGGCTCATGGGCGTGTCGTGCGGCGCTCGCTCAACGCGGCGCGGCCAGCCGGTATCCGCCGCCGCGCACCGTTTCGATCAAATGCGCGCAGGCGAAGGGCTCGAGCGCAAGGCGCAGCCGGCGGATGTGGACATCGACCGTGCGCTCCTCGATGTAGACGTGGTCGCCCCATACCTGGTCGAGCAGCTGGGCCCGGCTGTGCACCCGCTCCGGCCGCGCCAGCAGAAACTTGAGCAGGCGGAATTCGGTCGGACCGAGCTGCACCGGCACCCCGGCCACCGTGGCCCGATGCGTCGACGGGTCGAGCTGCACCGGCCCCACCGTGAGCGTTTCCTGCGCCGCCTCCGGCGCTCGGCGCCGCAGCACCGCCTTGATGCGCGCTTTGAGCTCGCGCGGGCTGAACGGCTTGGTGACGTAGTCGTCGACCCAGGCCTCGAGGCCGGCGACGCGGTCGGCTTCGTCGCCGCGCGCGGTGACCATGATGATCGGCAGTTCGCGCGTACGCGCCTCGCCGCGCAAGCCGCGGGCAAGCGCGAGACCCGATTGCCCGGGCAGCATCCAGTCGAGCAGTAGCAGGTCGGGCAGCGCTCGCTTGATCTCGCCCAGCGCCGCCTCCGCGTCCGCGACCGCACGCACCGTGAATCCGGCGTCCTCCAGATTGATGCGGAGGAGTTCTTGAATCGCCGGCTCGTCTTCGACCACCAGGATCGATGGCATCATGTTGCTGCCTCCTGTTTCACTCCGCGACCTCGGCGCGGATCTGCTCCGCCGTAGCGTGGCGCACATCCTTGCCCTTGACCGCCTGCACCACGTCCTCGGCGATGTTCTTGGCGTGATCGCCGATGCGCTCGACCGACTTGGCGATGAACACGATTTCGAGCGCTGGCGTGATCGTCCGCGGGTCTTCCATCATGTAGCTGATCAGCTGGCGCAGAATGGCGAGAAAGGAGGCGTCGATGGCTTCGTCATTGCTGACCACCGTCGCCGCGGCGTTGACATCGAGGCGGGCGAAGGCGTCGAGCGCGAGGCGCAGGTTCTCCTCCGCCAGCCCGGCGACCCGCGTGACGACATGCACGCGCACGGTGGTCAGGCGCTCCGGCTGCTGCATCTGCTGTGCCTTGTAGGCGATCTTCTTGATCTCGTCACCTACGCGCTCGAGGTCGTTGACGATCTTGACCACGGTCAGGATCATGCGCAGGTCGCCCGCCGCCGGTTGCCGCTTGGCGATGATCTGGCTGCATTGTTGATCGATGTCCATCTGCATCTGGTTGATCGCCTGCTCGTCGCTGGCCACGAGGGAGACGATGTCGTCGTCGTCGTCGTTGCCGGGATGTCGCAGGGCCTCGATCGCGCGCCGGAACTGGGTCTCGACCAGCCCGCCCATCGCCAGTACGCCGGAGCGGATTCCCTCCATCTCGGCGTCGAATTGCTTGGATGTATGTTCGTTCACGTTGTGCTCCCGCACTCTATTGGCTCGCGTCAGCCGAAGCGGCCGGTGATGTAGTCCTCGGTTTCTTTGCGCTTTGGCTTCAGGAACAGATCATCGGTCGTCCCGAATTCGATCAGTTCGCCCAGGTACATGTAGGCAGTGTAGTCGGAAACGCGCGCCGCCTGCTGCATGTTGTGGGTGACGATGGCGATGGTGTAGTCGGTCTTGAGTTCGCTGATCAATTCCTCGATTTTGGCCGTTGAAATCGGGTCGAGCGCGGAAGTCGGCTCGTCTAACAACAACACCTCCGGCTTGACCGCCACGGCGCGCGCAATGCACAGGCGCTGCTGCTGGCCGCCGGAGAGTGCCATCCCGCTTTGCTTGAGCTTGTCCTTCGCTTCCTCCCACATCGCCGCCTTGGTGAGAGCCCACTCGACCCGCTCTTCCATCTGCCGCGGGCTCAAGCTTTCGTACAGGCGCACGCCGAAGGCTATGTTGTCGTGGATCGACATCGGAAACGGCGTCGGCTTCTGAAACACCATGCCGACCTTGGCCCGCAGCATGTTGAGGTCGACGCCGGCATCGAGCACGTTGCGGCCGTTGAATTTGATCTCGCCGACAGCGCGCTGCCCCGGATAGAGCGAGTACATCCGGTTCAACGTCCGCAACAGTGTCGACTTGCCACAACCGGAAGGCCCGATGAAGGCGGTGACGCGGCGCTCGGCAATCTCCAGGTTGATATCCTTGAGGCCCTGGAACTTGCCGTAGAAAAAATCCAGGTGCCGGACGGCGATCTTGGTCGCCGCAGGTGCCGCCTCAGGCCTGACTTGGACCTCTGCAAGACTCGCGGAAATGTCAAGATTCATGGGCTCTTTCAAGCGTCACTTGGGAACGGACTGGCGGAAAAGTATGCGCGCCATGATGTTGAGCAGCAGCACCGCGAGCGTGATCAGCAGCGATCCTGCCCACGCCAGTTGCTGCCAGTCGTTATAGGGGCTCATCGCGAATTGGAAGATCACCACCGGCAAGTTGGACATCGGCGCGTTGAGATCGGTGCTCCAGAACTGGTTGTTGAGCGACGTGAACAGCAAGGGTGCGGTCTCGCCGGAAATGCGGGCCACCGCGAGCAGCACACCGGTGATGACCCCGGCCCGAACCGACCGCAGGGTCACCATCACGATCACCTTCCATTGCGGCGTCCCCAACGCGATCGCCGCCTCGCGCAGGCTGTCCGGCACCAAGCGCAGCATGTTCTCGGTGGTGCGGACCACGACCGGTATCACGATCAGCGCAAGCGCCAGGGAGCCGGCCCAGGCGGAGAAGTGCCCCACCTGGAAAACATAGATTTCATAGATGAACAAGCCGATGACAATCGATGGCGCGGAGAGCAAGATATCGTTGATAAAGCGCGTACACGGGGCAAGCCAGCCGCGGCTTCCAAATTCGGCGAGGTAGATGCCGGCAAGGATTCCCACCGGGGTCCCGACTAGCGTACCCATCACCGCCATCATCAGACTGCCAAGAATCGCGTTGAGAAGGCCGCCCTTGCTGCCAGGCGGTGGCGTCATCTGCGTGAAAAGATCGGGACTGAACGCGTGAAATCCCGCCGAGAACAGCGTGAACAGGATCCAGAACAGAAAGACGAGGCCGAACCCCATCGTAAGCAGTGACATGAACAAATTGAAGCGGTTCAAAAACAGCCGTCGGGAGTAGAGTGCCTTCATGGTCATTCACGAACCGCTAGGTTCTTCTGCCTTCACCCTTGGCCAGCTGCAGCAACATCAGTTTGGCCAGGGCCAGCACGATGAACGTGATGACAAACAGAATCAGACCGAGCTCAATCAACGCCGAGGTGTAGACATCACCCACCGCTTCGGTGAATTCGTTGGCCAGCGCCGACGCGATACTGTTGCCGGGGGCCAGTATCGAGGCATTGAGCTGGTGCGCATTGCCGATGAGAAAGGTAACCGCCATCGTCTCGCCAAGCGCCCGGCCAAGGCCAAGCATGATACCGCCGATGACGCCGACCTTGGTGTAGGGAAGGACGATGTTGCTTACGACTTCCCACGTCGTGCAGCCGATGCCGTAGGCGGACTCCTTCAGAACGGGAGGCACGATCTCGAACACATCGCGCATCACCGAGGCGATGAAAGGGATCACCATAATCGCAAGCACGAAGCCTGCCGTGAATACGCCGATGCCCTGCGGAGGACCCTTGAACAGCGCGCCGATCACGGGCACCGCGCCGAGCGAATTAATCAGCCACGGTTGCACATGGTCTGCGAACAGCGGCGCGAGAACGAACAGACCCCACATGCCATAGATGATGCTCGGGATCGCGGCCAGCAGCTCGATCGCGGTACCGAGAGGGCGCTTAAGCCAAGGGGGCGAGAGCTCGGTGAGGAACAACGCGATACCGAAGCTCACCGGAACACCGATCAGCAGAGCGATGAACGATGTTACGAGTGTGCCCACAATCGGCACCAGCGCACCGAACTGCTCGGTGACCGGATTCCATTCCGAATCGACTAGAAACCCGAAACCAAATTTATGAATTGCCGGCAGGCTGCCGTATACGAGCGAGACGATGATCCCGACCAGGATCGCCAGGACCAGGAAGGCAAATAAGCGCGTAAGCGTGCGAAAGAGCCGATCCTGAAGCTGGACGTCCTTCCGCCTCGGATCGGGCATCTTGGCGAAACCGGCCTGCGGGGCTCGACGCAGAACGTCGATTTCAGTCGGCAGCGCGCCAGCGGTCGATTGCATCAGCGGTGCATCCACGTTGGTATCTCTCCAGCAACCCGGGTCGTCCTGCCGGCAACCATATCGCTACTGGGATCGGTCGGTCATGACCTCCCGAAAAAACGCGGCGTTCGCCGAACCTGCGAACGCCGCGCCGTGTGCCGTTGAGTGACGAGTCCTGCGTCCCGTCAATACACCGGTTTACCAGACGCATCCTTTATTTGAGATTTCCACGTACCCCTGATCTGGTTGGTCACGACATTGGGCAGCGGTACGTAATCGAGCGAGTCGGCCAGTTTGTCGCCGTCCGCGGAATAAGCCCAGTCGAAGAACTTCAACACCTCCTTGGCGGTGTCTGGTTTGGACTGCGTCTTGTACATCAGAATGAACGTTGCCCCCGAAATCGGCCAAGAGTCCTTCCCAGGCTGGTCAGTCAGCAGCAGATAATAGCCGGGCGCTTTGCTCCAATCGGCCCCCGCCGCAGCCGCCTTGAACGCTTCGGCCGATGGCCCGACGAAGTTGCCGGCGCGATTTTGTACCAACGTATTGGTCATCTTGTTTTGCAGCGCGTAAGCATATTCCACGTAGCCGATCGAGCCTTTGACACGCAGAACATACGAAGCAACACCTTCGTTGCCCTTACCGCCGACACCGGCGGGCCACGCCACCGACGTACCCTCGCCGACCTTCGCTTTCCATTCTGGGCTTTCCTTCGATAGGTAGTTTACCCAAATGAAGGTTGTCCCGGAACCATCCGAGCGATGGACAACCGTGATATCCGAACCGGGCAGATTGACCCCGGGGTTTAGCTTGACGATTGCCGGATCATTCCATTTGGTAATCTTGCCCAGATAGATATCCGCCAGGACCGGTCCGGTCATCTTGAGCTCGCCAGGCTTGATTCCTTCCAGATTGACGACGGGCACATCGCCGCCGATGACGGTCGGAAACTGAAGCAAGCCGTCCTTATCGAGATCCTCTGGCTTGAGCGGCATGTCTGACGCGCCGAAGTCCACGGTCTTGTTCTGGATTTGCTTGATGCCTCCGCCGGAACCAATCGATTGGTAGTTCAGACCGATTCCGGTTTTCGCCTTGTAGGCTTCGGCCCACTTGGCGTAAACGGGGTATGGAAAAGTGGCGCCAGCCCCGGTGATGTCGAGTGCCCGCGCGCCGCCACTCAAAGCAATTGCCGCGGCCCCAAGGCAAATTGCCGTAAATCGTCCCCAATTCATGGTTGGCTTTCTTGTGAACACAGGAAAGAGGTCATTGTCCGCATGGTGTGTTACAGCTAGATGACGGGATGGAGCAACACAAAGTTAATTAAAATCAATCTCTTGGCCCAAGCAACGGCGGAAACGCTGGGCGTAGCGGGTCGCGGCAACCGAGCGGGGGTCTGGTAAATTGCACGCCGCAATCCCGATGTTTTTTCCGGCGGATCCTACAAATTCAACCCGATAGTAAGGACTCGCCCGGACTGACGCGGGTGAAACGAACCGGGACCTGGTCGCAGGCCAGGGTCCCTTCCTGCAAGCGCACGCGCGTGTACGTCGAATGGGCAAGATCGCCGGCGTCGGGGTAGTCATCGCGGAAGTGGGCGCCGCGGGAGTTCTCGCGCGCCCGCGCAGCGCAGACGATGGCGCGCGATACCGCGATCAGGCTGCCGAGGTTGAGCCAGTCGTGCCAGGTGAGGTTGAACGTCCGATCGCGCCCGACCGAAGGCAGCGCATAGGCCTGGTGCTCGGCGCGCAATTCGGCCAGCGCGGCTTCGGCTCGAGCCAGGCTCTCGGCGTTGCGCACGATGCCGGCATCGTCCCACATCGTCGCGTGCAGGCGCTCGCGCAGTAGACCGAGATCGACCTCGCCGCCGCGTGCGGTGAAGGGTCTCTCCGCCCGGTCGATCGCGGCGGCGGCCGCGGCCGCATCGGGTTCCCGCGGCGCACCGTCGCCGGAGAGCCAGCGCGCCATGGTGAGACCGGCGATGCCGCCGAACACAGTCGAGTTGGCGACGCCGTTGCCGCCGAGGCGATTGGCACCGTGCACTCCACCCGAATCCTCGCCGGCAACAAACAATCCCGGCAACTCGGTCGTGCAATCAGGCGCGAACTCGACGCCACCCATCAGGTAGTGCGCCGTCGGCACGACTTCAACTTTGCCCGCGGCGAGGTCAAAGCCGCAGTCGGCGCAGCGTTCGACCATGCCCTTGAACTGCCGGCGCACGTTCTCCGCTCCGAGATGGGCCATGGAGAGGTACACGCCGCCCTCGGGGGTGGTGCGACCGGCACGCATTTCGGCGTAGATCGCCCGCGACACGATGTCGCGCGTCGCGCGCTCGGCGCGGGCATCGACATCGAGCATGAAGCGGCGGCCCGTGCCGTCCAGAAGCTGCCCGCCGGCGCCGCGCAGGCCCTCTTCGAGCACGGTCCCGGTCATGCGCGTGTTCGGCCCGGCCAGAAGCCCGGTCGGATGAAACTGCACCATTTCCATGTCGCGCAGCGGCAACCCGGCGGCGAGCGCCAGCGCCAGGCCGTCGCAGCTCTTGTCGCCGGAAGGGGTGTGAAAGCGATACATCGTCGGTCCGCCGCCGGTGGCTAACAACACCGCCCGGGCGTGCACCAGGACGTATTCGCCCGTGCGCAGGTCGATGAGCAGCGCACCGGCGATCGCGGCACCGTCGCCGCTCTTTAACAGCGCGTGCACGCGATGTTCCTCGAGTCGGGCGATGGGGCGCGCCCAGACCGCCTCGGCGAGCCGGTTCATGATCTCGATCCCGGTCAAATCACCCTTGTGCACCGTGCGATCAAAGGTCTGTCCGGCGAAGGCCTTCAGATGGATACTGCCGTCCGGATTGCGATCGAAGAAGCAGCCGAGCTCGTTTTCCAGCTCGCGCACCCGCTCGACCGCACCGGTGACCAGCGTCCAGGCGAGGTCTTGATGCGGCAACCAGGCGCCACCTTCGATAGTGTCCATGAAGTGCCGCTCGACGGAGTCCCCCGCGCCAAGCGCGACGTTGTAGCCGCCCTGGACCATGCGCGTGCAGCCGCACTTGCCCAGCAGACCCTTGACCGCGACGGTGATGGCGAGGGACGGATCGACCTGATGCGCGTGCAGCGCAGCGAACAACCCCGCCCCTCCGGCGCCGAGGATCAGGATATCGGTGTGCAGCCGGCGCATGGCCAAAGCGCGCAGCGCCGCAGCTATCCGCTGAGGCTGACGTGGGCGCCGTCGGAATCGGCGAATTCGGCCCGCATGATGCCGTGTTCGGGCGTCGGGTTGCGCGTGAAGCGCACGCCTGCGACGCTCAGGTCTGCGACGAAGTGAATCGCGTAGCCCGGTTTGATCGCCATTGGCATCTCCCCTCGCAAGATTCGCAACCTCAGCGGGTTTTCACGCCCAGCGCGGCAAGCGCGGCCGCGCGCTGCGCCCGCGCCCCGGCATCCACGGCCGCATAGATGCTGCCGCCGTGGCTGTCCATGGCGACCCGCAGTGGCCCGAAGCCGCGCACGCGGAAGCGCCACAGGCTCTCCGGATGCAGGTCGTCGAGATCGACCGCTTCGATTGCCTCGACCCAGGTCGTTTCCAGGGCCGCGGTGCCGCCGACGACGGCAAGATAGGCGCCGCCCAGTTCGGCGAAGGCGGCGAGCGAGGCGTGGCCCAATCCGCCCTTGCCGATGATCAGCCGCACGCCACAGCGCGCAAGCAACGGTCGCGTGAAGCGCTCCATGCGCGCCGAGGTCGTCGTCCCGATGCACACCGGCGCGTACCCGGTCGGATGCTCGGCGCTCGGCGGCACCTTGCGCACATTGGGCGCGGTATGAATCACGGCGTGGCCGGCAAGGTCGAAGCGCGTGCTGCGCTCGCGGTCGAAGAGCGCGATCTGGGTCGCATCGCGGATGCCGAACAGCGTGCCTTGCAGCGTGACGGTATCGTCAATGCGCAGCGCCCGGACCTGCGCCGGCACGAGCGGCGGCACGAGCTCATAGTGCGTCATGATCCGTCCCTGGGTCACGCAGCGCACGATGGCACTCGAACTTTTTGGCCACGAGCGCCAGACCGGCGTGCCCGATGAACCGTCGCGTCACGCCCGGGCTAGAAGCCATAACGCACTCCGTCGCCGGTGATCGTCGCGCTCGCCCGTCGCGCCGAATGGCACTGCATGTTGACCGCCACCGGGTTCATCGTGATATGCGTTGCGGCGAGCTCGACGTGCACGGCGAAGGCAGTGGCATTCCCGCCCAGACCCTGCGGCCCGACGCCGAGCAGATTGACCGCCGCTGAAAGCTCGTCTTCGAGCAGTGCCGCTTGCGCATCGGGGCAATGGCTGCCTAGCGGGCGGATCGCCGCGCGCTTAGCCAAGTGAACGCACAGGTCTGCAGTCCCGCCGACGCCGACGCCGACGATGGTCGGCGGGCAGGTCCGGCCGCCGGCATCGAGCACGCAGTCGATGACGAAGGTCTTGACCGCGTCGGTCCCGTCCGCTGGCACGGCCATCTTCAGCCAGGAATTGTTCTCCGACCCGCTGCCTTTGGGAATCATCTCGATGCGCAGGCCCTCGAAGTCGTCCGCGACATCGATCTGGATAATCGGAACGCCGATACCGCAGGACGTCTGCGCATTGTGTCGCGTCAGCGGATGCACGATCGACGAGCGCAGCGGATGCTCGCGCGTCGCGCGCTCGCAGCCGCTGCGGATCGCCGCCTTGAGCGCCATGCCGTCGTGCGCGTCGAGCTCGACGCCGCGGCCGATGATCACGTTGTAGATCGGAATGCCGGTGTCCTGACACAACAGGTTGTCGGTTTGTTCCGCCACCGCGATGTTGCGGATCATGGTGCCAAGCACCGACTGCGCGCTGCTGAGCGTTTCACGCGCGGCGAGCACCTCGAACCCGTGCTTGACGTCATCGGGCAGGATCTTGAGCGCCCGAATGTAGAGCTCTTTTGCCGTCGACTCGATGGCTTGCGGGTCGATGCGCATGGGGGCCTTCAGAACAGGTTGAGCGCAAAGGCCAAGGCGCAGAACGCCGCTGCGCCACCGGCCAGCGCAAGCAGCGCGGGCTGCGCTTCGCGTCGCCAGCCGCCGAATTCGACGAGCAGCAGACGCAGACCGCCGGTGCAGTGAGCCGCGAGCAGAAACACGAGCGCAACCTCGGATGCCTCAACCAGGGGCGTCTGGCTCCAGCGCAGGAAGACGTCCAGCGCGGCTTCGCCGCGCAGCGCCTGCGCCAGCACCACAAAGTGCAGCGGCAGAAACACGGCGAGCAGCAATCCGGAAATGCGATGGACGAGAAACGCCCAGTATGCCGCCTGGCCGCGGTTGCGCCAGCCCGTGGCGGTCATTGCGTCACCGCCGCGATGGCGCCGGCACCGAGAAGGAGCAAGCCGATGCCGCAGACTATGCATGCCGCATCGGCTGCGCCTCCGCGCCAGCCGAGCCACTCCGCGGCGACCGTGCGCAAGCCGATCGGCACATGAATGGACACCGCCAGCACGAACAAGCCATAGAACGCGGCCCAGCCGAAGCTGCCGCGCGTCCGGCTCAGGATATCGGTCGCCGACAGTCCGCCGCGAACGGCGGCGATCATCGTTGCCAAATGCACCGCGACGCACAGGGCCAGCACCGCCGCGCTCGCGCGCTGCGCGAGCCATAGCCGGGTTGCGATCGGAGTGCTCACAGTTCCCCACGCAGCGCGGCGATCGTCGTTGCGCGTTTGAGTCCGGCAATCGATTCGGTCGGTGCGAGCTGCATTGGACATCGCGCGCTGCAAGTCTCGTGCGTGTGACAGGCATGGCAGCCCGCATCGCCGGCGACCGCGGTGAGCCGCTCGCGCCGCGCGCCGTCGCGCCGGTCGTTGACCAGCGTCCAGGCGCGGTTGAGCGCCGCCGGCCCGAGATAATCGCGGTTCCAGGCGACGACGTCGCAGGCCGCGTAGCACACGCCACAGCCGATGCATTCGATGGCGCGATCGACGGCGCGCCGTTCCGGGGAGGAGGGCTCGATGCGCGCCAAGTCGTCGCGCCGAGTCGCGGTCGGCTCGAACCGAGCGCGTGCGCGCGCCCACTTGTCGAAGAACTCCCCCATGTCGGTGACGAGATCGCGCACGATCGCCAGGTTGGCGAGCGGCGCAATCTCGAGGCGATTGTCCGGCGCGACCTTGGCCACGTGGGTCCGACACGTCCAGCGTGGCCGGCCGTTGACGGTCATCGCGCAGGAGCCGCACATGCCGACGCGGCAGGCAAAGCGATAGGCCAGGGTTGGGTCGAGCCGGCGCTGGATATAAGTGACCACGTCGAGCACCGTTTGCGCGTCGCGCCGAGGTACATCGAAGGCCTGAAAGCGCCCGGCAGCACCGCCGCGCCAGACCCGCACTTGCAGCTGCGCCGTCATGTTCGAGGATCGCCGTGATACAGCCGGACCGTATGCCTGGCTTCGGCGAAGAAAAGCCAGCGCTCGATCAGCAAGCCGATGATACAGCAGGCCACTGCCAAGAGCGCGACCTGCCAGCGCGCGATCGCGCTGATGAGCCAGGCGAGCGGCAAGCCAAAGCCGAGCGCGAGCGCCACGCCGCGCAGTACCCGGGCATGGCGCTGCGCTAGGGCGAAGCCGAATTCGCGGGTCAGGAAGGTCCCATGCGAATGCCCGACGTCGAGCAGACGCGCGTGGGCGACGCTCAGCGGACCGGGTCCGCGCACCCCCTCCTCGACCCCGATCGCACGCTCCAGCGTCAGCGCCGGCGAGGCCCCGCCGATCGCCTGCCAGTAGGCGAGCTTTGCCGCCAGCGCGGCGGCGCCGAGGATGGTCGCCAGCAAAAGGAAAGCCCCCGCCCGCGGCGCATAGGCACAGGCCAGCGCGGCCAGCAGCAGCGCGCCGGACCAGTGGCCGAGCAGAAGGTAATTGGTCGGCGTCCAGCGTGTATGCCATTGGCGGATAGGCTTCAGGCTCGCATAGATCATTGCCGTGCACACGAGGACCGCCCAGGCGAGCACGCACGTAGCCCAGCCGAGCAACACGCGCGGCGCGCCGGTGTCGCCGTGGGTCAGCAGCGCGACGTAAGCCGCGCCGACGGCGAACAGCGCCATCGCGGCTGCGGCCTCGCGCGACAGCCAGGAGGTGCGCACGCGCACCAAGCTGCGCCAGGCGTTGCGCGGATTGGCCAGGTGCAGCAGCGATGATGCCAGCCCTGCCGCCACCAGCCCCAGACCGAGCAGCACTCCCCGCCACAGCGCCTGCGGCGGCAGGTCGCCCAGCGCCAGCATATCGACGAGCGCAATGAGTGCCAGTAAGCCGAGTCCCGCGCCCGAGCTCACGGTGAAAAATATGATGCTGAACGCCGGCTTCATCCGGGCGTCGGCCGGAGCTTTAGCGCCGGATCACGGGACTCGCGAGGCTCGCCAGCCCGCGCTCGAGCAGCTCGCGTGCGTCATCCTCACCCAGGACGGGCTGAGGCTGCCGCGGCGGGAGATAGCGGTTGACCGGGGCGTAGCCGAGCTCGGGCAGGAGGCCGAAACCACCGCGTGCCGCGGCCAGGCGCGAAACCTCGGATTCCGGGTCGTCGAAATCGCCGAACAGGCGCGCCCGCGTCGGGCAGGCGAGCACGCATGCCGGCTGCCGGTCCGCCGGTGCCAGCATCTCATCGTAGATGCGATCGACGCAGAGCGTGCACTTTTTCATCGTCCCCGATACGGTATCGAGCTCGCGCGCACCGTACGGGCACGCCCACGCGCACAGATTGCAACCCATGCATTTGTCCTGGTCGACGAGCACGATGCCGTCGGCGCGCCGGTACGACGCCCCGGTGGGGCATACGCTGATGCAGTCGGCGTCGGCGCAGTGCATGCAGGACAGCGGGAAATTGATCGTCTTGGAGGCGGGATAATCGCCGACCTCGTAGTGGCGCACGCGGTTGAACCATACGCCGGAGGGTTCGGCGCCGAATGGCTCAGAGTCGGAAAGCGCGCCGCTGACCTTCGACGACGCGTTCCACTCCTTACAGGCGACCGCGCACGCATGGCAGCCGACGCAGGTATCCAGATCGATGAGCAGTCCGAGCTTCATCGCGTACCCGACCCCGTTAGGCGTGATAACGCCAGACGCGCGGCCGGTAGCCGTTATCGCCCGGCAACAGCGGCGCCGCCGTGAACAGCGGCCAAACACCGGTTTCGCCCGCAACGCACTTGCTTACCCTGACGCGCAGGTCGAACCACGCCGCCTGGCCGGTGACGGGATCGGAATTGGTCAAGCGTCGCGCGTCCGAGGCGCTGCGCGGCAGCAATTCGGATATGAGATGGTTGAGCAGAAAGCCTGCGGTGGCCTCCGAGGCGTCGGGGGACAATCCCCAGGTACCCGGCTGCTTACCCACCGCGTTCCAGGTCCACACGGTGTTCGCCTCGACCCCTTCCATCGTCTTCAACCGGCAGCGGATCTTGCCCTGGTGGGACTCGACCCAGATCCAGTCGTCGTCGGCGAGCTCGAGCGCGCGCGCCGTGGCGCGATTCATGTACAGGCTATTCTCGGACATGATCTGCCGCAGCCAGGCATTCTGCCCATCCCAGGACTGATAGAGCATCATCGGCCGCTGCGTGATCGCGTGCAGCGGATACGCGTCGGCCACGGTATGACCGCCCGTGCCCACCGCGGCCATGTGGGGCTGCGCGCCCTCCAGCGGTGCGTACCAAAACGGCAACGGATCGAAATACTTCGCCAACCGCTCGCAGTCGACGAGCGCGGTGGGCTGGGGACCTTCGTAGAGTCCCTGGCCGGCGAGGCGAAACTTCTGCAGCGGTTCCGAGTACATCTGCAATACCACCTGCATCGGAGGCGTCCCGAACAGTGCGTGCTTCTCCGCGAATTCGAGATAGTCCTTATTGGCGTAGCGGTAGTAGCGCATGCTCTCCGGCCAGGGATAGCTGAAGAAGGCCTGGTTCTCGATGTACTTTTCCCACTGTTTCGGGTTCGGTTCGCCGCGCAGCGATTTCTCGCCGTCTTTGCCGCGCCAGCCGGACAAGAGCCCGACGCCAGGCACCTTTTCATAATGGATGACGAAATCCTTGTAGTCGGCGAACTTGCGCGAACCGTCGGCGCGCGTGAAGGCCGGAAATTCGAGCCGCGAAGCAAGCTCGATGAGCACGTCCTGCCACGGCCGCACGTCGCGATCGGGCTCGACGACGGGATGGCGGATCGCGTCCGCCGCGGCGTTGGGTTCGGAGATAGGGCGGTCGAGCAGCGACATCGTGTCGTAGCGCTCGAGGTAGGTGGTGTCGGGCAGTACCAGATCGGCGAAACCGACGGTTTCAGAATGGAACGCGTCGACGACGACGACGAAGGGGATCGCGTACTCGCCGTTGGTGCCCTTGCGTGCCAGCATTTCGCGCGTTTCGCCGGTGTTCATGGCCGAATTCCACGCCATGTTCGCCATGAACAGCAGCAGCGTGTCGATGGGGTACGGGTCGCGGTTGACGGCGTTGGTGATGACCGTGTGCATCATGCCGTGCGCGGCCAGAGGCGACTCCCACGAATACGCGTGGTCGATGCGCAGCGGCCGGCCCTCACGGTCGATCACCAGCTCCTCCGGACGCGTCGGATAGCCATAGGTGGTGCGGTTTAGCGGCGTATCCGGGGCGAAGATCACCGCGGGATCGTTTTCCGGCAGCGTGCGCATCGGGATGCGCCGCGGATAGGGGGCCCTTGCGCGGAAGTTGCCGGGTCCATCGAGTGCGCCGAGAAGCATCTGCAGCACGTGCAGCGCGCGGCAGGTATGGAAGCCGTTGGAATGCGCCGAGATGCCGCGCATGGCATGCATCGCAACCGGGCGGCCGACGACCCGCTCGTGCCTGCGCCCGTGCATGTCGGTCCAGGCAATCGGCAGCTCGACCGCCTCGTTGAACGCGATGTGCGCCATTTCCAGGGCCAAGCGATGGATCGTCTTCGCCGCGACACCGCATTCGGCGGCGACGGTTTCCGGTGCATAGCGCTCGTCAAGGTAGCGCTCCGAGACGAGCGAAAAAACGCTTTTCGCGCGACGCCCGTCGGGGAGATCGACCGTAGAGAGCAGCGCCGGCGCAATGTCGGGCAGATGCCCGTTGGCGAAGCGGCGCTCGAGGGTATCCCAGACCAGGGGATTGCCCGCCTCGTCGCGCGCAAACAGGCCGTCTCCGGGCATGCCGGGTGTTTGCACGACAAGCCAGGGTGCGTTGGTGTAGCGAATGAGGAATTCCCAGTCGACGAGCCCGCGCTTGAGCAGCACGTGCACGATGGCCAGGGCAAGCAGCCCGTCGGTCCCGGGCCGGATGGGTACCCACTCGTCGGCAATGGCCGAATAACCGGTGCGCACCGGATTGATCGACACGAACCTGGCGCCGCGGCGCTTGAGCTTGTCCAGGCCGATCTTGAGCGGATTCGACGAATGATCCTCGGCAACGCCCCAGAGGATGAAATACTTGGCGTGATCCCAGTCAGGGGCGCCGAATTCCCAGAACGAGTAGCCTATCGTGTACAACCCCGCGACGGCCATGTTGACCGAACACAAGCCGCCATTGGCGGCCCAGTTCGGGGTGCCGAACTGTTGCGCCCAGAGGCTCGACAGTGCCTGCATCTGGTCACGGCCGGTGAAAAAGGCGAGCTCGGTCGGGTTGGTGGCGCGGATCTTTGCCAGCCGCGCGGTGAGCAGGTCGAGCGCCTCGTCCCAGCCGATCGGCACGAAGTCGCCAGCACCGCGTTCGCTCCCGGGGCGGCGCTTGAGCGGCTGGCGCAGGCGTGCCGGCGAGTACTGCTTCATGATGCCGGCAGCGCCCTTGGCGCAGATCGCGCCCTGATTGACCGGATGATTACGATTACCCTCGATGAAGCGCAGCTTGCCGGCCTCGAGCGTGACCTTGATCCCGCAGCGGCACGCGCACATGTAGCAAGTCGTAAACTTGGTCTGCTGGCGCGAATGATCGTCGAAAGGGATGGTGCGGGTCATGCGGCTGGCGGTCCTCGCGACTGAGGCCGAAGTGTTGCGCGATGCTGGGTGATTCTACACGAGCGTCGGTAGCGCCCCGTGCTTGTGCAAGCCCTGCTCACTGCAAATCGAGCAACTTCAACCGCTGCACCTTGCCCGACGGGCCCTTGGGCAACGCGGCGACCAGGCGCAGCATGCGCGGCGCCTTGTAGCGCCCAAGCTGCGCCAGGCAATGCGCACGCAGTTCCGCCTCGTCGCAGCGCGTCCCCGGCTTGAGGACGACGCAGGCGAGGATGTCCTGGCCGTAGACCGGGTCAGGAATTCCTACGGCCGCCGCCTCGAGCACTGCGGGATGACGCAGCAGTGCCTCGTCGATCTCGCGTGGCGCGATGTTCTCGCCGCCCTTGATGATCAGCTCCTTGCGCCGGCCGACGATGAAATAGTAGCCGTCGTCGTCGCGGTAGCCGAGATCGCCGGTGGCAAACCAGCCATCCGCCGAGCGCACCTGAGCCGTCAGCTCGGGCGCCCGGTAGTACTCTTTCATCACGTTCTCACCGCGCAGCTCAATTTCGCCCGTCTCGCCCGATCCGAGCGCGGCGCCGTCGGCAGCGACGACGCGTGCTTCGAGGCCCAGTGGCAGGCCGGTCGAGCCATACTTCCGCCGCCTCGCGTCGAGAGGATTGGCGAACGCCACCGAAGCGCACTCGGTAAGCCCCATCGCCTCGATGATCGCCACGCCGAAGCGGGCTTCGAACGCGCGCTGCTGCTCGACCGGCAGCGGTGCGGACGCCGAGCGGACGAAGCGGATCGCGCGACAGGCGGCCGCCTGGGCCGGCGTCAGATCGGGGCCGTTGAGAAGGTAGGCGACGATGGTCGGCACCAGGTTGAGCCATGTCGGACGGTAACGCTCGACCAGAGGCCACCACTGCGAGGCGCTGAATCGGTGCGGCATGACGATGCTGCCGCCCGAGACGAGCGGACTCACGGTGGCGATGCATTGGCCGTTGATGTGATACAGGGGCAGCGCCGACAGCACGCGATCTTTCGCGTTCAGCGCGAGCGCCGCCGCGACCGCGCGCCCGGCGTAGACCATGTTCCAGTGTGAGAGCAGCACGCCCTTCGGTTCCCCGGTGGTTCCCGACGTGTACATGAGCATGGCCGGCAGGTCGGGGCTGACCGCGGCCAAGGGCGCGTCAGCGCCCGCGGCGAGCCCAAGGTCATCCGGATCGGTCGCGCGCACCGCGGCCGCGCTTTGCGCGCGCTTGAGCAAGGCGCGCAGCCGATCGAGGTGTTCGGGCGCGGCAAAGACGAGCCGGGTGCGCGAATGGGCCAGGGTGTACTCGAGCTGCGCGTCCTGGGCAATCAGGTTCACCGGCGAGACCACGTAGCCGGCGTACATCGCGCCGAGAAACACGCTCGCCGAAGCGATGCCGTTGGGGAGCATGAACGATACGACCGCGCCGGGAGCAATGCCTGCCTGCGCGAGATAGGTGCCGAGCGTGGCGCCGCTGCGCTGGAGCTCACCGTAGGTGAGGACCGCGTCGCGTTCCGGCGCGACGATGAAGGGGGCTTCCGGCTGCGCCGCCGCGTGAGCGTCGATCGCGTCGCGGAACGTGCGCATCGATACCCGTCCGGCTCTAGAGCTCGTACTTGCGCCGGTAGGAGCCGAACAGCGCCTCTTCGGTGGGTTCGCGCACCTGGTCGGGCGAGAATGGGCGCACGACGCGGGTGATGTTCAGGAAGTGCCGGTAGTTCAGATTGTCTGAGATGCTGTTGCGCCCCCAGGTTCCGCAACCCATCGACAGCGAGAACGGGAGCGCATTGTCGAACGACCCGCCGGTGGCGAAGCAGTGCGCCTGGTTGACGATGACGCGGCAGACCGGCAACGAATGTCCCAGCTCGAGCGCGCGCTGATCGTCGCGCGTGTGCAAGCCCACGGAATGTCCGGCTCCCTGATAGTTCAGCAGGGCCTTTGCCAGCGCGGTGGCGGCGGCGAAGTTGGGCACGCGGTAGAACGCCAGCACGGGCGCGAGTTTCTCGCCTGAAAACGGATGGCCCCCGCCGACCCCCGTTTCGGCGACGATGAGGAAGCGCGCGTCGAGCAGCGCCGGGCGCGCCAGACCGGCACGCAGGGCAATCGCCGCTGCGTTCTGGGCGACGAATGCCGGCAGCGGACGCGCGTCGGCGAACATTGCCCGCTCCAGCGCCCGCGCTTCGTTGTCCTCGAGCAAGACGCCGCCGGCCGCGCCCAAAGCGGCGAGCAACGGGGCGGCGATCGCCTCGACCGCAATCACGCTGTTCTCCGACGAGCAGCTGGTGGCGTTGTCAAAGGTCTTTGAAGCGGCGATCTTGTCGGCAGCGCTGGCGAGGTCGGCGGTCTCGTCAACGATCACCGCCACGTTCCCGGCGCCCACGCCGATCGCCGGCGTGCCACTCTCGTAGGCTGCGCGCACGTTGGTGCGTGAGCCGGTGGCGATGACCAGGTCGACCTGGCGCATCAGCTCCGCGGTCGCTTCGCGCGTCACCGGCGAGGGCAGCTGTTGCACCAGGTCGCGCGGTACCCCGACCCGATCCAGCTCGGCGTGCACGTAGGCGAGCAACAGCGACAGCGTCGAGGCGCCCTTCGGAGAAGGCGCAACGATGATGGCATTGCGTCCCTTCAACGCGTTGATGATGTTGTTCGCCGGCGTCGCCGCCGGGTTAGTAGACGGCGTAATCGCGCCAACCACGCCCACCGGGCGCGCGATCTCCACCAGGCCCTTGACGGAATCCTCCGCGATCACGCCCACCGACTTGCTGCCCGCGAGGTCGCGTAATAAGCCCATGGTCTTGCGCCGGTTCTTCGCCATTTTGTCGCCGACGTTGCCTAAACCGGTGTCGCGCACGGCCAACTCGGCGAGCGCGCGGTTGTGCTCCGGATCGACGATGGCCCAGCCGACGGCGGTCACGACCTCGTCGACCTCGTCTTGCGTTGCCGCGTCGAATGCCGCCTGCGCGGCGCGCGCCCGCGCGACGAGCTCGGTCACGATCGCTGCGGTGGTCTGCGCCAGGGGTAGTGGGTCCTTGCCACCCATGTCATTCCGCCTTGATCTTCGCTTCGTGAATCACGTAATCCCACTGCTTGAGCTCGGCACGTATCCTTTGCTCGAATTCGGCGGAGGTCGATGCCGTCGCTTCGGCGCCCTGTTGGAACAGCTTCGCCTTGACCTCCGGCTGGGCCAGCACTTGCGCAAAGGCGGCCTGAAGCCTGGCCACGATCGCCGGTGGCGTCTTCGCCGGTGCGAGCGCTCCGTACCAGGAGTTGACCACGCAGTCGGGTACCCCCGACTCGGCGATCGTTGGCACCTCGGGTGCCGCCAGGCTGCGCCGGTCGCTTGTGACCGCCAGCGCCTTGAGTCTGCCGGCGCGAACGTGTTGCAGCGCCGCGGGCAACGAGACGAAGAGCAGCTGTACCTGCCCTGCCAGCGTATCGGTAACCGCCGGGCCGCCGCCCTTGTACGGAACATGCACCATGTCGACACCCGTCTTGAGCTTGAAGAGTTCGCCCGCGATGTGTCCCGGCGATCCGGTGCCAACGGAGGCATAGTTGAGCTTGCCCGGTTCGGATTTGGCGAGCGCGATCAGTTCGCGGATATTGTTCGCCGGCAGCGACGGGTTTGCCACGAGTATTTGCGGAATCAGCGCCGCCAGGCTGATCGGCACGAAGTCCTTTTCGACGTCGAACGGCAGTTTGTCGTAGAGTTTCGGGTTAATCGTGTGCGAGGAGAGCGTGAACAGGATCGTGTAGCCGTCTGGCGCGGACTTGGCGACGATATCGGTGCCCAGAATACCGGCGGCGCCGCCGCGGTTTTCGATGATGATGGGCTCCCCCAGCACCGCGGCGAGCGGTTCGGCTACGATGCGCGCGACGATGTCGGTGCCGCCGGCGGGCGGATAAGGAACGACGAAGCGAATCGGCCGGTTGGGATAGCCCTTCGTGTCCTGCGCGCCGACAGGGCCGGCGCCGACCAGGCACGCGAGCAGCAACAGGGCGGCGATGCGCGCGACGCCGAGCGACGGGACCTGGGGGTTCAACGCGTCGCCACCGTAGCCTGGTACTTGGCGAGGTGGCGGGTCGGCAGTTCGAGTGCGTCGCGGCGGAACGGATCGCCCAGCTCGGGCGTGACCATCATCTCCAGCACGGTCGTCTTGCCCTCGCGCTGCGCCTTCACCGCGGCGCTTAGTGCGGGCCCGACGTCAGAGAGCTTGTCGATTCGCAGCCCCTCGGCGCCCATCGCCGCGGCGACCGTTGCCCACGAGGGCTGGTGGTCGAGGTTCACGCCGACAAAGCGCTGGGCGTAGAAGTCGACGTGATTCTTCTTCTCCGCGCCCCACTGGCCGTTGTTGAATACCACCGCGGTGACGGCGATGCGCTCGCGCGCGCAAGTCTGCAGTTCGCCGAAGCTCATTCCCCACGCGCCGTCGCCGACGTAGGCGATCGCCGGGCGGTCGGGCGCGGCGACCTTGGCGCCCATGATGGTTGGGAAAGCGTAGCCGCAGTTGCCGAAACTCATGGCCGCGAACATCGACCGGGGTTGCTCGAAGCGAAGATAGGAATTGGCCACCGAGCAGATATTGCCGATGTCGGTCGAAACCATGACTCGAGGCGGCAGTGCGCGTTCCAGCTCGCGCAGCACCTGCCTTGGGTGCATGCCGCTCGAGCCCTTGGTGACGGCCAGCGACCAGGCATCGGTTTCGTGCGTCCAGGCCCCAAGTTCGGCCGCCCACGTGGCTTTCTCCAGCTTGACTGCGGCCAGTCGCTCGGCAACGTTGCTGTGGCAGGCAAGCGTCCTGCCGGTCAGGCGCGCGAGGAGCGCCTGTGTGGCAGCCTTGGCGTCGCCGCAGATGCCTGCCGCGATCGGCCTGACCAGCCCCAGCATTTTCGCGTCCGCGTCGACCTGGATGATCTTGGCGTCCTTGGGCCAATAGTCGAGCCCGTATTGCGGCAGGGTTCCGAAGGGGCCCAGACGGGTGCCCAGCGCCAGCACGACGTCGGCCTTGGCCATCAACTGCATCGCTGCCTTGGATCCCTGGTAACCGAGCGGGCCGCATGCCAAGGGATGTTGTGCCGGAAAAGAATCGTTGTGCAGATACGAGTTGCATACCGGCGCCTGCAGCAACTCGGCGAGCCGGATCGCTTCCTCCTGGCCGTCGCCCATGACGATGCCGCCGCCGCAGAGAATCACCGGGAAGCGCGACTCGGCGAGCAGCGCGGCCGCGTCGGCCAACGCCGTTTCGCCGCCCGCGCCACGCTCGATGGCGAGCGGACGCGGAATCTCGCACTCGATGTCGCCATAGAAGAAATCGCGCGGGATGTTGAGCTGCGCCGGTCCCATTTCGAGTTGCGCGCGGTCGAACGCGCGCGAGGTCAGTTCGGCCATGCGCGCCGGGTTGTTGACGTGCGCCTGGAAGCGGGTGATCTTGGAAAAGATCGGCAGCTGCTCGGTTTCCTGGAATCCGCCGAGACCGAGCCCCATCGATCCGGTCTCCGGCGTGACCACGACCACCGGCGAATGCGCCCAATAGGCGGCGGCCGTGGAAGTGACAAAATTGGTGACCCCCGGTCCATTCTGCGCGATGCAGACGCCGTGCCGCCCGGACACCCGTGCGTAGCCGTCGGCCATATGCCCGGCACCCTGCTCGTGCGCGACCGAGATGAAGCGGATGCCGGCGAGCGGGAAAAGATCGAGAGCGTCCATGAAGGCCGAGCCAACGATGCCGAAAACGTCCTTGACGCCCTGCGCGACAAGGGTCTCCACGAATGCCTCCGACGGCGTCATCTTCTGCTTGCCGACGACGGCAAGCGCCGGGCCCTCGGTCATGGTGTTCATAGCGATTTCCTCTGCGATTCGACGGTGGGCATGGTTGCCGCAAGCCTGCAGCGCCGGCCGGGACCCGCGCGAAGAGCGCGCGCGGAGACAGCCACAGCTACAGCACGGTTTCCGGTGCAGTGTACTTGTAGCCTAGCGCGTCGGCGACCGGTTTGCACGTCACGTGGCCGAACGCAATGTTAAGACCGTTCTTGAGGTGACGGTCATCGCCGAGCGCTTTCTGCCAACCCTTGTCGGCGAGCGCGAGCACGAACGGCAGAGTGGCGTTGTTGAGCGCGAAGGTCGAGGTGCGTGGCACGCCGCCGGGCATGTTGGCGACGCAATAATGGGTAACGCCGTCAACCACGTACACGGGGTCGGCGTGCGTGGTGGGCCGGGAGGTTTCGAAGCAGCCCCCCTGGTCAATGGCGACATCGACGACCACCGACCCGGGTTTCATCCGCGCGATCAGGGCGCGCGAGACGAGCTTCGGCGCCGATGCACCGGGGATCAGGACGCCGCCTATGACCAGGTCGGCACTGATGACGTGCTGCTCGATGGCATCGTGGGTTGAATAGACCGTATTGAGCGGGCGGCCGAACTGGCGCCACAAGCCCCGCAACACGTCGACGCTGCGGTCAAGCACCCACACGTCGGCGCCCATGCCCAGGGCGATGTGGCAAGCATGCGAGCCAACCACGCCGCCGCCAAGAACCACGACCTTGGCCGGATCGACGCCAGGTACGCCACCGAGCAGCACGCCCAAGCCGCCGTGCGGCTTCTCCAGGTAGTAAGCACCAGCCTGTACGGCCATGCGGCCGGCCACTTCGGACATCGGCGCGAGCAGCGGCAATCCGCCTGACGGCGAGGTCACCGTTTCGTAGGCGATGCACACCGCGCCGCTGGCAAGCAGATCCTTCGTCTGGTCGGGATCGGGCGCGAGGTGCAGGTAGGTGAACAGCACCTGGCCTTCGCGCAGCATGCGACGCTCGATTGCCTGTGGCTCCTTGACCTTGACGATCAGCTCAGCGCGGGCGAACACCTCCGCCGCAGTGTCGATGACCATGGCGCCAGCGCGGCGATACGCCTCATCGTCCATGCCAATGCCTTGTCCCGCGTTGCGCTCGACGACGACTTCGTGCCCGTGATGGACTGCTTCACGCACACTGGCCGGCGTGAGCCCGACGCGGTTCTCCAGAACCTTGATTTCCTTCGGTACGCCGATGCGCATGGGGCTCTCCCTGAAAATAAGGTAACTCGAAGCGGTCATGCGGGCTAGGGGTCGTCTCTATGGCTGGTAAGCGACCCATAACCCCAAGTTAAGACCTCGATCAATATAAACAAATTGAATTGTATATGATCGATCCATAACATAACCTTCGTGCTCGTTCGCGAGCCAATCGCCAGCGCTGCGCGGCGCCAAGGCGCCGCCCGCATCGAAAAGGAGCAGTGCATGAAAACCGTAGGTCAGAAACTGGAGCCGTTTAACGTCGTCGGGGTCAAGCCGGGTTTCAATCGGCATGAGGAAAACGGTGCATCGGCCTTTGCCGCGCTCGACGAGCGGTCGTTTCCGGGCAAGTGGAAGGTTATCTACTTCTATCCGAAGGATTTCACCTTCGTCTGCCCGACCGAAATCGTCGGTTTTGCCAAGCTCGCCAAGCAGTTTGAGGACCGCGACGCGGTCGTGCTCGGCGGTTCGACCGACAACGAGTTCGCCAAGCTCGGCTGGCGCCGCGATCATGCCGAGCTGAGGAGTCTTAACCAGTGGCAGTTCGCCGACGTCACCGGCTCGCTTGTGGACCAACTCGGCGTGCGCGACGCCAAGGAAGGGGTGGCGCTGCGGGCGACGTTCATCGTCGATCCGGACAACGTCATCCAGCACGTTTCGGTGAACAACCTCAACGTCGGCCGCAGTCCGGAAGAGGTGCTGCGCATTCTGGACGGCTTGCAGACCGACGAATTGTGCCCGTGCAATCGGGCAGTCGGAGGCGGCACGTTGTAGCGGCTCGACCCGGCAGGTGGATATGACCCGAATTTGAGCAAAGTGAGGCTTCGCCATGGAGTGGTTGCAAACGATCAACGACCGCATTCCCGATTACGCCAAGGACCTGCGGCTCAACTTCGACGCGGTGATCAGCCGCTCGAGTCTCGCCCCCGCGGAGGCTGTCGGCGCGGCGCTCGCCGCCGCATTCGCCGCCCGGTCGGCGCCGCTGGTCGAGGCGTTACGCGAGGCGCCGGCGCTCGACGCGCGACACGCCCAGGCTGCGCTTACCGCCGCCGCCTTGATGGGAATGAACAACGTCTGGTATCCGTTCGTGGAAATGGCGGCGGATGCGGAACTCAATACTGTCCGGCCTGAGCTGCGCATGAACGCGTATGCGACGCATGGTGGCGTCGAACGCAAGAGCTTCGAGCTGTACGCGCTCGCCGCGTCGATTGTCGGCAAGTGCGGCTTCTGCATCCAGTCACACGCCAGGCTGCTGCGCGAGTCCGGCCTGAGCACGCAGCAACTGCGCGACGTCGGGCGCATCGCCGCCGTGGTCAACGCAGTGGCGCAGGTGCTTGCCGCCGAGCCGGTTACGACCGCTGCGGCCGTCACCGCCTGAGCGTTCCGTCCAAGCGCTGGCCAGGGGCGCGGCGCGCGCTGCGCCCGCGGCCTGCCACGCCTCGGCGCGGGGGTCCGCCGCCGGCTCGACAGGTGCCTCTAGCCGAACGACCGGATTAGGACTAAAAAGCAGGTTGTCGCGCGGCCTTTCGACTGCCCGCGCCCGACCCGGAGAACATGATGGACCATGCCGAAATCACGCGGCGCGACCCCGCGCAACCGCGCCAGGCCTCGCTCGACGAGTACTGGATGCCCTTCACCCCCAACCGAGATTTCAAGTCCGATCCCAAGATGGTCGTGCGCGCGGAGGGGATGTTCTATTGGAACGATCGCGGCGGCAAACTCATCGATGCCTCGTCGGGCATATTTTGCGTCAATGCCGGTCACGGTCGGAAGGAGATCGCCGAGGCCGTGTCGAAGCAGCTCATGGAGCTCGATTTCATCGCCCCGTTTCTGCGCGCGCACCCCAAGAGCTTCGAGCTCGCGACGCGAGTGGCCGAGCTCACGCCAGGCGACCTGAACCGGATCTTTTTCGTCAACTCCGGTTCCGAGGCCGTCGACACGGCGATGAAAGTCGCCCTGGCCTACCACCAGGCGCGTGGCCAGGGCGGGCGCAACATGTTCGTCTCGCGCGAGCGCGCCTACCACGGTGTCAACTTCGGCGGCGTTGCGCTGTCGGGCATCGTCAACAACCGGCGCAAGTTCGGCCCCGGCGTGCCGGGCGTCGTGCACATGCGCCACACGCACTTGAAGGAGAACCACTTCGTCAAGGGCGAAGGCGCGCACGGTGCCGAGCTCGCTGATGACTTGCAGCGCCTGGTAGCCTTGCATGGAGCGGAAAACATCGCTGCCTGTTTCATCGAGCCCATTGCGGGCTCGACCGGCTGCCTGGTGCCGCCCAAGGGTTACCTCAAGCGCGTACGCGAGATCTGCGATCAGCATGGCATTCTGCTGGTGTTCGACGAGGTGATCTGCGGGTTCGGTCGCACCGGCAAGCCGTTCGCGGCGCAGAGTTTCGAGGTAACGCCCGACCTCATGACCATGGCCAAGGGGCTCACCAACGGCGCCCAGCCGATGGGCGCCGTGGCGATCAGCGAACGGATCCACGACACGGTCATCGCCGCGGCGCAGGACGGGGCGATCGAGTTCTTTCACGGCTACACCTACTCGGGCCATCCGGCGCCGTGCGCCGCGGGTCTGGCCACACTCGATATCTACCGCAAGGAGGGCCTGTTCGAGCGCGGCGCCGCGCTGTCCGCGTATTTTCTCGACGGCCTCTGGTCGCTCAAGGATCTGCCTGCGGTTGCCGATCTGCGCGGCTACGGCATGCTGGCGGCGATCGAGGTGCATCCGGCGGGTACGCCCGGCGCGCGCGGCCATCTGCTGCAGAAGAAGCTGTTCGACAACGGGCTGCATCTGAAGACCACCGGAGACTCGGCAATCATTGCGCCGCCGCTCATCGCCGAGCGGCAGCATATCGATATGATCGTCGATTGCTTGCGCAAGACTCTGGTGACCGTCTAGCATCACCCGGCACTCGGATCGTCGGCAAAGGTTCCGGCGGCAGCTCAAGGGAGGAACTATGCATCGCTTGCTGGCAGCAATGACCTTCGCCGCCGTTTCGGCACTGGCCGCCGCGCCGGCCTCTGCGCAGAAGACCGTAACCTTCGCCTATCAGGACATGATGAATCCGTGGCGCTGGGTGCAACAGAGCCAGGAGATCGAAAAGGCGACCGGATTCAAGATCAACTGGCGGCAGTTCGGCGGCGGTGGCGATGTGATCCGGGCCATGGCCTCCGGCGACGTGCAGTTGGGCGAGGTCGGCTCGACCGGCGTCGCGACGGCAATCAGCCAGGGCATGGACGTCGAGCTGTTCTGGATTCTCGAGGACATCGCCGCGGCCGAGGCGCTGGTGGCGCGTAATGGCAGCGGCATCAACAGCGTTGCCGATCTGAAGGGCAAGAAGATCGGCACGCCGTTCGTGTCGACCTCGCACTTCCAGCTGCTCTACGCCATGCAGCAGGCGGGACTCAAGGCGTCCGACGCACAAGTGCTCAACATGCGACCGCCCGAGATTGCGGCCGCATGGAGCCGCGGCGACATCGACGCGACTTTCATCTGGGATCCGGTCCTGTCCGAGGTCAAGAAGAGCGGCAAGGTGCTGCTCACCTCGGGCGACATCTGCAAGAAGGGCGCCTGCACCTTTGACGGGCTGATCGTGAGCCAGAAGTTCGCCAAGCAGAATCCGCAGTTCATGGTCGCCCTGGTCAAAGCGCTAGCCAAGGCCGACGCTGACTATAGGGCCAATCCCAAGGCATGGACCGCCGATCCGGCGAAGGTGGCGGCGGTGGCCAAGTGGTCGGGTGGCAAACCGGAAGAGGTGCCCGCCGCGATGGCTCTCTACGGCTTCCCGAGCCTGGCGGAGCAGGCGTCGCCGGCGTGGCTGGGTGGCGGCGCGAGCGGTGCCGCGAGCAAGGCGCTGGCGCAGCAGGCGAACTTCCTCAAGGACCAGGGCCGGCTTACCGCGGTGGCACCCGACTTCAGCAAGAACGTTACCGTCGAGTGGGTTACCAGCGCGATGAAATAGCCCTCCCTGGGCATCCTGTCATGGTCACGGCGGCGCCCGGTGCGCCGCCGCTTTTCTGTCAGAATGGCCTCGCGCCGCCGCCAAGCCGGCGAAGAGACCCCGGTTGCCCCAACTCGACATCCGCCATCTCGGCGTCCGTTACGCGACCAAGACGGGCATCGTCGATGCCCTGGCTGACGTCAATCTGACGCTGCGCGACGGCGCCTTCCTGGTCGCCATCGGCGCCTCGGGGTGTGGCAAGACGACGCTGCTCAACTGCATCGCCGGCTTCCTGCCTGCCACCGAAGGCACGATCGAGCTCGACGGCCACCCGGTCGACGGTCCGGGCGCCGATCGCGGCGTCGTGTTCCAGAAGCACGCCCTGATGCCCTGGCTCAACGTGATAGACAACGTCGAGTTCGGCCTGCGCATGCGTGGCGTCTCTCCCGCCCGGCGGCGCGAGGTGGCGATGGAAAAGCTCAGGCTGGTCGGGCTGGAGGACTTCGCCCGGCGCGCAATCTACGAGTTGTCCGGCGGCATGCAGCAGCGCGTCGGCATCGCCCGCACGTTGGCCTCCGATCCCGAACTGATGCTCATGGACGAGCCGCTGGGGGCACTCGACGCGTTCACCCGCGAATCGATGCAGGAGCTCATCCTCGACGTCTGGCAGCGCACCGGCAAGATGGTGTTCTTCATCACCCATTCGGTCGAGGAGGCGCTGTTCCTTGCCACCCACCTGGTGGTGATGACGCCCCGACCGGGGCGAATATCGCACGAATATCGCCTCGACTTCGGCCGACGTTTCGTGGCAACACGAAACGCTCGGGCGATTAAGTCGGACCCGGACTTCATCGCCGTGCGCGAGGAGGTACTGGCGGTCATCCAGCAGCGCGAGCCCGAGCGCCCCGCGATCGTTCACGAGGGATGAGCAGCGCCCAGCCCGCCGGCGCTACCAGCCGGCCGAAAACCTCCTCGTTCGCCACCCCGGGCGAGGGCTCGAGCACCGCGATCAGCGCGCTGACCATGGTCGCCCTGTTGGCCCTGTGGTGGCTGGCGAGCCATCTGCGCTGGGTGCCGCCGCTTTTTCTGCCCACGCCGGAGACCGTAGCGGCGCGCCTGTACGAATCGGCACTGGGCCAGCTCGCTGATGCTCCCTTGGCCGAGAATTTCGGCTGGTCGATGTTCCGCGTGTTCACCGCCTTCGTCGCCGCCTGCGCGACCGCCATTCCGATCGGCGTCGCCATGGGGGCGTCGCGAATTGCGCGCGGCATCTTCGATCCGCCGATCGAGTTCTACCGGCCGCTGCCGCCGCTCGCCTATCTGCCGCTGATCGTGATTTGGTTCGGCATCGACGAATTGTCCAAGGTGCTGCTGATCTACCTCGCCTGCTTCGCGCCGCTGGCGATGAGCGCACGCGCGGGCGTGCGTTCGGTGCCGCAGGAGCAGATCCACGCGGCGTACTCGATGGGCGCATCGAAGTGGCAAGTGATCCGGCATGTGATTGTCCCGGCCAGCATGCCGGAGATCCTGACCTCGATGCGCATCGCCATCGGCTTCGGCTGGACCACGTTGGTGGCTGCGGAAATGGTCGCTGCGACCAAGGGCCTGGGCCAGATGGTGCTCAACGCGTCGAACTTCCTGCGTACCGATATCGTGATCATGGGCATCATCGTCATCGGCGCTGTGGCCTACCTTTTCGACCTGCTCATGCGCTACGTCGAAAAGCTCGTAGTGCCATGGAAGGGCAAGGTGTGAGCAGCAAGCGAGGCTTACGCGGGCGAGGGGAGCGCGCTCGAGCCCACCGCGGCCACGCCAGCCCTGCGTGCGCCGGGATGCAGCGACGGCTGCCCGCTGGCAAATGCCGGCCATCGGCGCAGGGTTGACAGCCTCGCCCCGCTTTGCCACGCTGATCTCATGGCCATTCGCCCCCATTTCCAGCGCCTCGTCGATCGCGCCCGCAATCTCGCCCCGCTCGCGGCGGCGGTCGTGTATCCCTGTGACAGCGATTCATTGCAGATCGCGCTGTCGGGACAGTTCGCCGGCTATCTGGCGCCGGTGCTCGTCGGGCCGGAGGCACGCATCGCCGACGCCGCCGCCCAGGCCGGCCTCGACCTTTCCCGCATCGATCTGATCGACACCCCGGACGAGCCCTTTGCCGCCGCGCAGCGTGCGGCGGAGCTGGCAAAGAATGGCGAGGTGCGAGCGCTCATCAAGGGAAGCCTCTATCCTGACGATTTGATGCGGGCGGTGGCAACGCCGGAGTCCGGGCTGCGCGGCGAACGACGCCTGACGCATGCGTTTTTTGTCGACGTGCCGGGCTACCCACGCCCGTTCGTTCTCTCCGATGCGCTGCTCAACATCGCCCCCACGCTCGCGGCCAAGCGCGACATCGTGCAGAACGCCATCGACTTCGCGCACGCGCTCGGGATCGCGGCGCCCTTGGTCGCCGTGCTTAGCGCAGTCGAGGGCGTAACGCCGGCGCTGCCGTCGACGGCCGATGCGGCGGCGCTCTCCAAGATGGCCCTCCAGGGCATGATTACCGGAGGCGTAGTCGATGGCCCGCTGACCGCGGACAGCGCACTGTCCGCCGCCGCCGCGCGCGCCAATGGCGTGGAATCGAAGGTCGCGGGCGCCGCCGATGTGCTCATCGTACCCGGCCTCGAGTCCGGCGCACTGCTGCTGCGCACGCTGATCGGCATGGTCGGCGCGCTCGCCGCCGGCGTGACCCTTGGGGCGAAGGTGCCGGTTGTGCTCTTCGGCCGTGGCGAGTCGATGGAAGTTCGCATGGCGGCGTGCGTGCTCGCCTGGCTGACGGCGCAGGCGCCGTGGCCGGCCGGCAGCGCGACCGAGCCCAAGTCCGATTCGGCGCCGGCGTCGGCAACCGCCCGCGTCGCGGCCTAGCGTCGCACCGGCGCCGCGTCGATCGGCGCCCTAGCCGGCTTGCCCCGTCTTGGCGGCTGCAGCCTGCGGATAGAGCGCCTGCCAGACACGGGCCGAAGTCAGCGGCATCTGCATCGCGTCGAGGGCTCCGCCCACGCCGCGGCGAGTCAGGGCGTCGATGACGGCATTGACCACCGCCGGTGTGGCGCCGATCGTTCCCAGCTCGCCGACGCCCTTCACCCCCATCACGTTGTTCAGGCACGGCGTCGACTCATCCATCGTCATCGTAAAACGCCCGACCGTGGTCGCATTGGGTAGCGCGTAGTCGAGCAGGCTCGCTGTCAACGCCTGGCCGGACTCGGGGTCGTAGACGAAACATTCGCATAGTGCCTGGCCGATACCCTGAGCCGCACCCCCCTCGAGCTGGCCGACAACGATGAGCGGATTGATGACTCGTCCGACATCGTTGACCGACCAATAGGCGGCCACCTCCACCGCACCGGTGTCCGGGTCGATTTCGACTTCGCAGATATGGCAGCCATTGGGCCAGGTCGCCCCGTCAACAGAGCTCTTCGAGTCGAGAACAATGCGCCGCGAGGGCTCCTTGCGTGCGAGCTCGAACAGGCCAATGCGCCGGTCGGTCCCAGCGATGCGGAAGAAGCCTTCGCCATACACGAGGTCGGCCGCCGCCGCCTCCAGCGCTTCGGCCGCAAGCTGCTGCGCCCTGACGACCGTGCGCTCGGCGGCCACGCGCACCGCCGAGCCGCCCACGAACAGCGAGCGTGAGCCCGCGCTGCCGAAGCCGGTACCGCGGTCGGTGTCGCCCTGAACAATCCTGATCTTGTCGATCGGGACGCCAAAGACGTCGACTGCCACCTGGGCGAACGTCGTCTCGAGTCCCTGGCCCATAGCCTGCAGCGCATGGAAGATCTCGATCTCCCCCTCGCCGCTCACGGTTACGGTGACCCGCTCCTCGAAGACTTCCGCGCCGGTCCATTCGAGGAAAGTTGCCATGCCGCGGCCGCGTAGCCGCCCGCGCTGCTTCGCCTCGGCGGCGCGCGCGTCAAACTCATCCCAGCGGGCGAGCGCCACCGCCTTGTCCATGACCGCCTCGAACTGGCCGCTGTCGTAGGTCTGATGCATCGCATTCGTATACGGCATCTGTTCCGGGCGGATCATGTTGCGTCGACGTAGCTCGCGCGGATCCATGCCTAATTTGCGCGCTGCCGCGTCCATCAAGCGCTCGATGATGTAGATGGCCTCCGGCCGGCCGGCACCGCGGTAGGCGCTGGTCGGCGCGGTGTGGGTGAGCACCCCTTGAATGCGGATGTCGATTACCCCGATATCGTAGATGCTCGTCGACACCCAAGGACCTATCATCAGCTGAATGACGACCCCCGCCGGCGTGGCGTAGGCCCCGAGGTTGGCGAGTGAGGAGATCCGCAGCGCGAGGATGCGCCCGGACGCGTCGAGCGCGAGTTCGGCCCGGCTCGTCACGTCGCGTCCATGGGTCGCCGCCAGGAACTCTTCGATGCGCTCTGCGCGCCACCTGACGGGGCGCTTGAACTCGCGCGCGCAGAACGCCACGACGACGTCCTCCGGGTAGAGCCCTGTCTTCATGCCAAAGCCACCGCCAACATCGCCGACCCGCACGCGCACTTTGTCCGGTGGTATGCCGAGCACCTCGTTGCACAGGGCGTCGCGCAATCCGGTCGGTGTCTGGCAGCTCACCCGCAGCGTGATGCGATCGGTCGGCGCATCGTAGCTTGCCAGCACGGCACGCGGTTCGATCGGGCAAGGGGCAACGCGCTGATTGACGAGGTCCAGGGCCACGACATGCGCGGCCCGGGCCAACGCCGCCTCCGCGGCGGCCGCGCTGCCGTGACGGATTTCGGCCGCGACGTTGCCCGACGCCGCGGGCCACACCAGCGGTGCGCCCTGCGCCACAGCGGCAACGCTCGCGGTGACCATCGGCAGCGGTTCGTAGCGGACCTCGATTGCCTCGGCCGCATCGCGCGCCTGCACCACGCTCCGGGCAACGACTGCGGCCACCGCCTCGCCTACGAAGCGGACCGTCCCGACCGCGAGGGCGTGCCGCGGTGGCGATGCGGAGGGCGTGCCATCGCCGCGCTTGAAGTCCGCCGACGACGGCAGCGGCCCCACCCGCGCCCGGAGCAGATCGTCGCCGACGACCACCGCGATCACGCCCGGCATTGCCGCTGCGGCGCTGACGTCGATGCCGAGCAGCCGCGCATGCGGGTGCGGCGAGCGCAGGAAGTAGACGTGCGCCTGATCGGGCAGCGCGACGTCGTCGGCAAAGCTTCCTGCGCCGGCGAGCAGTCGCTCGTCTTCGACCCGCAGCACGGACTGCCCGCTGCCGAAGCGTCGGTAATTGGTTTCCAGGTTCACGCCGTACGGGTCCGCAACGCGCTTGGCTAGCGTGGCCGAACGCAGTCGATGAAATAGCGCAGTTTGCCCCCGTCGTTCTGTTCGACCAGACCGTGAATATCGGTGTCGAAGCCCGGGAACTGCTGGTTGAAGCTGCGGGCGAACTGCAGAAACTCTACGATGGTGCGGTTAAACCGCTCGCCGGGTATGAGCAGCGGGATGCCCGGCGGGTACGGTGTGAGCAGCACGCTGGTCACGCGGCCCTCGAGCTGGTCGATCTCGACGCGGTCAATCTCGCGATGCGCCATGCAGGCAAACGCGTCCGAGGGCTTCATCGCCGGCAGCATGTCGGACAGGTACATTTCGGTGGTCACGCGGGCCACGTCGTTGGACTTGTACATGTCGTGGATCTGCTGGCACAGATCGCGCAAGCCCACGCGCTCGTAGGACGGTTGCGCGGCGCAGAACTCAGGCAGGATCTTGCGCAGCGGCTGGTTCTTGTCGTAGTCGTCCTTGAACTGCTGCAACGCGGTCACCAGCGTGTTCCAGCGCCCTTTGGTGATGCCGATGGTGAACATGATGAAAAACGAATAGAGCCCCGTCTTCTCCACGATGACGCCATGCTCGGCGAGGTACTTGGTTACAATCGACGCCGGAATGCCGGTCCTGGCGAACTTGCCGGAGACGTCGAGTCCCGGCGTGATCACGGTCGCCTTGATCGGGTCGAGCATGGTGAAATTCGGCGCCAGATTGCCGAAGCCGTGCCACTTCTCGTTCGCGCGCAGCATCCACTCGTCGCGCTTGCCGATGCCCTCGGCCGCAAGCTTTTCCGGGCCCCAGACCTTGAACCACCAATCCTTGCCCCACTCGTCGTCGACCTTGCGCATGGCACGGCGGAAATCGAGCGCTTCGGCGATCGACTCCTCGACCAGCGCCGTGCCGCCGGGTGGTTCCATCATCGCCGCCGCGACGTCGCACGAGGCGATGATCGCGTACTGTGGCGATGTCGATGTGTGCATCAGATAGGCCTCATTGAACACGTTCACATCGAGCTTGCGCGTCTGCGATTCCTGTACCAGGATTTGCGAGGCCTGCGAGAGCCCCGCCAGAAGCTTGTGCGTCGAATGCGTGGCGAAGATCAACGAATCCTTGCTCCGCGGTCGATCTTTGCCGATCGCGTGCATGTCTTTGTAGAATTCGTGAAAGGCGGCATGCGGTAACCACGCCTCGTCGAAATGCAGCGTCTCGATCGTGCCGTTGAGCGTGTGCTTGAGCATCTCGACGTTGTAAACGACTCCGTCGTAGGTGCTCTGCGTGATGGTGAGGATGCGCGGCGTCTTGTTCTTCGCCACGCGCGCGAACGGGTTGGCTTCGATCTTCTTGCGAATGTTCGCCGGCTTGAATTCGTCCAGATGAATCGGCCCGATGATGCCGAGGTTGTTGCGCGTCGGCGTCAGGAACACCGGAATCGCGCCGGTCATCGTTATCGCGTGCAGGATGGACACGTGACAGTTGCGGTCGACGACGACGATGTCATCGGAGGCAACGTTGGCATGCCAGACCATCTTGTTCGAGGTCGAAGTACCGTTGGTGACGAAGAAACAGTGATCAGCATTGAAGATGCGCGCCGCGTTTCGCTCCGACGCGCCAACCGGACCGCTGTGATCGAGCAACTGCCCCAGCTCATCGACCGAGTTGCAGACATCTGCGCGCAGCATGTTCTCGCCGAAGAACTGGTGGAACATCTGCCCCACCGGGCTTTTCAGGAACGCCACGCCGCCGGAATGCCCCGGGCAATGCCACGAATAGGAGCCGTCCTGGGCATAGTGGACCAGCGCGCGGAAGAAAGGCGGTGGCAGCGAATCGAGGTAGGCCTTCGCTTCGCGGATGATGTGGCGGGCGACGAACTCCGGCGTGTCCTCGAACATGTGAATGAAGCCGTGCAGCTCGCGCAGGATGTCGTTCGGGATGTGGCGCGAGGTCCGCGTTTCACCGTAGAGGTAAATCGGAATGTCCGCGTTCTTGAAGCGGATTTCCTCGATGAAGGCGCGCACCTTCAAGATCGCTGGATCGAGTTCCGGTCCGGGTGTGAATTCTTCGTCGTCGATCGAAAGAATGAACGCCGACGCGCGCGACTGCTGTTGCGCGAACTGCGACAGGTCACCGTAGCTGGTGACGCCGAGGATTTCCAATCCTTCCTTCTCGATCGCCGCCGCGAGCGCGCGAATCCCGAGGCCCGACGCGTTCTCGGAACGAAAGTCCTCATCGATGATGACGACCGGAAAACGGAACTTCATGCCGCGGCTCCTGTGCTGCGCAAAAGAAAGCGGGGTGTCGGCCGGAGGCCACACCCCTGTCAGGGCCGCATTGTGCACCGCGGCTTCGCCCGATGCGAGCGCTTTGCGGAACCTTCGCCCCGGAGCGCTGCGGCGGCGCAGTTAACGGCGCCGCCGGGACCTCCCGGCCCGACCGATCAGAAGGTCAGGGCGACGAGGCTAGCGCCCCAGGCGATGAGCCCCAGCCCCAGCGGCGTGCGCAGCCGACGGCCCCAGGCCAGGTTCTTTTCCGCGGCCATCGCGGCGGCAACGATCAGCATCCAGCCGAGGTTGCCCATGCCGACGACGAAGGTCACCAACATCAGGGCCCAGCAGCAGCCGACGCAGAAGGCGCCGTGCGCGAAGCCGATGTGAAACGCCTCACGCGACGGGCGTCGCCCGTGCCAGCGTGCGGCGACAAAGGCGAAGGGCGTCCGGCAGCGCTCGAGGCAACGATACTTGAGCCGGCTGAACTGAAATGCGCCGGCACCCACCAGGACCAGGGCCCCGACCAGTGTGCCGCGCGCGACCAGCCAATCGGACTTGGCGGCGGCGAGGTGCAGCGCGCTGTCCAGGCCGTGGGCGAGCAATCCGAATCCGAGCCAGGCGAGCGCGTAGCCGAGCACGACCCACGTCAGTAGCGGTCCGCCGTCGGGCCTGGAAGCGGTCATGCGGCCGAAGATGCGCAGCAAGGGCAACGTGGTCGGCAACATCATCGCCGCGATCATCAACAGCCATGCCAGCGCATAGAGCAGCGCGGGAATCGCGAGCCCGCCGGGCAGGCTGCGGCACAGAACCCCGAGCCAACCCGGTTCGCCCCAGCCCCCGTGATCGAGATAGCGTGCGTAAGGACTCGCACTCCAGATCGCGAGGGCCGCCCACGCCGCCAGCGACAGCGCTGCGACCAGGCCCAGCCGCAGCGAAGCCCGGTCAGCGCCGGGCGCGCGGTCTGCCGCAAGGGTCATGCGCGACCTGGCCCGAGGGGGCCTCCGCTCGACACAGGCTACCGGCTCAGGCGTCGAACACGAATGTGCTCTGCAGCGCGTTGTGACCGCTCATGTCCAGATTGATGCCGAGCTTGTCGTTCTTCGAACGGTAGCGCGGGCTCTTGCCCACGAACACCGGCGCGCCGGGCACGGTCGAGAAAACGGTGTCCAGCAACGTCGTGGTCTTACCGGTCGCGCCCTGATAGGGCTCGAGTTCGGCATAGCCAGCATTGCCGACCTTGAGCGTTCCCTTGCCGCCCTGGACGTCGAACTGGATGGGCACCTTCTCCACCGAAACGACTTCCCCGACCAGCTTGGCCAGATCCGCTACCGGACCGCCGAGCTTGCCCGTGTAGACCCCGAGGATTGCCTCCTCCTGCTGCGGCGATACCCGGTCGTCGAGGTATACCGCGGCGCGCCAGTTGCCCTGGAGAATGTTACCCGGGACGTGGGCGATCATCGCGATCGTGCGATCGGAGACATCGACGCCGTTGATCGTACCCTTGTCGAAATGCCACGAAACGATGGTGTCGCAGGTACCGAAATCCGGATCTTCCCCGATCCAGCACGGGCAGAGCACGCGACAGTTACAGACTTCGAGCAGCCGTCCTTCCAGATGATAGGCCACGCTTTCCTCCCTGACGAAGTTACCTGGAATTCCGGCGCACTCCCACAGGGCGACTGCCGGAACCAGCGCATGCTACGCCGTAGAAGCCTCGGCTGCCACGTGAATGTCTGACAGCTCGTCAACGCCGGCCGCCGGCCAGCCTGACCGACCGCGGATTTGCGCGCAACCGAGCCATGGCCCAGACGCCGACCGCCGGCCCGATCGCCAGCGGCACGAATGCGTAACGCCAGCCCATCGCCTCGACCCAATGCGGCAGCAGGTGGATCGTGACCAGGGTCAGAGTAAAGCCCATTGCGGTTTGCGCGGTGAGCATGGTGCCCACGCGCGCCGGGTCGGCGAGCTCGGCGATGGAGGCGGAGAATTGCGCCGAGTCGGCGACCACGCTGATGCCCCAGATCAGGCAAATGACCATCAACCAGGTAGGGGATCCGCCGTAGAAGAGGCCTATCGTCGCCGCGCAGCTGCCGCTGATTGCCATGGCGACGATGGTCACCGTCGTCCGGCCCACGCGATCGGCGAGCAAGCCGGCTCCGACGCAGCCGATGGCTCCCGACGCAACCGTGGCGAAGGCCGCAAGCTTCGCCATGAACGGCGCGGTCGCCGGCGGCATGGAGAGGGCGAAACTCGCATTCAGGAATACGGCGATCCACGCCCACATCGCATAGAGTTCCCACATGTGCCCGAGGTAGCCGAGATTGGCGAGCCGCAGCGGCACGTCGCGCCAGGCGACCAGTACCGCGCGGGCATCGAATTGTGGCGCGGCAGTGCGCTTGGGGCCGATCCCGGCGAGGCCGATCAGCGCCGCGGCGAGAAGCGCAGCTGCCGACGACCCGACAACCGTCGGCCTCCAGTCCAGGCCGCCCAGCGCGTTGAACAGGTGCGGCGATGCCGACCCGAGCGTCAGCGCCCCGACCAGGATCCCGACCATAAGCCCCATATCCCCCTTTGCCCACGTCGCCACGAGCTTCATACCAACCGGGTAGACGCCGGCCATGCACACCCCGGTCACGACCCGCAGCAGCGGCGCGGCCGCGGTGGACGGATCGATGGCGAGGAGCAGGGCATTGGCAAGTGCGCCGACGACGGCCGACGCGGCGAAGAGGCGCCGTGGATCGACGCGGTCGGGAAGGCCGAGAATGGCACTCGCCAGGCAGCCGATGACGAAGCCGGCCTGCACGCCGCTGGTGAGTGCGGCCTGGGAGAAGTACGAGAGGTGAAATTCGGCGGCGAGCGCTGGCGTGACGGCGGAGGCGGAAAACCAGAGCGCCATCGCCGCGACCTGGCAGATCGCGATGATCGCGACCGAAACGCGCTTTGACTGAGCCCAGGTCGCGAACACGCAAGCTCCTCCACGGTCGCGTCACGGTAAACATCGCGCGTCGGCCGCGACCGGCTCCATCGCGCGCGAGCGCGGTTTCCTCGCGGTCCTGAGCGCAAGGCCCAGCGAACTAGATCTTCGGTAGCGTGACGCCCTTCTGCCCCTGGTACTTTCCGCCGCGGTCCTTGTACGACGTCTCGCAGACCTCGTCGGACTCGAAAAAGATCACTTGCGCCACGCCTTCATTGGCGTAGATCTTGGCCGGCAGCGGTGTCGTGTTCGAAAACTCCAAGGTGACGTAGCCCTCCCATTCCGGCTCCAGGGGCGTCACGTTGACAATAATGCCGCAACGCGCGTACGTCGAATTGTGCACAACAATGTCGTTCGCCAAGAAGTTGCGGAACCGAGGCACGCTGAGGTCGAAGACCTCCTCCTCGCCTGCGGGTTCAATGGCTTCAACTACGTCCCAGACCGGCCCTTCGAGCAGTGGCAGCAACTCACCGTCTCCAGTGGCCGCAGCAACCCTCGCGACGAGTGTGAACGGAAGCGACTGCGCGGGATTGGTTTTCACCGCGAGCCGACTAAGGCTGGTCCCCGCGCGCGCCACGGCCGCTCCCATCAGACTCCAGGCGGCGAGAGGTAATGTATCGAAATTGCTGCGAAGTCTTATTGGCGAAGCGCGCAGTACCGGAAGAATATCGTCTTCGAGGCGTCTCTGCTTTGTAGATCCAGGACAGAAGCCAATCTGGTCCGTAAAGCGAATGATCTGTTCGCGGTCAGTAATCTGAATCCAGTGCGCTTGCGTTCCGAAGGCCGTGCGCTTCTCGCGCATCCGCGAAAAAATGCCAAATCGGAGAAGCAGATGATGCACATCTTCGATCAGGCGACGTGACTTGGAGTAGTACTCGAGAAAAAAGGCTTCCCCGCTACGGTACAGGCCGCCGTCCCCGGAGAACAACGCTTGTAGGAACAGTTGAACGGATGCGCGCGGTGCGGTAAAGACGCACTGAGGGACGAACTTAGCCTCCGAGGTCACGTTGAGCCGATGACTCTTGAGCCATTGCGCTGCGCGATTGGGCTCTGCACGACCGCCGCGCCCGACCCGGTTGACGAGTCGATACCCGTAAATCCCGTTATAACTGACCTCGCCAAGTGCGCCACCGGCTAACGCATTTCTGAGCAGATCGACGAGCACTGGATCACCGCTCGAGAAAGTGGGACTGTATCCAGGTGTGTCGCACTGACCCTCCGCAATCATCAAACCAAGTAGGCTGGCCTCCCAGTCGGGAATCGCGGTCTTGCCGAATAGGGGAATATGGCGTGCGACCGCAATCCTGTCGCCGACAGCGAGTTGATCGAGCGGTGTCCATCCATGCAGTTGTCGGAACGGGTGATTTCCCGTCGCTTTAATCCTGAGTCCCGCTTTAGTTCGCACCGCAAAGACCGGCTTCATCCCTTGCGGCATCAGTCCCGACACCGTCCCACCTTGCACTTGCCAGCCATCCAAGCCAAGCGTCCTCTTACTCTTTCCAAAATCCGCGATCCGAAGCCATGCGCCTGTATCGGCGTCCACAACACGTGTTTCCGCCACAACGCATTTTCCGAGGCAGACCGTTAGGACGTTGCGCGGAATACGGAAGTATTCGACCGTGCGCGCAAGCGCAAACGAGTTCGGCGGGATGATGCAGGAATCGCCGTGGAAGTCGACGAACGACTTCTCGTCGAAGTTCTTCGGATCGACGATGGTCGTGTTGAGATTGGTGAACAACTTGAATTCACTCGAGCAGCGGATGTCGTAGCCGTAGCTCGACGTGCCATAGGAGACGATCTTCCGTCCGTTCACCTCGCGCACCTGGCCCGCTTCGAAGGGCTCGATCATGCGCTGCTCCGCCGCCATGCGGCGGATCCATCGGTCGGACTTGATCATGGGCTTCGACTCCCCGCGCCGTCGTGCCCGCTACAGCAGATTCCAACATGCTGGGCTGGAACCCCGGCGCGCAGACAACACGGCCTTTTTTTACGTGTTTTGAACGACAATGCTTGGAAACTTGGCGGAGAAATCCTCGGCCCTTTGCGCGACGAAGACAGCCGTCTTGCGCGCGATTTCCTTGTACACGGCCGCGATCTTGCCGTCCGGATCGGCCACCACCGTCGGCCGGCCCGAATCGGCCTGCTCGCGGATGCGCATATCGAGCGGCAGGCCGCCAAGAAACGGCACGTTGTAGTCCTTGCACATCTTCGCCGCGCCGCCCTCGCCGAAGATGGCTTCCGCGTGGCCGCAGTTCGAGCAGACGTGCATCGACATGTTCTCGACCACGCCCACGATCGGCACGCCGACCTTGTCGAACATCTTGAGACCCTTGCGCGCGTCGATCAAGGCAATGTCCTGTGGTGTCGTGACAATCACCACCCCGGTCACGGGCACCTTCTGCGCCAGGGTCAGCTGAATGTCGCCGGTGCCCGGCGGCAGGTCGACGATCAGGTAATCGAGGTCGCGCCAGTTCGTGTCCTTGAGCAATTGCTCCAGCGCCTGCGTCACCATCGGCCCGCGCCACACCATCGGCGTGTCGGTGTCGATCAGAAATCCTATCGACATCGCCTGCACACCCCAGGCCTCGAGCGGCTCGAGGGTCTTACCATCCTTCGATTCCGGGCGGCCCGCGATGCCCAGCATCATCGGTTGCGACGGACCGTAGATGTCGGCGTCGAGCACGCCGACCTGGGCGCCTTCGGCGGCGAGCGCCAGGGCGAGGTTGACCGCCGTCGTCGATTTGCCGACGCCGCCCTTGCCGCTGGCGACGGCGATGATGTTCTTAACGCCGGGAACGAGCTTCACCCCTCGCTGCACGGCATGCGATGCGATCTTGTGCGCGATATTGACCGTGATCTTCCCTATCCCGGGCAATGCCGAGAGCTTATTCTGCACGAGCTTGCGCAGCGACTCGTGCTGGCTCTTGGCCGGATAGGCGAGCAGCAGGTCGACCGTAACGCTCGCTGCGTCGACCACCACCTTGCGCACGACCTTACCCGCAGCGAAATTGCGCTCGGTGTTCGGATCGACCAGCGCGTTGAGGCTGGCCAGGACGTCGGCCTCGGCTATGGGCATGAACGACGAATGGAGCAACGACATAAGGGGCTTCGAGTGTAACGAAAAAGCGACCCGGCCGGTACTCAGGGGGAGAACGCTTTGCTAGAATCGATGATTCCCCTGTCGCCGCAAAGGTTTCTTGCTGCATGGCGCGCCGCTCGCTGTTCGTCACCACTGCCCTGCCGTATGCCAACGGACCGTTCCATATCGGTCACATCATGGAATACACCCAGGCGGACATCTGGGTGCGCTTCCAGCGCATGCAGGGTCATGCCGTGCACTTCGTCTGTGCCGACGACGCGCACGGCGCACCGATGATGCTCAAGGCGGAGGACGAAGGCATAACGCCGGAGGAGCTGATTCGCCGCGTTGGAGAATCGCACCAGCGCGACTACCCACGCTTCCACCTGAGCTTTGACAACTGGTACACGACGCACAGCGCCGAGAATGTCGAGCTGTCGCATGGCATCTATCGCAGGCTCCAGGCCGCGGGCCTGATTTACGCCAAGCCGATCGAGCAGTTTTTCGATCCGGTCAAGAGCATGTTCCTTGCCGACCGCTACATCAAGGGCGAATGCCCGAAGTGCGGCACCCCGGACCAGTACGGCGATGCATGCGAGAACTGCGGCTCGACCTATGCGGCCACCGAGCTCAAGCATCCCTACTCGGTGCTAACCGGCGCCAAGCCCGAGCTGCGGCGCTCGGAGCACCTGTTCTTCCGTCTGTCCGATCCGCAGGTCGTGGACTTCCTGCGGCAATGGACCTCGGCCACGTCGCTGCAGTCGGAGGTGAAGAACAAGATCGCGGAGTGGTTGGGCGGCAACGAGGGGACAAGCGAGCTTGCCGACTGGGATATTTCCCGCGACGCACCGTATTTCGGCATCGAGATCCCCGACGCGCCGGGCAAGTACTTCTATGTCTGGCTCGACGCGCCGATTGGCTATCTCGCGAGCCTTAAGAACTACTTCGACTCCGGCAAGGCGCGCAAGAACGGGGAAAGCCGATCCTTCGACCAATTTCTCGCGGCACCCGATGTCGAGCAGTATCACTTCATCGGCAAGGACATCATTTATTTCCACACGCTGTTCTGGCCGGCAATGCTCAAGTTCGCGCAGCGCAAGCTGCCGACGAACGTCTTCGTCCACGGCTTCATTACCGTGTCGGGCGAGAAGATGTCCAAGTCGCGCGGCACCGGCATCAGCCCGCAGCGCTATCTCGACGTAGGTATGAACCCCGAATGGCTGCGCTATTACATTGCGGCGAAGCTAAGCGAGAAGGTCGAGGACATGGCTTTCAATCCCGACGATTTTGTCGCCCGGGTGAACAGCGATCTGGTCGGGAAATACGTCAACATTGCCAGCCGTGCGGCGAAGTTTATCGTGGAGCGGTTTGACGGCCGGCTCGCCCAGGTCACCGCCAGCCAGTGGCCCGCAGGCCTGCTGCCGCGGGACCGACTCATGGCCGAGATTGGGTCGTGCTACGAGCGGCGCGAATTTGGCCGGGCGATGCGCGAGATCATGCAGGTTGCCGATCAAGCCAACAGCCTGTTCGACATGGCGGAGCCGTGGACACTCGCCCGCAACGATGATCCGCCGGTCCGGACCCGGTTGCACGAGGTCTGCTCGGCAGCGATCGATTACTTTCGTTTCCTCACCGTGATGCTGGCACCGGTTCTGCCCAGCCTGCACGAGCGCGCCGCGCAGTTTCTGCGCGACGATCTGTCGCATTGGAGCAGCGCCGAACACCCCCTGCCGGCGGGGCATCGCATCGGTGGCTACTCGCATCTTCTGACGCGGGTCGAGCCAAAGCAGATCGACGCGCTGTTCGACCTGCAAGCCGCCACCGTCGCGCCACCCCAGGTCGCTTCGACCAAGCCCGAGGAAACCGCGGTGCAAGCAGCGCGAGCGGATGCGGCGGAGATTTCCATCGCCGACTTCGCCAAGGTCGACCTGCGCATCGCCCGGATCGTCCATGCCGAAACCGTCGACGGCGCGGACAAGCTGCTCAAGCTGACGCTCGATGTCGGTGATGGCCGTCCGCGCACCGTCTTTGCCGGCATCAAGGCGGCCTACCAGCCGGCGGATCTGATCGGCCGCCTGACGCCGATGGTGGCCAACCTTGCGCCGCGAAAAATGAAGTTCGGATTGTCCGAAGGCATGGTGCTGGCGGCATCGGGCGACGGTCCGGGAATCTTCCTGCTGGCGCCCGATTCGGGCGCAACGCCCGGGATGCGCGTCAAATGAGCCGTGCGTGGACGCCGCAGCGACGGCGGACCATTACGCCACTCAGCACTCGCGCGCGGTGACCAGCGCGCTCCCCTTGATCGTCGCTGCGATCGCCGCCTGGCTGGCGATCGGGGCGCTGGGTCTGCTGCGGCCGCGCGACCTGATCTATGTCGGCCGGGTGCTGTTCAGCGCCGGCGCCCTGGTCGGGCTTTTTGTCGCCGGCGTCGCGCTGTTTGCGCTGACCCAGGTCGCGCAGACCACCGTGCTCCCGCTTGGGCTGCCCGATCTGCCCTTTCACCTGCGTCTGGACGCGCTGTCCGCTTTTTTCCTTTTCCTGCTCGGCGCCACCGCGGCCGGCATCTCGATCTTTTCCGCCGGATACTTCCGCGCCAGCAAAGGCGCTGCGCCGGGCTTGCTGTGCCTGCAATACCACACCTTCCTCGCCGCGATGGCTTTGGTGCTGATCGCCGACGACGCGTTCGTATTCATGATCGCCTGGGAGACTATGGCGCTCGCATCATTCTTTCTGGTGACGACCGATCACCGCATTCCAGAGATTCGCCGCGCCGGCTTTCTCTATCTGCTGGTCGCGCACCTCGGCGCCCTGTCGATCCTGCTCTGCTTCGGCGTACTGCAGGGAGGTGGCGGCGACTATACGTTCGGCGCGATGCGTGCGGTGGTATTGCAGGGTGCTTGGCCGTCGATCGCGTTCCTGCTCGCGCTCGCCGGCTTCGGTGCCAAAGCCGGACTCCTCCCGCTGCACGTGTGGCTGCCGGAGGCTCATCCGGCCGCGCCTTCGCCCGTGTCCGCGCTGATGAGTGGGGTGATGCTCAAGACTGCAATCTACGGATTGCTGCGCGTGACCTTCGATTTGCTGGCCGGCCAGCTCTGGTGGTGGGGCGTGATCGCGCTCGTGCTAGGCCTCGCGACCGCGTTGTTTGGGGTGCTTTTCGCCACGGTACAGACCGACATGAAGCGGCTGCTGGCGTACTCATCGATCGAGAACATCGGCATCATCGTTGCCGGCATCGGCCTGGCCATCCTGTTCAAGACCTACGGCAAGACTTTGCTTGCGGCGATCGCGCTCACCGCGGCGCTCTATCATTGCCTCAACCACGCGTTCTTCAAGAGCCTTCTCTTCCTCGCCACCGGCTCCGTCCTGCACGCGACCAAGGAACGCAGCCTTGGCAAGCTCGGGGGATTGATCCACCGCATGCCCTGGGTGGCGTGGCTGGCGCTGGTGGGAACGCTGGCAATAGCCGGCCTGCCGCCGCTCAACGGCTTCGTGTCGGAATGGTTGCTGTTGCAGGCGTTTCTGTTCACACCCAGCCTGCCGCAGTCGTTCATCAACATGCTCGTGCCATTGGCCGCCGCCGCGCTGGTGCTCGCTGCGGCGCTGGCGGCATACGTGATGGTCAAGTTCTACGGGGTGGTCTTTCTCGGCCGTCCGCGCGAACCCAACCTCGCCTACGCGCGCGATGCCGGACGTTTCGAACGCGCGGCGCTGGTGTGGTTCGCTGCCGGTTGCGTCCTGCTCGGCCTGTTCCCCGTTCAAGTTATCGCGAATCTCGACGCGGTGAACGCACTGTTGATCGGCGCGACGGTCGATCGCCCGGGTACGAGTTGGTGGCTGCTCGCGCCCATCGACACGCACCGCGCGAGCTACAGTCCGCTGATCGTGCTGGTGGTCACCGTCGCGGTGTTGCTGCTGACCATCCAGGTGGTGCATCGTTTCTATCATGGCCGCCTGCGCAGAGGGCCGGTGTGGGACTGCGGCTTTCCGTCGCAGACCCCGCGCATGCAGGATACGGCGGAGGGTTTCGGCCAGCCGATCCGGCAGATCTTTGAACAGTTCTTCCGCATTGAGCGCGAACTGCCCACGCCGTTCGACGTTGCGCCACGGTATTTCGTCAGGGCCGAGGACCCCTTATGGTACTGGCTCTATCTGCCCGTCGCGCGCGTCGTGGACTGGGCGGCGCGGCGGGTAGGTTTGCTACAGCAGGGTCGCATCTCGATCTACCTGATGTACAGCTTCCTGACGCTTCTCGCTCTGCTCTATTTCATCCACTGAGCCGACGATGACTGTCAGCGGATTTATTTCCCAGATGCTGCAACTTGCGATCGCACTGCTGCTCGCGCCGCTGCTGCTGGGCTGGGTCAATCAGTGCCGCGCGTGGCTCCAAAATAAGAGCGCGCCGTCCTTGTTGCTTCCGTACAGGACGATCCACAAGCTGTTTCACAAAGACGCCGTCGTCGCCGACAACGCTTCGCCCGTCTTTCGCATCATGCCCTATGTCGTGTTCGCGGCGATGGCGCTGGCGGCCGCGATCGTGCCGTCGCTGGCAACCAATCTGCCCTTCGCCCGCGCCGCCGACGCGATTGCGCTCGTCGGGCTATTTGCGCTTGCCCGCGTGTTCATCGCTCTCGCGGCAATGGATCTGGGCACAGCATTTGGTAGCATGGGCGCGCGGCGGGAAATGCTCGTCGGTTTTCTCGCCGAGCCCGCTCTGCTCATGGTGCTGTTTACGGCATCGCTTATCTCCGGCTCGACGCTGCTGCCCACGATCGTCGAGGCATCTAGCCAGCGTGAACTTGCAATCTACCCCAGCCTTGCCTTCGCCGGCGTCGCGTTCGCGATGGTTTCACTGGCCGAGAATGGGCGCATTCCTATCGATAATCCGGCCACCCATCTCGAGCTCACGATGATCCATGAAGCGATGATCCTCGAGTATTCGGCGCGACACCTGGCGCTGATCGAGTGGGCCTCTGCACTGAAGCTGTTCAACTACTCGTGCATTGGTCTGGCCTTGTTCCTGCCTTTCGGCATCGCGCAAGGCAACGCCGACGCGGGTGCGATCCTAGGTGCGACCCCGGCGCTCATCATCAAGCTCGCAGTCGGCGGCCTCGCGCTGGCGTTGATCGAAACGCTGTCGGCGAAAATGCGCATCTTCCGTGCGCCGGAGTTTCTCTCCACGGCGTTCCTGCTTGCGGTGCTGGGCATGCTGGTCAATCTGCTGCTGGGAAGCTGAGCGCGAGTGATGGCGGGCATACCTCTCTGGGCACAGCTGATCGACCTGCTCGCCGCGCTGCTGCTGCTGCTTGCTTTCGCGATGCTTGCGCAGAGGCGGGTGCTTACGCTGATCAACCTCTTCGCCGCGCAGGGCCTTGCGCTGGCGTGCTCGACGGCGATCGTCGCCTGGGCGACCAACCAGCCGCATCTGTACGGTTCGGCGGCGATGACGCTGGTGCTCAAGGTCGCGCTCCTGCCGTGGCTTCTGCACCGCCTGGTGCGCAAACTCGACGTGCGCTGGGACGTCGAAGGGCTGCTCAACATCCCGACGACGATGCTGATCGGCATCGTGCTCGTCGTCTTCGCATTCAATCTCGCCGCGCCAATCGAGCAACTGGCGAGCACGATCACCCGCTCGACACTGGGCATCGCGATGGCGAGCGTGATGCTCGCGTTCCTGATGATGATCACGCGCCGCAAGGCAATTCCCCAGGTAATCGGGTTCCTGGCGATGGAGAATGGCCTCTTTTTCGCCGCCACCAGTGCCACCTACGGGATGCCGCTGGTGGTCGAGCTTGGCATTGCGCTCGACGTCCTGGTCGCGATGTTGATTCTCGGCGTGTTTTTCTTCCAGATTCGCGAACAGTTCGACAGCCTTGACCTCAAGCACCTGGAGAAGCTCAAGGAAGGCGAATGATCGAGACCCTCGCGGTGCTCGGCTTTCCCCTCGCCGGCGCGCTGTTACTGGCGGTGATTGGCGCGCGCACCCCGGCGTCTCGGGTCAACGTCGCGGTGAGCCTTCTCACCTGGCTTGCATCGCTCGCGCTGAGCATCAAGGTTGTTCGCGACGGGCCGCTGCTCGTGGTGAACAAGCTCTTCTTCATCGACTCGTTCAACGTCTTCCTCATCGCGCTGACGGCGTTCGTGGGTTTCACCACGGCGCTTTTTTCGCGGCCATACATGCAAATCGAGAGCGCGCACGGTCGGCTGACCCCGGGGCGGCTCAGGCTCTACCACAGCATGTACCAGGTGTTCATTTTCACGATGCTGCTCGTCCTGCTCAGCAACAACATGGGCATTCTCTGGGTCGCGTTGGAAGCCGCTACGCTCGCGACGGTGCTGCTGGTGTCCCTCTACCGCACGCCGGCAAGCCTCGAGGCGGCATGGAAATACTTCATCCTCTGCGGCGTAGGGATTGCTCAGGCGCTATTCGGCACGATCCTGCTCTATTTCGCTGCCGAGAAGGTGCTCGGCGCGGGCGGCGGCGCGCTGCTCTGGACGGAGCTCAACGGCGTGAAGGCGCAACTCGAGCCAACCGTCCTTTCCCTCGCCTTCGTATTCCTGCTGGTCGGTTACGGCACCAAGGTCGGATTGGTGCCGTTGCACAACTGGCTGCCCGATGCGCATGCGGAAGGACCGACGCCGGTGTCCGCCGTCCTGTCCGGCCTGTTGCTCAATGTCGCCCTGTATGCGGTCATGCGTTGCAAGGTCCTAGTCGAGGGCTCGCTCCAGACCTCGTTTGCCCGGGAGCTCTTGATGGGCTTCGGCCTTGTCTCGGTTGTAGTGGCCGCCTTCCTGCTGTCGCGACAGAAGGATGTCAAGCGGTTGTTCGCCTACTCGTCGATCGAGCACATGGGGATCATCACCTTTGCCTTCGGCATCGGCGGACCCATCGCGAATTTCGCCGGCCTGCTGCACATGACGGTGCATTCGCTGACCAAATCCGCAATCTTCTTCGCCGTCGGTCATGCGGCGCAGAAAACCGGGACGCAGCTGATCGAAGGCATCCGGGGACTCATCACCGTGAGCCCGTTAATCGGCTGGGGCCTCGCGCTGGGCTCGCTGGCGATTCTCGGCATGCCGCCGTTCGGGGTGTTTGCGAGCGAATTTCTCATCCTGACCTCCGCCATGCGCGAGCACCCGTGGACAACCCCGCTGCTGTTGCTTGCGCTGGGCATCGCCTTTGCTGCGGTTTTTTCCAAAGTACAGCCGATGGTGTTCGGCGAAGCGACGGCGGCCCGCCTGCCGCATCGTCCTGCGATGATACCGGTGTTTGTGCACCTTGGTCTGGTGCTCATGCTCGGGATTTGGATTCCGCCGTTTCTTGCCGACTGGTATCGTCAGGCGGCCCGGCTCATCGGATGACGCGTCCGTGAACATCTCCGCCCTCGGCATCGCCACAGCAGCGCTTCCCGGCGGCATCCCCACGCAGCGCGCTCCGGTGAGCGCGGCGCAACTCCTCGCCGCCTGCCGGCTGGCCTGGGAACAGGGTGGGCAGCTGGTCGCCCTGTGGGCGAGCGACGAGCGCGATCGCGAGCGCGGGTTCTCCTTGCGCGTGCTGCTCAAGGATGCCGATGGCTTGCTGCTGCTCGAGCACACCCTCTCCGACGCGGGCGCGCGTTATCCGGACCTGGCGCCGATCTTCCCGGCGGCGAACCGGATGCAGCGCGCGGCCTTCGACCTTGTTGGGGTCGAGTGCGATGCCGAGGACCAACGTCCGTGGTTGTGGCAAGCCGCTTGGCCGATCGATCGTTTTCCGTTGCGCCGCGATTTCGAGAGCTCCCCGCGCTGGGAGCCAGGCGAGGAGGATTATCCTTTCGTGCGCGTCGCCGGCGATGGCGTGCACGAGATTCCGGTGGGCCCGGTGCATGCCGGGGTCATCGAGCCGGGCCATTTTCGGTTTCAGGTCGTTGGCGAGAAGGTTCTCCGTTTGGAGGAGCGCCTCGGCTACACCCACAAGGGCATCGAGAAGCGGTTCGAGACGTACTCATTGTGCGCGGGCCATCGGCTTGCGGGGCGTATCTCGGGTGACAGCACCGTGGCGTATGCCTGGGCTTACGCGCAGGCCGTCGAGGCGATCATCGGCGTAGGCGCTCCGGCTCACGCGACCGCGTTGCGCGCGCTCTGCCTCGAGCGTGAACGCATCGCGAACCATCTCGGCGACCTCGGTGCTCTCGGCAACGATGCAGGGTTCGCGTTTGGCCTGGCGCAATTCTCCCGTCTCAAGGAGGACGTGCTGCGTCTCAACGCCGAGGCATTCGGCCATCGTCTGCTCATGGATGTTGTCGTTCCTGGCGGGGTCGCGCGAGATCTGGATGTGGTTGCGGGCGAAGCGATGCAGGCTCAGTGCGCTCGCCTTGCGCAGGAGCTGCGCGTGCTGCGCGACATCTACGATGAACACGCCGGGTTACAGGATCGGTTCTGCAACTGCGGGCAAGTTTCCCGGGAGCTGGCCGCCCAACTCGGGCTGACCGGTTTTGCCGCTCGTGCCAGCGGGCTCGCGGACGACTTGCGCTGCGACTTTCCGACACCACCTTACGATGAGCTGGGCGTGCGCCGAGTCACGCGGGCGGTCGGGGATGTTGCAGCGCGGGTCGCGGTTCGCTTTGACGAGACACAGGAGTCATTGCGCCTCTGCGAACGGTTGCTTGCAGCGCTACCGGCGGGCAAAATCGACACGCCGCTCCCCTCGCCTGCCGGGCAGGGCCTCGCCCTGGGCATGGTCGAAGGCTGGCGCGGGCCGGTGGCGATCGGCCTGGAAGGCGGACCTGACGGCATCATCCGACGCTGCCATCCGCACGACCCGTCGTGGCAAAACTGGCCGGTACTGGAGCACGCGGTCATCGGCAATATCGTCCCCGATTTTCCGCTAATCAACAAATCGTTCAACCTTTCCTACAGCGGCCACGACCTGTAGCCGCGCCGACGCCATGTTGACCATCCTCCGCCAGATCGCGAAGATCGGGATCAAGACCGAGCCGGCGCCCTCGCCGGCAGAAGAGATGGTGCAGGTCGCCCGCCTGCAGCAGCGCATTTTGCGCACGCTCGGTCGCGCGCTGACGATCCGCCACGTCGACGCCGGCTCGTGCAACGGCTGCGAGCTGGAGATCCACGCCTTGGGAAACCCCTATTACAACCTCGAAGGTCGCGGCATCAAGTTCGTCGCCAGCCCGCGGCACGCGGACATGCTGCTGGTGACCGGGCCGGTCTCTAAGCACATGGCGATCGCGCTCAAGCGCACCTATGAAGCCACCCCGGACCCGAAACTTGTCGTCGCAGTGGGCGATTGCGCCTGCTCCGGCGGCATCTTCGGCGAGAGTTATGCCAGCTGCGGACGCGTCGCGAACCTCATTCCGGTCGATGTCGCGGTGCCCGGCTGCCCGCCGTCGCCGAGCGTGCTGCTGCAGGGGATACTCGCGGCGATCAGCAAGGCCGGGCACCCGGACCCGGCGCGCGAGGTGCCCGGGCCCGTGCCGGATAGCGGCCCTTGAAATCGGCCCGGCAGTCGCCATCTTGGCGGCATAGGCGGGTATCCGACTGCCGCCCACGATTTCAAAAGGAGAGCTATGATGAATTCATTGTTGCGTTACCCGAGCGTGCTGGATCGGGCGGTAGGCGCGTTCTTCGCGCCGGTCGACGGCGCGGTAGCCGGCGGCGTGATTGATCTCGACGTCGTCGAGACGCCCGAAGCGTATGTCGTCAAGGCGGCGCTGCCGGGAGTGGCGAAGGACAAGATCGAAGTCAACGTGGACGACCGCGATGTAACGATCGCCGTCGAGTACCGCGAAGAGCTCGAAGCCAATGGCAAGATGCTTTGGCGTGAACGTAGCCTGGGCAAGGCCAGCCGGGCGATCCGTCTGCCGGAGGCGGTGGATGCAAATGCCGCGCAGGCAAAACATAGCGACGGCGTTCTGCAACTGACGCTGCCGAAGTTCGCCAAGGCGAATTCGAAGCAGATCACGATCCAGTAGGGTGCAGTAGTACGGCGATCCAAGAGCGCGGCTGCGGCCGCGCTTTTTTTGGCCGCGTTGCGTCGTCTGATGCCCAGGCATAGACTAAACTTGCGCTACTTTCCGGAGGGGATCGGCAATGGTTTATCCGCATCGCAGTCTCGCCCTTGCTGTGCTGGCTACAGCGTTCCTCGTCGTCGCCTGCAGCAAATCCGAGCCGCCCCCGCCGCCGAAGACCCAGGCGGCCCCCGCCCCGAGCGTCAACGAGGAGATGAAGAGGCTTGCGACCGAGGTTTACGTCTACGCATACCCTCTGGTGCTGATGGATGTGACCGAGCAGGTGCAGACCGCGAAAACCCCGGTCAACACATTTCAGCACCGGCGCTTCTCGCCCGAGGCCACCGAGGTCGTCAACCCGAACCCCGATGTGGTTTATTCGGAGGCCTGGCTGGATCTAACCGAGCCGATGGTGCTTTCGCTGCCGGACACGCATGGACGCTACTACGTCGTGGCGCTGCTCGATGCCTGGACCAACGTCTTTCAGTCGCCGGGCAAGCGCACGACGGGCACGAAGAAAGGCGACTTCGCAATCGTCGGGCCGAAGTGGAAGGGCGAGCTGCCGCAGGACGTCGAGGAGATCAAGTCTCCGACCACGATGGTCTGGTTGCTCGGCCGGACGGAGACCAGCAGGGCTGACGACGCTGCGGTTGCGAAGCTTGTCGAGCAGTACAAGCTGACTCCCCTGTCCCAATGGCACAAGGCCGGCGCGAAGCCGGCGCATGTCGCCACACGTGCCGGAGCCGACACCAAGACAGCGCCCATCGAACAAATCGCGAAGATGGACGCGCAGACGTTCTTCACACGCTTCGCCGAGCTCTTGCCTGGCAATCCGCCGGCCAAGGAGGACGCGGGCGTCGTCGACAAAATTCAGAGGCTGGGAATCGTCGCCGGCCAACCGTTCACCCCGAGCAAGCTCGATGCGGCGTCGGCGAAAGGCGTCGAGGACGGGGCAAAGGCTGCGCTCGACGCGATCGTCCTGGCGGCAAAGGGTAGTCTGGGCGAGCTGCGCAACGGCTGGACCATTCACTGGGACCTGGGCCGTTACGGTACCAACTACGGCCTGCGTGCGGTCATCGCCTTTGTGGGTCTCGGCACCAACGCGCCCGAAGACGCGATCTTTCCGTCGACGCACCTCGACGCGGGAGGTCGCCCGCTCAATGGCGCGAACAAGTACGTATTGCATTTTGACAAGGGGAAGGCGCCGCCGACACAGGCTTTCTGGTCGCTTGCCATGTACAACGACAAACAGGCCTTTGTCGCGAACTCAATCGACCGCCACGCCATCGGCGATCGCGACAAGCTCAAGTTAAACGCCGATGGCTCACTGGATCTTTACCTGCAGAACGAGGACCCGGGCACGGGCAAGGAATCGAATTGGCTGCCGGCGCCAAAGGAAAACTTCAGCGTGATCCTTCGCGTTTACTGGCCCAAGCAGGAGCTGCTCGACCGGAGCTGGACCCCGCCGGCGATCAAACGCGTCGCCTGAACCGGTCGCGGCAGTTCAGCCGAGCAGGTCCGCCGCCTTCTTGCCGCGGCCGTTGCGCTCCTGCTCAGGCGGCGGGCGCACGGCCTTGCGCCCCGCCTGTCGCTCAAGCACCGGCTTGAGGTAGCGTCCGGTGTAGCTCGCAGGGACGGCCGCAACCTGTGCCGGCGTGCCCTCGGCGATGACGCGTCCGCCGCCGGCGCCGCCCTCGGGCCCAAGGTCGATAATCCAGTCCGCGGTCTTGACCACGTCGAGGTTGTGCTCGATGACGACCACCGTGTTGCCGTGATCGCGCAGCCGATGCAGCACGGTGAGCAGCATTTCGATGTCATGGAAATGCAGCCCCGTCGTCGGCTCGTCGAGGATGTAGAGGGTGCGGCCGGTGTCGCGCTTCGATAGCTCCAGCGCCAGCTTGACCCGCTGCGCTTCGCCGCCGGAAAGCGTCGTCGCCGATTGCCCGAGGGTGATGTAGCCCAGGCCCACGTCGAGCAGCGTCTGCAGCTTGCGCGCGACCGCAGGCACGGCCTCGAAGAAAGCGTACGATTGCTCGACGGTCATCGACAACACGTCGTGGATGTTCTTCCCCTTGTATTGGATCTCGAGCGTCTCACGGTTATAGCGCTGACCATGACAAACATCGCACGGCACGTAGACGTCAGGCAGGAAGTGCATCTCGACCTTGATGAGCCCGTCCCCCTGGCAGGCCTCGCAGCGGCCACCCTTGACGTTGAACGAAAAGCGGCCTGGCCCGTAACCGCGTTCACGCGCTTCTTTGACCTGCGCAAACAATTCCCGGATCGGCGTAAACAGCCCCGTATAGGTAGCCGGATTGGATCGTGGCGTACGCCCGATCGGGCTCTGGTCAACGCTTATTACCTTGTCGAAGAACTCCAGTCCAGAGAGCTCTTCGTACGGCGCCGGCTCAGCGCTGCTGCCGTACAGATGGTGCGCGATCGCGTGATAGAGCGTGTCGTTGATCAGCGTCGATTTGCCCGACCCGGACACTCCGGTCACGCAGACGAACAGGCCGACCGGCAGCTTCATCGTAATGTGCTTGAGGTTGTTGCCGGACGCTCCAGTGAGCGTCAAGCAGCGCGCGGCGTCGAGCTTGTGGCGATGCGCGGGAATCGGAATCTGTCGATGCCCGGCAAGGTACTGACCGGTGAGCGAATGGGCCGCGTGCCGGATTTCCTCCGGGGTGCCCTGCGCCACGATCTGCCCACCGTGCTCCCCCGCGCCGGGGCCCATGTCGACGACGTGGTCTGCCGAGAGAATCGCGTCCGTATCGTGTTCGACGACGATCACGCTGTTGCCAAGGTCGCGCAGGTGCTTGAGCGTCGTTAGCAGGCGGTCGTTGTCGCGCTGGTGCAAGCCGATTGACGGCTCGTCGAGCACATACATGACGCCGGTCAGGCCCGAGCCGATCTGCGAAGCGAGTCGAATCCGCTGCGCCTCGCCGCCGGAGAGCGTTTCCGCCGAACGGTCAAGCGACAGGTATTCCAGTCCGACATTGTTGAGGAACTGAAGCCGGTTGACGATCTCCTTGACGATCTTGTCGGCGATCGCCTGGCGCTGGCCTTCGAGCTTGAGGCCGTGAAAGAACTCCCCGGTCTCCCTAAGCGGCCAGTTGCTTACCTCGTAGATCGCGCGCCCGCCCACCTTCACGTGGCGCGCTTCGCGGCGCAGTCGCGTCCCATCGCATTCCGGGCACGGCTTGGAATTGAGGTACTTCGCCAGCTCCTCGCGCACCATGATCGAGTCCGTCTCGCGATAGCGGCGCTCGAGGTTGGGGATGATGCCCTCGAAGGCATGCTCGCGCACCATCGGCTTGCCGCGGTCCGAAAGATACTGGAACGCGATCTTCTCCTTGTCGCTGCCGTACAGGATCATCTGCTGCACGCGCTCCGGCAGCCGATCGAACGGCCGCTCCAGGTCGAAGCCGTAATGCTTCGCCAGGCTCTGCAGCATCTGGAAGTAGAACTGGTTGCGGCGATCCCAGCCCCTGATCGCGCCGGAGGCGAGCGAAAGATGGGGAAAGCCGACCACGCGTCGCGGATCGAAAAAGCTGATCGAGCCAAGCCCATCGCAGCGCGGGCAGGCGCCCAGCGGGTTGTTGAACGAGAACAGTCGCGGTTCGAGCTCCTGCAACGAGTAGCTGCAGATCGGACAGGCGAACTTGGCCGAGTACAGGTGCTCCTCGCCGGAGTCCATGTCGACCGCGAGCGCCCGGCCGTCGCCGTTGCGCAGCGCCGTTTCGAACGATTCGGCCAGCCGCTGCTTGAGCTCGGGGCGCACGCGCAGGCGATCGACGACGACCTCTACGGTGTGCTTGCTGTTCTTGGCGAGCTTGGGTACCGCGTCGATCTCGTACACCTTGCCGTCGACGCGGACGCGCACGAAGCCCTTGGCTCGCAGCTCAACGAGCAATTCGATCTGTTCGCCTTTGCGATTGACGATCGCCGGCGCGAGGATCATCAGCTTCGTTTCCTCGGGCAGCATCAGTACCGCGTCGACCATCTGCGAGATGGTCATCGCCGCGAGCTTCTGCTCGGGGTGATTGGGGCAATACGGTTCGCCGACGCGTGCGTAGAGCAGGCGCAGATAATCGTGAATCTCGGTGACCGTCCCGACGGTGGAGCGCGGGTTGTGCGACGTCGCCTTCTGCTCGATGGAGATCGCCGGCGACAATCCCTCGATCAGGTCAACATCGGGTTTTTCCATCAACTGCAGGAACTGGCGCGCGTACGCCGAAAGCGACTCGACGTAACGCCGCTGCCCCTCGGCATAGAGGGTATCGAAGGCCAGCGAGCTCTTGCCCGAGCCGGAGAGGCCGGTGATGACGATCAGCCGGTGGCGCGGCAGATCGAGATTGATGTTCTTGAGGTTATGCGTGCGTGCGCCGCGGATGCGGATGTATTCCATACGTTGCGTGCGAGCCTCGGAGGGCCAGGACAACCTGCTAATATACTCTTTTTCGCTCGCTCCTTCTAAACACTTCCCGTGCCGGAATGTGGCAACCGCCGGCCGGGCCGCAGGGCCGGGTATCTCGGCGACCATCCGGCCGACGATCGAGCGACCGCTTCGAGAGGAGAATTTGCATGGCATCCGTAAACAAGGTGATTCTGGTCGGCAACCTCGGCCGCGACCCGGAGACGCGCTACACGACCAGCGGCGACGCGGTGACCAACATCCGACTGGCGACGACCGACACTTGGAAGGACAAGGCGGGCGAAAAGCAGGAGCGCACCGAGTGGCACAACATCGTCTTCTACGGGAGGCAGGCGGAAATCGCCGGCGAGTATTTGAAAAAGGGACGCCAGATCTACGTCGAAGGCCGGCTGCAAACGCGCAAATGGCAGGATAAGGAGGGCCAGGACCGGTACACGACGGAGATCATTGCCGACCGCATGCAGATGCTCGGCAGTCGCGAAGGCGGCGGCGCGCCCGTGGCCGCCGAGCCGTCGGAGCGCGCATCGGGCGCGGAAGCGCGTGCCGGCGGCAAAGGCAGCGCTCCGGCGGCGAAGAAGAACGTGGACGATCTAGACGACGATATCCCGTTTTAGGCAACTCCGCCGGCGTGGAGCGATCCCGACGGCCCGCGCCAAAAGCAAAAAAGGGCAGGACCATCGCCCTGCCCTCCGCTGCGGTGAGGCGCCCGATCCGTCAGGAACCAGGCCCGGCGTTCTTTTCCGTCTCCTTCAGCGCCTTCTGCTTCGCCGCCGCGTCCGGCAACGGCTTGGGCTGCGACTTGAGCGCGTTGATTGCCTTTTGTTGCTGAGGCGTGGTCGGAGGATTGGGCTGAGCCAGAGCTTGCTGCGCCTCCAGATCCATTTGCCGCTGCGCCTTCATGCCCTTCTTGTACATGGCCTTTTGTTCCGGCGTCATGGTCGCGTAGGCCGCCCTCGCCTTCGCGGCGTCATTCCTGAGCGCCTTGCTCTCGGCAGCCGTAGTCGCAGGCTGGTTCGTTGCCTGACTCTCAATCAAGTCTAGATCGTGCTGCCTCTGCGAGGCCATGCCCATCTTGTAGGCTGGATTGTCTTCGTCAGCGGCGATCGCTGCGACTGAGCCGAGCGCGAACGCGCCGGCGATTAATGCGGCAATCAACTTGTTCATCAGTTTGCCCCCAGAGAGAGAATTCATTTTTGATCGTCCGCTTGCGCCGGTAAGGATGCGGAAGGCAGGAAGCGGCGGAATGTTATTGATTATATTGAATTTTACGAATCGGCGCTACGATGCGCCTTCGTCTTACTGCTTGCTGTCCCTGCTCATCCCGCCCGTTGTACTGTCCTCGGCTCATGGCGCTGGTACTGTTCTTAGCGGCGGGCTTGGTCTTCGACCGGGTTTCAGCCGGCGGCCAGCGCCGCGTCCGCCTCACGCGCCCGCGGCCCGAAGGTTGCGTCGTGGCCTTGAATCACCGCTCCGCCCAGGCACTGCTCGTCGTTGTAGAGGACGAGATATTGCCCCGGTGTAGGCGCCCACTGTGCCGCCTCGAAGGTCGCCCGCCAGCGACCGTCGGCGAGCGCATCCAGTCGACAGCGCGCGTTCGCCATGCGATAGCGGGTCTTGGCGGCCAAGCGGATTCCGCTGCGCGGCGGCCGACCGGCAATCCAGTGTATGGCGTCGAGCTCCAGGGCGTTGGCATAGAGGCGCGGGTCGTCGTGCCCCTGCACGACGATGAGCGCATTGCGCGCGGCCTGCTTGCCGACGACGAACCAGGCCCCTCGGTTGGCGCCAGGTATTCCCCCGATGCCCAGGCCCTGCCGCTGCCCGAGCGTGTAGTAGGCGAGCCCTTGATGCTGACCAAGCACGCGCCCTTCGGGGGTCTCGATCGGACCGGGTGTGCGCGGGAGATAGCGCTCGAGGAAGGCGCGAAACGGCCTCTCACCAATGAAGCAGATACCTGTCGAGTCCTTCTTCGCATAGGTCGGCAGCTTCTGCTCGCGTGCGATCGCTCGCACCGCGCTCTTGCGCAGATGGCCGACTGGAAACAACGTCGGGACGAGCTGCTTCTGGTTGAGTCGGTGCAGAAAATAGGTCTGGTCCTTCGCGCCGTCGACGGCCTGCAGGAGCTCGACGCAGTCATCGGCTGCCCTCAGCTGCGCGTAGTGTCCGGTCGCGATGCGCTCGGCACCCAGTGAGACGGCGTAGTCGAGGAAGGCGTTGAACTTGATCTCGCTGTTGCACAGCACGTCCGGATTGGGCGTGCGACCGCTTGCGTATTCGGTCAAGAAGTGGGCGAACACCTGCTCGCGGTATTCGCGAGCGAAGTTTACCGCTTCGATTTCGATGCCGATCACATCGGCGACCGCTGCCGCATCGACCAGATCCTCGCGCGACGCGCAGTAGGCGTCGGTGTCCTCGTCTTCCCAGTTCTTCATGAACACGCCGACGACCTCGTGTCCCGCGCGCTTGAGCAGCCACGCTGCGACCGACGAGTCGACGCCGCCGGACAGGCCGAGGACGACGCGGTGTTTCGAACTCATGATGGCAGCGAGAGCCAGGCAGAGGGGGCAACCACCAATCGGACCCATCCCTCGTGTTTTTCGGCTAACGGGCGCTTGTCGCGGCTGGACGCCGGGGATCCGCCTTCAGCGTGGCGCGCCAAATCGGGATAGGGGCCGATCATCGCTGATCGGACCCCTCCCACACCACCCGGCATGCGGGTCCGCACCGGGCGGTTGAAATAGTTGAGGTCGAAGGGCAGGAGTAAGTCCCTGCGCGCCGCCTGAAGGTGCTGGTCTCTAATCCGTCGGCTTTGGTTTCTCGCTGCCAGAGTGCGTCGGGCTTCACCCTATTCACCGTATCGGCGAGCTTCGCAATTGCGAACATCTGAGACATTCCATTGCCGAGAATCACAGGGCGCCGTCTCCTATTCCTTTGGCCCTTCGCCCCATTCAGGCAGCTACTACGGCCTCTGCTGACTCCTCGCTCCGTGTCCCCACGTCGGCCTTTCGGGCATGAGGCGAGATCTCCCCAGGTAAGAGCGCGATCCATCCCCGCGCAACCGCCGGATTTACGCCGCCTGAGCCTTGACCACAAGAGCTTTGCGGTATGTTGCCCGCTCGCCCTGCTCGGCACCGCCTCGTATCCAGTTCTTGTCCATCGGCTCACGGTTTCGCTTCACGCTTCCTTCCCACGCTCGGTCACCCTCACGCAGTTGCGCTTCACTTCGTTCGCTGTGGTCAGCTTACGGGAGGACTTGCACCTCCAAGATCGCGCCCATGCTGGGCGCACAGCAAAAAGGGCAGGACCATCGTCCTGCCCTTCGCTGCGGTTGGATGCTCGACCGCTCAGGAACCCGGCCCGGCGGCCTTTTCCGTTTCCTTCAGCGCCTTCTGCTTATCCGCCTGGGTCGGCAGCGCCTTGGGTTGGCCCTTGAGCGCCTTGAGCTCCTTTGTTTCCGCCGCTGTCGTGGGCGGTTGGTTCGTAGCCTGAGCCTGCTGCTCCTGCAGATCCATCTGCTTCTGCGCCCTCATGCCCTTCTTGTACATGGCCTTTTCTTCAGGCGTCATGGTGGCATAGGCAGCCCTCGCCTTCGCGGCGTTTTCCCTGAGCTCCTTGCTTTCGGCAGCGGTCGTGGCGGGCTGGTTGGTAGCCTGACCATAAATCAGCTGCAGATCGTGCTGCTTCTGCGAGGCCATGCCCATCTTGTAGGCTGGATTGTCTTCGTCAGCGGCCATCGCGGCGACTGAGCCGAGCGCGAACGCGCCGGTGATCAATGCGGCAATTAACTTATTCATCGGTTTGCCCTCAGAGAGAAAATTCATTTTTGATCGGCCACTTACGCGTGCCAACGATGCGGTAGGCAGAAATCGGAGAAACGTTTTTGATTATATTGGATTTTGCGCTGCGACGCAACAGGCCGAGCGATTCATCGTCCCGAACTGTTGCGCCGGCGCAACGACGCGTCTTGCTCTTACTGCTTGGTCGTGCTGTCCTTGCTCATCCCGCTCGTTGTGCTGTCCTTGCTCATCCCGCTGCTGTTGTCCTTGGCCGCGGGTTTGGTCTTCGAGGTCTTGGTCTTTGTCGTGTGGGTCTTTGTCGTGTGGGTCTTTGACTTATGTGCCGGCTTCGTCGTCGACTTCGTAGCGTCGGTTGACGCGTCCTTGGTGGCCGGAGCCTTCGCGGCGGGAGCCGCCGCGTCCGGAGCCGGTGCTGAGGTTTGCGCCGCAGCAATCAGCGACACGGCAAAGGCGCCTGCAAGCAGCGCCGACATCAACTTGGTCATGTTTCAGTCCTTTGTTTGGTTGGTTACAAAATGACACAAATCCGCGTGTCAGGCGCATTTAACGCCGTTCGCGCCTGACGGTTGACAAATATTTCACTATCACGACCGGGAATGCAAGTGGGTCTTTACACACTTTGCCGTGCCGGACTCAGCCATCCCGCATTTTGCGAGGATTTTTACTTTAGAGTCATGCCATTGTACAACATAGCCCTCACCGGCCTACGGGTCTTCAAGCACGCCATCCGGCGCGCTGGACGGGTGCTGGCGGCGCAGCCACAGCTTGAGCAGTGGAACCGTCACCGGGCGTTTGGCGGCGAGCGACAGCCTATCCAGGGCAGACAGGGTCGCAAGCAGGGTGCGCATGTCGCGGCGGCCATGCCGGAGCAGATAGTCGATCACCTCGGTGGAGAGGTGGAAGCCGCGTTGCGCCGCATAAGAAACAAGCGCCGCGGCCTTGTCCTCATCAGCAAGCGCCAGCACTTCGTACACCAGGCCCCAGCCCAGACGCGTGCGCAGATCCTCGCGCAGCGGCAGTGTGGCGAGCGGGACGCGGCTTGCCGCGAGTAAGCGCCCGCCGCACTGCTTTAGCCGGTTGTAGAGCGTGAAGATGCGCGCCGCGGCCGCCGCCTCTGCGACATCCACGCGATCGATGGCAACGAGCCCCTCGGCTATGCCCTCGTCGTTGGCGTCGACCGCCTCCGGCTCGGCGTAGAAGCGCACGCCGATGCCGCCCTCGGCGGCGAGAGCCGCCGCCGCGCGCAGCAAATGCGTTTTGCCCGCGCCGGGCGCGCCCCAGAGCAAAAAACCCGTCTCGCCCCCGTGCTCGGTGGTAAAGCGCGCCAGCGCGGCAATCAGCTCAACGTTGCGGCCCGGCAGGAAATTGGCCATTCGCGGCGGCTCGGGCGCCGCGAGCTCGAACACCAGTTGTTCCAAGTCAGCGGTACAAATCCGAAGTGATATAGGTCTGGCGCAGGTGGCGCAAGCCCACGAGCAGGGCCGCGCTTACCGGCAGCGCCAGCAAGACGCCGGCAAAGCCGAACAGCTGCCCGAAAGCCAGCAGCGCGAAGATGACCGCCAGCGGATGGAGCCCGATACGATCGCCGACCAGCAGCGGCACGAGCACGTAGTTCTCGAGCAGCTGGCCGAAGCCGTAGACGGCAAGCACGGCGACGAATCCGGGCCAGCCAGACCACTGCAGGAGCGCCGCGAGCACCCCCAGAATCAAGCCCAGCCCAAAGCCGACGTACGGAATGAATACCAGCAGGCCGGTGAGAATGCCGATCGGCAGCGCGAACTGCAATCCGGCGAAGGTGAGCGCCACCGAGTAATACACGGCAAGCACGCCCATAACGACGAGCTGGCCGCGCAGAAATTCCGCGAGCACGCGATCGATTTCGCGGGCAATTGTTTGTACGCGCGGCAACCAGCGCCGCGGCAGCAGATCGTCGAGCCGCGCCACGATCCCGTTCCAGTCGCGCAGCAGATAGAACATGACCACCGGAATGAGCGCGAGATTGATGAAGATCGCCAGCACCAGCGTGCCGCCGGCTTTGACGCCCGACAGCAGTTTGAGGGTGAGCGACTGCGCGCTGGTCAGATTCTCGGCGATTAACCGCTTCATCGACGCGAGATCGAGCGGAAGTTCGATGCCGAAGCGCTCGCGCAACCACGGCACAAGCTGGCCGTAGGCGTCGGTGGCCATTCCGGGGAGGCGCCGGGTAAGCTGCGCCGCCTCGCTTTCAACCAGCGGTATCAGCACCAGCAGCAACGCCAGCAGCAGCAGCAGGATAACCGTGATCACGAGCAACGTGCCCAATGCGCGAGGGACGCGGTGCCGTTGCGCCCAGCTCACAAACGGGCTGCCGAAATAGGCGAGGATGCCGCCGATCAGGAACGGCGTCAGAATGGGTCCGAGCCAATGGACCAGTGCCGCCATTGCAAGCGCGGTAGCCGCAATCCAAAGATAGTGTACCGGTCGCAGCGGCGCCGGCGCCCGCGGCTGCGCGCCGGCTGGCACCGGCTCGGGCACGCTGTCGAGATCCGGGCCGGAAGCAGTCATTTTCGGTAAGATTGCGGGCAAAGCGTTGCACTGTACCCCGCCCTTTGCTGCGACTCAATCCGATGCCCCCCACCGCCCCCGGCCGGACACTGACCTACCGCGAGGCCGGCGTCGATATCGACGCGGGGGACGCCCTTGTCGACGCGATCAAGCCCTTCGCCAAGCGCACGCTGCGGCCCGAAGTCATCGCCGGCATCGGCGGCTTCGGCGCCCTCGTCGAGTTGCCGAAGCGCTATCGGCAACCGGTTCTGGTCGCCGGCACCGACGGCGTTGGCACCAAGGTCAAGCTCGCCTTTGCCCTCGGCCGACACGACACGATCGGTATCGATCTGGTCGCGATGAGCGTCAACGACATCCTGGTCCAGGGCGCCGAGCCGCTTTTCTTTCTCGACTATTACGTTTGCGAGCACCTCGACGTGGCCGTGGCGACCGAGGTGATCAAGGGTATCGCGGTGGGCTGCGAACGGGCCGGCTGCGCGCTGATCGGCGGGGAAACCGCCGAACATCCGCAGGCGTTTGTTGCCGGTGAATACGACCTGGCGGGTTTCGCCGTCGGCGTGGTGGAAAAAACGCGCGTGATTGACGGGCGCGGGATCGTGGACGGCGACGTGCTGGTCGGGCTCGCATCGAGCGGGCCGCACGCCAACGGTTTCTCGCTCATTCGCCGCATCCTCGAAACGAGCCGCGCCGATCTTGCGCGCGCGGTGCCGAGCGTCACGGGATCACGCACGCTGGGCGAAGTGTTGCTCGAGCCGACGCGCATCTACGTCAAGCCGGTGCTCTCGCTCCTGGGCGAGATGGAAGTCAAAGGCATGGCGCACATCACCGGCGGCGGGCTGACCGAAAACACGCACCGGATGTTGCCGCCAGGGCTCGTCGCGCGCATCGACACCGCGCGCTGGCCTGCGCCGCCGATTTTCGACTGGCTGCAGCGCTCCGGTAACGTCGCGGCGGCGGAAATGCACCGGGTATTCAACTGCGGCATCGGCATGATCCTGATGGTTGCCGCCCGCGACGCCGAGGCGACGATCGCGTGCCTGAGTGCGCAGGGTGAAACCGCGTTCGCGATCGGCCGCGTCGAACGCGGTCTATCGGGTGCGACGGCGACCATCGTCACATGAGGCGGGGCCGGAAAGGGCGCGGACGATGAAGCGGTTGGTAATCCTCATCTCCGGCCGCGGATCGAACATGGCGGCGATCGTCGACGCGGAACGCGCCGGCACGATCGCCGGCCACGTGGTGAGCGTCATCAGCAATCGCTCGGACGCAGCGGGCCTCTCCCTCGCTTCGGCTCGCGGCGTGCCGGTCAGCGTCGTCGATCAACACCATTTCCACGCCCAGGATCCGCTGGGTTTCGAATCGGCTCTCGCCGCCGCAGTCGATGCGCTGTCTCCCGACCTGGTGGTGCTTGCCGGATTCATGCGCATTCTCGGCGCCGAATTTGTGACTCGATACGAGGCACGAATACTCAATATTCATCCTTCGCTATTGCCGGCCTATCCCGGGCTGCACACGCACCGGCGCGCGCTCGCCGATGGCGTCAAGGTCCACGGCTGCACGGTGCACTTCGTGACGACCCAAGTCGACCACGGACCCATCGTGGCCCAGGCCGCGGTCGCGGTGAGCGACGACGACGACGACGCGAGCCTGGCCGCGCGCGTTCTTGCCGCCGAGCACCGCATCCTGGTGGCCGCCGTGCGCTGGTTCTGCGACGATCGCCTGATCATCGACGGGGCGAGGGTTCGGGTGCGCAATGAAGTCGCCGGGGCCGCTGCGCTGCTGTTGCCGGCGTTGCCGTAGGCTGGCGATGAAGGCGACCTCGATTCAGTCGAGCGCGTCGCGCGTAGGGCGGGCAGGCGGGTGGGGATGCCTGGGGTTGTCCTCGCGTCCCTGGCGCGTCCTCGCCACTGCGCTCTTCGCTTCGCTTCTCGCCCATCTGCTGGTGGCGAGCTTGCCCGAGACCTCCGCGCCCGCGGCCGCGACGGAGCCGCCGTTGGCGGTGTCGATTACGGCCATGCCTCCGCCACCGCCCCCGCCGGTGGCGCTGGTCAAGCGCGTGCCACCGCAACCCAGGCCCAGAGCGATGCTCGCGTCGTCGGTGACGGCCGCCCTCGCTGCAATGGGCGAGCTTTCCCGGACCGATGCCGTGGCCGAACTCGCGACACCCCAGCCAGCGGTCGAGATACCGCTTCCGCCGGCGCCCACCGAAGAAACGCTGCCGCCCGCAGCGCCCGGTCCTGCATCACCGCAGCCGCTGCCGCCGCGCATCGAGCTCGTGTACCGAGGCTTTCTTGGCACGCAAGGATTTTTCATCGGCGACGCGACGTATCGCCTCGAACATGCCGCGAATCAGTACCGCATCACCACCGTCGGTGAAGCGCGCGGTCTGGCCGCGCTGTTCCTGCGCGGGCAAGGCCGGCTGACGAGCACCGGGACCATCACCAGCGCGGGGCTGCAGCCGAACCTTTACACCGCAGAGCGCAGCAGCGATGGGCACCACGAGGCGGCGACCTTCGACTGGGAAACCGGTGTCGTGCTGTTGAACGACAACAAGACCACCGGACTCGAGCTGCCGACATTCGATCCGCTCACCGTCCTGTGGCAGTTCTATTTCGCCCCACCCGAGCAGGACGACGCCGAATTCGATGTTGCGACCACGCGCCGGGTGTACCACAGCCGCTTCCACCGTGTCGGCGCGGAGACAGTCAAGCTGAGCTTCGGCGACGTCGAGGCCCAAGTCTGGGAGCGCAGCGGTGGCGACGGCAACCTAACCGCCCGGGTGTGGCTTGCGCCGTCGCTGCACAACGTGATGGTCAAAATGCGGTTGTCCAACGGACGGATTACGGGCGAGGCCCTGCTCGACAGTATCCGGGTCGACGAAACCGTTGCCCGGCAATGACGGTCCCTGCGGGCCAGCTCGCGGCGCTCGCCGAGGCGATTGCCGCCGTGTCGCCGCTGTCGATTCCGGCCGATGTTGCGTTACGCGATTTTTTCCGCCACCACCGGCAACTCGGCCAGCGCGACCGCGCATTCGTCGCCGAAGGCGTGTTCGCGGTCCTGCGCCGACGGCGCTCGCTGACGATCCACGCGGGAACGTCTGCGCCACGTAGCCTCGCCATTGCGGCGAGCCTGCGCGAGTTGGGCGTAAGCCTGCGCGAGCTTGAGTCGGCGCTCGCAACCGGCGAGCAAGCCTGGGCGCGGGAGTTCAAGGCGCGCAAGCCCGAGCTCGCTCCAGCCGAGGCGGCGGATCTCCCGGATTGGCTGTGGGCCGTGCTCGGCGAGGCGCTGCCGGCAGAGCGCGATGCGCTGGCGCGGGCGTGGCTCGCACCGGCACCGCTGGATCTGCGCATCAATCCGTTGAAGACGACCCGAGACGCTGCCGTAGCGGCGCTCGCAGCGGACGGCATCCGGGCAGCGCCGACGCCCTACTCCCCGCTTGGCCTGCGCGTGGCCGGCAAACCGGCGCTGCAGCGCCACCCGCAATTTACCAGCGGCGCAGTCGAGGTACAGGACGAAGGCAGCCAGCTGCTCTGCTTCCTGGTGGCGCCGAAGCGCGGGCAGATGGTGGTGGACTTCTGCGCCGGCGCCGGCGGCAAGACGCTGCTCCTTGGCGCAATGATGCGTTCGCAAGGTCGCCTCTATGCCTTCGACATCTCGCCGCGGCGTCTGGCCAACCTGAAGCCGCGGCTGGCGCGATCGGGCTTGTCTAACGTGCACCCGGTGCGGATTGCAGACGAGCGCGATCCCCGCATCAAGCGCCTCTCCGGCAAGATCGATCGTGTGCTCGTCGATGCCCCGTGTACCGGTTTCGGCACCCTCCGCCGCAATCCCGATCTGAAGTGGCGTCAGGCACCGACTGCGATTGCGGAGCTTGCGGCGAAGCAGGCGCGCCTGCTTGCCGCGGCCGCGCCGCTGGTCAAACAGGGCGGACGACTGGTGTATGCGACTTGCAGCGTAATCCCCGCCGAAAACGAGGCGGTCGTTGAGGCGTTCCTGACCGCGCACCCGGGATTTGCCCTTGGCGATGCATCCGCGGAACTCGCGCGCGCGGGTATCGCGCTCGAGACGGGGCGCATGCTTCGGCTCTATCCCCATCGCCACGGCTGCGACGGCTTTTTCGCGGCAATATTGGAGCGCGAGTGACGAGGCGCGGTGGCGGCGGTAAGCTGCCGGCAGCCTGCTAAACTGGCCGCCATGCTGGCCCCGCTGGAACTCGACCGCATTCAGGAAGCGCTCGGCACGCCCTCCGGTCTGGTTGACCTTGTCGCCGTGCTGGGCTGTTTTGCTGTCGCGTGGTGGGTCGATCGTCGGGTGCGTCTCGGCGACGGTGCGGAATCGCGCTTTGCCCGCATCGGCGCAGGCAGCGCCAACCGCATGATCTTCCCGCTCACCGCGTTGTTGCTGCTGCTCGTCGCGCGCGCCGTCTTGCGCTTTTGGCACCCGCCGCTGTTTTTCTCCATCGCCGTGCCACTGGTGATCGCGCTGGCGTTCATCCGCCTGTGCCTGTATGGCCTGCACCACCTGCTCGGGCCCAGCCCGTGGCTGCCGATTTCGGAGCGGGCGATCAGCTTCACCATCTTCGCTACCCTCTTGCTCTATTACTTCGGCATCCTGCCGGAGATTGGCAACGCGCTCGCCGACACCAAGCTGCCGCTGGGCAAGTCTGAATTCAGCGTGCTCGACCTTGGACGCGATGCCCTGGCTGTGATCCTGGCGATCGTGGCCTCGCTGTGGATCTCCGGCGTACTCGAGCAACAGCTCCTGCGTAATGCCAGTGGCGATACCAACGTCCGCACCGTGCTGGCCAAGCTGTTTCGCGCCGTGCTGCTTCTCGTCGGCATATTGGTTGCTTTGTCGATGGTGGGCATCGACCTCACCGTGCTGTCGGTTTTCGGCGGTGCGCTCGGTGTCGGCATCGGGCTCGGATTGCAGAAGCTTGCGAGCAATTACATTGCGGGGTTCACGATCCTGCTCGACCGCTCGGTGCGCATCGGCGACATGATCACCGTCGACAACCGCTTCGGCATCGTGAGCAAGGCGACCGCCCGCTACGTGGTGCTGCGCAGCCTGGACGGCGTCGAGGCCATCGTGCCCAACGAAACCATGGTCACCACGACGGTGCTCAACCACTCCTACACCAGCCGCGACATCCGGCTCGGCGTGCCCGTCCAGATAAGCCACGACAGCGATCTCGATCTGGCGATGCAGCTCATGACGGATGCGGCGCTCTCGGAGCCCCGCGTGTTGCGCCAGCCAAACCCGCCGGCGGCGCTCATCCTGCGCTTCGCCGAAAGCGGCATCGAACTCGAACTGGCGGTCTGGATCAAGGATCCGGAGAACGGCCAGAACAACCTCCGATCAGCCATTTATCTGCGCATCTGGCGTAGCTTCCGGGCGCGCGGCATTCGCATTCCCTACCCCCAGCGCGAGATCCACCTCGTCGCGACCGGCGCCGCAAGCGGGTCGGAAACGTCTGGGAAGTGAGCGTTTACATCGAAGTGAGTGTACACTTATGGATCGTCATATTGGCCGCACCTGATGCGTGTAGAATCCGTTCCAGATCACGTCGCGCAGCGTTGCGCTGCCGAGCGCGGTCAAACCCGTCCGAAACCCGGTTCCCATGAATCCAGACCTTCTGTCCTTTCTCTCCCACGGCCTGCTGCAGCTGCCGTGGTGGGGCTACATCGTGGTCGCGCTGGCGTTAACGCACGTGACGATCGCTGCGGTGACCATCTTCCTGCATCGGTCTCAGGCGCATCGTGGTCTGGATCTGCACCCGCTGGTCAGCCACGTTTTCCGCTTCTGGCTATGGTTTACGACCGGAATGGTGACCAAGGAGTGGGTTGCCATCCATCGCAAGCACCACGCCCGGGTTGAGACGGACGAGGATCCGCACAGCCCGCAGACGCGCGGCATTCGGACGCTTTTGCTGCGCGGCGCGGAGCTGTATCGCGACGAGTCGAAGAACGCGCAGACGCTCGAAAAATACGGCGCCGGGACTCCGGACGACTGGGTCGAGCGCAATGTATATAGCCGCTACACTTGGGAGGGCTGCGGCCTGATGCTGATGGTCGATCTGGTCCTCTTTGGACCGCTTGGACTGACGGTCTGGGCAGTGCAAATGGCGTGGATTCCGGTGACTGCGGCAGGGATCGTCAACGGCATTGGCCACTACTGGGGCTATCGCAATTTCTCCTGCGCGGATGCCAGCCGCAACATCGTGCCCTGGGGTATCGTCATTGGGGGCGAGGAGTTGCACAACAATCATCACGCCTATGGCAGCTCCGCGAAACTGTCATCGCGCTGGTACGAGTTCGACCTTGGCTGGACCTACATCCGTTGTCTCGAAGTAATGGGTCTTGCCAGTGTGCGCAAGGTCGCGCCCCGGATCCGCTTCGATCGGGAGAAGCTGCACGCCGACCTGGAAACGCTGCAATCGGTCATCACCCACCGCTATGCCGTGCTGACGCGCTACGCGCGCTCGCTCAAGCACGCATTTGCCGGCGAGGTGGCCACCCTGCGCGAACGCGCCCGGCGCGGCGAACTGTCCTTGGACAGGTCGACCTTGCGCCGGCTGCGCCGCTGGTTCCAAACGGACGGGGGTGACCTTCCGGCCAGCGATCGGGCACGGCTTGCGTCGGCGCTGGAGAGCAGCAAGGCGCTACAGACTATTTATGCCATGCGGCAGGAGCTGACTGCATTGTGGGAGCGTTCGAACGAGTCGCGCGAGCAGCTTTTGACGCGGCTGCAGGACTGGTGTCACCGCGCCGAGGCAAGCGACATCGTGCCGCTGCGCAAGTTCTCGCGCGAGCTCAAAAGCTTCAGCTAGCTCGTACAGCGCATAAGAACAAAAGCCCGCCATTCGGCGGGCTTTTGTTTCCGGGGCATTCTCCGCTTGCGGGCATTGGCATGCGGACGCAATACGCATCACTTGAGCTTGGTTTCCTTATAGAGGACGTGCTTGCGGGCAACCGGATCGAACTTCTTGATTTCCATTTTCTCCGGCATCGTCTTCTTGTTCTTGGACGTGGTGTAAAAATGGCCCGTCCCGGCCGAGGATTCCAGCTTGATTTTCTCGCGCATCGTCGGTCTCCTTTGTCGTCGCCTCTAGACGTGCTCGCCGCGCAGGCGCAATTCGGCCAGAACGACGTCGATGCCCTTCTTGTCGATCGTGCGCAGCGCCGCATTGGTGAGCCTCAGGCTAACCCAGCGGTTCTCGCTTTCGACCCAGAACCGGCGCCGCTGCAGGTTCGGCAGGAACCGGCGCCGGGTCTTGTTGTGGGCATGCGAGACATTGTTGCCCACCATCGGGGCCTTACCGGTTACGGCACAGACTCGAGCCATCGCTCGCTCCAATCGTTGGACGCTCTGGCTGTTGCTGCCTTGAAGCGTCGGCCAAAAAGGATGAAATTTTAACTCAAAACGATCACTGATTCAAGCGCTTGCGTCGCCAGCTTTCGCGTGCGTCGCGGCGACTTCGGTAGCCCACCGGCCTTAGGCGCATCGCGCCGTCGCGCCCCTGTACCGGGCTGCCGGTGCATATTAAACTGCGCGACGCTTTCGCCTCGACGGCTGAACGGTATGATCACCGCATGACCCAGGCACCGACTGCCCGCGCCTTGCATCGCATCGTGCTCGGGATAACCGGCGGTATCGCCGCGTACAAGGCAGCAGAACTGACCCGCCTGCTGGTCAAGGAAGGCATCGCCGTGGACGTCGTCATGACGCCCGCGGCGACGCAGTTCATCGCACCGATGACCTTGCAGGCGTTGTCGGGCCGTCCGGTGCAAACCGATCTCTGGCATTCCGGCGTGACCAACGCCATGGGCCACATCGACCTGTCGCGCCAAGCCGCAGCGATCGTCATTGCTCCGGCGTCGGCAGATTTCATTGCCAAGCTAGCGCACGGGCGCGCCGATGATCTGCTCTCGACGCTATGCCTTGCGCGCGACTGCCCGCTGCTCGTCGCGCCGACGATGAACGTCCATATGTGGAGCCACCCGGCGACCCAGCGCAATGTGGCACAGATCAAGGCCGACGGGGTCGAGATTCTCGGCCCGGGCCGCGGCGGCCAAGCCTGCGGCGAAGTCGGCGACGGACGCATGATCGAGCCGGAGGAAATCCTCGCCGCGTTGATCGCCTGGGCACAGCCCAAGCAGCTCGCGGGCAAACGCGTGCTCCTCACCGCGGGCCCGACTTTCGAAGCGATCGATCCGGTGCGCGGCGTCACCAACCTGAGCTCGGGCAAGATGGGTTTCGCCATTGCGCAAGCGTGCGCCGAAGCGGGGGCGAGCGTGACCTTGGTCGCGGGGCCGACGTCCATGGCCACCCCGTCGGGGGTCGCGCGGATCGATGTGCGTAGCGCCGCCGACATGGCCGCAGCAGTCGATTCGGCAGTCGGTGCTTGCGATGTATTCATTGCTGTTGCCGCGGTCGCGGACTACGCACCGGCGGAGACACGCACGACCAAGCTCAAGAAGGGCGAGGAGCCCCTGACGCTGACGCTCAAGCCGACACCGGATATTCTTGCAGCGGTCGCGGCGCGCCCGAAGCCTCCGTTCTGTGTCGGCTTCGCGGCAGAAACCGATGCCGTCAACGAAAACGCCGAAGCCAAGCGCCGGCGCAAGAAACTGCCGCTGCTCGTGGCCAATCGCGTGCAGGACGCGTTGGGCCAGGACTATAACGAAGTTACATTGCTCGACGATGCGGGCGCGCATCCGGTGCCGAGGATGGAGAAGCTCGCGCTCGCGCGGCGGCTTGTGGCGGAGATAGCCTCTAGGCTGGCAACGTAACAACGGACGCGGCGACAAATCGAACCTTGCCCGTCCCTCGTTGAACTGCTGGCTGGCGCACGAAAAATGATCTCTCCGACCATCGCGCTCAGGGTCCTCGATAAGCGCATCCGGCAGTATTTGCCCGCGTACGCGACGCCGGGCTCCGCTGCGATGGACCTGCGAGCCTGCATCGACGCCCCGATTTCCCTGCCGCCATGCCACACCGAACTCGTCCCAACCGGGGTGGCCATCCATATCGGCGACCCGGGCCTGGCGGCGCTGATTCTGCCGCGGTCCGGACTGGGCCACAAGCATGGCATTGTCTTGGGCAACCTCGTCGGCCTGATTGACTCCGATTATCAGGGGCAGCTGCTGGTGAGTTGCTGGAATCGCGGCCGGGAGTCATTTACCCTCAAGCCAATGGACCGACTGGCACAGATCGTATTTGTACCCATCGTTCAGGTTCAATTCGTCGAAGTAGAAGCGTTCGATTCCTCGATGCGTGGCGAAGGTGGTCTTGGGAGCACGGGACGATGACCGAGATCGTTTACCGAGGTGGTCCACGTAAAGTTAGAGCGACCACGGGTTTCACTTCTAGGGCTTTGTGAACCGAAAGGACCTTCTCGCGAAATTAGCCCGCCAATCCTAGCAGCCCACCTGTCGAACCGCCTCTGCCTACGGCCAACCGGGCCTCGGTCGGCTTGAGCAAAGAGATCAGGTCCGCCCGGTCAGCCTGGTATGGGAACAGAACCCACGGCTGCCGAGGCGTCAGCAGTGCCATTTAAACAGTCGCTCTATCGTCGATAAAGATCTTCAGCGGGGAATCTTTGAGCTCTGCCACAATTTGCCTCGCAATTTCACCTGGCAACATTTCCCGCCAACGTCCATCGCCTGCCTCACTGCGAAAGACTGAATACGGATCGGAATCATGCCGTGATTTGCTCGCGCTTATAAAGTCTTCCACCTGTTCACAAAGTTTCAACCCACAGAAATCAAAAACTACTCGCGTAATATCAAGCGGCGCTTTGTTCAGTTCGTCATAGCGAACCAACGAAAACTGCTCCGGGAATTGGCTTTGAAAACGTAGAAATGTCTCGGCGGCCCACTTCCATTTGTCGAAACCGAAACACTCTTCCGGCCGATTCTGATTCTTGCTTGGGGCAGCGCGCCACTCGCCCTCAATATTCCACTCGGGATCGAATTCTTTTGGCGCAGATATCCAAGAGCTTAGCACTGCCAACGGATTTCTGACCATTCCAATGATTCTTATCTCATGGCATCGAGCAAGGATATTCTCGATAGTGTGCAGATATCGCGTCTCTTTGAAGGCGATGTGTGTAGGCCGGCCCGACTTTTTGAAAGTCGGATAATTCGCCTGCATGTCAGCTTTCATCGTGGCGAACGCATCGTGGCTATCAAGAATTTCGCCAAAGAATGCTCGAATCTCTTCCGCAGATGATTGCTCCGACAAACGGCCTTTGTGTCCATAGGAAAAAAGCGGCTGGAATCTCAACACGACATCGGGATGACTGTTGATAATATGACCGAGCCATGACGTGCCAGAACGAGGCGCCCCAAAAATTGCGATCTTCTTCATGTGCACGCTTCAAGTAAAACATCGAACCGATAATGGGCCGTGTACAAGGAAGGCAATTGGGCCAGAATCGTTGTTTTTAAGCCGCGTGCGGAACCAAGAGACTCAATCTCACTCGCTGACCACCAACGCCCCATATGTGGCTTTCCCTCTTGTTCACTTCGCAGGTAAAAGGACATTTTCTCCGGAGTATCATAGTACACACCCAATTTCTCCTTGTTTGGAATGCTTCCGAGGAAAACCAATGAATTGGGCTCCAGAGTGCTTAGCTTATCTAAGAGACTAGACAACTCTTCTACAGAAAAATGTTGTAACGCTTCATACATTAGGATTTTGTTTCGTCCCTGGAAGTATTTGTTGTCAAGACGGAGCACGTTCGAAGTTAGATATTCGATGTTATGCAAGCAGTTCTGTCTTTTGGCTATATCGATCAAGCCACCCGCGAAATCAACTGCAACAATTTCTCTTACAAGGGGCGCCAACCTTCTAGTTATGAGGCCGTTGCCGCAACACAAATCCAGCATGGAGTCTCGTGCACCCAAGTGCAAAATGCGACCAATGTGGCCCACGATCAACCTAAGTTGAGTTTGGGATATCTCATAGCCATTTACGGTCTTACCTACCTGCTTCAATTGCGAACCATGAAAGCGTCTGCTGGTTTCCTGGTAATGATCTTTCCAATAATTGTTCATTTGCTTCTTGTTTCAATGGAGTAGTGTTGCAAAAGGGCCTTCGTACCCTTGATGCCGTTAAACATCAATACGTCGATGATTGACAAGGAGGGTTCGAAGGCGCCTTGCTGAGAGTAAGTAATCTCTTGCGACTTCAGGAAGGAGAGCTTGATGCTGCCGGACCAAGAGTTTTCGAGATTGAAAAGTTCTGCCCCGCCGACCGGGTTCACATACTCACTGGCCCCCAGCTGTTCCGCAATCCGAAGCGACCACTCCGCAGCACCGCCAACACGCGAATAATCAAAGTTCTGCTCGGATGCAACAAGTACTTCGCTCGTTATGCCCAAGTGTGTGCACAATTGCTTAATTGCCGAGAGGTTAATCGCCACGATGCTCCGATCAGCATTACCAAAAAGAATGTTTCTTACGATGTCGTTAGTTTCAACAAAGAATTGCGCTCTCTTCTTGTAGTGTGCGAGTTGCGCGATTATCAGCTCCTTCCACCGTTGGTCTGGATGTGCTCTTACGTTCTTGATCGACTCTGTCATGGAATGCTTTCCAAGCGGCACTATAATGTATTGCCAACCTCCACCCGGCTTTAGTATTCGGTTACGGTTGATCCAACCATGTCTCATATATTGAGCGTCATCAAAAAGCACGAAGCAATCCGCGGCATGGATTAGCTGCCAGTAGCCAATGTAGGGGAAGAAATAAGGCTGCATGACGGCGAGTCTCATTGCAGCGTCACTCCACTGTACAGGGTACGGCCCATAATAAAATCGGGTGGCAAGTAAGTCGTTCTCCGCGGAATCTGATACAACGCTTATCGAATGCAGCACATAGGAACGGGAACTGTGGGCGCGCCCATTTTGGGTTCCCTTTCAGAGATCGCAGCCTATTTCGATACATAGAGGCAACGCGGTCGGTCAAACCTTTAGCTAACGAAAAGCTTTGTCTGTGATCTTGGCGCTTCAAGCGAAGCGCGCCTTCGGTAACATCAACAATAAGTTGAATCTGGTCTCTGGGCGCAGCAGACTTCGGAAGACGATTTTTCGTATTTTGTCTAGCGAGTCGCCTTCTGTTGTGCCCGTGGGATTGTTAACGAGGGCCCCAACCAATCTAGTTGCCGGCAACGTGTCGCCATTTGGCAATCACTCCCACTATTCTCTCCAAATCATCCGTGGAGAGTGCGGGATACACGGGGAGGCAGAGCACCTGTTGGGCCATGCGCGTTGCTACCGGCAGATTGTCTTTGTGCGCGGAGGGCAATCCCCGGTACATTGGAAAGTCGGAGATTAGCGGATAGAAATAGCGCCGTGGGTGAATGTTGCAGTCCTTGAGATCCGAATAGAGGGCGTCGCGACTTATCGGGTAATCGTTTTCGATGAGAATCGGGAAGTACCCATAGTTGGCCAAATCCTTGCCTGAATACGGGAGGCATCGAATGCCGCGCACGTCTCTCAGTTGCTCTCGGTAGACGGCATCGATTTCCTTGCGTCGAGCAATCGCTTTGTCGAAATGTTTTAGTTGCAACAGTCCCAAGGCTGCGCTCCATTCACTCATCTTGCCGTTAATGCCGGGAGCGACAACGGTAACTTCGTCAACGAAGCCGAAGTTTTTCAAGTGATCGATGCGCTGCTTTGTCTTCGCGTCGGGGCAGACTATCGCGCCGCCCTCAAAGGTAGTGAAAACCTTCGTGGCGTGAAAGCTTAGTACCGACAGATCGCCGTACCTAAGCACGCTCCCCGACCCGTAGTGGACGCCGAAAGCGTGGGCCGCATCGTAGATTACTCGCAGATTATAGTTGTCCGCGATTCGTTGAATCGCATCCACATCGCACGGCCTGCCGTAGCAATGCACGGGAAGAATCGCCGTCGTCTGTGGCGTGATGGCTGCTTCGATCTTGCCAACGTCAAGGTTAAGTGACTGTGGATCGATATCCGAGAAAACCGGCTTAATGCCATTCCAGAGAAGTGAGTGGGCGGTCGCGACAAACGAGTAGGGCGTGGTTATGACTTCACCCGTGACGCGCAAGGCCTGCAGTGCAGTTACGAGCGCTAGGGTTCCGTTGGTAAACAGCGAGATGTGTTCTACCGCGAGAAATTCGCACAATGCCTTTTCTAGTTGCTGGTGAAACGGACCGCCGTTGGTAAGTCTTTTCGTTTCCCAGATCTTTTCCAGATAAGGGATGAACTCTTCCAATGGCGGGAGATAGGGCTGAGTCACATAGAGCGGCCCGTTCGTCTCGATTTCTCCATCCATGAGCGTTTTTTCGCTCTCTTTTCGAACGGCTGGCATATCCACCTCGTAAGCGAGTTCTTCCTTATTAGTACTAAGCCGCTAACCAGTCGCAATCAACCGGATCTTCGCGCCGCCGTTGCGATACGCCATAGTGCAGATCGATCGGTGCCATCAGCTGATCACTTCCTTTGTAGCACGTAGAGCCGTCCCGGGAGCGGCGTGCCGGACTCCTTGCGGATAGTCACCGAAGCTGCATCGATAATTGCGAACGCTGCTTCCGCGAGGCGCGCGATGTACGCTTGCGGATGTGCGTAGCGCCCCGTGAGCAGCAGCGTGTAGTCCGCACCCTCGCATTCCTCCGTTGTGAAGGCAAGCCAGCCCCCGGTCCTCAGGACCCGCGCCACTTCGCGGAACAACGCTTCCAGTGCGCCGATGTACACGAAAACGTCCGCCGCGATTACCGCGTCGAAGCGCGCAGTGGCGGCGCCGCGTAGCCAGGCATAGATTTCGCCGAGATGCAGTTCGTCATAGATGCCGTGCGCGCGGGCCTGGACGAGCATTTTCTCCGACAGGTCGACCCCGACGAGATGACCCTTCCGTTGCACCAATGCGAGCCCGCATTGGCCGGTGCCACAGCCTAGGTCGAGGATATCCAACGCCGCCACCGTACGCGATTGCAGCATGGCGGCAAGCCGCTGTGGTGCATCGTATCCCAGCGCCCGCAAACGCGTGTCAAAAGTCGGCGCGAAGTCATCGAAAACTCCTCGTACCCAGCGATCGGGAGCGCGGCTGGTGTGTTTTCCTGAAGCAGCAGCCAGATTGTGGCCGAGCAGCTCAGCGTCCAGGCCACGGGCAATCGCGCGTTCATAGAGTTCCACCGCTTCTCGCACCTTGCCTTGCTGTTCAAGCAGTTTGCCCAGATTGAGGTAAGGCGGAACGAGGTCCGGCCCGAGCTCGAGCGCGCGTCGGTACGCCTTCCCGGCATCGTCGAAGCGTCCAAGCTGTTGCAGAGCGGAGCCTCGATTGTTGTGGGCACGGGCATTATCCGGTTGCAGGCTAAGCGTGGTGTCCAACGCATCGAGCGCCTCCCCTGCGTGCCCGGTGTCGATAAACAGCAGTCCGAGGCGGTAGTGAATGAGCGGATTGTGCGGGGCGAGCGATCGTGCGCGCGCAAGCAGCGCGTGGGCTTCCTCGAACCGACCCGCTTCAAGGGAAGCGTACCCCTCCTCGCAGAGACGTTCGGCATCGCGCGCTTCGGCTGGAAGAATCACGGGGATGAAGCCTTTGAAGCGCGTGGTTCGTCTTGCCGGTGGCGAAGAGCGGCATATCGATGTCGCGACTTGCCCGTTGGAGCATTCAACCCTTACGCACTCTCCGAAGGCGTTCGCGTGTCGGCATCTGCTTTTCCGCGCTCTTGGCCACATTCCTCGAGGCCTAGCCCAGCAGTACGAAGTTGCTTTCCCCGTTCACTTGGCGGCGAGCCTCGTGACGATTTCCTTGGTGGCGTTTTCCACGAACTCATCGCTATATCCAAGCTCCTTCAACTTCCAGCGGAAGACATTACCCAACTTGGCCTTCTTGTAAATGCCTAGTTTGTGCTGCTCATGATAGCGCAGGGCACGCGCTGCTAATCCCTCAAGAATCACCTTGCGCTGGTGTACTGCACCGCTGTCGGTTCGCTTCTCGGACGCAGGCGGAAAGCGTCGTCCCAGGTCATTCGCAAGCCCCGCGGCGAACTCCTCGAGTTCCTTGGTATTTAGAAACTTGAACATTATCTCCCCTTGGCGACAGACCCCGAATGCGCCATGTGCCCCAAAGGGTCTTGCGCACCAGGATCAATCATATCTCCACGCACCGGTCGAGGTCGATATCGAGATCCGCTTCTTCAGGAATGGCGGGCATTGCGCGCGCTACCTGTCCCGAAAAAACCTCCGTCTCACCCCGATTGAAGGTCCTACCAACCAATGCGGTCTCGTGTCACCAGCCGCGGTAACTCAATTTGTTTGGCGCTGGTACGCCCAACCCGGCATTGCGAGGCCTCCTCGCGCCCGGTGCCCCGGTGCTGGACAAGGTGCTTGTCGTGAGCAAAGCGTCGGGACGGTACGAGCAGTCTCGAAGTCAGCCGCCATGACTGCATTCTGCTCGCCGCATCGGCCTGCGATCCAGCTACAGCCTCCCGGGCCGAGTCAGCGGTCATTTCTGCCGCTGGGGCACTCAATTCCGAACTCTTGGAGCGAGTTAACAATGTATGGGCATCGAAACGGTCGGCACTAAGTCATAAGAAGCAAAAGACATGCTCGAAACAACGTGGATTGCCAACTTGGGACGGGGCAAATTCACCGGCGGGGTCGGCAAACCAGCCCGAAAAGAGCGGTCGGGAAAATAGGTTCAGCCCTAGGGTTGGAAGTTCGCGCCGTCAAGCCGGCCAAAACCAGCTATCTGCCCGACCTAGAATGGCCAACGATACCGCGAACAAGGGGTAGGTTCAAGCTACCTTGCCATGATCGTGAGAACGCGCGCTCAACGCGCAAGCGCTCACCTGGACTTATGCGTGGTTACGGCTGCGCAGGGCAATCGCTGGAGTCGCGGCGACGATCGCGCTATATTCCGCCGCTTCCACCCGACTTGAACCCGGGGCGCGACCATACCCAACGCTTGCACCGGTTGACGCTTCGTTCCGGGACTTTCAATGCTGCAGTAACTCCTGCTGGTGCATTACAAGCGCTACAAAATGGCCGACGATTTTCCGATGAATGGTGAAACCGAGGTTTTCCGCCTGCTCGGCGAGGCCGATTCGTTTCGCGCCAAGGGTGACATCGATGCAGCGATCCTTGGGTATGGCAAAGCGGCCGCAGTCGCACCCGACAACCAGTACGCGTGGTACTGGCTCGCCACCTGCCATGAGCAAAGGGGAGACCTCGGCTTGGCGCGCAAGCATTGCGAGGCCGGCTTGGCGCTTGGCTCCGAGCAGATCGGCCTTATCTTGCGCATGGCGTCGATCGCACAGCGTGATCTCGATCATCGCTTAGCGCTCGACTGCTATCTCAAAGCTGCGGCGCTCGACCCCGACATCCCCGACATCGATGCCATGATCGCCGATCAGTACTGCTTTATTGGAGAAATCTCCAAAGGTGTGGCCCACTTCGATCGCGCCCTGCTTAGAGATCCGGAGTCTCCTACATTGCAGAGCAATCGGCTTTTCGTTCTCAACTATGCTCCGCTGCTCACTGCGGCACAGCTATTTGAGGAGCATCGCCTCTGGGGTGAACGCCACGAACGGGTCTTGCGGAAACAATGGCGCCCGCATTCCAATCCGCGCGTCGTGGACCGCAAACTTCGGATCGGCTACGTCTCGGGTGATCTGCGCGACCACGCGGTATCTTTTTTTGTCGAGCCGATCTTGGCGCGTCACAACCGCCAGCTGTTCGACATTGTGTGCTTCGACACGTCGCGCTACGCCGAAGACGACGTTACGGCGCGACTCAAGGCATATGGTCATACCTGGCACCGCGTAGCTCATCTCAGCGACGATGCACTAGCGAGCGCGATCCGGGCGGAAGAGATCGATATTCTTGTCGATCTTTCGGGGCACACGCTGATGAACCGCTTGCTGACTTTCGCGCGCAAGCCTGCGCCGGTCCAGGCAACCTGGTTGGGCTATCTCAATACAACGGGGTTGACGTCGATGGACTATCGCCTTACCGACGCGTACCTGGACCCACCCGGTGCGACGGAGCGTTACCACGTCGAAACGCTGCATCGCCTGCCGAATGCCTCATGCTTTGCGCCCTATTCGAAAAGCCCAGAGATCGGCAAGCGCATAGACCGGCGGGGTGGCGGGATGGTCTTCGGTTCGGTCAATCAATGGTCCAAGATCAACGGCGATGTCCTGTCAGCGTGGTGCGAAATCCTGCGCGCGGCTGCCAACGCCCGACTCATTATCGTCGCCCGTGGCGCGCATAATCCGTCCTTCGTCGCAGACACGTTGGCGGCTTTCGCCTGTCGCGGGGTCGATCCGGCGCGTGTTTCGATCCGACCCGCGATGGGACTGCCCGAATTCCTAGAGTTTCTGCCGCAACTTGACGTGGCTCTCGACCCGTTTCCCTATGGAGGAGGGGCCACTACCATGCATTGCCTGTGTATGGGTCTGCCCGTGATCACACTCGCTGGCGCGACCGCTTTCGCTCGAAATTCAGTCGGGCCCCTGCTGGAAATGGGCCTCGATAGCCTGGTCGCGACGAGTCCGGCAAAATACGTTCGTGCCGCAGTTGGCCTGGCCTTCAGCGCTTCGGCGCTGGCCGAGACGCGGCGTGGATTGCGAGAGCGTATGCTCAACTCGGTGCTAGTCGATCAGGAGTCCTTCACGCACCACATCGAGTCTGCCTATCGGCACATGTGGCGGCGATACTGCGAAATAGGCTGATCGCCGTTGATCCCCCGCGGCGATCGGGTCGAACACGGCCTTACTCTCCCCGCCACGGGAATCGACACGAGTGAGTTGCGAGCGGCTCATCATGTTACCTTGGGTGCAAAACCCGCAGCGACGACTTCCTGCTCCCCGGCTTGGGCTCCCCTGCGAGGCGAGTTTGCTGTCAAGACAAAAACAAAGGGCGACGGAGAAACCGTCGCCCTTTGCCATGGAACGCAAGTCTTAGCGGCAAATCGCCGGAAGGTATTTCGGGGCGATGGTGGATGCCGTGCAGCTCCATCCGGTGATGGACGTACCGCTCACACCAGGTGTAAGCACGTACGTGTTACCCGTCTGGACAGGATTGCCTCCGACGTCGGCGGAGGCTGTCACCGTGATAACGCCGGTGGCCACGGCTACCGAAGTCACATACTGCGTTGGGATGTTCGAACACCCCGCTTGGTTAAGGTCTACAGGCAATGAATTCTTCGACGCCGTGTATTCAGCAACCGAAGTCTTGCATGCTGCGGCAGCGGTGGCGAGCTCCGTTACCTTGGAGCGCACGACATAATCCTGATAGGCTGGCAGCGCGATAGCCGCCAAGATGCCGATGATCGCCACCACGATCATCAGCTCGATCAGGGTGAAACCCTGTTGTAACCGTTTCATATCAATCTCCGTTAGTGAGTAGCTACTCCCAATCCTTCCAAACCCCGGGTGCCCATGGCATGGAGCAATTGCTGTGCCATTGGGTATCCCTCTTGTTATCGAGGATCGCTTACGCGAATGCAGGCACGTGCGAGTCAAGGAATCGGGGCTAATCTTGGCGAGGCCAGTCGAACAACCCGCTGCCAAGCGGAGGTTTTCTGGCAGTTCAGCCGCTCCTAAGAGGTGACGCTGCAGGGCACATTTTGACGGTAAACGTTGGCGCGGTCGCCGCAACCCGACACTTGTTGCTGCCTGCTCGATGCCAACGAGCCTGCCCCGCGTTCGGGTCGACCGAGTCAGTGGAGGCGTCCCGCACCGGGAAGCGGCACCCGGCGCGATCCGACCATCGCCAATTGGCCCAGGAGGGAGGAAAGGGGGCCGCATTGCGCCCAGCGTTCAATCGAATGGGACCTCAAATCGACTTTCCGTCGAGGAACTCTAGCCGCGTACCGGCGATTTCGATGACGTCGCCCGGAGCAAGCTCGGCACCGTCCCTGCCCACTGGTTCCCCATTGACTGCGGGCGGCGAAATTCCTTCGAGCGGTTGAAGCTTGAAGTAGGCGCCCGATCTGACGATCGAAGCCACTTGGACCCCGGGACGTCCGATGGTCGTCTCGGCCTTGCGCAGAGGAATCGACGTTCCCGCATTGAGCCCCGACAGCACTTTGATCGACGCGGGTGGGTCCGGCAACGCGGCCGCCGGCGCAGGCGGGCTGTTCGCCTGCGGAGCGGCAGGGGCACTGGTGTCCACCACAGCAGCGGCGAGGACCGAGACTTGTGGTTCGGCGGCGGATGGAGCGGCTGGAGCGTCGCTTGCCGCTTTTCCCCGCTCCTGCACCACACGCTCGCGCACGAAAGGCTTCGCGGTCTCGACGCGTTCGCCGAAGTCGCGCGCGTTGATGCGCGCCATCCCGACAACCTCCGAGGTCATCGTCGCATCGTCGTCGGCGCAGTAGACGAGTCGATGGTGCCCAATTTCAATCTGATCGCGATCGCGCAGGAAATGCTTACCGATGGCCTTGGCGTTGACCAGTGTACCGTTGGTGCTGCCGAGGTCTTCGAGAAACGAATCGGCGAGGATCGTGACGACCACCGCGTGTTCACCACTTACGGCCAGGTCGGGAAGGCAGATATCGTTATCGGCCCGACGGCCGATCGTCGTCCGCTCCCGGGCCAGCGGCACATCGAGCGTGTTGCCATCGGGCATGAACAGGATTAGTTTGCTCACCGCGGTCCGCGCGCGATCTAGGCGGGCCTCTTGACCATCCAGCGCTGCAGCCAGCCGCCGGTCGGCAGGAACCCGGGCGGAACGCGCACCAGGATCACCGAGACGTTGTCGCGGCCGCCATTCTGGTTCGCGACGTCGATCAATTCGGCCGCCGCCTCGGCGAGGTCGCTGCGCTTCGCGGCGACGACCTCGCGCACGACGTCAGCGTCGACCATGTCGGTGAGACCGTCGGAACAGAGCACATACAAATCCTCGGTCTCGACCCGATATTCCGAGATATCAGCCGGCACGACCGCTTCGATACCGAGCGCACGCGTAACCAGGTTCTTGTTCAGCGAGTACTTCGCCTGTTCCGGTGTGAGCATGCCGCTGTCGATTTGTTCCTGTAGCAACGAGTGGTCGTGCGTAAGTTGCTCGAATCTGTCGCCGCGCAGGCGATAGCAGCGCGAGTCGCCAATATGACCGATGCTTACGCGGTTCTGAAAAAAAACCGTCGCGACCAAGGTCGTGCCCATGCCGGCGCATTCGGGCCTTGCCTGCGCCGCCTCGTAGATGCCCTTGTTGGCGAGTGCGATCTGCTGCTGCAACAGCAGCGCCGCATGGGTGAGCCCGCTGGCAATATCGACTTTGGATAATTCGCGTCCCGAATTGAGCTCCTGCAGCATCCCCTTGCTGATCACGTTGACGGCGATGCCACTCGCCACTTCGCCCGCGCTGTAGCCGCCCATGCCGTCGGCAAGCACGGCGAGCCCGGCATTGCCGTCGACGAACGCCGAGTCCTCGTTGTGCGTACGCACCATCCCGGGGTGCGACAGGCTGGCAACGTCGAGGGGGGTACGGTCGCTCATCGGGGCATGCGCCGGCCGGCGTCCCATCGAAGGTTCATGACAAGTCCATTAGAGCCGCCCATCGGCGGCGAGTGTAACCTGCAGGCGGCGGCAAGGCGAGAGTCCATCGTCAATGCTGAGCCGTCCGTTCGCGTCGCCGTACGAGCACTAGGCCGGCGGCGACGACCGCTGCGAAGCCGACAAACGGCACCAAGGGTGCAAGGCCGCTTGCGTTGGCCGCAATCCAGGGTTCGATCACCGGATCGTCGAGTGCCATCTCACCCCCGATATACCCCAGCATGCCGCCCCCCGCGTAGACGAGCACCGGAAAGCGTTTAATCAGGGGCATGATGATCTGGCTGCCCACAACCACCATCGGGATGCTGATGCCAAGCCCGAACAGGATCAGCCAAACGTCGCCTTTGGCCACCGCCGCAACCGCTATGACGTTGTCGAGGCTCATCACCAGGTCGGCGACAAGGATCGTCCCCACCGCGGCGAGCAGCCTATTGTTCGCAGTGACCGGGCGCACGCTGCTTGTCTCTTCGGCGATGAGCCTGACGCCGATCCAAGCCAGCAATGCGGCCGCCACCAGCTTGAGCCAGGGATCTACGAGCAGGCTCATCACGAAGAAGGTCAGCGCGATACGGAGCACGATCGCGCCGAGCACGCCCCAGAAGACACCCTGTCGCCGCGCCCTGGGCGACAGGTTGCGGCAGGCCAACGCGATCACGATCGCGTTGTCGCCCGACAGCAGGATATTGACGAACATAATCGCGACAACGGCGAGCCAGAATTGCGGCGTCGTGAACTCGGCCATCCCGGTCCTGCTCGCGCAGAGCTAGAGCACTGATTTCAGCAGCCTCCCCATCTCGGCGGGGTTGCGCGTGACCTTGATGCCACAGGCTGCCATAACCGCGAGCTTCTCCTGCGCCGTGCCTTTGCCGCCTGATACGATCGCGCCGGCGTGCCCCATGCGCTTGCCAGGTGGCGCGGTGACACCGGCGATAAAACCAACGACGGGCTTCTTCATGTTTGCCCTGACCCACTCGGCCGCGGTTTCCTCGTCGCTGCCACCGATCTCGCCGATCATCACGACTGCATCGGTGTCCGGGTCGTCGTTAAAAAGCCTCAGCACGTCGAGGTGCTTGAGACCGTTGACCGGATCCCCGCCGATACCCACTGCGGAGGATTGCCCAAGCCCCAACTCGGTCAGCTGGGCGACTGCCTCATAGGTGAGCGTACCCGAGCGGGAAACCACGCCGATGCGTCCCTTGCGATGGATGTGCCCTGGCATGATGCCGATCTTGATTTCCTCCGGTGTGATGACACCGGGGCAGTTGGGCCCGAGCAGGCGGGTGCTTTTTCCCTGCATGCGATACTTGGTCCGGATCATGTCTCGCACCGGGATACCTTCCGTGATGCAGATCACCAGATCGAGGTCGGCATCGACCGCTTCATCGATCGCCGCTGCGGCGAATGGAGGCGGCACATAGATCACCGAAACCGTGGCACCGGTCGCATCCTTCGCCGCGCGGACGGTGGCGTAGATAGGAATGCCCTCGAAATCCTCGCCCGCTTTTTTCGGGTTGACGCCGGCGACGAAGCATTGCCTGCCGTTGCCGTAGTCCCGACATATACGCGTGTGGAACTGTCCGGTCTTGCCGGTGATGCCTTGGGTGATCACCCGCGTGTTGCGATCGACGAGGATCCCCATCTCAATCCCCGCGGGCAGCGGCGACGACCTTCTCCGCCGCCTCGGCCATGTCGTTCGCCGTGATGATCGGCAATCCGGACTGGGCAAGAATCTGCCTGCCGAGCTCTTCATTCGTGCCCTTCATGCGCACCACCAGCGGCACCCTGAGCCGGACCTCGCGCGCCGCGGCAACGACCCCCATGGCGATCGTGTCGCACTTCATGATCCCGCCGAAGATATTGACCAGAATCGCCTTCAAGTGCGGGTTGCGCAGCATGATCTTGAACGCCTCGGTCACCTTGTCGGCGGTCGCACCTCCGCCCACATCAAGGAAATTTGCCGGCCTGCCATCGTAGAGCTTGATCACGTCCATCGTCGCCATCGCGAGGCCCGCCCCGTTGACGAGACAGCCGATATCACCGTCAAGCGAGATGTAGGACAGGTCGTACTTCGCCGCCTCGACCTCGGCTGGATCCTCTTCATCGAGGTCGCGCATTTCGACGATATCCGGATGGCGAAACAGTGCGTTGTCATCAAAATTGAGCTTGGCATCGAGCGCGATGATGCGACCGTCCCCGGTGATCACCAGCGGATTGATCTCGGCCAGTGATGCATCGGTCTCGTCGAACGCGCGATAGAGCCCCAGCAGCGCGTCCCGCGCCTGGCGCAAGCTCGATTCCGGGATGCCGATCTTGCGCGCCACATCGTCGGCTTCGGCGGGCAACAGCCCGCGCATCGGATCGATATCCGTCTGGTGGATTTTCTCCGGCGACTTGGCCGCGACTTCCTCGATGTCCATCCCCCCCTCGGAGCTTGCCATCAAGACGACCCGTTGCGTGGTGCGGTCGACGACCATGCCGAGGTAGAGTTCGCTGCGGATGTCTGCCCCCTCTTCGATCAGCAGCCGCCGCACCCGCTGCCCATGGGGCCCGGTCTGATGCGTCACGAGCTGCATGCCGAGGATCGCTGCCGCGAATTCGCGCACTTCGTCGCTCGACTTGGCCACTTTCACCCCACCCCCCTTGCCCCGTCCCCCGGCGTGGATTTGCGCCTTGACGACGTACACGTCACCGCCGAGGGTTGCCGCAGCTTCTACCGCCTCATCGACCGAAAACGCCGCTATGCCGCGCGGCGTCGGCACCCCGAAACGGCGAAGAATTTCCTTGCCCTGGTACTCGTGGATCTTCAAGCTTGCTCCCGGTGCGGTCGTCAGGCGACGCCGCGATGCCATTGTGGATAGTATTGACGTACCGTATCGGTCGTCGTCTCGAGGGCATGGCAGCGATCGAGCTGAAAGGGCTTGCCCTCCCCTTCCTCGATTTCGCGCCGCAGCCCCGCGAACATCTGGATCGCGGCAGTCGGAAGATGCGTCAGCAGCTCGGTGACGTGGCTGCACCCGTACACGCCGGCCATCGTGTCACGCAGCGTCTTGCGAAAGCCGTGCAGGAGGCTGGCGCCGACGAGCTTCCCATACGCCGGCTCGATGCGGTCGCAGGCACCCGGGTAGGGCATTGCGTCGATGCACACCTCGATGCTGCGGATGAGGTAGTCGTGCCCGACCGTGACACGTGCCCACATGTCGTGCACAGGCTCACCGGCGCGGCGAACTCCGGTTAGCAGCGCGTAGTCGTGATCCTTGACATCGGTCAGATGGCCTTCAAGATCGAAAAGATCGTCCTCGCGTCGGAAGCATTCGTACGTCACGCGTCGCGTGTGCAGACGGGTTCGGGTCCAGGATGGTCTCGGCAGAGGCATGGAATGTGGACGCGCGGGCGATTCTGTTGCGGCCTGTATGCGCTCCGGAGCGGCTAGAATACGAAGCCGCAAAGGGCGCCATTTTACGCGGCGGCGCAATATCAGACAAACCGTGCCCGATCGCTCCCGCAGAACCAAGTCCTTCGTGCTGGCCCTGGACCAGGGAACGACCAGCTCTCGCGCGATTGTCTTCGACCGGGGCGGCTCGATCCGCGCCGTCGCCCAACGGGAATTCACGCAGATCTATCCCCGCCCGGGGTGGGTCGAGCACGACCCGACCGAAATCTGGGCGACACAGTCCGGAGTACTGGCTGAGGTGCTGGCAAAAGCCGCGATCGCGCCCACAGAACTGGCCGCGATCGGCATCACCAACCAGCGCGAAACCACGGTGCTATGGGAGCGCTCCAGTGGCCGGCCGGTTGCCAACGCCATCGTGTGGCAGGATCGGCGCACCGCGCCTTTGTGCGACGCGCTGCGAGCAGCAGGGCACGAGGCGACTTTTGCGCGCAAGACGGGGCTCGTGCTCGACGCCTACTTCTCCGGCACCAAGCTTAAATGGCTGCTCGACAACATACCGGGCGCGCGCGCGCGCGCCGCCCGCGGAGAGCTCGCCTTCGGCACCGTCGATTCGTGGCTTATCTGGAATCTATCCGGCGGGGTCGCCCACGTCACAGACCCGTCGAATGCGAGTCGCACGCTGTTGTTCGATATTCACCGTGGGGATTGGGACGACGAGCTGCTTGCAATGCTCGACGTACCGCGCCTGGTCCTGCCCCGAGTGGTGTCGTCGTCGGGCATCTGTGTCGATGCCGTGGTGCAGGACACGGCCATACCGATTGCCGGCATCGCCGGCGACCAGCAGGCTGCTCTGTTCGGTCAGGCCTGCCTTGAATCTGGGCTGGCCAAGAACACTTACGGAACGGGCTGCTTCATGTTGCTCAATACCGGCGCTGCGGCGGTGGCGTCGAAACACCATTTGCTCACGACCGTGGCGTGGCGGTGTGGCGAGATCACCGACTATGCGCTTGAAGGCAGCGTCTTCGTCGCCGGTGCCGTGGTGCAGTGGCTGCGCGATGGACTCAAGATCATCCGCACGGCGACCGAGGTCGAGGCGCTCGCAGCGAGCGTTACCGACAACGGTGGCGTGTATCTCGTTCCGGCGTTTGCCGGACTGGGCGCGCCACACTGGGACCCTTATGCACGGGGTACAATCTTCGGCCTGACGCGGGGCACAACCGGGGGCCATCTCGCGCGCGCCGCGCTCGAGGCGATCGCCTTCCAGAGCGTGGACGTCCTGCGCGCCATGGAAGCCGACGCCGGCTTGCATCTGAGCGAACTGCGCGTCGACGGCGGTGCCACCGCCAACGATCTGCTGATGCAGTTTCAGGCCGACCTACTCGGCGTGGCGGTCGTGCGGCCGAAAGTTACCGAGACGACGGCGCTCGGCGCGGCGTATCTGGCCGGTCTTGCGGTCGGTTTCTGGCGCGACACCGCCGACGTCGTCGCCAACTGGCAGGTCGATCGTCGCTTCGAGCCCGCTATGTCGCGCGACGAGGCGGCTGCGTTGACCGCAAGCTGGGACAAAGCGGTGGCGCGCACCAAGGCATGGGCGTGAGTGACGATGCCCGGCTAAGAGAAAAGATTCACGACGGAAGCGATGAGTTCACTCGCGTCCTGGATCTCAAGACGCTAATGCAGGGTGATGGGATCTTTTCGACGGGCACGGAGCTCGTCCGCGCGCCCACCAAGCCAAGGACTTCAGACTCAGATGCTCATGCCGACGTTGCCTACTCTCATCTCTCTTCCTTAGCATGCATCACTCGGTGGTTCAGGCCGCCTTGACCTCGCGCGGTCTGCTACCCCTTTGCTAAATGCGGAGTTACAATTGCCCGCGTGTGCTACTTTGCGGACCCGCACAGCCACTAGCGCGCCGCGACCTGACTGCAATACTTCCGGGATCTTGCGGTTGGTTACAGTCCGGCTGCGCCAACTCCAACCACGATCGTAAACAATGTATAACGCCGATGGCCTTCAGACCGTACATTGTGATGACTTCATCAATGATGCTGCATTCGTCCGGGCATATCAGCGCGGCGTCAAGGCGATCGGCGGCGTGGACGAATATCATTGGTTCTGGCGCGTTCACATCGGCCTCTGGGTGGCGCATGGCGCGAGCAAGCTTGACGGTGATTTTGTCGAGTGCGGAGTGAACAAGGGGTTTCTCAGTAGCGCGATTATGGAATACCTGAACTGGAACTCCGTCGGCAAGATCTTCTATCTTCTCGATACCTTCAGGGGGATGGATGAACGTTACGTCACCGAGCAGGAGCGGCGGTCCGGACGGCTTGCAATGAATCGGGCTTTGCTCCAGAACGGACGATACACATCCAGCGTCGATCAGGTCCGTACCAACTTCGCCGAATGGCATAACGTCTGCATCATCGAAGGCTCGATTCCCGAAACGCTCGAACGCGTCGATGCAAAAAAAATCGCTTACTTGCACATCGACATGAACTGTGCACCACCAGAAGTGGCTGCTGCGCAATTCTTCTGGGACCGACTTGTCCCGGGTGCATTCATGCTTCTTGACGACTACGCTTATTACGGTTATCCGGAACAAAAGGTAGCAATGGATGTGTTCGCCGTCGAGAAGGGCGTCGACATTTGCTCTTTGCCCACCGGACAAGGCTTGCTCATCAAACCTCCGCGTTAAGGCGGTTGCGGCATAGAGACCAAGAGGCGTTGAACGTGTTGGTATCCAGCCGCTCAGGATCCGCGGTTACCGTATATCCTTGCGTGAATGCACGCCGCGGACGCGGCGAAACAGGCGCTTGTCGATCGTGTTCCCCTGAGGCTTCATCGCGCTGCGAGAGGAACGACTGATTGGTTACTCTTTCGACGCTGTTTGCGGAGCACCGCGGCAAGGTCTGCGATAAGTGGTCGCTATATCTGCGCGTTTACGAAGATCTCTTCGAGAGTAAGAGATCGGCCGCACTGAACCTACTTGAAATCGGAATCCAGAACGGCGGATCACTCGAGCTGTGGGCTCAATATCTGCCGAACGCCAAGCATATTGTCGGGTGCGATATAGACCCGCAGTGCGGCACTCTCTTCTTCGATGACACGAGGATCAGCGTGGTTGTCGGAGATGCCAATTCTGGAGAGGTACTGCAGAGCATAAAATCCATCTGCCCGAGCTACGATGTGATTATCGATGACGGATCTCACGTTCCGGGCGACGTCATTGCCACATTTGTGAACTACTTTCCTATGCTTACGCCTGGCGGAAGCTATGTAGTCGAAGACCTTCACTGCGATTACCACGCCAGCTACGGGGGAGGCATTCTCCAACCTCGCACGTCGCTCAACTTCTTTCACTGCGTCGTGCACTTGATGCATCAATCGTACTGGAGCGCCGACCTGGCTCCGGAGGATTTCGCTCGCTACTTTATTTCTAAGGAGAACTTTCCTTTATTTTTGAAGCAAAGGTGGATTGATTCGATTACATTCCATGACTCCATGGTCGTTTTGCGCCGGGCAGCTTCGGAAGGGTCGGGCGCGCTCGGGCGTCGGACGATAGTCGGAGAAGTAGCGACCGTATGTGCCGATCCCCTTCTTCTTCGAGAGCGGCTCGAGCGTTAGCGTCGGTGCTACGGAAATTAGAAAAGGTTCAACCCAAGCGCAAATCTGGTAAATAGTCTTCTCCACTGCGTTTCCACCTTTATGTTTTCGATTATCGTTTGCAGCCACCTACCCGCGCGCGCTGCGTTTATCCGTCAACACTATGACGCGCTTTTCGCCTCTACCCCACATGAGGTAATTGTCATTCCCGATGCGCGCTCTCTGTGCGAGGGTTATCGGCGAGGGTTGCAGCGGTCACGCGGCAGTCTCCTGATCTTCAGCCACGATGACATCGAATTCGTGACGCCGGACGTTGCCAGTCGTATTGCGCAACATCTTGCTCGCTTCGATCTTATCGGGATCGCGGGTACAACCAAGCTTTTGGACGCACGTTGGATCTCCGCTGGCGATCCGTTCTGCTTCGGATTAGTGATCTATCCGGAGGGCGACAACCAGTTCTCGTTTCGCTATGTTGGACGAGGCCCTCTTGCGGTTCCGGGAATCCAGGCCCTCGATGGCTGCTTCCTCGCGTGCCGGCGCGAAGTTGCCGAAACGGTCGGGTTCGATGCCGAGACATTCGATGGGTTTCATTTATACGACATGGACTTCACGTTTGGCGCCTACGCGGCCGGCTTTGAGCTTGGCGTCTGCCGCGACTTACCCCTCATTCATGCGTCCACGGGGAATTTCGATCCGAGCTGGGAGATTTATCGCAAACGCTTCGAGGCGAAGTTTCACGATCGGTTACCACGCGCTGCGCCGGGCGAGTCCAGCATGCTGCTGGCGACCATTCCGAGAACGGACCTGGAACAGTTTTGTCGGCCGGAGAACATTATCCAGGTAGCGGCTGCGGCGTGGCCCTAACCGCGACGTTCGAACCCCCGTTGGGGCCCTACTTGGCTCGGCTGCTATTTGCTCGACCGGCTGGGAAGCTACGATCCAATCTAGTAGGTTTCCATCGCGCTTGGCTTCGTCGCCGGTCGCTTAAGCTGCCGATCGACAAGCGCCAGATCGACCGACCGGCGAGGGCACGAAGCGCGACCTAGCGCAAGGAGCCGGCGCTACGCGGGTCGCACGACGTCGAGCGCGTCGGTGATGATCGTGTCCACGCCCCACGCCGCGAGTTGCGCGACCCGCTGCGGATCGTTCGCCGTGTAGGTCAGCACCCTGTAGCCGGCTCGGTGTCCCGCCGCGACCTTCTCCGCATCCAGCCCGCGCCAGTCCGCATTGAGGGCCGCGCACTCCAGGCGCGCGAGTCGCGCCTGCCAATCGGGAGGAACCTCGTCGACGAGCAGCGCCCGCGGCAATTCCGGCACGGCGGCGCGTGCCGCAGCGAGGGCGTCTTCCGCAAACGACGACAACAGGGGTGGCACCGGCGCGGCGCGCCACAGCGTGCGCGCCGCGCGCGCGACCGCCGTCCCGGTATCGCGCTCTGCGCCAGGTGCCGGCTTGATTTCGATGTTGCATGCCGCGCCGTTGGCAAGCGCCCAGCGGGCGATGGCGGAGAGCGTCGGCAGCGGCTCGCCCGCATAGGCCGCTGAATGCCAACTGCCGGCATCGAGTTTGGAGAGTTCCGCCCAGGGCAGCGCATCGGCCCGGCCCGCGCCGTCGGTGGTGCGGTCCAGCGTGTCGTCGTGGAGCAGGAACGGCACCCCGTCTGCGGACAGCTTGACGTCAAACTCGACCATGCGATAGCCGTGCGCATAGCCCTCACGCATCGCCGCGAGCGTGTTCTCCGGCGCGAGCTTCCCGCCGCCGCGGTGCGCCACGTAGCGCGGATAAGGCCAGTCCTTCATGCGATTCGGGCCCCGCTGCTTGCGTCGAACAGATACACCCGCTTCGGCGCCGCCGCAAGGGCGATCGGCTCGCCAACGGTTGCCGCGGTGCCGGGGGGCAGCCGGGCGACGATCGACCCGCCGGCAACGGCGACGTGAATGAGTGTATCCGCGCCGAGGGCCTCGATCATCTCGACGGAGCCGACCAGATTGGCAGCGCTCGGCGCACACGGCGTCAGATGCTCGGGGCGCACCCCGGCGGTGACTTTGCGCCCTTCGCCGACGTTCGTCCCCGCGGCGATCGCGCCCCCGCCATCGAGTGCGATCCGGCCGCCCGATTCGACCGTGGCGGCGAGGAAATTCATCGCCGGTGAGCCGATGAAGCCGGCCACGAACACGCTCGCCGGGTTGTCGTAGACTTCCATCGGGGTACCGATCTGTTCGGCACGGCCGGCGTGCATGACGATCATCCGCTGCGCCAGTGTCATCGCTTCGACCTGGTCGTGCGTGACATACATACTCGTCGTCCCGAGGCGGCGGTGCAGTTTCTGTATTTCAAACCGCATCTGGACACGAAGCTTGGCGTCGAGATTCGACAGCGGTTCATCGAACAGAAAAATCGCCGGCTCGCGCACGATCGCGCGTCCCATGGCAACGCGCTGGCGCTGCCCCCCCGAAAGCTCCCGGGGCCTGCGTTCGAGCATCGGGCCGAGTTCGAGAATCTCCGCCGCGCGCTTGACCTTTGCCGCGACGTCGCCCCGTGCCAGTCCGCGGATGCGCAGCCCGTAGGCCATATTGTCGAATACGCTCATGTGCGGATAGAGCGCGTAGTTCTGGAACACCATCGCCACGTCGCGATCCTTCGGCTCGAGCCGGTTGACGACGCGATCCCCGATGACGATCTCGCCAGCGGTAATTGTCTCCAATCCGGCGACCATCCGCAGCAGCGTCGACTTGCCGCAGCCCGACGGGCCGACGATGACGATGAATTCGCCGTCGGCCGCGTCGATGGACACGCCGTGAATCACCTCGGTTTCGCCGTAACTCTTGCGCACGTCGCGCAGTTGCACCTTCGCCATCGCCTATCGCCCTTCCCGCCGGGTCATTTTTCCGCGTCCACGAGACCCCTCACGAACCATCTTTGCATAAGCAGCACCACCGCCACGGGCGGCAGGAGCGCCAGCGTTGCCGTCGCCATCACGAGCTGCCATTCGGTTGCCGCATCGCCCCCCGCCATCATGCGCTTGATGCCGATCACGACGGTGTACATGCTCTCCTGGGTGGTAACGAGCAGAGGCCAGAGATACTGGTTCCAGCCGTAGATGAACATGATCACGAAAAGCGCCGCGATATTGGTGCGGGAGAGCGGAACGATCACGTCCTTGAAGAAGCGCAGTGGCCCGGCACCGTCAATGCGCGCCGCTTCGGCCAGCTCGTCGGGAATCGTAAGGAAGAACTGGCGGAAGAGAAAGGTCGCGGTCGCCGAAGCGATCAGGGGCAGCGTCAGGCCGGCGTAGGTGTCGACCATGTGCAGCTGGGCGACGACCGCGTAGGTCGGAAAGATGCGGACCTCGACCGGCAGCATGAGAGTCAGGAAGATGAGCCAGAAGCAGGTTTTGCGCAGCGGAAAGCGGAAGTAGACAATCGCGAACGCCGACAGCATGGAGATCGCAATCTTGCCGATGGCAATCGCTAGCGCCATCACTAGGCTGTTCCACATCATCGGCGCCACCGGGGCGGTAGATCCGAGTGTGCTGCCGTGGCGCAGCACTTGGGCGTAGTTGTCCAGCATGTGGCTACCGGGCAGCAGCGGCATGGGCACCGTGGTCACCTGGTCGAACGACAGCGTCGACGCCACGAACGCGACGTATAGCGGCAGCGCAACCACGGCGACGCCGGCAATGAGCAGCAGATGGCTTCCGACAGTCAGCAGCGGGCGATGTTCGACCATGGCGTCAGTATTGGACCTTGCGTTCGACGAAGCGGAACTGAAACAGCGTCAGACCAATGACGATCGCCATCAGCACCACCGACTGCGCGGCGGAACTTCCCAGGTCGAGCGCCTGCTGCCCGTCCTGATAGACCTTGAGAACAAGGATCATCGTCGCCTGCACCGGCCCCCCGTGGGTCGAGGCATCGACGATCGCGAAGGTGTCGAAGAAGGCATAGACGAGATTGACCACCATCAGGAAGAACGCGGTCGGGGAGAGAAGCGGCAAAACGATGGTCCAGAATCGCCGCCCCGGGCCCGCACCGTCGATGGCGGCGGCTTCGATCAGCGAGCGGGGGACAGCCTGCAATCCGGCGAGGAAGAACAAGAAGTTGTAGCTGATCTGTTTCCAGACCGCAGCGACGACGATGAGGATCAACGCATGCGTCGGATTGAGCAGGTAGTCCCATTCGACGCCAAGCGCGCGCAGCAGGTGGGTGAGGACCCCAAGCGTCGGATTGAGCAGAAACACCCATAACACCGCCGCGACCGCCGCCGCCACGGCGTAGGGACAGATCAGCAATGTCTTGTAGAGCATGGCGCCGCGAACCACGCGGTCGGCAAACACGGCCAGCAGCAAGGACAGGGACAGCCCCAGCGCGGTGACCAGGACCGAGAACAAGGCGGTGATGCGGAACGAGGCCAGGTAGAGCGGATCGTTGAACAGGTCGCGGAAGTTGTCGAACCACACGAACTGCTTCGACGCGGCGAACGCGTCTTGAACGAACAGCGACTGCCAAAGTGCCTGCGACGCCGGCCAGCAAAAGAAGACGAGCGTGATCAGGATCTGCGGGGCAACCAGCGCATAGGGTAGCCAGTTCGAACCGAAGACGACGCGCTTCTCCATTGCTCCCTCGACCGATTGCTTACCGCCCGGCCGCCGCAGGCGCCCGCCCACATGGGGCGCAGCCTACGCCAAGCGCAACCACATCACGGATTGGCCTTGCGGAAGCGGTCGATCTGCTCGTTGCCGCGCTTGACCGCGTCGTCCAGCGCCACCTTGGCGCTTTTTTGCCCGCCCCATACCGATTCGAGCTCCTCGTCGATGATGTTGCGGATCTGCACAAAGTTGCCCAGGCGCAGCCCTTTCGAGTTAGGCGTTGGCGGCTTGTTGGTCAGTTCCTTGATCGCAATGTCGGTGCCCGGGTTCTTGTCGTAGAACCCCTGCTTGCGCGTCAGTTCATAGGCCGCGAGCGTGATGGGGACATAGCCGGTCGTCTGATGCCAGTCTGCCTGCACGTCGGGCGAGGATAGGAAGGTGAAGAACTTGGCAATGCCCTTATACACACCAGGGTCCTTCTGGTTTAGCACCCACAGCGTCGCACCGCCGATGATCGTGTTCTGCGGGGCTCCGGCAACGTCGGACCAGTAAGGCAGCGTGGCCACGGCCCAGTCGAACTTCGCGTTCGCCTTGATGTTGGCATACGAGCCGCTGGATGTGGTGATCATGCCACATTCGCCGCTGGTGAATTTGGCCAGCGGCTCGTCCTTGCGCCCGGCGTAGGTAAACGTCCCCTTTTTCGCCCAATCGCCAAGCGTCTGGATGTGCCTAACCTGCAGCGGGCCGTTGAACTCCAAGCGCGTGTCCGAGCCGCCAAGGCCATTTTCCAAGGTGCTGAAGGGCACGTTGTGCCAGGCGCTGAAGCTTTCCAGCTGCACCCACGACTGCCAACCCGTGGTAAAGCCACAGGACATGCCCGAGGCTTTCAGTTTCTCCGCCGCGGCCCCGACCTCCGGCCAGGTTTTCGGCGGCCGGTTGGGGTCGAGGCCCGCCTTCTTGAATGCATCCTTGTTGACGTAGAGGACCTGGGTCGAACTGTTGAAGGGCATCGAGATCAGATGCCCCTGGGTGTCCGAGTAGTAGGACGATACGGCACCGAGAAATGACTTCGGGTCGAAATTCTCCCCGGCTTCCGCCATCAGCTGGTAGACCGGCTTCACCGCGCCCTTGGCGGCCATCATGGTTGCCGTACCCACCTCGAATACCTGGACGATCTGCGGTGGATTCCCTGCGCGGTAGGCAGCGATCGCGGCAGTCATCGACTCGTCGTACTGGCCCTTGTAGACTGCGGTAACGTGAAAATCCTTCTGACTGGCATTGAATTTCTCGGCCAGCTCGTTGACCTTGTCGTTGAGCTTTCCGGTCATTGAATGCCACCATTGGATCTCGGTTGCGGCCTGCGCCTGCGTGGCGAGGCAAAACAGCGCGGCAACAATTGCGCCACGTACCACGCTTAGTGTGCGGCGATGCATGGTATCCCCTCCTTGATGAACCCGTAATTTTGGACTTTCCGGGTGACGATTCTATTGCAAACCGCCCCGGCCCGCGCGCCGGGCCCCTCGCGCCACCTTGGTCTCGTGGCAGCTGCACGGTAGGCGCCCGGGTGAGTCGGGCGCGGCAAATCGCCGCAGCGCTGCTGCTAGAATCTCGGCGGACCGTCTTCCTGCCCGGTGGGCTTTTGAACCAGCGCCCGATGTGGCGGCATTGCGTCTTAGTTCGGCAAAGGCGGCCATTTGAAACGGGTAACATGCGCGACTAAACGGGCTGCAATTGCGGTTCGCGTTACGTCGCCTCAGGTCATCCCACGCGGATTGGCGCTCCATGGCATCCCCCCTCTCGACGCTTCTCTTCTGCACGTCCTATATGGACGAAGAGTCCTGGTGGCTGGGCCGCTATAAACCTTGGGTTGATCATTATCAGGCGCTTCCTCTTCGGCGCGACGCGACATTTATGCTCGACGATTTCTCGCCTTATGTACCTGAAGATCATCGATTTGTCATCTTGGATGACCTGCCATCGAGAGTAGATCCGAAAAAGATTCACCTCTATCGCTTCGCTGAACACCTCGGTAATGATCGACGCAATCGTCACCAGGGCTGGTGGCGAAGCTTTCTCTTCTCCCTGCAAATTGCGCGCCAATATGGGTTGCGCAAAATCATCCACATCGAGTCCGATGCGTATCTGATTTCACAACAAATAATCGATTATCTGAGCAATCTGGATCGTGGGTGGACTGCGCTATGGTGCCCGCTCTACCAGCTGCCCGAGCCCGCGATCCAAGTTATCGCGGAGGATCAGTTCCCGGCGATGCAACGTTTTGTCGACATGGGTTTTCGCGAAGCGTCGCGCACCATGCCAGAAAAGAGCTTGCCGTTCACGCGCGTCGAAAGGGCATTCTGGGGCGACAGATATGGGGAATTCCGTTCACGCATTCCCCGTACAGCGGACTACGCCTGCCAAGTCATTCACGCATCGACAAAGGCGCCCAGGTACGCTGGGCGTGTATAGGACGAAATTCGCTCATGGCCGATCCATCGTGTCGTGTCGGCGCCACGCGTGGCGCGGGCGCCGCACCAACGTCGAAGGCTGTCGTTCCAGTTACCGCTGCCATGCGCTCCCCGCTCGCGCCGGAGTTGCCGACGCTCACTGAGACCGGGCTTCCCGGATTCGACACCTACACCCGGTGGGGTTTCATGGCGCCGGCAGGAACCCCCGGCGCAGATCATCGCCAAGTGGAACGCCGAGGTTGCGCGTATTCTAGGCACGCCGGAGATGAAGGCGTTCTTCGCCCCGGAGGGCGCGCAACCGGCACCGACACCCCGGAAGCGTTCGCGGCGCTGATCAAGCGTGAAATCCCAAGTGCGCAAGATCGTCAAGGACTCCGGGCCAAGCTGGAGTGAATCGACCGCGGCCGGAAGGCCCGGGGAATGGAGGAGACTATGAACCGCATTGTTCAGCGCGCCGCGCTGTTCGTCCTGCTGGCGCTGAGCGCCGCCGCGGCTGCGGCGCAGCCCTATCCAAGCAAGCCGATCCGCCTCGTTGTGCCATTCCCGGCCGGCGGCACGACCGACATCCTCGCGCGCGAGGTCGGGCAGCGCCTCTCGCTGTCGTTGGGGCAGCCGGTAGTCATCGACAACCGCCCTGGCGCGGCCGGCAACATCGGCTCGGAGCTCGTCGCCAAGAGCGCGCCGGACGGCTACACGCTGCTCATGGCCACGGTTGGCACGCACGCGATCAACCCCAACCTCTACGCCAGGATTCCCTACGACCACGTGAAGGACTTCGCCCCGGTGGTGCTAGTCGCCGGCGTCCCCAACGTGCTGGAGGTCACCCCGTCCCTGCCTGTCCATTCGGTTGCCGATCTGATCAACCTGGCGAAGGAAAAGCCGGGGCAGATCAATTTCGCTTCGTCGGGCAGCGGAACGTCCATTCACCTGTCGGGTGAACTCTTCAAGACGATGGCGGGTGTCGACATGACGCACGTGCCCTACAAGGGCAGCGCCCCCGCGATCACGGATCTAATCGGGGGGCAGGTGCAGGTGATGTTCGATAACCTTCCGTCCTCGCTGCAGCAGATCAAGGCTGGTAAGCTGCGGGCGATTGCCGTGACCTCGGCGCAACGCGCGCCCGCGTTGCCCGATGTCCCGACGATCGCCGAGAGCGGCCTGCCAGGGTTCGAGGCAACGTCGTGGTTCGGCATTGTCGCGCCCACCGGCACGCCGCCGACCATCATCGCGCGCATCAACGCCGACGTTAACCAGTGGCTGCAAAGTCCGGAAGCCAAGGACAAACTGCTGGCGCAAGGGGCGGTTGCCGCAGGCGGCTCTCCGGAGCAATTCGCCGCCTACATTCACGCCGAGACCGAGAAGTGGGCGCGGGTTGTCAAGGCCTCGGGCGCCAAGGTCGATTGACCGTCCGCAACCCGGAAGCCGGTTGCGCCGGCGTTCGTCTACAATGACGGAATTACTCTCGGAACGCGTCATGTCCGCCCCATCCTCCACGGCACTGTCTGCAGAACCAGTCCGGCGTGCCGCCGCGCCGCCGCTCCCCGCGTTTCCCGTCACGCGCGCGCTGTTTGATCAGGTGATGGTGCCCTGCTACGCGCCGGCGGAATTCGTGCCGGTGCGCGGCTTGGGCTCGCGTGTCTGGGACCAGCAGGGCAGGATGTACATCGACTTCGCCGGCGGCGTGGCGGTCACAGCACTCGGCCATTGCCATCCCGCGTTGGTCAAGGCCCTGACCGAACAGTCGCACACCCTCTGGCACGTGTCGAACTGGATGACCAACGAGCCGGCGCTGCGACTCGCCAAGAAACTCGTCGACGCGACGTTCGCCGAGCGCGTGTTCCTTTGCAACTCCGGCGCCGAAGCGAACGAGGCAGCGCTAAAGCTCTCCCGCCGCTATGCGCACGATCGCTGCGGGGCGGAGAAATTCCGGGTGATTTCCACCCTGAACGCATTTCACGGGCGGACGCTGTTTACCGTCTCGGCCGGAGGACAGGCGAAGTATTCCTCCGGCTTTGGTCCGCCGCCAACCGGTTTTACGCACATTCGCTACAACGACATCGGCGGCCTCGAGGCGGCCTTTGCGGAAGAAGGCGGTGATGACGTCTGCGCCGTGATCCTTGAACCCATGCAGGGCGAAGGCGGCATGATTCCAGGAACGCCCGAATTCCTCGCCGCCGCTCGGCGCCTCTGCGACGAGCATGATGCGCTGCTCATCTTCGACGAGATCCAGAGCGGCATGGGTCGCACCGGCGCGCTTTTTTCCTACATGCAAAAGGGAATCGTCCCGGACATCCTTACCAGCGCCAAGGGACTCGGGGGTGGCTTTCCGATCGGCGCGATGCTCACCATGAGCGAGATTGCGAGCGCGTTTTCGGTGGGGGTTCACGGCACGACCTTCGGGGGTAATCCGCTCGCCTGTGCGGTCGCGGGCGCCGCGTTCGACGTAATCAACACCACCGAGGTGCTCGACGGGGTGAAGGCGCGGCACGCGCTGTTCATGGAGGGTTTGCGCACGATCAACGCCCGCCGCGAAGTGTTCAGCGACATTCGTGGAGAAGGCGTGTGGCTCGGCTGCCAGCTCGCTGAGCGCTGGCAAGGCAAGGGCATGGACGTTATGCACGCCGCGGGCGACGCCGGGTTGCTGGTGCTCATCGCCGGACCGGACGTCGTGCGCATCGCACCCTCGCTGGTCATCAGTCTGGACGAGATCTTGGAGGGTCTTGCGCGGCTGGAGACGGCCTTGGGCAAGTCGCTGACCTGAGATCACGCGTTAGGCCGATGTTCTACGTCCGGCCGATCGCGCGTGAGGACCTGCCGGCACTGCTGGCGCTTTCCGAGCGCACCGGTTCGGGGTTGACCACGCTGCCGGCCAATGCGGACCGGCTCGCGCAACGCATCGAACGCTCGCTCGCTTCGTTTGCTGGCGCCGCGGCAAAGGCCGACGCCTGCTACGTCTTCGTACTGGTTGACGACGGCACGGGCGGCGTAGTGGGCATCAGCGCCATCGAAGCGGCCGTGGGCTTGTCCGAGCCCTGGTACAACTACCACGTCGGGACGCAGGTGCATGCCTCGCGCGAGCTGGGCGTTTACACCGCGGCGCCGACGCTTTTTCTAACCAACGATCACACCGGCGACAGCGAGTTATGCTCGCTGTTTCTCGATTTGCGCCACCGCCGCGCCAAGAACGGGCCCTTGCTCTCCAAGGCGCGCTTGCTCTTCATCGCCGAATTCGCTCCATTGTTCGCGCCGAAGGTCATCGCCGAGCTGCGTGGTCGGCTCGATGCCGATGGCAAGAGCCCTTTCTGGGAGGGACTCGGGCGGCATTTTTTCGTGATGGATTACTCGCGCGCCGACTACCTTACCGGTATCGGCCAAAAGGCATTCATCGCCGAATTGATGCCGCGCCACCCGGTCTATGCCACGCTGCTGCCTGCGGCAGCGCGCGCGGTCATTGGCGAGGTGCATGCCGATTCGCAGCCGGCGCGCGCCATGTTGGAGGCGGAGGGTTTTCGCTACGAAGGCTACGTCGACATCTTCGATGCCGGGCCGACGCTGGAGTGCTTTCGCGACAACATACGCGCGGTGCGCCAGAGCGAGACGTTCGCGGTCAAGGTCGGCGAGCATGACCCGGTCCCGGATAGCTTGACCGACGAAGTGCTCTGGCTGGTTGCCAATCGCAGCTTCGAGCGCTTTCGCGCCGTCCTCGCCTGGGCGCCGGCGCGCATCGCCCGGTTCCCGCTCCTGCCGCACACCGCCGCCGTGCTTGCCGTGGGCGACGGCGACGCCGTGCGGGCGGTGCCGCTATCGGTACGAGACCCGCTGTGAAGGCCCCGACGGTAACCGTGGAAGCGAATTTTGACGGCTTGCCGGGGCCAACGCACAACTACAGTGGTCTGGCCAGAGGCAACCTGGCTGCCGAGCGGAACAAGAGCCTGGTCGCGAACCCGCGCCGGGCGGCACTGCAGGGGCTTGCCAAGATGAAGGCGCTTGCCGCACGCGGCTTCGTGCAGGCCGTGCTGCCGCCGCACGAGCGTCCGAACGTCGCCGCATTGCGCGCGCTCGGCTTCGCCGGCAATGACAGCGCGCTGCTCGCGGCGGCCGCGCGCCAGGCCCCTCACCTGCTCGCGGCATGCTCGTCGGCCGCCGCGATGTGGGTCGCCAACGCTGCGACCGTGAGCCCCTCCGGCGACACTGCCGACGGCCGCGTGCACTTCACCCCGGCGAACCTCGTCGCACATTTTCACCGCTCGCTCGAGGCGGCGACGACGACGCGGGTGTTGCGCTCGATCTTTGCCGACGAGAGCCACTTCGCCGTGCACGACGCGCTACCCGCAGCGCCTCAGCTCGGCGACGAGGGCGCTGCCAACCACACGCGCTTTGTCGTCGCAGAGAGTGCCTCTGGCGTCGAGCTCTTCGTCTACGGACGTACCGCCTTTGCCGCCGACAAGCTGGCGCCACGGCGCTATGCGGCGCGGCAGACGCGCGAGGCCTGCGAAAGCGTTGCCCGCCGTCACGGGCTTGCTCCGGAGCGCACGCTATTTGCCCAGCAGCACCCCGAGGCGATTGACGCCGGCGTATTTCATAACGACGTGATTGCCGTCGGCACCGGTGCCGTCCTTTTCTGCCATGAGCGCGCATACGTGGGACAGGACGCGCTGCTTAGCGCATTGCGGGAGCGGATCGGCGCCGGGTTCACGCCCATCGTCGTGCCGGAACGCGAGGTGAGCCTCGAGCGCGCGGTGAACACGTATCTGTTTAACAGCCAATTGCTCACCCGCGCCGATGGCGGCCTGCTGCTGGTCGCGCCGGCCGAATGCCGCGACGAGGCGACGGTGAGCGCGCTGCTTGATCGGCTTACCTCCGGCGAGGGTCCGATTCGCGAGGTGCAGACTTTCGATCTGCGGCAAAGCATGCAAAACGGTGGGGGACCGGCGTGCCTGCGCCTGCGCGTCGCCTTGACGCCGGAGGAGCGCGCGGCCATCGGCGCGCGGATCTGGCTCGACGACGCACTGTATGCCGCGCTCACCACCTGGGTGGAGCGGCATTATCGCGACCGGCTCGCGCCCGCCGATCTGGCCGACCCGGCGCTTCTGATGGAGTCGCGCCATGCGCTCGATGAGCTTTCGCGTCTGCTCGGCCTGCCCGAAATCTACCCGTTTCAAGACTGAGCGGGTTTCATCGGTATCCGTCGCGGACCGGTATCTGCGTCAGTGGCAGATCGGCCGAGTGAGACATAGCCGAGTAACACGCGGCGAGCTTGTACGCTACGTCTGTTGGAATTTCGTCAGTTCATTCGCTACCTGCGCGATAACTTGGTCCCAGTTGTTGGGCTCCCGCTGCCTAAAGATCCGCATGCTGGGATACCACGGGCTCCGCTCTGACTCCAGGCCCCATCGCCATTCGCTCCCGTAGCGATTTAGCAGCCACACGGGTTTGCCCAGTGCTCCGGCCAAATGGGCAATCGCTGTGTCCACGCTGATCACGAGATCGAGCTGATGGATTAATGCCGCGGTATCCATGAAATCGTGACACTCATCCATCCAATCCTCAATTTGACCTCGCCACTCGCGCGCCTGCTCGGCGCCTTCCCCTTTCTGCAGGCTGATCAGGTGCGCACCCTCGGACTTGATTACCGGTTGCAATGCGGAAAGTGGAATACTGCGCCTCGCGTCAGGCTTCTTGTTGCCGGTCCATGCAAGTCCGATCTTTGTCTTGGCGATTGACAGTAAACGCTTCTTCCAGACGTCCCGCAGTTGGGTCGGCACGACAATGTAAGGAATCTCCCCGGGAATGCAATCCAGCGTCGTATCGAACAAACGCGGCAGACTCATGATCGGGCAATGCAAGTCGAATTCATCCGCGGAGGCCGATCGCGTACAAGTTACGTCTTGGAGCAACCCCGGGATGGAACACATTACCCGCTCCAGCGTGCGCTCGCATTGGACTGATATTTCACCCGCACCACGCTGCTTCAATAGCGGCAGATACCGCAGCATCATCAGGCTGTCGCCGAAACCCTGCTCTGTCCAGATTAGGAGCCGCTGCCCGGTAAGAATCTCGCCGTGCCAGAGGCGATTGTCTCGGAGCAACGTCCGCACATCGGGCGCACAGCCGGTATCCCCATGCAGGGCATCGAAACGGCTCTCATACAATTCCAATCCTTCCTTGTAGTCACCTTGCAACAGCTTCAGCATGGACAGGTTATATCGTGCGGCCGCCGACTTCGGGCTCAGACGCATTGCCGTCCGAAAACATACTTCAGCCTCAACTGGGCGGCCCCGCGCGTTGAGAATACTGCCCATGGTAATTTGCGAAGGTGCATGATCGGGACGGATCGACAACGCGTTCCGACAACATTGCTCCGCCTCGTCCAATGCGGAAAATCGCAGCAGGACTAGGGCGAGGTTACTTAGTATCGTCGGGTCATTGGGGCGCATTGCCAACGCTTCGCGACAATAGTTTTCCGCTTCGTCCGTTCTATCGAGCCGCCGGAGGACATCCCCCAAATTGTTCATCGCTTCGAACAGACTGTCGTCGAATTGCAGAGCAAGTTTGAAGCAGCGTTCAGCCTCCATCAGCTCCGCCCGCGCCGCGTGAACCGTCCCCATCTCAGCCAGGGCGATCGCGTCTTCGGGCCGCAGCTCTAGTGCCTTTCGAAAGCAATCTGCGGCGTCATCGAGCCGTTCGCATTGGCGAAGAACCCGCCCGAGGTTGTTCCATATTTCGGGCGTTGCCGAATCGATGGCGAGCGCTTGGCGATAGAATCGCTCCGCGTCGGCAAGTTGCCCGCGCTCCTTGCGGAGGTTCCCCAGGTTGTTGAGGGCTTCGAAATTCGATGGATTTAATTGCACGGCGCTTGTAAAGCACGCTTCGGCATCTTCTAAGCGGCCGGTTGCGCACATCACTGTCCCAAGATTGTTATGGGCGCGATCCCAATCAGGCCACAGCGCTATGGCTTTGCGCAGCGACACCTCTGCCTGGTCGAGCCGGTTCAGCGCCTGGTAGGCAACGCCCAAGCTGCTGTGCGCAGAACCGTTGCGTGGCGCGACCGCGATTGCCTTCTCGAGTAATTCGACAGCCCCGGCACTATCGCCACTCTGATGCCGCAATGCGCCCAGCATGTGTAACGCGTCGAAATATGCGGCGTCTGCCGCCAGCGCCTTCCGGTAGAGAGCCTCCGCCTCCCGCAGGTGGCCGGCGCGGTGCTGGACCAGCGCTGCCTCGACGTATTGCGTCGGCATCAATGCGGACTCGGCCGCCATTCGGGGAGACGTCGAAGTACTTACACCGCGATGACTTCCGGAAAGGCGACTGAAAGGATTCTTCATTCAACGACCAACGGATTAAGAGCCTGTTAGCCTGTTGCGGCGAGGCGAAATAACAGAGGCACGTCGAGCGTCTTCTCGTGCGAGACGCCGTGCTCCCAGAGCCCGTCCTCGCCCCAGCAATCACCGTGATCGGCGCAGACTATGATCGAGTCGTTGGCGAAACGCGCGAACAGCGGCTCGAGGACCTGGTCGCACCACTCCACGCAGGCAACTTGACGCCGCCTGCATTCGGCCGCGTCATTGTTGTCGCCGAAGGCCGTCGCCGGGTTATAGCCAGGATCCCATGGCGCGCCGGCATGGAAATACGGCACGTGGGTTTCGGCGAGATTGAGGAACACAAAGACGGGCCGACCGGTTTCGACCTGGGTAAGCATCGAGTCAATCCAGCCGATCTGGGCCTTGAGCGAGGGGCCGGCGGAGTAAGCGAAGCTGTCGAAGTCGGCGCTCAGGATCCGCCCCGTCGGACGCTCGGGATTGAACCAGTTGACCGCCCCGGTACCGATGGCTCGGTAGCCGCTCTGCTTCAGGCCGTCGATGACGCTGTGCCCGTCGAGGGTCAGATATGCAGGCGCCGCACCTAGATGCCCGCCACCCCGCATGCGAAAGATCTTGCCGTACTTGGGATTGACATAGGGCTCTTTTCGCCTGGCGTCGCCGGGCGTGAAGCCCATGAAGAATGCAGCGTGCGAGCCATACGTGAAATGCGACGGCGCCTGGGCGCGGTGCAACGGCGCGAGCGATTTCAGATTCGGGGCACGGGCCTCGACAAAGGCATCGTAGCGGCAGGAATCGAGGGTGATGAAAAGGATCGACGGCGGCATGACAGAGGTTGGGGCTGGCGCACGCGCCCTACTGCGGCATGTGCGACGCGGATTCTAACCGGTTTTCGGGCACGGCTCCGGCCTTAGTCGGCGACCGGCGCGGGCAGCTCGCGGTGGTGCTGCACCGGCGACCAAAGTACCGCCGCCGCCGCGAGCGCCAGCCCGAGCGTGCCGACCGTGAGCAGTGTGCCGCGCAGACCAATGCCGGTCGCCAGCGCCCCGCCGACCAGTGAGCCGAGTGGCGCCGAGGCAACGGTCAGGAAGCGCATCGTCGCCGTCATGCGGCCGAGCAGTCGATCCGGCGTTATCGCCTGCCGCAGCGCCAGATAGTTGATGCCGTAGAGGATCGCGCCGAAATCGAATACCAGCATTGCCAGGCCGAGCGCAAGCGTCGCCGGCCACCCTGAGCCGCCAAGCAGTCCGAAAGCCTGCCAGCCGAAGGCGGTGATGATCAGACCGTGCACGATGACCGGCCCGACGCCCACGCGCGTGGACAACCTTTCCGCGAAGGTCGAGGCAAGCACGCAGCCCAGCCCCCCGCATGCATAGGCGATCCCGATTGCGCCGGCGGACAAGGACAACTCGCGCGTTGCAAACAGAATCAACACGGCGATTTGCATGTGGTGCAGAAACTGCCACAGGCCCGCCAGCCAGGCGAGCCCCCACAGGGTCCGGTTACCCCAGACGAGCTTGAGGCCCTCACCGATTTCGCGCCAAACGTTGGCCGTGCCGCGGACGTGCGTGATGTCGTTCCTTGCTTCGACGCGCCGCAACATCAGCGCCGAGATAAAGAACGTGAACGCGTCGAATACGATGGCGAACGGTGCCGTCAACGCCTGAATCAAGCCGCCCGCCATGCCGGGCCCGACCAGTGCAGCCGATGTCTCACCCAGTGCGATCTTGGCGTTCACTTCGACTAGGCGCTTGCGTCCGGCCATCTGCGCCAGCAACACTTGGTAGGCAGCACCGCCGACGACGTTCTGCACGCCGCACAGGAAGCCGACGCCGAACAAGAGCCCCATCGACAGGCCGTCGAACCAGGCGGCGATCGGGATCGCCACCAACGCCAAGCCACGCCCAAAGTCGGCGGCAATAACGACCGGCCGCTTGCGCACCCGGTCGAGCAGCACTCCCGCATGCAGGCTGAAGAGCGCAAAGGGCAGCGTTTCCAGCGCCACGAGGACGCCCATCTGCATGGGCGTCGCGTGGAGCAGAAGCGCGGCGGTCAGGGGCAGCGCCAGGTTCGTGATCTGCGCGCCGAACGACGTGATCGTGAGCGACACCCACAGCTTCCGGAAATCGGGCGAAAGCCAGAGGCCGCGGAATCTACGGCGAAGGTGAATTCTGATTCGGTCGCTTATAGGCATCGCTTATTCCTCGAGCCGCAGCGCAAAGCGCGCGGCCGCCGGTCATCCGGCACCGGCGGAAAGCGAGGTTCGGGATTTGCCCGGACTTCGGTTCCCGCCACACCCGGCGGGAACACGCACGGGCGGCTAACGCAACAACGGTAGCGGCGAGACTCCCGACACCAGGTCGGAGTGGTACGCGCCGCAGGGCATGCCCCATGCAAACGCGCGCGCCGCGATCGCAATCGCGGTGACGGAATTCGTCGGCGTTCTGGTCATGGGAAGCATTCCTTGGACAAGGTTGCAATTGAGACAAGTATACGCGAGGGGAACCCCGCTGAGCAATCAGCGGAGCCCCGCCCGGTGACGCAAAGGTCCTGTCTGTCGTATCGGCGCAACGTTTGGGTAGGCAGGTCTACTTTTTCTCCCGCATCACTGTATCGATGTCCAGATATTTCCATGGATGCTCCCAATAGGCGTGCTTCTTGTAACCCATCACCCATGGCTGCAGCAGCGTGCTTTCGATCGTATAGACGCCAAGCCACCACGGATTGTAGGCGGCGACCAGTTCGGACATCTGGCGGTAGATCGCGTTGCGCTCCGTTCCATCGGGCAAGGTCCGTGATTTGCGATACAGCTCGTCGTACTGCGGCAACGCGAAGCGCGAGTAGTTGGTCTGGCCGATGTTCCTGCCGTAGAGCAGCTGCGCAAAGGCGTCGCCTTCGCCGTAGAGCGTGATCCAGCCGATGCGCCACATCTGAAGCTGGCCCGCTTTGCCCATCTTGATCAGATCCGGCCACTTCTGTTTCAGGAATTCGATCCGGATGCCGATGGCTTTCATGCTCTTCTGCCACAGCTCGTCGAATTCGCGCTCGCGCCCCGACGTCGCGGAAGCCATGACGACGGTCAGAGGCTTACCGTCGGGCAGCCTGCGATAGCCGTCGGCGTCGCGCGCCGTGTATCCGAACTTGTCCAGCAGCGCATTCGCTGCTTGGGGGTCGTACGTGACACCGACATTCCAGGCGTCGTCATGGCCGGGAAGACCGGGCGGTATCGGCTGCGTCGCGGGAATCGCCTGGCCCTGATAGACCACCTGAATCAGGCCGGGCGTATCGAAGCCGATGGCGATCGCCCGGCGCAGGGCAATCTTGTCCTTGGTATACCCGCCCACGACCGGATCTTCCATGTTGAGGTAGGCATACTGCAGCGCCGGCTGAGTGATACGCCAGAGGGAGACGCCCCGGCTGGCAAACTCCGGCCGGAGGTGATTGCCGGCGTCGAGCACGTGCTCAGCGAGGTCGGTCGGAACATTGACGTAATCAAGCGCTCCGCTGGTAAACGCAAGCAGGCGCGGATTCGATTCCTCGATGACGTCAATCTCGATGCGGCCGACGACCGGAAGTTTCTTGCCGCGCATCTTGGCGACCAGGTCGCGGTCGGCCGGATCGTCGCTGGCAGGAAAGGTCTCGTCACGATAATTCGGATTGGCCTCGAGCACGATCTGCGCTCCGCGCCGCCATGACTTGAGACGGTACGGCCCCGTGCCTACCGGATTGGCCATGGCCCAGCCGCTGGTGTCGCCGTAGGCTTCGATCACCTCGCGCGCCACCGCGGCCATCGGCGTCTGGGTCAGGTAGCCCTGCATGATGAAATCGGGATCCTTAAGCTTGAGGCGCAGGGTGTAGCGATCGAGGGCCTGCAAGCCTTCGATCGGTGCGTCGTAGTCGAAACGGCCGCTCTTCTGCGCCGCTTCGATCACCGGCTGCGCACCGACGACCTTGTCCTGCAGGTACCAGGCAAACGGCGAACGCACGCGTGGGTCGAGCAAGCGCTTCCATGAATAGACATAATCGGCGGCGACGAGCTCGCGCTTGCGGCCCTTGAATGCCGGGTCGTCGGCAAAATAGATACCGGGGCGCACGCGCATCGTCCAGGTCCGGCCCCCGTCGGTTATTTCGGGCATTGCCGTGGCCGTTTGCGGCACACGGCGGTACGGGCGCGAAAGATAGTCGAAACTATAGAGTGTTTCGAAGATGGCGCGCGCGATGCTGTCGGAGTAGAGGTCGCTTGTGGCTGCCGGATCGAATCCGGTCTCCGGCACAATGATCGCGGTGCGCAGCGTCTTGCTCATATCCGCCGCGCATGCGGGAAGCGCAGGCGCGCCCAGGATAATCGCGGCGGCGGCAAGGAGTGCGCGCCAGCTGCGCGGCAGCCACTGCGTGCGGTGATTCATGTTACTTGCCGGCGGCGTTACGTCGGTCGAGATCAATGTCGTAATACTTCCAGGGGTGCCAGTCGAACACCGTGTACTTGAAACCGAGCACCCACGGCTGCACCAGAATGTTCTCGTAGCGGTAGGCCTCCAGCAGCCAGGGCGCGTAGACGTTGACCAGTTCGGACATCTTCGCGAAAAGCTGGGTGCGCTCGGGCCCGTCGGGGAGCTTCTGTGCCTTGTCGTAGAGCTGGTTGAATTCGGGCAGATTGAAGCGCGACAGGTTGGCGAAACCGGAATGCGGACCATAGAGCAGCGACATGAACCCGAATCCCTCGGGTGTCGTGTTGATGTTGCCCAGGGACCACATCTGCAATTTTCCGTAGCGCGCCATCTTGAGCAGGTCGGGCCACTTTTGTTTGACAAATTCGACCCGGATGCCGACAGCGTTCAGGCTGCGCTGCCACAGTTCGTCGTATTGCCGCATGAGTCCCGAGGGATCGGACGCGATCATCAGCGTAAACGGCTTGCCATCCGGCAAGTCACGCCAGCCATCGCTGTCGCGATCGACGTAGCCGAACTTGTCGAGCAGTGCCTTGGCCCCGGCGGGGTCGTACTTTGCATGGCCCTTGATCTGCGGATCATAGCCCGCCACGTTCGGTGGAATCGGCTGCGTCGCCGGCTCCGCCTGGCCCTGGCGCAAGACGCGAATCTCTTCGTCCACGTTGTACGCCATGCTGATCGCCCGGCGCAGCGCAATCTTATCCTTGGTGTAGCCGCCGACTACCGGATCATCCATGTTGAAGTAGGTGTAGGTGATCGCGGGCTGCACACCGTGCGCGAGCACGACGCCCTGCTTCGCAAACTCCGGCTTGAGGTTGTTGCCCGGTCCCAGTACGTTGCCGACCAGATCGGGAGGCACGGTTACGTAATCGAGCTCGCGGTCCTGGAATGCGAGCAGGCGCGGGTTGGATTCCTCGATGATGCTGATATCGATGCGACCAATGATTGGCAGCTTCTTGCCGTGCATCTTCGCTTCGAGGGCACGGTCCTCCGGTGCCGAGCTCTCGGGAAAGGTCTCGTCGCGATAGCCCGGATTCGCCTCGAGGACGATCTTCTGCCCGCGGCGCCACTCCTTGAGCCGATAGGGACCAGTGCCCACCGGATTGGCCATCGTCCAGCCGTTCTCATCCCCGTACGCCTCGACCACCTCGCGCGCGACCGCCGCCGTCGGCGCCGTCGTCAGGTCCGCCAGCAGTTCATATGACGGGAAGTTGAGCTGCAAGCGGATGGTGTAGCGATCGACCGCACGCAGGCCTTCCATGGGCGCATCGTAGTCGAACTTGCCCGTCGTTTTCGCCGCCGCGACGACGGCGTCTGCGCCCACGATCTTGCCGTCGAAAACCTGAATGTTGTTCGAGCGCATCTTCGGATCGATGATGCGCTTCCACGAATAGACGTAATCGGCGGCGGTGAGCTCGCGTTTCTTGCCCTTGAACGCGGGGTCGTCGGTAAAGTAGATACCTTGCCCGATGCGGATCGTCCAGGTCTTGCCGTCGGCGGATATCTCTGGCAGGGCCACTGCGGTATTGGGCACGATCCGGTATGGTCGTGCGAGGTAATCGTATTTGTAGAGCGGATCGAAGATGGCGCGATTGACGTACTGCGAGTAGATGTCGCCGACGGGCGCCGGATCGAACCCGGTCTCCGCGATGGGAAAGGCAACTCGCAGCGTCTTGTTGAGATCGGCCGCCAGGGCCGAGACGGCCAACGTTTGCAACGCGATCGCGACGATGGCGGCGCCAATGTGTCGCCGCACGATCACAGCAGTTTCTCGATGTCACCAGCGATCGCCTCAGGTTCCGTGTTCGGCGCGTAGCGCTCAACGACGGTGCCTCCGCGGTCGACGAGGAACTTGGTGAAGTTCCACTTGATTGCCTCGGATCCGAGCAGCCCGGGCTTCGCCTTCTTCAGGTACTGATACAGCGGCGCCGCGGCCGCGCCGTTGACTTCGATTTTGGCAAAAAGCGGAAACGTCACACCGTAGTTAAGTTCGCAGAACTGCGCGATCTCCACCTCGCTGCCGGGCTCCTGGGCGCCGAACTGGTTGCAGGGAAAGCCGAGAATCTCGAGGCCGCGCGGATGCAGCTTTTCGTACAGGGTCTCGAGTCCCTTGTATTGCGGTGTGAAGCCGCACTGGCTCGCCACGTTGACGATCAGCAGCACCTTGTCCTTGTACTGGTCGAGTTTCACGCGCTTGCCGTGAATGTCGTCCACGGCGAGGTCATAGATTGCTGCGCTCATTGCCACTCCTCTTTGCATTGCATTCAATTATCCGCCGGGCGCGGGTGGTTGCGAAAGCCTGTCCGGCGACGGGCCGAAGCCACCACCGCCCGGTGTTTGCACGACGAAGACGTCGCCGGCACCCATCTGCACTTCGCAGGTGGCGCCGAACTCCTCGCGTGACCCGTCGGCGCGTTCAACCCAGTTTCGACCGACGGCCCCCGGCTGCCCGCCATCGACGCCGAAGGGCGGGACACGCCGATGATTGGCAAGCATCGCGGCGGTCATCGGCTGGAGAAAGCGCACGCGACGCTCACCGCCGTCGCCGCCGCGGTGACGGCCCGCGCCACCGCTGCCGGCACGGATCCGGTAGCCGTCGAGCCGGACCGGAAAGCGCCACTCCAGCACCTCGGGATCGGTCAAGCGCGAGTTGGTCATATGCGTCTGCACGACGCTCGCACCGTCAAAATCGGGACCCGCGCCGGCGCCGCCCGAGATCGTCTCGTAATACTGGTAGGTTTCGTCGCCGAAGGTAAAGTTGTTCATCGTGCCCTGCGACGCGGCGAGCACGCCGAGCGCCCCGTAGAGCGCGTCGGTCACTGCCTGCGAGGTCTCGACATTGCCGGCGACCACCGCGGCCGGATACCGAGGGTTCAGCATCGACCCCTCGGGAATGACGATATCGAGCGGTTTCAGACACCCTGCGTTCATGGGGATTTCGGCGTCGACCAGGGTGCGAAAGACATAGAGGACGGCCGCCTTGCAGACCGCTGCCGGAGCATTGAAGTTGGTTGGCTGCTGGGCGCTGGTTCCCGTGAAGTCGATTCTTGCCGAGCGCCTGCGCCGGTCGACCGCGATGGTAACCACTATCTTTGCGCCGCCGTCCATCTCGTACTCGAAGTGCCCGTCCTTCAGCGCCCCGAGCACGCGCCGCACTGACTCCTCCGCGTTGTCCTGCACATGCTTCATGTACGCACGCACAACGCCCAAACCAAAGTGCGCGACCATTTTCTCCAGTTCGAGGATGCCTTTGGCGCACGCTGCGACCTGCGCCCGCAAGTCGGCCAGATTCTGCTCGATGTTGCGCGCCGGAAATCTTCCCGAGCCGAGGATCGCGCGCATCTCGGACTCGAGAAAGCGCCCTTGGGCAACGAGCTGGACGTCGTCGAGCAAGATGCCTTCCTCATCGACATGTCTGGAGTTCGGCGGCATCGAACCCGGTGTGATGCCGCCGATGTCGGCGTGGTGCCCGCGCGAGGCGACGTAGAACTCCGGACGGTCGGCACCGACCAGAAACACCGGCGCGATGACGGTCACGTCGGGCAAGTGTGTGCCGCCGTTGTACGGTGCGTTGAGCACGAAAACGTCGCTTTCGCGCATCGTGCCGCGTCGCGCCTCAATAACGGTTTTCACACTCTCGCCCATCGAGCCCAGGTGGACGGGCATATGCGGCGCGTTGGCGATGAGGTTACCCTCGGCATCGAATAACGCGCAGGAGAAATCAAGCCGCTCCTTGATATTGACCGAATAAGCGGTATTGGCCAGCGTCACCCCCATCTGCTCCGCGATGGCCATGAACAGGTTGTTGAACACCTCGAGCAGCACGGGGTCGGCCGTCGTACCAAGCGCGTAGTCGCGGCGAATCGCGACGACGCGCTGGAGCACGAGGTGGTTGCGCACAGTAAGTGTTGCCTCCCAGCCGGGCTCGATCACGGTGGTTGCGTTCCTTTCACCGATTACCGCCGGGCCGGCGATGCGATCGCCGGGGCGCAGGTCGTCGCGCACGTATACGGGTGCGTCGTGCCAGGTGCCGCCCGTGTATACGCGCTGTGCTTTTGCCGCAGCGAGTGCGCCGTGGCGCGGGGCAAATGCAGGTGTGGTCTCGTCGGCGCTTGCCGATGCGCCGATTGCCTCCACGGCCACGGCCTCGATCAAAAGCGCCCTGCCCGGCATCAGGAACCCATATTGGGCCTGGTAGCGGCGCTCGAATATGGCGACGAGTGCCTGTATCTGCTCGTCCGTGGCGCCAGCAGGCTTCAAATCCAGAGGTATTTCGAGCGTCGTATCCGTGCCGTCGTATTTCACATGCAACGACCGCTCGACCGCGATACGGTCTGCGCGAATGCCTTGTGCCTCGATCTCCACCGTCGCGGCCAGCGCGAGTTCGTCGATTACGCCGGCGCATGCACCCAGGGTTTTTTTCGTAAGCTCGGCCTCGACTGCCTTCTGGCGTAGTGCCCTGACGTCGGCAAGCCCCATGCCGTAGGCCGACAGCACGCCGGCGAGCGGGTGGATAAACACCCGGGTCATGCCCAGCGCATCGGCGACCGCGCAGGCATGCTGGCCGCCGGCCCCGCCGAAGCAGCACAGGGTGTACTCGGTCACGTTGTAGCCGCGCTCGACCGAAATGTGCTTGATTGCATGCGCCATGTTGGCCACGGCAATATGCAGAAAACCGGCCGCGATCTCTTCGGCCGTGCGCACATGCCCGGTGTGTGTCGCCAGTTCGGTCGCGAGCGCGGCGAACCTCTCGCGCGCCAAGTCGAGATCGAGCGGCAGATCGCCGCGCGGCCCGAATACCTTGGGAAAGAGATCCGGATCTATCTTCCCCACCATCAAGTTGCAATCGGTGACGGTGAGCGGGCCGCCACGACGGTATGCGGCCGGACCCGGATTTGCCCCTGCCGATTCCGGCCCGACCCGCAACCGCGCGCCGTCGAAGCTGCATATCGAACCGCCTCCCGCCGCCACCGTGTGGATCCGCATCATCGGCGCACGCAACCGCACCCCCGCTACCTCGGTAACGAACGCGCGCTCGTATTCCCCTGCGAAGTGGGTCACGTCGGTCGACGTGCCTCCCATGTCGAAGCCGATTATCTTGTCGAAGCCGGCAAGCCTCGAAACTTGCACTGCGCCAACGATGCCGCCGGCGGGGCCGGAGAGTATCGCGTCCTTGCCCTGGAACCGTCGCGCATCGGTAAGTCCGCCGGACGATTGCATGAATTGCAAACGCACCCCGGGAAGTTGCGACTCAACGCGCGCCACATAGCGGCGCAGGATTGGCGACAGATAGGCATCGACGACAGTCGTATCGCCGCGCGAAACGAGCTTCATTAACGGACTGACCTCGTGGCTGACCGACACTTGCGGGAAGCCGATTTTGCGCGCCACCGTGGCAAGACGCTGCTCGTGCTCCGGGAAGCGATAGCCATGCATGAGCACGATCGCACAGGCGCGGATTCCATCAGCGTACGCCGCAGAAAGACCGCGCTCCGCGCTTTCAAGATCAAGCACACGCACACATTCCCCTTGCGCGCCCATGCGCTCATCGATCTCGACCACGCGATCGTAGACGCTGTCCGGCAGGACGATGTGGCGCACGAACAGCTTCGGCCGGTTCTGATAGGCGATGCGCAGTGCGTCGGCAAAGCCGCGCGTGATGGCAAGCACGGTGCGCTCGCCCTTGCGTTCGAGCAAGGCGTTGGTGGCAACGGTGGTCCCCATCTTGATGGCTTCCACCGCATTGGTCGGGATTGGTGCGTCCGCGCCGAGGCCGAGCAATTCGCGGATGCCATGAACCGCCGCGTCCTGGTAGCGCCCGGGATTCTCGGACAGCAGCTTGTGGGTGGTCAGCGTCCCGTCCGGGCGGCGTGCAACAATATCGGTAAAAGTCCCGCCCCGGTCGATCCAGAATTGCCAGCGGGGTGGCGGCGAGTCTGTCATGATCTCTGGGAAAGGCGAAACGGACACGTACGATGCGCGCACGGCGAATCGGCACGCGGCTGCATTATAGCGGGGCGACGCCTGGCCCCGCTCTTCCTGCCGCTGGTGCTGACTTTCCGTTCGCGGCAGATGAAAATGCAGGACAGAGGAGTGTCGGCATGAAGCAGGCGTTGTCCCGGGCAGGAGTTTTCGAGCGCATGCGACAAGGGCCGGACAGCGGCGCCGCCACGCACCGCCGCGCGACAATGCCCGACCCTGCGGTCTATGCGGCAAGAATGCGTGCGCCGTTCGCCGTGTTGGGGATTCGCACCGCGGCAACGGTCGTCACCGGCATCGACTACCTGCCGCCACGTGAGCGGGCGCAGGCCCCGACCGACGCCCTCGCCGAGCGGGCTTGCCGCCAACTCGAGCGCTATCTTGCCGATCCACAGTTTCGCTTCACGTTGCCGCTGGCTCCAGGCGGCACCGCCTTTCGGCAACGGGTTTGGCAAGCGCTCTCGCAGATCCCAGTCGGCGAATCGCGCACCTATGGGGAGCTTGCGCGTCAGCTGCGATCGGCGCCGCGGGCGATCGGGGGTGCCTGCGGCGCGAACCCGATCGCGCTGGTGATTCCCTGCCACCGCGTGGTCGGCACGCACGGGTCGCTCGGTGGTTTCATGGGCGCAACCGAAGGCGACCCGATCGCGATCAAGCGCTGGTTGCTTGCCCATGAGGGCTACCGCTTCGGCGCGTGACGATTCCGCGCTGATCGACGCCTTCTGCGACCAAGTGTGGCTGCAGGACGGCCTCGCGTCGTCGAGCCTGGCGAGCTACCGGCGCGACCTCGTGGCCTGGGCAAACTGGCTCGAGCACAGCGGGCAGAGCGGCCTGCTCGCGGCCGGGCGCGCCGAGGTTGAGAGCTTCCTGGCCATGCAATTCCGGGCGGGGGCGAAGTCCACGTCGATCGGCCGTAGGCTGTCTTCCCTGCGCCGCTTCTATCGCCTGCAGCTGGTGCAGGGCACGATCGCGGCCGATCCGACGCTTCGCGTGCGCGCACCCAAGTTGCCGCGTCGCTTGCCGAAGAGCCTCTCCGAGCAGCAGGTCGAGGCGCTGTTGGACGCGCCGGACCCGGAAACGAAACTTGGATTGCGCGACCGTGCGATGCTGGAGACGCTCTACGCCACCGGCCTGCGCGTTTCCGAGCTCGTCGGCCTCAAGCTGGCCCAGCTCAGTTTTGACGCCGGCATCGTGCGCGTGCTGGGCAAGGGCGGCAGGGAGCGCCTGGTGCCGCTGGGCGAGGAAGCCGTCGCCTGGCTCACGCGCTACCTTGCGACGGCACGGGTCGATCTCGCCAAGGGAGGCAAGTCCGATGCCGTTTTCATCACCGCGCGCCGGGGACCATTGACGCGGCAGGCCTTCTGGCAGCTCATCAAACGCTACGCGCTGAAGGCGGGTATCGCGACCGCGGCCCTCTCGCCGCATACGTTGCGCCACGCCTTCGCCACCCATCTGCTTAATCACGGCGCGGACCTGCGCGTGGTGCAGATGCTCCTCGGCCATGCCGACATCACGACGACGACGATATATACGCACGTAGCTCGGGAGCGCTTAAAACAATTGCATGCGCGACACCACCCGCGCGGCTGATACCATGCCGCGTTCGATTTCGCCGCGCTAGCTTCGCCCGCCGCGCTCGATGACCACACCGAGCCGCTTGACGCCCGCGACGGGCGCCAACTTGGCGACGCTGACGCGGACCCAGGGCGAGCCGAACTCGGTGCGCAGCAGCTCGGCCAGCGCCTCTGCAAAGCGCTCGAGGAGCTTGTGCGGATGCGCGGCTGCGAATGCCTGGACGCGCTTGACAACCGCCGCGTAGTCGAGTGCGTCGGCGAAATCGTCGCTGGAGAAAGCTTTCGTCGAGGGCAGGGCGAGTTCGAGGTCGATGAGCAGCGTCTGGGGCAGGTGCTGCTCCCAGGCGTAGACGCCGATCCGCGTGTCGACGCGCAATTCCTGCACAAAGATGGTATTCATCGACGGGCGATCGGCAGCGTCGGTTTGTTAGAATCCTCAGCCTTAGCCGCCGCTGAGCGCGCATTGTAGATGAATTCGTCGCTGCCCACGCTTGCCGTCATCGTCGGCGCCTATCTGGTCGGATCGATTTCGTTTGCCGTCGTGGTGAGCAGGCTCTTCGGGCTGCCCGATCCGCGCAGCTACGGCTCTGGCAATCCCGGTGCGACCAATGTTCTGCGCAGCGGCAACAAGACCGCGGCCGCGCTGACACTCGCCGGAGACGGCTTCAAAGGCTGGTTTGCAGTCTGGCTCGCCACCCGACTGGGCGCGAGTTGGGGCGATGCGTCGCTTGCTACCGCCGGCGCCGCACTGGCCGTGTTCCTCGGCCACGTCTACCCTGTGTTTTATCGCTTTGCGGGCGGCAAGGGCGTCGCGACGGCCGCGGGCGTGGCGCTCGCCCTCTCGTGGCCACTCGGGCTAATCCTGGCGGGGATCTGGTTGGCCGTGGCGCTACTGTTCCGGATGGCGTCGCTCGCGTCGCTTGCCGCTGCCATCGCCGCGCCTCCACTCGCCTTGTATTTCATAGGCAACTGGCCCGAAGCCTGGGCCCTGTTCCCGATCGCAGTGCTGCTCGTCTGGCGCCATCGCGGCAACATCAGCAAGATTCGCTCCGGGCAGGAACGCCGAATCGGCAGTTAGCGTCGGTTCGGCTCGGTCCTTACGACGGGGAGAGCGCCATGCCGGTTGCGGGCACTGATGACAGCGCCCATCGCGGACGCACGGTAAAGGTGTAATCGTCGCCCTCTGCGCGTTGCAGCCGCAGTGCGCCGACGAGAGCAATCATCGCCCCATTGTCGGTGCAGAACTGCAACTCGGGGAAGAATACCGTGGCGCCGCGTTCCCCTGCCGCGGCAGTCAGACTATGGCGTAACGTCTGATTGGCGCCGACACCGCCGGCGACGACGAGTCGGCTCAAACCGGTGACGTCAAGCGCCGCCAGTGCTTTTGCCCGCAGCACGTCAACAATCGCATCCTGGAAAGCACACGCGATGTCGGCCCGACGCTGTTCGACCAATGCCTGGCTGCGCACCTGGGTGAGAACCGCAGTCTTGAGACCGCTAAAGCTCAAGTTGAGGTCGCCACTTTCGAGCATCGGCCGCGGCAGGGTCACCACTCCGTGCCGGCCGCGGGCCGCGAGCTTCTCCAATGCGGGTCCGCCGGGATAGGGGAGGCCGAGCATTTTCGCGGTCTTGTCGAAGGCCTCGCCGGCGGCGTCGTCGAGGGTTTCGCCAAGCAGCGTGTAATCGCCCAGGGCGCGCACGGCGTAAAACTGACTGTGACCGCCGGAGACCAGCAGGGCCAGGAAGGGAAACGAAGGTTTCGGCGTTGCCAAAAGAGGCGAAAGCAGATGGCCCTCGAGATGGTGCACACCGACGACCGGTTTGCCTAACGCCAAGCCCAGACCGTTGGCGAAACTTGCACCGACGAGCAGCGCGCCCGCAAGCCCCGGTCCCTGCGTGTAGGCAATGCCGTCGAGATCGGCAAGGCGGCAACGCGCCGCCGCTAGCACGCGCTCGGTCAGCGGCACGACCCGCCGGATGTGATCGCGTGATGCGAGCTCCGGGACGACCCCGCCGTAGGCTTCATGCATCGCGACCTGGGAGTGCAACTCGTGCGCAAGCAGTCCCTGCTCGGTATCGTAGACGGCGAGCCCGGTCTCATCACAGGAGGTTTCGATGCCGAGCACCTTCACGATCGCGCATCCGCAGATCCAAACGAAGGAGTATAGCGCCCCTTGCGCGCATCGCTGTCAGGCGCTAAAATAGCGAGTTAATGTGATACGTCATGGCGTCGGCAGACGCCGCTGCGAAAGGGTTGTTTGTCCATGCCCAGTGTTCGGGTCCGCGAGAATGAACCGTTTGAAGTGGCCTTGCGCCGCTTCAAGCGCACGATCGAAAAGACCGGCCTTCTGACCGAGCTTCGCGCGCGCGAGTTTTACGAAAAACCCACCGCCGAGCGCAAGCGCAAGCTCGCCGCGGCGGTGAAGCGACATTACAAGCGGCTGCGCAGCCAGCAGCTGCCACCCAAGCTCTATTAGAACGGATCGGGTCGCACCGGTCCGTGCACCAAGGGGCGAATCGATTCGCCCCTTTTTGTTGGCATCGACAGCATGGCGCTTAAGAGTCGCATAACCGAAGACATGAAGGCGGCGATGCGCGCGCGCGAAAGTGCGCGACTCTCGGCCATCCGTCTGCTGCTCGCCGCGATCAAGCAAAAGGAGATTGACGAGCGGATCGAGCTTAGCGACGCCGACATCGTCAACATCGTCGACCGGATGATCAAACAGCGCCGGGAGTCGATCGCCGCCTTCGACGCAGGCGGGCGGCCGGAGCTCTCCGCGGGCGAGCGGGCGGAAATCGAAGTCCTGCAGGCCTACATGCCTTTGCCGCTCACCGCCGCCGAGGTCGAGGCGATGATCGACGCGGCGCTTGCGAGTGCGGGCGCGTCCGGCCCTGCCGCCATGGGCCGGGCAATGAGCGCGCTGCGGCCGCAGCTGGCCGGCCGCGCCGATATGAGCGAGGTCGCCGCCAAGGTAAAGGCCCGTCTGGCGGGTTGAGCCGGCATAGCTCCCGTTGAATCCTCGCCTATAATGGCATTATGGGCCTTGCGATCGCTTTCGCTTAGGTTCGTGCTGAGCGGATACTAAGCCCATGATTCCAAACGAGTTTGTTCAAACCTTGCTGTCCCGGGTCGACATTGTCGAGGTCGTCGATCGCCAGGTCCCGCTTAAGAAAGCGGGCGCTAACTACACCGCCTGCTGTCCCTTCCACAGCGAAAAGACGCCCTCGTTCACGGTTAGTCCGAGCAAGCAGTTCTATCACTGCTTTGGCTGCGGGGCGCACGGCACGGCAATCGGTTTTGTGATGGAGTATGGCGGCAAGTCATTTCCGGACGCCGTCGCCGAGCTGGCCCAGGATGCGGGCCTGGAGGTGCCGCGGTTGGCCGGCCCCGCCCAGGAGGCACAGCGCGAGCAGGCGCAGGATCTTTTCGAACTCTTGCTGCGGGCGGCCAAGTTCTATCGCGCGGCACTGAAGGATGCCCCCCAAGCCATTGAGTACTTGCGTGCCCGCGGTCTGACAGGCAGCGTTGCCGCGCGTTTCGGTATCGGCTACGCGCCCGACGAATGGCAGCCGCTGTCGCGCATCTTTCCCGACTATTCGAACAAGGCGCTCGAAACTGCCGGTCTGGTCATCTCGGGCGAGGGCGGCAAACGCTACGACCGCTTTCGTCACCGCATCATGTTCCCGATTCATGATGCAAGCGGCCGGATCATCGGCTTCGGCGGTCGGGTTCTGGATGACGGGGAGCCTAAGTACCTCAATTCCCCGGAAACACCGGTGTTCGCCAAGGGTCGCGAGCTTTACGGCCTGTTCCAGGCGCGGCCTGCAATCCGCAGCGCCGGGAAGGCACTGGTGGTGGAAGGCTATATGGATGTGGTCGCGCTCGCTCAACACGGCATTGAATACGCCGTCGCGACGCTGGGAACCGCAACCACGCCGACGCATGTGCAGAAGCTATTCCGCATCACCGACAGCGTGATCTTCTGTTTCGACGGCGACGATGCCGGCCGACGCGCCGCCTGGCGCGCCCTAGAGCACGCGCTGCCGCTGCTGGCCGACGGGAAGCAGGCCCGGTTCCTCTTTTTGCCCGACGGCGAGGACCCAGATGACACGGTGCGGCGACGGGGCAAGGCCGCCCTCGAGGCGCTTGCGGAGGCGGCGACGCCGCTGTCGGATTTCCTGCTCGCGGAACTCGCGCAGCGCTTCCCACCGACTTCTAGCGAAGGACGCGCCGCGCTGGTCAGCGCCGCCAAGCCCTTGCTGGCACAGCTCAACGCGCCGGTTCTGGCGGCACTGTTGCGCCGCCGCCTGGCGGCCACCGTCGGTCTGCCGGAAGCCGAGCTTGCCGCGCTGCTCCCGCCCGCGCCCGGCGCCGCCAGCCAGCGTCCGACACCCGTGGCCTCGGCGCGAAGCGCACCGTCATTGCTGCGCGACCTGATCAAATGCGTCCTGCTCGAGCCGGCCCTGGCCCGTCGAGTCGACGTGCCCAGGCCCGTTGATGCCGGGGCGGATGGCGCCGCCCTGGGCGCGCTCATCAGCTTCTGCCTGGATAACGACGCGCCGCTGACCACCGCCGGGCTTATGCAGCACTTTGCCGGCGGTGTGCACGATGCGGTGCTGCTTTCCGCGCTGACCGCCGGGGAAAGCGAGGGCCTCAGTCCCGAGTCACTGGAAATCCAGCTCGTTGAGGGTGTCAAACGCTACTGGACGGTACGGCAAAAGCGCGCTGGCCCGACGCAAGTGCAAGGCGCGGGGCCGATAGATCTCTCGCCCGAAGAGGCCGAGCGGGCGCGCCAGCGCCGGCTCGTTCAGGAGCGCCTGGGTCGCGGCGGTTGAAGTATTTGCCGGCCTAAGGGTATGTTATGATTTGAGGTTTTCCCGAGCGCCCCCAACTAGGGACTATCGGACAGCGGCGCCTCGCGGGGCGTCCAACCCAGCAGGATAAACATGGCCAAGAAACCTTCCAAGCCCGCCAAGAAGTCCTCCGCCCGGAGCCGGGGCAAAGCCCGGCCGTCGGCTACCCGCTCGGCCAAGCGCCCGGCGCGTCGCGCGACCACGACGGCGCGAAGCACGCGCGGCAAGCGCGCGGCGAAAAAGCGAAGCCCCGGAAAGCCAGCTTCCCGGGGCTCGGTGCGCGGCAAGAAACGGACCGCGCCGAAGGTTACGGCGCGGACGGCCAGGAAGGGCAGGACTTCCTCGCTGGCACGCGACAAGGCGAAACCCACCAGTCGCAAGGCACCCGCGCAGCCCAAGGTCGTCGCCAAGCCGACGCCGAAGGCGGCTAAGCCGCTCGCCAAGATTCCGGCCAAGGTTACCGCAGCGCCCGGCAAAGCCGGCGTTGCCGCGGCTCCGGGCAAGCCCAGTGCCGGCGAGATCGCCGCCCGCCTTTCCGCCAGGCGGACGGAAAAGGCGCTCGCCGAGGGTAAGGTCAGGAGCGGCAAGAATGGCGGCGTCGAGATGCGCAAGGTCGAGTTGACCCCGGCGGAAGCCGAGGCGCGCAAGACCCGGCTCAAGAACCTGATCGTGCTCGGCAAGGAGAGGAGTTATCTCACCTACGCCGAGATCAACGATCATCTGCCCGACGATATTCTCGACGCCGAGCAGATCGAGGGAATCATCTCCATGATCAACGACATGGGGATCCAGGTTTACGACGAGGCGCCCGATGCTGAGACGCTGCTGATGTCCGAAGCTGCGCCGGCCACGGCTGCCGACGATGTCGATGAGGAAGCTGCCGAAGCAGCGGCGTCGACGCTCGATTCGGAATTCGGCCGGACGACTGACCCCGTGCGCATGTACATGCGCGAGATGGGCTCGGTCGAGCTTCTCACCCGTGAGGGTGAAATCGAGATTGCCAAGCGGATCGAGGAAGGCCTCAAGCACATGATCATGGCGATCTCGGCTTGCCCGATGACGGTCGCCCAGATACTCGAGCTCGCAGGCAAGATTGAGAAAGACGAACTCAAGATCGACGACGTCGTCGACGGTCTCATGGACTTCAACGAGCAGCTCGAGGCGATGGACGACGAGGACGCGCTCGAGGAACTTGATGAAGAAGAAGCCGACAGCGGCGCGATCGCTGCCGAAAACCTCGAGCGGCTGAAGGTTGCGGCGTTGCAGCGCTTTGCGGCCATCCGCCGCCTGTACGCGCGCATGCTCGTGGTGCTGCAGAAGGACGGCCACAAGGCGAAGAAGTATCTCGACTTGCAGAAGAAGATCTCCGCCGAGCTCATGCAAATCCGCTTCGCCGCGCGGCAAGTCGAGCGGCTGTGCGACAGCGTACGCTGCGAAGTCGATAACATACGTCAGATCGAGCGCAAGATACAGGATCTCGTCGTCAACAAGGGTGGCATGCCGCGTCCGGATTTCATCAAGAAATTCCCGGAGCACGAGACCTCCCTGCGCTGGATCGACCGTGAAATCGCCGCGCACCACCCGTTTGGCGAGACCCTTGCCAAGTACCGGCAGGCCATCGTCGAACAGCAGCAGAAGCTGCTCGATCTGCAAAAGCGCGTGATGATCCCGCTGAAGGACTTGAAGGAGATCAACAAGCAGATGTCGACGGGAGAGGCGAAGGCGCGCAAGGCGAAGCGCGAGATGACCGAAGCCAACTTGCGTCTGGTGATCTCGATTGCCAAGAAGTACACGAACCGCGGCCTGCAGTTCCTTGACCTGATCCAGGAAGGCAACATCGGGCTGATGAAGGCCGTGGACAAGTTCGAATATCGTCGCGGCTACAAGTTCTCGACCTATGCCACGTGGTGGATCCGGCAGGCGATCACACGCTCGATCGCCGACCAGGCGCGCACGATCCGCATCCCAGTGCACATGATCGAGACTATCAACAAGATGAATCGTATCTCGCGCCAGATCCTGCAGGAAACCGGACAAGAGCCCGATCCGGCGCTGCTGGCCGACAAGATGGAGATGCCCGAGGAAAAGATCCGCAAGATCCTCAAGATCTCCAAGGAGCCGATCTCGATGGAGACGCCGATCGGTGACGACGACGATTCGCATCTCGGCGATTTCATCGAGGATGCGAGCACGGTTGCGCCCGTTGATGCCGCGGTCAACGCGAGCTTGCGCGACGTGTGCAAGGACGTGCTGGACACGCTTACTCCGCGCGAAGCGAAAGTGCTGCGGATGCGCTTTGGTATCGAGATGAACACGGACCATACGCTGGAGGAAGTCGGCAAGCAGTTCGACGTGACGCGCGAGCGCATCCGCCAGATCGAGGCGAAAGCGTTGCGCAAGCTCCGTCACCCGTCGCGATCCGAGAAGTTGCGCAGTTTCCTCGAGGGCGAGTAGGCCAGCAGGCGCCGCGGTCGACCGGATCGCGACCGCCAGCGGCGTTTCTCGCGGACGACTACGTCGCGCGGGGCCTGTAGCTCAGTTGGTTAGAGCAGAGGACTCATAATCCTTTGGTCGCTGGTTCGAGTCCAGCCGGGCCCACCAGTAACGACGCGCCTTTCGAGAGATCGGCGCGTTTTTATTTGATCCGCTTGGCACACTGGGAACGCCGGACGATTGGCATGCCTAAGTCGCAACCGGGGGTTCTCTGCTCGTAGACACGTCTATCGATTGCGGCGCCAGCCCGGCACACCAGCGTTGCCACATTATGCGGAATGCGCGTTCCACCCCCGCGGCGATCACCTCCGGCCGGCGGATCGGCGACTGCTCAATCCGCGTTCTTAGCCCCGCACGGATATCAGCTAACGCGGCAAGATCATCAGCCCAATGCAAGCCCTTCTCCTGGAAATCGGCAGCGTCCGTTGCCACAAATGCCTCCAGCCCCACGCGACCCAGTATCGCCGCACCTTGGCGGCCCGGTACAGTCCGGCCGGCAAGTGTCAGCGTCGGCACCCCCATCCACAGCGCATGATTGGTCGTGGTGCCCCCCGTGTACGGAAAGGTATCCAGACACATATCGACCTGGTGATGCAGCGCCAAATAGTCGGCAGTGCTGCAGCGCGAATGAAAACGAAGGCGCTCGCGAGCAATGCCTTCTTGGACAAACCAGCCAATCAACGAATCATATTCGCCCTCTCGCGGCATCCCCCCAAGCAGCATCCTTGCATCGGGTAGTGCTCGCAGCAGTCGCGACCACAGCGCAATGGCTGATCGGCTCAGTTTGTTGATGCGACTGAAGCTACCGAAAGTCACAAAGCCATTGCTCAAGGCGGGCAAAGCGTTGACAGGCGGAGCCGTTTCGTCGCGCAAGAAAGGGGCGTTGGCCGGTAGATACACCAGCTTTTCCGTGAATTGACTATCGAACACGCCCGGCGGCAGAAGATATCGGTCGGCCAAGTAGTAATCCATAGCGCGCAAGCCGGTGGTGCCGGGATACCCTATCCAGCTCGCCTGTACTGGTGCAGGCTTGCGGGCAAAGCACAGCAGGCGATTTGAGCCCGTATGCCCGGACAGATCGATCAGAATGTCGATGCCATCATCGGCGATTTTTTGCGCTAAGGCTGCATCCGAAAGATGTGCGATGGCGTGCCACTGGCTGAAATAGCCACGCAGCCGCTTGGTCGCGACGTCTTCAACAGCGTGGTTGTAGTACGCGTGCAATGAAAGGGTCGAATGCATAGCCAAACGCGCTAACAGCGGCTCGACCAAGGAGGCTACTGGATGGCTACGCAGGTCAGCGGAGACGAAACCGATTCGCAAACAGCGTGTCGGGTCACGTGTGTTGCCGTGCTCCGGCCAACTCGGGCGAAGCGGCGTTTCAAACTGCTCGCCAAAGCGACAGTGCTCGGCAAATAGCGCCTCTGAACCGATGTCGTCCCTATGAACGAGGCAAAAGAGCAGGCCGCTGCACGCGCCCGAGTGATCGGGCTGGATATCCAGCGCCCGACGATAGCTTGCCACTGCGTCGTCGAGTCGTCCAAGGTCTTGCAGAACGACGCCCAGGTTGGAGTGCGCCTGGGCATCGTCAGGATTGATGCGTAGCACACGGCGATAGCTCGCCACGGCGTCATCAAGTTTGCCAAGCGTCCACTGCACATTGCCCAGATTGCCGCACGCAGCGGCAAAGTCGGGCTTGATCTCCAGCGCCCGCTGGTAGCTCGCTTGTGCGCGGTCAAGTTGTCCCAGGAGTTGCAGGACAATGCCCAAGTTGTATTGCGCGTCGACAAAATCAGGCCTAATCTCCAGTGCCCGCCGATAGCTCCCTTGTGCTTCGTCAAGTTGCCCAAGGTGTTGCAGGACAACACCCAAGTTGTAATGCGCGTCGAAGAAATCAGGCTTGATCTTCAGCACCCGCTGGTAGCTCGCTTTCGCATCCTCAAATTGACCAAGATCCTTCAGGACATTGGCGAGATTGGAATGCGCTTCGGCATGGTCGCGGTTTATCTCGACCGCCTGGCGATAACCTGCCACCGCCGCGTCAAGCTGTCCGAGATCTTCCAGCACACATCCGAGCGCTACTGCAGCATCAGCAAAATCAGGTTTTAGGGCAAGCGCCTTGTGGTAGGCCGCTACCGCGGTTGCGCCGCCGCCCGACCGTGCGTAGGCGTTACCCAAGTTATAGTGGGCGGCGGCGTAATCCGGATTGAGGACGAGTGCTTCCTTATACGCGTCCTTCGCACCCTCCAGGTCGCCCATCAACATGCGGATGTTGCCCAGATTGAGGTGTGCGCGTGCCAAGTGTGGTGCCAGTCGAATCGCGGCTTCGTAGCGTTGCTTTGCGTCTGCGAAACGCCCCTCATCCTCGCAGACGTTGCCTTCGTCGATCAACTGCATCGCCTTCTGTTCGGCGACATCGTCACCGTGCTTGCCTTCTCGTGCGCGAGCACGCGCATCAGGCCAAAAACGCTCAAATAAGCTCATCACACAAACTTTTGTGGCGTTCCTTGCGGGACTGGTTCATTTTCTCTCTGATTCAATATGGTGCGTCGGCGGGCTTGTCACCCTTTGGCCAGTCCTGAGACTTTGCCGCGAAATCCGGCCTGGGCTGCCGCGTGAAATAAGCGGCGATGTCAATCGCGTCTTGGTCGGACAGTGAATCCCCGGAACCGAGCGGCATATTTGATTTTGTGAATGCCGCCGCGTTGGACAGCCGAGCCATGCCCGCTCCGATATTGAACGATTTCGGACCCCACAGTGCCGGAAAGAGATAAGCGCCGTCAGCGGCGTTCTGTCCCTGACCGTCGATTCCATGGCAAGCGCTGCATTTCTCGGTGTAAAGCTGCGAGCCATGAGCCGGGTCAACGCGTGCGGGAGCGGGCAACTTGATGCGCTTGAACCCACGTCCATTCACCTCCATGCCGGTAGGCACGCCCTTCGACAGCCACCACATGTAGCTCAAAATCGCGTGCATTTTGTCCCCGTCCACGGGCAACGGCGTGCCGTTCATCGAGCGCTGAAAACAATCGTTGATGCGATCCTCCAAGGTGTTGACCTTGCCATTGCGGCTGCGATACTCAGGAAACACGCCCCAGATGCCGACCCATGGCGATGCATAGGCCGTCGTCCCGCCGTTCAAATGGCAGCTTGTGCAGTTGAGACCGTTGCCGACGTAGTCTTTTGCGTAAATCTGGGTTTGCTTGAGAAGCTTTGCGCCGTACCGAATGGAATCACCCATTGGCCCCTTCGGGATGTCGGCCTCATTTGGGAGAACGAAGGCGGCCGACCTTGTTGTTGGTGCTTGCCCATGTGATGGGTCGACGACACCGACGGCCAACGACAATCCGACGACAAACAGTAGCGGCGAAATACGCATAGACCCTCCTTTCTCGCCTATCTTCACGCTGCATTCTAAGCGCGTCCGTCGGGCCATCGCTTGACGTGGCACAAACGGCGCGGCTATCTGCCGGATAGCGACGGGCCGATATAACGAAAATCGGCGACGCTGCCGTAGCACGCGTCCACCGGCGGTGGTGTTTTGGGCTTCTTCTCAGCTACCAATACACATGGTGTAGAAATGTAGAGAGTCGGTCGTCCGCGTGAACTCGTCCGGGGAAAATTGCGATTGGTCTGTGCCGTAAAATGCGTTGAGACGATCGATCAGGGACTTGACAGACTCAATAAAGGTTTGGGCTGCCGGTATCCGATGCCTGCCGTCGTCAACGAGGATGGCGAAGTCAGGATGGCGATCGGCGAGCAAACGCAGACACGCGCGGTCCCCCTGATCACCGATAACAATGTCGATTCTTGGCTCCGAAAACTGTTGGCATTCCGGATTAATGTCTACGCCGACGATAGTTAGCGGCTGACGGCGAAAGCCGGCGAAGTGACGGTGGTAGATGTCGAAGTAGTGGAGCATCCAGGTATTCAATGAAAGGGTTGCCGCGTTGATCGTCCTGCTGTTCGCCCGAGACCGGACGAACGCCACACACCATTTCAGATATCATATTCTTCAGTTTGCTCATCGCAAGACTCTTTGCATCGTGTTCGGGTTTCGTGCGAACCAGACCAGTACTATCCGGTTTAATTGCGCCGCCAAGGCGAGTGTCGCCTAAATCAGGCTGGACAGGAAGCTCTAACTGCCCAAGCTCAATTTGAGCGATTAGGGGAGCTATTGAGGTGCCACCTCGCCGTCATCAGCCCCAAAAGTAACTTTAATTCCGTTGCGCACCGTCGTCTCACTGAGCGAGTCGCCAATTTGCGACACTGGACAGGTTCAAACTTACTCGATAGGCTCAACTTCGCTTTGGTTTGGCTTGGAAAGACGTCCGTGAAATGCCACACGACTCCTCGCTGTCAATACTGCTGTTCCGCGCTTTGTGCTCGGCGCTTGACCAACTGGGCCTTGGCCATTGCTGCGCCGCGCAGTGACACGACCCAGTGCGCGCTAATACGCCGGGCAAACCGATGGAAAGAGCTCGCCACAACAGGCCTTGTCCGCGCGGGAGCGGGAAGAGGGCCAAGCATTGTTGTCATCAGCTCGCAGGAGGTTGGTTGCCGTGACCGTGAGCAACCCTCAGAACGCCTTCGCGCCCGCGGCAGCGGACGCGGCTAGCTATTTCGCGCGGGCGACCGAGCTGCTCAAGCAGGGCAAGCTGGACGCAGCGGTGGGGCATCTGGAGCGGGCGCTTGCCGTGAGGCCCGACTATGCCGAAGCGCATCTGACTCTCGCGCAGACGCTCTGGCAACAAGGCAAGCTTCCTGCGGCGGCTGCGAGCCTGGAGCAGGGGTTGGCACTGATGCCGCATCTTGCGGAGGCCCACAGCAATCTGGGCCTGCTCTATGGCGCTCTGGGCAAAGGCGATGCGGCAGTCGAGAGCTTCAAGAAAGCGCTGTCGATCAGGCCGGATTTCGCGTGGGCGCACTGCAATCTCGGCAGTGCCCTGGCCGAGCAAGGCAATCTGCTCGCGGCAATCGAAAGCTATCGAAGTGCGCTGGCGATAAATCCCGACCATGTTGAGGCTTGGGTCAACCTCGGCAACACGCTCAACGCGCAGGATGATCTCGACGCGGCGATTGACTGCTATCGTAAGGCGCTCTCCATCAAGCCCGACCACGCTCTTGCGTGGGTCAATATCTGTGCACCACTGCAAGCGCAGGGAAACATTGATGCGGCGATCGACAGTTTCCGAAAGGCACTGGCGCTGGGACCCGATTTCGCCGCCCACAGCGGCCTGTTGTTCCTGTTGAGCTTCCATCCGGGTTACTCGCCGGCTCAGCGGCTTGCCGCGGCGCGTCGCTATGGCGCGAGCGTAATGGCACGCGCCAAGCCGTTCCAAAGCTGGCTGTCCGATGCGAATGTTCGCACGGCGGCCGCGGGACCCCTGCGCGTTGGGCTGGTTTCCCCGGATCTGCGAACGCATCCCGTTGGATTCTTCATCGAAAGCATCCTTACGCATCTCGATCCCGCTCGGGTTTCGCTCGTGGCTTACCCGACCCTGGCGCGAGAAGACGAGACAACGGCTCGCCTAAAGCCCCGCTTTGCCGCCTGGAACAGCATTGTCGGCCTGAGCGACGAAGCTGCGGCCGCCCGAATTCGCAGCGACGGAATACATATTCTCATCGACCTCGCCGGACACACCGCGCAAAATCGCCTGCCGGTCTTTGCGTGGAGGCCGGCCCCGATACAGGCGACCTGGCTCGGCTATTTCGCTACCACAGGGGTACCCACAATCGACTATCTCTTAGCCGACCGAGTTTCCGTTCCGGAGTCGCTTCGTGCGCAGTTCACCGAAACGATCTGCTATCTGCCGCATACACGGTTCTGCTTCACCCCGCCCGCGGACAGCGCGCGCCTGCAGCCGACACCCTTGCCTGCGACGCGCAATGGCTACGTCACCTTCGGCTGCTTTCAGAATTCCCTCAAGCTGAACGACGCGGTACTCGCAGCGTGGGGACGCTTACTGACGCTGCTGCCCGACGCGCGGTTGCGGTTGCTGAACCGCCAGATGTGCTACCCCGCCGCACAGGAGCGCCTGCGCGACCGCTTGCGCCATTTCGGCATCGCACCCGGACAATTGACGATGGTCGGCCATGTGCCTCGGGAGGATTACCTGATCGCACACGCCGACGTCGATATCATTCTCGATACGTTTCCTTATCCCGGCGCGACGACCACATGCGAGGCGTTGTGGATGGGCGTCCCCACGGTTACGCTCACGGGCGATACGCTCATCTCCCGTCAGGGGGCGAGCCTGCTAGCATCCGTGGGGCTAGAGGACTGGATTGCCCTCGATGTGGACGACTACGTCGCGCGGGCGCTTGCGCATGCTGCCGACGTGGGCCGACTGGCCCAATTGCGTTCCACGCTGCGGGGGAAGGCACTCTCGTCGCCACTTTTCGATCCGGTCGGCTTCGCGCGCAATCTCGAAGCGGCGCTGGAAGGAATGTGGGAGCGGCGGAGCATTTCGCTCTGACCGCCGAAAAGTACGACCAAGCCGTAGCCTCATAAGGTGTAGCAATGTTTCGTCGATGGCTCAAGAAGAGGGTAGCTTTGCCCTTGCGGCCGATTGAGCCTTGCGCCCGGTGTAGGGTGGACCATGGTATTCGCGACCGACGTTGCAGCGCCGGATCTTGCGTTAGGGTGCGCCCATGCTCATAAACGTCTTGAAGGATCTATTCGGGCGCCGCAAGGCGCCGGTTGAGGGCGATGTGCTCCGCATCGCCTTCGATCTAAACAATGAATCTCGACATGAGGAGGCGATCAAGATCCTGACGACGCTTATCGAGAACAAACCCAATTGCGTAGAGGCGCTGATATTACGCGGTGCCGCCAGACGGGCAGCGGGTCAGGCGAAGGACGGACTTCCCGACCTAATGCGAGCGGCGACCCTTGCCCCAGACAATGCCCCATGCCTGTACGAAATCGCACTGGCACACCATGTGCTCGGCGACAACCGCCCCGCGCTCGAGTACTGCGAGCTCGCTCGCCAGGTTTCGCCCGCATTCACCGAGCCACGTTGGCTGCAGGCTCAAATCGTTCTTGGCGGTGAAAATTATTTTGAGGTTCTCAAGCGGGTTCACGCTCAATTGAAGCCGCGTACCTACGTCGAAGTCGGCGTTTTTAAGGGTGGTACGCTCCGACTCGCCATACCGCCTACTCAGGCTATCGGCATCGATCCGGACCCCAAACTCGTCTTTCCTTTGGCGGCCAACCACAGGGTATTCACCGAAACCAGCGATGCATTCTTTTCCGCTCGCGACCTACGCGCTGTGATGGGCGATTTGCCGGTGGATCTGGCCTTCATCGATGGCATGCATCACTTCGAGTTTGCACTGCGCGATTTTGCCAATCTCGAGCGCTATTGCACCCGCGAGTCGACGATACTGATTCATGACTGCTATCCACTTGACCGGGAAACGGCGTGTCGCGATGGGTCCCCTCTATTCTGGAGTGGCGATATATGGCGCCTCACCGTGCTGCTGAAGAAGTATCGCCCCGATCTTGCGGTTCACACGATCGGTGCGCCGCCGACAGGACTGGGGCTGGTGCGGAATCTTGACCCGCAGTCGCTCTTACTCGTCGAGAACCACGACCAGTTGTGCCAGGAGTTCCTGGCGCTCGACTACGAGTACCTCGACCACGGCAAGGCAGAAAAGCTGAACCTGGTCGCCAATGATTGGGAGCAAATCCGCGTCCTGCTCGGCGCTTCGTAAGCAATTCCTAGTCGGCGTAGGGTTGCAATCGCATACCATCTCGCCGAAGCCGGCAACGTACGGTGCATTTTTCGAAATGTGTTCAAGGGCCGAGACCCGAGTCCGAGATTTGGGCCAACCACACCCCAGAGCCGGCCCGGGTTGGTTTGTCAGATCCGGATGCCGCTGCAGACGGGATGGGGACGCCTTGAGCCGGCAGGCTTTTGGGTGGCGTGCTAAACAGTCGTCCGATTAAGGATCTTCTCGAACCTATCGCGCGGCGCTACGTACCGACCCACTCAGCATCGCACCGCTCCAGGTTTGTGAGGCTAGCCGCGAAGCACCGCCGCCGTCAAAAAGTTCTCCGTCGCGCGAATGACCTCGATATCGTGATACAAGAGGTGGCGCGACAAAGCCATACGCTCTCGCACCGTTGAGCGGAAGCGATGATCTTTGGCGAGCCTCACCGCGACTTCGACATATGCGGCTTCCGAGCCGGCAACCAAATCTGGTAAACCGACGCGCTTTAGAATGCCGCTGGCAAACCTTCCACGCATGAATTTTCCTTCCCGGGTCACAATCGGCAGTCCGCATCCCACTGCCTGCATCGCTGTGTTGAAGCCGGAAAAGCCGATGGTGTCCAAATATAACGTTGCCTGTTTCATCAGACCAAAAAAAAGCGGCGGTGCCAGCCACGGTATGAACACCAGATATTCAGCCGGAGGCATTCCGGCTCGGGCAAAAGCAATACTCAGCCGTTGCCGAAGCTTCTCCGCGTGCTCCGGCCTACGGGACGAGAAGAAAATGAACTGGCAAGGCCCCAACTCCCGACCGATCTCCGTTAGTAATCGGTCGTGTTCCGGTGCATACTTGAATGAACTTCCCGGGCACAAGAGAATCGGCAATTGAGCATTGATGCCAAGCGCTGACAAATCCGGGTCAGTCGCGTCTATCGATTCCGGCTCGTAGGCACACCCGAGATGAGGCAACAGGACAAGCTCCTCGGTATAGTTGGACTGGGCATCGACCGGCTCGAAATCTGCGGCGGAGAGGTAGTAATCGATCGTTGGAAGTCCCGTCGTCTCAGGGTGTCCCCAGGTCGCTACTTGAACCGGCGCGAGACGCAAGCTGGCCAACTTCACCGTCATGGCATCCATTCCGATTTCCGGATAGATCAGGACATCGGGTGTCCGCGCCAGAATCAACTGGACCCATTCATCCAACGACCGCCCTCCAAAATAAAAATGTGCGGCCCTAGACTCGGCAAACACAGTCTTTTCGTCAACCTCGCTCTCCAAATGGAACCCGAAAAGCTCGAACCTGTCGGTGTCGATGTGATGGAACCAGCCCTTTATGATTGCGTTCCACACTGAATGATTACGCAAATGGGCCGACACGATGCCCACGCTGATGCGACTTCCACCTCTCCGCTGCATCGGGGCGATATTTTTTCGTTCCTGCCATCGGTGCGCCAGGCGAGCGCAGAGATTCCCGTATTGAGCTAGCAAGTCTCTGTTGTTTCTCTCCTGATAGGCAAGAAGAAAGGGTTGCCAGCTGCCGACCGAATCAAACCCACGTTCACTCCGTTTGTCGTCAAACCACGTGTCCAATTCGCCCAGGGCGGCAGCGAAGGCGGTTCGATACCGGTCCGGGGGTAGATTGCCGTCGTAGATCCATGGCAACTGCGACATGGCATAAGCCCACCGCGCAGCGGCAAACTCCGGATTGATTGCGATGGCACTGCGAAAACATGCAAGTGCCTCCTGATGTCTGTCCTGCTCGGCCAACACGTGGCCCATGCCGTACTGTGCGAAGGCATGCTCAGGCTTGAGCTCCAGCGCGCGTCGGAAGGACGCCACGGCTTCCTCCGACTTGTGCATATCACGCAGCAAGGTTCCAAGCGCAACGTGGGCCTCGGTATAGCTTGGCTGGAGGCGAAGCGCATCCTCATAACACTTCTGCGCCGCCTCCAGTTCTCCCCTATCTCGATGGGTATTGCCCAAATTGACGTGGGCTTCCACGAAATCCGGTCGAATATTGATGGCTTCTTGATAGCAGGCCCAGGCATCATCGAGCTTGCCTGCCCTCTGGAGAATGTTACCCAAATTGAAATGCGTTGCCGCTGATCCGGGTTCGGCTGCCACCGCCTTGCGATGCAAATCAGTGGCTTCCTCAAGTTTCCCTTCGTCCGCGAACAGCATGCCTAAGTTGCTGAGTGCTTCTGTAAATGTCGGTATTATTGCGAGCGCTCGCTCGTAATGCGCTTGGGCCTCGTCCAGACTGCCTCGCTTTCTGGACAACACCCCAAGCCTATTATGAGCAGCGGCCAGGTTCTTGTTGAGGCTTAGAGCCTGCTCATAGCACGCGCGCGCTTGCTCGATCTCGCCCTTTTGCTCCAGCAAAACGCCTAGGTGGTAATGTGCCTCCGCACTGGTTGGATTTACCGAAATCGCCTGGGAAAGCTTTTCGGCCCCCTCTTCCGATCGACCCGTTTGGTGTAGCAATAAACCGAGCAGGTGGAGCGCATCGAAATTGGAGGCATTGGTCTCAAGAACCTGCAGATACGCCTGCCTAGCTTCATCCACGCGCCCCGCCTGGTGGTGCGCAAGGCCGGCCTGCACGAGTTGCGCTACTGCACTCGGCACCGTTGAATCGCGTGACCCGACGCCGCTCCAAGCGCTCTCCGCAGGCGTTACGGTTGTCGAACTCTCTTTTCTCCTGAACAGTCGGCTGAACACGCCAGGAAGCCTCATATCCAAAAGCCAAGCGTTAGCGACAAAGTCGCTTCAGCATCTCTTTAAAGCCGTCCTGTATTCGAAAGATGTATTCGTTCTTATGTTCAACCGGTCCCGAGATATCCTCTGCATGGACCAGCATCGTTGGGTTGGCCTCAAATACCAATATTCGCTTATCTGGCAGGATTGAAAAATCGATTCCCGCGTACTCAAGATCTATCCTCTCGCCAATTGCCTGGATCGCTTGCGCGCCGAGCGATCCAAGAACCCCCTCCGGTTCTCGAAGGAACTGTTTCTCTTCCTCTAACTTCCATGGGCAGGACTCCATATCGGCAGTGTAATAGTGCACGATCCAGTTCTGCGATATCGCCAAGTGATAGGGATATGGCTTGCGGTCGACAAAGATTACTCGATATTTGCGGAACCAAGAATCGGCAGAACGGAAGTCTTTGAAGGGCGACAGGTACACCGCACCGTCCTGCATCGCTCTACACTGCGCAAGCTCGGTCGCCGTTCTGGCCAATTTGAGACCCGTGCCACCGTGGGACTCTACTGGCCGCACTATCATTGGAAGTTGCACGACTGATTCGTCCCACTCGGTGCTGTTGGCAAACCTCCAGACCGGGGGCACAACGATGTTGTCTATTCCATCGAGCAAGGTCGGTAGCTTATTGCGCGCTGTGCGTGCCACTTTGTCAGGATGGTTGAGCAACGGTTTTGAGCACACCTCGGTAAATCGCTTGACTGGTCCGCTGGCCTCTCCGCTTAGATCAGGATCACCCATTGCATTGAACACTAAATCATAGTTCGGCAGGTTATCGGTTTGATCATCATCTGCAGATTCAATTACCCAATTGACGCGAGTATTGACATCAGCCGGGAAAAGGAATTCAGTCGCACGCGGAGGCACATTACCGATTTTCGAAGTCCAAAGTATAAGTACCGTTCTTATCGGGTCGGTTGCATATTCGATAGATATTACTTGTCTGCCAGACCCACGATCGAGCTGTTGTTTCGCTTCATCTCTATGTCCTGTTTCCAGCAGAATTAGCCCCATGCTTTGGTTGGCGCCCGCATGGCTCGGCTCGATTGCCAGCGCTGCCTGATTCCACTTCGCCGCTTGTTGAAGGTCCCCTTTCATGAAGTAAGCCGCGCCAAGATTGGCCATGGCGTTCACGAAATCCGGCTTGATTGAGATTGCCTTGAGATAGCAGGCGATCGCTTCGTCGATTCGCTTTTGCCTTCCAAACGCCACACCTAAGTTATTATGCGCATTGGCATAATCCGGTTCGAGAGAAAGAACCCGGGTGAAGCTGGCAATCGCCTCATCTAGTTTCCCAAGCGCCAGTAGCGCTTGACCCAATTTGTAGTGGGGCATGGCACCATTAGGTTGCAAGTCGACCGCAATGCGACATGCCGCTTCATCGTCCGACAGGCTTCTGATTTCCTTGAGAACGAGGCCTAGGTTTATGTTGGCCCTCTCGTGATCTGGCTGGTTCAAAACTGCCTGGCGGAAAGCTGTCTCCGCTTCCGTCGGACGCTTGGTATCTATGAGCACTACGCCCAGATTGTTGAGAGCCTCGACAGAAGTAGGCTCAAATTTAAGCGCAGTTCGACACGCCGACTCGGCTTCAGCCAATCGCTTGGTGTGGAGGAGAACCAAACCAAGGTTGCTGTGAGCCTTCGCGAAACTCGGTTGCAACTTGAGCGCGCTTCGGTACGCCTCCTCTGCTTCCCACGGTCGCCTGGTTTCAGCGAGGAGATCCCCCAGGGATTGGAAGCCCGCTACGTTATCTCCCTGCACTTTGATCGCACTGCGAAAGGCCGCCTCCGCTTCAGCCAGGCGCTGGGTGCCCTTGAGAAGGTTGCCCAGTTCGATATAGGCCGTGGCGGAATTTGGCGTTAATTCGAGCGTATGCCGGTACCCTGCTTCGAGTTCAGCGAAACGCTCGATTTCCGCATGGGCGACCACCAAGTTTTTCTTTGCATCGGCGTAATCGGGGTTTAGCTCAAGTGCGCGTCGAAAGGCAGCTTCTGCCTCGACCAGACGCTTGGTATTCAGGAGAATGATGCCCAGGTTGTTGTGCGCCTCGACAAATTCGGGCAGCAGGTGCAGCGCACGCCGGTACATTTTTTCTGCTTCCTGCGGGCGATTGGTTTCTGCGAGTACAACTCCCAGGTTGTAATGCGCCACGACGTTTTCGTGTTGCAGGTTGACCGCACTTCGGAATGCTGCTTCTGCTTCATCCAAACGCGTGTTATCCTTGAGCGCAACGCCGAGGTAGTTGTGGGCCTCTGCAAAGTTAGGATTTAGTCCGAGCGTACGGCGCCAGTTTTCTTCAGCCAACGCTGCGACAGGAGTCGTCGCGACTCCTTTGCTTACTGGTTTTATTTGCGTCGAACGTTCTGTCGAAGGATTGCCCTCCTTTAACAGATTCTTCAAAATGCCGAACAACATAGCGTCACCTTATGGCGTAAGCCTGTTTGTGCCTAATTCTGTGCATCGATTTCCGCCCTCTTTAATGTACGTGCAGGGATTCGCGTTCCAAATAAAGCTAAGTAATCCGCGCGTAGCGATACAAGTCTTGAGGTTTTACTCTAACCCGTATTGCCGGGTCAAGTCGCGAGCACGCGCCCATGAGATGGTTGTTCGCCACAACCATACCGGAGCTAACATTTCTCCATGATTAGTTCGCTCTGTCGCGGCGGTAATCCGGGGCAACGCACTTCCCGGATCCGCATCGCCCCCAGTCTCAACACGGATGCGCTGTTCTGACGCTGACGCCGTTGTGAGTTTCTCGATCCACAAGTTGCTCAAACCCCGCCGCGCGGATGTGCCGGCTCTTGCCCGCGAGACTAGGTTGGCGCAGACGTTGGTGGATCGCGGCATTGCCGCTGAAGCTTCCGGCAATCAGACTAAGGCGCTTCACTATTACCGCCAGGCTCTGGAGGCGGACGATGCGTATGCTCCTGCCCATATGAATCTTGGGATCGCGCTACAGGCAGCGGGTGAACTGCCTACCGCGATGGCGTCCTACCAGCAGGCAATCGCAGTCGATCCGAAATACGCCGCAGCGCACTACAACCTTGCACTTATGCAATTATCGCGTTCGCAATATCCGGAAGCAGAATCTGGGTTTCGCAACGCGTTGCGGTTTCAAGATGAATTTCCCGAGGCCCTGGTTGGGCTGGCTGCCACGCTGGAGGCTGTCGGGCGCAATGAAGACGCGCTCGCGGCACTAGAAAAAGCGGTCAGCTTACGCGAAGATTACGTGGGCGCGCTTCTCAATTCCATTCCGCTCCTGCAGAAAATGGGGCGACTGAAGACTGCCGTCGAGAATAGTCGCTATGTGTTGGAACTGGAGCCGGAGAACCACCTGGCGCATGCGGCACTCGGAATGAGCGTGAAGTTGCTTGGCCGACTATCAGACGCAGAGAGCAGCTATCGCAAAGCGCTTGCATTCAATCCGGACTATTTCGAGGCGAAGCTCGAACTGGCGTCCGTGCTGCAATTGATGGGGCGCAATCAGGAGGCGATTCAGCTTCTTTTTGACTTGGCCGCGAACGAGCCGACCAATGTTCAGGTACGCAGGAATCTTACGCAGGCACTCAACGATATTGCACCCGTTAGGGTTGGGGAGAGGGAACGGAAGGTTCTCTTGAGCCTTTGCCTGGACGACGGCTTATCGTCATTTCTCAATCCTTCGATCTTCGTATCGATAAAAGGGGGGAAGGATTTCGGATCTTGCAGCATGACGCTCGGCGAGGTGAAGACACCTTCAATTCAATTAATCCGTCCGTTACGGCATTCTTGCTAGACCCGCTCCTGCTGGCGGCGTTGCCTCGCATTCGAGTCGCAGATGTCGAAGTGGAAGAGGTCTTGGCGCATGCACGCCGATGTATCCTTTTGCGATTCAACGTGGAGGTCGGACCGGAGGTTTTCGTTCCGGGGGTACCGACGGAATTTATATACGCCCTGGCTCGGCAATGTCATGTTTCGGGCTACGTGCTTCTCGCTGACGAGAATGAACTCCAGCGAGTGACGAATTTGCGAGAAGCTCTTCAGGACGCGCTGCTCGGAGCGACCGTGAGCCTGCCAGATCTTGAGGCGTCGTTCGCAGTAGCGTCACTCTATGAATCCCTGCACACCTTGGCCGGTAGCGACCGGCTGCTCGAATGTCCGCTGGCCCACTGGAATAAGGCATTTCGGCCCATCGTGCAGGGGCAACTTGAGAATCCAGCACGCGAGCGCGAAATAGCCAGGAAGGTACCGTCGATTACAGCCATCGACAACGAAATTTCCATTGCCGTGCGCGCGCAGTATGAGGAGAACCCCTATCCTCGATGGTTCGCGATGCCCGATCCGGACATCGATACGATAGAAAAGCTACGCCGCCGACTGCACCCCGATCGGGAGGTTCGCGTCCACCCCCGCCCGGTGCGGATACTCGTCGCCGGATGCGGCACCGGCAGGCATTCGATTGGGCTCGCTAAGGCTTATCCTGACAGCGAAATCTTGGCTGTCGATTTGAGTCTGGCAAGTCTTGGCTACGCCGCGCGGATGACCGAACGCCTCGGGGTTTCCAACATTGCCTACCGACAAGCCGACATCCTCAAGCTCGGCGCCCTAGATACGCGCTTCACCGTCGTCGATTGCTGCGGGGTGCTCCATCATCTCGAGGACCCAATGGAGGGTTGGCGGATATTGGTCAACCTGCTGGAACCGGATGGCCTGATGAGGATCGGAGTGTACAGTGAGAAGGCACGTGGTCCCATTCGGGCCGCGAGAGAATTCGCTCGGTCCCAGGGTTTTCCGATGACTCCACAGGGAGTCCGCCGCTGCCGTCGTGCCATTATCAAGCTGCCCGATGGACATCCCGCAAGAGACGTGATGGATTTTGCTGACTTCTTCGCGCTCGATGAATGTCGTGATCTGATAATGCATGTCCAAGAGCACCAATTCACGCTACCACGGATCCAAGAAGCTCTTGAGCAGATGGGCTTGCAGTTACTCGAACTTGAATGCACGCCAACCGTGCGCAACCGATTCAAGGAAATGTTTCCTGACATGGACGCACGCACAAACCTTGTGGCATGGAATAAGTTCGAAGACGAATACCCTAAGACGTTTAAGAGTATGTATGTGTTTTGGTGCTGCCGGAAGCAGGGTTAGTGCGCGGTGCAGCCTTGTTTACCGCGACCACTCGTACGTTCCGCTCGTGGCATTAGCACCAAACTTACGTGCCTGGCTGTTGCTCTCGTTTGGAATATCGAGGGTAGTGGGCCCCGGAAATAGATGAGCAACACCGACGGACCACGACTTAGACCGATTCTGCTGAGTTTCAGCATCGTAGCGGTGATTTGTGCGCAACTAGCGATAGCCGAATCCTTCGAAAGCAAAACAATTAGCCCGGCATTAGATCTCAAGCAGTCGCCCCGACCGGATCACGTGGTTATCGTCGTCGAGGAAAATAAATCCTATAAGCAGATTATCGGCAACCCGGCTGCGCAATACATAAATCGACTCGCCGATGAGGGTGCGCTATTTACGAATTCGTTTGCTGTTACGCACCCTAGCCAGCCAAATTACCTGATCCTGTTTTCCGGGTCGACACACGGCATATTGAATGATCAATGCCCGATTTCTGTATCGGGTGAGAACCTGGCCAGCCAACTTCGGAAGAATGGCTCGAGCTTCGGGATGTTTTCAGAATCCATGCCTTTCACTGGCTATTCCGCATGTTTATCGCCAGACAATCATTACGCGCGGAAGCATAATCCCGCCGTAAACTGGCAGGGCAATAACATCTCGTCAGACATCAATATACCGTTTGCCAATTTTCCGTCAGAGTATGCACGGTTGCCGACCGTCTCGATGATCGTTCCCAATTTGATTAACGATATGCATGACGGTCGCACTCTCCTCGACCAGATTGCTCGCGGGGACGCTTGGCTAAAGGTAAATCTGGACGCATACGTACAGTGGGCCAAGACCCATAACGGCCTTTTGATCGTGACGTGGGACGAGGACGATGGGTCAGGTGAAAATTGGATTCCGACTCTGTTTATCGGTCCGATGGTGCGCCCGGGTAAGTATGCCTACCGTATCGATCATTACAATGTACTGCGTACGCTCGAGGAGATGTACGGATTGCCACCCTTGGGTAGTGCCGCCAATGCAGAGGCAATTCGAGGCATTTGGGTTTCCCCCGAATCGGGAGCAAGATGAGGTCCAGCAGGCCGGCGGTCGCTAAGCGACGCACGAACGCAATGTGTCGAAACGCGAAAGGAAGTTAGCAGGACCGCAATCTTCGATCCGGTACGGCCCCATTCCACTCTCACGTTTTTCCCATGTCTGATCCGCGCGTTTTCTTTGCAGCCGAACGCACTCTGCTGGCTTGGATCCGCACCGGCCTCACCGTCATGGGCTTTGGCTTCGTCGTGGCCCGCTTCGGGCTTTTCCTGACCCTGCTCGCCAAAGAGCGCACGCAATCCGCCGCTCCGGTCGCCTCTCCGTCACATTTCTCGAGCGCTATTGGAATTGCGCTAGTATTGCTTGGCGTCGTATCCATGATCTTCGCCGCGATCCAGCACCGGGGCTTTATTTTGTCCCTCCCGGCCGATGATATACCGCGGCTACATAGCCGCGCCTTTCCGGTCATCTTGGCGCTCACCCTCGGTTCGCTCGGTCTGCTTCTCGCAATCTACCTTGCGGCCTAGTCATGCGATTGACTGGCGCCGCAGCGGCGTCGTTGTACCATCGGTGGGCCCAAGGTTCATGGTTGCCAATTGCTGTTGATGCCGCCAGGGCCGGCAGGCACGCGTGACAAGAGGTTTGTCTTCCGGCCCGCGCAAACCACGCGATCGCGGTCACGTGTACCGTGGGGCCGGTGTGGCAGGGCATTTTCCGTTTTACCGGTCGCTGCGATTCGAAGGGGTGCATTATGCGAAGAGTGCATTGGATATTCGCGGTCATGTTGGGCGTTGTGGCGATGGGCTCACCGGGGGCCTCCGCACAGTTTCCGGGTGGGCACGGTCATACGCCGCCGGGATCGAGCAGCACGAGCGGTCGCGCCGCGACGGATCCGCTGACGAGCGTTGGCGCTCCGGTACTGGTCCAACTCGATCAATTGGAGAACGAGCTAAAGCCCAGCGCGGAGCAACGCGCCGCGTGGAACGCGTACGCAGACAAGATCCTGCGCCTCGCGGATGACATGACGCGCAGCCAGTTCGCGGCGCGTGTCGCGCCGCGGCCGACGGACGCGACCGCGGTGCAGCAATTGGATCAACTTACGGACCGTGAACGCAACCGGCTGACAGCAATCGAGGATATTGTCGGTGCGGGTAAGGCACTCTACGCGACGCTCACTACGGAGCAAAGGGCGATCGCTGACCGCAAGCTCGTGCTCCCCGTCCGGCCATTGGCGGCCGGCGTCGTGCTCCCGGAATAGGCGATGCCGGTCGCGCCAGCGGTTCGGTAACGCGGTCCGACCCAGCAAGCCCTTCCCGGAGCGGTGTTGCAGGTCTTTGCGGCCGGCCATTGTCCAGCGCCGCTCCATCCGATCGCCGTCGCGCACCGACCATGCCGGTGGCTGACGGCAAGACGCCACCTCGGGAAATCGACGAAGAGGGCGTGCGATTACGACGAGGCCGCAGCCGCCGCGCCCGCCTTTGCCAGCACCGCACGGCGCACCAGCCCGATGTGCTCGCGCAACGTGTAAGCCTCGCTGGCAAAGCTCGCGGGGGTGTGGATGTGCTCGGCCGCCCGCTCGACCCGATCGAGGTCCTGCAACCATTGCTCAACCGGCAAGGCTCCCTGCCGGGTTGCCACGTCGCGCTCCAGCAATGCCAGTTCGCCGTACCAGCGATAGATGCGCGAGCGTACGCGCCAACGCAAGAACTGCGGCAGGAGTCTCATCAGTGGGACGAGGACTACGATGAGCGGAACGATAAGGATGATTGCCCGCTCGACGAAAGTCGCAAGCCAGAACGGCAAGTAGCGGTGCAGATAGCTCGGACCGAAGCGCTTGTGCTCGTCGGCAAAGGGCGAGACGGGGATGTCGACCTGCGCGGTTCCTGGAAACTCCCCTGCGGTCTCGAAGTATCCCTGGTGTCCGTGAATCTCGCGCGCGGCGTCGACGAGCAGGTCAACTAGCGCCGGATGCAAGCTGTCACGCGCGACCAGCATTGCCTTGGTGCCGACCATCGACACATCCTGATCCGGGACGTTGATCGCCAGATCGATTGTCCCATACGGCAACGTGAGCTTTGTCAGAAACGGAAAGCGCCGCGCATAGGCGTCGGCGCGCCTGAGACTCATGAGCTTGAGCAAAGGGTCGCGTAGCGCCTGCTGGATGATCGGCGTGTCCGCACCGCCGACGAATAGGGCGGCATCGATCTCGCCTGCCTTCAGCGCACGCAGCGCATCGTCGCCCCCGAGTGCGACGATGTCGGTGTTGTCACGCCCGACGCCGCTGGCGTTAGTCAAGCCGTTGGCGGCGAACATTTGGGCCACGAGCGCACGCGTGCCGCTGCCTAAGGTGCCGATGGCAATCCGCTTGCCATGCAGCTCGTTCATTCTCGTCAGCGGCTCCGTGTTGCGATAAAAAATCCATAGCGGCTCGTAATAGAGGCTCGCCAACATCACCAACCCTTCGGCCGCCGGAAAACTGGCGACACCGCCCTGCATGAAGGCGACGTCGACGCCTGACTTCGGGTCGAGCAGCAAGCCAAGGTTATCGGCCGCGCCCCGGGTCATGCGCACGTCGACGGCAACCCCCTCGCGGGCGAGGATTTCCTTGTAGCGCAAGGCATACTGGTTGTAGATGCCGCTTGCGGGCCCTGACGCGAGCATGATATGGCGCGGCGGTCCGGGCTCGACAAATTTCGCCGACACCCAGACCAGTACCGCCACCAAGGCCGCCACCAGCAACGCCAAGCGCACGCGGTCGCGACGGGAGAGCGCGGCGAGATCTTCGAATGCCATCGGAAACGTGCTCTATGCGGACGCAACGGCTACCGTGGGGCTCAGGTGCCGCGGCGGCCTGTATCGAGGTGAGTCATTATATTGACGTTTTCCCGACTTGCCCCAAAATGTCCCGTGCCGGCCGCCGGTACCCTCATGCCGCCATGCCGCAACGCTAGAATAGCGCCATGTGCGGACGCTTTACCCTCACTCAGCCAGCCCAAATCGCGGCAAAGTTCGGCCTGGACAATTTTGCCCCGGTCGAGCCCGAGTTCTACACCCCGCGCTTCAACGTGGCACCGACGCAGCGCATTGTCGTGATTCCAACGAGCGATATGCAGCGCGAGGCGCGGCGGATGCGCTGGGGCCTCATCCCCCGCTGGGCCAAGGACAGCTCGATCGGTGCACGTCTGATCAATGCGCGCAGCGAGAGCGTCGACAGCAAGCCGGCGTTTCGCGCCGCGTTCAGACTGCGGCGCTGTTTGATCCCTGCCGATGGTTTTTACGAGTGGCTGCAGACGCCGCGTGGCAAGCAGCCTTATCGACTCATGCTGGCGAGCGGGGAGCTGTTCGCCTTCGCGGGGCTGTGGGAGCGCTGGAAGGATCCCGAGGGCGAAAGCGTCGATTCGTGTTGCATCATCACCTGCGAGCCGAACGAGCTTGCCGCCAAATTCCACAATCGCATGCCAGTCATCATCGCTCCCGAGGACTACGAAACCTGGCTGACCGGCACGCACCAGCAGGCGCTGGCAATGCTCCGGCCGTATCCGTCTGAAGCCATGCGTGCCTATCCAGTAAGCGCGAAGGTCAACCGTCCCGCCAACGACACGCCGGAGCTCATCGAGCCGCTCCTCGAATGACGCGTGGCAGCACCCGGTTGGGCGCGCCGGATTCTGTCGCGAAGTGACGCGCGACGGCGCGCGCCAAGCCTACGCCGGTGTCGCGAGGTCACTGCGCACACTGGCACAGCCCTTGCTGCTTGGTGCATACCCGGGCGGGACGGCGCTCCCCTGGTTCACTCCTCGCCCTTCGCGCCGTCTCCGCACCGGGACCACCCACAGCGATCGCGCATTGGCGAGTGTATGCGCAAATTGTAGTGCACCGACGCAGAATCGTTACACGGACAAGTGGGCGCGGACGTTGTCCTCGTCCATCGTCGATCCACTCCCCTTGGCGACGACTTCGCCGCGCGACAACACGACGTAGTGGTCGGCGAGCGACTTGGCGAAGTCATAGTATTGCTCGACGAGCAGGATGGCCATTCCACCGGCCGCAATCAGCTTGCGGATGGCCCGCTCGATATCCTTGATGATCGACGGCTGGATGCCTTCGGTTGGCTCATCGAGGATGAGCAGCCTTGGTCGCATCGCGAGCGCTCGACCAATGGCGAGTTGCTGCTGCTGCCCACCCGAAAGATCGCCCCCGCGACGATGCAGCATGCTCTTCAATACCGGAAACATATCCAGGACGAACTCGGGGATGCCCACGCCGCGGTCCTGGGTGGCAAGCCCCATCAGCAGATTTTCTTCGACTGTGAGACGGGGAAAAATCTCGCGTCCCTGCGGCACATAACCAATACCCAGTGCCGCCCGAGCATAGGGCGGTAGCGCGCTGATGCTAACGCCGTCGAGCTTGACCTCGCCGGTACGGACCGGGAGCAATCCCATCAGGCACTTGAGCAGTGTGGTCTTGCCGACGCCATTGCGGCCGAGGAGTGTCGTGCAGGCGTTCGGCGGCACGTCGAACGCCACATCGCGCAGGGTATGGCTGCCGCCGTAGTATTGGTTCAGCCGCGCGACCGATAGCATTGTTTCAGCGCCCAAGAAAAACCTCGATCACCTGTTCGTTCTGCTGGATCTGTTCCATCGAACCTTCGGCGAGCACGCTGCCTTCGTGCAAAACCGTAACGCGTTGCGCAATGCGGGCGACGAAGTCCATGTCGTGCTCGACCACGATCAGCGTGTATCTGCCCGCGAGCGACACGAACAGCTCGGCGCTGCGCAGCGTCTCCTCGTCGGTCATGCCGGCAACCGGCTCGTCGAGTAGCAGCAGTTGCGGCTCCTGCATGAGCAACATCCCGATTTCCAGCCACTGTTTCTGGCCGTGGGAGAGCATCCCTGCCGGACGCGCGGCCTCCGGCAGCAGCTTGATTGTCTCCAGGGTCGAAACGATGCGCTCGCGCGCCGGTGCGTCGAGGCGGGCACGCAACGTCGGTCCGACGCGTTTGTCGGCCTTCATCGCCAGTTCGAGGTTTTCGAACACCGTGTGACGCTCGAACACGGTAGGCTTCTGAAACTTGCGGCCGATGCCGGCGCCGGCGATTTCGGCCTCGGTGAGGCGGGTAAGATCGATCGTCTGGCCGAAGAACGCGGTGCCGAGATCGGGGCGCGTTTTGCCGGTGATCACGTCCATCATCGTTGTCTTGCCTGCACCGTTGGGCCCGATGACGCAGCGAAGCTCACCGGCATCGATCAGCAACGAAAGGTTATTCAGGGCCTTGAAACCGTCGAAGCTCACGCTGATGCCGTCGAGGTAGAGAATGCCGCGATGCGTGGTATCGACGCCTTCGGTGAGAACACGGGCGCCGGAGGCTACCGGATCGTCCCAATTCTCGCGTGTCTCGGCTTCGCTCATGCCGCCTTCTTGCGCGCCAGTAGGCCGGCGATACCGCGCGGCAGAAACAGCGTCACCAGAATGAATAGCAGGCCCAGTGCGAACAGCCAGTATTCGGGAAAAGCCTTGGTGAACCAGCTCTTGCCGAGATTGACCACCGCCGCGCCGAGCACCGGCCCGACCAAGGTGCCGCGCCCGCCAACGGCGGTCCAGATGGCGATCTCGATCGAGTTGCCCGGCGACATTTCACTCGGGTTGATGATCCCCACCTGGGGTACGTAGAGAGCGCCGGCGATGCCACAGATGACTGCCGAAAGCGTCCAGATGAACAGCTTGAAATACACGGGGTTGTAGCCGGAAAACATAACCCGCGTCTCGGCATCGCGAATCGCGGTCAGCACCCGGCCGAGTTTGGACGTCACGATCCAGCGACCGACCAGGAGAAATCCGAGCAACGCGGCGGCGGTTATCACGAACAGCGCCATGCGCGTTTGCGGCGCGGTAATGGGAAAGCCGAGGATACGCTTGAAGTCGGTGAATCCATTGTTGCCACCGAATCCGGTGTCGTTGCGGAAGAACAGCAGCATCGACGCGTAGGTAAGCGCCTGGGTGATGATGGAGAAGTAAACCCCCTTGACGCGCGAACGGAACGCGAAGTAGCCAAAAATCAACGCCACGAGCCCGGGAACGAGCACGACAAGCATTGCCGCGTACCAGAAGTGATCGGTGAAGCTCCAATACCAGGGGTATTTTTTCCAGTCCAGAAACACCATGAAATCGGGGAGGTCGCTCTGGTAGACGCCTTCGTGCCCGATCGAGCGCATCAAGTACATTCCCATCGCGTAGCCACCGAGCGCGAAGAACAGGCCGTGCCCGAGGGAAAGGATTCCCGTGTAACCCCAGATCAGATCCATGGCGAGCGCGACGATCGCATAGCACATGATCTTGCCGATCAGCGTGACCCAATAGTCCGACAGGTGCAAAAAGCTGTCGGCAGGGACCGCCAGATGGAGCAGCGGAAACACGACAAACAGAACAATGGCGGCGAGGCCGTAAAGCGACCAGCCGCCGGCGCTCAACAGGCCGATGAAGCGCGGGCCACCAATCGCCCCCGCTGGTGCGAACGCGGTCCCCATCAAGTGCCCTCCGCGATCCGTCCCTTGAGCGCGAACATGCCCTGCGGCCGTTTCTGGATGAAAATGATGATGAATACCAGAACCGCGATCTTGGCGAGCACGGCACCCGACCAGGCCTCGACAATCTTATTGACGATACCGAGCCCGAGCGCCGCGTAAACCGTGCCGGCAAGTTGGCCGACACCGCCGAGCACGACGACCATGAACGAATCGACGATGTAGCTCTGGCCGAGGTCGGGGCCGACGTTGCCGATCTGCGACAACGCGCAGCCGGCAAGCCCGGCGAGGCCCGACCCAAGGCCGAAGGCAAGGGTATCCACGCGTTTGGTCGGCACCCCGGTGCAGCTTGCCATCGGCCGGTTCTGCGTGACCGCGCGTACGAACAGACCCAGTCGCGTCCGCGTCAGCAACAGCCACATGAGCAGCAGCACGAGCGCGGCAAAGCCGATAATCACGATGCGGCTCCAGGGCAACACGATGCCGGTCATGGCGACGAAGCCGCCGGACATCCAGGACGGATTCTCTACCTGGACGTTTTGTGCGCCGAAGATCGTGCGCACCGTCTGCATCAGGATCAGGCTGATGCCCCAGGTCGCCAGCAGGGTTTCCAGCGGCCTGCCATACAGGAACCGGATCACGCTGCGCTCGAGTGCCATGCCGACCAGCCCGGACGCAGCGAACGCGACTGGAACCGCGCAGACAAGGTAGGCGTCGAATGCGCCCGGCGCGTAGTGGCGAAAAAGGTCTTGCACGACGTAGGTCGCATAAGCGCCGATCATGATCAGCTCGCCATGCGCCATGTTGATGACGCCCATAAGGCCATAGACGATCGCCAGCCCCAGTGCAGCGAGCAGCAGAATGCTCCCCAGGCTTATGCCGCTGAACACCAGGCCGATCATCTCGCCGGTGGCGAGCTTACTCTCGACCGAACGCAGCGACTTTTCCGCTTCGGCGCGGACTTCGGGGTCGGATTCGACGTAGCTGCCGTTCTTCTGCTCAAGCACGCCGAGCAGCAGGGTCTTGGTGTAGGGATTGCTGCTTTCGGCGAGCTCGCGAATGGCGCCGATGCGTGTTGTCTTGTCCTTGCTCGAAAGCTGGATAGAAGCCCGCATCAGCGACAGGCGTTCCTTGATCTCGGCATCGTGCTCCTGAGCAAGCGCCTTCGAGATCAACGGCAGGGTGTCCTCGTCGGCGTCATCCTGAAGCGCGACGGCGGCAGCCAGGCGAGTCGATCGGTCTGGGGAGGCAAGCTTCAACGCGGCGATTGCCGTCCCCAGCTCTCTGCGCACGCGGTTGTTGATGACGATGTCGTCCCGGTCCCCGGGCACGGGACTCACTGCCTTGCCGGTCAGCAGATCGGTCGCCGCGTCTCCTTTGACGAGCAGAACCTGATTCTCGCCGACGGTCTGCACCTCGCCGTCGAGCAATGCCTGCAGCAGCGCCAGCGCCTCCGCATCACCGCTGGACGTCAGCGCAGCGATCGCCGCGATCTTCGCGTCGCTCTCCCCGAAGGCGAGGTCGCGCACGGTCTGCGGAGCAACCGCGGCCGTTGCCGACGTCAAAAACAAAATGGCGCCGCCGGCCACACACGCGCGCAGCCATCCGGCGATGAACCGGGTCATCGCGCCTCCTTGCCCCTTGGGGAAACTGCGGTCAACACAGCGCGGCAGCGGGTGATCACGGGCCGCCGCCGCTGTGTCTTGGAACGTGCCCCGTTATTTCTTCTCGGGTTCGTCCTTCTTGCCCTTGTCTTCCGGAATGTAGGGGCTCCACGGCGTTGCCCTGATCGGTCCGGGAGTCTTCCACACGACGTTGAACTGACCGTTGGCCTGTATCTCGCCGATGAATACCGGCTTCCACAGGTGGTGGTTCTTCTCATCCATCTTGATGGTAAATCCATCCGGCGCCTTGAACGTCTGGCCGGCCATCGCAGCGATCACCTTGTCGGTGTCGGTCGATTTGGCCTTCTCGACGGCTTGCGCCCACATATTGATACCGATGTACGCAGCTTCCATCGGATCGTTGGTCAGCGGCTTGTCGGCATTCGGCAGTTTCATCTTTTTGGTATAGGCCGCCCACTTCTTCTTGAACTCGTCGTTGGCCGGGTTCTTCAGCGACATGAAGTAGTTCCAGGCCGCCAGCTGGCCGACCAGCGGCTTGGTATCGACGCCGCGCAGTTCCTCTTCCCCGACCGAAAACGCCACGACCGGCACCTCGGTCGCCTTCAGGCCGGAGTTGCCAAGCTCCTTATAGAAAGGAACGTTGGAGTCGCCATTGATGGTCGACACCACGGCGGTCTTGCCCCCGGAAGAGAACTTCTTGATGTCGGCGACGATGGTCTGATAGTCGCTGTGCCCGAACGGCGTATACGTCTCCATGATGTCCTTGTCCTCGACTCCCTTCGAGTGGAGGAACGAGCGCAGGATCTTGTTGGTGGTACGCGGATAGACGTAGTCGGTGCCCAGAAGGACCCAGCGCTTGGCGCCGCCGCCCTCCTTGCTCATCAGGTATTCAACCGCCGGGATCGCCTGTTGGTTCGGAGCCGCGCCGGTGTAGAAGACGTTCTTCGACAGCTCTTCGCCCTCGTATTGCACCGGGTAGAAGAGCAGGCCGTTAAGTTCCTCGAACACAGGCAGAACCGACTTGCGCGAAACCGAGGTCCAGCAGCCGAAGACCACCACCACTTTGTCCTGGGTCAGCAGCTGGCGGGCCTTTTCCGCAAACAGCGGCCAATTCGACGCGGGGTCGACGACGACTGCCTCGAGCTTCTTGCCCAGCAAGCCGCCCTTGGCATTGATCTCGTCGATCGTCATCAGGGTTACGTCCTTGAGCACTGTTTCGCTGATAGCCATTGTCCCCGACAGCGAATGCAGGACACCGACCTTGATCGTATCGGCAGCCAGTGCTGGCGGGGCGCTCGCGAGGCCACCCGTGGCCAGCGCGGCGGCCAGCGCCAGTCGTTTCAGAAAGCGTCTACGTTGCATGGAGTTACCCCGTTATCGTGTGGTTGAAAAACCTGCCCTGAGGTGTGTGGAGGGCGAACGCGCATCGCGCAGCAATGGTGCGACAAACGCCCCCGCACCTCATGTATCGCACGATCCATGCCATGGGGTGGGCGCGCAACGTAACGCGCTGATTTTGCTTTCTCCGCCCGGTATCAACCGGCCATAAATGCCGCGGAGGACGCAGTCGAAGGCGAGTGCGATAGCCCCACCGCGGTGCGTACCGGGACGGTGCGCACTGATTTGGAACTTGTCCCTCGCCGGCGCATGCGCCGAGGGCGACATCGTGACCCCGCCCCGTCTGGGCGCTGGTGCGAACGCGCGCCACATGCCCGGGAAGCCAAACCCGGCGCGCCAGGCAGGCGCGACCGTATCAGTCGCTTGCGGCTCGCGCGCCAGGGGCCGCAGCGATGCCGACCATGCCGTGATCTTCCACGAAGCGCACGACGACCTCGAGCCCCTGCCCCGTCTTGAGGTTAGTGAACACAAACGGCCGCTCGCCACGCATTTTGCGCGCGTCGTGCTCCATGATTTCCAGCGAGGCACCGACCAGGGGCGCCAGATCGATCTTGTTGATCACCAGCAGATCGGACTTTGTGATGCCCGGGCCGCCCTTGCGCGGGATTTTGTCGCCGGCCGCGACATCGATAACGTACAGAGTCAGATCCGAGAGCTCCGGAGAGAACGTTGCAGCAAGATTGTCGCCGCCGCTTTCCACGAACACGATGTCGAGGTTGCCGAAGCGCTGCGCCAGGCGATCCACCGCTTCGAGATTGATTGACGCGTCCTCGCGGATGGCAGTGTGCGGACACCCTCCCGTTTCTACGCCAATGATCCGTTCCGGCGGCAGCGCCCCGTTGCGCACGAGGAATTGTGCGTCCTCTTCGGTATAAATGTCATTGGTAACGACGGCCAGCGAGTAGCGATCGCGCAGAGCCCGGCACAGGGCGAGGGTGAGCGCGGTCTTGCCGGAGCCCACCGGGCCGCCGATGCCGATGCGCAAGGGTTGGGAGATTTGCGTTGCCATGGCTAGGAGCGGAACAAGCGTGAATACTGCGTCTCGTGCCGGGACGACGCGAGGGCAAGGCCCGGTGCGAAGGAGCTTACGTCTTCGGCGGCGAGCGACCGCGATAGCGTGAGCGCGGCGGGAATCCGCGCGCCGAGGTCGGCGAGCAGGCGCTGCCCCGCGAATTGTCCGAGCGGGATCGTCTTGATCGCGGCGAGCACCTGATTCTCCAGCCACGACCAGACGTAAGCTGCGAGCGCAGCCTCCACCGCGACGCCGAAGCCGCGCGCGATGAGCGCATAAGCCCCGGGCAGCGCTATCGGCGCCAGCGTGTTCGCGGCAGCGCGTGCCGGCGCGTCGAGCAATTCGAGCTCGGAGGCGAGCTTAGCCAACGACGTTCCCATTTGCTCGGTTTCCGCGCGCAGCTCCGAGGTTTCGCGCGACGCGCGGAACCAGTCATTCCATTCGACGAGCTCCGGCCAATCCTCGGCTTGCGCCGCGTTCAGCGCGCGCCAGGTCACGGCGGCTTCCCCGGGCGCCATGCTGTGCTCGAGCGCGCCGCCGATCCAGGCGCGCGCGGTGGCCGTGTCGCGGACAGCGCCAGCCGCAACAGCCCACTCGAGGCCCTGGGAATAACTGTATGCGCCAATCGGCAAAGCAGGGCTTGCCAGCTGCAGGATCCGCACCAGCGCGAGCGTCGGGTCGGGCGGCGGCGGCAGGGTCATTGCGGTGGCACCGTCCGGCGCGCGAAGTCATGGATGATGCCGGCGTGTTTCGCCGCGCTCGAATGGTGATGCTGCCCCGCTGCGTAGGCTCCCGCCTCGGGCTCGAACGGGGCCGACACCGCGGTGGTCTCGAGGCCCATGCCGTGCAGCATGTCGGAGAGCACGTGATCGGACGCGAAACGCAGCCACCCGGCACCGATGTCGACCGGACAATGGCGGTTGCCGAGATGATAGGCCGCGCGGGCAAGCAGGCCCGGATCCATGCAGTGCACCTCCATCAGCGCCTCCGGCGCAGCGACGATGCGGACGATGCGGCCGTCGTCGGCGAGCAGACAATCGCCGCCACGCAGGATGGCCCCCCGTTCGAGGAATAGCCCGATCTCTTCGCCCGATTGCAGCCGCGTGCGCAGGCGGCTTTTCTGGCGCTGCTCGAAGGGCAGCAGCAACTCTTCGTCGGCACGATCCCGCGCCGCGGTCCGCTGCCGCGCGATCAGCATGGCCTCAAAAGAGAAAGTAACGCTGTGCCAGCGGCAGCTCGGTGGCCGGTTCGCAGGTCAAAAGCTCCCCGTCGGCATGAACCGCGTAAGTCTCTGGATCGACCTCGATAACCGGCAGGGCGTCGTTGAGCTTGAGATCGGCCTTGCCGATGCGCCGGGTGTTCTCGACCGCGACTAGCGGCTTGCTCAGCTTGAGCTTCGCCAGTGCACGGTTCTTGAGCGCCGCCTTCGACACAAAGGTTACCGACGTCGCGAGCGCCTTGCCGAAGGCAGCGAACATGGGCCGGTAATGGACCGGCTGCGGCGTGGGTATCGAGGCGTTTGGATCGCCCATGGCGGCTGCGGCGATCATTCCTCCCTTCAGTATCAGCGCCGGCTTGACGCCGAAAAAGGCGGGCTTCCACAGCACCAGGTCGGCAAGGCGCCCCGGCTCGACGGAGCCGACCACGTGGCTGATGCCGTGGGCGATCGCCGGGTTGATCGTGTACTTTGCGATGTAGCGCTTGACGCGAAAGTTGTCATGCGCGGCGGGATCGGGGGCAAGCTTTCCGCGCTGCACTTTCATCTTGTGCGCCGTCTGCCAGGTGCGAACGATCACTTCGCCGACCCGACCCATCGCCTGCGAGTCCGACGACAGCATCGAAAACGCCCCGAGGTCATGCAGGATGTCCTCCGCAGCGATCGTCTCGCGCCGGATGCGCGACTCGGCGAAGGCGATGTCTTCGGCGATGCTGGGGTCGAGGTGATGGCATACCATCAGCATGTCGAGGTGCTCGTCGATGGTATTGACCGTGTACGGACGGGTCGGATTGGTCGACGACGGCAGCACGTTCGGCTCGCCACAGATCCGGATGATGTCCGGCGCGTGCCCGCCGCCCGCGCCCTCGGTGTGATAGGTATGAATCGTTCTGCCTCCGATGGCTCGTATCGTGGTCTCGACAAAACCCGACTCGTTGAGCGTATCGGTGTGAATGGCGACCTGCACGTCCATCGCGTCGGCAACCTTCAGCGCCGCATCGATGGCCGCCGGGGTCGTACCCCAGTCCTCATGCAGCTTGAGGCCGATCGCGCCGGCCTCGACCTGCTCGGCGAGCGGCGCGGTGAGGCTCGCGTTGCCCTTGCCGAGAAAACCCAGATTCATGGGAAACGCTTCGGCCGCCTCGAGCATGCGCCCAATGTGCCACGGCCCGGGCGTGCAGGTCGTCGCGAAGGTCCCGGTCGCCGGACCCGTGCCGCCACCGATCATGGTCGTTACGCCAGCCATCAGCGCCTCGTCGATCTGCTGCGGGCAGATGAAATGAATATGCGAGTCGATACCGCCGGCAGTGACAATCATGCCCTCGCCGGCGATGATCTCGGTGCCCGCGCCGATGACGATGTCCACCCCTGGCTGGATGTCGGGATTACCCGCCTTGCCCAGCCTCGCGATCGCCCCGTTTTTTATCGCGATATCGCACTTGACGATGCCCCACCAGTCGACGACCAGTGCATTGGTAATCACCGTGTCCGCGCTGTCCTTGGCGCTGCGCTGGCTCTGCCCCATGCCGTCGCGAATCACCTTGCCGCCACCGAACTTGACCTCTTCGCCGTGAATGGTGAAGTCGCGCTCGACCTCGATGATGAGGTCGGTATCGGCCAGGCGAACGCGATCACCGACGGTCGGTCCGAACATCTCGGCGTACGCGCGCCGGTCCAGTTTCATCGCTTCCCTCGCTTCGTCTTGCGCCGCGGTGCGGGCCGCTTGCCCTTGCCTGGCAGTTCCCGCCGCGCTGCCTTGTCCAGCGGCCCCATCACCGCGCCGGAAAAGCCGATCACGATGCGGGCTCCGCCGAGTGCGACGAGCTCGATTGTCCGCTTCTGTCCCGGCTCGAAGCGCACTGCCGTACCGGCCGGGATGTTGAGGCGATAGCCGCGCGCTGCGGCGCGATCGAAGACCAAGGCCGCGTTCGTCTCGGCAAAGTGGTAGTGCGACCCGACCTGGATCGGGCGATCGCCGGTATTAGCGACCGCGAGCTTGAGTGTTGGGCGTCCGACGTTGAGCTCGATGTCTCCGCTCGCGGGCAGGATCTCTCCGGGAATCATGGAATCGGATGATGCACGGTAACAAGCTTGGTGCCGTCGGGAAACGTGGCTTCGATCTGGATCTCCGGAATCAATTCTGGCACTCCGTCCTGTACCTGGGAGCGGCTGAGCACGGTCGTACCGTAGTGCATGAGTTCGGCCACCGTGCGCCCGTCGCGCGCGCCTTCCATGATCGAGGCGGTGACGTAGGCCACCGCCTCGGGGTAATTGAGCTTAACTCCGCGCGCCAGCCGGCGTTCGGCCAGCAGCGCGGCCGTGAAAATCAGCAATTTGTCTTTTTCGCGGGGCGTCAATTCCATGGTCGACGGATCCGAAAGTCAGGTATTCCAGATGCGCGGTGACACCGCTTGGCGCCCGGCCAGAATGGGACGGGTGCACGCCCAGAGTGCGGCAAAATAGTCTCGCGCCGATTCCGGCGCGGCACCGCGGTACCGCGCGAGCAGAAGTCCGGGCAATCGTGTGATACCGGTGTCGCCATTCTCGCAGATGACCTCCCGGCACGCGAGTACCACTGCGTCGGACACTCGCGGCGCGGCAGCAAAGAATGTGCCAAACACCGGCTCGCCATTCAGGCCGACCGGAGATTGCAGCAGCGCCGCGCCGCCCGCCACAAGCGCGCGCTCTGTCCATTGCCGCCGACCGTTGCGCATGATAACCAATTCCTGCCGAATGCCGCCGTGGCGAAAGGTCTCGCCCGCGAGGCGGCGGCCAAGGCAGGTGATCTCCCAGCCCATGAACCGCGCGTCCGGGTGCAAATCGACACGGGTTTCCAGCCTGGCAATGGCGCCGTCAAAGACGATGGTTTCCTGCGGCAGCCATTCGAGTGTCGCCTCTGCTCCGACCGAGAACGCGAGGCGCTGCCGCGCCACCGGGCCGGAGGAGCGATACCACTTCGCGGCGCCAGGCGTGGTCAGTTGCGCCCAGGCATCGGCGCCGACCGCGACGTCGAGCGCCAGCCGATCACCACCGGCGACGCCCGCCGGTGGATGGACGATGATGCTCTGGCAGACCGCGTCGCCTTCCGGATAGAGCGCCTTCTGCACCACCAGCGGCCCGCGATGCGCGCGCCGGGTGAGGACGCTTCGATTGCCGCTGCGCTCGTAAACGAGCGCCAGCTCACCGTGCCAACCTTCGCCCGCGGTGGCGGCGAGCACGCCCTCGGCCGCATCGTTCATGGCTGCAGTTTAGCGTAGCGAGGGCATTCCCCCTTGCACCGCACGGCACGGAACTGCGCGAAATTGGTGCGCGACAAAAGTCCCGGCCGGGGCCAAGGGACTTCAGTGCCGGGCCGCCTGCGCCAACGCCAGGGCGAGCGCATACACCCGCTTGCGTGGTGTCCCGGTGAGCCTCGTTGCCAGCCGCACCGACTGTGCCAACGGTAACTCGGCGAGCAGGGTGGTGAGCACCCGCTCCAAGGTGTCCGCAGCGCCATCGGCGGCGTCTGGCGGGTCAGGCGAGTCAACGATCAGGACAAACTCCCCCCGGCTGCGGTTTGCATCCGCGGCAAGCCAGGCGCCAGCCTCCCCCAGGGATCCACGATAAATGGACTCGAAGCGCTTGGTCAGCTCGCGCGCCAAAACAAATCGGCGCGGGGATCCGAGTACCGTGACGAGTGCGTCGAGCGTAGCCGCGATGCGGTGCGGCGCCTCGTAGAAGACGAGCGCGAAGGGAAGATCCTGGAGACGCGTGATCGCCGACCGGCGTGCCGCCGCAGTCGCCGGAAGGAAGCCGTAGAAAAGCCAATGCGGCGCCGCGAGGCCCGATACCGAAAGCGCGGCCACCACGGCGCTCGGACCGGGAATGGCCACGACTGTATAGCCAGCGGCCGCCACCGCGTGCACGACTGCCGCGCCGGGGTCGCTCACTCCCGGCGTTCCCGCGTCGCTCACCAGCGCCACGCTTTTGCCGGCGGCGAGCAGGGCGACGATTTCCCCCGCGCGCCGGCGCTCGTTGTGGGCGTGCAAGGACAGTTGTGCTGTGGTGATGCCGTGGCGTGAGAGCAACCTGGCCGTTACGCGCGTATCCTCCGCGGCGATGCGGTCGACTTGAGCGAGGACGTCGAGCGCGCGCAAGCTGATGTCGCGCAGGTTTCCGAGCGGTGTCGCGACCACATATAATGCCGGTCCGATCGCCGGCAATGCCTCAACCGTCGTCATGGCGAAAATCCCCCTCCGATGACGCTGAACCTTGGAAACGCAACACCGGCGCAGGCCGCTCTGGCGCTGCTCCTGACGGCATCGCTGCTGCTGACCGCGTGTGCCGGACCGGGGCCATTGTCCGGCTCGCACCCCCGTGCTGCAACCACGACGCCGGTGCCGGCCTCACCGCCGCCGGAGGCGGCCTCACCGCCCGCCGCGCCAGCGGTCGGCGCGGCGCGGTCAGCGGCCGAGCCGGTGGTGCCACCGGCGCCGGCCGCGACTGCGCCCTCAAGGCGGCCGACAAGCGACGCGATCTGCCTCGTCCTGCCCCTCGAATCGTCGCCTTACGGCCGCGCCGCAGCGGCGGTCAAAGCCGGGTTTCTCGCCGCCGCCGGCGCTGCCGGAAGCACGGCGCGCGTGCAGGTCATCTCGCATGGCGACGACGGCGTACTGCCCGCGTTTGCCGCAGCGACCGAGTCTGGCGCGGCGCTGATCGTCGGACCGCTCATCCGCGACGATGTGAAGACCGTTCTCGCGCTGGCCCCGGCAAGACCGCGGGTACTGGTGTTAAACCAGCCCGAAGACGGCTCGCCGCTGCCCGACGACGTCTATGCCTTGACGCTGTCTTTCGACAGCGACGCCATGTTGTTGGCCCGTCAGGTGCGCGCCGACGACGCCCGGGTCGTAGCGAGCGTGGTCAGCGACGCGCCATTGCAACGCCGATTCAAGGCCGCCTTTGCTGTGACCTGGGAGCGCGCCGGAGGCGAGCCGTTGCACGATTATCGCTTCGACCCGAACCCCGAGGTTCTTCGTGTATTGCGCCATGAGCTCGCGGCGCGCCCGGCGGACGCTACCCTGCTTGCGGTCAACGCCAGCGACGCGCCCCTGATCAAGTCGTTTCTACCGCCGGGCCCGGTCTACGCCAGCAGCCAGATTGCCGACGGTTTGCCGCCACCGATGCTGCGCGATCTTGAGGGCGTGCGCTACGTCGAGATTCCCTGGCTTGCCGACCCCTCGAGCCCGGCGCTTGCCCGCCTGCCGCACGCCGACTTGGGCGACCCGGTGCTCGAGCGCCTGTATGCGCTCGGCCTTGATGCGTTCGCGATTGCCCAATTGCTATCCAGCCCTATCGCGCCCGATCGGGTCGAGCTCGACGGTGCCACGGGGCACCTGTCGTTGACACCGTCGCGCGTGTTCGCGCGTGAAGGAACGCTGATGGTGATCCGTGGGGGCCAGCCGATGGTCTACATCCCACCCCAGTAACGGACGAAGCCGCTGCAGCGTCTGCGCCGGCGCGAGCGGCGAAGCGGCGCAAGGGGCGAGGTAGCCAAAGTTGCTACAATTGCTCTGCTGCGGGGTGCCCGGCGTCGGTCGCTCCCGCTGCTGACCCGATGGACACGACACGCCGTATCCGCGCGCACTTTGCCGACAGCGCGCAACTCAAGCTCGCGGCGGTCGACGAGCTGACGCCGCACATCGCCCGCGCCGCGTCGCTGATGACCGACTCCCTGCTGGCCAACGGCAAAATCCTTGCCTGCGGCAACGGCGGGTCCGCATCCGATGCGCAGCACTTCGCCGCCGAGATGGTCGGCCGCTTCGAGCGCGAGCGTCCCGAACTGCCGGCGATTTCGCTTGCGACCGATACCTCGATCCTGACCGCGCTGGCCAATGATTACGATTTCGCGCAGGTTTTTGCCAAGCAGGTGCGGGCTTTGGGCGGCGCGGGCGACGTCCTGCTGGCAATATCGACCTCCGGTAATTCGGGCAACGTGGTCGCCGCGGTGGATGCGGCGCACGAGCGCGGCATGCGCATTGTTGCGCTTACCGGTAAGGGCGGGGGCCGCATCGGTGAACTGGTCACGGCCGACGATGTGCATATTTGCGTCCCGCATACGGTTACCGCGCGCATCCAAGAAGTCCATCTGCTCGCCATCCACTGCCTGTGCGATGCGATCGATGCGAGCTTGCTCGGAGACGAAATCTGACCATGCATCGTCTTTGCCGCGCCGTCCTGTCCCCGCCGCACCTTCCTCGATGACGGGCGGAAAGTTTGCGTCGAAGCCGCGATTCGCGGCCAAGATCGCCACGCGCGATTCCCTGGCGGTTTGTCTAGCGGCGCTGCCCACTCCGCGAGTATTCACCAACGGCGTGTTCGACATCCTGCACCGCGGGCACGTGACCTACCTCGACCAGGCCCGCGGCCTTGGCGCCTCACTCATCGTCGGCGTCAACACCGACGCTTCGGTGCGCCGCCTCGGCAAGGACGTCGATCGGCCGGTCAATTGCCTTGACGACCGGGTCGCGCTCCTGGCCGCGCTGGAGTCAGTCAGTCTGGTCGTCACCTTCGATGAAGACACGCCGCTCGCGCTGGTGCTGGCATGTCACCCCGACATCATCGTCAAGGGCGGAGATTACTCGGCCGAGACGACCGTCGGCGCAGCCGAGGTGATCGCCTGGGGCGGTCGCTTCGAAGCGATTCCGGTTGTTGGCGGTCGTTCCACCTCGGCGTTGCTGGCCAGGATCCGACGTTAGGCGCACGGTCGACGCTGCTATACTTGAACGTGCAACGTCCTTCGTTCAAGCATGCATCCGAGGCGATGCTTCAAGCGCTCGATCCGGCCGGTTTACGCGCCTTGCTCGAAAGTGCCAGGCCGCCGCAGCTCGTGGACGTGCGCAGCGCAGCCGAAGTCATGCGCGGCGTGATTGCCGGTGCCAGGCATATCGAGCTCGGGACCCTACCGGCGCGCGTGGGCGAACTCGACGCCGCCGCGCCGTGCGTGTTGTACTGCCTGTCCGGCGCGCGCTCCGCGCAGGGCTGCGCGTGGCTTGCACAGCGCGGATTCCATCGCCTTTATCACCTCGACGGCGGAATCGCCGCTTGGGCCAAGGCGGGGTTGCCCGTTACGGTGTAGGCTCAGGCGATGGAGCAGACCCTTCAGGCCGACCGCGAAGTGGACGCCCGGGGACTCAATTGCCCATTGCCGATCCTGCGCACGAAGAAGGCGCTCAACGATATGGTGGGTGGACAGGTGCTGCGCATTTTGGCCACCGATCCGGCGGCAGTGCGCGACTTCCAGGCGTTCGCCAAACAAACCGGCCACGAGCTGTTGCAGCAGGTCGAGCGCGACGGCGTGTTCACGTTCCTGCTCAGGCGCAAATAGGCCTGCGCCAAAGCCGGCTTGCCTAGAGCCATGGATGGCGTAGCCAACGGCGTGCCCGCGGTCCTGGAACTGACCAAGGAGAGCTTCGCGGCAGCCATCGACGGCTGCGCCTTTGCCGTGGTCGATTTTTGGGCCCCGTGGTGCGCTCCATGCAGGGCTTTCGCGCCGGTCATCGCGGCAACCGCAGCACGGCACCCGGAGACACGGTTCGCGAAGGTCAATACCGAACAGGAGCATGAACTCGCCGCGCATTTCGGCATCCGATCGATACCGACGCTGATGATCTTTCGCGACAACTTTGTCGTGTTCGCTCAAGCCGGAGCGTTATCCGCGGCCGCGCTCGACGAAGTCCTTGCGGCCGCCGCGGCGCTCGACATGGACGCAGTGCGCAAGGAAGCGGCGGCACAGGAGAACGCGGAGAAGGCGGCGAGCAGCTAGTGCTTCTTTGCCGCGTCCCCCCAGGGCTCTTGCGGCGGCGCCGGGCTGCGCCGTTCGCGGACCGGCCGACTAGCGGCGATAACGGTTCAGGAAGTCGAGCACGATCCCCCTCTGACTTTTTTCGATCGCGCTGTCAAGGCTGCGATCGCCCGGGTCGTATTGCTCGGCCTTGCGGAAGGCGTAGATCGCATCTTGATGATAGCCCTGCGCCTGCAGCGCGTAGCCGAGGCAACGCCACGGCTCCGGACTCCAGAATTCGAGGTTGGACCATGCCTCGCACAGCTCGGCCGCCCGGCGCCAGTTACCCGCGCTAAGCATGCGCGGCCCTTCGCCGCGCAACAGCGCAAGCCGCGCCTGTCGATCCGCAAACAACACGCTGGTGTCGGTATCGTCGACGTCCGAACCACGGGTGATCGGCCCCGAAGCACTTGGCGCCGGGGCGGCGAGGATGCGCTGGATCGACCCGAGCTTGCCGACCTCGCCCTGCAAGCCGTGCGGCAACAACTCCGGGGGCGTTGGAACCCACGAAATGATCACCGCCTTCGCCAACGCGATCGACTCCGCCATCGGTTCGTGCCAGGCTACGCCGTAGAGCCAAAGCATGGCGGCGAGACCGATGACCCCGGTGACGATGTTCAGGGCGCCGGGCGGGCTGTGCGTAACGAGGCAGTCTTCGGCGAAATCCCAATCCGTTTCGCCGTTCTGGGCTACCGACTCGTAGGCGACCGCGATCAGGATTGGCGCCAGCAGGGGAAATCCACAGCCGATACCCTCCCACCAGACGCGAAAGGCGCGGCGCAAGGCGCGTTGCAGCTGGGCTCGCACGTCGCGTCGCGCGTAGGCGTCGCTGATCGAGAATTGCAGGTACACCCCGAACAGCCACTTCCCGGGTGTCTGCTGCAAGGCCGCGATCAGGAGTGCCTCGATCGGCACCCAGCTCGCGGTGATGAGTATGGGTGCGACGAGCGGATGGCCGACCCAGAATGCCGCCTGGTCGCTGATCAGTGCCGCGCTGTGAAACTCGGAGAGCAGCAGCGCCAACATGAGGCCCCAGATCGCGTAGTCGAACAGGCGCGCCGCGAGGCGATTCCATGGGCGCGGTTCGCTCGTCCGGCCGGCCTTGGCGCGCTCGAGCTCGGCCATACGCAGCTGGAAGATCCAGCTCGCGTCCTCCTGCGGCGCATCGGTGCCGAGGAAGACGCTCTTTTCGCGCCGCCAGTTGAGGATCGCGATGTCCGTCTGCGGCACCAGCGAGGGCATGGGCAAGGCCCGACGGCGGCGCTGGAACGCAATGCCGTGGACGACGCCGTAGACCAGGGCCAGGACGAGCAAGGAAAGCGTCAACCACACCAGCACCTGCTTGGCTACGAGCACCGCGTCGGCGGGTGTGACGATTACGATCGCGCCGGCGATGAAGGCTCCGAACAGCAGGCAAAGTACGATACGTCCAGTGATCGAGCGCCCGAACGATGCGACAACGCGCTCGGTCAATCCCGGGTGGTGCAACATTTTTTCCGGCCGTTCGCCTGGCGTGGTAAGAATCCGCTCGTCGGCAATGTCGATCACGTCGTCGCCGGCTTGGGTTGCGGTTCCGGTACCGGCTTCAACCGCCACGTTGGAAACGAAGTGCGCGATGCGCTGCTCGGTATTCGCCTCCGTCGTGACCGCGAGTTCCTGATCGTAGCGCTGGCGGTGGTCGCCATCGCTGAGTATGCGACTGGCATGATTGATGAAACGCAACGCTTCTTCGACGTTGCCTTGCCCGTCGCGCGTTTTCGCATAATACTTGCGGATCAAACGACGCAACGCGGCACGGACCTCCTCGTCAGAGGCGGCCTGAGGAATCCCGAGCGCTTCGTAAAGCGTTGCTTTCATGGCCGCGACCGGCGGCAAAACGCAACGAAATTTGACGTTGGAATATTCCGGTAATTGGCCCGCCATTGCAAGCCGCATGCGCTGCGCGGGGCACAACGCACCAGAAAGCTGGCGCTGCGCGGCAAACGCTGCCGCTGTACGTCACGCAAGCCACAAAAAGGCGGGGCCTGGCGGCCGCCTTTGCCTGCACCCTGTGAAGCCGGCCCCCCGGGCTCTGAGCTACTCGCCCTGCTTGCCTTCGCGCTGCGCCAGCTTCTCACGGATTCGCGCCGATTTTCCGGAACGCCCGCGCAGGTAATAGAGCTTGGCGCGGCGCACGTCGCCCTGGCGCTTAACCTCGATGCTCGCAATGAGCGGCGAATAGGTCTGAAACGTCCGCTCGACGCCCTCCCCGCTCGACATCTTGCGCACGACAAACGATGAATTGAGGCCGCGATTGCGTTTGGCGATGACCACGCCTTCGTAGGCTTGCACGCGCTTGCGTTCGCCCTCGACCACATTCACGTTGACGATGACCGTATCGCCCGGTGCGAACTCCGGAACGGTCTTGCCCAGACGGGCGATTTCTTCGCCTTCCAGCTGCTCAATGATATTCATATCGATCTTCTCCGCTTTAGTCCCGTTCCAAGCGCTCCCGCCGCAGTTCGCCCTCATCCCAGGCGTATCGGGCAAACGTCAGCGCGCATCCTTGCCGCCCTCTCGCTCCTGCCTGAACTCTTCGAGCAGAAGCAACTCTTGCTCGCTCATCCCGCGCGCGGCAAGCAGTTCCGGGCGCCGCAGCCAGGTTCGCCCGAGCGCTTGCTTCAGCCGCCAGCGCGCGACGGCCGCATGGTCGCCCGACAGCAGCACAGCCGGCACCGCGCACCCCGCGTACACCTCCGGCCGCGTGTAGTGCGGGCAGTCGAGCAAGCCGGCGACAAAGGATTCCTCGACGCTCGACTGCGCATCGTTGAGCACGCCGGGCAACTGCCGCACCACCGCATCGATCAACAACAGCGCCGGCAACTCGCCGCCCGAGACGACGAAATCGCCGATCGCCAGCTCCAGATCCACCGCGCGCTCAAGTAGCCTTTCGTCGACGCCCTCGTAGCGCCCGGCAACGACAACCAGGCCAGACTCCGCCGCCAGGGCGACAACTCGCGCGTGTCGCAGCGGTTCCCCCTGCGGCGACATGTAGATCACCCGGGGCGCACTCACCCCGTTCTGCACTAACCGCTCGCGCGCGGCGGCGATCGCTTGGTCCAGCGGCGCGGCCAGCATCACCATGCCCGGCCCGCCGCCGTAGGGGCGGTCGTCGACGCTCTTATGACGATCGGTGGCGAAATCGCGCGGATTCGTCGTCCCGAGCGTCCACAGGCCGCGCTCGCGTGCCCGGCCGGTGACACCGTGCGCCGCGGCACCCGCCACCAACTCCGGAAACAGCGTCACGACCTCGATGCGCATCGCTCTCGCGTTCCCGCTCTTGTTGCCCCGCGCCCCCGTTCTCGGCCGCGGCGCGGTACGTCAATACTCCGGCTGCCAGTCGACTACGATACGGGCCCCGGCAATGTCGAGTGCGTCGACATACGCCGGCACCAAGGGGATCAGCCGCTCGCCAGCCGCGGCATCGCCGGCCGGCGCCACCCGTAGCACCGGATGAGCCGCCGTCTCCAGCACCGCGGCGACCCGCCCCAGGACCACGCCGGCACGGTTGATCACCGCCAACCCCACCAGGTCAGCCCAGTAAACCTCGCCGGCAGCAAGAGCCGGCAGCATGGCCTTGGGCACTCCGATCGCGGCGCCGCGCCATCGCGCCGCTTCCTCGCGCTGATCGAGTCCCTCGAGCCGCGCCAGCAGGCTCGCGGCGTGTACCCGTGCCTCGAGCACCGCAAACTCCTGCCAGCGATCCTCACCCGATGCCAGCCACCACCTCGGGTAGGCGAGCAACCCGTCGGCTTGGGCCGTATAGGCGCGCACCTTGATCCACCCTTGAACGCCGTAGGGAGCGGCAACGCGCCCCATGACGACGAGGTCGGTCGGGGCGCGGTCGCCGTGTTCGCTAGCCAGCGCTTGCCTGCCCTGCCGCAGCCGCCGCCGCGGCGCGCTTGACCAGTCCCATCACGGTGTCGGAAAGCTTGGCGCCCTGGTGCTTCCAGTGATCGATGCGGTCAAGCGAGAGGCGCAACGCCTCCTCGCCCTGCGCGGCGATCGGGTTGTAGAAGCCAACCCGCTCGATGAAACGTCCGTCGCGGCGGTGACGCGAGTCGGCCACGACGATGTTGTAAAAGGGCCGCTTCTTTGCGCCGCCCCGGGCCAGTCTGATCACCACCATTGCGAGTCCCTGCCGTTAGCCGGAAAAAAGACTTTGATTATATGGTGAAATCGCACGCCTTGGCAACCCGTGCCGGGGCGGTCTGTTAGTAACATGAGGAATGTCCGGTCTAGGTAACACGTGAAATGTCCGGTTTAAGGTCTGCCTCGTGAGAAGGAGGTGGACCTTGGGCCGGGCGAGCGTGTTACAGGAGATCAGGACCATGCGGTTTAAAGAGGTGTATGGGCGGTGGACCGAGCATCGGCTCACCCAGCAGGAGGCGGCCGATTTGCTGAGCGTGTCGGAACGGCAGTTTCGGCGCCAGTGCCGGCGCTACGAGAGCGAGGGCCTGGACGGGCTGATCGATCTGCGGCTTGGGCAGGTATCAACCCGCCGCGCGCCGGTCGATGAAGTGCTGTGCCTGGTCAATCAGTATCGTGACCGTTATGTGGGCTGGTCGGTGAAGCATTTCTACAGCAAGTACTGCGAGCAGAAGGGCGCGCGATCCTACAACTTCGTGCGTCTAGCGCTGCAGCGTGAAGGCGTGGTCACCAAGGCGAAGCGGCGCGGGGCGCACCGGCGCAAGCGCGAGCGCAAGCCACTGCCGGGAATGATGCTGCACCAGGACGGCTCGCGCCACGAATGGCTGCCGGGACAGCAGCATGATCTGATCGTGACCCTCGATGACGCCAACTCGGCAATCTACTCGGCCTTCCTGGTGGACGAGGAGGACACCATGAGCAGCTTCGCCGCGGTGGCCGAGGTCATCACCGAATTCGGCTTGTTCAACAGCCTCTACACCGACCGGGGAAGCCACTATTGGCACACGCCCAAGGCGGGCGGCAAAGTCGACCCAGACAACCCAACCCAGTTCGGACGCGCCATGGGCCAGCTCGGCATCGAAATGATTCCCGCGTACTCACCCGAAGCGCGCGGGCGCTCCGAGCGCATGTTCGGCACTCTCCAGGCGCGCTTGCCCAAGGAATTGGCCGATGCGAAGGTCACCGAGGTCACCCAAGCCAACCGCTTCCTCAGGCGCCGCTTCCTCCCCGCCTACAACCGCGAATTCATGGTCCCGGCAGCGGAAACCGGCTCCGCCTTCGTCCCCTGGATCGGCACCCACCTGCAGGACATCCTCTGCCTGCAAGAGGAGCGCATCGTGCGCGCTGACAACTGCGTCGTCTATCAAGACAAGCTGTTGCAGATCCCAGCGGATCGGCATCGTTGCCACTACGTCAAAGCCAAGGTGCGGGTGCACGAATATCCCGACGGCCACCTCGCCATCTTCCATGGGCCGCGTCGCCTGGCTCAGTACGATGCCTCTGGAAAGGAGTGCAAATTCAAAACCAAAGGCGCCGCATAACGTCCGCAGAGATCAACCAAAATGGCGGACATTCGGCGTGGTACCTACACCGGACATCTTGACGTGTTGCTAACACCCGTGCCGGGGCGGTCCCGCGCCCCTAGCGCAGGCCGGGGAATCCGCGCTGCATACCGCGCAATATCTTCTGCATACCGCCCTTGGCCACCATTTTCATCATTTTCTGCGCCTGCTCGAACTGCGCCAGCAGGCGATTGACTTCCTGCACGCTTACCCCGGCGCCGGCGGCAATACGCCGTTTGCGCGACGCTTTCAACAGTTCCGGGCGTGCGCGCTCCACCGGGGTCATCGAGTCGATGATGCCCTCGAGTCGGCGGATCTTGCGGTCATCGGCTCCCGCGGCCTTTGCTGCCCGCGCGAGCTCGCCCGGGAGCTTCTCGAGCAGGCCCTGCATCCCTCCCATGTTGCGCATCTGGCCGAGCTGCGCCTTGAAATCGTCGAGGTCAAAGCCCCTGCCGCCGCGGACCTTCCGTGCAAGTCGGGCGGCTTCGTCGCGATCGACCTGCCGGTGCGCGTCCTCGATCAGCGTCAGCACGTCACCCATGCCCAGTATGCGCGACGCCATGCGCTCGGGATGAAAGACTTCAAGTCCATCGAGCTTTTCGGCAACGCCTGCGTACTTGATCGGCGCGCCGGTCACCTGGCGTACCGACAGTGCCGCGCCACCGCGCGCATCGCCGTCGAGTTTGGTCAGCACCACGCCGGTGAGCGGCAATGTCGCGGCAAACGACTTGGCCGTGTTGACCGCATCCTGGCCTTGCATGGCGTCGACGACGAACAACGTTTCGATCGGACGCAAGGCCGCATGCAACGCTGCGATTTCCTGCATCATTGCCGCGTCGATCGCGAGCCGTCCCGCGGTGTCGACGATGACCACGTCGTGGTAATGCTTCCGCGCCCAGTCGAGCGCGGAGAGCGCGATCGGGACGGGCTCCGCCGCAGGCGGGGCCGTGTAGCAGGCTATGTCGAGTTCCTTGGCCAGCGTCGCGAGCTGCTCCATTGCCGCCGGTCGATAAACGTCGCAGCTAACCAACAGCACCTTCTTGCGCGCATCGGCGCGCAAAAGGCGGGCGAGCTTGGCCGCGGTGGTCGTCTTGCCGGCTCCCTGCAATCCGGCAAGCAGGATCACGGCCGGCGGCGGCGTGGCGAGGTTCAGCGGGGTCGCAACCCCACCCATCAGGGCGGTGAGTTCGCGCTGTACGACTCCGATCAGTGCCTGGCCCGGCGTAAGCGAGGACAGCACCTCCTGTCCCAGTGCCTTGTCACGTATCGCGGCGATGAATTGCCGCACCACCGGCAGGGCCACATCGGCTTCGAGTAGCGCAAGTCGAACCTCGCGCAAGGATGCTTCGATGTTGTCTTCGGTAAGGCGTGCTTCGCCACGCAGCGCCTTCACGACGCGCCCAAGGCGCTCGGTCAAGTTGTCGAGCATCGCAGAGTGATCCTGGTTCGCGGGGGAGGTGCGGCGGCCACACCGTACCGTTGGTGTAAACTCGATTGGGCGAGACGCCGGCCCGTGACGATTCTACTCTACCTGCTGGTCCCGGCCGCCTACCTCGCGGCGGCGGTGCTCGCATGGAGGCAGCTCTCGCCGCCTAGCGGCGTTACGCCCCAATCCCACCGGGCGCTGGCGGCGTTGCTGGCCGCCGCTGCCCTCGCCGGACACGCGACGCTCGTCGTCGGCGTGGTTTACTCCCGCGGCGGTCTCGACGTTAGCCTTGTCAACGCGCTTTCCGCGGTCGCCGGGCTGACGGCGCTGTTCGCGTGGGTCGGCAACCGCGCGCGCGCGCTGCCCGGGGTGGCGATCGTCGCGCTTCCGGTCGCTGCACTCGCTGCGCCCCTGCCCGCGCTGTTCCCGAATCCGCACCGCTTCTCGCTCGTCGACGAGCCCTGGGCCGCATTGCACATCGCCGTCGCGCTCAGCGCTTACGCGTTGTTGATTGTCGCCGCGCTGCAGGCGCTGCTGCTGCTGGGACTGGAGCGGCGGCTGCATCGGGCATTGCCCGATCCCGTGGCTGAAGGGCTGCCTCCCCTGCTCACGCTCGAGCGTTTTTTGTTCCGGCTGGTCGGTATCGGCTACGTGCTGCTGACGCTGACATTGCTAAGTGGCGCCCTGTTCTCCGAGCAGCTGTTCGGCCAGCCGCTGCAGTTCACGCACAAAATCGTGTTTTCGTTGCTTGGATGGCTCGTATTCGGGGCGCTGCTTGTCGGACGCCATCGCTATGGCTGGCGCGGACGCGCCGCGCTGCATTGGATCGTTGCGGGAACCGCGCTGCTGTTCCTCGCCTATACCGGCAGCAAGTTCGTGCTCGAGGTGATTCTCGGTCGCTGACGGCGACGCGGATACCTTGACAGGGGCCGCGCGCGGCCAAATACTGGGTCCAATCGGTAACCGTCTATCCGGGCTTGGACGACACTCCCCTGAGCAGCCTGCTGCTGGCCATTGTGGCGCTGCTGGCGGCATCCGGATTCTTCTCCATCGCCGAAACCGCGATGATGGCGGTCAATCGCTACCGCCTTCGGTATCGAGCCAAGCAAGGGGCGCGGGGCGCTAAGCTCGCGCTCTCACTGTTGGCGCAGACCGATACGCTTCTCGGAGTCATCCTGCTCGGCAACACGCTGGTCGCTGCAGGCGCGGCAATGCTGACTGCGGTGATCACCAAGCGCCTGTTTGGCGAGGGGGAGACCGCCTTGGCACTGGGGACAGTCGCAATCACATTCGCGTTGCTGGTCTTCTCCGAGATCACGCCGAAGGTGATTGGCGCGGCGCATGCGGATCGCCTCGCACCCCTGGTCAGCTTCATCCTTGCGCCGATGCTGAAGATCGCGACGCCGGTCGTATGGTTTGTCAATCTGTTCGTGCGCGGGCTGCTCAAGTTGCTGGCGATCCGTCAAGGCGGCGAGGGCCAGGCGCCGCTCACGCAGGAGGAGTTGCGCTCCCTTGTCTTGGAAGGCCAATCCTTCCGCGGCAAGCATCGGGCCATGCTCGCCAACGTGTTCGATCTCGACGCGGTTAGCGTCGACGATGTCATGGTGCCGCGCAGCCAGATCGAAGCGATCGATCTCAATGCCAAGCCGGCCCTGCTCGCGCAGCAGCTTGCCAACTGCTATCACACGCGCCTGCCCGCGTTCGAGAACGAACTCGACAACATCGTCGGCATCATCCACGTGAAGCAGGTCCTGCGGCTGCAACAAACCGACCCGTTCGACGCCGCGCAGTTGCGGACGATCCTGCGCCCGCCGTACTTCACCCCCGCGGGAACACCCTTGCTCGCGCAGCTGCAGCAGTTTCAGGCAACGCGGCAACGGCTCGGGCTTGTAGTCGACGAATATGGCGAGCTGCAGGGCCTCGTATCGCTCGAAGACATCCTGGAAGAAATCGTCGGCGAGTTCACCACCCAGGCGCCGGGTGGCATCGAAATGTTCCAGCGCGAAGCCGACGGCAGTGTTGTAGTGGACGGAATGGCATCCCTGCGCATACTCAACCGCAAGCTTGGCACGGCGTTTCCGCTCGACGGTCCCAAGACGCTCAATGGCCTTATCGTCGGCCATCTCGGCGAGATTCCCGACGCCGGCGCGAGTTTTCGCCTTGCCGGCCAGGCAATGGAAATCCTGCAGGTCCAGGACCGGGCGGTAAAGGTCGTCAAGCTGCTGCCTCCGGTTGGCCGAAACACCGTGCCAGCTTTACAAACCAGTGGGGAGCAGGCATCATCATTCAGTTAAGTTTTATGCGCCTGGAATAAACCGCCGCGGGCCTTTCAGGGTAGCGTCGTAGCGGTTTGGACCGCGCCGCGAACCAGCGTCACGATTATGGCAACACACGCCGCATCACGAACCGTCAGCGGGCTCGGCCGAGCCATGGTGCAACACGGCCTGTTGACCGAATACGATGCAGAACTTTTTCAGAGCCAGGCCCAGGCAGCCAAGATTGGCTTCGTCGAGCAGATGCTGCTGTCGAAGCGGATGACCGCGGCGCAGGTCGCGATGTTCGCATCGCGCGCCTTCGGCGCCCCGATCATGGACCTCAACGGCTTCGATGTTGAACAGATCAACAAGGATCTGGTCGACCCGAAGCTGGCGGCGACCCGCCGCGTGCTGCCGCTTCAAAAGCGCGGCAACCGGCTGTTCGTCGCCGTATCCGATCCTGCCAATCTGCAGGCGCTCGACGAGGTGCGGTTCAAGACTAACCTTGTTATCGATCCCGTGGTGGTCGAGGACGACAAGCTTGGCCAAGCGATCGCCAAATTCGCCGAGACCGTGGGACAAAAGCTTTCGGATATGGTCAGCGACGGCGACCTCGAGTTCGAGGTCGAAGTGGGCGGCAAATCGTCGGAAGAGGAAGCCAATCCCGATGTCGACGATGCGCCGGTCGTCCGCTACCTGCAGAAAATTCTCATCGACGCGATCAGCGCCGGCGTCTCCGATATCCACTTGGAGCCGTATGAGAAGTTTTACCGCATTCGCTATCGTCTCGACGGCCAGTTGATGGAAGTTGCGCAGCCCCCGCTTGCCATCAAGGACAAACTGGCATCGCGGATCAAGGTGATTTCCAAGCTCGACATCGCCGAGAAGCGCGTGCCGCAGGATGGCCGGATGAAACTCGTTCTTTCGAAGACCCGCGCCATCGATTTCCGGGTGAGCACGCTGCCGACACTGTTTGGGGAGAAGCTGGTGCTGCGGATCCTCGACGTGGCAGGCATCAAGCTGGGGATTGAGGCGTTGGGTTACGAGCCCGAGCAGCAACAGGTCCTGCTGGACACGATCAAGCGTCCCTATGGCATGATTTTGGTCACGGGTCCTACCGGCAGTGGCAAGACGGTGTCGCTCTACACATGTCTTAATATCCTCAACCGGCCCGGGATCAACATATCGACCGCAGAAGATCCAGCCGAAATTCAGCTTGCGGGTGTCAATCAGGTCAACGTGAACGATAAAGCCGGACTCACCTTCGCCGCCGCGCTACGCGCGTTCCTGCGACAGGATCCGGATATCATCATGGTCGGTGAGATTCGCGACCTCGAAACGGCCGACATTTCGGTCAAGGCAGCGCAGACTGGGCACCTGGTGCTGTCGACGCTGCACACCAACGATGCGCCGGCAACGTTGATGCGCCTCGTCAACATGGGCGTCGCCCCTTTCAACGTCGCATCCTCCGTCATGCTGATCACGGCGCAAAGGCTGGCACGCAAGCTTTGTACGCAATGCAAGCGTGCGGAGGACATTCCGCCGGAAGCGTTGCTCCAGGTGGGATTCACCGATGAGGATCTCGACGGCTCCTGGCAAGCCTTCGGCCCGGTGGGTTGCGAAAACTGCAAGAGCACCGGCTACAAGGGTCGCCTGGGCATCTACGAAGTAATGCCGATCACCGATGCGATGCGCCAACTGATCATGCGCGGTGCCAACGTGCTCGAGATCGCTGAGCAGTCGCAGAAGGAAGGTGTCAAGAATCTGCGTCAATCTGGCCTGCTGAAGGTGAAACAGGGTGTGACCTCCCTCGAGGAAATCGAGGCGGTCACTAACGAGTAATCAACCGGATACCATCATTATGGCCGTTGCGATCACGCAGCAACCGCGTCGCCCCACCGGGATCAAGGAATACACCTATCTCTGGGAGGGCCTCGATCGCAACAACCGCAACGTGCGCGGAGAGACAAAGTCCGCGTCCGAGACCGTCGTGCGGTCGCTTTTGCGCCGCCAGGGCATCCGCATCACCAAGCTCAAGCGGCAATCGTTTCGCGGCGGCCGCAAGATCAAGGAGAAGGACGTCACGTTCTTCACGCGTCAGCTGGCGACCATGTTGAAGGCCGGCGTGCCGCTGCTTCAGGCGTTCGAGATTGTTGCCCGGGGCCACAGCAACGCCCGCTTTGCCCGATTGATGCTGGACATCAAGGGACGTATCGAATCGGGCTCCAGCCTGTCGCAGGCGTTTCGTGATCATCCGGCGCAGTTTGACTCGCTCTATTGTAACCTCGTCAGCGCGGGCGAGACTTCCGGGATGCTCGACGGCATCCTCGATCGGCTTGCGACGTACAAGGAAAAGATCCTTGCCCTCAAGGCCAAGATCAAATCTGCGTTGTTTTACCCCATCGCGGTGATCACGGTCGCGATCGTTGTCACGTGGGTGATCATGGTCTTTGTCATTCCTGCATTCAAGAAGGTCTTCACCAGTTTCGGCGCCAACCTTCCAGCACCGACTCTGTTTGTCATGGCAATCTCGGACTTTTTTGTCGCGTACTGGTGGCTCATGCTCGGGGTCATTTTCGCCAGCTTGTTCACCTTCTTCTTGCTGTTGCGGCGGTCGGAGACTTTCCGCTACGCGGTCGATCGCATCAAACTTAAGATCCCCATCGTCGGACCCATCGTCGAAAAAGCCACGATCGCTCGCTGGACGCGGACACTGGCAACGATGTTTGCCGCCGGCGTGCCTCTGGTCGAGTCGCTCGACGCGGTTGCAGGGGCATCGGGGAATGCGGTGTTCGTTGAAGGCACGCATAAAGTTCAGAACGAAGTGAGCACCGGTACCAGCCTGACCAATGCCATGCATAACACCGGCCTGTTTCCGAGCATGGTGCTGCAGATGACACAGATCGGCGAGGAGTCGGGGGCGCTCGACAACATGCTATCCAAAGTCGCCGAATTCTATGAACGCGAAGTCGATGACGCGGTAGGCGCTCTGACCAGTCTTTTGGAGCCGGTCATTATTGTGTTCCTCGGCGTCGTGATCGGTGGCTTGGTGGTCGCGATGTACCTCCCGATCTTCAAGCTGGGCCAAGTGGTCTGACGCCAGCGCGCAACCGCGCATGCAGGTGTTATTGACCGAACCGCTGCTGGCGGCGGTCGTCGCCGGCGTGGTCGGCTTGTGCGTCGGCAGCTTCCTTAACGTTGTTATACACCGCCTGCCGAAGATGCTCGATCGTGGCTGGCGAGAACAATGTGCCGAGCTCTCCGGCAGTCCTGCACCCGAGCTGCCGCGCTATAACCTGATCACGCCGCGGTCGCACTGCCCTGCGTGTGACCATCGGATAGCGTGGTATGAGAACGTACCCGTCGCGAGTTACCTTTTCCTGCGCGGGCGCTGCTCCGCCTGTCAGGCGCCGATTTCGCAACGCTATCCCGCTGTCGAGCTACTTACCGCCGCACTGACGGTGGCGGCGGTGATCCGCTTCGGGGCAACGCCGGCCGCCGTCGCGGGCTCGGTACTCCTCTGGTCGCTCATCGCTCTGACGTTCATCGACTTCGATACCCAACTGCTGCCGGACAACATCACGCTACCGCTGCTCTGGGCGGGACTGGTCGCCAACGTCGCGGGGTTTCTACCGGGCGTCGGCCTGCGTGACGCGGTCATCGGTGCCATCGCCGGTTACCTTTTGCTGTGGACCATCTATTGGCTGTTCAAGCTGATCCGTGGCAAGGAGGGCATGGGGTACGGGGATTTCAAGTTGCTCGCGGCCCTCGGGGCCTGGCTCGGCTGGCAGATGCTGCCGCTGATCGTTCTGCTCTCATCGGTCGTTGGCGCGACGATTGGCCTTGGCCTGGTCGCGTTCAAGGGTCGCGATCACCAGATTCCACTGGCGTTCGGCCCTTATCTCGCCATCGCGGGCGCGATTGCCCTGTTCTTCGGGAAGCCGCTGATCGCCCTCTATCTGCCAGGCTCATCTTGAGCTACGTCGTCGGTTTGACAGGCGGTATCGGCAGTGGCAAGACGGCGGTTGCCGATGCGTTCACCGCATTGGGTGTCGAGGTCATCGATACCGACCTGCTGGCGCACCGCTTGTCTGCCCGCGGGCAGCTTGGCTTCAGCGCGATCCTTGCCGCGTTTGGCAACGGCATACTTCAGTCCGACGGCGAACTCGACCGTGCTGCACTGCGTCGCCTGGTTTTTGCCGATGCCGCGGCGCGCGCACGGTTAGAGGACGTCTTGCACCCACTAATCGGTGCCGAGGTCGCGCGCCAGATCGAAGGGTGGCGTAACACCATCTACGGGGTCATTGTCGTGCCGCTCCTGCTCGAGCGACCCGGCCTGCGCTCACTCGCCGATCGGATTCTCGTCGTCGACTGTGCCGAAGCGGATCAGATTCAGCGCGTGGTCGCTCGCAACGGGTTTTCGCCGGCCGAAGTCCGCGCCATCATGGCGGTGCAGATCGATCGGGAACACCGCCTCGCTGCAGCCGACGATGTGCTCCACAATGTCGGAACGCTCGACGCCATTGCGCCCCAGGTCGAGGCGCTCGACCGCCGCTACCGCAAACTGGCGACCGCGAGCCGCGCGTCCACCTGACCCGCAGCGGGCCCTACCGGCTGCCTTGCAAAGTACAGATGGTGCACAATGTGGCCACCGCTCTGGCCAGCCAATGCCGTGATCCGTTACGAACACCCACTCAATGAGCGCATCCGAACCTTGATGCGTCTCGAGGATTTGTACCGCCGCGCCTTGTTCTTCACCGCGGAGGCCACGCCTGCGGATCATCATGCGGCTTTGACCGCGCTATTCGAGATCGTCGACGTTGCCGGCCGCGCCGACCTGAAAGCCGACATCCTGCAGGAGCTGGAACGGCAGCGCCAACTGCTTGCACCCCTCAGGCACAATCCGGCAATTGAGGCCACCGCGCTCAACGACCTGCTTGCCGAGATCGACGCTGCCGCCGGCAAGTTGCTCGCCCAGACCGGTAAAGTCGGGCAGCAAATTCGTGACAACGAGTGGCTAATGGCGATCAAGCAGCGCACGGGAATCCCCGGCGGCGCGTGCGAATTCGACCTGCCAGCGTACCATCACTGGTTAAACGTCGAGCCAGTTGCGCGACAGCGCGATCTGCAAACCTGGCTCGCACCGCTGCTGCCGATCTTCGCGGGCCTGTCGATCATCCTGAAATTACTGCGCGACAACGGCAAGACCAGTAACCACACGGCCTATCACGGCGTCTTTCAGCTGATGCTCACGACCGCAAAAATCGCGCAGCTGCTCCGCTTATCGCTGGCAAGGGATCTTCCATGTGTTCCCGAAATCAGCGCCAACAAGTACGCGCTTAACATCCGCTTCGTCGGGGTAGCCGGTATGGACCGCGGCTCCGTATACGATGGTGACGTCGAGTTCGACCTCATGTTCTGTAACCTCTAAGGCGATTCCACCTCGTCTCATCCTGTTCCAAGTTTTCCTCGTTTTACCTCTGCAATTCACGTTCCACCGTACCATCGTAGGCAAGTTCTCATTTAGCAGGTGCGCTGCGGCGTCGAGGTCGCCTTCCAGCTCTACGATGCGCGAGTCAGGCGTCAGACGTTTCCGGGCAAGGTCGTTCCGCGTAGTCATTTGCTCGGCCTACTCCGGCAACCCTGCCATGCGCCACGCCGGAACCAGTTTGCTTTCAAACCATTCCCTGTATGCGGCGGGGTACGACGAAGCCTCTTTCCGCCCAGTGGATAGTGTCCCGGTGGGGGCCAATCGAAGGTAATCCGCCGCCATGGCACGCGCATTGGCGTCCTGACCTTTGAGCGCGTATGCCATCGCCAGACAAGCGTACGTCCAGTTGAGTCCCGGGTTGCCTTCCAGCGACTTCTGAAGCCAGTCTATCGCAGCATCGTTGTCCCCGAGCATGAGATAGGCCCAACCCAAATTCTGTAGATTCCAGGCATCAGGATGTTTTGGATCCAGATTGATCGCTTGGGTCAGCAGCTCGATTGCCCTTTTGGGTTCCCCGTTAAGGATAAACGTATATCCGAGATTGTTGTACGCATGGGGGCTTCTTGGCGCAAGCGAAAGCACAGTCTCGTTCGCACGTCGAGTACCGTCCCAATCACGACGAAACCAGTCATACATTGCGATGGGCACGTAGACGCGGGGGTCGAAAGGGTCGAGTTCTTTGGCCTTCAAGGCGAGATCGTGGCCTTCGACCATTTTATTCTCTTGGACGCTTTCATCCAGTGCGCCACCGAAGTTGTCCACCTGCCCCGTTAGGCTGCTGGCCAAGCCGACAATCGCGCTAGCGTTGTACGGCTCCAGCGCCAGGGCCTGACGGTACAAATCCTCTTGCTCCTGAAAGTTCTTTAGCGACTCAGGCTTCAGGCCAACGGATCTCGCACGTAACATCAGGTCGGCTACCTTTGAGCTGCTCTTGCGAGTCTCGCTCTCGCGTGCCGCTACGATAACCATTTCGCGCCCGATGCTGTTGCCAACAAGCGTAGTGACCCGGTCTTGCAGCGCGAATAGATCGGACTGGTCGCCCTCAAACGTTTCGGACCAAAGTTGCGCATTCGAGTTGGCGTCCGCGAGTTGGGCGTTGATCCGAATCTTGGTGCCGTTGCGCTGCACGCTGCCCTGCAACACGAAGTGCACACCGAGGTCTTTGCCGACCTGTTGTGCGGTTACCGGCTTGTCCTTGTAGGCGAAGGCGGTCGCGGCGTTGACGATGAAGGCGTCCCGTATGCGCGAAAGATCAGACGTGAGACTGGCGGTTATCCCATCGGCGACGTACGCTTGGTTCGGGTCGCCAGTTAGGTTCGTGAACGGCAGCACCACAATCGAGAGGGGGCCAGCGTCCGCCGTAACCGCCACCGGCTGCGGAACAACCACCTTCTGGACAGTCTGGTAGGCGCTCCAATAGCCGAGGAACCCGCTGAGGACGGCACCGAAAGCGGCAATGGCAGCAATAGGTCCGCGAAAGCGTTTGAGCTGTCCCCATAGCTTCGCCCATCGACTGGCAGCGGGTCGCGCTAGCTGATCAGGGGAAGATGCATCTTCCGGCGGGGCGGAGTCCGTCATCTCGGTGCCAACCCTCGTCTGATGCGGGCTTGGGCCTAAACCGCGCCAAGTGTACTGCGCATGCCGATAGGCGGCTATTGCCGGAGGCGACGGCCCGGCCCCGGCCTGCGTCGGAGCCAAGCAGCGTTAGGGCTGCCGCCGGACTCTGTACGTTCTCGCACAGACAAACAATGCCGGTTGGCGCGAACTACGCAATTGTCGATGTGGGACATTCTACGGATGATTTTTGACGAGTGACTATCATGAGACACACGTTGCTGAGGGAAATCAATCAGGATATAACGTCGCGCCCGGCACTTCGCACTGCCCATGTTCTGGCTGTAGCACATGATCCGGCACGAATCCAAGGTGGCAATTGGAAGATGCAGGGATTTCGTCGTTCCGGGCACGTTCACGACGAAGCCGAATGCGAGATGTCGATTGCTGAGTACATGGTCGACGCTCGGGAGCGCGACGACATCGTTGACTGACGTACCGACGACTTTTCGCGGTCGTGCCGTTCAGCCCGGTGGGTGTCACAGTGACGAATGTCGGAGCATTGGCCTTTCAGGTTTGCCGCGCGAAATTTTATCTATCGTGCGTCACCGCACATTCAGCACCAAGCGATTAGCGCACCATCACGCGTAGAACTGGCCCTGCGTGGCCCTTTGAACGAGCGGTAGAAACAAGACACCCTCAAATACCTCCTGCGACAAAGGGGGCGTCGTTTTTTGGTCATTGCCCCTGCGGGGCTGTTCCGGGCGGGGCTGTCCCGGCTATGTTCAGCAGGGTGGCGGTCGTTTGCAGGCCGGTACTGTCAGTGATCGTGAACACTAGCGGATCGACGCAGGTGCCGTTGGTGATGGCCGTGAAGGTACCACCGCTCATGAGGACTGGCACGCCGGATATGCCTACCGCATTGGGCAAGGTCGACGCCACGGTGTAGGGCGGCGTACCACCGTAGATATAGTAGCGGGCGGTAGCGCCGGACGAACACGATACGTTGCTCGGGCCGCTGATGGTCACATTCTCAGGTACGACAGAGAGTGGATCGGCCACAGCATGGGCGGCGCTACCGAACACTGCAATCGCTAACCAGTAATGAAGCCGACTCATATTCTTCCTTTCGGCGCTTTCGGTTGACGCTCTCGGCGAGCAATCATACCGCGCCCAGCTACTTGAGCCATTCGCCGTTGGGGCTCTTCCACGGCGTTGTGCTTTTCAGATTGGGTCGGCGGTCAAGCACGGCCAGATGGCTGCTGCCGCGACCGCGGCGCAGCCTCCCGGGCTAACGCCGGCCCCAGAGCCTCGTCTCGTCCAAGGACACCCACTACGATCAGGCCAATCAGACCAATCAGGCTCTCATGTGCGCCGCCGCACCGACTGTGCCAACTACTGCGACCAAACTACGTTCGCAGTGTTGACTCCGCATGGGAGTGTGGGGATGACCATTACACAAGAAGTACTCGATGCTTTGCCAGAAACCGGGGGCGTCGGACGTCACCTGCCAGCGCTCGTCCTTTTTTCCAAGGCAGACGATCCCGTCGACGTGGCAGGCGCAGACGGTAGGCGCTACATGATCGGCTGGGCCGGCGGCATTCGTTACAAAAAAGCCCTGCCTACCTATTGGCCGGTACGTTTAGGAGCCGAACACGCGGTTACGCTTCAGACGCGCCCTAGCGACCGTTAGGTTGACGTAGGCGGCCGCGCCGCCGACTATACAGATAAGATACTCCGCGGCGCGAAGCCTGGCGACCTTCCCATCGAGCAACCAACGAAGTTCGATCTGGTGAGCAACCTCAAGACCGCCAAGGCGCTTGGCCTCACGATTCCGCAATCGTTGCTGCTGCGCGCTGACGAGGTGATTCAGTAACTGTCATCGAGCCATCGCTCGTCGTCGCTGGCCGCCAACGCCTGACAGTCTCAGATCGGCCAACTCCGGCCGTTCGCGGCGCGGCCTCAAATTCCTCGTAAACGGTCATTCCGGTGTCTCGGTGCGACGGGCGCCTGTATGCTTGGCAGCGTGATCGGCCGACTCCTTTCATTTATACTACTCGCTGCCTCGTTGCTTCCGGAAGAAAGGCGGCAGCGAGCGGGCCATGCCTGGTTTTTGGGCATTCGTTATGACCTCGGTCCAAACCTCAAGAGGAGATCCGCTATGTTAAAGGGGACGCTGCAGTATGCAGCCGGCGTGCTTGCATTGACGACATGGGCGGGCAGCGCATTCGCAGCGCTGGCCTGCGCCGACGTCGAAAATTTTCTTGCCAATGTGGCAGTGGGCGTCGTCTGCGTCCACAGCGACGACCTAACGACGAACAACCCGGCGACGACACCTCCGGACAATTCGATCGCGACCTTCGCCAACGGCGCTCCGCTTCCGGGAGTGTCCGTACTGGGGCTTCCTGCGAATTTCGGCTCCTTCACTCCCCAAACGGATCGCGGCGTTATTTCCAACGGGGCCACCCCCCCGCTGCCGGCGGTCCCGGGCCTGCAGGTCGAAGGTTGGTTGGCGTACGACCCGTCCTACCAGGCGCGCTTCGTATTGCGTTTCCCCGACAACTGGAACGGCAAGCTCGTCGTTGCCGGCGCGTCGGGAACGCGCAGCGAGTATAACGGCGATCTTGCGTGGAGCGATTATGTGCTGCCGAAAGGCTACGCTTACGCCTCGCAGAACAAGGGCGTGCTCAATTATCACATTGTCAACTTTGGATCCGTAGGCCAGCCCGCGATCGATCCGTTGGCCTGCCGCGTGAACCCACCGGGTGGCGCGCTCTCGCTGCTCTGGGTCCACTTCTACGACGACGATGCGCAGAAACCCTTCACGCAATGGACCCAGTACATGCTCGAAACCGCGGGCCTGGCTCAGGTCGCGGCTAAGGTGACCTACCAGCACTTTCCGTCGCGGACCTATGCCGTGGGGACGTCCAATGGGGGCTATCAGGTACGCCGCGCGATGGAAACGGCACCCTTCCTCTTCGACGGCGGCGTCGACTGGGAAGGAACCTACATCAACCCGACCCAAAACATCCTGGTCGACCTCCCGACGGCGATCAGTAATTTCCCCACCTATGTCGCCGCCGGCTACGATCCAAACAGCGCTGCCGCACAGAACATCATGGCCGCTGGATATCCGCCGGATATCGTTCAGAAGAACAGTATGGGCATCGTAACGGCGTCGCTGTGGGGGAACTATTACAACGAATTCTGGGAAGTGACGGCCTGCCAGTGGCAAGAGCGCTTCGATCCGTCGTATGCGACCTACACCGCAGGTCTCGGCAACTACGACTATCTGGCCCGTCTCACGCCTGCCGTTGCCGCGGAGGTCGCGGTGGTTACCACGACCGGCAAGATCAAGAAGCCGCTCATTACCGTTGCCGGAACGATGGACGCGCTGCTGCCGATCCAGGACCAGGCGCGGCTCTATGAGGCGGCAGTGGATGCGTCGCGCAAGGGCAACAACGACGAGCGCAATGCGCAATACCGGTTGTACGAAGTGCAGAACGGCAACCACATCGAAGCCTATGCCCTTGCCTTCCCCGAGTTGCGCGTGATCCAGCCCTATGCGCAACAGGCCTTCGATCTGCTCGTCGCCCACGTCGAATCGAACGCACCGCTGCCGCCGAGCCAGTGCATTCCGAAGGACGGCACGATCGCCCAATCGCCGTCGCAAGCGGGACACTGCGCGAACCTGTTCGAGCCGTAGGCGATTCCCACGCGACATCGAAGGGGCCCGCAAGGGGCCCCTTCTACTTTGTGCAGGCCGCTCTCCCCGACTGCAACCCACGCAACCTCTTTAGAGGGTGCCGGGATGCGAGAGCCGATATCCTCGTCGGCTAAGTTGAGATCGCGAACAGTGAGGGGCTGAACGCCCCGGCATCCTCCAGCCTTGCACAGCCTCGGCGTGGCGCAATGCGCCTATTTGTCGGGGGGGAGGCGCGCCACAGTGGGCGGCTCTTGGCGCGTGGAAATAACGCTAGTCCGATCAGTTTGTGCGCGCAACCCCTCCGTGAATATTCACGCCGATTGTCAGCATGCCAACGTAGCACCTAGGGGCAAGCCGCCATCGTCTTCGCTAAATTTGCAAGCGTATCGCGAAGCAGATTTCGCCAGCCCGGCCCGCGAGCGTCCGGCTTTCATGTACAGCCACGACCGCTTTCGCGCGGCCGCAATTTCCGCTGTGGGTCCGAACTCGGTCATACAGGGAAAGCAGATTCGCGCTGCGCTGCCTCCTGAACGCTGCCTCGTTTTCTCCGCGCTGACCGAGAGCGACCCCAACCCCATCTCAACGCTGTGTAGATTTCCCCCTCCCCACCCCGCCTCGAATCAACAGGGACCCTTTTACATTTCGTCATTTAGTGAACACTAACGACACGCGGTGAAGTGTGTTCGGATGATAAGGGGGCGCGTTAGAATCACTGATCTTCGACGAGTTGGCCCCATAAATGGCCCCATCCAGTGTTAGCGGTATCGATAAATGCTTGTGAATCAATATCATTTACGTGGATCAACGCTAATGTTCTGTAATCTTTGATGCTGTTCCATTCGGTCGCATCCTATCCGCTGCCCCCCCGTTTTCCCTCTGTATTTCGCGTTACACAGATCGCAGCCAGACCACAAAGCGCGTGCGGGAACGGCTAGTTGCGACCCACACCGTCGCTCGATGTTGTGCGAAGCGGACATTCGCGACGGCATCGATCACGGCTTATTGACTGTGGAGTCCGAGATGGAAACGACAACGGGTGAGGGATATGATAGCTAACAATACACTGTCGACGGAGAATTGAGCATGTTTCAGATCGAAAGCTTCATCGACGAATGCCAGGCTGCGGTCAAGGAATCCGATGCTCTCAGCGCGGTAAACGAGCTGGTTGCGCGAATCGTGAGCGAACCGGCGCAAGTGCTGCGTGCGCTTGGAGAACCCGAGCGCTCGGCGGTGCAAACGATCTACAAAGCGTGCGATTTGACAATCCTCAACGTGTGCTGGGGGCCGCGCATGGCAGTTGATCCGCACGATCATCGGATGTGGGCGGTTATCGGCATCTATGGGGGCCGTGAGCAGAACACGTTCTATCGCCGCAGCAAGGCCGGGCTAACGAAACATGGCACCAAAGAGCTAAATGCGAAAGACGCCATTGCCTTGGGCGCCACCATCATCCACGCTGTTACTAATCCTCTCGATCGGATTACAGGAGCGATCCATGTTTACGGTGGCGACTTCTTCACGACATCGCGCAGCGAATGGGATCCTAAGACCCTTGAGGAGCGTCCATTTGACGTGGAGCAAGCCATGCGAGCGTTCGAAGCGGCTAATGAGCGACTTCATGCCACGGGGACTCGATCACCGCGTGCCCTGTAAACGCGCAATAGGCATCGCGTGGAACCGGACCGCCAATAGCGCCATCGAACGGCCGCTATCAGTGACGTAGCTGCAGGGTCGAGCCAAGGGCCTATCCAGCACTGCGACCTTCGTCATCCTGGCTCGGCGCATCGCTCGCACCGCCTGGTCAATCTACACCCACAAAACCGAATTCGATCCAGGGCGCCTCACGAAATCCTTGACATGAAACCATAGAATCTCCTGGCCGAACTGAGGCACTCGAGAACCGCAGGCATCGCCCCGTTTGCACTACCGTGTACTTGCGCCCACCGGGTCGAAATCGCAAGCTAGTTTCGCGCAGGGTGGCAAACGCAAACCCTGGCCTGACTCCCAACCATGAGCGATGTCCTGAACCCCTTCGACGATGCCGCGACTACCGCCGGCGTCATCGCGTCAACGCGCCGCTGGCTGGAGCTGGCGGTGATCGGTCTCAATCTGTGCCCGTTTGCTAAAGCCGTATACGTCAAGCAGCAGATTCGTTACGCGGTGACCGCGGCGACGACCGCTGAGGAATTGCACGCCGAACTGCGGCACGAACTCGAACTGTTGGAACAGGCAAATCCGGAAAAGGTCGATACCACTTTGTTGATCCATCCTCAGGTGATGACCGATTTCATCGACTTTCACTTCTTCCTGCGCGAGGCCGATGCCATGATCAGGCGCCTTGGGCACGAAGGCAATTTGCAGATTGCGAGCTTCCACCCGGCCTACGAGTTCGCCGGCAGCGCACCGGATGACATCACGAACTGTACCAACCGTTCACCGCACCCGACGCTGCACCTATTGCGCGAGGCCAGCATCGATCGCGCCGTGGGCGCATTTCCCGAAGCGGGAGCCATCTACGAACGGAATATCGAGACGCTGCGCCGCCTCGGTCACGATGGTTGGCACCGCTTGTGCGCGCCCAACCCGGAGGGTTGAGTTCACGCCGGACTGACCGCGATCCGGAAATTTGGGCGATTGTTGTGACCGTCTGTAGCTGGCCCGTCAACGACCTTTGCCCGACCGTCGAAATCCGACCCACAGCGGAAATTGCGACCGAGAGAAAGCGGTCCCATGCCGTACTCGAAGCGGACGTTTTGCGGCTCGGTGGTTGCGGCCCGCGCACGGGCAAACGCCACCTCCGCTAGCCCATTTTCCCGACTTGCAAAGTCGCCGGACGAACACTCAGCTCACTGCATTTTGGGTGCGAATGTCCCGTCGGACCAGTGTGTTACTGGCACCATGATCACGCTCAACGCTTCCGGCGAATCTTGGAACTGTGGGTTCAGCATCGGCGGCGCGCCGGGGAGATCGGCGCCCCATGTCGAACCTTGCGCGCGTGGAAAATAGAACATGAGATGCGGCACCCAGTTGTACGCCTCGTCGTTCAGATACCCCTGCTTGGACATCATATAGGTCATCGCGCCCGACTCCAGGGGCGGCAACGCATGACTTGTGATGGCCTCCTTGATCGCGGCGATCATCTCCGGCTTCGAACGCCCTGCCAGAACCAACTCCGTGCGTTTTATCGTGTACGGCAGGATCGAGCGCGCCGCAGGGGGGTTATAGCATAGCGGCCCGCGCATATGCGGATTCCAGAATTGCGGGAAGTCGTATTCCGACATCCATCCGCGCTCGACCGCACAAACGAATCCGTTGCTACCCTCGACCGCGGTTTCGTAGCCGTGGCGCGTCAGCACCAGCACCGTCGCCTTATCTGCGATGGAGGGCGGCGCGGCGCTCTTAGCTAGGGCGATTTCGGCAGCAGGATCCATCATGTATTGATCCTGAGGTGCCATCGTTGAGTAATCTGCCGCATGCGCAACGGACGCGCAGAACAATGCCGCAACGACTACGGAAGAATACCTCATCTCATTGAGCTTTCTTGGTGTGCGAATTCATTGAGCCCGTCTGGCTTCGGGCTTAAGTAGACCTGATTCCTTACCCTTGTGTTCAATCGTAAGAGTCTATCCGGAAAAATCATACAGGATTGCAAAGTTTGCGCAGCATGAGGCGGATTGATGCGAGGCGCAGGAACGCGAGCGCCTCCGCCAGAATGGCCGTCTGAGTGGCCGCTTACGGGCAAATTGGGTGGCGACCCTGGGAGCGCCCACCAAGTTCAGCGAGAACAGTTGATGCGCTACGAAAGGCTACGGCAGCCCGATTTTCGGATCCCCAGTCGAGGTGATCGATTTTCGCAATATGTGACGCGTAAAGGCCCCCACATAGTTTTGAATGGTCGCCAGTGGTGCATAGCCCCGGCGTCGATACATGCCGGCCACCTCATCCGACAGCGTCTCAATGAGTGCATCGGTACAGCCACGCAGGGCTGCGCTCGCTTCAAGTCGGCGCAATAGATTGCTCCCCAAGCCTTGGTGGCGGCGCGACTCCTCTACCCACAGGTACGTAATGAACACGCGACCAAACTCGGTTCTTCCACACACTCCACCGACAATATCATTGTCCGATCGAATAAAGCAGGCGATCGGCTTTGCATTGCTACGTGAAAGGGCACGACCGTACGAGATCACGCCGTCTGCTAAGCGCTGAACATCTGCCTGAGCTGGCGAATCTTCTACGGACCACTCGAGCTCTGGCATGACCGCCTGGATTGCTTGAATCCAAGAGAACTACCTGCAGCCTTCTCCTCAAACAACCGTCTGACCATGTCCGTTATCGCGAGGAACCCGTGCTGCGACCGGGCGACCGGGGTGGCCGCAAGCAGCCGTCATTCGATGACGGCTCACAACCCACAGCGGTCATCGGGACCCATGAAAAGCGGACATTTATAGCCAGAAAAAAGTTAACACGTCACGCCTTGCGGTCTCGTGGTCCGAGGAAAAACCAGAGGATCAGGCCCAGCAATGGCAGTAGAGCCACTACGAGTATCCAAATCAATTTTTTCTCATTTGAAGCGGAGCTTTGGAAGATGTTGATAATCGCCCAGATATCTCCGGCGAGTATTAGGAGGCCCAAAATGCCGCTATATCCGAAGTTCATCATTCTTGTTCCTTTTCTTGAGAGTAACCCCGCCGACGGTCGCAGATTGACCCAAGGCAGATGGTCGCCACCGGCAAATTTCTAAGCTTTTTCTCGGCCACGCGCCCGCTTAGCACCCCCCCACGCATTTTCCGTTAGCGTCGAACTGCATGGTCCTCCCCGAGAGCGGAATGTAAGCCGGAACCTTGACGGCCTTCATGAAGGCTTCCGTCTTGCTGCCCGGGCGAACCTTGCCGCCGGCGGTTCCGACTTCGTTGGCGTGCGATGGGATCACCGAAGCGGCTCGACGAGCTCATTGATCACGTAGGCGGCCTCCATGGGGCCGGTCGTGAAGCCGTCGCCCATGTTCATCACCGCGAGCTTCGCGTGGTAGTAGTCACGCACGACCCTCTCCTGATCCGCGACGATGCCGGTGTCGCCGGAGAGATAGGCCACGAGACCGTTGCTGAAGCGCAAGACATATCCAGTAGCCAGGCCAACATCCCCTGCTATGCCCGCCGCCTTCATGGCGTTGCCGAGGTCGCCGCCGATGAAGTCGGGGTTCACGCCGTTACTGTGCAGTGCCGTCACGGTGGCAATGGCCACTCCGTCAACCGTAACGCTGCCCCCGAAGCGGGCCAGGATCGAGTTGCTTGGATCGCCGCCGTTAGCCTTAAGCTTGGCCGCGAAGAAGGCCGGCATCTCGCTGCCGGTCACGATCTTCGATTTCTTGGCGAGAGCGATCTCCACCGCGCTGGTGTTCGGCACTGCCGAAACCGACACATCTGGCTTTTCGCAGCTGCCCGAGTTTGGCGCCTTGTTGTGAGTGTCCCCAACGTGGTCGCCGTGCATGTGGCTCACAAGGATGATGTCGATTTTGCCCAAGCGCGGGTCACTCGCGCCGGCCACGGTGCGCCCCGGGTCGTAGAGGATGCGGGTTCCGTTCGGGTCTTCGAAGATGAGGGCGCGATCCTGCGGACAGAATTCGCCATCGATGCCACCCAGCGGAGTTACCTTCACGATTTGGGCGAAGGCAGGAAAGCCGAGCGCGACGCCGAAGGCGGCCAACGCTGCGAGCAGGATCGAGCGTGTCATGAGATCCTCCAAAGGTAAGACTGCGTTGTCCTAACGTACCACCGTAGCGCCATTGGCGGCAACAGGGCGCTCTTGGCAGAAACAGCGTTATGGCTGCTATTGGATCGCGGTCCTGTCGCCGACGGTCTCAGTTCAACCCAACGCGGACGATCGGATCCCTTCAAAGGAGGCGTTGAATGCCAGGGTGGAGGTTCCGGGTAACAGCGCGTCGCTTCGCTCAAGTCGAATACAGGGTGGCGGCAAAAACCACGACATGGTACGCCTTGAGAATCACGTATAGCGTTGCGACTAGAGCGATTACCATGAGAATCCGCCGTGGCCCCGACAAGCCGAAGACTGTGTTGAGCGCGGCGTAGAGGTACCAGCCAAGTACGGCAGCTGCTATGCCTGACACAACGAGATCCATCGAATGACGCCATGACGCCAGCGCGCCGCTCGGTATAATAAAGCGCACAAAGTCCAATACGATAGCGACCGCCGGAAACAGTGCGCACAACCAAATCAGCACGAAAGTAAAAAAGTGGATGGCGAACGTTAGCGAATTCCTAAAAGGTTCGCGCCGATCTAGCAGTAGCGCACTCAACGCTATCGCAAATGCGGGTACCATTACGATCACAAGCGACTTGGCATGCACTGTTTCGAGCGTGTTGAAAATTTGCTCGTAAGCATCGTTCGATGCAGCAACATGTGGCCGATGGTGCGCAAACAATCGTGTCGTGATCCAGGCGATCGAATCGTCCGAGAGGTGGATTCGCAGTGGCCAGCTCAAAATACTGACGCCGCTCGCCGACTGAACGACAAAGAAAGCGACGTTGGTCCAGAGGAACAGTGAGAGTGGCGCGAGGTAGCCAACACGCATGCCGTGAATCCAGTCGGCAGTGAGGCGTCCCGGAGGCGATGCGAGTGTGCTCAAGCTGGCGCGTATACGGCCAACGAACGAGCGCCTCGTCCCGGTCGCTGTGCTGTCGCCCAGGATTGTGGCGACCGCAACATTTCTTTCCTCCCCACAAGCTCCGCAATAGGGAGTCGTCGCTCCTGACCCACAGCTCGGGCAGATCCACGAGGATTCGGGCGTTTCCATGTGTGGCGTTCCAGCCTGGATGTCTCATACCGACGCCTAGGCAAGATCGGCGGAATTGTAACCTCCCACGTTGAATCTAGTGTCGCGGAGGATCGACCTCCTTTGGTCTAAGTACGCCGTCGAATGATAATCATGTAGCCGGCATCCTCGCCGGGGTTAAGCGGCGGGGTTAAAGTCAATTTGCGAGATGGACTTTGACCCGAATGAGACCGACATGAAGCATTGTGGCATAGACCTGCACTCGAACAATAGTTTGGTGATCGTGAGCGACGAGGAAGATCGGATCGTGTTCAACAAGCGGCTGCCGAACGATCTGGGGCAAATTCGGGCGGCACTGGAGCCGCATCGGGAGGAGCTGGCGGGCGTGGTCATCGAGAGCACGTACAACTGGTACTGGCTGGTGGACGGTTTGATGGATGGGGGCTGCCGGGTGCATTTGGCACACCCGAGCGCGATCAAGAAGTACGAAGGGCTGAAGTACAGCGGGGACTTCGCCGATGCTAGGTATCTAGCGCAATTGCTGCGCTTCGGGCTGTTGGCGGAGGGATACATCTATCCGCCCGCGAAGCGCCGGTTCTGGTCCACAAGAACCGATCGATGACTGCTTTGTAGCGCAATGCGCTGCGTCCGCAGTTGGACCGGCGACCCGAGGTCATGCGTATACGGCGCGAAACCGCGGAGCATCCGTTTGGCACCATCAAGCTATGGATGGGCTCAACGCACTTCCTGACGAAAACGCTGACCAGGCTGAGTCTGCTACTATCGCAGTCAACATGATCGACTCGGCGACGAAACGCCTCGAAGAGTTGTCGCTTGGCTTCCGCGAGCGGCCTCTTTCCTACGACGAACTTACCCGGCAGGTTCGCGGATGGGCCGAAGCATTCCCGGACGTGTGCCGCGTCGAGTCCATCGGGCGAACGCCCGAAGGCCGCGACATGTGGCTGCTCACGTTAGGGTCGGAGCCAGATCGGATACGGCCGAGCGCGTGGGTCGACGGCAACATGCACGCGAGCGAGCTCGCTGGCTCGAGCGTCGCACTCGCGATTGCCGAGGACGTGTTGCGCCTGCACCTTGATTGCGACGCGAAGGCGGCGGTCGCCGGGCTTTCCGACGTGGCGGCGGCACGCGTGCGCGGAGTCCGCTTCTTCGTGCTGCCGCGCATGTCGCCCGACGGCGCGGAGACGGTACTGACCAAGGGTCGTTACGTGCGCTCGGTGCCCCGCGACGAGCGTCCCGCGCGTGCGCACGCGTACTGGCGCGGCGAGGACGTGGATGGCGACGGGCTGGCACTGTCGATGCGCGTGCGCAACGAGGGCGGCGAACTGGTCGAATCGAAGGAGATTCCGGGCTTGCTGCTGCCGCGAACGATCGACGATCCGCCGCCTTACTATAAGATCTATCCGGAAGGCGTGATCGAGAACTTTGACGGCCACAACGTGCCGTCGCCATATTTCCTCTCCGACAACCAGACTGACCTCAATCGCAACTTCCCGTATTTCTGGGCGCCGGATTCCAAGCAGGAGGGCGCGGGCGCGTTCCCGCTCTCCGAGATGGAATCGCGATCCGTCGTGGAGTTCGCCACCGCGCACCCGGAAATCTTTCTCTGGCTCAACCTCCACACGTTCGGTGGTGTATTCATACGCCCCCTCGGCGACAAGCCCGACACGAAGATGAATCCCGAGGACCTCGCGCTCTATCGCCAGCTCGGCGCGTGGGCCGAGGACCTGACCGGCTATCCGATGGTGTCTGGCTGCGAGGAGTTCCTCTACGAACCGGACACCCCGCTGCACGGCGATCTCAGCGACTACGCGTACTACCAGCGCGGCGCGATCGGCTATGTCGTAGAACTGTGGGACCTGTTCAAACAAGTGGGGTTCGAACGCAAGAAGCGCTTTGTCGACCACTACACCCACCTGACCCGCGACGAGATGATGAAGATCGGCGCGTGGGATCGCGACAAGAACGCCGGCCGCTCGATCCGGCCATGGCGCAAGGTCGAACATCCGCAGCTAGGTGAGGTCGAGGTCGGGGGCATCGATCCGCGCGTTGGCCTGTGGAACCCACCGCCGGAGGAAATGCCGAACGTCTGTCGCACGCAGGCGGCGCACTACCTACGCGTGGCGTCGCTCGCGCCAGCCGTCGTCGTGGACACCGTCGAGACTTCGGCGCTGGATTCTGGGCTCACCCGGGTGACCGTCGTCGTGGAGAATCATGGCTACCTGCCCACCGGGTTCCTCGCGTCGGCGAAGGACCTGACGCACAACGAGCCGCTTTGGGCGGACGTGCGAGGCGAGGGTTGCAAGCTTACCGACCCTGCACAGGCGCATTTGGCGATTGGTCATCTCGACGGTTGGGGACGCGGGCTGTTCAGCGGCGCGGGCGCGATCTACTACGCCTATGGCCGCGGCACGACCGGCGCGAAGACTGTGTCGTGGGTCGTGCGCGGCAGTGGCACGCTGGAACTGCGCGTTGGCTCGTGCCGCGTCGGGTGGATTACGCGGCGCGTGACAATCTAGATGACGGCGACAGGCACTTACCGACCGAAGCGGTACTACGCACTGCGGTGAAGCGGCACTTCGAATTCGCTAACGAAGCTAGCCTCGGCGCCGAGCCAACGGCGCATCACATTAGTGGCTCTTTGCGGGCTCCATCCCGGCTTGCTTGATTGCGCCAGAGGCCTTCTCAGAGGCTAGAAACGAAATGAGTCGCTTCGACGCTTCCACTTCCTTCGATCCCGTCACAACCGCCGCAGAGAACACAGAGATGTACTGAACCTCCGAGGGGATCGGCCCTACGAAATCGATGCCAGACATATGAAGAAGTTCGCTGACCGGCTGAACGACGAGCTCCGCATCTCCGGCAGCGACCATAGAGGCAGATTCCCCACCGCGAGCCGTTACCTTGACTGCTTTGCTGTCGACGCCAAAGCGTGGAAACAGTGTGGTGGTCAGATAAATGCCCGTGGTGCTGCCCGGCACAACGATGGACTTTGCATTAAGCAGCGTCTGCCTGAAGGCATCGACAGTGCCGATGTCCGGCTTGGGCGCTCCCGCACGCACGGCTACGCCGAGGGGCGTTTGTGCCAAATCGACGTCTGTCCCCGCAACAATCCTGCCTCCCGCAATCAGGTCGTTGAGGCCCTCCCTGGACATGATCACCATGTCTGCAGGCACACCGCGACGAAGCTGCGCCCCTATGGTTTCCGGTCCGCTGCCTTGCGATGCCCCTGAGCCGGTGGTCACCGCGATGCCGGTCGTCCGCTCAAACTCTGGCAAAGCCGACCGATAAGCGGCTGAGAAGCCGCCCGACATGATGACTTTCACCTGGGCCAGCGCCTGGGCGGAGCAGACCAGAGCCGCCGCGACGAGAAGCGAGCTATTAAAAAAGGCGCGCCGTTTACGGATTAAGCGAGCGATTTTCATTCCGTGTCCTCCTTCGCCTGCGTAATACCTCAGTTCGTGTCATCGTTGCCGACGGTCGCAATTCGATCCGTTGCAGACGGTCGAGCGTTGCAGTAGCGGACGTTCAATTCGCTCTACGGATCGAGCTAACCGGCGCCGCCAAGCGAGAGCGGGAGGTCAGGCCTTATGTCCATGCATGCCCAAGGCCGCGCAATATGCAAGCACCTCCGACGACTAGGAAGAGAAATAAAAGAACGCCATTTGCGACTCGAAGGAAATGCATCTTTTTGCGTGGTCTGACCTGGGTATGCGAGCACACCTCCGTGGCGAGCTATTATTTCAGCCATAAGAGCCCGCTGGGCACAATGAATCCTCTCTTTTCTACTCCGGATCGATAGGACGATGCTCTTCCAATGCGGCAGGCGGAAAGTGGGCGGCTTCTTCTACTCCCCTATCGGTGAACCAACTGGTGTGAACCAAGATCGGTTTTTTGTCGACGTGGGTCACCGTCATAATCGGACCACCAGATTTCAATACGACCTTGTCGCCTACTTTGAAAGCCATTGTCTCAATCCTTTCCGAGTGATACGGTCCCGATTGCTACGCCGGCATCTTAGTGCCAACCGCATATGCCTGCTTGCCTGATCTTCTCAACCGGGCAGCGACAGGCCGTTGTCGACCCTATTCGGTCCGTCAGCCTGGCGCAAAGCGGACGCTCAAAGGTATCGGCTGACTATTTCGCCGCCACGATCCCCCGTGGCTTCCACGTGCCTTCGCCCGCCGGCAAGATCGAAGGCGGCGTCCCCCTCGGCCAGTACAGGCGCATCACCAAGTAGATTGGCCCGTTCGGTGCGGGCAACCAGTTGGCTTCCTTCGCCTTGCCGGGAGAGTCCTTCTGGATGTAGAGGGTGAGCGATCCATCCAAATTCTTCTTCATGCTGGGCAACATCGGCGAGTTGATGAGGTAGCGGTTGATCGGGTTCTTGATCAACAACTGGCTCTTGCCGTCATACATCGTCACCGACCAGAAGGCATTCACTGGGGGGAGCTGCCTGGCGGGAAAAGTCAGCGTGTAGTTGTGCTTGCTGCCGTCGAGCGGCTCGCCAGCCGCATCGGTGCGCGTATAGGGATACATTGCCTCCCTGGCATCGTTCCCGTAGATACCGCCTTTGGCAGCGGCGGCACGCTTTAACCAATCGCCGTTGTAGAAAGCGCGGTCGCCAAAGAATGCGCCAACCTTCCAGCCGTTAATATCTTTCATTGCGTCGGACAGCCACTTGTCCACCTTATCGTCGCCCCCCTTCAAGGCCAGCAAGATGGCGGCCTTGTGTTCCAGCGACAAATCCTTGAACTCGAAGGTCTTGCCTTGTCCGATTCCGATACTGGCGAGTTTGGCCCGGATGTCGTTGTCCTCTGGCGACGCTGGTACGAACTGGAGGGCGGCGTCGAGATACTCGTAGAAATTTGCCCTTATCCCCGCAGTAGTGGCTGGGACGAAATCAATTTTTGGCGCGGCCGGCGGCGCGGGTTGTTTGAGGAACGCGGAGAGCGGCTGCGCCTTATATCCCGACTGTACCTTCTCAACGTTTGGCATGTCTCCCGCGTCGAAGAGCTGGGTCCGAAATAGGATTAAAGCGAAGGGCGTCGTCGAGGAAAACACCTTCTTGATCCCTGCGGGCATTTCGCCTTTCCAGTCGGGGCCGACCACGAGATAGTCTCCCGGATCGCTCCCCGTGGCGCGGCTGCCGATGTAGCCAAAGTTGTACGTATTGCCGTCAATTAGCTGCACCGAGTAATAGCGCTTTTTTTCCACGGCCGGCACCGAAACAACCATCGGCTCCGCACGCAGGTCTGCCCAGACCATCGAGTATGGTGTGTCGCTGTTTGGCGTGATGACCGCCGTGTCCTCAGGGGTGGAGACGCGGTGCTGGTTATTGATCTCGTTGAAGGGCGCTTTGTACTGGCTGGACTTCGTGTCGACGGAGAACTCATTCATCACCGCGTAGTTCATCACCAACGGCAAGCCGTAAATGAAGCCTTCCTCAGCGATGGCCTTGGTTTCCTCGATGCTTGGCGCGGCGATACCCTTCGCCACATCCTTCTTCTCGGCTTGGAAGATCGTATCGTTCTTTCCGCAGCTGGCGAGCAGCGTCGTAGCGGCAATGAGGAGCACGGCTAAACTCTGGAATGTCGAGGACGTTCTCATGTTGGCACTACTCCAAAGTCGAAAGGGCGAAGCGGGTGGCGGGAAGTCCTCGGGGCCAGCCCCCGAATTGTACCTAATTCGGATGCACGATTTGTCGCGTGAGTGATCGCTTGTCGCCGGCTTTGGCGCCGTTGAGGACTCGGTCAACGAAAGCCGTCGAGTGGCCAGAAGCTCTGCAATATTGGGGCTGTACGAGATGAGGCCGCCGGCGGTTGTCGTTTCTTGGAATGGAGTTGTCATTCCAAGCCGGTGCTGAAAGGCGAGGTCCGCGAGTCGTAGCGAAGACAGGATTACTGGGCCCCACCGTTCGTGCTGCGCGATTGACGCCAGTCCTCGTCGCGCCAGACGCGGCGTCAGTCGCCGCCCTTCTCCCGCCGCGGCGGGTACACACCCGTCAGCCGAGCGATGAGGATCGCAAGGAACAGCGCGCCGGTGATCTGCTCGACAACGCACAGCGACCGCGCCTGGCGCGTGAGCGGCGTGAGGTCGCCGAATCCGGTTGTCGTCAGCACCGTAAAGCTGAAGTAGACGAACGCGGGCATCGTCAGGTCCGCCGGCGTTCCGCCGACGGCGAACGACGCGGGGTAGTAGTGCTCGACGATCGCATAGAGGTAGGCCCACAGCACGCCCGTCATCAGGAACGCGGCGCCGGCGCCCCACAGCTTGTCGGCCGTCATGACGTCCCGGTGGAAGACGTACTTCAGGAGGTACGCGAGCGTCACTGCGTAGAGCAATGTGCCGAGCCACCACGACGTCAACAGATGCTCGACGTCCCCCGAGTGAATCGACAGCCACTGGAACCCCAGCGCCAGCGCCGCGATCAGCAACACGATGGCGAACGAGAACACGGTCCGTCCGACCGCCGCCACGGCGGATATGGCGACGAGGAGATTTACGACGTTGAACATGAGCCGGCTGGTCGGCGTCGGTTCGACGAGCGGGGCTCCGGCAACCAGCACCAGGATGACGATGAACAGGTAGAAGCAGCGCTCAAAGAAGAGGCGACCCACCGTTTCGCGCGCGCTGCCGATTGTCATGATCGTCCCCTTGTCCGTGGAGTTCTTCCGTTGCCAGTACGGGAGCTAATATCGGTTCTCATCTAGCACGCTCAAGTCAGCCGACTCCCGCACTCGGCCCACTCTCTCCTCTTCACTCAGCGTCGCAACGGCATCGGGCCTACAAAAAGACAGCTCTATATTGGAACGTGAGTGTTCCCTTCCGCAATTTGCACATATCGCAGTGTCGGTCATTCGTGGGAGCGCAGCCTACCAGTGATCAGCCGGACGGGCGGGTCCGACGGACGAAATTTTAGCGCGACTGTCTTATATGGACACCGCCCAGTTTGCAAGGCTGACTTGATGTGATGCCTTAACGAGGTACTGGCTGCAGTCTTATATTCGGCCTTGGTGTGCAGGCCAAAAGCCTGCGGGCCCTGATGGAATTCGCCAAGAGCGTCCTCGTCTGTTTTTCGCGCTTTGATGCGCCAGACAGTCGTCAGGTTTGGGCTCTTGCGGTCCGACCTGTTTTGCCATCACACGTGAGTCAACCTTAGCAACCTATCGGCTCATCTACGTCCTGTTACGTTGTTGGATGTCTATGCGGGTTTCAGACTCACATAGTTCTTTTGCTACGCGTTACCCTGCGCCAGGACTGCCCACGCTTTGCGCGCCCTCTTGTTGGCTAGCGCCACGACGGCGACATTTGCTGGTCGTCGAGCCTGGATGTTTGATTGCCAAGGCATTGGTTCCTTGGCGCCAAATGCCACGGACCTTGCGCCATGGATCAACATCGTGCGCAGGTACGTGTCGCCACGCTTCGAGATCGATCCCAGTCGAACCTTGCCTCCGGTACCATGTTGCCATGGAACCAGGCTCAAGAATGCAGCAAATTCCCGCCCCGACTTGAATGTCCTTGCGTCACCTATCGTCGCTACCAGTGCCGTCGCCGTCAACCTCCCGAATCCCGGAATCTCGGAGACGGCGCGGCACGCCGCTTCCTGCTTCTGCCAGTTGCCTATCTGCTTCTCGATTCGAGCAATGTCTTGGTCGAGTTTGTCGATACGCTTTAGCTGATCCTGCAGACCAATCCAAAGCATGCCTGGGAGCTCGCTCTCGAGCTAGGCCATTCGCTTCCGAATTTCACTCAGACGTGCCAGGCGCCCGGCTCGCAACGTCACGCCAAATTCGCACAGTAACCCACGCAGCTGATTCACCTGCATGGTGCGAAACTTGACCAATAGCGCGCGCATCCGATGCAAGCCGAGCTTTGACTGCTGATCTTGTGTCTTTACAGACACCGTTCGCATCGCGGGCTGATTCGCCGCCGTCCCGATCGCTTTGGCATCGGCTGCATCCGTTTTGTTGGTCTGGACAAACGGCCGAATAAACGAAGCGTGCAACAATACTGCCTCGTGTCCAGGCGCTTTGATTTTGCGCCCACCAATGGCCGCTACCGCATGCTTCCAACGCCACCTGGCCGGCCGCTGGGCCAAGAACCCAATCAACTCGTCGCGGCGAAAGCGTCGATTCACAATCTCCGCGGTCTCGGCGTCGACCCAATACATCCGGAAGACGCCCTTTGCAACATCCAATCCATATGTCGTAGCATTCATTTCGGGCCCTCCGCTCCTCAAGTGGTAGTGTCGAAACTCCACTTTGGCACATCGATGCCGTTCGGTCCTGGAGAGCCCTCCTGATCCGTACCTGGCCCGCCATGCCGAAGGGGCGGTGTGCATGCCAACTGCTTTGCGTTGAAATTCGCGGCGGTCCGCTATTGGGATCTCAGTCCGATTGCCGATAGGTCTCAGTTGGGCCCTGTAGCTCGTCGCCATCTGGACGCGCGGACGGTCGTGGATCACATTTTTCGGCCATAATGGAACGTTGTCCGCCAAGCCACAAATCTTTCAATGATCGACACGCTCCACCACTCTCTGGTCGCTATTGGACTCGTCACGCTGCTCGAACTAACGGTGATCGCGCGAATCCTGCTTCGGCCTCATCGCGATCCGGCTTCCCGAATCGCATGGGTCGTGGTCGTCGGCGTCCTCCCTTTATTGGGCATGCTTGCCTATCTGCTTCTGGGCGAGGTGAACATCGGCCGTCGCCGTGTGGCGCGGTTGCACTCAGTTCTCGAGCGTATGCCGCCGTTTCCGCGTAACTCCGCCAAGGACGCGGCGGACCTCACAGCAGCCATACCCGAGTGTTACCGACATCTCTTCGATCTTGGCCATTCGATCAGCGGATTCGAACCCATCGGTGGCAACACCGCGCACCTATTGCCCAATTCCAACGCAACGATCGACGCGATGGTGGCCGACATCGACGCCGCAAAGGATCATGTCAATGTGCTGTTCTACATCTGGCTACCGGATCACAACGGCCGCAAGGTCGTCGACGCGCTGAAGCGGGCCGCTACCCGCGGCGTGACCTGTCGGGCCATGGCCGATGACCTGGGCTCGCGCACGATCATTCGCTCCGAGCATTGGCAGGCGATGCGCGCGGCTGGCGTGCGCGTGGCTGCGGGCTTGCCCATAGGGAATCCACTGCTGCGTCCATTCCATGGCCGCATCGACCTCCGAAACCATCGCAAGATCGTGGTCATCGACGATCGCATCACCTACTGCGGTAGCCAGAACTGTGCCGATCCCGAATTCCTCGTGAAGGCGAAATACGCACCCTGGGTGGACGCGGTGATGCGCTTCGAGGGTCCAGTCGCCCGCCAGAACCAGTTCCTGTTCGCAAGTGACTGGATGACGTACGTGGACGAGAACCTCGACGAGCTCCTTAGCAAGCCACTACCACCGCCCGCGCCAGGAGGCGCGCCAGCCCAGGTAATTGGCACGGGCCCGACAGTCCGCTACTCGGCCATGCCCGAGATGTTTGAGTCCCTGATGTTCGCGGCACGCCGCGAGGTCATCGTTACGACCCCCTACTATGTACCCGACGATTCGCTGCAGAATGCTCTGTGCACGACCGCGTATCGGGGTGCGGACACAACGATCGTCTTTCCCGCCAGGAACGACTCGTGGGTCGTTGGTGCGGCCAGCCGCAGCTACTACGCCGACCTGCTCGCGGCTGGGGTGAAGATCTACGAGTACGGAGGCGGTCTGCTGCACACGAAATCGCTCACCGTGGACGGGCAGATCACCTTGATCGGCTCGGCAAACATGGACCGTCGCAGCTTCGAGCTCAACTACGAGAACAACATCCTGTTCCACGATTCCGCACTCACCGGAGTGATGCGCGCACGTCAGCAGGATTACATCTCCCGGTCGCATCCTGTCACGAAGGAGGCGGTAGCGGCCTGGCCGATGTCACGCCGACTATTGAACAACCTAATTGCAACGCTCGGGCCTGTGCTCTGACATCGCGCAGACGCGACCTCGGTCCACCAAATCACTATCAAGTGACCGCAATGGCTCTTCGTGCATTGTGGTCCCCGACTCGGGGACAGCGATGCGGCAGGGATGTGCGTCCGCTGGCTGGCCGAATCTTGGGCTTAATGAACCAATTCGATTTCGCTCGGCCGCCAAGACTTGTCAAAGAATGGCTCGAGTGGGCTGTAGAGGCGCAGGATCGTGAACCAGCCCTTGCCGGTCTTTGCTCGGCATGCGGTCCTTGAATTCGAGCGTGTCGAGGCGTGTTTCGACTCTGTCCGGCGTCGTGAGCGCGGCGGAAATCGCGGTGGTCGTGGAGATTGCCTCGATAGCTGCAAGGCCGACTCACGGTGTCGTACGAATCTCCCGACCATTCAGCGGTTGCGTCGGCCGAGCGTTCATCGGATAAAGTTGCGCGAAGCGCGCCACTTCGGCGTTGGAAATAGACGTTGGGGTTTTCAACACGAACCAAGTGACGCCTTCGCTGCACGGCGGTGTCGTGAGCGAGCCGATGAACGTGTAATATGCAGCCTTTTTGACCGGCAGCAGATCCGCCGCGTTGACCTGAACTCCTTCCACGGCGGTTTCTCTATCCTTATCCGGCGGAAGGTTCTTCCAGAGCGTTTCGACGAGCTTGTTGGACTGTCCGGTCTTGAGCAGGATGGCGACCACGGCAAGATCCCCGTCAGCGCTCTTGTGCACGAGGTGGGCCACCATGTCGGCGCTCCTGCCGTTGATCTTTTCTTCGCTGGGCTTGTGGAAATGAAACTGAATGAGCTCGTAGCGTTTGCCTTGCACGGTGATGAAACTGCCCGGTGCGTAATCCACCTGAATGGTATGCCCGTTATCGACGATCTTAAGCGGCGACGGTTTGTAATCGAACGCGATGGCCGGCAGGGCGCCCTTTTTGGCGACGCTGTCGTGAATATCGATGGGCGACTGCATCTTGCCAACTCCGCAGGCGCTGTAATCGGATTCCAGTGCCGCCCATTGCGTCGGGCCCGTATCGCCGGAATAGCTCCAATGATGCTCGCCCTCGGCATGCAACGGTGACGAGGCCACGATAGACGCGGTGATTACCAACAGTCCAAACCTTCGCATTGCGTGGATCATAGAACCCTCCTTGCTCCGAACAGGTGTTGTGAACGCGATGGGCAGCGATTCGGCCACCAAGCCAAAACGGCCGTCGATGGCGTGACAGTCGCATTGCTGGCTCCCCAATCATAGAGCAGTATGGGCCGTGCCTACCGTGCTTGTCCTCGCATTTCACGACAGCGGCGATTGGTCCATGGACAAACTGTGACTGGCTGGACCCGCCGGGGTCCAATATATTAAATTGTAAGCGTGACCGTCCGGTTTGGGGAACTTTACCCTGGTCCGCTTGTGGGCCGATAGCGGCCCGCCTTTGGTGACCGCTCGGCGCGTTCGCGGCAACTTCCATGGGCGTGAGACAAACCCGCGCTAAAATCCACGATCGTTAGTATCGTCTCGTGACCTGGGAGGCGGCATGGATTCGCGCGCACTGAGAAGGAAATTCGTTGTCGGGCTGGGCACTGGCTTGCTTGTGGTATGGCCAATCCTGTCGGGGCTGCTCGTACTGATCATCGCGGCCGGCTTGGTTGTCGGCCTGATCGAAGGTTGGTCGGTGCAGGAGTCGATCTATTTTGCCTTCGTGTCCGGCCTGACGATCGGCTACGGTGATCTTGCGCCCCAGGCACTCCTTGCGCGCGTGCTCGCGATCGCCATTGGCGTGTGTGGCGTGCTGATTACCGCTCTGGTGGCTGCAGTTGCCGTCAAGGCTTTGACGGCAGCGATTGAAGGCAGCGAGTGACGGTGGGGTAACCGACCAACGGTGGCACGAAGAGAAGACGACTCACAATGCCGCCATTGAATGGTCGCCAATCCATCACCGAGTCCACGCGTCGTCGAAGCGAAGTTGCTACGCCTACAGGAGGATGGATCACCCCCACGTTTGACTGGAGTTAGGCGCACTTGGCACGATTGACGCCGGTCGCAGTTCAATCCTTGCCATTTGTCGTGCTGCAGAGAGGCAAACCGCGGCCCACCGACGCCAACCGATTTTCAGCGTCAGTCGACTAACTGCCATCAAGCGCTCTGGGTCGAGGTGATGCGCGCTCAGGCCCCCTCGCTGTCCCGTCGGATGATGTGGTACTGTTAAAACCCAAACTAGCGCATACCATTCATGACGCCCTCCGACTCGGGGCCGGCCACCTCATCCTTCACGTCGATTGCGCAAGCGGAATTCGCCGCGCGCTTCGGTCGGCCAGAGGGTTCGTGGCGCTTGCGCATTTACACGATCATCTTTGAATCCGATACGCGCGCTGGTCGGCTGTTCGATCTCCTGCTGATCCTGACAATCCTCGCCAGCGTGATGGTGGTGATCCTCGACAGCGTGCAATCGATCACGGGGCCATGACAGGCTTTTCGATGACCTCGAATGGGTATTTACGTTGCTGTTCACCGTTGAATACGCGCTGAGGCTCGCGTGCGTCCGCCACCCGCTTCGCTATGCAACAAGCTTCTTCGGTGTTGTCGACCTGCTATCTGTGTTGCCGACATACTTTGTCTTCTTCGTGCCGGAAGCCAACTCGCTGATCAATGTGCGGCTGTTGCGCCTGCTGCGCATCTTCCGAATCCTCAAGCTCAGCGAATATGTGTCCGAGTTCGCCTTACTCGGCGCGGCTCTGGCGGCCAGTCGGCGGAAGATCATCGTCTTCCTCGGCTTCGTGCTAATCGCTGTGGCGATCCTGGGAACCGTGATGTATGTCGTCGAAGGCCCCGAAAACGGCTTCACGAGTATTCCGGTGGCGATGTATTGGGGCGTCACGACGATTACTACCGTAGGCTTTGGCGACATCACGCCGAAAACTGATCTGGGTCGCTTCATCGCCTCGTGCATGATGCTATTGGGGTGGGGCACCCTGGCCGTCCCTACGGGCATCGTCACGGCCGAGATGACCGCGCGCCGCATCGTGCGACCGGCCTCGACGCACAATTGTCCCGGCTGCCTGACCGTTGGCCATGATGCTGATGCGCAATTCTGCAAGCACTGTGGCAAGTCGCTGCTTACCTTCCAACACGATTGAAAATCAAGGCTAGACCCTCGTTCTTGCGTTCAACACAATGCTTGGTTCAATCCGGGCGCTCTGCGGCGACGGATGCCTTATCCGGCCTCAGCGACGTTAGAATCGCACACCGACATCTTCTTCGCGGCAGCAACACATCGGCGCGACGCAGTCGCTCGCGACTGAGCGCTCGCGGGCCAGCCGCTCGAATAGTTCCGCTGCCGCGACTATCCCCCCGCCAGAACGAAACGAGCGTTGCAAGTCGGCCACACGCGCTTGCGTCGCGCCGTCTCCTAATAGGTCGTCAATCGCAGCGCCGAGCCTTTGTGGAGTCAATGTATGAGGATGGATCGAGCGACCAAGTCCAAGGCGCTCAACACGTTCCGCGGCAAACGACTGATCGCCTATACCGCTCGGTATGGCAATGACTGGAACGCCTGCGGCAACTGCTTGCCAGAGAAATGCGTTCCCGCCATGACCGATAGCGAGGCGTGCACGTGAAAATGCGGTGTCATAAGGCTCCCAATCCAACACACGCACGCGATCCGAAGCGGCGCGGAGACGTGCGGAGATTGCGGCGTCACCGGTCAGGATTTCGATGCGTGGATACCCTGGCGTGGAGAGGGTGACCAACGACGACAGCAGCGCATCGCGATCCTCGGGACGGTAGGACGTCCCCAGCGTGACGAGCAGTGTGTCGCGCACGGTGTTCGTGACCGGCGCGTCGCCTCCAACGAAATGGCTATGCGTGTCTCCGTCGACGCCGTAGAAATGGCGCGGAAAAAACGAGACATTCAAGAGCGGTGATATCCCCCAAAATGTCGAAAGCGACTCGGTTGGATAATCGGTAACGCCAAGCCGCCGTGCTACCTCCCCGACCGGTGAGTGTACGAAAACTCCATGTTTGACCCCTCGCCCGGCTTGGGCCGTCCATTGCGCGCCGTCGCCGCCAACGACGGCCCACGGAACGCGCGCAGAATGTGAAGCGATTGAGGCCAAGACCGACAAGCGATCGATAATGCATGCGTCGGCTGCCTCCTCGCGGATGTAGTGCGAGAGAGCACGCACCGCCTCGATCATCTTTGCGTCAAGCGGCGCATTAAGATCAAATGGGCCTGCAAGTCGCACAACCGGAACGCCTGCAGCGGTGATCGCGGCCTCGGCGTCGGCGGCACGCTTAGGTTCCGCATAACCTGGCCGCAGGTTTGCGGGCAACAACCAGCGCACCCGATGACCGCGGTCGATAAGTTGGCGCGCTGTACGGAGATAGCTCCCTCCGCCAAAGTCGAGGTGCCCCAAGGTGGGATGCGAGACGAATACAAAACGAGCCATCGTCACCTGTACACGATAGGCCGCTGCATCTCAGGTACCTGCATCTTATGCCGGCGGCGGATCCAACTGCCGTGAGCGGATCGCGAAAGCGGAAGGGGTAAAGCACAAGCCTGCATGGCAGCATTCTAAGCTCCGGCTATACTTCGACTCGAGGGTTGTTTTTCCCGAACAGCCCCAGGATTGGCCCCACTGTTGTCAAGTATGAAATACAAGCAAAATCAATCACATACATGCTATTTACGAGCTGATGTTCTGCACTTTGTGACTTGTGTCCCAATGGTGGAGGGCCGCGTACAGGGCGATCGCGGACGCATTCGGAAATGCCGGACGCGCGCCGCACTTGCCGACGACGAATCTCGAGCATGCCGGCGCTGATTGAACGACACCCGCTCGGTGTCAATCCCTGGGTGCTCATGCGCATACTCGGCAGCTCGGGGATGACCGCGACGACAAGCGCGCGCAATGCGCAACGGGCTTCTTGCGTCGACGGAATGTGCCGCCGCCGTGCTGTAGCATCGCGAAGATGATTGATTTGAGTCAATACGTCACCGGTTTCGCCGGCTTAGCCCGCTTGCTCGAATCGGGTATTGATTTTTCGGAATTGGGCCCGCGGCTGGAAGCGCGCAGCCGAACCGATCCGTCCGACGCCAATGCACTGATGGACCTGTCGACCCTGATGCTCATGACGGCGAATCCCGACTTACGTGAACTCGCCTTCAAGAAGCAGCACCAGGCACTGCAGATTAGTCGGATCTATCGCCTACCCCCGACAACGGCTGCCGTGGCACTTCGACTCCTGGTAATCATGGCGCCGGGTGACATGACCGCCAACACACCGGTCGACTGTCTGCTCGAAGACACGGATATCGAAGTAACGCTGCTTTACTTATTGCCAGGCCGCCCGTTTCCGGAATCACTGCCCGACCATGATTTGGTTTTTGTCGCGATTGGGGAGTCGGACCAGAGCCAAGCTCTGCTGGCGCAGCTGGAGGGCCTTCCCGGCCTGTCTACAAAACCGGTGCTCAATTCCCCCGACAAAATCGGACTCCTGACTCGGGATCGCGTCTCATTGCTCTTGAAATCCATCCCGGGCGTCGTCATGCCGGCTACAGCGCGGGTAGATCGCCAAGTGCTACTGAACATCTCTCAAAAACCCTTTGCTCTCGCCGAGATACTTGATGCCGGGCGGTTTCCCATCATTGCGCGGCCGGTCGCTTCGCACGGTGGCAAGAACCTTGCCAAAATAGACAACGCCGCGGATCTATCGACCTATGTGGCCCCGTTATCGGAAGGGGAGTTCTATATATCCAATTTCATTGACTATCGATCAACCGATGGCCAATTCAGGAAATATAGGGTCGTACTGTTGGCAGGCCAGCCTTTCGCCTGCCATATGGCCATTTCATCGCATTGGATGATCCATTACTTCAATGCGGACATGGCCACCAGCGACTTCAAGCGCAAGGAAGAAGAGCATTTCATGAACAACTTCGAGCGAGAATTTGCGCTAACCCACAAGCAGAGTCTCGCATCAATAGAGCGCTTGATCGGCCTGGATTTCGTCGTCCTTGATTGCGCGGAAACGAAGGACGGAAGCTTGTTGCTGTTCGAAGTGGATAACGCCGCAATCGTCCATGCGCTGGATGATCCCAAACTGTTTCCCTACAAGCGGGCGCAGATGCAAAAAGTCTTCGCGGCGTTCCGGGAAATGCTGTTTGCCCGGGGTCGCGCCGGGGAGGACGGTAAACCCGAGTCACCTAGCCCCTTGACGCATCGGATAATGTAGTCGTTGCGAGAGCGCCCCCTCCTCTCGCTGGGTTGCTATAAGCGCTGCAATCGGCTCGAAGCTCCCAAAGGACCTGACGAACGTGCGAACCGTAGCCTGCCCGAACTGCGGCGAGGCAGTCCAGTGGACGACCGAAAGTCGATTCCGTCCGTTCTGCTCGGAGCGGTGCCGGCTAATCGATCTGGGCGCATGGGCGACCGAGTCGTACCGTGTTCCCCTCGCAGAAGAAAAGCCGGAGGCGGAAGATTGGCCACCCGAGACGGATTGACCTAACTTGGCCACGCCGCGCGGCGTAGCGCGATGCCGTGTGCACCGTGCGCGATCGCCGCGTCGAGATCGGGACGATCGAGCCCACCGAGCGCATATACGGGAAGCGATGTCCCGCGCAGCAATGCCGCGACCCGCGGCCAGCCCAACGGTACCGCCGCCGGATGCGACGGCGTTGCCGCGACCGGACCCAGGACGGCGAAATCGAGCTTGAGCTCAGCCGCGCGCGTGAGTTCGGCGCGATCGTGGCACGATGCCGCGCAAAGTATCCCGAGCGGACGGGCGCGGGCCTCGCGCAGCGTGGCGGAGGTCCAATGCACGCCGGCACAACCGAGCCGGCGCGCGAGCAAGGCATCCCCGCTTAGCAATACCCGCGCGCCCGCCTCCTGAGCCAACGGCAAGAGCCGCTCCGCCAAGCGCTCGACGCGTTCGACCGGCCAAGATTTTTCACGCAGTTCGATCAGGCGCAGGCCGCCGCCAAGCGCTCGCCCGACGCAGCGCAGAAAGTTCTCTTCCCCGAGATCCTCGGCCATCGAGATGGCGTAGATCGGGGGCAGCGACAGCGCGCCCAGAATCGGGGCGTTCGCAGGCAACAGCGGCGCAACTTCGAACGCACCCGGCACCTGCCAGGTGATCGCTTGGCCATCGCGGCCGATCGGCTCGCCGCGCCAGGCGAAGACTCGAAAGAAATTGAGCTCGACACGCGCGTGCGCATACAGATGCCGCCGGACCAGCCACGGAGCCGCGCGCACGATGGTGATACCCAGTTCTTCGTCCAACTCGCGCGCCAGCGCATCCTGCGCCGACTCCCCCGCTTCGAGCTTGCCACCGGGGAACTCCCAATACCCGGGATAGGGGGTGCCAGCGAGCCGCTGCGCAAGCAGTACCCGGCCATCGGACCGTAGCAGGATCCCGACGGCCACGCGCACGATCGACGCGTCGGTCAACGCGATCTGGCAGCCTTCAATGCGATCTGGCCCGCGTGTGCCCGCGCGAACTGCCACGCGACGCGGCCGCTGCGCGATCCGCGCTGGAGCGCAAACTGGATGGCTTCGCGATGCAGCGCCTCGACCGCGGCAACGTCACGTGGCAACGTTAGCTTGTGATAGCGCAGCCACTGCGAGACGGCGCCAAGATAGTCGTCCTGGCTGAACGGATAGAAGGATATCCACAGCCCAAAGCGCTCGGATAGGGAAATCTTCTCCTCCACCGATTCGCCTGGATGGATTTCTTCTCCCATGTGCCGGGTGTCGAGATTTTCGCTGAAGTACTCGGGCAGCATATGCCGCCGGTTCGACGTTGCGTAGATCAACAGATTTACCGACGGCGCGGCGATGCTCCCGTCGAGCATCACCTTCAGCGCCTTGTAGCCGGGCTCGTTGGCATCGAAGGAGAGATCGTCGCAGAACACGATAAAACGCTCCCTGCGGCCGTCGATCCGTTCGACGATGTCGGGCAGATCGACCAGGTCACTCTTGTCGACTTCGATCAGCCGTAAACCCTTGTTGGCGTACCTGACCAGCATTGCCTTGACCAGCGAAGACTTGCCCGTACCGCGTGAGCCGGTGAGGAGCACATTGTTGGCCGGCAGCCCGGCGATGAACTGTCGGGTGTTCTCGTCGATGGCGCGCTTTTGGTCATCGATAGCAACCAGATCCTCGAGGCGAATCGCCTGCGGGTGCCGCACGGCTTGCAGGAAACCGCGCGTCGCGTGCTTGCGCCACCGGAATGCCCGTGCCGTCCAGTCCGTTTCTGCCGGTGGCACTGGCAGCAGCGCTTCGATGCGGGCAAGCACGTTCTCGACCCGGTCGAGCGCCCGCATGAGCGGATCCGCAGCAAGCTTGCGCGTCATCAGCTTCGATAATCCGCGTTGATCCGGACGTAGTCGTGTGACAGGTCGCAGGTCCAGAGTGTCGCGCGCGCCGGCCCGCGGCCGAGCGCGACCCGGATACTGATCTCGGAGTCGGCCATGACACGCCTGCCATCCTCTTCGCGGTAGGAAGTCGCCCGGGCACCGTCCGCCACGACCAGAACATCATCGAGCCAGAACGACACGCGTTGGGGATCAAGGTCAGGAATTTCCGCGTTGCCGATGGCGCAGACAATTCGGCCGAGGTTCGGATCGGAGGCAAAAAACGCCGTCTTGACCAATGGCGAGTCTGCGATCGCGCGCGCAACCCGATCACACTCGCCGGCGTCGCGTCCGCCCTCGATGACGATTGCAATGAACTTGGTCGCACCTTCGCCGTCACGCACCAGCGCCTGTGCCAATTCCACTGCTACGGCGGAGATTGCCGCTTTGACCGCGGCAAGGCGTGGATCATCTCGCCGTGCCAGCGGCGATACCGGCGCGCGATGCGTCGAAAACAATACGAAGCTGTCGTTAGTCGACGTATCGCCATCGATGGTGACGCGATTGAACGAGACGGCAGCGACCTCTCCGACGATGGCTTCGAGCAGCGGGCGGGCGACGGGCGCGTCGGTGGCGATGAAACTGAGCATGGTCGCCATGTTCGGGGCAATCATCCCGGCACCCTTGGCGATGCCGGTCACCGTGACCGACGCGCCTTCGACTCGGATGCGACGCGACGCCCCTTTGGGCACGGTGTCCGTAGTCATGATCGCTCGCGTGGCGCTCGGCCATCCATCTTCGGCCAGCGCGTCCCGACACGCAGGCAACGCGGCAACGATGCGTTGCACAGGCAGCGGTTCCATAATGACTCCCGTTGAGAACGGCAGCACGGCGTCCGCGGAGCAGCCTAGCAACCCGGCCACGGCTGCGCAGGTTGCGCGTGCATCGGCAAGCCCGCGCTCGCCGGTCCCGGCATTGGCGTTGCCGGCATTCACCACCAGGGCGCGCACAGGGGCATTGCGCGCAAGGTGCTCGCGGCAGATCGTGACCGGCGCCGCGCAGAAGCGATTTTGGGTAAAGATGCCAGCCGCCTGGGTTCCCGGCGCCAGGCTCACGAGCAGGAGGTCCGCCCGCGACCAGTTCTTGATCCGGGCCGGCGCGGTCCCCAGCGCGACGCCAGGAACTGGAAGCAACTGCTCGGGTGTCGGAGGGGCGTAGTTGACTGGCATCGGCAGTTTGCGCAGCTAGCCCCGAATTCTACGGCATGACCGCTCTGCGGCGGCCCGAAAAGTGATGGCTCAAATCCTGCCGTGACAATGCTTGTACTTCTTTCCCGACCCACAGGGACAAGGGTCGTTGCGGCCGACCTTCTGGCCAACGCGTGTGAACGGCGGTGGCGCGACGGCGGCCGGCGCCGCCCCACTGGTGGCGGCCAGCGCCTCGTCGTAATCGGCGTGCTGATAGCGCACGTTGGACACGGCGGGCGCCTCTTCGACCACCTGCACGTCCTGCGGCGAGCCCACCTGCACCGTGAGGACGTACTTCACCACGTCCTCCTTGATGCGGTCGAGCATGTCCGAGAAGAGCTCGAACGCTTCGCGCTTGTACTCTTGCTTCGGATTCTTCTGCGCGTAGCCACGCAAATGAATCCCCTGGCGCAGGTGATCGAGCGCGGACAGGTGTTCGCGCCAGTGCTGATCAACCATTTGCAGCATAAGATTGCGTTCGAACGGATGAAACAGTTCCGGCCCGACCTGCGAGAGTTTCCTTTCGTACTGTTGAAGAGCGAGACCGCGCACGCGTTCCCGCAGCGCGTCGTCGCCAAGCTCCGGCTCGGCCTTGATCCATTCAGCCAGGTCTGTCTTGATCTCGTATTGCGCGGCCAGTGCGCCCTCGAGGCCAGGGATGTCCCATTGTTCCTCGACGGATTCCGGCGGGACATACAAACGCGCCGTACCATCGATCTGACCGGCGATCATGTTACGGATCGTGTCGGATACGTCTTCGGTTTCGAGCAACTCGTTGCGTTGCTGATAAATGACGCGACGCTGATCATTAGCGACGTCGTCGTATTCGAGCAGCTGCTTCCGCAGGTCGAAGTTGCGCGATTCGACGCGGTTCTGAGCTTTGGCGATCGAGCGATTGACGATCGAGTGCTCGATCGGCTCGCCTTCGGGCATCTTCAGGCGCTGCATGATCCCCGACAGCCTTTCGCCGCCGAAGATTCGTAGCAGGGGATCCTCGAGGGACAGGAAAAAGCGTGACGAGCCCGGGTCGCCCTGGCGGCCAGCTCGGCCCCGTAACTGGTTGTCGATGCGGCGCGATTCGTGGCGCTCGGTGCCGACGATGTGCAGCCCGCCGGCGGCGATGACCGCGTCGTGGCGAACCTGCCATTCGGAGCGCAGCTTACTTATCTGCAGGTCCCGCTCGGCTTCGGGCAACTCTTCGTTTTCGCGAATCGCCAGGATCTGCGGCTCGACAGAGCCACCGAGCACGATGTCGGTGCCACGCCCCGCCATGTTGGTCGCAATGGTGACCATCTTCGGGCGACCTGCCTGCGCGACAATTTCCGCTTCGCGCGCGTGCTGCTTGGCGTTGAGAACCTGGTGCGGTAATTTCTGCTTCTCCAGGTAACCGGCAAGCAACTCCGAGTTCTCGATCGAAGTCGTGCCGACGAGCACCGGCTGGCCAACCCTGTAGCACTCCTTGATGTCGCCGATGATGGCGTCGATCTTTTCCTGGAGCGTCCGGAAGACGAGGTCGTTTTCGTCTCCGCGGACCATTTGTAGATGGGTCGGGATCACGACCGTCTCGAGATGGTAAATCTGCTGGAACTCGAACGCCTCGGTATCGGCGGTGCCGGTCATGCCGGCAAGGCGCTCGTACATGCGGAAGTAGTTCTGGAAGGTGATCGATGCCAGCGTTTGGTTCTCGCGCTGGATCGGCACACCTTCCTTCGCCTCGACGGCTTGGTGCAAACCATCCGACCAGCGTCGGCCGGCCATCAAGCGGCCCGTGAACTCGTCGACGATGATGACTTCGCCGTTCTGCACTACGTAGTGCTGGTCGCGGTGGAACAGCGCGTGCGCGCGCAGCGCGGCGTAGAGATGATGCACCAGCGAGATGTTGTGCGCGTTGTAGAGGCTCGTTCCCACGGGCAGCAGGCCGGCGTCGGTCAGGATATTCTCGGCGCGCTCGTGACCTGCTTCCGAAAGCAGCACCTGGTGCGCCTTCTCGTCAACCCAGTAGTCACCCGCCCCTTGTTCCTCGGTCTGGCGCTGCAGCTTGGGCGCCAGCTCGTTCAGGCGATAGTAGAGCTCGACGTTGTCGTCGGCCTGGCCAGAGATGATCAATGGCGTTCGTGCCTCGTCGATCAGAATCGAGTCGACTTCGTCAACGATCGCGTAATTGAGGCCTCGCTGGACGCGCTCGGAGGCCTGAAACACCATGTTGTCGCGCAGGTAATCGAAACCGAATTCGTTGTTGGTCCCGTACGTGACGTCTGCCGCATAGGCCAGCTGCTTGTCCGGATGGCTCATCTGCGACAGATTGACGCCAACGGTCAGGCCCAGGAAGCGGTAGATCCGACCCATCCAGTCGGCGTCGCGTTGGGCGAGGTAATCGTTGACGGTGACGATGTGCATGCCTCGCCCTGCCAAAGCATTCAAGTATGCCGGCAGGGTGGCCACGAGGGTCTTGCCCTCGCCAGTGCGCATTTCCGCGATCTTGCCGTAATGCAGTGCCATGCCGCCGATCAGCTGCACGTCGAAGTGCCGCATTTGCAGCGTTCGCTTGCCTGCCTCGCGCACGATTGCGAACGCTTCCGGAAGCACCGCATCGAGGGTTTCGCCGTTGCCCACGCGCTCGCGCAGGGTAACGGTCTTCGCTCGCAGTTCCGCGTCGGAAAGTGCAGAAATCGCCGGCTCGAGGGCGTTGATCTGGCGCACACCCTGGCCGTACTGCTTGAGCAGCCGCTCGTTGCGGCTGCCGAACACCTTGGTAAGGATATTGGAGATCATCGCTCGCTAGCTAACGGCGCCGACCGGAAAAAGCAAGGGGTGAGGACTTCCTCACCCCTGCCTTCGATTGACGCGTCCTTTGGATCAGCCGGTCGACTGCAGGAACCGCGCCGGGTCCTGCGGCACGCCGTTCAGGCGCACCTCGAAATGCAGGTGCGGCCCGGTCGCCCGTCCGGTCGACCCTACTGCGCCTATCCTTTGCCCTCGCACCACCAGATCGCCTTCTTTGACAAGCAGCATCGAGCAATGGGCATAGCGCGTCACAAGTCCATTACCGTGATCGATTTCGATCATTTTACCATATTGCGCCTGCACATCCGCGAAGATGACCTTGCCGCTCGCGGCCGCCATGATCGGCGTTCCCGGTTCAGACGCGAGATCCAGACCCTCGTGAAAGCTTTTCTGACCGGTGAACGGATCGATGCGCCAACCAAAGCCCGCCGAGAGCCAGCCTCCGTCCACGGGCGAGAGCGTGGGCAGGAATTTCTTGATGGCCGAATTGCTGACGAGCAGCGCCTCGAGCACGCCAAGCTGATCGGAACGCTCGTCGACCCCGCGCGACAACTGACCGAGCAGGGTGCTGAACTCATCGACGGACAGGTCGCGCGACAGCGTCGGCGCCGGCCCCCCGCGACCGGGCGTCTCGCCCGGTTGGGTCGGCGGCAGGTCTTTCGGCTTGAGTCCCGCCATCTGCGCCAGGCGGTCACCCAGGCCGTTGAGCTGTAAAAGCTGCGCCTGGAGCTCGCCCAGCTTGACGGCCATCGCGTTGAGGTGCCCCTGCACGATTTCTTGGGCCCGGCGTGCCTCCTGGCGCTGGTCGTCGAGCAGAATGGCCTGCAGCAGAGGGTGCTTGACCGCGGCCGCGTAGCGCAGGGTGACGTAGTTGAAGAGCAGTGTGAAAGATAGGAACAGCACCAGTAGGCCGAAGCCCCCGAGCGTCCAGTGTCGCCAGTCGAGGGTGAGCGTTCGAGCCCGGCCCAGGGCGCTGGAAACGACAATAATGTTCAAATTGACCCTTCCTCCGCCCTCGCGCGGGTTGCGTCCATGGCGAGTCATCCAAAGGCGCTACACTACCCCTCGCATGCGCCCGCTGCGACAAATACTATCCGCCGAAGCGACCCTCGCCGGTCTTCTGAACCGTCGCCAACGGGAAGTCGCGGTTCTACAGTGCGTTAGGGACAGCCTGCCACCAGCCCTCGCCGCACAGGTCGGGGTCGATGCCGCCCGCGCGCCCGATCTTGCCCTGGTTGCTGCCACCGGCGCCGCCGCCGGCCTGCTGCGGCAGCGCGTTCCGGCCCTGGTCAACATACTGCAGCGCGCGGGGTTGGAATTTACTGGAATACAGGTCCGCGTGCAAGCCCGCCCGCGCGGCGGCTCCTCTCACAAAACCATTGCAAAACAATTGGATAGCGCGTCAGCCGCTACGTTGCGAGGGCGTGCCGGGGCGCTTGCCGACGCGGAGCTTGCCGCCGCCCTGCGGCGGCTGGCCGACCATGCCGACGAAGCGGTTTCAACCGCTGCGCAGCAGGCGGGCGAAGGCATAGAACAGCAGCACCCCAAGTAGGAGCAGGACCGTGTATTGGACGACCTTGCCGACGAAGCGCAGGTAGCGACGGTCCCGCTTGAGCACAAACAGTCCCAAAGCGATGGCGACGGCGGCAAAGGCAAAGAAAAGCAGCAGCCGTACGAGGACCAAGGATTGCCCTTAGCGCGGTGGATCGAATGCAACCCTGGCACGCGGGCCGGTCAGGGCCGGCGGCGTGAGCGCACGGTGGCAGCGGTGTAAATCAGGCCGGCTGCAGCTGCCAGGCGAGAAAGGCGCTCGGCACCTCATCGGGCGCGGCGAAGGTCACCAACTCCCAGGCGTGGGGTCGGGCGAGCAGTTCGCGTGACAACGCGTTGTTTAGCGCATGCCCGGACTTGTAGGCAGCGTAGATGCCGATCAGTGGGTGGCCGAGCAGATAGATATCGCCGATCGCGTCGAGCACTTTGTGTTTGACGAATTCGTTGTCGTAGCGCAACCCTTCGCTGTTGAGCACGCGCGTCTCGTCGAGAACGATCGCGTTCTGCAGACTGCCGCCAAGCCCGAGCCCCGCGGCGCGCATTTCCTCGAGGTCGGACATGAAACCGAAGGTGCGGGCGCGGCTGACTTCCTTGGTGTAGGAGTGCTCCGCGAAATCGATCATCACGTGCCGGTTCTCGGTGCCGAACACCGGATGCGGAAAATCGATCGTGAAATCGAGCTTGAAGCCGTGGTATGGCTCAAAGCGCGCCCATTTGTCGTCAACTCTGACCTCAACCGGCTCCTTGATTCGCAAATAGCGTTTGCGCGCCGGCTGCTCCTCGATTCCGGCTGACTGCAGCAGGAAAACGAATGGGCCGGCACTGCCATCCATGATCGGCAGTTCGGGCCCGGCGACGTCGACGTGCAGGTTGTCGACGCCCAGTCCGGCGAGCGCCGACATCAGGTGCTCGACGGTCGAGATCTTCGCGCCGTCCTTCTCCAGCGAGGAGGAAAGCCGGGTGTCGCCGACGTGGCGGGCATGCGCCGGAATCGCAACCGCCTGAGGCAGATCCACGCGGTGGAACACGATGCCGGAGTCGGGAGGCGCCGGGCGCAATGTCAAATCGACGCGGGTACCGGTGTGCAACCCCACGCCGGTCGTTTTGATCGATTTCTTGAGCGTTCGCTGTTGGAGCATCGTTGTCGTTCGCTGCCGCGTCGAGGGCGCAGCGCCAGTCATCGCGCGCCGCGTGCAGGGCCGTTATTTTAGCACAGGACCCTCTCGAGGACGGTCGCGCTCCTAGTCGGCCTGCTTCCTAAGGAAGGCCGGGATGTCGGAGGGATCGAACCCAGGCGCAGGGGCCCCGCCCGGTGCGGGCGTGCGCCCGCGGCGGATCACCGCCGGCGTTCGCTCCAGTCGGTCGTAGTCGACTGGCTCGACGCTCGAACCAAGGCCGTCGGTGCCGGTGCGCTCGAGCATCGGCTCGACGACTTCCAGCCGCGGCGCACGCACCTTCGCCGCAGTGCTGCCCAGGCCAGTTGCGACCATCGTCACCCGCAGCCGGTCCTCCATCACCTCGTCGATGACCGTACCGACAATCACCATCGCATCCTCGGCAGTGAACGCCTTGATCGTATTCATGACCTCGTGGTACTCCTTCATCTTGAGGCCAGCCGATGCCGTGATGTTGACGAGCACTCCGCGCGCGCCGGCGAGGTTGACCTCCTCGAGCAGCGGGCTTGCGACGGCGCGCTCGGCGGCCTGGTGCGCGCGATCCGCGCCGGCTGCAGTCGCCGATCCCATCATCGCCATCCCGATCTCTGACATGACGGTGCGCACATCGGCGAAGTCGACATTGACCAGCCCGGGGTTGTTGATCACCTCCGCGATACCGGCGACCGCGCTGTACAGCACTTCGTTTGCCGCGGCATAGGCGTCGAGGACCGATACCTCTTCGCCGAGCACCTGCATCAGCTTGTCGTTCGGAATGATGATCAGCGAATCGACGATTTTCGCCAGTTCGTCGATTCCGGCCTGAGCCACTCTCTGCCGTTTGCCCTCGAACTTGAACGGCCGGGTGACGACCGCCACCGTGAGGATGCCGTTCTCCTTGGCTACCTGGGCCACCACCGGCGCTGCGCCCGTGCCCGTGCCGCCACCCATGCCGGCGGTGATGAAGAGCATGTCCGCACCGCCGATGGATTCGACGATCCGGTCGCGGTCTTCCATCGCCGCATCGCGACCGATCTCCGGTCGCGCCCCGGCGCCCAGCCCGCGTGTCAGGTTGGTGCCGAGCTGGAGCTGTATTCGCGCCGTGGACCGCTTGAGCGCCTGCGCGTCGGTGTTGGCAGCGATGAACTCCACGCCGGCGAGACCTTTGCCGATCATGTGTTCCACCGCGTTGCCGCCGCAACCGCCAACACCGATGACTTTGATCACTGCATCCTGAGGACTCTGATCGATAATCTCAAACATATGCACTCCTTTCCTGTCTGCTGTTTATCCTGCTGTTTGTAGCCGCCTTGCGCCAAGCCTGAACAGCGCGTTCAGAAATTGGCCTTGAACCATTGCTTCATCCGCCCCGCCATGTTGGTAAGACCGCCCCCCTGCGCGCGCAGTAGCTCCGCGCGCAGGAAATGTTCGCGCCCGTCGAGCAGGAGGCCGACTGCAGTCGCATAGCGCGGACTGCGCACAACGTCCGCCAGGCCACCGACGTATGCCGGCACTCCGATGCGTACCGGCAAGTGAAAAACTTCCTCGCCCAACTCGATCATGCCGGCCAGGAGTGCCGAGCCTCCGGTAAGCACGATGCCGGACGACAGGAGCTCCTCGAACCCGCTGCGGCGGAGCTCCGCCTGTGCGAGCGTGTAGAGCTCCTCGATCCGCGGCTCGATCACTTCGGCCAGCATTTGCCGCGAGAGCTTGCGCGGGCCCCGCTCGCCGACGCCGGGAACTTCGATAATGTCGTTCGGATCGGCGAGTTGCCGCAGCGCGCAACCGTGGCGCAGCTTCAGCTCTTCGGCATCCTTTGTGGGTGTGCGCAGCGTCATCGCAATGTCGTTGGTCACTTGATCGCCAGCGATCGGGATCACGGCGGTGTGCCGTATCGAACCGCCGGTGAACACCGCCAGATCGGTCGTGCCGCCACCGACATCCATGAGGCAGACGCCGAGCTCTTTCTCGTCGTCATTGAGCACGGCCAACGCCGAGGCCAGCGGCTGGAGCATCACATCCTGGACCTTCAGTCCGCAGCGCCGGACGCACTTGGTGATGTTCTCCAGCGCGGAGACTGCGCCGGTGACAATATGAACCTTTACCTCCAGGCGCACGCCGCTCATGCCCAGCGGCTCGCGTACGTCCTCCTGCCCGTCGATGATGAATTCCTGTGGCAGGATGTGCAGAATTTGCTGGTCGTTCGGAATCGCGATCGCCTTTGCGGTTTCGACCACGCGATCGATATCGGCCTGGGTGACCTCTTTCTCCTTGATCGCGACCATGCCGCTGGAGTTGAGGCTGCGGATATGTCCCCCACCGATGCCGGTGTACACGTCGGTGATTGCACAGTCCGCCATGAGCTCTGCTTCTTCGAGTACGCGCTGAATCGAGGCCATCGTGGCCTCGATGTTGACCACGACGCCTTTCTTCAGCCCGCGCGACGGCTGTGTGCCCAGACCGATGATGTTGAGCCGCTTCTCGCTCGTCAGCTCGGCGACGATTGCGACGATCTTCGAGGTTCCGATATCCAGGCCGACGATCAGGTTCTTGCTATCTTTCACCATGTTCGCGTCCCTATCCCATCTTCCGCGCCGGCTTGCCCGTGGCACTGGGCACGCGCACTGCGAAGCCGTTGCGGTAACGCAAGTCGACGTAATCGACCGCTGTGCCGGCGCGCGCCAGGGCGCCAACCGTTCGCGCCTGATACGTCGCGAAGCGCGACAGTCGCTCGCTCGGTTCGTTTCGCCCGAGTTCGATCGAAAGCGCGGCGCTGCCGCTAGTCCGCAGGCGCCAGCCACCGCGCGGCGACAGGCGCAGCTCGGCGATGGTCAGAGCACAGGGTGCAAGGGTTGCGCCGAACTCGCGAAAATGTCGCGCGAGCTCGGTCGAGGTGCCGTCGGGTCCGGTGAACTGCGGCAACTCGCCGTCAAAATCGGCGCTGAATTCCTCGCCCTCGGTATCGACGAGCGCGGCCTCGTTCCAGCGCGCCAACGGCTCATGCTCGACCACCGTGACCTCGAGCCGATCGGGCCATTGCCGCCGCAGGGCCACGCTTTTGACCCAAGGGACGCGCTGCAGCGAGGCGCGCGCGTCGGCGAGGCTTAGCGTAAAGAACGTTCCCTTGAGTTCCTCGCGGATCACCGTTTCGAGGTGTGCGCGGCTGGTGCGGGCGAGGTTGCCGTCGACGACGACATGCCGCAGCGCGAACACCGGCTGCCGCGCCGTCCATGCGGTCGCGCCGCAGGCGAGCAGCACGGCCGCCACCACCATCAACGGCCAGGCGAGCAGATTGAGCGCGCGTGGGCTATCCCACATGGGCACCCCGCAGGATCTCGACGCAAAGGTCGGGGAAGGCCATGCCGTCGGCCTTTGCCGCAATCGGTACCAAGCTGTGGCCAGTCATGCCCGGCGAGGTATTGACTTCGAGGAACTGCCACGTGCCATCGGGCACCAGGATAAGGTCGATCCGACCCCACCCCGAACCGCCGACGAGTGCAAACGCCTCGAGCGACTGGGCGCCGATCGCGTTCTCGATCGCCTCCGGCAGGCCGCAAGGGCAGTAATAGCGCGTCTCGTTGGAGAAATACTTGTGGTGATAGTCGTAGTTGCCTTGTGGGGCCTCGATGCGGACGAGGGGCAGCGCGCGGTTGCCGAGAATTGACGTGGTCAACTCGACGCCGGTGACGAATTCCTCGACCAGCACCAGGTCGTCGTGCTTTGCCGCCAGGGCATAGGCCAGGGCCAGCTCGCCGTCGTCGACCGACATCACCTTGGATAGGCCGATGGTCGAACCCTCGCGCGCCGGCTTGACGATCAAGGGCAGGCCGAGGGTGGCGACCACAGACCACCAGTCGGTTTCGGCATCGACGACGCGGTAGCGCGGCGTCGGAATACCGCCGGCAATCCACACCAGCTTGGTCCGCCATTTGTCCATCGCCAGTGCCGAGGCCATCACGCCGCTTCCGGTGTACGGAATGCCGAGCACTTCCAGCGCGCCCTGCACCGTGCCGTCCTCGCCGAAACGGCCATGCAGCGCGATGAACGCGCGCTGGAATCCGTCGCGCAGGAGTTCGTAGAGGGAGCGTTGGGCGGGATCGAACGCGTGCGCATCGATCCCCCTGCTCCGGAGCGCGGCAAGCACTGCGTTGCCGGAGAGCAGCGAGATCTCGCGCTCGGCCGAGGGGCCGCCCATGAGCACGGCTACCTTACCGAACTCGCTCACGTGGAGTCTCCGATGATCTGTACCTCGAGCTCCAGCATTACGCCGGTCTTGGCGGCGACGACGCGCCGCACCTGCTCGATTAGCATCTCGATGTCCGCCGCGCTCCCAAGGCGCTGCTCATTGACGATGAAATTGGCGTGTTTCTCCGACACCCGCGCCCCGCCGACCGCAAGGCCCTTGAGACCCGCGGTTTCGATGAGTCGGGCGGCGTGATCGCCAGGTGGATTGCGAAACACGCTGCCTGCGTTGGGCAAGTTAAGCGGCTGGGTCGCGATGCGCCGCGCCAGCAGCTCGCGCATGCGCAGCCGCGAGGTCTCGCCGTCGCCGGGAGGAAAGCGAAACCACGCCGCGGTAAAGATGCCCTCTATCGCGCGGCCATCGGCGCGCCTGACGCTGCGGTAGCCGATAGCGTAGTCGGCCGGCGTGCGCACGGTGAAATTGCCGTCACGCAGGAGCAGCTCCACCTTGGCCACATGGGACCAGGTCTCGGCTCCGTAGCAACCGGCATTCATCGCCAGCGCGCCGCCAACGGTACCCGGAACGCCGGCGAGAAACTCGGCGTCTGCGCAGCCGTGGCGCGCGGCGAAGCGCGCAAGCTTCGGGCAGGCGACGCCGGCGTCGGCATAGATCAGGCCGTCGGCAACCGCCAACGCACCCCCGGGGTTGTGCATCAGGACCACCGCGCCGCGCACGCCGCCGTCGCGCACGAGAACGTTGCTGCCGAGACCGAGAACGGTCACCGCCTCGAAGATCGGCAGCTGGCGCAGAAACAGCGCCAGATCGTCGCGGTCGGCGGGAATGTACGCGATGTCGGCGCAGCCTCCCGCGCGCCAGCTCGTGTAGCGAGCAAGCGGTGCGTCGAGCGTGAGGTTGCCGCGGAGTCCGACGAAGTGCCGAGGTTCGACCATGTTCATGCGGTTTCTTGCATGAGTTGTTGGGGTACGCTGCCGATCGACCCCGCGCCCATCGTGAGCACGATGTCGCCATCCCGCACGACGGCGCGTATCGCCTCCGCCACGCCGCCGACGTGTTCCACGAACACCGGCTCGATCTTGCCCGCGACGCGCAACGCGCGCGCGAGTGCGCGTCCGTCCGCGGCGACAAGCGGGGGCTCGCCGGCGGCGTAGACATCGGTCAGAATCAGGGCGTCGACGCTTGCCAGGACCTTGACGAAGTCCTCGAACAAGTCGCGTGTTCTGGTGTAGCGATGCGGCTGGAAGGCAAGCACCAGGCGCCGTTCGGGGAAGGCGCTGCGGGCGGCCTCAACCGTTGCCGCCATTTCCGCCGGGTGATGGCCGTAGTCATCGATGAGCGTATAGCCACCGCCTCGGGGCAGACGAACCTCGCCATAGCGTTGGAACCGGCGTCCGACGCCTTTGAATTCCGCCAGCGCTTTGGCAATTGCCGCGTCGGCAACGCCGGTCTCGCGCCCGACCGCGATGGCCGCGAGCGCGTTTTGCACGTTGTGCCTGCCGGCCAGGTTGAGCTCGACATTGAGGTCGTCCCGGCCGGCGCTGCGGGCAACAAAACGCATGCGCCCTGAGGCGGCTACGATCGCTTCGGCGCGCACTTGCGCATCGGCTACAAAGCCATAGGTCACGATCGGCTTGGTCACCGCGGGCAGCATGTCGCGCACGTTGGGATCGTCGAGGCCCAGGACCGCAACGCCGTAAAACGGCAGCCGCTGGGCGAACTGCAGAAAGGCCTCCTTCAGGCGCGCGAAGTCATGGCCGTAGGTCTCCATGTGGTCGGCGTCGATGTTCGTAATGACCGCCAGCACCGGCTGCAGGACGAGGAAGGAGGCATCGGATTCGTCGGCCTCGGCGACAAGAAACTCGCCGCTGCCCAGCCGCGCATGCGTGTCCGCAGCGAGCAGGCGGCCGCCAATAACGAAGGTCGGATCGAGCCCACCCTCGCCCAGCACGCTGGCAATCAGACTCGTCGTCGTCGTCTTGCCGTGCGTCCCGGCGACGGCGATGCCTTGCTTCAACCGCATCAGCTCGGCGAGCATGAGCGCGCGCGGCACGACCGGAATCCCCTGCTCCCGGGCTGCGACGACCTCGGGATTGTCCGCGGTCACGGCAGTGGACACGACCACGACGTCCGCCTCGGCTGCGTTTTCTGCCGCGTGACCGAGATAAACGCGCGCGCCGAGCTCCTTGAGCCGCCCAATCACCGCGCCATGCGCGAGGTCCGAGCCTGTGACGCGATAGCCCTGGGTCAGCAGCACTTCGGCAATGCCACTCATTCCGGCACCACCGATGCCGACGAAATGCACGCGCTTGACCTTGTGCTTCACGGGCGGGCCTCCGCGACGCACGCCTCTGCGACGCGCTCGGCCGCATCCCTGCGCCCGACACGCCGCGCCGCGACTGCCATTTCCAGCAGGCGCTCGCGCGACGTGGCACGAAGGAAATCGGCCAGGCGTTCGGGCCGGAGCTCGTCTTGCGGCATGAGCACCGCGCCGCCGGCGTCGACGAGGAAGCGCGCGTTGTGGGTCTGTTCGTCGGCGATGGCCCCCGGCAGCGGCACGAGTAGCGCCGCCACGCCGACCGCCGCCAGTTCGGCGACGGTCAGCCCGCCGCTGCGCGAGATCACCAAGTCGGCCAGCGCATACCGACCCGCCATGTTGGCGATGAATGGCACGCACTCGGCTTCGACCCCGGCCGCAGCGTACGCGGCGCCAAGCGCTTCAATGTGGCGCTCGCCGGCCTGATGCGTCACGATAGGGCGCGATGCCGAGGACAGGAGCGCGAGCGCGGCCGGCAGAAGCTTGTTCAACGCCACCGCGCCCAGGCTGCCACCGAGCACGAGCAGCCGCATCGGCCCCGAGCGGCCGCGATAGCGCGCTTCGGGCGGCGCCACGGCGGTGATATCGTCGCGCAGCGGATTGCCCACCCACTCGGCCCTGGCGCCATGGCGCCCCGAAAACGCACCCGGAAACCCGACCAAGATGCGGTCGGCGCCATAAGCGAGGAGGCGATTGGCGAGGCCAGCAACGGCATTCGCATCGTGGATCACCAACGGCTTGCCGCAGGCCACGCCCATGAGCGCGCCGGGAAAGGAAGCAAACCCGCCTAAGCCAAGGATGACATCGGGCGTCCGGCGGCGGATGATCGCCAGGCTCTGCTGAAAGGCGCTCAGCAGCGCAAACGGGCCGAGCAGCAAGCGGCGCACGCCCTTGCCGCGCACAGCGGCGAATCGAATGCCCTCAAACTCCACCCCGTGCTGCGGCACGAGCTTCGCCTCCATGCCCTCGCGCGTGCCCAGCCAGAACACCCGCCAGCCGTGAGCGATAAGGCGCGCGGCTACGGCGAGCCCGGGAAAAACGTGGCCGCCAGTACCGCCGGTCGTGATCATGACCGTTCCGCTCATACCGCGAAGCCGCGCAACAGGCGCCGGTTCTCGTAATCGACGCGCAACAGAATCGCGATCGCGAGGCAGTTCGCGACGATGCCGCTGCCGCCGAACGAGAGCAGTGGCAAGGTCAGGCCTTTCGTCGGCAGCACGCCCATGTTGACGCCGATGTTGATGAACGCCTGAACGCCAAGCCAGATGCCGATTCCGTGCGCGGTAAGCGCCGCGAACGGACGCTCGAGCCGGGCTGCCTGCCTGCCGATGGCGTACGCGCGCAGGAGCAGCCACACGATCATCGCGATCACCGCCACCACGCCGACAAAACCAAGCTCCTCGGCAATCACTGCGAGCAAGAAATCGGTGTGCGCTTCGGGAAGATAGAGTAGCTTCTCGACGCTCGCACCGAGCCCCACCCCGAACCACTCGCCCCGCCCGAAGGCGATGAGCGAATGCGACAGCTGATAACCCTTGCCGTATGCGTCGGCCCAAGGGTCGAGGAAGCCGGTGAAGCGCTGCAGCCGGTACGGCGCGATCTGGATTAGCACCCACAAGGTGATCGGCAGCAGGACGCTCAAGCCGAGCAGCAGGCGCCAGTCGAGGGCACCGAGAAACAGGATCCCAAAGGCGATGGCCACGATCACGACGCAGGCCCCGAAGTCAGGCTCCTGCAACAGCAGTGCGCCGATGGCGACCATAACCGCGAGCAGCGGCAGAAACCCACGCAACAGGGTCTGCTTGAGCGGTTGCTTGGCGTGCAGGAAGTCGGCCCTGCGCACGGCGTAGCTCGACGCGTAGAGCACGACGAAGAGCTTCATGAACTCCGACGGCTGCAGGTTGACGATACCCAACGACAACCAGCGCTTGCTGCCGTTGATGGCACGGCCGACCCCTGGGACGAGCACCGCGCCGAGGAGCGCGGCGCCGACGATAAACAGATACGGGGCCAAGGTACGCCAGACACTGACTGGAATCTGGAAGGCGATCAGGCCAGCGGCAAGTCCGGCGGCGAGGAACAGCGCGTGTCGGGCGAGGAAGTACCAGGGCCGATAGCCGGTATACGCCGACGCCTCCGCGGTCGCGATCGAGGCCGAGTAGACCATCACCAGGCCGAAGGCGAGCAACAAAAGCGCCGTCCAGGCGAGCGTCGGATCGTAGGTGAGCATGGTGCGGCTGTTGCGCGCTGCCCCAGCCGGCGCAGACCAGCGCGGCAGCGCCGCCAGTAGCCCGTCCCTAGGCATGCGCAACCTCCCGTGCATGCGCCGCAACCACGGCCTTGAAGCGCTCGCCGCGATCGACGTAATCGCGAAACATGTCCAGGCTCGCGCACGCGGGCGACAACAAGACGACGTCGCCTGGCCGCGCGAGCGCGATCGCGCGTCCGACGGCGACCTCCAGCGCGGGCGCGAACTCCACCGCGGGGGTGATGCCCGAGAGCGCGGCGGCGAGCGCCGGCGCGTCGCGCCCGAGCAGCACGACCGCGCGGCAATGCGCTGCGACCGCGGGCTTCAGCGCGGCGAAGTCCTGTCCCTTGCCATCGCCGCCGGCGATGAGCACAACCGGGCGCCCGATGCCGTCGAGTGCCGCTAGCGTTGCCGCGACCGTCGTGCCCTTCGAGTCATTGACGAAGCGCACCTCGGCGATGTCGGCGACGCGTTCCATCCGATGCGGCAAGCCGCGGAACGCGGTCAGCGCAGCCAGGATTTTCTGGTCGATCTTGGCGACCGTCGAGGTGAGTGCAAGGGCCGCGAGCGCGTTCAATGCATTGTGCCGCCCCAGCAGGGTGAGTTCGTCAGCCGCAAGCAGCAGCCCGCCACCGCGCGCGAGCCATGGCACACCGGAACGCTCGACGAGCCCCCACTCGTGCTCGCCTTGCGGAACGCCGGCCCCGAAGGTCTGCACGCTGCGGCCGGGTCGGGCCATCGCCAATGAGCGGACATCGTCGCGATTGAGAATCTGCTCGCCGCCATCGCGGAAGATGCGCTCCTTGGCAGCCGCGTACCCGGCCAGGCCGGCGTAGCGATCCAGGTGGTTCTCCGTGACGTTGAGCACGGTCGCGGCGACCGGTTTGAGGCTCGACGTCGTCTCGAGCTGGAAGCTCGACAATTCGATTACGAGCACGTCGGGCCAGCGCGCTCCCTGTTCAAAGGTGGAAAGCACGTCGAGCACCGGCTCGCCGATGTTGCCCACGGTCGTCGCGAGCAGACCTGCAGCGCGCAAGAGCTCCGCGGTGAGTACGGTGACGGTCGTCTTGCCGTTGGTGCCGGTAATTGCCAGGATCTTCTGGCTCGGCGGCAGCGCGCGGACGAAGAGCTCCACGTCGCCGACCAGTTCGGCACCGCGCGCGACGGCGCCGCGGATCGCCGGCTGGTCCTTGGCGAGGCCCGGGCTGATGACGAGCGTCTGCGCACCCGACAGCGTGGCGTCGACGATCGGCCCGGTCGTCAACTGGACCTGTGGCAACTCGGCGCGCAGCTGCGCGGCGCACGGTGGATTAGCGCGCGTATCGGCAACCCTCACGTGCGCACCGCGCCGCACGGCCCAGCGTGCTGCCGACAAGCCCGTGATTCCGAGGCCAAGCACGACCACGCAACGATCCTTGAGCGTCATCGTCAGCGCAGTTTCAGTGTCGAAAGGCCAAAGAGCACCAGCAGCATGGTGATGATCCAGAAACGCACGACGACCTGATTTTCCTTCCAGCCCTTCAGCTCGTAATGGTGGTGGATCGGTGCCATACGGAATACGCGCTTGCCGGTGAGCTTGAACGACGCCACCTGGATCATCACCGAGAGCGTCTCGACGACGAACACCCCGCCCATGATCGCCAGCACGATCTCTTGGCGGACGATGATGGCGATCGCCCCCAGCGCGGCGCCCAGCGCCAGGGCACCCACGTCGCCCATGAAGACCTCGGCCGGGTAGGCGTTGAACCACAGAAAGCCCAAGCCCGCGCCAACGATCGCGGCGCAGATCACCGTCAGTTCGGCCGCGCCCGGGATATGGGGCAGCAGAAGGTAGGCCGAGAAGTCGGCGCGGCCGGTGACGTAGGCGAAGATCCCGAGCGCAAAGCCGATCAATACCGTGGGTCCGATGGCGAGCCCGTCGAGCCCGTCGGTCAGATTGACCGCGTTGCTCGCGCCGACGATCACGCAGTACGACAGCACAATGAAGCCCCACACGCCCAGCGGATAGGTCACGCTCTTGAAGAACGGCACGATCAGATCGGCCCTCGACGGTAGATCGAGGCTGAAGCCGCTGAACAGCCAGGAGAGGAACAGCTGCAGGAACTGAGGATTCGACGGCGTGGAAACCGAAAATGCGAGATAGATCGCGGCGAGCAGCCCGATCGCGGATTGCGACCCGAACTTGACCCGTGCCGAGAGGCCTTTGGGATTGCGGTAGACGACTTTGCGGTAATCGTCGATCCAGCCGATCGCGCCGAAGCCCAGGATCACCAGCAGCACCACCCAGACGAAGCGGTTGCGCAGGTCGGCCCAGAGCAGCGTCGTGATCGCGATCGATACCAGGATCAATGCCCCGCCCATGGTCGGGGTACCGGCCTTGATTAGGTGCGTCTGCGGACCGTCGTCGCGTATGGACTGCCCGATCTTGTACTCGGTAAGCTTGCGGATCATGCCCGGGCCGACGACGAACGAGATGATCAACGCAGTCATCGTCGCCAGCACCGCCCGCAACGTTATGTAACCGAAGACGTTGAAGGCCCGCACCTCGGGTGCGAGCCAATTGGCGAGCGCGAGCAGCATCAGTGACTCCCGCCGGCGACGACACCGGTCAGCGCGGCGACGACGCGCTCCATGCGCATGAAGCGTGAGCCCTTGACGAGCAGGGTTATGCTGGCCGCGCCATTGGCGCGCAGCTTGGCGTCGGTCGCGGCGATCAGCGCGTCGATGTCGCCGAAATGCTCGCCGCCCGGCCCGAACGAGGCGACCGCATGCGCCGCGAGATCGCCCGTCGTGAGCAGCCGATCGATACCCGCCGCGCGCGCGTATTCGCCAATCTCCCGATGAAAGGCGATGCCCTGGCTGCCGACTTCACCCATATCGCCCAGCACCAGCCAGCGCGCGCCGTTCGCGCGAGCGAGCACGGCGATGGCCGCGCGCACCGAATCCGGGTTCGCGTTGTATGTGTCGTCGATGACGGCGGCGCCCTCGGCGGCGGTTTTCGCCTCGAGCCGGCCAGCCAGCGGCCGAAACGCGGACAGGGCCCGGTGCGCCGCGTCGAGGCTCGCGCCGGCCGCGGTCGCGGCGGCGATCGCCGCCAGGGCGTTGGCGACGTTGTGCCGCCCGGGCGCACGCAATTCGAAACTCTTCGCGGCCCCCGGGGTCTCGACCTCGACCAGGCTGCCCCAGGGCTCCGCGCGGCAGCGTGCGGACACCACGGCCGGCGCAAGCAGGCCGAAAGCGCGTACCGTGATGCCCGCGCCCTCCGCGTTTCGCCGCGCGACGACCCCGTTCCAGAATGGTCCGTAGTCGTCGTCGGCGTTAAACACGGCAACGCCGTCGTTGGGCAAGGCATTGATGGCCGCGGCGTGCTCCGCGGCAACATCGGCAACACTGCGCATGAATTCCTGGTGCTCGCGTTGCGCATTGTTGATGACGGCGATGGTCGGCTGCGCGATGCCGGCCAGCGCCGCCGTCTCGCCGGGATGGTTCATGCCGATTTCGAACACGGCGACGCGATGCGCAGTGCGCAGGCTCAGCACCATGAGCGGCAGGCCAACCTGGTTGTTGAAGTTGCCGACCGTCGCGAGCACCGCATCGGCTCCGAACTCGACACGCAGGATCGCTGCGATCATCTCCTTAACTGTCGTCTTGCCGTTGCTGCCGACAACCACGATGACCGGCAGCACGAAACGCCGGCGCCAGAACGCGGCGAGCCCCCCCAAGGCCGCCAGCGGATCGGCGACCGCGAGCAAGCTGCCGTGCCTGGCAAGCGATCCGGCGCGGTCAGCGGCAACGACCGCCGCGACGGCGCCGCCTTTGAACGCCTGGGCCACGAAATCGTGGCCGTCGAAGCGCTCGCCATGGAGCGCAACGAAGAGATCACCCGGTTTGAGCGAGCGCGAATCGGTGCTGACGCGATCGAAGGTAACGCTGGGTCCGGAAAGCGCGCCGCCGATTGCGCGAGCGGCAATTGCGGTGTCCATCATCGGCCGCTCCGTACCGCGAGAGCGCGCATGGCGTGATCGGCGTCAAGAAATGGATGGCGCACGCCCGCATGTTCCTGGTATGTCTCGTGTCCCTTGCCTGCCAGCAGCACGACGTCGCCGGCCTTGGCATCGCCAATTGCCGTGGCGATCGCCGTCGCACGATCGAGTTCAATCGCATAGCGACGATTGCCGGTGTCGCGGATACCGTGCACGATGTCGCTGACAATTGCGCCTGGATCCTCGCCGCGTGGGTTATCGCTGGTTACGATCACCCGATTGGCCAGCCGCGCCGCCACTCGACCCATTTCGGGTCGCTTGCCGCGGTCGCGATCGCCACCGCAACCGAACACGCACACCAGTTCGCCGCCGGCGCCGACCGCGGAGCGTAACGAAGTGAGCACCTTGTCGAGTGCGTCCGGCGTGTGGGCATAATCGATGATGACCAGCGGTGCGCCGTCGCCCCCCAGACGCTGCATGCGCCCGGGCGGGGCTTCCACGTTGGCGAGAAATCCCAGTGCGGCTTCCAGCGCAACGCCGCTGACCAGCAGGACGCCGAGCACGCCGAGAAGGTTCGCAGCATTGAATGCGCCGACCAGACGGGTGTAGATCTCGCCCTTTCCCCAAGGCGTTTCGACAGCGAACGCCAGACCCGAGCTCATTGCCGTCAGGCGCGCGCCGATGATGTCGGCAGCGCCGAACCCGTAGGTGAGAATCTTGCGGCCCTTGAGGCGGGCAACGTCGATCAGGCTCTGGCCGAACGGATCGTCGGCGTTGACGACGCCGACCCGCAACCCTGGCCACGCGAACAGGCGTGCTTTCGCCGCGCCATATGCGGCCATCGTCTGATGGTAGTCGAGGTGATCGCGCGAAAGATTGGTAAACAGCGCGAGGTCGAACGCAACGCCGTTCACGCGTCCCTGATCGAGGCCGTGCGAGGAAACTTCCATCGCCACCGCGACTGCACCCCTAGCCCTGAGCTCGCGCAGCATCTCCTGGAGCTCCGCCGCGTCGGGTGTGGTGTGGGTTGCCGCGTCGAGCGCGCCCCACAACCCGTTGCCGAGCGTGCCGAGCACCGCGGCGCGTCTTCCTGCCGCGTCGAGGCCTGCCGCGATCCAATGCGCACAGGAGGTCTTGCCGTTGGTGCCGGTTACGCCGACCATCCACAGTTCGCGCGAGGGATGGCCGTAGATCCGATCGGCGATGCCACCGAGGCGAGCTTTCAGATTGTCGACCGGGACATGCGGAATCTTCCACTCGCGGTTCCAGCTGAAGCCCTGCACATCCCAGAGAATCGCGCCGGCGCCGTGTTCGATCGCGTCGGCGATGAAGCCGCGACCGTCCTCGTGCGCGCCAGGATAGGCGGCAAAGATGTCCCCCGGGCGCACGCGCCGGCTGTCGGAGGTGATACGGATGATCGGAACCGCCAGCTTGGAGAGCAGTGCCGCGATCTCGGCATCGGGCGCGGGCACGATTGTCGCCGTGTTGTTCACGTCTCCTCCCGTACCTCGTCGCCATCCGGCGGCAGCGGGAGCTGGTTGTTCGGTGCGTCGGTCGGCACCCCGAGCAGGCGGAGCGCCGCCCCCATGACGTTGCTGAACACCGGCGCAGCAACGCTGCCGCCGTAGTATTGGCCGCCCGAAGGCTCATCGATCATCACGGCGATGATCAAGCGCGGATTCGATACCGGGGCGAAGCCGACGAAAGAAGACACGTACTTGTTCACGTAGATGCCGCCTTCGATCTTGTGCGCGGTGCCGGTCTTGCCGGCGACGCGATACCCGGGCACCTGTGCCTTCGGCGCCGTTCCGCCCGGCTGAGTGACCATCTCGAGCATGTGCCGAACGGCGCGCGCGGTAGCCAGCTTGATAACCGGGGGGCCGGCGACCGGACCGGCCTCCTTGAACAGCGTTACCGGCTTGAGTTCCCCATCGGTCGCAAAGAGGGTGTACGCGCGGGCGAGTTGGACGAGATTGACCGCAATGCCGTGGCCGAACGCGATCGTCGCCTGCTCGATCGGCCGCCAACCCTTCGCCGGGCGCAGGCGGCCGGAAACCTCACCGGGAAACCCCGATTTGGGCGGCACGCCGAAACCAGCGCCAGAGAGTGTTTCCCACATTTTCTCGGCCGGCAGCGAGAGCGCGATCTTGGCCGCACCGACGTTGGAGGATTTCTGGATGACCTGTTCGACCGTGAGCGCGCCCTCACGGTGTGCATCGTGGATCGTCGCGGCGCCGATCGTCAGAGTCCCCGGCGCGGTGTCGATGACGGTCGACGGCTCGACCTTGCCGGCTTCCAGCGCGGCCGCAATCGTGAATGGCTTGAGGGTCGACCCAGGTTCAAAAATGTCGGTCAACGCCCGGTTGCGCATGCGCTCGCGCGGGACGTGGTTGCGGTTGTTCGGGTTGTACGACGGCCAGTTGGCGAGGGCGAGAATCTCGCCGGTTCTCGTGTCGAGAATGACCAGGCCGCCCGCTTTCGCCTGGTTGTTTTCGATCGCGGCCTTGAGCTCGCGATAGGCGAGGTACTGCAGGCGGCTGTCGATGGACAGGGCGAGGTCGCGGCCTTCCCTCGGCGAGCGAATGTTGGCGACATCCTCGACGATCTCACCGCGGCGGTCGATGATTACGCGGCGGCTGCCGGGTGTTCCGCCCAACCATGACTGCTGCGCGAGCTCGATCCCTTCCTGGCCGATGTCGTGGTCACCGGTAAAGCCGAGGATGTGGCTCATCACCTCGCCGCTTGGATAGTAGCGTCGATATTCGTCGTCGTCGTGCAGGCCCTTGATGCCCAGTTTGGTGACGCGCGCGGCGACTTCGGGCGCGACCGCCCTCTTGACGTAGACGAAATCTTCCCCGGCACCAAGCCGTGCCGCCAGTACGCCCGGGTCCAGGTCGAGGACCGCAGCCAGCGCCCGCAGCTGGGCCGGGGTCGCCACGACCTGGTCCGGCCACGCCCAGATCGCCTTGACCGGCGTGCTGATAGCGAGCGGCTCGCCGAACCGGTCGAGAATGCGCCCGCGGTGGGCGGGTACCTCGAGGTCGCGGCTGTAGCGCGATGAGCCCTGTTCCTGCAGAAATTCATTGTCGATCCATTGCAGGTACAGCGCCCGGGCGACCAGCAAGCCGAATAATGCGATCAGCACGCCGAACAGAAGCGGGGCGCGTAGCCATGCCGCCCTGGGTGGGCCTGTGCCACGCATGACGCTTGCCATGGTCATCGCGTCACCCCGTCGAGAGCGCGAACGCGACCGGGTGCCGGCAGCTGCATTTTCAGTTGCTCGCGGGCGATCTTCTCAACGCGCGCCGGCATCGCCCATGTGCTTTGCTCAAGCTGCAGCTGTCCATGTTCGACTTCGTAGCTGCGCGAGAGCGCCTGCTCACGCTCGAGCTCGACGAAGAGCAGGCGCGCCTGATGCCGCGACGTGACGAGCGACAGCGCACAGGCAACCAGCGCGGCGAGCAGCAGCAGATTGAGCCTTACCATGAGGTGCGGTCGCTGCCGGTCCGCTCGGCGACGCGCAAGCTGGCGCTGCGCGATCGTGGGTTGGCCGCCACTTCGGCCGCGCGCGCACGGATCGAACGTCCCACCAGGCGCAGCGGTGGTACTGGCAGCGCGTGCTCGGCGATGGGCAACCGCGCCAGGCGAGCATTACCGCCGTAGGGCTGACTGTGGCGGCGGAGGAACTGCTTGACGAGCCGGTCCTCAAGCGAATGAAAGCTGATGACCGCGAGCCGCCCGCCTGCGGCGAGGCGTGGCAGGGCGTGGTCGAGGGCTAGCGACAATTCCGCGAGCTCCTGATTGATGTAAATCCGTATAGCCTGGAACGTCCGCGTGGCCGGATCCTGACCCCGATCACGCCCCCGGCGCGCGCCGACGGCTTTTGCCACGACCGCGGCCAGTTGCCTCGTCCGGACGACGGGCTGGTGCGCGCGAGCCGCAATAATCGCTCTTGCAATCTGTTGAGCAAACCGTTCTTCACCATAGTCCGCGATCACTTCCTTGAGTTCGCTTTGCGTGACCTCTGCAAGCCATTCCGCCGCGCTTTTGCCGCGGGTCGGGTCCATGCGCATATCGAGCGGTCCGTCGGTGCGCAGCGAGAAACCGCGGTTCGCGTCGTCGAGTTGCGGCGACGAGACGCCGAGATCGAGCAAGAGCCCGTCGATTGCCGCAATGCCCTCCGCGTCGAGCACTTGCGGCAACTCCGAGAACCAGGCGCGATGAAAGCGAAACCGCGCGTCGCGCCACGCGCCCGCGACGGCTTCTGCTTCAGGATCGCGATCGAGTGCGAGCAGCCGCGCGCGGGGGCCGAGCTGCGTGAGGATGCCGCGGCTGTGTCCGCCGCGGCCAAAGGTTGCGTCGACGTAGATCCCTTCGGGCTTGATCGCCAGCGCGGCCACGGCTTCGTCGAGCAGGACCGGGAGGTGGCCGCCATCCGGAATCAAAGCGAGAAGCCGTCGAGCTCGGGTGGCAGCCCGCCGGCTGGAAATGCAACCGCATGCTCGGTTCGCTCGAGCCACTTGGCTTCGTCCCACAACTCAAACTTGTTGCCCTGCCCAACGAGCACGACACGTTTGTCGAGGGCCGCGTATAGGCGCAGCGCGGGGGGTACGAGGATGCGACCGGCGCCGTCGAGCACGACATCGTCGGCATGACCGACCAGAAGGCGTTGCAGCGCGCGCGTTTTCTCGTTGAAGCTGGACAGGCCCATCAGCCGCTGCTGAATCGGCTCCCATGCAAGCAGCGGATAGAGCAACAGACAATGGCTGGGATCGGCGGTGAGTACCAGGCGCCCTTCGGCGTGGCGGGCGAGCGTCTCGCGATGCCGGGCGGGAATCGCCAGCCGACCCTTGTTATCGAGCGCAAGATGAGTAACGCCTCGAAACACAGCCCCTCCTCCAGCCACGCCACGTTGGGGTGAGTGCCCACTTTAACCCACTTTTTCCCACCCGGCGCCACTATATGTGAATGCAGACAGAGGGTCAACAAAATTTCGGTTTCCGAACAAAGACTTAGCCTCGATGTTGCATAAACCGCAAAGTGTTTTTATAAATAATGGTTTAGCAACGATATTGAAAGTAAATTCATAAATTAGGTAGAAAGAGCTGAGCCCGCAAACCCGGCATCGAGTCGCCCAAGGGGAGCCACAGCGTCGCGGGTCGCGATATATGCCGGCGGCATCGGGGTTTTCGCACCCTAGATAGCTAGATCAGCAGGTCGCCTGCGAACCTGCACCTCTGCAGGGTCGACTTGAGCATGGTCAACCCGAGATTGCCGATCAATTCGTCCAAGTTCCTGGCGAAGATGCTGTCGCGATCATCAATCAAGTATCGAAAATCGCCACACCGAGCTTCCGGCAGTTGCTGCAGCGTCCAATCAGAAGCTGGGTTGTTCCGTCACGTTCAGATGTCATAGTCGACGTGAACCGTCTCAATCAGCACCAGGATATAGAACAGTCGGAACGTCGCCGTGACGGTCACGAAGAAGTCGCAGGCGCCAATTGCCTTGGCATGGTTCCGGAGAAAAGTCGACCAGCGCTGATCGCCGCGAAGGCGGCCCGGCGGGATTTGCGTGCGTCTAGCCCTGCTTGCCGCGACCGAACCTCTGTCTTCTACACTGCGCGCACCGTCAGACCCGCGCGGCGGGCAGCCCCGAGTTGGCGCGTGCCGGCCGAAATGAACAGCGAGGGCGCGTAGGCGATTGCACAGCCAAGTTGGATGGCGTCAACGGTGCTCAGCGGTGCGGATTCCAATTGCACCAAGGTGTGCTTCATGACCTCTGGCGTAATGTCGCAGATATCGACATCGGCAACGTCCGCCACAATTAAAGTGTGCAACTCGCCGTACTTCGCTTTGGACAGTTTGCGCTCCCGCACCTGCCGACAAAGCGTCGACGTCAGCTCAGGCAAGCAGAGAGTGCTCAAGCCGATGCTCTCAGCTTCCTCGCACAACACGAGTACCGCGTCGCTCCCGGTCTCTGCCACATAACGCTTCCCGAAAGCAGAGGTGTCAAAGAAGAGCTTCATGCCCGCGATTGGACCCGATCCCTTAGGATTTCTGCGCTCATCGAGACACCCTTAACGACCAGAGGTTGGGCAGCGTTTCCGCGAGGTCGCAAGGGCAGTCGCTGCAGCGCTTGCGCAGGTTTCAACCGTGGGCAAAGTCATATTGTTCGGCTCGGTCGCGGCGCCACTCAAGAAGGAAGTGCCACGTTTTCGTCGTTTGATTCGAGCCGGTGTCGACGTCTGGCACGAACGCAACGATGTTGATTTGGCGGTGTGGGTCAGCGATCTTGCCCGCCTGCACGAACTCAAGCGGGCCGTTGTGCGGGCGCTCAATGAGTGGCAGGCTGGTAGGGGGTTGTTCATGCCCCGACTGGTCGAATCCTTGCAAGCATATTGCAACGGTCTATTACCTGGTAGGTGAGGAATTCGACCACGACCCGTTTCTCATCTTCAAGCTTCGCGGCGTTGAGCGTGACAAGCTCACCGCGCTCCTCGGTGCGAAGGCAAGTACGCGCTCGACAAGGCCAAAGGGTACCGCGTCCACCGCTCGTGACCCGACTACTATCGAGGAGCCGATCGATAGTTCTGCGGCCACGTTCTGGGAGGGGAGCGAGTTGCCGCCGGGATGGCTGGGCGAATTAAGGAATCGACGTGTCGCTACCGACCGTTTCGGTCTGCTCCTGGAAACAACCCTTCAAATGGCGCCAACCACCAGCCCAATTTTCGCTTGCAAAGGAATATCCGGCCGAGCGGAGGGCGAACCGGAACACGGATGCCGGGGAGGCCGCCGCCGATTGCCCGCTATTCCCGTAGGGAATTCCATCCTCGCGACAGATAGTCGAGACCCGAAGGCACACCAGAAACTCGCGTACTGAGGCGTCGCCGGCCCGGAAGCCGGCCCTTGGGATACCCGATGCGGTCAACGCGAGCCGGCAGCGTGTGCAGGGACCTCAGGTCTACCTGCGTCGCCTCAACATCGTTAGCGCGATCAACGCCAGCCCGGCGAGTGCGAGCGTGCCTGGCTCCGCGACTGTCGGGGCACTTGACGAAAAAGCAGCGCTGAACGTCGGTGCGTCCCCATTTAGGAATGGTGGCGCGACTATGTCGGAGCCTACGGGCAGCCAATCCATGGGCGGATCATTCGATCCGGCCCAGCTTTGTAGGTCAGGGACAAATGGTCCGATGCCCCCGACGATGTCGGTGCCTACGGGCAGCCAGTCCGTGGGCGGATCACTGGTTTGGGGCCAGCTTTGAACGTCAGGGACAAACGATCCGATGCCCCCGACGGAGGGCATTGTTGCGGACAGTCCAGGCAACTGACCCCTACCTGACTGAACTTCCGCGGGGAAGAAATACTGATCCGCCCCGCTGACGATCGGCGTGGCGAACACGACACCCGAAGACTGCTCGCCGGCAGCCGGTCCATGGCCAGCGGTGGCTTGAATGGGTGGTGGATCGATGCGGTTCACCACTTGGTCAAGCAGCGCGTGAGTTAACGGCACGGAACCAGCCGGTACGGGACAAAGGTCAAGCATCCCGCAATAGCGCCCCGCGGGGCAGCGGCAATCTTCCGTTATCCCCTGCGCGGTCACATTACTGACTGGCGAGTCAAACGGGGACGGGCCTGCGACGCTCGCGTTATTTATCGATAGCGTCTGGCTAGGGATGAAGTTGTTGGTCGTCTCGTTGCTGAGTAGACCTGCGCTGCCGGGACGCGAAAGTATGCCGACCACGGGGCTGCCACTGTCGAAGGACGAGGACCCGGTGGCGGCTGGCGGTGCAGGCGGTGGCGATAGGGCGCCCGTCGAAGTTCCGGAACTGGCCACGCCCGATCCGGAGCTTGCCTGGCTCGACGCTCCGACGTTGTGGTGCGAATTGCCGGAGTTGAAAAAGAACGAGTAGTCTGCAGCGGCTAGGGGCGCCACCATGAAACTCGCAATCCCAAACGCAGCGAGTAACACGTTCATAACTACATCCTACGCAAAGTTTCCAATCCCGAAACCGGCTCAATTTGCTCTTGTGAACGACAAATGATCGCAAGCATAATTTGTGCCGCGATTTAGTTTATTACGTAAACACAGTAAGTTACAGTGTGTCTTAGGTCTGCCATTTCAATGGTGGCACGAGATTGTAAGATTCGGCGACACCATTCGTCGCCCGTTTGCGCGCCCAATCAACCTCGTTTTTTTCCTTAGCAGCCGGTCGCAAACGTGCAGTTCTGTGCAGTTGTCAGTTGTAATTCCGACGGGTGGCAGCGATAAGGAATGCCATGCTGGCTAACCAATAGTCGGCGCGACAGCGGACCCGCGCAGTGCCAGGAGTGATCCTGGCTGGCGCTCTCGCAAAGCGCTGCTTCGCGAACTCCTAATCCGGCCAAGCCTTGCCTTCGCGATACCGCTGCAAACGCTCCTTCGTCGCGCTGTCCCTCGCCTGCTCCGTCTTCGCGATCGCCTTCTCCTGCCACTCGATCGCCTTGGGGAAGTCGCCTATTCGGGCATAGGCTGCTGCCATGGTATCGAACAGATAGGCGTCTTGGCACCGCGACAGGGCACAGGCCTTGATGGCCAGTTCAACGGCACGGCGTCCATCGCGGATGGATGGCTCCTCCGCCGTCGCCAATAGCCACGCGAGGTTGTTGTAGGCCCTCGTGTAACTTGGATCGAGCCGGACCGCTTCGTCGAAGTCCCTGATCGCTTTATCGTACTGCTTGAGCGCGCCGTAGGCCGCGCCACGGTTGCAATACGCTTCCGTATAGTTGGGATTGAGGCGTATCGCCTCGTTGAAGTCCGTAATGGCTTGCTCGTATTGCTGGAGCGCACCGTAGGCCGCGCCACGGTTGTTATATGCAATCAAGTAACTGGAGCCGAGTTGAATTGCTTGGTCATAGGCCGTGATCGCCTCGCCAAATCGGCCGATTTCCTGGAGCTCAACGCCACGTTGGAAGGCGTCATCTGGATCGCTTAGCTGGCCCGACGCTGGCGTCGCGAGCAACAGCGTGCAACTAACGAGAAGCAGTATGCGTTGGATCATTTCTGGGCGTCGGCGCCAGTGCTCATCGGGCAAACTCCGTTCGAGGGCCTGCAGGGTCGCGTCGGGCTCGGAATCGCCTGCCCATTTAATACCTTGCTCCGACCTTGTGGGGCAGTTTTGTATTGACTGTCACGTGACCTTCCCTTGACAGTTTGCCGTTTGCCCAATGGTAGCGAGTAGAAGTTGTCCAAGGCGGATTCTTGGATCATAGGTCGTCAAGGTCTTGGCCAGGGAAATGTCACAGTGACAGGTCTCGACACTCGCCGCAGCTGCGCAGTTGCCTATCTCAATGATTTGATGGCGCGCCCGACAGGAGTCGAACCTGTGACCTTTGGCTTCGGAAACCAACACTCTATCCAACTGAGCTACGGGCGCACGGCGTGCGATTCTACCGCGCAATGCGAAATGACGTCCAATCCTCGGCCCGACTTGGAAAGCCGCCCGCGAGCGCACAGGCCTCGCAACGCAAGTTGTCATTCATTGTTTCTGGCCCCAGACACTCCGCTTCTCCGGGCGCGCAGCGCGCGCTATACTTTACGTTTTGTCTCGCCGTTGGAATGCGCAGCGCGTAGCTCCGACCGTGTGAGAAGACAATCCGGATTCCGCGATGAGTGACGAGCCCAGATCCTTCATCAAGACCCCGAAGCAGCTGGTCATCGTCGTCTTGCTGGCCTTTGCCGTGCCGATCGCTCTGTTCGGATTGGTGTCGCAGCTCGTCACCGGCGTGAAGCCCTCGGGGCGCGAGGAGGCCGAAACGGGCGTGCTCAACCGCATCAAGCCCGTCGGCGCGCTCACGCTGGTCGACACAGGCGCGCCGCAGGGCACTCTCAGCGGCGAACAGGTCTACCAAACCGTGTGCAAGACCTGTCACGAGCCCGGCCTGATCGGTGCGCCCAAGATGGGCGATCGGGCGGCCTGGGCGCCGCGCATCAAGAAGGGCGTGGACGCGCTCTTCGCTTCCGCCCTCAAGGGCACCAGCAAAGGAATGCCGCCCAAGGGTGGAGATCAGAATCTGACCGACGTCGAAGTCCAGCTCGGGGTGGTCTACATGGCCAACCATTCCGGCGCGAGTTTCAAGGAGCCTGCCGTACCTGCGGCGGCTGGCGCAGCAACGCTTGCTGCCGCCACGCCCGCTCCCGCGGCCGCGCCTGCGGCGGCTCTACCCGCCGCCTCGGCCGCCGGTGCGGCGACGGTTGCCGCAGCCGCGCCTGCAGCCAATGCCACAGCGGCAGCGGGCGGTGCGATTGCGCCGCTCGACCTCAAGACGGGCCAGGCGATGATGCAAAAGTACGGCTGCTCTGCGTGTCACGCCGTCGACAAGAAAGTGCTCGGCCCTGCATACGAGGACGTTGCCGCCAAGTATCGTGGCGACGCTGGCGCGCTCGCGAGGCTCACGCAGAAGGTGAAGTCGGGCGGAACCGGCGTATGGGGTCAGATTCCCATGCCCCCCAACGCGCAAGTCCCCGACGCCGATACCAAGGCGCTGGTGAGCTGGATCCTCTCCCTGAAGAAATAACGCCGGGGAGCGTTGTGAGCGGCTGCGGGAGCCCGGCGCAGCGCCCCGCGCTTCGCCAGCGCGATCCTCGCGCATGAGCCACTACGTCATCGGTGATATCCAGGGTTGCTACGCCGAATTCGCGCAGCTGCTCGACCTGATTGGCTTCAACCTTGCGTGCGATCGTCTGTGGCTGGTCGGCGATCTGGTCAATCGTGGACCCGACTCGCTGTCGGTGCTGCGCCGCGTGAAGTCTCTCGGCACCGCGGCGACGACGGTTCTCGGCAATCACGATCTGCATCTTCTGATTGTCGCCGCTGGGCATCGCACCGCGCATCGTCTGGACACGCTCGCACCGATTCTCGAAGCATCCGACCGCGATGACCTGCTCGACTGGCTGCGACGGCGTCCGCTGGCGGTGCAGGAGGGGGAGTTGCTGCTCGTTCACGCCGGGCTTCTGCCGTCGTGGACGCCGGCGGACGCTGTCCGGCACTCGCTCGAGGTCGAGACCGTTCTTGCCTCGGTTGCGTATGACGACCTCCTGCGCTGCCTCTATGGCGACGAGCCCGCGCGCTGGGACGAGGCGCTCGTCGGCCACGACCGCCTGCGTGTCATCATCAACGCCTTTACCCGACTACGCTTCTGCTCCGCCGACGATGCGATGGAGCTCAAGGAAAAACGCGGCCCGCGGCATTCGCCGCCGGGATTTGCGCCATGGTTTGCCCAACCGGGGCGCAAGTCGGCAGGGGTCACGATCCTGTGCGGACACTGGTCAACGCTCGATCTGATGCTTGCGCCGAATGTGATGATGCTCGATTCGGGCTGTCTTTGGGGCGGAACGCTTACCGCGGTCAGGCTTGACGATGGACGCGTATTCCAGGTGCCGAGCCGCTCGGGGATCGCCCCCAAACCGACGGAGTGAGGATCGCGGGGCCGACAGCCCGCAGGGGCCGGTGCTGGGGACGAGCCGGGATCTGGGTCGTGGTCAAAACAACGGCTGGCCGAAGCACCCGACATAGAGCGCTTCGATTGCCTCGCGACTGAGCGCGTGGTTCTGCCCACCCCGGGCTGCGATCTTGACCGATCCGAGAAGCGAGGCGAGGCGGCCTGTGCGCTGCCAATCCCAGCCATGCGCCATGCCGTAGAGCAGACCGGCGCGGTAGGCGTCTCCGCAACCGGTCGGATCGACCACCCGGCTCGGTTTGACCGGGGCGATGTCGAGTATTTTGCCCTCGGCATAGATGCGCGAACCCTCGCTGCCCAGCGTCACAATCAAGGCCTCGACACGCGCCGCCATCGTTTCGAGCGAGAGCCCGGTGCGTTCGGCGAGCAGCCTTCCTTCGTAGTCGTTGACTGCGAGGTAATCGGCACAGTCGATCATCTCGATGAGCTCGGCGCCGGAAAACAGGGGCAGCCCCTGCCCGGGATCAAACACGAACGGGATCTTCGCCGCCGCGAACTCGTGCACGTGCGCGCGCATGCCTTCGCGGCCATCGGGCGCCACGATACCGAGCGCGATGTCCGCGACGTCGGTCACGTGGTTGCGGTGCGATTCGTTCATCGCGCCGGGGTGGAATGCGGTGATCTGGTTGTCGTCGAGGTCGGTGATGATGAATGCCTGCGCGGTGTAGGTCTCGGGAATCACGCGCACTCCTTCGGCAGCGATCTCCTGCACCTTTAATCGCTCGACGTAGGTGCCGCCGTCGTCGCCCACCGTTGCCATCACCACCGGCTCGCCACCGAGGCGCTTGAGGTTGTAGGCGATATTGCCCGCGCAGCCGCCCCATTCGCGTCGCATCTCGCCGATCTGAAACGACACCGAGAGCACGTGCGCCTCGCCCGGCAGGATGTGCCGGGCGAAGCGGTCGGGAAAAACCATGATCGTGTCGAGCGCAAGCGAGCCGCAGATGAGGGTGCGCGGCGCAGACACTGTCTTCACGCGTCGTCGCGGCCGATCTCGCGCACGATGAACTGTTGGCGCCGCGACACGGGCAGTGCCTCGGGCACGTCGCGCAGGAGAACTTCCCAGTGTGCGTCTCCCTCGGCACTCACGTGCCGCTCAAAGCCGCGGATCGCGTCGCGCGCAACCAGACAATTGCGGTGAACCCGCACAAAGCGTGAACCGAATTCTTCCTCCAGCTTGGTCAGTGATTCTTCAAGCAGGTACTCCCGCTCGGATGTGCGAATCGTGATGTATTTGAGCTCAGCCTTGAGGTAGATCACTTCCTCGATCGGCACGAGGACGACACGTGAACGCTCGGTGACCGACAGAAAGCGGCGCGACGCCGCGGGCAAGCGGTCGAGCCGCGAATCCGACAGCGGCCTCAGGCGCGGGACCTTGTGCAACGCCGCGAGCAGGCGCTGCACGCGCACCGGCTTGACCAGATAATCCACCGCATGTACCTCGAACGCGGCAATTGCGTGCTCGTGGTACGCAGTCGTGAAAATGAGCACCGGCGGTTGCGGCAGCTTGAGCAGGTGGCGCGCCAACTCGATGCCGTCCATGTCGGGCATGCGGATATCGCTTAGCACGAGGTCGGCCGCTGTACCGCCCAACAGATCCAGCGCTTCGCGCCCGTTTCCGGCTTCGCCGATGACCACGAGGGGCAGCGCGCCGGCACAATCTTCCAGCAGTTCGCGCAGGCGCCGGCGCGCAGGGGCTTCGTCGTCGACAACGAGTATCTTCAGCGGTGCGTCAAGCATGTGCCCTCTCCATCCGCGCCGCCGGGCGGTAGGGCATGCGGATGTGCACCTCGTAGCGATCCCTGCCGGCACGCGTCTCGAGGCTTGCCTCGGCATCAAAGTGCAGTGCGAGGCGCTCGCGAATGTTGTCCATCGCCATCTTGTTGCCCGCGTGGTGGTTGCCGGAGAACTTATACGGATTGCGCAGGACGGCGTGAATCTCGCCGCGGCGCAGAAAGATGTTGATTGCGATGGCCCCCGGCTCGCCGGATGGCTCGACACCGTGATAGACGGCATTCTCCAGTAGCGGCTGCAGCACCAGCGGCGGCACCAGTGCGTCACCCGGCACGTTCTCCACGTGCCACTCGACCTCCAGACGGTCCCCCAGGCGAAGTTTTTCCAGATTGAGATACTGCCGGCACAGTTCGATTTCGTCGGCGAGCGGCGCAAGCTGCCGGTTGTCGCGCATCAGCACCCGAAACAGGTCGGCCAGGTCCTCCAATGCGGTCTCCGCGCGCCGCGGTTCGGAACGGACGAGCGATAACACGGCGTTGATGCTGTTGAACAGGAAATGCGGCCGTATCCGCGCCTGCAGCGCCTGCAGCCGCGCCTCGGTGATCGCCGGCGACAACGCCTTGGTGCGCAGATGAAAGTAGCCAAGCAAGAGGCCCGTGGTGAGCAGAGAGAACACGGCATGTCTGAGCACCCCGGTCGACCCGACCTCCGCGCGGAGCGTTGCCAGCAAGGCATCGAGCGCGATCGTCGTTCCCAGGTTCAAGCCAAGGATCGCGATCACGCCGGTGCGATAGGGCGCGCGCTCGAGCCATGGCGCGAGCGCGTACAGCAGCAGCAGGTTCGCCAGCAGGTAGGGTTCAACGATCGCCAAGGTGTCGAGCCACGCGGCAGAAAACGATTCCCAGCGCGGCTCGCGGTCGAAGGCCGCAACGAGCGCGAGGCCGTTGACCGCGAGCAGAATGCGCAGCACCGTCCCCAGATTGCGTAGCTCGGGGAGCCGAGGCGGAATCGGCTTTTGATTTATAATCGCGCGCATCGTTTGCTGCTGTCGGCCTGGCGCCGCAGTTGTCACGCAAATCCGCCGCTGCAGGCGGCGTGAACAGGGCTTCGCCGTCCGGCTATTGTGGGGAAGAGCCTGCGGCGAGGCAAGCTATGTCCAAAGACACGTCCCGCGACAAGCCAGATGCTGGCGCAGCGCCCGAGCGCGCCCGGTCGGGGCGCTTCGGCGAACCGATGTCCGAGCGCATGCAGCGCTTTAACGCATCGGTCGACACCGACCATCGTCTGGCCGCCGTCGACATTGCCGGATCGCTTGCGCATGCGCGCATGCTCGCGGCCACCGGCATCCTCTCCGCCGCCGATCTCGCCGCCATCGAGCGTGGCCTGAAGCAGATACAGGGCGAGATCGAGCGCGGCGAATTCGTCTGGAAGCGCGCGCTCGAAGACGTACACATGAACATCGAGATGCGGCTGACGGAGCTCGCCGGTGAAGCCGGCAAGCGGCTGCACACCGCGCGCTCGCGCAACGACCAGGTCGCGACCGACATGCGGCTGTGGCTGCGCGGTGCCATCGATGCGCTGGTCGTGCGCTTGCGCGCGCTTCGGGTCGCGTTCATCGACCTCGCGGAGCAGCACGCTGCCACTGTCATGCCGGGCTTGACCCACCTGCAGGTTGCCCAGCCGGTGACCTTCGGCCATCACCTCCTCGCCTACGAAGCGATGCTGGCCCGCGACGCCGAACGACTCGCCGATTGCCGGCGTCGGGTCAACCGCTTGCCCTTGGGCAGCGCTGCGCTCGCCGGCACCAGCTATCCGATCGATCGGCAGCGGGTTGCGGAAGAGCTCGGCTTCGAGGCGCTTGGTGCCAATTCCCTCGACGCCGTCTCCGATCGTGATTTCGCGATCGAATTCGCGGGCGCCGCCGCCCTGATCATGGTGCATCTGTCGCGCTTTGCCGAAGAACTCATTATCTGGTCGAACCCGCGTTTTGGTTGGGTGAAAATCGCCGATCGATTCTGCAGCGGCAGTTCGATCATGCCGCAAAAAAGGAATCCGGACGTAGCCGAGTTAGTGCGCGGCAAGAGTGCGCGCGTCATCGGCGACGTTACGGCGCTGCTGGTGTTGATGAAGGCGCAGCCACTGGCCTATAACAAGGACAACCAGGAAGACAAGCGGCCGCTGTTCGACACCGTCGACACGGTGGATGACTGCCTAGTCATCATGACCGACCTCGTGGCAACCGGGCTCGAGCCGGAGCCTGAGCGCATGCGTGCAGCAGCGATGGAGGGTTTCGCGACGGCAACCGACTTCGCCGATTATCTGGTGCGCAAGGGCCTGCCGTTCCGCGACGCGCACGAGGCCGCGGCGCGCGCGGTCCGACACGCCGAGAACCAAGGCTGCGAGCTGTCCGCGCTCGCGCTCGCCGACTTGCGCCGCTTCGCGCCGCTCGTCGGCGATGACGTCTATGCCGTGCTCACGCTCGACGGCTCGGTAGCCAGCCGCAATCACCCGGGGGGTACCGCGCCGCTCCAGGTACGTGCCGCCGCACAGGCCGCGCGCGCGGCGCTCGACGTGCCATTCCAGGGCGCTGCAGGCGAAAGCCGCATCGGATTGCAACGCCCGCCAACCAGTCAGGAGTAAGTCGAATGTCCACGAACGCAAAGAAAACTGCCTTCATCGGCCTGGGCGTGATGGGGTTCCCGATGGCAGGTCACCTCGCCCGTGCCGGCCACGACGTCACCGTCTACAACCGCAGCCCGGCCAAAGCCGCACAGTGGACCCAAAAGCACGGCGGCAAGTCCGCCCCGACGCCGGCCGCCGCCGCCATGGGCGCCGAATGCGTCATGCTCTGCGTCGGCAACGACAACGATGTTCGCGCGGTGGCGCTGGGCGAGAATGGCGTGCTGTCAGCGATGGCGTCGGGCACGACGCTGGTCGATCACACCACCGCCTCGGCGATCGTCGCGCGTGAACTCTATGCCGCGGCGAAGGCGCGTGGCGTGGGCTTTCTCGACGCGCCGGTCTCGGGCGGCCAGGCAGGGGCGGAGAATGGCAAGCTGACCATCATGGTCGGCGGCGATGCCGACGTGTTCGCGCGCGCCGAGCCGATTGTCGCCTGCTACGCGCGCGCGGTCACCCTCATGGGTGGGCCGGGTTCGGGGCAGCTCACCAAGATGGTCAACCAGGTCTGCATCGCCGGCTTGGTGCAAGCCCTCGCCGAGGGCATCCAATTCGGTCTGCGCGCCGGGCTCGACGTCGAGCGTGTCCTGGACGTCATCGGCAAGGGCGCGGCGCAGTCGTGGCAGATGGACAATCGCGGCAAAACAATGGCTGCAGACAAGTTCGAATTCGGTTTTGCCGTCGACTGGATGCGCAAGGATCTGGGGATGGCCATTGCCGAAGCAAGGAGCAACGGCGCCGTGCTGCCCGTCACCGCGCTGGTCGATCAGTTCTACGCCCGGATTCAGGCGCGCGGCGGCGGACGCTGGGATACGTCAAGCCTTATCCGCTTGCTACGCGACGCGGCCTAGCCCACCGCTTCGCGCCTCCTTGCGCCGCGGCAACGGCGGCCAGTTACCTCAGGCCGTCGCTGCCCCCAGCACTCTGCCCGGGCCGCGCTGCGCCCGCTACTGGGCCGCAAGGTCGTCGAGGGCGATCTCGAAGGTGATCTCGGCGGTTCTGGCCAGCATTAAGGTCGCCGAGCAGTACTTTTCCTTCGATAGCTTCACGGCGCGTTCCACCTGCGCCGGATTGAGACCTTTGCCCGTCACCCGGTATTTCAGATGGATGCGGGTGAAGACCTTGGGGTCCGTTACGGCCCGCTCGGCCTCGGCCTCGACCACGCAGTCCGACACCGGCTGGCGCGCCTTGCGCAGGATCCAGACAACGTCAAACGCGGTACACGCCGCCGTGCCCGCGAGCACCAACTCCATCGGCCGCGGTCCCAGGTTGCGGCCGCCGGCTTCGGCAGCGCCGTCGACAACCAGGGCGTGGCCGCTGCCCGTTTCTGCGACGAAGTGCACCCCTTCAACCCATTTGATTCGCGCCTTCATGCCCTATCTCCCGCCCACGAACAACATGATTTACGCTGCGCAATCAAAGCCCTGTGACCGTTGCATTCATGCCAGCGGCGCGGCGGTGGGAGCCGGCAGAATACTTGCATTGTGCGCTGCGGTATGCGACGATCTTTTCAACCTTGTGGCTTGGGCCTTTGCGCCTCGGTTACAGGTCATTCCTCCATCCTCCTCCTATGGCGGAATGCTTACGCGGCCTCTCGGCCGCGTTTTTTTGCACTGCGGCGCACCCGTCTCGGCGCGGGCCTCGGTTTGACACCCGGAGCAGCGACGTATTATCATCCAAGACTTTGCAAAATTGAACCCGGAGGACCTCTTGGCACGGGGTCCCGACCTTTTCCGGGCTTTTCGGAGTATTTCGGCATGAAGACCTATTCCGCCAAACCGCAGGATGTGCAGCGCGATTGGTACGTCGTCGATGCGAGCGACAAGGTGCTCGGACGTCTTGCAAGCGCCATCGCGCACCGCTTGCGGGGCAAGCACAAGCCGATCTATACGCCGCATATCGACACCGGGGATTTCATTGTGGTGACCAATGTCGAAAAGATCCGGGTCACCGGCAACAAGCTGGAGGGCAAGCTCTACCACCGCCACAGCGGCTACCCTGGCGGCATCCGGACAACCACCCTGGGCAAGCTGCAACGGCGCTTTCCGGGCCGTGTGCTCGAGCACGCGGTCAAGGGCATGCTGCCCAAGGGGCCGTTGGGTTATGCAATGCTCAAGAAACTCAAGTGCTACGCCGGTGCGGCACACCCGCATGCGCCGCAGCAGCCAAAGACCCTTGATCTTTAAGGCTTATCGATGATCGGCAATTACTACTACGGTACCGGCCGGCGCAAGAGCGCCGTGGCGCGGGTGTTCATTCGCCAGGGTTCGGGCAAGTTCACAGTAAACGACAAGCCGGTTGACGAGTTCTTTACCCGCGAAACGGGACGCATGGTCGTGCGCCAACCGCTCAAGCTGGTCAACCACGAGGCGACCTTCGACATCATGGTCAACGTGCACGGCGGCGGTGAGTCGGGTCAGGCAGGCGCGGTGCGGCACGGCATCACCCGTGCCCTGATCGACTACGACGTGCAGCTCAAGCCGACGCTGTCGAAGGCCGGCTTGGTAACCCGCGACGCGCGCGAAGTCGAGCGCAAGAAGGTCGGTCTGCACAAGGCTCGACGGCGCAAGCAGTTCTCCAAGCGTTAGGCCGCTCGCCGGTCGGATCCCCGGGGCCGCCGCGACGCGGCCCTTGGCTTTTGTGGGGACGGTTACGGCACCGAAGCTGCAGCGCGTTATATTCCATTGTCATAAACTCCCGGTGCGGGTGTTAGAATCCGCACAGGCTTAGAGGCATCATGATCAAGGTCGGCATTGTCGGCGGGACGGGCTACACCGGGGTGGAATTGCTGCGCCTGCTCGCCCGGCATCCCGAGGTGGAGGTGCGCACGATCACCTCACGCAAGGAAGCCGGGATGCAGGTCGCCGAGATGTTCCCCAGCTTGCGCGGCGTGTATCCAGGGCGGGATCTTCGCTACAGCGATCCGGCACAAGCGGACCTCAAGGGCTGCGATCTGGTGTTTTTCGCCACCCCGCATGGAGTGGCGATGGCCCAGGCGCGCGAGTTGACGGCGGCGGGCGTGAAGCTGATCGACCTTGCGGCCGATTTCCGGCTGCATGACCCGGCGGAGTTCGAGCGCTGGTACAAAATGCCGCACGCCTGCCCGGAGCTTTTAGCCGAGGCGGTGTATGGCCTGCCGGAAATGCATCGCGAGGCCATCAAAGCCGCGCGCATCGTCGGCAACCCGGGGTGCTATCCGACCGCGATTCAATTGGGCTTCCTGCCGTTGGTGGAAGCCGGTGTCATCGATCCGGCGCACCTGATCGCCGACGCCAAGTCGGGCGTTTCCGGCGCGGGGCGCAAAACGGAACTCGCGCTCATGTTCAGCGAGACCGCTGACAACTTCAAGGCCTACAGCGTTGGCGGTCACCGCCATCATCCTGAAATCGTGCAAGGTCTGAACGGCCTCAGCAAGCGACCCGTTACCTTGGTGTTCACGCCGCACCTGACGCCGATGATTCGCGGTATCCATGCCACCCTTTATGGGCGCCTGACCCAGTCCGACATCGACCTGCAGCGCCTCTACGAGGCGCGATTCGCCGGCGAGCCGTTTGTCGACGTGATGCCTGCAGGAAGCCATCCCGAAACGCGGTCGGTGCGTGCATCGAACATCTGCCGAATCGCCGTGCATCGACCGCAAGGCGGCGACACGGTGGTCGTCCTTGCGGTCGAGGACAACCTGGTCAAGGGGGCGGCAGGCCAGGCAGTGCAGAACATGAATCTGATGTTTGGCCTGCCCGAGACAACAGGCCTGCTGGCGCCGCCGGTGCTGCCCTAATGCTGCCGACCCTGCGTGGCCTCGGGCGGCGGGTGCGCCAGACCTTTGGCATCAGCGCACCCCGGATGGCGGTGCGCACCCGCCTGTCGTGGCGCTGGCGTTTGCCCGCGCTGCTTGGCTTGGTCGCACTGATCGCCGGCATGTGGTGGTGGGGCTTCGACTTCGGCCAGTTTCTCGGCGGCTTCAACCGCGGCGCGATCGCCGAGAACCAGGCCAAGCTGGAAACCGAAGCGGCAGCGCTCAAGGGCGAGAACATCCGCCTGCGCACCAGGCTCGCGGCGCTCGAAAGCGAGCTTAGCGTGACACGCGGCGCCCAGACGACGCTGTCGCAGCAGGTGCTGAACCTGCAGAGCGAGAATACGCAGATGCAGGAGGATCTCGCGTTCCTGCGTACGCTGTTCAGCGATTCGGGCAAGCCGGGCACGGTTTCGATTCAGCACCTCAAGGCGGAAAAGGATCGCGACGACGTGTATCGTTTCAGCATGCTGGTGGTGCGTGGCGGCAATCCAAGCGATGAGTTCTCCGGGCGGCTGACGCTGCTCGCCAACGTCGCCGCGGGCGGGCACAGCGCGACCTTGACACTTCCCGACGACCAGCCGGACACCGCGACGGCGCTGACGCTAAAATTCAAGTATTATCAGCGAGTTGAAGGAACCTTCCGCGTCCCCCCCGGCGGTCAGCTGCGGAGCCTTCAGGCGCGCGTCGTTGAACCTGGACAGTCGCTGCCCAAGGCGACACGGAACTTGAATCTCATGTAGGAGAGTCCCATGTTTGAACGCAAGAAGCCGCCCCAGCCCAAGCGCATTGACAGCCTGATCGGCGCCGGCACGGTCGTCGATGGCGATGTGACCTTTTCCGGCGGGCTGCGCGTAGACGGCGCAGTGCGCGGCAAGGTTGCCACAGTCGACAGCCAGCCGGCGACGCTCGTCTTGAGCGAGCAGGCGCGGATCGAAGGTGAAGTCCGGGTCTCGCACGTGGTTATCAACGGGGTCGTCAACGGGCCGGTAACGGCCAACGACTATTTGGAACTGCAGGCGAAGGCGCGGGTCAACGGTGATGTGGTGTACCGCACGCTGGAAATGCACGTCGGCGCGATCGTGCAGGGCAAGCTGGTGCACGCCGAGCAGGAATCGGCGGCGGTGGTCGAACTCAAGCGCGCGACCGGCGAGTGAGCTCTCGCCGCGCGGCGTTGACCACACCACCGCCCGTCTGCTAAGTTGTGCGTAGTAACCGAGGAGTTGGCAATGAACGCAATTACGGAGATGCCCGCCCCGCTGGTCTTCACCGACGCGGCGGCGACGAAAGTGAAATCGCTGATCGATGAGGAAGGCAACCCCGAACTCAAGCTGCGGGTGTTTGTCACCGGCGGCGGATGCTCCGGTTTTCAGTACGGCTTCACCTTTGACGAAGAAGCCGCGGAAGACGATACCCGCATGGAAAAGAACGGCGTCACGCTGCTCATCGATGCGATGAGCTACCAGTACCTGGTCGGCGCGGAGATCGACTACCAGGAAGGCCTCGAAGGGGCGCAGTTCGTGATCAAGAACCCGACCGCGACCAGCACCTGTGGCTGTGGGTCGTCGTTCTCAGTCTAAGACCGCGCGAAACGGAACTCAAACGGGGGCGCGAGCCCCCGTTTTACATTCATAGCCGTGCGGCCTAGGCACGGTAGATCGCCCCGAGAATGCGCGGGCCGCGCGCACCGGTCACGCTGGGCAGGCCCGCGGCGCGCCCGGCAAGTGCTTCGCGCGCAAGCCAGGCGAACGCGAGCGCTTCCACGTCGTGCGCCGGAACGCCGAGCACGGCGGTGGTGGCCAAGCGCCGCGGCAAGAGCGCGGTCTCGAGGGCATGCATCAAAGCGGTGTTGTTCGTCCCCCCTCCGCAGACCAGAACCTCGGTCGCGCCGCCACAATGCGCCGTGATCGCATCGGCAACGGTCTGGGTGGTCAGCGCCATGAGCGTTCGTTGCACATCCACCGCAGGCGCCGTTGCCTGCAGCCGCGCCAAGTGCTGTTCAACCCACGCCAGGTGGAACCGGTCGCGCCCGGTGCTCTTTGGCGGCGGCAGCGCAAAATAGGCGTCGGCCTTGAAGGCGGCGAGCAGCTCGGCAATGACCTGGCCGGTTGCCGCCCAGGCACCGTCGCGATCGAACGACGCGCCCGTGTGGCGTTCGCACCAGGCGTCGAGCAGGGTGTTGCCCGGCCCGGAGTCGAAGCCGCGCACGCGCCCGCCCGGCGCCAGGTCGGTGAGGTTGGCGATGCCGCCGAGATTGACGACCACGCGATGCCGGTCCGCGCTGCCAAACAGCGCCGCGTGAAGTGCCGGCGCAAGCGGCGCGCCCTGGCCGCCTGCGGCGACGTCGCGACTGCGAAAGTCGGCGACGACGGTGATGTCCGTGAGCTCCGCCAGCCGCGCCGGATTGGCGAGTTGCGTGGTGTACCCCAGCTCGGGGCGATGGCGAACCGTCTGACCGTGGAGGCCGATCGCGGTAATCGCGCGCGCAGCCAGACTGGCCTGGGCGAGAACGTCGTCGACCGCGACCGCGCAGCAGTCCATCAGCGCGTTGGCGGCGAGGGCGGCGCGATGGATCTCATCGACCCCGGAGCGTTGCAGCGCGTGGAGTTCAAGTCGCAGCGTATCGGGGAATGCGGCATGCGCCCGGGCCAGCGTGCGTGGCGGAACAGCGCTGAAATCGGCAAGGACCGCGTCGACCCCGTCGACGCTCGTCCCCGACATCAGGCCGATATAGTGCTCGGGCGCCAAATCGTGCTCACTCGCCGCCGGCGAGTACCATGCCCCGCCCCAGAGCGAGCTCTTCGCCCAGAGGCGCGATCCGCGCCCGATACGCGGCTCGCTCCGCCGCAAGGACGGGCTGAGCGTTGGGCAACGCGATGGTGAGCGGATTCTCTTGCACGTTGTTGACGCGAAATTCGTAATGCAGATGCGGGCCGGTCGCCCAGCCGGTCATGCCGACATAGCCGATCACCTCGCCCTGGCTCACGTGCATTCCGCGCTTCAATCCAGGCGCGAACCGGGACAAGTGCGCGTAAACGGTCGAATACGAGCCCCCATGCTGCAACATGACCACGTTGCCGTAGCCGCCCTGCCTGTCCGCGAATGTCACCTTGCCCGCGCCCGCCGCATGCACCTGTGTTCCGGTCGGCGCGGCGAAATCAACCCCCTTGTGCGCGCGCCAGATTTTCAGGAAGGGGTGAAATCTCTCCAGCGAGAAACCCGAGGTGATACGCGTGAACGCGACGGGCGAACGCAGAAAGGCCTTCTTCAGGCTCCGGCCGTCCTCGCCGTAATAGCCGTCGCTGCCGTCGGCCGAACGCCACAGGAAGGCCCGATAGGTGGTTCCCTTGTTGACGAATTCTGCGGCAACGATTCGTCCGGCCCCGGCAGGCTCGCCGTCGCTGCGGCGCACTTCGTAGACGACGCTGAACCGGTCGCCGCGGCGCAAATCGTGCAGGAAGTCGACATCGCCGGAGAAGATGTCCGCAAGTTGGGTGGTGACCGCATCGGGCAGCCCGACCGCGTCGGCCGCGGCGAAAAGAGAACTGCGGACTTCGTTGGCGCGCAACTCGAGGCTTACCGCCACGTCCGGTTGCAACGATTGCACCGAGAAGAGCGCACCGTCTCGATCAATGGCCAGAAGCTCGCCGTTCTGCGCCGGGTAGCGAAGGCTGAGCATGCGTCCGTCGGCATCGGTCTTGACGCGCAGGGCCTTGCCCGGGCGAAGCTGGTACAGAAGACGCGCCCGGGCATCGGTACGAAGGAAGTTCTGCGCCGCCGTATCGGCCACGCCTAGCCGCGCCAGCACGCCGCCGAGCGTGTCACCGCGACGGACACGCTCTTCGCGCCAATACGTTTCATCGACCGCCAGCGGGGCAACATCGGGCCGAGACAGTTCGCGCACAATGCGCTCCGTCGGCACGATCTCCGTCGTCGTCCCCGGTGCGAGTCCGAACGCGGCCACCGCGCTCAGCGCCGTGATCACGATGGCCACCACGATATGCGGAGTGCCGCTGCGCGCAACGAGGGCCGAAGCGCTTTGCGTTAGAATTGCGACGAATCTGCTCAATACGACTCCGGCCGATCTGCCCCCATGCGCCTCGCGCGGTGCGGATTGTAACAGAAGAATGACGCGATGAAATCCGACCTCGCCCACCAAATGGCCGTGTTCAAGCGCGGCGCCGACGAGCTGATCGTCGAGGCCGAGCTTGTCGAGAAGCTCGGGCGCGGGAAGCCTCTGCGCATCAAGGAAGGATTCGACCCGACACGGCCGGACCTGCACCTCGGACACACGGTGCAGTTCAACAAATTGCGGCAGCTGCAGGATCTTGGCCATCACATCATTTTCCTAATCGGCGACTTCACCGGCATGATCGGCGATCCGACCGGTCGCAATCTGACGCGCCCGCCGCTCACGGCGGAGGAGCTCGCGGCCAACGCCCAGACCTATACCAACCAGGTATTCCTGATCCTGGATCGCGACAAGACCGAAGTTGCGTTCAACTCGAAGTGGCTTGCCGCGCTCGGTGCCGACGGCATGATCCGCCTCGCGGCGAAGTACACGGTTGCCCGCATGCTCGAACGCGACGACTTCGCCAAGCGCTATCGCGAGGGCCAGCCGATCGCCGTGCACGAGTTTCTCTACCCGCTGGCGCAGGGCTACGACTCGGTCGCCCTGAAGGCAGACGTCGAACTCGGCGGCACGGACCAGAAATTCAATCTGCTGGTCGGCCGCGAGTTGCAGCGGCACTACGGCCAGGAACCACAGGTCATCCTGACGCTGCCACTGCTCGAAGGGCTAGACGGTGTAAACAAGATGTCGAAGTCACTCGACAATTACGTCGGCATCACCGAGCCGGCGGCAGAAATGTTTGGCAAGCTCATGTCTATTTCCGACGAACTGATGTGGCGCTACTACGATCTGCTGTCGTTTCGACCGCAGGAAGAGATCGCGTCGCTCCGCCGCGCATGCGCAGAAGGACGCAACCCACGCGACGCCAAGGTGATGCTGGCGCAGGAGATCGTGGCGCGATTTCATGGTCGGCCGGCCGCGGAACATGCTCTCACGGAATTCGAAGCACGTTTCAAGCAGGGCGCGCTTCCGCAAACGATGCCGGAGGTCACGCTGCGTACCAACGGCGCCGGCCTGCCCATCGCCCAGCTGGCCAAGCAGGCGGGGATCGTAGACTCGACGTCTGAGGCTCTGCGCCTGATTACGCAGCGCGGTCTGAAACTCGATGGCGAAGTGATTACCGACAAGTCGCTCGTCGTGCCCTCGGGCGCAACGGTGATCGTCCAAGCCGGGAAGCGCAAGTTTGCGCGAGTCGCGATCCTTTAGCCCGGTTACATGACCCCGGGATTGCCCGCCACGCCGACGAGTCTCGGGCGACTGGGCACCCGTGGCACGATCGTTTTCTGCGCCTTGAGATAGCGTCCCACCAGCTCCCAAATCGGCTCGCCGCCGCTCGCGCGTGCATCCTCCGTCACCGGGGCCCAGCCGGCTACCTTGTAACGCTTGCCCGCCTCGATGGGCCTGCCGCGCAACTGCATGCCGCTGATGCGTGCGCCCATGCGTGCGCCAGGTTCACACGTGTACTGCAGGCCGCCCACGCGCACCATGTCCCCGCCTTGCTGGTAATAAGGGTCCGGATTGAAGAGGTTGTCGGCAACATCTTCTAGAATTGCCTTGATTGTCTCGCCGCTGAAGTCCGTCACGGTGACCGTGGGATAGGTGATGGCCGTTTGTTCCAGCAGGTGCTCGTAGGTGATCGCCTGACCGGGCAGCAGCGTGGTACCCCAGCGAAACCCGGGTGAGAAGGCAATCTCGGCATCCTTCTCAGCCATCAGCGCTTCAAGGAGCAGCTGATCGAACGTACCGTTGAAATTGCCGCGGCGGTAAAGCAGGCCCTCGGTGATCGCGAGCGGTTCTGCAAGCCTGGATGCGTAAGGCGCGCGCAGCCTGGCAATCAGTGCCGCCATGTCGGCATCGGCAGCCAGAAGATTCGAAAACACGGGTAGCAGCTTGTAGCGGATCTCCGCGAGCGCGCCGCTGCGATAGCCAATGTCGACCACCGCCAGGAACTTGCCATTGCAACCCGCGTTGGTAACCAGCGTCTTGCCGCGGGAATTGGCGACGATGATCGGCTGCGGTACGCCGTCGTGCGTGTGGCCGCCAAGGATAAGGTCGATGCCGCCGACACGCGACGCGAGCTTCAGATCGACGTCCATGCCGTTGTGCGACAGCAGCACGACGATCTGCGCGCCCTTGCTCCGCACCTCATCGACCGCGGCCTGCAGCTCCTCTTCGCGGATCCCAAAGGTCCAATCGGGAACGAATGAACGCGGGTGTGCAATCGGTGTGTACGGAAACGCCTGACCGATGATCGCGACCAGAACTCCGTTTGCCTCGCGCAGTGTGTAGGCGGGAAATACCGGGTCGCCGAAATCCGTGGTACGCACGTTCTGTGCGACGAAATCGATCCGACCGCTCAACTCGCGCGCAATGATTTCCTTGACCCGCTCCGCGCCATAGGTGAATTCCCAGTGCGCGGTCATGACGTCAACCCCGAGCAGGCGCGTCGCCTCGACCATGTCCTGGCCCTTGGTCCATAGCGCCAAAGCCGAGCCCTGCCAAGTATCGCCGCCATCGAGGACCAGTGCACCGGGACGTTCGGCCTTCAGCTGCTTGATTAGTGTCGCGAGGTGGGCAAACCCGCCAACCGCACCGTACACGCGCGCCGCGTGCGTGTAGTCGACGCAGCTCAAGGCGTACGCGTCACGGCTTCCGGCTTGAACGCCGTAGCGCTTCAACAGCGCCTTCCCGACGAGATGCGGTGGCCGCCCCGTCGCATTGCCCACACCGAGATTGCAGTCCGGCTCGCGGAAGAAATTGGGCAGCAGTTGTGCGTGGCAATCGGTGAAGTGCAACAGGTGAACGTTGCCGAATCGCGGCAGCGCGTAAAACGATTCCGCGTCACGATTTGCACGCCCGGGGTCGGCAGCATGCGCCTCGACGTCGAGACCGGCGGCCGATGCGGCGGTCAAGATGTGCAGGAACTCGCGGCGGTTCACTGCCCGACTATAGCATCGCTGCTCGGGCGCAGCCGGTCACTCATTGGTTGACAGGCGACGCCGGATCGAGCAACAGCGCGGCGACGTCCTTGATCTGCTGTTCGGTCAGGATTCCCTGGTAGCCGAAGCGCGGCATACTGGAGCAAGCGGCAAACGCCTCCGAGTTGTAGATCTTGCCAAACGTGTAGCGCTGCACTTCGACGCTTATGCCACGAAGTTTCCCGTACTGGTAAAGGCTCGGTCCGAGCGTGCCGAACGCCAATTCGGTCCCCGACAGCCGATGGCAGGCGTAGCAGTTGCCGCCGGCGGGGGCTTGGGGGTCGTCGGAAAATTGCTTGCCGCGTCCCTCCTGCGCGATGCGCTCGCCATTCTTCCAGTCACCGAGGAGCTTGCCGTCGGCCGGATAGCGGATGGTCGCCAGGTTAGCCCGCTCGATCCGCGCCGCAACGTCTGGCGCCAGCGCCGCGCCGCGCGCTGCGCTGCATGCCCGCTGCGTGTCGTCTTGCTGCAGGCGATCGATCCCCGCCTGGCCGGCGGAGACAAACGACCCATTGAGGGCGGCCGCGACCCGGGGCGCGAGCTCGCCCTCGCTGCCGGCCGTATTACAGCCGCCGGTGACCAACGCCCCCAAGCCCACGAAGAACCATCTCACCGGTCGTCGCATCGGGGCGCAATCAACGCTTGATGCCGGGTGCATCGAAAGGCGCGCCGTTGGCATTGCGCGCCAGATACATCGTCAGCGCGATCGCCGCGTCGGAGCCGAGCACGAGCTCGGGAAACCGCTGCTGCCGAAAGCAGTCATAGAGCCGCCACTCGAAGGTGCGCAGCTCGCCCTGCGAGACCCGATAGGCAGGCCACGTCGTGTACGCCTTCTGCGCACCCTCTGGCGTCACGAGGTCTGGCAGATCCTGCAACCGAATGCGCTTGCCTTGCTCGCCGTGGCAGGTGGCGCAGGCGAAATCGTGGGTCCCCGCGCGAAAGAAAAACAAAGCTTCGCCGACGCGGTAGGCCTCGATCTCCTTCGGGTGGCGCAGTGAAACATCCATTTTCGCGCCCCGCGACTCGGACGCGACGTAAGCGGTGAGGGCCTCCAGGTCGGACTTGTGCTCGTTGCCGTCGCCGAAGGGGTTGCGCCTGGCGTCCGCTTCGGTGTAGCCCTGCAGCCGGACCATGCACCACACCAGGCGGGTCTCGAGATCCTGCACCCGGTCGGCGTCGGCGAAGTAGCGCGGCAGCCGTGCGTAAGCCCCCTTGACTACGCCCTCGCCCAGGCCAAGATCGCAGCCTTGCAGCGACGCCTGCCTCGGCCCTCGCTTCTGCTGCCACAGATCGGCCCCGCGCAGCTCCCATAGCTCGGCTGGATTGCCTTCCTGCAGCAGGGCGCGATACTTGGCGATCTCGTCGCTGGTCGAGCCCTGCGCCAGCGCGGCCGACGCCAGCGCCAGCGTGCACAATGCGACCAGACCGCGCGCGCTGTTCATGCCACTGCCGTGACGTCGGTCCGCGCGTCCCCGCGGCTGTCGGTCCACGACACCGTTATCTTGTCGCCCTTTGCCCCGCCCTTGAACTTGAAGGATAGAAACGGATTCTTCGATACCGCGGTTCCCCATTGTGCCGAGAGTACCGTCTTGTCGTTCCAAGTGACTGTGACGGTCTGGATAAACCACGCCGGAATCGTCTGGCCCTGCGCGTCCTTGCGCTGCCCGGTCTCCATTTCGTGGCTCATGAGCACCTTGACCTCGGTCGAATCGCCGACGAGGCTGGCACGAATCTTCATCGGTTCGCCCATCTTTAGCCGCCGCAGCCGCCCAAGGTGACCTTTACCTCCTTGGTCGCGAGGAAGTATCTTCCGTCGGCTCGCACCAAGGCGTAAATGTTCGAAGTTTGCGCCATCTTGACCCGCGTCGAGATGGCCGGCTCGGTACCCGGGGGTATATCGAAAACTGCGGCGAGAGGGTTCGGATTTTTTTCGATCAGGATCGCGATCGACTCGGTCTTGGGAATGTTGCTGATGACGCCGACCGGAACCACTGCGCCGTTCTCGGCAATTTCCGGCGTTTGCAGGAAAACGATGTCCTTGCTTTGCTTTGCCTCGACGCTTCCCAGCGCCTGCATCGCCTCGGCCGCGCTGTGGGTGTCGAACGCGGCACGGTTCCAGGGTCGGGGCCGTACCTCCGCGGCGTCTGCGGGCTTGGGCCATTCGGCCGGCGCAAGCAGACCGAGGAGCGTCACGCCCGCCCCCGATTGCACCAGTACCCTGCGGCGTCGATCCATTGCGCATCTCCAGCTATGGATCCGCTATTCTAGCAAGCGGCGTCCGGAGCTCCCACGACGAATGCTCCGGCTCGCGCCCACGCTGTCTTGCGTGGCAGCGGCGAGACGGAGCGGTCAGTGGATCGTTGCGTTGGTTAGAAAGCGCAGCAGGGCGCCGGATTTGAGTCGGTAGGCGCCGCCGCCCACGTACTCGGCGTCGTCGAGATCCTCGCGCACAAACGTGACCTCGGTTGCGCCGAGCTTGAGCTCCATGACGACGTCGTCGGCCACGGTCATGTTATCCGGTACGCGCACGTACTCGGTTTCGAAGACGATGCCGTTCACTTGCACGAAATCCGCACCGCGCATCGCCTCGGCCAAGGGTATGGAGCCAGCCTTCATTGCTTCGTCCCTGGCGGTGCCCGGGAAGGGCCGCCGACAACGCTAAGATTAGGTTGTTTGTCGGCGGTTCAAGTCAGGCGGCGCTGCAGAAGGGTACCGACGGCGGCTCAGGCGGCGCCAACCAACTCGCGGACGAAGTTGGGGAGCGCGAAACCGGCGCGGTGCATGTCGCCGTTGTAGTACTGCAGGTCGCGAATCTTGCGTTGGGCGATACGGCGATCGACGTCAAGCGGTGTCAGATAGGCCGGGCTGAGCGAAGCCGACGCGCTCGCCATCATCCACATCCCGCCGTACAACGGTATCGAGACGAGGTACGGGGTGACAATTGCGAACGCGGCGCGCAGGCTGGCAAGCCCGGCACGAATACGGTCCGGATGCGCGATGGGGGAGGCGAGGTGCAGCGTCAACGCGCCGGTAGGATTGAGCCTTGCGGCACAGGCGCGGTAAAAATCGGCGGTGTAGAGTGGCTCCGACGGCCCGCCCGGATCGGTGAGATCGAGTACGATCAGGTCGAAGGTCTCGCTCGCGCTACGAACGAACGCCAGCCCATCCTCGACCTTGAGCGTGAGACGGGGATCGTTGAGCGCGCCCCGGTGCACCCGCTCGAAGTACTTGCGCGCGATGTCGATGACTGCAAGATCGATCTCGACCATGGTCACCGACTTCATCGTCGCGTATTTCAGCAGTTCTTCCGCCGAGCCGCCGTCACCGCCGCCGATGATGAGCGCCCTTTCCGGCGCAGGATGCGCGATCGCTGCCGTATGGACGAGGTTCTCGTGATAGAAGAACTCATCCTTTTCCGAGGTCATGAAGTGGCCATCGAGCCGGAACAGCGTGCCGAAGGCGACGGTGTCGTGGACCTCGACCGCCTGGAAGGGCGACTGGAAACGCTCGAACTCGCGCGTCGAGCGCACGAAAAAGCCGGTATCCTCGGTTAGGTATTCGGTGAGCAGCCCCGGCTGCACGTCGCCGGAGGACTTGCCGTCAGGCATCGCGCCCTCCTCGATGGATCGCCTGAAATCTCGTGTGCTGCGGCGCGAGCACGTCCTGCATTGTGCGGAACAACCGCTCGGCCTTCGCGGTATTGTCGGTCGTGTAGTTGCATACATACACGTCGATCGTCACGAAGCCGTGCTCCGGCCAGGTGTGGATTGCGAGATGGGATTCGGCCAGGAGCACCGTGCCGGTCACCCCCTGCGGCTCGAATTGAAAGAAGCGGTCCCCGACGACGGTCATGCCCGATGCTTCGGCAAGACGCAGGCACAACGCCCGCAATGGCCCGGCACCGAGCATCTCCGGCAGTTCGGCCGGGCAGCCATACCATTCTCCGAGCAGATGGATCCCGTCCATTTTTGTGCTCCCCCAGCGTCATAGTGCCTGGTTACAGTTTAGTGAAACTCGATATTATTGCCCAAAATCGGTGCTTGGGCGATAATTTTAATGCTGTGCAGCAGCGCGACGTGGGCCCGTATATTCCCGGGCGCCGACCCGCGTCCCGACCGTGTCGTTTCCTCGCCCATGACCGCACCGTTGACCGTACCGACCCCGGCGTCCGCTACCGCCACCAAGCCGCTCCGGGATACGGCGTTGCTCGCTAACGCCATCCGCGCGCTTGCGATGGACGCGGTGCAGGCGGCGAACTCCGGGCATCCGGGCATGCCCATGGGCATGGCCGAAATTGCCGTCGCCCTTTGGCAGCGCCATCTGCGGCACAACCCTGGCAATCCGCACTGGCCGGACCGCGATCGCTTCGTCCTGTCCAATGGCCACGGCTCGATGTTGCAATATGCGCTGCTCCACTTGACCGGTTACGCCCTGCCGCTCGACGAGCTCAAGCGCTTCCGCCAGTTGCACTCGAAGACGCCCGGGCACCCCGAAGTCGGCGTCACGCCCGGCGTGGAGACCACCACCGGTCCACTGGGCCAGGGGCTAGCCAACGCGGTCGGCATGGCGCTCGCCGAGAGGCTGCTCGCAGCGGAATTCAACCGTCCCGGTCACCGCATAGTGAATCATCACACCTATGTTTTCGTGGGGGACGGCTGCCTGATGGAGGGCATCTCGCACGAGGCCTGCTCGCTCGCCGGCACGCTCGGCCTGGGGAAGCTCATCGTCTTCTACGATGACAACGGGATTTCGATCGACGGCCACTGCAGGGGCTGGTTTACCGACGACACGCCGCGGCGGTTCGAGGCCTACGACTGGCATGTCATCAGCCACGTCGATGGTCACGACGTCGACGCGGTCGACGCCGCCATTCGCTCGGCGCAGACGGTGGCCGATCGTCCGACGCTCATTCAATGCAAGACGATCATCGGCAAGGGTTCGCCTAACCGCGCGGGCACCGAACTGGCGCATGGCCAGGCGCTGGGAGAAAAGGAAGTTGCGCTAACGCGCGCCGCACTCGGATGGAGCTACCCGCCCTTCGAGATACCGCCGGTCGTATACGACGCGTGGAACGCGTCCGAGTCCGGGGCACGGCTGGAGGGCGATTGGAATGCCCGCTTCGCCGCTTACCGGGCGGCGCATCCGCAGCTTGCGGCCGAATTCCAACGGCGCACGGCGAGCTCTTTGCCGGCGGCATTCGCAGCGCGCGCGGCGGCGCTGGTGCGGCAGCAGAACGACCGGGCCGAGTCGATCGCGACGCGCAAGGCGTCGCAGCAGGCGCTCGAAGCGCTCGCTCCCACGCTGCCGGAGTTGATCGGCGGCGCCGCGGATCTGACCGGGTCGGTGTTCACCAACTGGTCGGGCAGCAAGACGATCAGCGCGACCGAATCAGGCAATTACATCTTTTTCGGCGTACGCGAATTCGCGATGAGCGCGATCGCCAACGGCCTGGCATTGCACCGCGGATTCATTCCCTATGTTGGTACCTTCCTGACCTTCTCCGACTATGCGCGCAACGCGGTGCGCATGGCTGCACTGATGCGGCTGCGTTCCCTGTTCGTGTACACGCACGACTCGATCGGCCTGGGCGAAGACGGCCCGACGCACCAATCGATTGAACATGCGGCAGCGTTGCGCCTCATTCCCAATCTCGACCTATGGCGCCCTTGCGATACGGTCGAAGCGGCCCTGGCCTGGATTGTCGCGCTCGAGCGCGACAACGGCCCCACGTGTCTGCTTTTCACCCGCCAGAACGTGCCGTTTCAGAAGCGCAACGAGGCGCAGATTGCGGCGATCCGGCATGGCGGATATGTGCTCGCCGACTGGCCCGAGGCGGAGGCGGCGAAACCGGTCATCCTCATCGCCACCGGCTCCGAAGTCGCGCTGGCGATGGGCGCCCGCGAGGCGCTGGCGGCGGAGGGCGTCACGGTGCGCGTCGTCTCGATGCCCTGTACGAGCTTGTTCGACCGCCAGCCAGCGGCCTATCGCGACTCGGTGCTGCCCTGCGGCATTCCGCGGGTCGCAGTCGAGGCCGGTGTAACCGACTACTGGCGCAAGTATGTCGGCCTCGACGGTGCCGTCGTCGGCATCGACACCTTTGGCGAGTCCGCGCCCGCAGCCACGCTCTTCAAGCACTTCGGGTTTACCGTCGACAACGTCGCCGCCGCCGTGTGGCGGGTGATCGGAACAGCTCCTCCCTCAGGAAAGAACCATGACTATCAAAGTCGCGATTAACGGCTACGGGCGCATCGGCCGCAATATCCTTCGCGCCCATTACGAAGATGGCAAGAAACACGATCTCGAGATCGTCGCCATCAATGACCTCGGCAGCGCGGAGACGAACGCTCATCTGACCCGCTACGACACGGTACACGGCAAGTTCCACGGCAAGATCGAGGTTGACGCCGATGCGCTGGTGGTCAACGGCGATCGCATCAGGGTTTTGGCCGTGAAGAATCCGGCCGACCTGCCATGGGCTGCCCTTGGCGTGGACGTCGTGCTGGAGAGCACCGGGTTGTTTACGACCAAGGAGAAGGCGTCCGCGCATCTCAAGGGCGGTGCCAAGAAAGTCGTGATCTCCGCGCCGGGTGGCAAGGACGTCGACGCGACGGTAGTCTACGGTGTCAATCACCATACCCTGAAGGCTGCGCATAGCGTCATCTCGAATGCATCGTGTACGACCAATTGCCTCGCCCCGCTGGTCAAACCGCTGCACGACGCGATCGGCGTCGTCAACGGTCTGATGACTACCATTCACGCCTACACCAACGATCAGGTGCTCACCGATGTCTACCACGAGGACCTGCGCCGCGCGCGTTCGGCTACGATGAGCATGATTCCGACCAAGACCGGTGCGGCGGCGGCGCTCGGACTGGTCCTGCCCGAGCTTAACGGCAAGCTCGATGGTTACGCCATCCGCGTACCGACAATCAATGTCTCGATCGTCGATCTGTCGTTCATTGCCGCGCGCGACACGACCGTCGATGAGGTCAACGCGATCATGAAAGCGAGCTCAGAGTCGGGTCCTCTCGCCGGTCTTCTGGGCTACAGCACCGGGCCGCTGGTGTCGGTCGATTTCAATCACGACCCGCGCTCGTCGGTTTTCGATGCGACGCTCACCAAGGTATCCGGTCGCCTGGTGAAGGTATCGTCCTGGTATGACAATGAGTGGGGGTTCTCGAACCGGATGCTGGACACGACGATGGCCCTGATGGCGGCGAAATAGGGCATGTTGCTGCCATGGCCAATCCCTTCACCGCTCATCCGGCCAGCGTTGGCGAGACTTACGGCCAGCACTTTCGTTTTGCCCTGACGTTCGGTGTGCGAATGACACTGGGCGGGCTCGCTGCGGCGATCCACGCGTTGCTTCCCTTCCTGTTCATAACGAGGGCTAGCCGAGCACTCGACGAACTCAACGCCATGCGCGACCGCAACGCCGCGCGCGCGGCGCGCGCCGGACCGCGCCCGCGATAACATGCCCACGTTCATGCGCCTCGCCGATGTGGATGTCGAGGGCAAGCGCGTCTTCATCCGTGCCGACCTCAACGTGCCGCAGGATGATCGTGGGGCGATAACCGACGACACGCGCATCCGCGCATCGCTGCCCGCCATCCGCGACGCGCTCGATCGGGGCGCCGCCGTGATGGTAACTTCACATCTCGGCCGCCCGCGGGAGGGGCAGTTCGACGGACGCGAATCGCTCGCGCCCATCGCCGCGCGCCTGGAAGAGCTGCTGGGGCGCACGGTTCCCCTGATCGCAAACTGGGTCGATGGCGCAACCTGGCATGAGAAGCTGCGGCCGGGCGATTTCGTGCTGCTCGAGAACTGCCGTTTCAACAAGGGCGAGAAGGCCGATGACGAGGCGCTGGCGCGGAAGATGGCCCGGCTGTGCGACGTCTATGTCAACGACGCCTTCGCGACTGCGCATCGCGCCGAGGCGACGACGCACGGAATCGCCCGGTTCGCTCGCCTCGCCTGCGCCGGCCCGCTGCTGGCTGCGGAGCTCGACGCGCTGGGGAGGGCGCTGGCGCAACCGAAGCGGCCGCTGGTCGCCGTCGTCGGCGGCGCCAAAGTGTCGACCAAGCTCGGGATCTTGGCCGCCCTCGCGGGCAAAGTCGACTGCCTGGTCGTGGGTGGCGGCATTGCCAACACGTTTTTATTGGCCGCCGGCGGTGACATCGGCCAATCGCTGGCAGAGTCCGGCCTCGCGGGGGAGGCCCGGGCGATCCTCAACGCGTATCCGGGCAAGATACCTCTGCCGGTCGATGTCGTCACTGCGCACGAACTGTCCGCGACGGCAACTCCGACGTTAAAGGCGGTCAGCGAGGTCGGTGGCGGCGACCGGATTCTCGATATCGGACCGCAGAGCATCCTGGCACTGTGCTCGACGATCGCCGGCGCCGGCACCATCGTCTGGAACGGCCCGGTTGGCGTATTCGAGTTGGATGCCTTTGCCGCAGGCACGCGTGCGCTCGCGCTCGCGATCGCCGGGTCGAGCGCCTTCTCGATCGCCGGAGGCGGCGACACGATTGCCGCAATCAACAAGTTCGGCGTCGCCGGACGCATCGGCTACATCTCCACCGCCGGCGGTGCTTTTCTGGAGTTCCTCGAAGGCAAGACCCTGCCGGCGGTGGCGATTCTGGAGCAACGCGCCCTGGCGCCATGAGGCCCCCCGCGACTCCGACGCGTCTCGGATTAGCTGGTCCGGCGGCGGCCGGGTCACGCCCGAGGATGTGGTCGACGACGGCAGCAGCTACTCGCTCCACGTTGCCAACCCCGACGACGATGCGGTGGAAATCACCACTTACGATCACTGCGCGGTCGAACGCGCCCTGAAGTGTTAGGAGAGACAATGCAGCGCGCTACCAAGATTGTTGCCACCATCGGACCCGCGAGCAGCTCCGCCGACGTGCTGAGCCGCATGCTCGCCGCGGGCGTTGACGTCGTGCGACTCAACTTCTCGCACGGCACCGCAGCCGACCACGGGCTGCGGGCGAAGCTCGTGCGCGACGCAGCGCGCGCCCTCGGTCGCGAGGTCGCCATCATGGCCGACCTGCAGGGCCCCAAGATTCGCATCGGCAAGCTCGCCAACGACAAGGTTACGCTCAGGACCGGCCAGGGCTTCATCCTCGATGCCGACTGCGAACTCGGCAATGAGGAGCGCGTCGGGCTTGACTACAAGGAACTGCCACGCGACGTCACTCCCGGCGCGGTTTTGCTACTCGACGATGGTTTGATCCGGCTGCGCGTCGAGTCCGTGCTGGGCAACGAGATCATGACCCGGGTCGAGGTCGGCGGCGTGCTCTCCAACAACAAGGGCATCAACCGTCAAGGGGGCGGCCTCACCGCGCCGGCGCTCACCGCCAAGGACATGGATGACATGAAGACCGCGGTCGCACTCGAGGCCGACTACGTTGCCGTGTCGTTCCCCAAGAACCGGGAAGACATGTACATGGCGCGTCAGCTGCTGCGCGCGGCTGGCGGCCGGGCGCTGCTCGTGGCCAAGATCGAGCGAGCCGAGGCGATTTCCGCTCTGGAAGAGATCATCGATGCCTCCGATGCCATCATGGTTGCCCGTGGCGACCTGGCAATCGAAGTCGGCAACGCCTCGGTTCCGGGGCTGCAGAAGCGGATGATCCGTCTGGCCCGCGAGCGCAACAAGCTGACGATCACGGCGACCCAGATGATGGAGTCGATGATCGTCAACCCCGTGCCAACGCGCGCCGAGGTGTCTGACGTCGCCAACGCGGTCCTCGACGGTACTGACGCGGTGATGCTCTCGGCGGAAACCGCCGCCGGTCGCTATCCGGTCGAGACTGTGGAGGTGATGAGCCAGATCTGCATCGAGGCCGAGAAGACCGACGTAGTCGAACTCGAGCGCGATTTTCTCGACCGGACCTTTACCCGTATCGACCAGTCAGTCGCGATGGCCGCACTGTTCACCGCGCATCACCTCCGGGTCAAGGCGATCGCGGCGCTGACCCAATCGGGGTCGACCGCGCTATGGATGTCGCGTCACAACTGCGGCTGCCCGATCTTTGCCTTGACCCCTGAGGTATCGTCGCAGCGCAAAATGGCGCTTTTTCGCAACGTGCGCCCTCTTTTCCTTGAGCAAAGCGCGGACCGCGACTCGGTCCTGCGCGCTGCCGAAGACCTGCTCGTGGCGGAGGGGCAAGTACGGCCGACGGACCTCATCGTCCTCACGATCGGAGAGCCGATGGGCAAGTCCGGCGGCACCAACGCGCTCAAGATCGTGCGCGTGGGCGAGCACCACTAGAGCGCTTGGCATGAGCGCCAACACACCAGGCAGGGCAAAAAAGAGGCCCCGGTCATCCCGGGGCCTCGAGACTGAACCTGCTGCGCTGGTCCGGACTCAGGTCACGTTGAACTCCGACTCGATGTCGCGATCCTTGTGATCGCGCAGGAAGATCAACCCGACCACGAAGGACATCAACGCCACAACGATCGGATACCACAGGCCGAAGTAGATATCGCCCTTTGCGGCGACCATTGCGGTCGCCACCAACGGCAGCATCCCGCCGAACCAGCCGTTGCCGATGTGATACGGCAGCGACATCGACGAGTAGCGAATCCTGGTCGGGAACATTTCGACCAGGAATGCGGCGATCGGCCCATACACCATCGTCACGTAGATCATCATGATGACCAGGATCAACAGCGTCATCGGATAGTTGATCTTCGACTTGTCGGCGCCAGCCGGGTAGCCCGAGGCCTTTAGCGCTTCGTTGTAAGTCTTGTCGTCGAAGCCCTTGAGCTCGGTGTTGCCGATCTTCGTGATGACCGTATCGGCGGACCCGGCGGGCAACGCGCTAAAGGTGAACGAAAGCCCCGATTTGGTCAGCAAGTCCTGAGCCTTGTCGCAATCGCTGAAGGTTGACCACGGACCGACGAAGATATGGAACTGGCAGTCTCTGGCGCTGACGCTGATCGGAACGGTCGCCTGGTAGTTCTCGAGGGCCGGATTGACATAATGCGTGAGCCCCTTGAACAGCGGGAAATACGTGACCGCCGCAATGAGACAGCCGAAGAGGATGATCTTCAGACGGCCGATCCTGTCCGACAGTGCGCCGAACACCAGGAAGAACGGTGTCCCGATCAGCAACGCGATCCCGATCAGAATATAGGTTGTGGGTCCGTCGAGCTTCAGCGTGACGACCAGGAAGAACAGCGCGTACAACTGCCCCGTGTACCAGACCACGCCCTGGCCGGCAGTCGCGCCAAGGAGTGCGAGCAGCACATACTTGTTGTTCGGGTATTTGAGGAAGCTATCGCGCAGTGGTGCCTTGGACCCCCTGCCTTCCGCCTTCATGCGCTGGAATACCGGCGACTCGTTGAGCTTGAGCCGGATGTAGACGGAGAAGACTAGAAGGATCAACGACACCAGGAATGGAATCCGCCAGCCCCAGTCGGTGAAATCCTTCGGCGTGATCCAGCCGGTAAAGCGGCATAGATAGATCACGATGAGCGCCAGAAACAGGCCCACGGTTGCGGTGGTCTGTATCCACGCCGTGTCGTAGCCGCGCTGATTCTGCGGCGAGTGCTCGGCCACGTAAGTCGCCGCGCCGCCGTATTCGCCACCGAGCGCCAGACCCTGCAGCAGGCGCAAGGTCACGAGCAGGACGGGCGCGCCCCAGCCGATGCTCTGGAACGACGGCAGCAGGCCGACCGCGAAGGTCGAGAAGCCCATCACCACGATCGTGACGAGGAAGGTGTACTTGCGGCCGACCAGGTCGCCAATGCGTCCGAACACCAGGGCACCGAACGGCCGGACCAGGAAGCCCGCTGCATAGGCCGCGAAGGCGGACAGCAAAGCAGCCGTTTCGTTGCCCTTGGGAAAGAACAACGCGGCAAAGAACGGGGCAAGGATCGCATACAGGTAGAAGTCGTACCATTCGAAGACGGTACCGAGCGACGAGGCAAAGATGACCCGGCGCTCCTCGGTCTTGCTGCTCAGTTGAACGTGAGCGACTCCCGGTCGGGCTGTCGAACTCATGATTCCTCCTAGTTTGTGCCGCAATCCCCTTAGCGTCGGGGCAGCGTCCCCGCGCGATGCCGCAGTGCAACGCGAGGGCAACCCTCGGTCGTCAACTGGCGAGCGCAATTTACGGCAATTTCCCGAGCGGCGCAACGGCCGCGCCAGCCAGTCCAGAGGGGGACGAGCGCCCGATCGGGGGCAAGAAACTGCCTGTGCAACGGTCGCGGCCGACCGCTCAGTGGTCGCAGAGCGGCAGTGCGAGCGCCTGCAGGACGTCACCGTTCGCGCCGTCTTCTGCCAAGGCGACAACTTCCAGCGGCCCGCTGTCGCTGGGCAGCTGCAGCTCGACCCGCTGCTGCAGTTCGCCGCTTGCATCCACCGCGAGCCCAGACCGCCACGCGCGCACCACGTGATCGTGGACGAGGTGCTTGCCTTCGTTTTCGCCGGCCTTCACATCGCTGGCGAGGCCGCTCTGGACCAACGCCACGGCAACGAGCGCATGCGCGCGCTCCGCCGCCTGCGCGACTCGCACATGGACGTCTACGGCGATTGCCGCGTGGTCGGTTCGCGTCGCCGCCAGCTCGATCGTGGCCTTCGGTGGTCGCGCGTTGATCAAGGCGAGCGCCCTTGTGGGCTGTCGCGCATCGCGCCAGGAAGCAAAGTCGTTGCCCTCCAGCAGCACTTGCGGGGTATAGACGAAACTGGTGTCGTGGCGCCGCATCTGTTCGTATTGGCGCTGGGTAAACTGCGCACTGCTGAAGCGATCGTGCCAGCCGAGGCGATCCCAGTAGTCGACATGGAATGCCAGCGCCGCCGCGTGGGGGGTGTCTGGACCGAGGTGCAGCGACGAGAACCAGCGGTCGGCTGGCGGACAGCTGTCGCATCCTTCGGAGGTGTAGAGCTCGAGCAGCGCGACGGTGTAATCCGGGCTCACTGCGCGGCAATCGGCTTCGCCGGCCGCCGGCCACACCGCGATCGCCGCAGCGGCGACGGTGCCGAGCCTTCGTCTCCAGGTCGTGTTCATCGCAGCCTTTCGCCTTCCATAGCCCTTGGTCGCACGACCAGGCACAATCCTTACCGGAATCGGCTGTCCGTTTGTGCTAGCATGCGCCGGGTCAGCGGCCGCAGTGCCGAGTCAATGTCTGGCGCCGATCCTTCCTGGGCCAGCATCATCACTGGAGGGCGTCCTATGGGGATCCTGTCGATTATCGGAACGATCATCGTCGGCTTCATCGTCGGCGTGCTGGCGCGGTTCTTCTACCCAGGCACGATACCTATGGGCTTCCTGATGACGGTGGCGCTCGGCATTGGCGGATCGCTCGTCGGCGGCTTCATCAGCAGTCTGATCTGGAAGACGCCTGACGGCAAGTTTCATCCCGCCGGTTGGATCCTGTCGATCATCGGGGCATTGATTCTGCTCTGGGCCTATCTCAACTTCTTGCGCTGACGCGCCTGCCTTAGGCAGGCTCTTTGGCTTTCGGCCGGAGCGAACGCGGCCGAATTTCCCGCCCGAATTTCGACGCCGCAGCGCAGCGCGGCGTGCCTATAATTCGCACATGAATCTTCCTTCTGCCGAAGTAATGTACCGTGCGCTTGTCGCGCACGATCCCTCATTCGAAGGCATCTTCTTCGTCGGGGTCGCGACCACCGGCATTTTCTGCCGCCCCACGTGCCGCGTGCGCACGCCCAAGCGCGAAAACGTCGAGTTCTTCGCCTCGCCGAGCGACGCGCTGCATGCCGGCTACCGCCCGTGCCGCCGTTGCCTTCCACTCGATCGCGGGCGCAGTGCGCCGTCGCTGGTCGGGCAATTGCTCGCCGCGGTCGAGGATGAACCGGAGGGCCGGTTACGTGACGTCGATCTGGCGCGACGCGGCATCGACCCTTCGACCGCCCGACGCACGTTCAAGCGCTATTGCGGCATGACCTTCCACGCCTATCATCGCGCGCGGCGCATGGGCCTGGCGCTGGCCGGGGTACGCCAAGGAAGGTCCATACTCGACCTGCAACTCGATCATGGCTTCGAATCGGGAAGCGGCTTTCGCGGTGCCTTCAACCGCCTCGTCGGCGCCCCACCGAGTCGTGCGCGTGACGCCGACTGCCTATATGCGCAGTGGTTCGAAACGCCGCTCGGTGCGATGCTCGCGCTGGCCGACGACGGCGGCCTCGCGCTACTCGAGTTCGTGGATCGCCGCGGGCTCGAGCGCGAACTCGAGTCCATCCAGCGTCGACTCAAACGCCGCATTCTGCCTGGAGCGCATCGGTTGCTCGCGCACATCGGCGATGAGCTCGCCGCGTACTTCGCGGGGCGCGAACTGACTTTCGCCACGCCGCTCGCCCTCGCCGGGTCGCCATTCCAGCGCGCGGTCTGGAACGAACTGCTTACGATTCCGGCCGGCGCAACGCGCTCGTACGCCAACATCGCCGCGTCCATCGGCCGTCCGGCTGCGGTGCGCGCGGTTGGCCGCGCCAACGGCGACAACTGTCTCTGCATCGTTGTGCCCTGCCATCGCGTTATCGGCGCCGACGGCACGCTGACCGGTTACGGTGGCGGGCTGTGGCGCAAGCAGTGGTTGTTGGAGCACGAGCGCGTGCACGCCGGCGGGCGCGGTCAGCTTGCGCTCGAGGTGGCACCGCGACCCTACGCGGCAACCGCAACCGCCGCCACCTGAATCCATGCACTCCGGAGACCTCGCCCGGCTGCTGCTTCTCGCCGGGCTCTGGGGCGGCTCGTTTACGTTCATGCGCGTCGCCGTGCCGACCTTCGGGCCGCTATGGCTCGCGTTCGCGCGCGTCGCGCTCGCCTTCCTCGCGCTGCTGGCCCTGGCATGGGTGCGCCGCGCCGTACCGCCGTTCTTCGCCCATTGGCGGAACTATGTCTTCATCGGTGTGGTGAATTCGGCATTGCCCTTTGCGCTTTTCTGCTTCGCCGAGCAATACGTCGGAGCAGCGGTGGCGGCGATTCTCAATGCGACAAGTCCCTTTTTTGCGGCCGCCGTCGCCAGCTTGTGGCTCAAGGAGCCACTGTCACGACGCAAGCTCGGTGGAATGGCGCTCGGCCTCGCCGGCGTCGTGCTGATCGTCGGCTGGTCGCCGCAGGCACTGACAGGCATTATGTTGCCGGCGACGCTCGCCTGCCTCGGCGCGGCCTTGTGCTACGGCGTGGCAAGCGTCTATGTCAAACGGCGCATGGCGGACGCGCCGAGTTTCGCCATCGCGCTCTACAGTCAGTTCACTGCGGCGGCCGTGCTCGCTCCGGCGCTGCCTTTCGTCCCCCGGCCCGGACCGTTGACGCCGCTGGTCGTGGGCAATGCCCTTGCGCTCGCCCTGGCATCGACCGCTTTCGCCTACCTGCTCTATTTCCGGTTGATCGCCACGATCGGTCCGGCGCGCGCGCTGACGGTGACATTTCTGGTCCCGGTGTTCGGTGTTCTGTGGGGGTTCCTTTTCCTCGGCGAGTCGGTAAGCGCCAACGCGCTCTCGGGCTGTGCCTTGATTCTCGGCGGCACTTGGATCGCGCTGCGCGGGGTGCCGGCGCAGTCGCGTGCGAAGCCGAGTACCGATCAGAGCGCCGCCTAGTCGCTTTCGTTATTACCTTCGTCGACAGGGTCGTTGCCGCGTCTGGCGCGGGTCAAACCAGTTCGGCTGCGGGACCGAGGATCTGGGCGCGCAATTCCCGATAGCGCGGCAGCGTCGGCGGGTAGACGCAGATATACTTGACCTGCGCCGCCTGCAGGCAGCGCTGCTTGATGATCTCGAGCTTCTGATCCCTGGGGTTCTGCACTTGCTCCGGCTCTTTGGCGTCGACGATCGCAACAATGGTCATGTCGCGGTCGCAGACAACGAAGCCGACGTGCTGGTTGGCGATCTTGCGAAAGGCGCGCAGCCGCTCCATGCCCTGCGGACCGATCTTGACCTGCAGCACATCGGCCAGTCGCACGCGGGCGAAAATCTCATGCCGTGGAAACGCTGCCTTGAGCAGCAGATAGACAACGTTCTCTGCCTTGGACAGGAAGCGCGAGCGAAGCAGGTAGAGCCCGGGAACCTCGGCGCTTGACAGCAGCCGAGTCGTTTCCCCTTCGGTCCATTGTGCGACCGTGTTCTGCGCATCGGGTGCGGCCCGCCCCCGACCCAGGCTCCGGCTGCGTCGAACCAGGCCGACGAGCACGAAGACGACAAGAGCGCCAACCCCCAGCGCCAAGACGAGCATCCCGGAGTTCATGCAAACGGCTTCCTGAGTATCGTGGTCCGGTGCGCATGGCGCTCCGCCTTCGCTCGGCGTTTGTCGGCGCACATCCATGCCGCCGCGATGCGCTGCATGGCGCCTAGTCTAAAGCATTTTGCGCACGCGCGGGGACTCTCCCACGGCCACCGCCGCGTGGCTTGCGCGATGACAATACGCACGCCGCTGCGCCTCGGTGCGGGACGCCCCGGGCTGTACCTGCCTCGTCGGGGCTCGGCCGTCGACCGCACTTGCCATCGTCGCGCGGCCTCCTATGCCGAGCACCCGCCCTTGCGGCCCTTGCGTTGCCTGTTTAAAATCGCGCGTCCCCGACGATGAAGACACGAAGCCCTGGCGCTCCGCGAGCGTCCCTTTTGACTCGCCTTGCGCGAGCGGCGACGAGACTCATCGCGTGCGCTGCCTTCGTGCCGCAGGTGCACGCCGCCTCGCTTGAGCCGGACGGATTGGACCTCACTGCCGGCCAGGGTCACAGCGTGTTTATCTCCGGCGCAGGACTGCATTGGAACTCCCTGTGCGAATGTGCCTACCTCAAGGACAACGGCTTCGATACGCGACTCGTGGCGCAACTCAATTACTGGCACGCCCAAGTGCATCCGACGGACAACGGCTCGCTCTGGGACATAGGTTTAACTCCGATGCTGCGCTGGCTGCCGGCATGGGGTAGTACCGTCCAGCCGTATGTGGAAGCCGGCATCGGCGTCCACCTTTTGTCGCACACGCGCATCAACAACAATCGCGACTTGAGCACGGCGTTTCAATTCGGCGAGAACGCCGGGACGGGCATTGTCTTCGGTGAAGATCACCGCTTCGAGCTCGGCGTTTACGTTCAGCACGAGTCGAATGCGAGCATCAAGGAGCCGAATCCAGGCCTCACCTATCTGGGCGTCGTGTTCCGTATTGCGCTTCGTTAGCCCGAGGGGCTGGTACCGCCCCCGGTTGGCAGTAGGCGCAAAACAAAGCCCCGCCGCAGCGGGGCTTTGTTGTTCTAGGCGCTTGCCCGGGTCACATGTCCATGTCGCCCATGCCGCCCATGCCGCCGCCGCCCATACCGCCACCCATTGGCTTCTCGTCCTTGGGTAGCTCGGCAACCATGGCCTCGGTTGTAAGCAGCAGGGACGCAACCGACGCCGCGTTCTGCAACGCGAACCGGGTTACCTTGGTCGGGTCGACGACGCCCATTTCGACCAGGTCGCCATAAGCCCCGGTCTGGGCATTGAAGCCAAAATTGCCGCTCTTCTCGACCACCTTGTTGACGACGACCGACGGCTCGTCGCCGGCGTTGTTGACGATCTGCCGCAGGGGCTCCTCGAGCGCACGCAGCACGATCTTGATGCCTGCTTCCTGGTCGGGGTTGGCGCCGTGCAAGCCCTTGAGGTTCGCGCGGGCGCGCAGGTAGGCCACGCCGCCACCGGCGACAATGCCTTCCTCGACCGCCGCCCGGGTCGCATGCAGCGCGTCCTCGACCCGTGCCTTCTTCTCCTTCATTTCGACCTCGGTAGCTGCACCGACCTTGATCACGGCCACGCCGCCGGCCAGCTTGGCGACGCGCTCCTGCAGCTTCTCCTTGTCGTAATCGGAGGTTGCTTCGTCGATTTGGACGCGGATGTTCTTCACCCGTGCTTCGATTGCCGACTTCTCGCCCGCGCCGTCGATAACGGTCGTGTCTTCCTTCGCCACCTCGACCTTTTTCGCGCGCCCAAGATCCTTCAGCGACGCGTTCTCAAGCTTCAGGCCAAGCTCCTCGGCGATCACCGTACCGCTGGTGAGAATCGCGATATCTTCCAGCATTGCCTTGCGCCGATCGCCAAAACCGGGCGCCTTTACGGCAACCGTCTTCAGGATTCCGCGGATGTTGTTCACCACCAGCGTCGCCAGCGCCTCGCCGTCGACGTCCTCGGCGACGATCAGCAGCGGCTTGCCGCTTTTCGCCACCTGCTCGAGCAGCGGCAGCAAGTCACGAATATTCGAGATCTTCTTGTCGTGCAGGAGAATGTACGGATCCTCGAGTATCGCCGTCTGCTTGTCGGGGTTGTTGATGAAGTACGGCGAGATATAGCCGCGGTCGAACTGCATACCCTCGACGAGCTCAAGCTCGTTTTCCAGGCCTTTGCCGTCCTCGACGGTGATCACGCCTTCCTTGCCCACCTTGTCCATCGCATCCGCGATCGTCTTGCCGATCGAATCGTCGGCATTGGCAGAGATCGCGCCAACCTGCGAGATTTCCTTGCTGGTCGTGCACGGCTTGCTGATCTTCTTGAGTTCCTCGACGACGGCAAGTACCGCCTTGTCGATGCCGCGCTTGAGATCCATGGGATTCATCCCGGCGGCGACGTACTTGAAGCCTTCGGCGCAGATCGCCTGCGCCAGAACGGTCGCAGTCGTCGTGCCGTCTCCGGCAACGTCGGAGGTCTTGGATGCGACCTCCTTGACCATCTGTGCACCCATGTTCTCGAACTTGTCCTTGAGCTCGATTTCCTTTGCTACCGACACGCCATCCTTGGTGATGGTCGGCGCACCAAAGCTGCGCTCGAGCACGACGTTGCGGCCTTTCGGACCCAGCGTCACCTTGACGGCGTTCGATAGAATGTTCACACCGCTCATCATCTTGTTGCGGACGTTGTCGCCGAAGCGTACGTCTTTGGCTGCCATTTTCGTTGCTCCTAAACTGTATGTGATCGCGCGACCGTCACGCGATGATGCCGATGACGTCGTCTTCGCGCATATGCAGATAATCGTTTCCGTCCATCTTGAATTCCTGGCCGGAGTACTTGCCGAACAGAATCTTGTCGCCGACTTTCACGCCCATCGGAATCACTTTGCCGTTATCGTCGATCTTGCCGGGCCCGGCAAACATGATTTCACCCTGCGAGGGCTTCTCGGCCGCAGTGTCGGGTATAACGATGCCACCAGCGGTCTTGCGTTCCTCCTCAAGCCGCTTGACGATCACGCGATCGTGTAGGGGACGAATCTTCATGTTAGTGCTCACTCCTCAAAGAATTTTGCGAAAGTCCAATAGCTTGTCCGGGACGAAGGAGGCAATTGTTAGCACTCGCCGCCAACGAGTGCTAATGATAAGGGAGATGAGCGTTGAAATCAAGCCCCAAGTTGGTTCCTAGTGCTCGAATCGGCCGCCGCGTGTCTCCCCAGGACGGCATTTGCCCCGCACCCGGGGCCTTCGGGTCCCCCCAGTCAACCCCGGCGCGACCTGCTTTCGGCCCCGGGGCGGGGGCTCTCGCCACGCGGACGCGGCGCAGCGGAAGCTTTCTATGGCCGCAAGCCGCGATATGCTAAGGTTTCCATCCATCCGATCCGGCCATGCGCAGGGGAAGCACGATGGCGAACGCACCCACCCGACCCGTAGCGGGCGCAGGCGGCGGTGGCAATGACTGAGCCGCGCGCGGTCGAAGCCGGGCGCGGCGCTACCTGGTGGGGCGAGGGTTGGCGCCTGTTCACGCCGGCCGTCGGGGTATGGCTGCTCACCATGATCATCCTCGTCGTTCTCTATCTGGTCGGCAGCCTTGTCCCTGTGGTCGGTACCCTGGCGATGCAGGTCCTCTACCCGGTCTTTGCCGGCGGCCTGATGCTCGGCTGCCGTGCCGTCGATCGCGGCAATCCCCTTACCCTCGGCCATCTGTTTGCGGGCTTCAGCCAATGCACCGGGTCGCTGGTCGTGGTCGGTTTGATCTATACCGGCCTGGGCGTCCTTATAACCCTCATCGTCGCCGGCATGATGGTGGCGCTCTTTGGCGTGGCGATTTTTGGCATGCTGACCGGAGCGGTGGATCCGGCGCAAACCGGCATCGCGCTGGACAGTGCGGTGGTCGCGGTTCTTCTCGGCGCCCTGTTCTTCTTGCTGCTACTGCTGCCGCTCATCATGGCGATTTGGTTCGCGCCCGCCTTGGTTATGCTCGGCGGGTTGAGCCCGGGTGCGGCGATGACGGCGTCTTTTCGCGCTTGCCTGCGCAATATCGTGCCGTTCCTGGTCTACAGTTTGATCGGCATCGGGCTTGCCATCGTGGCGTCGATACCGTTTGGCCTTGGCTGGTTCGTGCTCGGCCCGGTTACGATCGCCACCGTGTACACCTCGTACTGCGACATCTTCGAGGACCAAAGCGCGGAGTAGATTGGGCTGGCCGCGGTACCGCCCGGCTGGGAATTTAGTTCAGGGGAGGCTGATTGCCGATAACGCCCCGTATGCGCGTCGCGATCGAAGCCGGAGCGTTACCACGGACAAACCAGCGCAGCTGCGCGGTGTCGCCGACGTAGTCGAAGCCATACGATTTGAGCAGGTGTTGCACCGTGGCCCCGTAACGGGAGCCGCGTGGAATGCGAACCACCCACGTCTTCTTGCCCGGGGGTGTGGCGAACAGAGCCGTAAGGAGCGCGCGCCCTTGGCCCCCGCCGCGACGCCCGAACTCGAGGCCGGCCAACCAGAGCTCGTAGCCGTTCTCGTGCGCGCGAAACAAGCCGAATCCGACTGGCGGCATGCCGCTGTTCCGGTCGTCGGGCCAGAATACGTAGCCGGGGACGGCAACCGCTTCGATGCGTCCCGTCTTCGGGTCTTCCTCGACAAAGTAGCCACTGACAAGCGCGCGCTTGAGTCGGGCGAAGAACTCGACGGCGGCCGGCGTATCGGCCGCCAAAAACCGCTCGAAGCTGCCCTCTGCTGCCGCCTCGCGGATGAGCGTTCGGAGCATCGCCAGGTGGCCTACATGAGCCGGAGCAAGCACGGAGCAAGGCGCGCGCGGACGCGCTTGAATGTCAACAAGCTACGTTAACGTGCCCCACCGCCGGGTGTGGTCTCAGACTTACCAACGGCGTGCATTGGCATACGAGCGGTCGATGAATTTGTGCACAACAACTTGGCGCTCCGCGCCATCTAATGCGCGCGCTCCCAATTGTGCCCGCTGCCCACGTCGACAACGAGTGGCACGCGCAGGCTCGTGACGCCGGTCATCAGCGCCGGAAGTTCGCCCATTATTCGCGCCGCCTCCGCCTGGGGCACCTCGAACACCAGCTCGTCGTGCACCTGAAGGATCAGGCGCGACGCGAGCCCTTCGCGGTCGAGCCAAGCCTGGACCGCGACCATTGCCAGTTTGATCAGGTCGGCAGCGGTGCCCTGCATGGGCGCGTTTATCGCGGCGCGCTCAGCAGCCTGGCGGCGCGGCCCCCCTCCGGCGTTAATGTCAGGCAGCCACAAGCGCCGGCCAAAAACCGTTCGCACGTAGCCCTGGGCATGCGCCTGCTCCCGCGTCTGCCGCATGTACTGGGCGACGCCCGGATAGCGCGCGAAATATTTGTCGATAAATTGCTGTGCGGCGCCGCGCTCGATGTTGAGCTGCGCCGCCAGACCGAACGCGCTCATGCCGTAGATCAGTCCGAAGTTAACCGCCTTGATATACCGGCGCTGCTCGGAGGTCACCTGTTCCATCGGCACCGCGAAAATCTCCGCCGCAGTCGCGCGGTGAATGTCCGCGCCTTCGGCGAAGGCCGCAAGCAGCGACGGATCGCCGGAGAGATGCGCCATGATGCGCAACTCGATCTGCGAATAGTCAGCCGAAACGAGCACGTGGCCCGGCGGAGCGATGAAGGCCTCGCGAATGCGCCGACCCTCCGTCGTGCGCACCGGAATGTTCTGCAGATTCGGATCGGTGCTGGCGAGCCTTCCGGTCACCGCAGTTGCCTGCGCGAAGTTCGTGTGCACGCGACCTGTGGTCGCATTGATCATTTGCGGCAGCTTGTCCGTGTAGGTCGACTTGAGCTTCGACAACGCCCGGTGCTCGAGCAGAAGCTTCGGCAGCGGATAGTCTGCGGCAAGCTCCTGCAACACCTCTTCGTCGGTTGACGGCTGGCCGGTCGCCGTCTTCTTCACAACCGGCAGCTTCATCCGCTCGAACAGTACCTCGCCCAGCTGTCGCGGCGAGCCGAGATTGAACGGGCCGCTGGCGAGTTGATAGGCATGTTGTTCCAGCGCCGCCACCCGCTCTCCGAGCTCCCTGCTCTGGGCGGCAAGAAGCCGCGAATCGAGCAGCACGCCGGTCCGTTCCATGCGGAATAGCACTTCCCGCGTTGGCAGCTCGATGGCGTGGTAGACATGGTCCAGCTCGACGTCAGCGGCGAGGCGCGGGTAGAGCACGCCATGCAGCTGCACGGTGATGTCCGCTTCCTCGGCCGAGTATTCGGTCGCGCGGTCGACCGCGACCTGCTCGAAGCTGATCTGGGCGGAGCCCTTGCCGGCGACTTTCGAATACGTGATCGTGTTGACGTCGAGATGCCGCCGGGCGAGGCTTTCGATGTCGTGCGCGCGATGCGATTCCAGCACGTAGGATTGCAGCATCGTGTCGTGCGCGACGCCGGCGAGGGCAATGCCGTGGTTTGCCAGCACGTGCTGAGCGTACTTGACGTCTTGCCCGAGCTTCTTCGCGACCGCATTCTCGAGCCAGGGCTTCAGTCGCGCGAGCACGGCTTCGAGTGGCAGCTGGACGGGCGCACCGGCGTAGCGGTGCTCGAGCGGCAGGTAGGCGGCGGCACCGGGCACGATGGCGAAGGAGAGTCCGACCAGGCGTGCCTGCATCGGATCAGGGCTCGTCGTCTCCGTGTCGAAGGCGACAAGATCCGCGCTTTCGATCGCGGCAACCCAGCGCTCGAAGGCCGCTTGATCGAGCACGGTCTCGTAATGCCGCGCCACCGGCACGCGCGGCGGAGCCTGCTCGGTTGCAGCCGCAACCTCGGCTTCCGCGCCGGTCGCGGCCGGTTTGGCCGGCGCACCGTCCGGATCCTTAAGCCAGCTCTTGAACTCGAAGCGCGCGTAGAGGTTCTTGAGCGCGGTGCTATCGGCGGGCCGGGTGACGAGGTCGACCGGTTCGAACGGCAAGCTGCAGTCGGTCTTGACCGTGAGCAGCCGTCTGCCTTGCGGCAACCAATCCAGCGCCGCCCGCAGGTTTTCTCCGACAACGCCGCCGATCTCCTGCGCGTGCGCCATCACGTTCTCCAGCGTGCCGTACTGCGCCAACCACTTCGCGGCGGTTTTCGGCCCAACCTTGGCCACGCCGGGCACGTTGTCGACCGCGTCGCCCGTCAGGGTCAGCAGATCGAGGAGCTGCTCGGGACGGACGCCGAATTTGGCTGCCACGCCCGCTTCGTCCAGGGTCTCGTTGCTCATCGTGTTGACGAGCGTGACCCGCGGCGTGACGAGCTGGGCGAGATCCTTGTCGCCGGTGGAAATTACCGCGTCGATGCCGCGCGCTTCGCCCCGCCGCACCAGCGTGCCGATCACGTCGTCCGCTTCGACGCCTTCGATCATCAACAACGGCCAGCCGTGGGCGCGAATCAGCTCATGCAACGGCACGATCTGTAGCGCCAAGTCAGGGGGCATCGGCGCGCGATTCGCCTTGTATTGCGGATACCAATCGTCGCGGAAAGTCTTGCCCGGCGCGTCGAAGACAACGGCGAAGTATTCCGGGTTGCCGTCCTCGAGCAAACGGCGCAACATGGCAATGACGCCGCGAATCGCGCCGGTCGGCTCGCCGCGCGACGTGCGCAGGTCGGGCAGCGCGTGGAACGCCCGATACAAATACGACGAGCCGTCAACGAGAATCAGTTTTGACATGATTTCGACAAGCAAGATTCCCGAGTTGATCGACCCTCAGGCGATGTACTCGACCAACGGGCAGGAAGCGTGGCGGGTGCTGGGCATTATGGCAGAATTCGCCGTCGCGACCGAGCGACTACGGGGCGTGCGTCCGGCAGTCAGCATGTTCGGCAGCGCGCGTATCAAGCCCGATCACCCGTACTTCCGCAAGGCGGAGCGGATTGCGCGGCTCCTGTCCGACGCCGGGTTCGCGGTGATCTCCGGTGGCGGCCCGGGAACGATGGAAGCTGCGAACCGTGGCGCCTACGACGGGCGCTCTCCCGCCGTCGGTCTCAACATCCTGTTGCCGCATGAACAGACCGGCAACCCATATCAGGACGTCGGCATCAACTTCCGTTACTTTTTTGCGCGCAAGATGATGTTCGTGCGTTTCGCCTCCGCGTACGTCGTCATGCCCGGTGGCTTTGGCACGATCGACGAGCTCACCGAGTGCCTTACCCTGGTGCAGACGGGCAAGAGTCGCAAGATCCCGATCATCCTCGTCGGTGGCGAGTTCTGGCGCGGGCTAATTGACTGGATGCGGGACCGGCTCGTCGGCGAAGGCATGATCGCTGCCACGGATCTCGATCTTATGCAGATCATCGAGGAACCCGAAGCGATAGTCGAAGCAATATTCGACTATTACGAGACACGCGGGTTCCAGCCGACGCGAACGGAACGCGACAAGATGCTAAACCTCTAACCGAAAGTCGCACCGAGCGACACCTCCGACCGACGCCAATCCTGCTAGAATCTGTTCGGGTCTGGTCAATCCGCACCATGCGCCAAATTCTCGCTCCGATGGTTGCCGCACTGGCTGTCAGCCTGGCGCTGACCGCTGCGGCGCAGAATGCACCCCCTCCGCCGAAGCTCGAGCCGCTGCCTGAGGCGCAGCCGCCGCCTCCGGAAATCGCTGCCGACCCGGAACTTGAGCCCCAGGTCACGACGATCCAGCGCGAGAACGAAACCGTCGAAGAATATCGGGTCAACGGACGGCTGAACCTGATCAAGGTGACGCCGCGCCACGGCCACCCGTATTATCTGGTTCCGGACAATTCCAAGGGCGGCTTCGTGCGCTACGACAGCCTCGATTCGGGACTCAAGGTCCCGCTGTGGGTGCTGTTTTCGTTCTGAGTTGACCTTATCCCGCAGCGAACGTCGCGGCCGCTGTGAGGCGGACGCGCGGGCTGATGTCTGTCTATACCCCCGTCACCGCCGATGAACTTGCCGCCTGGTTGACGCGCTATGCGCTCGGCACGGTGTACGCTTTCGAACCGATCGCTGCCGGTATCGAAAATAGCAATTTCTTTCTCACCGCCACCAAGGGGCGCTACGTGCTGACGCTCTACGAACGTCTGCCGTCGGAAGAGCTGCCTTTTTACCTCAACCTCATGGCGCATCTTGCGCGCAGTGGCGTGAAGGCGCCCGCGCCGGAGCCAGATCGTACCGGCGCCCTGTGGAGTTTCCTCAACGGCAAGCCTGCCGGCCTGGTCGCCCGTCTCGAGGGCGCACCAGTCGAGCGCCCGGACGCACTGCACTGCGCCGCCGTCGGTGCAGCGCTGGGCAAGTTGCACCTCGCCGCGAAACAGTACCGCGGCCGCCTGACCAATCGTCGTGGTCCCGGCTGGTGGCGCCAGGCGGCACGCGCGGTGCGACCGCTGCTGACGGCGGAGCAAAACGCCCTGGTGGCGAGCGAGCTCAAGTACCAGGCCGGATTCGCCAAGACGAAACTGCCGCGCGGGGCGATTCACGGCGACCTCTTCAGTGACAACGTGTTGTTCGTCAACGGGCGCGTTTCCGGCATCATTGATTTCGGTTTTGCGGCGACCGATGCGCTGGCCTACGACCTGGCGATCACGGTCAATGACTGGTGCGTGCCGCGGGATGCTCAACCCGTCGCCGCACTCGATGACGAGAGCGTTCGCGCGCTGATCGGTTCCTATGCAGCGGTGCGGCCGCTGACGTTCGAGGAGCGTGCGCTTTGGGGACCGTTGCTGCGCGCCGCGGCGCTGCGCTTCTGGCTGTCACGGCTCTACGACCTTCATCTTCCGCGCCACGGTGAGTTGACGCACGCCCATGATCCCTCCGCATTCGAGCAAGTCCTGCGGCATCGTGTTGCCCACGAGCCCCGGTTTCCCGACCTCTGATGCAGACGCCGCCGCCACCGGCAATTCCGTTCGTGCGCCGTGATGCGTGGCGCGGAATGTTCTGGCTCCGCCAAGCCTATTCGATGTTCCGCGCGGCGCCGCTGCGCTGGCTGCTGCTGATCGCGGCATACTACGTACTCATCGCTGGCGCGCAGCTTGGACCCTGGCCGGCGCTCGGCAAGTTCGCCGCGGCGATCCTCAAGCCCGTGTTCGCAGTCGGTTTTCTCGCCGCCGCCTGGGGACAGGAGCGCGGCGGCAAGCCGCAATTCGCGGATCTGTTTCGCGGCTTTCGCAGCAACCTCAGGGCGCTGCTTTCGCTCGGTCTGGTTTTTTTTGTCGGCATGACCATTGCGGTAGGCGCAACCGCGGTGATCGACGGGGGGGCGCTCATCGCGTGGGGATCCGGCGGAGAGGAACCGAGCGAAGAGGTGCTCTCCAGCGGCAAGCTGCAGCTCGCGATGCTGTTTGGCATCCTCTGCGCGCTGCCGACACTGCTCGCGCTCTGGTTCGCGCCGGCGCTGGTCGTGTTTCATGATGCGGGCGCGCTGACGGCACTGAGCACCAGCCTGCGCGCGACGCTCGCCAATTGGCGGTCGGTGGCGGTATTCGGGATCGCGATCCTATTCTACGGCGGCATGGTGCCCGCGCTAGGCGATGCGCTCACGGGCCTGCTTGATACGCCGGTCAGCACCGTGGTCGGGGTGGTCCTGCTGCTCCCCTACGGCCTCATCTTTCTCGCAACCCTACAGATCGCCGACTACGTGGCGTATCGCGACGTCTTTCATGCTGACGAACCGACGCCGGTCGACGCGGATCAGGCCGGCTGAAGCTTGGCGTATTCCAGCGCCAGCCATTTCACACCGGCATCGCGGAAGTTCACCTGCACCCGCGCATCGCTGCCGCGGCCTTCCGCATCGATGATGATGCCCAGACCGAACTTGGCGTGCTGCACGCTTTGGCCGATGCGCCACCCGGGCCGCTCGGCCGCCCACGCATCGCGCCGCGCCGCGACCGCGACTTGCTCAACCTCGCGCGCAAGCAGGCCGTCGGCGCGCCGTGGCGAGAGCCAGCGCACCAACCCGTTGGGCAGCTCGTCGAGGAAACGCGAGGCGATGTTGTAACGCAGCTGGCCGTGCAGAATACGGCTCTGCGCGTGCGTCAAATAAAGCCGCCGGCGCGCGCGGGTCATGGCGACATAGGCGAGGCGCCGCTCCTCCTCGACCCCGTCAAACTCCGACAGGCTGTTCTCGTGGGGAAACAGCCCTTCTTCCAGCCCGGTGACGAAGACCGTATGAAACTCGAGGCCCTTCGCCGCATGCACGGTCATCAGCTGCAACGCCGCGTGCCCCTCTGCGGCCTGGGTCTCTCCGGCTTCGAGCGCGGCATGCGCCAGGAACGCGGTCAGCGCGCCGCCGGCTTCGAGCTCGGCGTCGCTGGCAACTTGCCGCTCGATTTCGCGCACGAAACTCTCCGCCGCGTTGACCAGTTCCTGCAGGTTCTCGATCCGCTCCTGAGCATCCTTTTCCGCGCCGTAATGGGTGAGCATTCCACTCGCCTGCACGACGTGCTCGACGATCCCCGAAAGCGGCAGCCCCGCGGTCGCACTGCGCATCGCCTCGATCTGCTTCACGAAGGCCGCGACGCCGGCGCCCGCCCTGCCGCCGAGATGCGCCCCACATGCGGTCTGCCACAAGCTCGTGCCGCTTGCGCGCGCCCGGTCCTGGAGTACCTCAAGGGTTCGCGCGCCGATCCCTCGCGGGGGAAAATTGGCGACGCGCAGAAATGCCCCGTCGTCGTCGGGCGCCGCAATAAGGCGCAAATATGCGAGCGCATGCTTGACCTCGGTGCGCTCGAAAAATCGCATGCCGCCGTAGACCCGATACGGCATTCCGGCGTTAAACAGCGCATGCTCGAGCACGCGCGACTGCGCATTGGAGCGGTAGAGCACCGCGATTTCGGCTGGCGACACGCCATCGTCGACCAGGCCCTTCACGACGTCGACGACAAAGGCGGCCTCGTCGACGTCGGACGGTGCCACAAAAGCGCGTACGGGCTCGCCCTTGCCATCCGCCGTCCAGAGGTTCTTGCCCAGCCTTGCCTGGTTGTGCCCGATGAGCGTATTCGCCGCGTCGAGGATGTGGCCGTGGGAGCGGTAGTTCTGCTCCAGCTTGATCAGTTTTACTGGTGCTTCGGGCGTGGTGAAATCGCGCTCGAAGTGCTGCATGTTGGCCACGTTGGCGCCGCGAAATGCATAGATCGACTGGTCGTCGTCGCCGACTGCGAACACCGCCGCATGCGGTCCGGCAAGCAGCCTGAGCCAGCGGTATTGGAGCGCATTCGTATCCTGGAACTCATCGACGAGCAGGTGCGAAAAGCGCCGCTGGTAGTGCTCGCGCAGCGCCTCGTGGCTGGAAAGCAGCTCGAAGCTGCGCAACAGCAATTCGGGGAAATCGACGACACCCTCACGCCGGCAAGCCTCTTCATAGAGCGCGAAGTGCTCGACCTGGCGACGCATGAACTCGTCGTGAGCCTCGACCTGGTTCGGCCGCGAGCCCTCCTCTTTGGCTGCGTTGATGACCGCCTGCAGCTGGCGCGCCGGGAAGCGCTCCTCGTTGATGCCGTGCGCCTTGTACACACGCTTGATCAACGCCAGCTGGTCTTGCATATCCATGATCTGGAACAGCTGCGGCAGTCCGGCATCGCGGTAATGCGCGCGCAGCATGCGGTTGCATAGCCCGTGAAAAGTGCCGATCCACATGCCCCGCGTGTTCACCGGCGTCAACGCCGACAGCCGCAGCAGCATTTCCTTGGCCGCCTTGTTGGTGAAGGTAACCGCGAGCACCGACAGCGGGCTGGCCTGGCCATTCGCCAGCAGCCAAGCAATCCGCGTCGTGAGCACGCGCGTCTTGCCGCTGCCCGCGCCGGCGAGAATCAGCGCCGACCCGTGCGGCAGGGTGACCGCGGCGAGCTGTTCCGGATTGAGATTGGCGAGAAGCGGGGAAGGCATGCTGGGTAAAGCGACGCTCGCCCATTATATAGTCGAATCGATGCCGCATTGAGTATCGCGCAGGAATTCAATAGACTCTGCGCCGGTGGCCGACGCTATGCAGATGATCGCTCCATACACGATCCGGAACGGCGCGGAAGGCCGGCACCACGGCTAAGCGTGGCGATGCGATTCGACCCGCAATCCTTCGTACCGTGGATACGCGCCGCGGCGCCCTATATCCACGCCCTGCGCGGCCGGACGATCGTCATCGCCTTCGGCGGCGAGGTCGTCGCCGACGAGACCTTCCTCGGCATCGTCCATGACTTGAACCTGCTGCACAGCCTCGGCACGCGCCTGGTGGTGGTACACGGTGCACGCCCGCAAATCGAAGCGATCCTCAAGCAGCAGAACATTCCGAGTCGCTATCACAAGGGATTGCGCATCACCGACGCGGAGACGATGGATTGCGTGCTCGAGGGAATGGGCCACGCCCGCAGCCGCATCGAAGCGCTGCTCTCGCTCGGACAACCCAATTCACCGATGGCCGGCGCACGCATCCGCGTCGTAGGCGGCAATTTCATCACCGCCAAGCCGATCGGGATCGTCGACGGCATCGACATGGGATTGACCGGGGAGGTTCGGCGCGTCGACATCGAGGGTCTCCGCCAGCGCCTCGACGACGGCGACCTGGCCCTGGTATCCCCGCTTGGCTATTCGCCAACCGGGGAAATATTCAATCTGGCGCTCGAGGAGGTGGCCACTCAGGTCGCGGTACGCCTGTCCGCGCACAAGCTCATTTTCCTGATGGAAACCGAGGGCGTGCGCAACGGGCGCCGGAGGCTGCTGACCGAACTGTCCACGCGCGAGGCCGAGGCGCTGCTCGCGCGCCACACCAAGCTACCGCCTGACGTCCTGCACTATCTGCCGTGCGCGATTCGCGCCTGCGACAACGGCGTCAAGCGTGCACACCTGATCAGCCGCCATCGCGATGGATCGCTGCTGCTCGAGCTGTTCACCCGCGACGGCGTCGGGACGATGGTCGCCGCCGCGCCGCTGGCGCATTTGCGCAGCGCGACCATCGACGACGTGGGCGGGATCCTTTCGATCATCGAGCCGCTGGAGGAGGAAGGCGTGCTCGTGCGCCGCTCGCGCGAGCGGCTCGAAATGGAAATCGAGCGCTTCGTCGTCGCAGAACACGATGGCGCCATCGTCGGCTGCGCGGCACTGTACGCGTTTCCCAAGGAGCGCACCGGCGAACTGGCCGCGCTCGCGGTGCATCCGGATTTCCGCCGCGAGGGCTATGGCGAAGCGTTGCTGCACGAGATCGAGCAGCGAGCGAAGAAGTTCAGGTTGTCGCGCTTGTTCGTCCTGACGACGCGCACCTCCGGCTGGTTTCTGGAGCGCGACTTCGTCGAGAGCGATCCCTCACGTCTGCCGAAACAGAAGCGCGATCTGTACAACTGGCAGCGACGCTCACTGGTGTACGAAAAGCCGCTGCCCTAGCAGGACATGCGATAATCGCCGCCGGTCTTGCTTTGCACTAGGGGTATCCTGATGGCACGGATGGTTCATTGCATCAAACTCGGCCACGAAGCGGAAGGTCTCGATTTCCCGCCCTACCCGGGCGAGCTCGGCAAGCGCATCTACGAGAACGTCTCCAAGGAAGCGTGGCAGCAGTGGTTGAAACAGCAGACGATGCTGGTGAACGAGAATCGGCTGAGCCTTGCGGACCCACGTGCGCGCAAGTATCTGGCAGAGCAGATGGAGCGGCATTTCTTCGGCACCGGGGCGGACGTGGCGTCCGGCTACGTACCACCGCAGTCCTGATCGGTCTGGGCGCAGACGAGCGATCCGGCACAAGGCGAGCAAAAACATGGACACGACTCGCCTAGTTTTCATAGTGCTCCCCGTAACTCAGAGTTTCCCCTAGAGCATCAATTTCTACGCAGCCCGGCGACCGGGAACGAACGGCGGCAATGGAGAAATATAGAAGCACTCGCTGTACGAGCGACGCAATTTGGTGAAAACAGTCCCAGCTCGTTTGGGGGCGCGGCTAGGCGAGGCTTGCGGCAGCTGTCGCTCTATCTGAGACTGACACTCAGGGTTCAGCGCCCCATTAGGACGCTAATGGCTCGGCTTCAGGCCTCGTGCACGACCTGCCCGCCCACCAAGGTATAGCGCGCCCTTCCCGCCAGTTCGAACCCGAGAAACGGGGTGTTCTTGCCTTGGCTCTTGAGCGCCGCGGGTTCGACCACCCAGCGCAAGTCGGGATCGAATATACACACGTCGGCATCGGTACCGGCGCCCAGATGGCCCGCATCGAGTCCGAGAATGCGTGCCGGCTCGGCGGTGATGCGCGCGAGCGCCGCGGACAGCGGCAGCTTTTCCTCGTGGGCCCACTTGAGGGTCAAGGGCAGCAACAGCTCCAGGCCCGTCGCGCCGGGTTCGGTCTCGGCGAACGGTACTTGCTTGGCGTCGTCGTCGACGGGTGTATGGTCCGAACAGATGACATCGATCGTGCCGTCGGCGAGCCCCGCGCGCAGTGCGGCGCGATCGCGCAGCCCGCGCAGCGGCGGCACCAGGTGACAATGCGCGTTGAACCAGCCGATATCGACGTCGCAAAGGTGCACGTGGTGGATGGCGACGTCGCAGGTGACCGGCAAGCCCGCCTTCTTGGCCGCACGCACTCGCGCGACGCCATCATGGGTTGAGAGCCGGGCCAGATGCACGTGCACGCCGGTTGCCCGCACGAGTTCGAAAATCGTCTCGAGCGCAATCGTTTCGGCGAAACCGGGAATCGCCGACAGGCCCAGCCGCGTCGCGACCTCGCCGTCGTGCGCGACGCCGCCGCGGCCAAGATGGACATCCTGCGGCCGCAGCCACACACGATAGCCAAAGGTCGCCGCGTATTGCAGCGCGCGCAGCATGACTTGGGTGTCGACCAGCGCCGCATCAGCGTGCGAAAACGCGATACAGCCGGCCTCGGTGAGCTCGCCCATCTCGGTGATCGCGTGCCCTTTGAGGCCGACCGTGAGAGCGCCGATCGGGTAGACGTGCGCCAGATTGAGCGCGCGTGCGCGATGTTTTAGCATCTCGACAAGCCCCGGCTCGTCGAGGGGCGGGTCGGTGTCGGGCGGGCACGCGAGTCGTGTAACGCCGCCGGCGACCGCCGCCGCGACCTCCGATTCGAGCGTCGCCTTGTATTCCAATCCCGGCTCGCGCAGTCGCGCCGAGGCGTCGATCAGGCCCGGGCAGACGACGAGCCCTGCCGCGTCGATCACCCGGTCGGGGCGCCAGCCGGCGGGTTGCTCGCCCACCGCGGCGACCTTGCCGGCAGCAACATAGAGCGACGCCTTGCGGTCGATCTTCTGCCGGGGATCGATTACGCGGCCGTTGCTGATCTCGATCTTCACCCTAGTTTCCCGCCAGAATGCTCATCACCGCCATGCGCACCGCGATGCCGAATGTAACCTGCGGCAGGATTACCGAATGCTTGCCGTCAGCAACCGCGGAATCGATCTCGACGCCGCGATTCATCGGCCCCGGGTGCATGACGATTGCGTCGGGCTTGGCGAGCTGGAGTTTGTCGACGGTCAACCCGTAGTGCTTGAAGAACTCTCCCGCAGAGGGCAGCAGGGATCCCTTCATGCGCTCGCTCTGCAGGCGCAGCATGACCACCACGTCGCAGCCGGCGAGTCCGGCGCGCATATCGTGATACACATGCACGCCAAGTGACTCGACCGCCGTCGGCAACAGCGTCTGCGGCGCGATCACGCGCACCTCGGGAGTGCCCAGCGTGGTGAGGCCCTGGATCAGCGAGCGCGCCACGCGCGAATGCAGGATGTCGCCGACGATGGCGACCGTCAAGCGACGAAAGTCCTGCTTATAGTGGCGGATGGTGAACAGGTCGAGCAAGCCCTGCGTCGGGTGACCGTGGCGTCCGTCGCCGGCGTTGACGACGTGAATGTACTGGCGGTCGGTCGCGGAAAGATGCTGCGCAATCAGATGTGGTGCACCGCTCTGCCCGTGGCGCACGATGAACATGTCCGCGTTCATCGCCGCCAGGTTATCAACGGTGTCGAGCAGCGTTTCGCCTTTGGCGGTCGAGGACACGCCGATGTTCAGATTGATTACGTCGGCGGAAAGGCGCTTGGCGGCAATTTCAAATGTCGTTCGGGTGCGTGTGCTGTTTTCGAAAAAGAGGTTGAACACCGTCTTGCCACGCAGCAACGGCACCTTCTTGACGTCGCGCTCGGCGACCGATACGAACGGCACGGCCGTATCGAGAATGCGGTCGATTATCCCCGCCGGCAGTCCTTCGAGCGTGAGCAGATGCTGCAGCTTGCCGGCGGGGTTGAGCTGCGGATTACGCACCAGGCGCGCCCCCTGCTGCCTCGACGGTCAGCTCGAGGCCGGCGTCGGGATGGCGCTGCAGCACGACCGACAGGTCGCGGGCAACCGCAAGGCGGGCACCGACGTAGGTCGCTTCGATCGGCAACTCACGGCCGCCGCGGTCGATGAGCACCGCAAGCTCGATGGACTCGGGCCGCCCATAGTCGAACAGCTCGTTGATCGCGGCGCGCACCGAGCGCCCCGTGTACAGGACATCGTCGACGAGCACGATGCGGCTGTCGGCGACCGCGAAGGGCAGCGTAGTCGTCGCCGGCTTGGCGCGTAACCCTTTCTGCGCGTAGTCGTCGCGGTAGAACGAGACGTCGATGTAGCCGATCGGATGCTCGCCGTCGAGCATCTGCGCCAGCCGCTCGGCAAGCCACGCGCCGCCGGAATAGATGCCAACCAGTCGGGCGTCGTGGGCGATCGCGCCTCGCATCTTGTCGGCGAGTCGGCCGAGCGTGGCTTCGGCGTCAGGAAGGGCCGCGCTGGTCAAGATACGCCTGAAGGATCAGTTGCGCCGCGACCTGATCGCGTAGCGACTTCCGGTCGCGGCCGGCGGTGCCCTGCATGGCAAGCGCGGCGGCTTGCGTGGTAAAGCGTTCGTCGCAGAAGGCAACAGGGAGGCCGAAGCGGCCTTGGAGCTGGCGCCCGAAGCGCCGCGCCCGCGCCGTCATCGAGTGCGCCGTTCCATCGGCGTGGGTCGGCAGCCCGACGACCAGGAGAACGGGACGCCACGTCTCGACTAGGGCCGCGATTGCCGCGAAGCGGCGGCCGCCGTGCGGCTCGGTGAGTGTCGTCAGCGGATGGGCGATGCCCGTGCTCGTCTCCCCGATGGCAACACCGATTCGCCGCGTTCCGAAGTCGAAGGCGAGAACACTCCCCGCCGGGCTCGCGGTGGAGATCACCAACACCCCCACGCATCACGCGTGTCCGACGGCGTCGGACAGCCGGGAAAAGTCGATGCCGAGCAGCTTCATTGCCGCCGGCAGCCGCAACTCGGCCGGTTCGGCAAACAGGACGTCGGGATCCGCGGCAACGGTGAGCCAGGCATTCTGCGCGATTTCCTGCTCGAGTTGGTCGGCTGACCATCCCGCGTACCCTAGCGTCACCAGCACGTTGGCCGGACCGCTGCCGTGCCCGACCGCTTCGAGAATGTCCTTTGAGGTCGTCAGACCCAATTCGTCGCTGATGGCAAGCGTGGATTGCCAGCTGCCCAAGGGCCGGTGGAGGACGAAGCCGCGATCGATCTGCACCGGGCCGCCGTAGTGCACCTTCGCTGCGCGCAACTCCGAGTCGCCGAGAGGGATGTTGATCTGCTCAAACAGAGCCGAAAGCGTCATGTCGATCGGCTTGTTGACGACGATCCCGAGCGCTCCCTGATCGTTGTGCTCGCAGATGTAGATCAGCGTATGGGCAAAGTGCGGATCGGCCATGCTGGGCATGGCGATGAGGAAATGGTGGGTCAGGCTGACCCGGGAGTCGCCCATGGGCTCAATTGTAATCTCCGCCCCGGCCGGGCACAAATGGCCTGCGCCGACGTCCACCGCTTAGCGCCAAGACCGTTGCCATGCCGCTGCGGGTCGCCGAGCGGTGAGTGCGTGCGGCCGGTCATTCCTCTTCGTGCCGGCGGTGTTTGGCGTAATCGGCAGCCAGCTGTTGCTGGAGATCGGCAGGTGCCGGATCGTAGTGGGAGAGGGTCATCGTCCATCCGGCGTGGCCCGCGGTCATGGCTTTCAGCCGCGCGGCGTATCCGTCCAGCTCCGACAGCGGCGCAAGGCCGTTGACGGTGAGCGTTCCTGCCTGCAGCGACCGCGTGCCGGTAACCTGGCCGCGACGGCCGGACAGATCGCCGGCTATATCGCCCATGTTCGCCTCCGGGCATAGCACCTCGAGACTCACGATCGGCTCGAGCACGATCGGCCGTGCCTTTTCAATCGCGTCCAGGAAGGCCTTGCGCCCGGCCGTCACGAAGGCGATTTCCTTGGAGTCGACCGCGTGATGCTTGCCGTCGTAGACGACCACCCGTACATCCTGAAGGGGGAAACCGGCGATCGGTCCAGCGGTGAGCACCTGCTCGACGCCCTTCTGCACGGCGGGGATGAACTGGTTGGGTATGGTGCCCCCTTTGACCTGATCGACGAACTCGAAGCCGGAGCCCCGCGGCAGTGGTTCGACGCGCAGGTACACCTCGCCGAACTGGCCCGCGCCCCCGGTCTGCTTCTTGTGCCGGTGATGGCCCTCGGCCTTCGCCGTAACCGTTTCGCGATACGGAATGCGCGGCGGCCGGGTATCGATCTCCAGCTTGAATTGTGACTGCATGCGCTCGAACACCGAGCGCAGATGCAGGTCCCCCAACCCGCGCAGCACCGTCTCGTTCAAGCTGGCATCGTGTTCGAGAGTGAGCGTCGGATCCTCGGCAATCATCTTGTGCAGAACGTCGGAAATACGCTGTTCGTCGCCACGCTTCTTCGGTGTGATGGCGAAGCCGTGCATCGGTGTCGGAAACACCAGCGGTCGCATGTGGATCTGGTCCTCGTCGTGGGAGTCATGCAGCACACAGTCGAATTCGATTTCGTCGACCTTGGCCACCGCGGCGATATCGCCGGGCACGGCGCGATCGACCTCGATCTGCTTTCCGCCCTGCAGCATCAATAGATGGCTGACCTTGAATGGCTTGCGCCCGTCGCCAACGAAAAGCTGCGTGTCGCGGGTGACCGTACCTTGATGGACGCGAAAGATGCCGAGCTTGCCGATGAACGGATCGATGACTACCTTGAACACGTGCGCGAGAACATGCTTCTTGGGGTCGGGCACGGCGGCAAATTCGACTGCCGTCGATCCCTCGCCCTTGGTGAACAGGGGCGGGTTGCCCTCGGTCGGGTTGGGCGCGAGCTTGACCAGTATATCGACTAACTCGGCGACACCGGCACCGGTGCGTGCGGAGACGAAGCACACCGGCACGAGATGTCCCTCGCGCAGCGCCTTCTCGAACGGCGCGTGCAACTGCTCGGGCGCGATCTCGCCCTGCTCCAGGTAGAGCCCCATCAATGCTTCGTCGACTTCCACCACCTGATCGACCAGGGCGCCGTGCGCTTCGGCGACCGACGAGAAATCCGCTTCGCCGGCGGGGTTGAAAAAACAGTCGACCACGCGCTTGCCGCCGTCGGCGGGAAGATTGATCGGCAGGCATTCCTTGCCGAACGCGGCCTGGATGGCGCCCAGAACCTGCTGCGCGTCGGCGTTTTCCGCGTCAATCTTGTTGACGATCACCAGGCGACAAAGCCTGCGTTGCGCCGCCCATTCCATCATGCGCGAGGTGATCATTTCGATGCCTGCCTGCGCGTTGACCACGATGGCAGCAGTCTCGACTGCGTCGAGCGCTCCAATCGCCTGACCGATGAAGTCAGGAAAACCGGGCGTGTCGAGAAGATGCACCCGCGTACCATCGACGTCGAAATGCATGACGGACGAGCGTAACGAGTGCTGCCATGATTTTTCGAGCGCATCGAAATCGCTGACCGTCGTGCCGCGCTCGACGCTGCCTGGCGCCGGAATGACTTTGGCGCGGGCCAGCAATGCTTCCGCGAGCGTGGTCTTGCCGGCAGCCCCGTGCCCGACCAGCGCCACGGTGCGGATGTTCTCTGTAGCCTGCTGCACCATGCCTGCCCCTGGTAAATCGGATCGTGTCGTTCATTCTAAACGAGAGCGCGGCGGGCGCGAACGAAAACCGGTTGTGCAGCGACCAGAATCAAGCGGCGCGGGATCACCGCGCCGCCTGGCGATGCTCGAGTGCTGCAGCGCAGCGCGGGTCTACGCGGTGTGCAACGCCAGCATTTCCCGCAGGTTACGAAGCAGCTCTTCTTCCTGGAACGGCTTGCCCAGGTATACCTCGACGCCGAGTTCCTGCGCGCGATTGCGATGCTTTTCAGCGGTGCGCGAGGTAATCATGATGATCGGTATATGGGCGGTCCGGGTGTCGGACTTCACCGTCTTGGTAAACTCGAAGCCGTCCATCCGCGGCATCTCGATGTCGAGCAGAATTGCGTCGGGTATGCGCTCACCCAGCACTTGCATCGCATCGAGGCCGTCCTTCGCGGTGACGACCTCAAAACCCTCGCGCGTAAGCAGCCGGCTGGTGATCTTGCGCACGGTCAACGAATCGTCCACGATCATGACCAGCTGCGGCCCGGCCGCCGCGGCGCCGGCAGCGGCCAGGCCTTCCTGTCCGGCGGTCGCGACCATCGATTCCTCGGCTTCGGTACCGACCCGCTGCGCCAGCTGCACCGGATTGATGATCAGGACGACCTCGCCGGTGCCGAGCACAGTCGCGCCGGCAATGCCGGAAACGCGGGCGAGCTGCGGACCGATGTTCTTCACCACGACTTCTTGGTTGCCGATCATCTCGTCGACGTGCACCGCGGTCATATTCTGGCCGCTCTTCAACAGCAAGACCGAGTTGTAGCGCAACGTCTCCGGGCTATGGCCGACGTTGCCAAGCAGGCGCGGAAGGTAGAAGAACGGGTACTTCTTGTTCTGCCAGGTAACCTCGCGCGTGAGATAGAGGTTGATCAGGTCGTTGTCCTTGATCTGCTGCACCTGCTCGACCATTGTCGCGGGCAGTGCCCACAGCCGCCCCCCGGCCCGGACGAGCACGGTCTGCGCAACCGCGAGCGTCAGCGGGAGGAAGAGTGAAAACGTCGTCCCCTTGCCACTTACCGTGGCGACATCGACGCGGCCGCCCAGCGCGGCGACGTCGGAGCGGACCACGTCGGCACCCACGCCGCGGCCCGAGATCTGGGTGACGGTCGACGCGGTCGAAAATCCGGGCGCAAAGATACACTCCGTGAGGCGAGCCTCGGTGGGCTCGATGTCGGCGGCAATGAGGCCCGACTCGCGAGCCTTGGTGCGAATGCGGTCGAAATCGAGTCCCGCGCCATCGTCGGCGATTTCGATCGCGATCTCGTTGCCCTGCTGGTGCACCGTCAGCGTGACTTCTCCGGTCTCGGCCTTTCCCCGCTTCAGCCGCTCCTCGCGGCTCTCGATGCCGTGATCGAGGGCGTTGCGCAGCAGGTGCTCGAGGGGACCGACCAGCTTCTCGAGCACCGAGCGGTCGAGTTCGACCTGCGTCCCGCGGATCTCCAGATTCGCCCGCTTGTCGAGCTCCTTCGCCGTCTGCCGCATGATCCGGTAGAGCCGCTCGGACAGGCTGCCGAAGGGCACGGTGCGAATCGAGAACAGCTGCTGCTGGACGTCGCGCGACAGGCGTGCCTGCGCCAGCAGCGCCGCATCGGCGTCATCGATGTTGCGGAGCAGAGATTGCTGCACGGTCGAGACGTCGTTGACACCCTCGGCGAGGCTGCGGGTCAGCTCTTGGAAGCGCGTGAAACGGTCGAATTCCAGCGGATCGAAGTCCGCTTCGCCGGGCTTGACATGCGACGCCAGCGACTGGATCTGCGACTCCCCCTGGATCTCGATTTCGCGCACCTGCGAGCGCAGCCGGATGACACTGTTGGTTAGCTCGAGAAGGTTGCCTTTGAGCGAGCGCAGCTCGCCCTCGACGCGGGCGCGCGCAATGGCGACTTCACCCGCTTCGTTGACCAAGCGATCGATAAGATCGGCGCGCACGCGCAACATCGCGCGTTGCGCGACTTCTGTCTCCGGTGCGGCGGCGACCCCCGGCGCTACGGCCGTCGGTCGCGGCGCGGGTGACCCGGCCGTGGGCACCGCCGCGAGCGGCGGCGCAACCGGCGCAACCGGCGCAACCGGCGCGGAGCTAGGAGCGGGCGCGATCTCCGACTCCAGCCAGGGCAGGGACGAGTTGAATTCTCGCTTCTGCAGGCGATCGAGTACGAAGGCGAGCCGATCGAGGTCGGTGTCGAGCAAATCGAACAGTTGGGGCGTCGCTGCGGCGGGCGAGTCGCCGGAGAGAAGCCGGCTCTCCATCCAATGGGTAAGCTCGCCCAGGCGCATCGCGCCGGCCATCCGCGCACTGCCTTTGAAGGTGTGCAGCGTACGTCGCAGCGCCTGCGCGGCCTCGGCGTTGGCGGGGTTGCGTTGCCACGCGCGCAGCTGCTCGCCAGCCTGGGGAAACAGCTCGGCGGCTTCGTCGAGAAAGATCGGGAGCACCTGTTCGTCGACGTCGTCGTGCACGTTACTGAGCGTCTCGTCGACTGCGGGCGCAGTGGTCGGGGCCCTGACCGCGGGCATGCTCTTGACCTCGGCCACCGGCGCAATCGCGACCGGTGCCGCAGCCCGCACCCGCGCCGCGACGCCGGTCGGCAGCGCGCCGGGAATGAAGGGCACCTCAACCGTACTCGATGCGGGACGCGGCGGGCGCGCCTCCGCCGGCGGGGGCGGGGGCGACTGCGCCTCCTCTTCCGCCGCGGCGCGGGCCGCGAGACTCTCGCTGTCATCCGCGGTGGATGCCGGCGTGGCCTCTTGGCGCAACGCGTCGAGCTCAGTCACGGTCTCGCCGGCTTCCGCTTCGTCGGCGGCACCAAACACGGCCCGGGAACGCACCCGGTCGGCCAGCGTGCGCAGACCGGCGACGGCGCGCGCGAGCACCGGCAGTGCCCTCGAGGGTAATGGCGGGCCGCGCTCCTCGAGGCCGAGCAGGCATTGCTCGAGTGCCCGGGCCACCGTCGCCAGCAGCGGGAATCCGCCCGTGCGGTGGATCCCGCAAAGGGTGTGCGCGGCACGCACCATCGCCTGCGATGGCGTGGCCGCGGCGTCGAATTCGAGGGTTCCCAACTCCGCGTCCAGGGTCGAAAGATGCTGCTGCGCCTCGTCGCAAAGGATCCGGTACAAGGCCGTCGACAGCGTCACGTCGCCGATGGTCACTTCCTCGGGCGCTGTCGCCAGCGCCGAGACCGCGGCGGCCGGGGTCGCGGGCGCTGCGCGCGGCGTGAATTCGATGATTTCGGCGGCGCTGCCCGATGCCCCCGCCTCGGCCATTGCGCCGGTTTCCAGCAACGGCGTCTCGTCGAGTTCGATCACCTCGATGTCCGACGCAATTGCCGGCGCCGCAGGCCGGATCACGGCCAATACCGGCGACGGCGCCTCTGGCGCGCTCGTTGCCATCGCGGGTGGCACCGGGAACTCGGCTTCCACCTTGGCGATGGCCGCGCGCAGCGCCATCGCATCCGGTGTCACACGCTGCTTGCGTCGCAGCGTGTCAACCCACACGCGGAAGCTCGTTTGCGCCACGTCGATTAACGACAGCACGGCCGGCGTCACCGGCAGGTCGTCCTCCAGAATCCGGTTGTGCACCTTCTCGACTTCATAGGCGATCTCGCCGAGTTCGGTCAAGCCCACCATGCGCCCGCTGCCCTTGAGGGTGTGGAATCCACGGCGCACCGTGGTCAGCGCTTCACGGTCGTCGGGTTGGGCCGCGAGCGCAGCCGCGTTGGTGGCCACGCTATCGACGACCTCGTCGGCCTCGGTGAGATAAATGTCGAGCAGCTCTGCGTCGAGCTGCGACGCGTCGGTTTCAAGCAGGCGCAGCGTCTCCTCTGACGGCGGGGCTGGCGCCGCCAGCTCGCCCCCGGCGATCGCCGCGATCGCTTCCTGCAATGCGGCGGTGTCACCGGTGCCGGCACGGGTCAGCAGGTCGAGGGCGGCTTCCGCGTCGGTTTGCAGCTGCGCATCGCCGATGAGCTCGGCGTCGTTCTTCAAGGTGGTGAGTTCTGCCGCAAGGTGCTCACGGACGCCCTGTTCGCCGGGCAAGCGCTGGAACGCGGCCAGCGTCGCCGGAAGCGCTGCCTTGACATCGGCCATCGCCGCCTCGACCGTATCGTGCTCGTCGTCCCGTGGCTTCGCCGGCACGCCCAGCCGCGTTGCGAGCAGCGGCTCGATGAGCCGCTCGCGATCTGGCCTCTGCTGCTCGACCGCCTCGATGTAGAACCCAAGTCCGGATAACGACTCCGCGAGCAGCTCGAGATCGACATTGGCCACTCGCGTCTCGGGCTTGGCGTATTCGTCGATCTGCTGCTGGCAGAGCGTGAGCAACTGCTCGGCGTGGCCGAGGCCGAGAATTTTGAGCGCGCCCATAATCTGCTTGCTGTCGTGGGCGAGGCTTGCGAGATCGGCGCGCTTGTCGTGATCGCGGAAGAATGCGTCGAGCACCTGTTCCATGTGGCGCAGATTGGCCTGGATCTCGCGCGCCACCTGGGCAAGAAGCAGGCGTTCCTGGGCGCGGCGCGCCATTTCGTCGAGCACCGGTGCCGCGCCCTGTGTCGCCGGCTTGCTCGATTCGAGCCGGGCGATCATCGCGTCGACCTGCTTGGGCACCTCAGGCGAGAGGCTGGCAAAGTTCTCGACCAGGGACTCGGCAAGCAGCAGGCCGGTCGCGTACTCCATCGCCACGCCTTCGGGGATCGCGCCGCTGGGCAGCTTGTCCAGGCGACTGGCCAGGGCGGTGACGAGTTTCGACAGCGACGGTTCGCCGATGGCGGCGAACTTGTCGCGCAGGGTGGACAGGGTCTGCTTGAGTTTGGGCAGATTCTCGGCCCGGCCGCCGGTCAGCTTGAGCCAGAGATCCTTCGCCGTTGCCAGCAGGTCGCGCGCCTCGCGCAGACGCGGCTGCACGCGCACGACGTCGGCGGAGAGCACGTCCGCCGTCGGGATCAGGCCCTGCAGACGGTACGCCCGCTGCACTGCCTGCACCTGCGGCCCGACCGGGGCGCTGATGGCGACAAAGTAGAGCACCTCGCGGCGCATCCGGTCGGCGACCTTCGCCGAGCCTTCGACGAAGCGCCGGATCTGCAAGTCGACACGCCCGCAGAGTTGCTTCACGCCGAATCCGCTCTCTACCCCTTTTTCGACGATGCCTTCGAGCAGCGCGCCGACCGCCCACCAGAAGGCACGCTGTGCCGAATGCGTCTGCACGTCCTCGATGCCCTGAACGGCATCGCGCATGACCCGCGCGCCCTCCTCGTCGCCGCGCAGCCATGCCAGCAGCCCGCGCTGGAACAGCCGCCGCTGCTTGACCAGGTACGACTGCAGTTTCTGCGGCGTGACCGACTTGGCGCTGGCGATCCGGGGAGCCCGAGGTGAAAGATCTGGATAAAACAGGTCCGTCGGCGCCGCGGCCCTGACCCCGCGCGCCTGCTGCATCAGTTCGTATTCGGGAAACAGCTTCAGGGGTACCGGAACGGCCCCGCCGACGACCTCGTCTAAAAAGATCTTCAGCTTGCGGCAGGCACGGTCGATCAGATCGCAGCTCGCCTGGGCTTCGGGCGGAGCGAGCTCCTCCAGCCGTTGGAGCTGGCGCTCGATTTCGTCGGTATACGCGGTGACGGCATCGAGTCCGACCATCTGGATCGCGCCGGCAGCCTGATGGATGTGCGTGCGCGCGTGCTTGAGCGCGCTTGAATCCTGCGGGGCGGCCTTGAACGCCGCGAGCCCTTCAATACCGCGGGTCAGCGCCTGGTCGATTTCACCCTGGACCCAGGAAAGCGGGCCAAGATCGAATTCCGGAGCGGTGTCGGTGGCCATGAGGTTGGGGATGGACGAACTCCCAATGCGGTGAGCAAGAAATGCGCCGCAACTGTGCACTACACGCGGCCACCCCTGACGGGCACGTCGCGTTGCCGCGGGTCGCGCCGCGGATTCATACCTTGAAACCGGCCACGGAGCTGCGCAACTCGGCGGCCAACTTCGTCAGTTGCGAGATCGACACGTTCGTCTGTTTGGTACCCTCGGTGGTCTCCTCGGTGATCTTGAGGATGCCCTGCATGCCCCGCGTGACGTCCGAAACCGAGGCCGATTGGCGTTGTGTTTGCGCGGAAATGCCGCCGATCAGTTCGGCGAGTTCACGCGACACGCGCCGGATTTCGTCCAGCGCCTGCCCTGCCGCGTCAGACAGCTTGGCGCCTTCCACGACCCCCACGGTGCTCTTCTCCATCGCCGCCACCGCATCCTGCGTGTCGGCCTGAATGGTCTTGACGATGGCATCGATTTGCTTGGTCGCCTCGCCCGACCGTTCCGCGAGGCGCTGGACTTCTTCCGCCACCACCGTGAATCCCCGGCCGGCCTCGCCCGCCGAGGCGGCCTGGATGGCGGCGTTAAGTGCCAGCACGTTGGTCTGCTCGGTAATGTCCGAAATAAGCTCCACGATCTCGCCAATTTCGAGCGAGGATTCGCCCAGGCGCTTGATCCGTTTGGCAGTATCCTGGATCTGGGTCCGGATTTCGTTCATGCCGGCGATCTGGTTCTGCACCGCTTGCCCGCCCTTCTCGGCGGCCGCCAGCGATTGCTGCGCCACGCGGGCGGACTGGGCGGCGCTTTGCGACACCTCGTTGATCGATTGCGCCATCTGCAGAACCGACCCGGATGCCTGCTGGATTTCCTTGTTCTGCCGCTGCGAGGCCTCGAACAGCCGGTGCGAGATCGCCTGCGCATCGGTGGTCGCCTTGGCCACCTGATCGGTGGCGTTGTTGATGCCCTTGACCAGCGTGCGCAATTCCTCGATGGTGAAATTGATTGAATCGGCGATCGCGCCGGTCACATCTTCGGTTACCGAGGCCTGCACCGTGAGGTCGCCGTCGGCGAGATTACCCATCTCGTTGAGCAGGCGCAGAATCGCTTCCTGGTTGCGCTTGTTCTCCTGTTCGCTCTCCATCGCGGTCACCCGCTGCTCGTCATAGAGCACCTTGGCGAACAGGGTCGCGAATAACAGCGCCAAGATGATGGAAATTATCGCCCCGACCAGGCTTAGCACGCGGCCGGCGTTCTGGGTCTCGAAGCCATTGGCGAGTGCGGTCGTGCCGTTGAGCAACGGTTCGGACTCCTGGTTGATCCCACGCGCGGCCTGCTTGGCAATCACGAGCCGCTGCATGTTCTGCAGGATGGCATTGACACCCCCGTCGTAGACGACGAAGCGCTTCTGCAGCTCGCCTAGCGTGGCCCGCGCCTCGTCGTTTTTCACGCCCGAGAGGCGCAGCGCGTCGCTGCCCTTCAGCAGACCGTTGAGAACGTCGCGAAACGTTCCGGCATCCTTGCCCAGCAGGAAGGCGGTTTCCGGATCGATATCGTCCCCCGAGACAAGGGAGTTCGCGTTCTTCGCGATGCGCTGCGACAGCATCGCCAGCTGATTGGTCAAATCAATTTCACGCACGCTGCCGCCGCCGGCGGCCGCCTGCGACGCCGCCTGCTCCGCGAGTTCGAGCAACGTGGTGTTGCCATCGTTGATTCCCGCCAGCCCCTTTGACAGCGACAGCAGGCTCTGCTGATTGTCGAGCACCGCAGTCGCGTCTTTTTCGACACGGTCCCAGCGCGTGCCGAGGTCGTTGAGCAGCGTTTGCATCGCTTCGGTGCTGGTGACATCCACCCGCACGCCGCGGACGGTGCCGCCTTTGCTCAGGGACTCGAGATCGGCGCGAAAGCGATCGCGCGAGTCCCTGACGCTGTCGAACGCTTGCGCGTTGCCCTGCACCGCGAGCGACGTACCGCGGGCGAGACGCTGCGAGAGCATCTGCATTTCGGTCGCGATACTCGCGCTGGTGGCGTTTTTCTCCGCGAGCGTGATGTACAGGTAGAGCAGGATCCCGCCCAGGACCAGAAAGATCAGCGTGAGCGCGCCCAGCAACTGCTCCTGCTTGCCGACCGGCAGGTGGCCGATGAACCACAGGCGGTTCGGCTGGCGCGACTCGGCCGCGGCCGAGCGCAGCTGCTCCATGATCGACACCGACGCAAGCGGGTCGTAACCCGGCGGCGGGGCGTTCATCTTGACCTGCGTTGTCGTCGGCATCTCGAGCTCGGCACCCTTCGCGGATTTCCCCCGCGCCGGCCCCGCGCCGAGCACACTTTTCAGACTAAGCGCCATGTTTTCTCCCGCCCTGAAGGGTCGCTCCGCCTCGTCGCATCCGGGTCACAATCCCACCTGCAGAAAGGCGGGGTCCTGCGCCAACCGCGCCAAGTCGATTTCCTGCCACACGCCCCCGTTCGTTTCCGTCCAGCGCGCGCCGTACCAGTCCGGCGCACCCGCCGGCGCCTCCTTGCGTGCCAGTTCGGCCAGGTTGCGCAGGCCCAGCACGCGATGCACGATCAGGCCGGCGTGGAGCTCGCCGACCCGCGGCCCGAATAGCACCATCCGGGTCAGGCTCGCGCCGGGCGACACCGGCTCGAGCGGGTGCCCGAGGAAGCCGGCGAGGTCGATCACGCCGTAAAGATTGCCGCGAATGTTGGCCACGCCCAGGTACCACGGCTTGGTCAGCGGCACGGTGGCCAGCGGCGGCACAGCGATCACCTCCCCCGCGTCGGCGAGCCGTATCAGCCACTGGTCCCCGGCGCAGGCCAGCCCCAACCGCGATTGCTCGACCTGCGCCGTGGTCTTGGCGGCAAGCCGCGTCGCCAGCTCCCGCTGAAAGGCGCGAAGATCGAGTTTCGCAGCACGGGCCATCGCGCGGTCGCAAGCCTCAGCCGAAGGCGGTGATCTTCGCGAGCAGCTCGTCTCGCTTCACCGGCTTCACGATGTAGTCCCGCGCGCCCTGGCGCAACCCCCAGATCTTGTCGGTCTCCAGGCTCTTGCCCGTGCACAGGATGATCGGCACCGTGCGCGTCGTAGGGTCCCTGCTGATCGCCCGCGTCGCCTGGAAGCCGTTGAGGCCCGGCATGACGACGTCCATGAGGATCAGATCCGGCTTGACCGTCCGCGCCTTGAGAATAGCGTCCTCTCCGTTGTCGCTGGCGACGACTTCGTAGCCGGCCTTGGTCAGCATGTCATTGAGCACATGCCGCTCCGTCGGCGAATCGTCGACGATAAGAATTCGCTTGATCGCCATCGTTTCCTACCCTTCCATGCCACCATGCCGCGCCGCCGTTCGGCTCGGGCCACTTCGCACTATGCCGCAGTCTTCACGTGCGTGGTGACCGCCCGCAGCAGACTCTCTTTGGTAAACGGCTTGGTAATGTACTGATCCGAGCCGACCATCCGCCCGCGTGCACGGTCGAACAGCCCGTCTTTCGACGAGAGCATCACGACGGGCGTCTGGTGGAATTTGGCGTTTTTCTTGATCAGCGCGCAGGTCTGGTACCCATCGAGCCGCGGCATCATGATATCCACAAAGATCAGGTCGGGCTGATGATCGGTGATTTTGGCCAGGGCATCGAAACCGTCGTCAGCGAGTATCACCGTGCAACCCGCCTGGAGCAGAAAGATCTCGGCGCTTCGACGAATGGTGTTGCTGTCGTCGATCACCATGACCTTCACGCCCGTCAGCGCACTCGGTTCAGGCAATTGCTCGCTCCTGACATCGTTGCTCAATGCAGCGTTCGCCGCTGTCGATTCCATACTGGCCTCGTCAAAGTTTGCCACGGATACAACCAAATGCCTAGAGCATAATCCTTGCCAGAAGCGGCAAAACTGAGACTTCTGAGGGATTTGCAACAACGATTGGGTCGAAATCCTCCCCCGAAGTGCCGTTTTGCGGCAGTTCGGGAGTGTTAGCGACCGAGAAACATGCGATACGCCGGGTTGGCGGACTCGTCGATGAAGCGGTAGCCGACGCGCTGCAGAAAGCGCTGGAATTGCCTCTGGTCGGACGGCGGGACCTGCATGCCCACCAGGACGCGACCGTAATCGGCGCCGTGGTTGCGGTAGTGGAACAGGCTGATGTTCCAGCCCCGGCTCATGCTGTTCAGGAACTGCATCAGCGCCCCCGGCCGCTCCGGGAACTCGAAGCGGAACAAAATTTCGTGTTCGGCCGCCGGGGCGTGCCCGCCGACGAGATGGCGCACGTGGAGCTTGGCCATCTCGTTGTCGGACAGGTCGTAGGCTTCGATGCGACGCTGGTGCATCGCGCGCAACAGCGCCGCAGTTTCGCGGCGGTTCGCGACCTCGATGCCGACAAACAAGTGTGCGCTTCGAGCGTCGCCGTAGCGGTAGTTGAACTCGGTTATGCTGCGCTTGCCGAGCAGTGCACAGAACTGGCGGAAGCTGCCCGGGCGTTCGGGAATGGTCACCGCCAGGATGGCTTCCCGCTCCTCGCCGAGCTCGGCGCGCTCGGCGACAAAGCGCAAGCGATCGAAGTTCATGTTGGCGCCGCCGGCGATCGCGACATAGGTCTTGCCCCGACTGCGATGACGTTCGCAGTAGGCCTTGACGCCGGCGATGGACAGCGCGCCGGCCGGCTCGAGAATGGAGCGGGTGTCCTCGAATGCATCCTTGATCGCGGCGCAGATGGCGTCGGTGTCGACCTGCACCATCTCGTCGACGAGCGCACGACAGATGCGGAATGTCTCCTTGCCCACCTGCCGGACCGCAACGCCGTCGGCGAATAGCCCGACATGGTCGAGCCTCACCCGCCGTCCGGCTGCCAGCGATTGCGTCATGGCCGACGAGTCGACCGGTTCGACGCCGATGATCCGGACCTCGGGCCGGACGCGCTTCACATAAGAGGCAATGCCGGCGATGAGGCCGCCACCGCCGACGGCGGCGAAAATCGCGTCGATAGGTCCTTGCTGCTGGCGCAGGATTTCCACGCCGATCGTACCTTGGCCGGCGATCACGTCGGGGTCGTCGTACGGGTGCACGAACACCGCCCCGGTGGCACGGGCGAGCGCAACCGCGCGCGTATAGGCCTCGTGGTACGAATCGCCGTGCAGCATCACCTTCGCCCCGCGGGCCTCGACGGCGTGGATCTTGATCGATGGGGAGGTGACCGGCATGACGATGGTCGCCTTGCAGCCGAGCTTTTGCGCCGCCAGCGCCACGCCCTGCGCGTGATTGCCGGCCGACGCCGCCACGACGCCGCGCGCGCGCTCCGCCTTGGCCAGTCGCGCCATCTTGTTGTAGGCGCCGCGCAGCTTGAACGAGAACACCGGCTGCTGGTCCTCGCGCTTCAACAGCACCCGGTTGTCCAGCCGTGCAGAGAGCGTCGGCGCGAGCTCGAGCGGCGACTCGATCGCCACGTCGTAGACGCGGGCGGTCAGGATCTTCTGCAGATAGTCAGCCGGCATCGGAACGGCGAAGGGCAGGGACGCGTCGACGTCGAGGGTAGCAGAATCGTCGCGACCGCCAAAGGCGTCGGCCGCGGGCTTTTCTGTTAGCCTTGGCATCCTTCGTCAGGCTAGTCGCACGACGCTCGTGCCCTCCGCGCCCGCCACCCTGCTTGCCGTCGTCGATCTGGGCTCGAACAGCTTCCGCCTGGAAATCGGCCGCGTCGAAGGCGACCAGATCTATCGCCTCGATACGTGGCGGGAAACGCTGCGCTTCGGCGCCGGCCTCGATCCCGAAGGTCGCATCCGCACCCCGGCCAAGAAGGCCGCGCTGGAGTGTCTGGCCCGCTTCCGCGAGCGCCTAGCGGGGCTGCATCCGTCGGCGGTGCGCGCCGTGGCCACCAACACCTTTCGCGTCGCCAAGAATGCGCGCGAGTTCCTGCCGCAGGCCGAGCGCGCGCTGGGCTTTCCCATCGACGTCATCAGCGGGCACGAGGAAGCGCGATTGATCTATCTGGGTGTGGCACACGAGCTGCCGCGGTCACTCGACCCGCGCCTGGTTGTCGACATTGGCGGCGGCTCGACCGAGTTCATCATCGGCCGCGGGCTCGAGCCCGAACGCCTGGAGTCGCTCAAGATCGGCTGTGTCGGCTTCACGCAGCGCTTCTTTGCCGACGGTATTGTGACGGCGGATGCATTTGCGGGCGCCGAAACCGCGGCCCGCGTCGAAATCGAGGCGATCGCGCAGGAGTTCGGCCCGGACCGCTGGCGCGAAGCCTACGCCTCGTCGGGCACAGCGGCAGCGCTGGCCGAAATCCTCGAGCAGAACGGCTTCTCGGGCGGCGGAATCACCCGCCTAGGCCTGGCGCGGCTCAAGCAGCGCATGCTCGCCGCGCGGCACATCGCGCGCCTGTCGCTGCATGCGCTCAAGCCGGAGCGCGCGCCCGTCCTGGCCGGCGGCCTGGCGATCATGACCGCGGCCGTGGACGAACTCAAGATCGAGCGCATCGATCCGGTCGGCGGCGCGCTGCGCCTCGGCGTGCTCTACGATCTGCTCGGCCGGACCATCGACGCGGACATCCGCGGCGTCACGGTCGAGCACTTCGTCGGTCGCTACGCGATCGACCGCGCCCACGCCGCCCGCGTGGCGACGCTGGCCGCGCATCTTTATCGCCGCGCGCTTCCTCGCGCCGAGGCGGGCGACGTGGCCCTGCTGCAATGGGCCGCCACGCTGCACGAGATCGGCATGTCGGTCGCGCATCTCGGGTTTCACAAGCACGGCGCGTACATCCTGCAGCATGCCGACATGCCCGGATTTTCCGCCGGGGAGCAGAGTCGCATCGCCCTACTGGTCTTCGGCTGCCGCGGCGGCCTGGCCAAGGTCCAGGCAGCGCTGAGCGACGGCCAGCTACGGGCGCAGCTGCTGGCGCTCCGCCTGGCGGTGTCCTTCCATCATGCGCGCACGGCAAGCGCCCTGCCACGGATCGAGCTCAAGATCGCAAAACGCATCACGCTCACGGTAGCCGCGCGTTGGCTGGCGGCGCATCCATTGACTGCGCATCTGCTCGAAAAAGAGCGCGCCCAATGGGCCGCGCTCGGCTATCCCTGGAAAACCGGCCACCGCTGAGCCGCCGCCCGGCCCGCGGCGTGGGCCCGGCGTGGTTGCCTTGTCATCCCGCCGCCATGAATTCGTCATACGCACGTCGCATCGGCTCGCTACTGTGCCCGCGACTCAATGCGCACAGGAATGTGGCCGCGATGGCTGCAACCGAGCACAAGTTTCGCCCCGAAACCGCGTCCCGTCCCGACGGCGTGCGGAAGCGATCGGCCAGCGATCGGCCGGATTGGCGGGAGGGACAGGAGTTCGCACGCACCGCCATCGGCCGCCCCCTGCTTCTGCCGTGCGCACTCGTCGCTGTGCGCATCGGGCGGCCCCTCCGTGTCACGCTCGCCGCTGTCTAGCCGGGCCGTCGCCGCGGCCAGCGCGCCGCGATGAGCCCGACCGCCGACGCGCCGCTGCGTTTTCGCACCATCTGGATCTCCGATACCCACCTTGGCACCTCCGGCTGCCAGGCCGAGCGGTTGCTCGATTTCCTCCGCCGCACCGAGTCCGACCACCTCTACCTGGTGGGCGATATCATCGATGGCTGGCAACTCAAGCGGCGCTGGTATTGGCACCAGTCGCACAACGACGTTGTGCAGAAAATATTGCGCAAGGCGCGCAAGGGCACCGAGGTCGTCTATATCCCCGGCAATCACGACGAAGCGGTGCGCCATTTTCTAGGCGTCGCCTTCGGCGGCATCGCCATCCGCGAAGAGGCCGTGCACACGACCGCGCGCGGGCTGCGCCTGCTGGTCACGCACGGCGACCTCTTCGACGGCGTGGTGCAGTACGCGCGCTGGCTCGCCTACCTTGGCGACCGCTTGTACACGCTGTCGCTGCACTTGAATCGATGGTTGAACGCGCTGCGCGCGCGTCTGGGCCTGCGCTACTGGTCGCTGGCCCAGTTTCTCAAGCACAAGGTCAAGAACGCAGTCAGCTACATCGTCGCCTTCGAGGAAGCGCTGGCGGCCGAGGCGCGGGCGCGGCAGTTCGACGGCATCGTCTGCGGTCACATTCACCAGGCCGAGATTCGCGACATCGGCGGCATTCTGTATTGCAACGATGGCGATTGGGTCGAAAGCCTGACGGCGCTCGTCGAAACCGCCGAGGGCGATCTTTCCATCCTGCACTGGCACGACGTGCTACCCGAGCATTCCGCCCCCGACGCAGAGGAAAAAGTCCATGCGCATCCTGATCGTCACCGACGCCTGGTCGCCACAAGTTAACGGCGTCGTCACCACGGTGAAAAACACCGTGCGCGAGCTCGAGGCGCTCGGGCATACGGTCGGTCTGATCACGCCCGAAGGCTTCACCACGCTGCCCTGCCCGACCTATCCCGAGATCCGTCTCGCGCTAGCCGCCGGCGCGCGCGTCGCGCGCATGATCGAGGAATTCGAACCCGACGCGGTTCACCTCGAGACCGAGGCGCCGCTGGGAATAGCCGCACGCCGCCATTGTCTTGCCGGCGGACGGCCGTTCACGACCGCATATCACACCCAGTTCCCGGAATACGTGCACGCGCGCTGCAGGTTGCCGCTGGCGATCAGCTACCGCTGGTTGCGCTGGTTTCACGGCGCAGCCGAGGCCGTACTCGTCCCGACCCCGGCTATTTACCACCGCCTCAGCGCGCGCGGCTTTACCAACCTTGCCTACTGGTCGCGCGGTGTCGACCTCTCGGTTTTCGCGCCAGCACAACGCGAGCCGCGCATCCAGGAACGGCCGATCTTTCTCTACGCCGGACGCGTTGCGATCGAGAAGAGCCTGGAAGATTTCCTCCGCCTCGACCTGCCCGGCACGAAGTGGGTCGTCGGCGACGGGCCGGCGCGTGCGGGGCTCGAGGCAAACTTTCCTCAGGCCGTATTTCACGGCATGAAGTACGGCAGCGAACTGGCGTACTTCTACCAGCAGGCCGATGCCTTCGTCTTTCCCAGCCGCACCGACACCTTCGGCCTGGTGCTCGTCGAAGCGATGGCCTGCGGGACGCCGGTGGCGGCCTACCCGGTCACCGGGCCGATCGACGTGATCCGCGATCCGGCCGTCGGCGCCCTGAGCGAGGACCTGCGCGCTGCGGCGCTCTCGGCCCTGGCCCTCGACCGCGGGGCAGTGCGCGATTACGCGCAGCAATACTCGTGGGCGAAAGCGACGCGGCAGTTCCTCGAGCAGTTGCGCCCGGTCGCTTCCGCCGTGGCGGCCTGACGCTGCCGCTCCGGACCGGGCTGCCGGCGCTCAGGCATCCGGCGGCGGTTGCCCCGTCGCGAAACCAGGGCGATCAAACAAAATCCGGGCCGATGGCGACCTTGAGGACGACCGCCGCGTTGCCGTCGCGCACGCGATTGGACAGCCACCAGACCGCGCCCTTGCGCATGCTCCATGCCAGCGGATCGCCGGCGAGCAGCAACGCGGAGACCTCGCCCAGCGTCGGTTGATGGCCGACGACGAGTACCGGCTCGCGGCTGTCCGGCCAACCGGCGACGGCGAGCACGGCAGACGGAGCCGCCCCCGGCGCCAATTCCGGAACCACGCGAAACTTGCGTTTGAGGGCGAGCGCGGTTTGCTGCGCGCGGTCGGCGGGACTGACCAGCACGCGTGTCGTGTCGGGGAGATGGCCGTCGAGCCAAGCGGCGACCCGCTCGGCCTGCTTGATGCCCTTCGCCGTCAGTCGCCGCCCGAGATCGGGTTCACCCGCTTCGGCTTCGGCGTGGCGCCAGAGGATCAGGTCCATGCCCGTGCCCGAGGTCAGAACCCGGTGGCGGTCTTGTCCGCCATCCGCTGCAGCAATTCCTCCTGCGCCGAAACCGGCGTTGCGCGGCCCTTTGCCCTCGCCCGGGTATAGATCCCATCGGGCCCGAGCTCCCAGGCATCGTGGCTGTCGGCCAGATACGGCTTGAGGCCCTCGTCGATGGTCCGCGCCTTGAGCGCCGGATCGAGCACCGGGAACGCAACCTCGATGCGGCGGAACAGGTTGCGACCCATCCAGTCGGCGCTGGCGAGGTAGACGTCCTCGGTGCCATCGTTTTCGAACAGCCAGATGCGGCTGTGCTCGAGGAACCGGCCGATGATCGAGCGCACGTGAATGTTGTCCGAGACGCCCTTGACGCCCGGCCTCAAAGCGCAGGCGCCGCGCACGATCAGATCGATCTTGACGCCAGCCTGCGAGGCCGCGTACAGGGCCTTGATCACCGCCTCGTCGACGAGCGCGTTCATCTTGGCGACGATGCGCGCCGGTTTGCCCTCCTTGGCGTGGCGCGCCTCGCGCCGGATCGCTTCGAGCAGATGGCGATGCATCGTGAACGGCGCCAGCCACAAGCGCTTGAGCCGGTTGGCCTTGGCGAGGCTGGTGATGTGGAGAAACACTTCGTCGACGTCGGCACACATTTCGGAATTCGCGGTCAGCAGCCCGAAATCGGTGTACATGCGTGCGGTGCGCGGATGGTAGTTGCCGGTGCCCAGATGGGCATAGCGGCGCAGCCGCGTCTGACCGCTCGGATCCCTCTCGCGCCGCAGCAGCAGCGCAAGCTTGGCGTGCGTCTTGAACCCGAACACGCCGTAGACGACCTGGGCCCCCATGTGCTGCAGTCGCTCGGCCCAGTTGATATTGGCCTCCTCGTCGAACCGCGCCATCAGCTCCACGACGACCGTGACTTCCTTGCCGCGACGCGCGGCTTCGATCAGCGCCTCCATCAACACCGAGTTGACACCGGTGCGATAGACCGTCTGCTTGATGGCGACCACGTCCGGATCGTCGGCGGCCCTGCGGATGAACTCGACCACCGGCTCGAACGACTGGAACGGGTGGTGCAGCAGGATGTCGTGCTGGCGAAGCGAGGCGAAGATATCGGGCTGGTCTTGCAGGCGGTCGGGCAACCCGGGCAGGAACGCCGGATACTTGAGTTCGTCGACATCGACCTGGTCGATGAGCGCCGACATCCGCGCCAGATTCACCGGTCCCTCGCAACGATAAAGATCGGAGTCCTGCAGCTCGAACTGCTGCAGCAAAAAGGTGGCCAGATGTGGCGCGCATTTCGCCGCAACCTCGAGCCGAACCGCCAGACCGAACTGCCGTTGCGGCAACTCGCCCTCGAGCGCCTGGCGCAGGTTCTTGACTTCTTCCTCGTCTATCCACAGGTCGGCGTCGCGAGTGACCCGAAACTGCGAATAATTGATCACATCACGGCCGGCGAAGAGCTCGTGCAGATGGGCATGCATGATCGACGACAGCAGCACGAAGGCATTGTCCGTCCCGGCGACTTCCCGCGGCACGGCGATTACCCGCGGCACCAGGCGCGGCGCCTTGACGATCGCGACGCTGGTTTCCCGCCCGAAGGCATCGCGGCCGGAGAGTTCGACGATGAAGTTGAGGCTCTTGTTGACCACCAGCGGAAAGGGGTGCGCCGGGTCGAGGCCGATCGGCGTAAGCAACGGCCTGATCTCGCGCTGGAAATAATCGGCTATCCAGGCCCGCTGCGCCGCGTTGCGATCCGCGTGCCGCAGGATGCGGACACCGGCCGTGGCGAGCGCCGGCAGGATCTGCCGGTTCAGCACAGCGTACATCTCGGCCGCCAGTGCCTGGGCGCCCTGGCTGATCTCGCCCAGGTTGGCCCTTAGCTCCTGCATCGTCATACCCACGAGCGGGGCCTTCAGGCGCAGCTGTTCGCGCAAGCCCGCGACCCGGATCTCGAAGAACTCGTCCAGGTTACTGCTTACGATGCACAGAAAACGCAAGCGCTCGAGCAGCGGCGTCATTGGATCCTCAGCAAGGGCCAGGACCCGGTGGTTGAAGGCGAGGGCCGACAGTTCACGATTGATCGGCGATGGGTCCGCCTCCTTCGCGGTGCCTGGACTATGCGCGGTCAGCGCAACCGTCGGGAGCGGGGCGGGCGAAGCCGCCACAGTATCGGAGTTGGGCATGACAAGCTCGTTACGCGAGAGGGGTCAGTTCGGATACCGGCACCGACCGCAGCGCCCGCTCGAGCGCAAGCCAGATGCAGCGCCCGCCGGCTTCGCGATCGACGTCGACAAGATAGGCGCGATGCGCCGCGAGCTCAGCGGTCGACGGCTCGAGCACGCGCAGCGGCAGCAGGTCCGCGGCGCTGAGCTCCGTGGGGGCTGCGCAGGGGATGGCGATATCGATGGTCAAGGTCTCCTGGCCGCGCGTCATGGCCAGATACACCTCAGCCAGCAGGCGCGCATCGAGCAGCGCGCCATGCACCGTGCGCTGCGCGTCGGCGATGCCGAAGCGCTCGCACAGGGCATCGAGGTTGTTCTTCTTGCCCGGGAATTGCTCCCGTGCCAGGGCGAGCGTATCGACGACTTCGGCGCAAACGCTCGCGCTTGACGGCAGATCCAGCCGCCTGAACTCCTCGTCGAGAAAGGCCAGGTCAAACGGCGCGTTGTGAATGATCCAGCGTGCGGCGGCGGCAAAATCGATGAATTCGCGCGCGATGTCGCCGAACCGCGGCTTGTCGCGCAGCATGTCCCAGGTCAGGCCATGCACGTCACTCGCACCGGCGTCGATCTCCCGCTCCGGATTGATGTAGAAGTGCACGTTTCTTCCGGTCAGCCGGCGATCGACGACCTCGACCGCGGCGAGCTCGATCACGCGATGGCCCTGTTTCGGATCGAGCCCCGTCGTTTCGGTGTCAAGAATGATGCAACGCATTTTACCTGCGGTAGCGTTTGATGGTGGCCTGTATCTCGGCGATGGCGCGTTCGATCTCGTCGTCGGTCAAGTCGCGCTGCGCGCCCTTGCGGTCGGTCAGGGTGAGCGTGCGATCGATCTCGGTCTGGAACTCGCCCAGGCCTAGGGTCTCGGTGATCGTCGTCGCCGGCTCGTCGAGCGCGGTCTCGGGGCCCCAGCGGACGATGATCATGGAGAGGTTGTCCCCTTCAGGTCCGCCGCGCAGTTCCGCCTCGCGCATCAGCGTCGGGGAGGACTTGAGAATCGATGTGCCGGTCAGGGCGCGCGCGACCTCTTCCTGCGGATACACGCTCCACAGGCCGTCGGTGCAGAGCACGATCAGGTCCCCGGTGCGCAGCGGCGTCCGGCGCGACAGGTCGACGACGGGATCGACGAGGCCGCCAAGGCAGCTAAAGATCTTGTTGCGGTCGGGGTGATCGACGATCTCGTGTGCCGAGATGATACCTTGATCGACCAGGTACTGCACTTTGGAGTGATCCTTGGTCTGTCCGATCAGGCCGCCCTGGCGAAAGAGGTACAGACGCGAATCGCCGACGTGCGCCCAATACGCGTAGTTGGACTGAATCACGCATGCCACGCAAGTCGTGCGCGGCGTCTCCAGCATCGAGAACTGATTGGCGTAGGAGCCGAGCGCCTGGTGCCCGCGCAGCATCGAGTCCTGCAGAAACTTGAGCGGATTCTTGAGGGTCGGCTTCGCCTCCTGCTGAAAGCGCTCGATGAACAGCCGCACCGCGATCTGGGCCGCGATCTCGCCTCCGGCGTGGCCCCCCATTCCGTCGGCAACGACGAGCAGCAGCGTGTCGCGGCTATAGGTATAGGCGAGCCGGTCCTGATTGACCTTGCGCTGGCCTTTGCGGCTCTCCTGAAAGATGGTGAAACGCACGGTTTGAGCTGTCCCTACATGACCTCGCTGAACAGCTTTTTCTTCAGCGTATCGAGGAACGTGAGCTTGCGCTTGCGCGGCGGGATATCGCGAATCGCCTTCTGCAGCGCAAACACGCTTTGTGGCCGTTCGAGCGGGTCGAGGCGCAGGCACCAGTCGATGACCTCGAGCAGGTTGTCAGAGTAGCCGCCGGCCCAGATTTTTTTGGCCGACACGAGGTGGTCTTCCGCCAGCCGCGCGTCGGCGGCCTGGGGCGCAAACGCGGCCAGACAGGCGAACATGCTCGCGCCGATGCCGTAGACATCGGTCCACGGCCCGAGCCGATCCGGCTCGCGGTACTGCTCCGGCGCGGCGAAGCCCGGCGTGTACATCGGCGCGAGCTTCGGTCGGGTATTGGTCAGCGTCTGCCGCGCCGCGCCGAAGTCGAGCAGCACCGGCGTGCCGTCGGTGCGCAGATAGACGTTGGCCGGCTTGATGTCGAGGTGCAGCAGCTTGTGGGTGTGGACCTCGCGCAACCCGTTCAAGAGGTGCATGAATACGTGGCGCACGAGCCGCTCCGATACCTGATCCTGGCGCATCTGGATCTGCTGCTGCAGGGTGCGCCCGCGTTCGTAGCGCATGACCATGTACACCGTCTCGTTGGCACGGAAGAAGTTGAGCACGCGCACCACGTTGAGGTGATTGATCTTGGCCAGTGCGCGGCCTTCCTCGAAGAAACATTTCATCCCGTAGCGGAATGAGGTGAGATTTTCCGCCGTGCTGGCGCGCACGATGTCGCCCTCGGTCCGCAGCACCAGGGACGACGGCAGGTATTCCTTGATCGCAACGGGGCCGCCGCTGTCGTCGAACGCGCGATAGACGATCGAAAACCCACCACGGCTAATCTGGCGGTCGATCCGGTAATTGAGCAGCTGGTAGCCGGACGGCAGGGCTTGGTTGGTTACGCCCATGGGGCTGGCAGTGACGCGCGACGCGTCCGGCCTCTACTTGCGCGTGGGATTGATAACCTCTACATTCTCGACAACCCCGCGCATAAAGTAAAGATTTCATTGACTTTCCCTCGCAATTGGCCGTTGCAGCGCCCGCGGAGCGGGAAGCGATGATCCTGAGCATGACCGGTTTCGCCGCGGTTGCGGCCGAGCTGCCCGGGTGTTCGCTGACCGTCGAATTGCGCGCGGTCAACCATCGTTACCTTGATTTGCAACTGCGTCTTCCGGACGAGTTGCGTTCGCTTGACGCTGTGCTGCGCGAGTTGCTTACCGCCGAGCTCAAGCGCGGCAAGGTCGAATGCCGGGTCGGACTCAGCCATGCCTTGCCTGGAACGGCATCGCTGGCAGTGAACGCCGCGCGCGTCGCGCAGTTGCGCGATGCCGCCGCCGAGGTTTTGCGGCACGCACCCGGCAGTACGGCGCTTTCGGTCGTCGACATACTGCGCTGGCCCGGTGTGCTGACCGAGCCGTCGCTGCCGCCGGCAGCGCTGGCCGAGCGCGCGGTCGCGCTGGTGCGGCAGGCGCTCGCCGACCTCGCCGCGTCGCGTGCCCGCGAAGGCGACAAGCTCAGGGCCCTGCTCGAAGCATGCTGTGCCGGCATCGAGACCCAGCTCGCGCGCGTCAGCCCGCGCATTCCGCTGCTCCACGACGCCTACGTCGCCAAGCTCGGCGCGCGCCTGAAGGAAGCCGGCCTCGACCCCGACGCGGAGCGGCTCAAGCAGGAGCTGGCGCTGTTTGCGACCAAAATCGACGTGGCGGAGGAGGTATCGCGGCTGGGCATGCATGTGAGCGAGGTGCGGCGGGTGCTCGCTGCCGGCGGCAGCAGTGGCAAGCGTCTCGACTTCCTGATGCAGGAGCTCAATCGCGAAGCGAACACGCTCGGCTCGAAGTCGGTCGACGTCGAGCTGTCACAGGCGGCCCTCGAGCTCAAGGTGCTCATCGAGCAGATGCGCGAGCAGGTGCAGAACATCGAATGAATGCGGCAGGCAATTTGTTCGTCGTCGCCGCGCCGTCGGGCGCCGGCAAGACGAGCCTGACCCGCGCCCTGCTGGAGCGTGAGCCCGGCATCGCGCTGTCGGTCTCCTATAGCACGCGCCCGCCACGGCTTGGCGAGCGTGACGGGGTCGATTACCACTTCGTGACCTTGGAGCGCTTCCGGGCGCTTCAGGACGCGGGAGAGTTTCTCGAGCATGCGCAGGTGCACGGCAACTGGTACGCCACAGGGGCCACGTGGCTCAAGGCGCAGGTCGACTCGGGTCAGGATGTGCTGCTGGAGATCGACTGGCAGGGTGCCCGCCAAGTGCGAGCGCTCGTCCCGGATTCGGTGCACATCTTCGTCCTGCCGCCGTCGTTGGTCTCACTGGAGGAGCGATTGGTGCGTCGTGGTCAGGATGACGAGGGCACGATCGCGCGCCGCCTCAAGGCTGCGCGGGAGGAGATGCGGCACTGCGAGGAGTTCGACTATGTTATTATTAATCAGGACTTTGCTTCCGCAGTCGACGACCTCGCCGCGATCGTGCGCGTGGCGCGCCTGCGCGGCGAACGACAGCGCGTCCGGCATCGGGCGCTGCTCACGCAATTGACCTGACTGGACCGCTCATGGCACGCATCACGATCGACGACGCACTAGCCAAGATCCCCAACCGCTTCGAACTGACGCTGGCGGCGACCAACCGTGCCCGGCAGATCAGCGCCGGCTCGGAGCCGCTGCTCGACGCCGATCGCGACAAGCCCACCGTCATCGCGCTGCGCGAAATCGCCGCCGGCAAGGTGGGGATCGAAATGCTCCTGAAACCCCAGAGTTGAGTTTCGCTCGGGGCGCCTCAAGGTGACCAGGCATGTCGGAAATTGCGGAGTTCACCCGGCACCTCGGCCACTACTTGCCAGCTCCAGACGTCGCGCTGGTCGAGCGCGCGTTCGCGTTCTCCGAGTCCGCGCATCAGGGCCAGTTCCGCAAGTCCGGTGAACCCTACATTTCCCATCCGCTGGCCGTAGCGAGCATCCTGTCGCAGTGGCGGCTCGATGCCCAGGGACTCGCCGCCGCGCTCCTCCACGACGTCATGGAGGACACCGCAGTAACCAAAGTCGAGATCGAAAGCTCGTTCGGCAAACCGGTCGCCGACATGGTCGACGGTGTGTCCAAGCTCGACCAGATCGAGTTCCAGTCGCGCGAGGACCTGCAGGCGGAAAGCTTCCGCAAGATGCTGCTGGCGATGGCGCAGGACGTTCGCGTCATCCTCATCAAGCTCGCCGATCGCCTGCACAACATGCGCACGCTCGACGCCATGGCGCCCGCGCACCGCCAGCGCATCGCCCGGGAAACGCTGGACATCTATGCCCCGATTGCCAACCGGCTCGGTCTGAACGCGCTCTATCAGGAGTTGCAGGACCTCTCGTTCAAGCATCTTCACCCGGTGCGATTTCGGGTGCTGGCCAAGGCGATCAAAGCGGCGCGCGGCAACCGGCGCGAGGTGATGAATCGCATCCTGCAGTCGATCCGCGACGGCCTGAAGGTCGACGGCATCGCGACAACGGTGACCGGCCGCGAAAAGACGGCCTACAGCGTGTACAAGAAGATGCGCCAGAAGCACTACAGCTTCTCGCAGGTCTTCGACATCTACGGCGTGCGCGTGCTGGTCAAGGACACCACGGCGTGCTATGCCGCGCTGGGCGTGCTGCATCGCATGTACAAACCGATCCCGGGCAAGTTCAAGGACTACGTTGCGATCCCCAAGGCGAACGGTTACCAGTCGCTGCACACCACGCTCTTCGGGCCGTTCGGCACGCCGCTGGAAGCGCAGATCCGTACCCATGACATGCACCGGGTGGCCGAGGCCGGCGTCGCCGCGCACTGGCTGTACAAGGCAGGAGGCCAGCTCGACATCGCCGAAGCGCAGCAGCAGACGCATCGCTGGCTGCAAAGCCTGCTCGAAATCCAGTCGGAATCACGCGATTCGAAGGAATTCCTCGAGCACATCAAGGGCGACCTTTTCCCGGACGAGATCTACGTCTTCACGCCCAAGGGCAAGATCATGGCGCTGCCGCGCGGCGCTACCGCCGTCGACTTCGCCTACGCCGTACACACCGACATCGGCCACCATTGCACCGCGGCGAGGATCAATTACGAGCTCATGCCGCTGCGCACGGAATTGAAAAGCGGCGACCAGGTCGAGATCATGACCGCGGCGACGGCACGGCCGAATCCTTCGTGGCTGAGTTTCGTGGCCACCGGCAAGGCGCGATCGCGCATCCGGCATTTCCTCAAGACGCTGCAGCAGAAGGAATCCGCGGCACTGGGCGAACGGCTGCTCGAACAGGCACTCGCCTCGCTCAAGGTACCTGCGGAAACGATCGTCTGGGATCGGTGGGAGGCGCTCACTCGCGAGTACGGGGCGAAGAGTCACCTTGAGATTCTGGCGGACATCGGCAGCGGTAAGCGGCTGTCGTTCGTGGTTGCACAGGCGCTCACCCGTGCGACCAGCAACATGCCCGAGGTCGCAGCGCAAGGCCCGATGCGCCATGCCGCGCTCCAGCTGCGCGGCGTCGAAGGGGTAGCCATCCAGTACGGCAAGTGCTGTCGGCCGATCCCCGGAGACGCGATCGTCGGCCAGTTTCGCCGTGGCCAGGGATTGTTGGTGCACACGCGCGACTGCCAGACCCTGCGCAAGGCGCGCGTTGACAGCGACCAGGTCGTCGACGTCGAGTGGGCCCCGAAGGTGGAAGGCGTATTCGAGGCCGGCATCCGCATCCTGGTCGACGACCAGCGCGGCATGCTCGCCCGGCTAGCGACCGAGATTGCCGACGCCGGCGCAAACATCGAATACGTATCGATGGAACGCCCTGACGGCGACCGCGTCGTCAACATGTTCTTCAGCGTCCAGGTGCGGGACCGGCGGCACCTGGCGCACGTCATGCGGGCTCTGCGCAGGCTCTCCGAGGTCAAGCGCGTCCACCGCGCGCGCACCTGACGGTCGCCACAAACAACAACGGCGGGACTTTACCCGCCGTGGTTTGAATGGCCCCGATGCCGGCAGGTCAGGCGGCTTGCCTGGCGAGCAGTTGCTGCAGCTCGCCCGACTCGTACATCTCGCGCATGATATCGGCGCCGCCGACGAATTCTCCGTTGACGTAGAGCTGCGGGATCGTCGGCCAGCTGGCGTAGTCCTTGATTCCCTGGCGAATTTCCGGCTCCGCCAGGACGTTGACGGTGAACAACTTGTCGATGCCGCAGGCCTGCAGCATCTGCACCGCGGCGCTCGAAAAGCCGCACTGCGGAAACTGTGGCGTCCCCTTCATGTACAACACGACCGGATGCGTGGTGACTTGCTCGCGGATGGTATCTTGAACGTTCATTGCGGCGACCTCGGCAGGGTTCGATGCGGATTGTACCGCAAATGGCGTCTCGCCACGCCCCTTTCAAGCCTTCTACTGGCTACTCCTTCACGGCTCCGGTAAGCCCCGAGACGTAGTACTCGACGAAGAACGAATACAGCGCCGCGACCGGCAGCGAGCCAAACAGCGCGCCGGCCATGAGCGAGCCCCAGTGATAGATGTCGCCTTCGACCAGTTCGGTGACGACCCCCACCGGAACGGTCTTCACCTCGGACGATGAAATGAAGGTCAGGGCGTAAATGAATTCGTTCCACGACAGGGTGAAGGCGAATATTCCCGCCGAGATAAGGCCCGGTACGGCCAGCGGCAGCACGATCTTGACCAGGATCTGCAGTCGGCTTGCGCCGTCGATCAATGCACACTCCTCGAGTTCGAACGGGATGGTCTTGAAATAACCCATCAGCAGCCAGGTGCAAAACGGGATCAGGAACGTCGGGTAGGTCAGGATCAGCGCCAGCCGGGTGTCGAAAAGTTGCAGCTGGTAGACCATGGTCGCCAGCGGAATGAAAAGAATCGACGGCGGCACGAGGTAGGCGAGAAAAATGCTCACGCCCACGTAGCGCGAGCCACGAAAGCGCAGCCGCTCGATGGCGTAGGCAGCGAGCACGCTGCAGAACAGGGACAGTGCCGTTGACACCACCGAAACGAGTACCGTGTTCCACAGCCACTCGGGATATTGCGTCTCGAAGAGCAGCTTCTTGACGTGGATAAGGGTCGGGTTGTCGATCCAGAACGGATTTGCTTCGTGCGACAAAAGCTCCGCGTCCGGCTTGAACGCGGTCATCGTCATCCAGTAGAAGGGGAACAGCAGGACGAACAGGAAGGCGCCCAGCGGCAGGTAGATCGTGAACACCCGCCGCGGCAACGACACCAGGTAGTGCATGCCCTGGGAGTCGACCGGTTGTTGCGCTGCTTCGGCGATGCTCATTTGTCGGAGCTTCCCTGCTGCCAGGCCCGTCGTTGCAAGCCGTAATAGCTGATCAGGATCGCCGCCAGCAGAAACGGCACCATCGCGGTCGCGATCGCCGCGCCTTCGCCGAGATTGCCGCCGGGGATGGCGCGCTGGAACGACAGCGTGGCCATGAGGTGGGTCGCGTTGAGCGGCCCGCCGCGCGTCAGCACATAGATCAGCTGGAAATCGGTAAAGGTGAACAGCACTGAAAAGGTCATGACCACGGCAATGATCGGCGTCAGCAGCGGCAGCGTGACGTGGCGGAACTGCTGCCACGGCGACGCGCCATCGAGGCTGGCCGCCTCGTAGTACGAGGGCGAAATCGTCTGCAGCCCGGCCAGCAGCGTGATCGCGACGAACGGTACGCCGCGCCAGACATTGGCGGCGATGGTGGCAAAGCGCGCGTTCCACGGGTCGCCGAGAAAGTCGATGTAGCGGTGGATGAGCCCCATCTTCTCCAGCACCCAGCTGATGACGGAGAACTGGGAATCGTAGATCCACCAGAACGCCAGCGCGGAGAGCGCGGTGGGCACGATGAACGGCAGCAACACCACGGCGCGGAAGAACGCCTTGAACGGCAGGTGCTGGTTGAGCAGCAGCGCGAGCCACAGGCCGAGGGCGAACTTGATGATGCTTGCCACGGTGGTGTAGAAAATCGTATTGAACAGCACCAGGCGGGTGACGCTGTCGCCCCAGAGAAAGATGTAGTTGTCGAGCCCGATCCACTCCCCGGCGCGGCCGATCTTGGTGTCGGTGAAGCCGAGCCAGGTCCCGAGAGCGAGCGGATAGGTCAGGAACAACGCCAGCAAAACCGCCGCGGGAAGCATGAACAGCGCCCCGAGCAGGTTGCGATTGTCGAGCGCGCGTGAGAGCGTGCTAGTGGCTGCAGGCATGCGCAGTGAGAGCCGTGGCGCGGCAGGGATGGGACCGCCGGCCGGCCTGCCCGGAAGGCGCGGCCGGCCGGCCCCACGCCGGCGCGCGCCTAAGGCCCCGACCGGCCTTGACCGGAGGCAGGGTTGCCGATCGCGCTCGGCGCCGTTCCGACTGCAAGCTTTAGACCTTGTAGTAACGCTCGGCGCGCTTCTGCGCCCGCTCTGCGGCTTCCTTCGGTGTCTTCGAGCCTGACGCCGCCTCGGCGACCATGTTGACCATAATGAAGTCCGCCATCGTCGCCGCCGACGCGTAGCCCATCTCTCCGGCGTAGCCGTTGGGCAGCATTCTCTTCATCACGTCGCGATAAGGCGTGTGCTTCGGGTCGGAAGTCCAGATCGGATTGGACTCGTAGGCCACCAGCGGCTGCGTGACGTAGCCGATCGACGCCTGCTGCCAGGGTATGTACTGTTCCTTCTCCATCATGAAGCGCAGGTATTCCTTGGCGGCGTTCGGGTACTTCGAGTACTTGAAGATCATCATCGGGAACATCAGCTGCAGCTCGGTTGGCTTCCCGATCGGCCCGATGGGGAAGTTCGCGTGGTTCATGTCCTTGGCGATCGCCTGCAGCTTTGGGTCGGGCGAGGTCTTGGCCGCGTAGTAGATCGAGATGCCGTTGTTGGTGAGACCGATCTGGCCGTCGAGAAAGGCCTTGTTGTTGCTCGGATCCAGCCACGACAAGGTGCCGGGAACGAAGGTCGCGTACAACTGCTTGCTGTATTCCAGGGCGGCGATCGTCTCCGGGCTGTCGATGACGACGTTGTTGTGGGTGTCAACCATCTTGCCGCCGTGCGCCCAGACAACCCAGTGGCACCAGGTGTTGGCGTCACCGGTGGCGTTGCCCAGCGCGAACCCGGGCGGCAGTCCCTGGGCCTTCATCCCCTGACAGAGCTTGAGGAAGCCCGCAAGATCGGTGGGGAAGGTCTCGAACCCGGCGGCGTGCATCGCGGCCACGCGATAGTTCAGGCAGGCGCCGGCGCAGCCCATCGGGATCGCGATCCACGTCCCCTTGCTCGTGCAGTAGGCCTTGGCGACGTCGTACCAGCCGCCGTATTTGGCGCCCAGGTAGTTGGCGAGATCCGATACGTCGACCAACTTGTCCGGGTACTGCTGCGCGTCCTCGAAGGTGCCGATGATGACGTCCGGTCCGCTGCCGATATTGGCTGCGACCGCGGCTTTCGGGCGCACGTCCTCCCAGCCCTCGGCGTCGATGCGCACCGGGATGCCGGTCGCCTGGGTGAATTTCTTCGTATTCTCGGCCCACACGTCCTCGTCGGCCTGAACGAAACGCTTCCAGCGCAGCAGCCGCAGTGTCGCTCCCTTCTCCGGGGTGGCATGGTATGCCTGAGCCTGGGCGTCGCCGGCGAACAATGCCGATCCAGCGCCGAGCGCCTGACCCGCCGCGACGCCAACGGTGGCTTTGAGAAAATCGCGCCGCTTGAATAGATTCATGTTTTCCTCCTCCGGTGACGGTTATAAGAGTGATGTGACGTTCGGGTCCGGCCCGCTTCCGCCTAGGCTACCAGCCGCGCCCCGTTCGTCGAGTCGAACAAGTGTGCGCGCGCGAGATCGGGTTTGAGGCTGATCCGGTCGCCGGCGCGGCAGGTTACGCGGTCACGTATCAGCGACGTAATTTCCTGGCGGTTGAAACGGCAATAGAGCTGCGTGTCCGCGCCAGTGGGCTCGACGACGACGACCTCGGCCGGCAGCCCGGCGGCGTCGGCCAGAAGGCAGTGCTCGGGCCGGATGCCGTACAGGACCGGCTGACCATCCGCGGCGCGGGCGCCCAGCGGCACAGGCAGGGTTGCCCCGCCGTCGAACTCGACCCTTCCGCCGCCGCCGTTGAGCCGCACGGTCCCCGGCACGAGGTTCATTGCCGGCGAGCCGATGAAACCGGCCACAAACGTATTGTTCGGCCGATCGTAAAGCGACAACGGGTCGCCAATCTGCTCGACCATGCCGTCGCGCATCACGACGATTTTGTCGGCCATGGTCATGGCTTCGATCTGGTCGTGGGTAACGTAGATCGAGGTGGTCAGCAAGCGCTGGTGCAACTCCTTGATCTCGGTGCGCATCTGTACGCGCAGCTTCGCATCGAGGTTCGACAGCGGCTCGTCGAAGAGGAATACCTGCGGGTCGCGCACGATCGCGCGGCCCATCGCGACGCGCTGGCGTTGGCCGCCGGAGAGCTGTCGCGGATAGCGGTCGAGCAGAGCCGAAAGCCCCAGAATGTCAGCCGCTTTCTTGACCCGTGCCTCGATTTCGGCCTTGGGCTGCTTGGCCAGCATGAGGGCAAACGACATGTTGTCGCGCACGGTCATGTGCGGATAAAGGGCGTAATTCTGGAATACCATGGCGATGTCGCGCTCCTTCGGCGGCACCCGGTTCACCACAGTCCCGCCGATGGCGATCTCGCCCTGGCTGATCTCTTCCAGCCCGGCGATCATCCGCAGCAGGGTTGACTTGCCGCAGCCCGACGGACCGACCAGCACGCAGAATTCGGCCTCGGCGATGCCGAAATCGACGCCGCGAATCACGTGCGTCGAGCCGAAGCGCTTATGTACTGCTCGGATCTCTACCGCTGCCAAGCCGCCTCCTTCGCCGCGCCGCGACACGCATCGGTCGCGTTGGCGGCAGTTAAACCGGGCGCCTAGTGCCCTGAACGACCACGTATTCGGGTCGGCCGGTCGCTAACCAGCTGACTATATTCTGCGCTGCTTTGCGCCGCAGCTCGACCTCCGCCTGCACGCTGAAGAACGCGGCATGCGGGGTCAGGATCACCTTCGCATGGCCGAGCAGCGGACTTCCGGCGGGAACCGGCTCGACTGGCAATACATCCAGGCCGGCGCCGGCAAGTATTCCACTATCGAGTGCGGCAAGCAAATCGTCGACGACGACGACTGCGCCGCGCGCGGTGTTGACGAGGTACGATCCGGCGCCCATCCGGGAGAGCAACGACGCGTCGATCATGCCGCGGGTCTGCGCCGTGAGCGGGACGTGAACGCTGACGACGTCACTCGCGGCAAACAGGCTCGCGAGATCGGCGGCCCGCTCGACATAGGCTGGAAAATCGCCGTCGATGAGATAGGGATCGCAAGCGAGCACGCGGCGGAATACGTTGCGCGATACGTGCGCCATGCGTTTGCCGATGCGGCCGAGGCCGACAATGCCCAGCGTCATGTCCCCGGCGCGCCGCAGCGGCCCGGATGACTGGTAGTGCCAGCGGCCGGCACCGACATCGCGGTGATACGCCACGACATTGCGCAGCAGGGCGAGCGTCAGCGCCAACGCATGCGTCGCAACCTCGCCCACCCCATAGTCGGGTGCATTGGCGACCCACACGCCATGGTGCGCGCAGGCGTCCGTATCGACGGTATCGACACCCGCGCCGATGCGGCTGACGATGCCCAGTTGTGGCAGGGCGGCGACGACCTTCGCGGTGATGGGTGCCGCCTGCAGCAGAATGCCGTCACAGCCCGATGCGGCTGCGATCACCTCGGCCTCGGTCCGGCAGTGCCCGACGACGAACTCGACCCCGGCCCTGGCGTAGAGCTTGCGCTCGAGGTCAAGGTCCGGAAATTCGTGATCGGCTAACAGGACGCGGGGCATCGACGGCAGCAGCGCGGGCAATGGAGCCGCGCAAAGGTACGTGGCCACCATCACGCGGTCAAGCCTCGCCCCGGCGCAAGCCGCGCCCGCCGCCGCCGGCTATAATCGCCAGCGCTTACCGTTGCCCATCCCACTCTCGCCAATGCCTGCCCTCTTTCCGACCACGATTGCTGGCAGCCTGCCCAAGCCGGAGTGGCTGGCGCCGCCCGGGCAGCTTTGGGCGCCGTGGCTGCTCGATGGCGAGCAGCTGGCCGCAGGCAAGCGGGACGCGGTGCGCCTCGCGCTATGTGATCAGGAGCACGCCGGCATCGACATCGTCACCGACGGCGAGCAGACGCGCCGGCACTTCGTCACCACCCTGATCGAGCATCTCGAGGGCGTCGACTTCGAGCACCGCAAGACGGTGCGCATTCGCGACCGTTACGATGCCGAGGTGCCGGTCGTGGTCGGCCCCGTGGCGCGCCGCCGGACGGTGTTTGTCGACGATGCGCGGTTCCTGCGCAGCGCCACCGAGCGTCGGATCAAGTACACGCTGCCCGGGCCGATGACGATGGTCGACACTGTCTACGACGCGCACTATGGGAGCCGAGAGAAGCTCGCCTGGGCCTTTGCCGAGATCCTCAACGACGAGGCGCGGGCAATCGAGGCAGCCGGCGTCGACGTGCTGCAATTCGACGAGCCGGCTTTCAACGTCTATTTCGACGAAGTCCGCGACTGGGGCATCGCCGCGCTGCAGCGCGCGGCGCAGGGCCTGCAATGCCTTACCGCGGTGCACATCTGCTACGGCTACGGCATTCAGGCTAACATCGAGTGGAAGCGCTCGCTGGGCGCCCAGTGGCGCCAGTACGAGCATACTTTTCCCCTGCTCGCGCGCTCGACGATCAACCAGGTCTCGCTCGAATGCGCCAACTCGAACGTGCCGCTCGAGCTCATGGCCTTGCTGCAGGGCAAGGATGTGCTGGTCGGCGCCATCGACGTCGCAACCGAGCGGGTGGAAAGCGCCGAGGAGGTCGCCGCGACCATCCGCGCCGCGCTTAAGTTCGTGCCGGCGGAGAAGATCTACCCCTGCACCAACTGCGGCATGGTTCCCCTGTCGCGGGACGCTGCCCGCGCCAAGCTGGGGGCGCTTTGCGCCGGCGCGGGGCTCCTGCGGCGGGAATTCGGGGCCTGAATTTTCGCCCTGGGTTGCGGTTTGACCTCCGGCCCGGCCCCGCGTATAGTCCGCTTTGTGTTTTATTTCAAGTACTAAAGCACGACCTGTCCGGCTCGTTGGCAGTTGCCGAAGCGCCGTACTTTCCTGTCCTTGAGATCGAAACATCGGCCGGGTACGACCCGATTTTTTTCTTGATTATTAGGACTGGAAAACATGCCAACTGGAACGGTTAAGTGGTTCAACGACGCTAAGGGCTTCGGCTTCATCACCCCCGATGGCGGTGGCGAGGATCTGTTCGCCCACTTCTCGGCGATCAACATGCCGGGATTCAAGTCGCTGAAGGAAGGGCAGAAGGTGAGCTTCGAAGTCACGCAGGGCCCCAAGGGAAAGCAAGCGTCGAACATCCAAACCGTGTGAAGCGTCGTCGCCACGACAGTGCGACAACAAGAAAGCCGGGCTAAATCCCGGCTTTTTTGTCGCCCGTTGCCGGTGCGCGGCGCCAGATGAGTCCGAGCATGGTCCCGAGCAGCACCCAGAGCAGCAGCGCATTGCCGTAGACGACCAGGTCATTGGTCGAGTTCTTGACCAGCATCGCCAGCACCAGCGCAACGGTGGCAGCGGCCCATGCCTTCTCCCGGTCGCCGCCTTCGCGCGCACGCCGCACGGCCAGCCGCATGAGCTCGAGGTGCAATCCCAGCCAGACGGTGAGCCCGATCAAACCGACCTCGAGCACCATGTCGAGAAGCACATTGTGGGCGTGGGTGGAAGCCTGAGGGTCGATGCGCCGCAATTCTTCGTCCTGATCGAGATGATAGACGCGTGATGGCACGCTGCGGCCCAGGCCGACACCCAACCACGGCTGCCTGCGCGCCAGCTCGATATAGGTAGCCCAAATCGCCGGCCGGGGATCGGCCATGATCATCGCGACCGCGGCGCTGCGATCGCTGGGCTCGGTCACCGGCAAGCGAATGCGGGAAATGATCTCCATGCAAATCGCCGAAACGGCCAGGCCGATGGCGACGACCACGAGCACCGACTTCCAGCGCAGTCTGCCGCGCAAGAACCCGAGTACGACCAGGAACCCGACAAAGGATACGAACAATGTCACGACCAGGGTGCGGCTCTCGCTCAGGAAGCCAATTGCGGCGAATACGGCCAGCCAGGCGGCCGCGGCCCAGCGGCGCCATGGGTAGCGCGAGGTCAAAAGTATGAGGAACAAGGGCACCGCGACGTAGGCGACGTAGGTACTTGAATCGGTGCTGCCGCCCGCCCTCCAGGCAAGCCAACCCAGGACGCCGGGTGCGGCGGCCGGGGCTTCCAGGTCTGTCCCGAGCCACGCGGCGGCGAACATGGTCGCCAGGCAGAGTAGCGTGCCCGCCGCCGTACCCAGCGCCACGGTCAACCGCCCGCCGTAGGACTGGGTAACCTGGAAGCTAACCAGAAAGAGGACGAACGGATAGAATTGATCGCGGCGAAAGGCCTGAAACGAGGCGTCCGGCAACGCCGACCAGCCGATCGAGGCCGCGGCAAAAGCGAGCCAAACGAGCCAAGGGACCAAACCGGGCGTGTTTTTGGACGCGGAAAGCCGGAACTGCAGCAAGGCGAAGACCCCGACCAAGCCGATCAGGATGTTGCGCAGCGCGGTGACGTGAGCGAGCGGCAGGATCGCGACCAGCACGCCGAGAGAGACGTTGAGCGCGCGCAGCGCCGGCGGGTCGTCGGCAATGCGGTGGCTGCTGGCCGGTAGAATCAAAGCTCGCATCGAGGACGGCCGCGGCCAAGGCGGGAATTCTAGGAGCAATCGCGTGACTTTACAAATCCGGCGCCAAGCCGTCCACCGGTCGCCGGAAGGGGTAGCGTCCCCGCGCGCCAGCGCGCCGCGGGGACGCAAATGAAGGACCTCCCGGGCGTGCTCTTGACCGCGACGATCTGGTCCTACTGGCTGGGCGTGGGCCTGTTGATTCTCCGCACGCGGCGTCAAACACATCGCTTCGCCGGACTCGTTCCTGAGGGGCACCTGGAGCAGCTCATGTGGATCGTCTGGCTGCCGCTGGTTGCGCTGTGGATTGTTCTCCCCTATCTCGCCCTCGTGCGCGGTCACGGAATTGTCGCCGCCACGCCTGCCTTCACGCGTGGCAACGGCTACGCGATCTTGCGCTGGGTCGCCACGATCGTCGCCCTTGCCTGCCTGCTACTGACCAGCCTCTGCTGGTCGCGCATGGGCCGGCACTGGCGCATGGACGTGCCGCTTAAGGGCGAGTTGCCCCTCTTCACCGATGGGCCGTTTCGCTACGTTCGCCACCCGATCTATAGCCTGTCGATGCTGCTCATGATCTGCTCCGCCGTGGTCGTTCCGACCGTGCCGATGCTCGGCATCGCTATCGTTCATCTGGTGCTGATGCAACTCAAGGCCTGGCACGAAGAGCAGCACCTGCTCCGCACGCATGGAGAGGCCTATCGGATCTATGTCGCGCGCACCGGCCGGTTCTTCCCCCGGTTCGGCTAGCGCTCCCGTGCCCTTCCGTTCGCGGGGAATGCTCGCGCGGGCGCGGTCGTCGAACGCGGCCAGCGTGGCGGCCATACGCCGCCGCACCGCCGTCATTGCGCTTTTGGCCAGCGCATGCGCAGCTGGCACGCCCGCGGCCCAACCGGTCGGACGCGAAGCCACCTTGGATGCGGCGACCGAGGATCGAATCCTGGCGCTGGTTCCCGAAAGCATCTCGGCGCGCGACGTGGGGGACGTGCTGGCGCAGGCGCCGGCGCCGCGCATCATCAGCCTGCAGGGGAGCGTACCGGTGGTGACAATGGCCCCGTTTGCGGAATTTCTGGTGGCGATGGGCTACCCGCGGGAACAACTCACGAACCCGGATGACGGCTCGCTTAGCTACAGCAGCTTCGTCGACGCGCGCCAGCTCGCCGGCACGCTGGCATGGTATTACGAGCGCGAAGGCATGATGCCGATGCTGATCGGACACAGTCAGGGCGGAATGATCGCGATCCGCGTGCTGCACGAGCTCTCGGGCGACTTCGGCGATGCGCTACAGGTGTGGAATCCACTGCGCAAGGCAGCGGAGGACCGGATGGCGATCGTCGACCCGCTCACGGGCGCGCAACGCCCGGTACTCGGCCTCAAGGTTGGCTACGTCGCTGTGTTGGCCACCGGCACGCTACCGCGGCTGCTGCTCGGGCAGTGGTCGATGCTGTCGCGCCTGCGGGAAATTCCCGATACGGTCGAGGAGTTCACCGGCTTTTCCCTCGAGTGGGACCCCATCGCGGGCAATTTCGGCACCGCCGATACCTATCGCGCGACAGGCTCCGCGCGGGTGCGCAATGTGACCCTGCCACGGGGCGCAAGCCATATCACGCTGCCGCAAGCGCAGGAATACGCCCTCAATCCGATCACGCGCGATTGGATCGATCGTTATGTCCCCGGCCCTGGGACACCCGAGCTGCCGACCGACACGCAGCTCGACGTGGCCAATCTGCTGCACGCGGCGGACATCTGGTACAGCGTCAAGAAGCACTGGTGTGTCGAAGCACAGGAGCTCATCCGCAGCCGGCGAAGGCAGGCGGTGCCGCTACAATAGCCGGCGCGATGCGAGGCAAGCTCAATCTGTTTCAAACCACGATGTTGCGCTGGCGGGAGATGCATCCTTACAACGCCGTGCATGTCGTCGTGGTGGGGCAGGGGTTGGAGCCTGCGCGTCTTACTGCGCGCATCGCGTGTGCGCTCGAGTCGGCCGGCCTGACAGGGCTTTTCCTCTCCCGGCAGCGCGCACGCTTCGAGTATCGCGGCGGGTCCGAGGCCGTCAGCGTAGCGATTCTTCCCAGCGCAGGCGACGCGCGGCGCGCGGTGGAGGAACAGATCGAGCGGGAGCTCAACCGGCCCTTTGCGCCGGACGGCGCCATCATGCCCTTCCGTTTCTTTGCCGTCGACGCAGGTGCCTCGTTTCACCTGGGCCTCACATACGATCATTTCATTGCGGGCGGCGACTCCATCGCGCTGTTGCTGCATAGGCTCGTCGAAAGCTATCGCGCCGAGGACGGGGCCGCCATGGCGCCCTGGACGCCCTGCCTCTATCCGCGAACCTACGGCGCCCTGTTTCTGCGTCACGCCGGCGCGGCGATCCACGGCCTGCGCCGGTTACCGGCGCTGGTGGCAAGTTGCCGCAGGTCGTGCCGGGCGCCGTGCCACGTCGGCGGCGATGCGAGCAACGCTTTCCTGTCGCGACGCGTCGTCGCGCCGGACGTCGCGCGGCTCGTCCGTACAGCGCGCGAGTGGGGTGTTACCCGCAACGATCTGTTCCTGGCGCTGCTCCTGCAGGCACTCGCCGTGATCACCCCGGAGCGCAGCATGACGCAGCGGCGGCGAGAACTCGGCGTGGCGGCGATTGTTAATGTGCGCGGCGATTTCGAGGCGGATGCCGCCCATACGTTCGGACAATTCCTCGCTTCGCTTCGCGTCTCGCACCCCGTTCCACCGGGCATTGCGTTGCGCGAGCTTGCGCAGGCAATCCAAGCCGAGACAGCGCGCATCAAGTCCGAGAAGCTATACCTGCAGACCTTGCTCGCCTTGGGCGAGGCGGCCATCTTGTGGCGCTTCCTGAGGGCGGATCGGCGGCGGTGTTTCTTCGCCAAGCATTATCCGATCTGGGCAGGGGTCTCGAGCCTCGACGTCGACGCGCGCGCCCCGTCCGGCGGCGAGGCGGTGACCGAGTACTTGCGGGCGGTCCCGCCCGGGCCGCTGGCACCAATTGTGTTTGCAATCACCACACTCGATGGCGCTATCGAGCTCGGCGTCTCCTTCCGCCGCGCCGATGTCAGCCGCGAGCTCGCCGCGGGACTCCTGGACGAATTTCTCCGCCACATCCGCAGTCTTGGCTGATTTAGCGGCGCAGCCTCGGCGTGCTTTACAACGGCTCTATTCCGGACCCGACCTGCCGACGGGTAGTGGCCGTTTGTGGAAGCGTGCTCTTGTTACTTCAAGCTGGCCCACGCGCCGACATGGCCACGAACCGTGCATCGGGATTCACGCCTTGCGCGCAGGGCCCAGCGATGTTGCGCGCGGTCCAAGCCTCACTGGCGCGGACTTGTGACCGAAAAGCACGCGTCGTCATTGTATTATCCGTCACTGCAGCGTCTGCGGTGTCTCACTCTTCGCTGCGCCGGAAGACGGATCTTGCGCAGACGCGACAAGGGCAGAACGTTCGCGATTTCGGGAGCTAGCGATGGCTGCACGGCCGCACATGCTTATTCTGATGACGGATCAACAGCGTGCCGACTGTCTTCACTGCGCCGGTAACCCGCAGCTCCAGACGCCCAATCTGGACCGTCTCGCGCGCGAGGGCACGAGGTTCGCGCAGGCCACGACGGTTGCACCGCTTTGCATGCCGGCCCGCATATCGCTCGCCACTGCCCTCTACCCGCACAACCATGGCATGTGGGCGAATTATGGAGAAATGCCGGCAAGCGGCGATACGCTATTCCGCCTGCTTCAGCATTCAGGGTACCTAACAGCCCTCGTCGGAAAGGCGCACTACTACGTTCATTCCGCCGGCACCGATCTGCGACAGCGCGAGGGCTTCATGCATGCGCGCGGCTTCGAGTACGTCCACGAAACAACCGGGCCGTCTGCGAGCGCCAACACGGCTTCGTACGTGACACAGGAGTGGGAACACAAGGGCCTCTGGGAGCGCGTCAAGCAGGACCACGCGGAGCGTCTCGCCCTGGGCGGCGAAGTGGTGCGGGCGAGCCCCTTGCCGGTCGAGGATTTTCTCGATAGCTACATCGGCCGTAAGGCCGTGGAGTTCGTGGACGTCTATGCGGATCACAGGCCGATGTGCTTGTTTGTCGGGTTCGGGGGTCCGCATCCTCCAATGGATGCGCCGGGAAGCTATGCCACGATGTATCGGCCACAAGACACGCCCGCCCCGATCCCGATTCCGGCGAAGCACGCGACGCGTCCGGATTGGTTGAGCAAGAAGTACCCTTCGCAAATTGCGCGCCCGGCCGTGTTCGAGCTCATCGCGCCCATCCGCGCCAATTACTATGGCAAGATCTCACTGATCGACTACCGCATTGGTTGCATTCTGGAAGCGTTCCGAAGCAGGGGCTGGCTCGACGACTTGTGCGTGTTCTTCCTTTCCGACCATGGCGAAATGCTTGGCGACCATGGACGCTTTGGAAAGGCGTCCTTCCACGAGTCGAGTATCCGCATTCCGCTCATCGCCCGGTGGCCGGGTCGAATTATGGCGAACGCGGTTACCGACGCTTTAGTCGAAAGTATTGACATATTTCCTACGCTGCTTGAGGCGGCCGGTTGCGCGCCTCCGCCGCAATGCCTGGGCCGATCCCTTTGGCCCGTGCTGCGGCAGCCAACTGCGTGCCTGAGGGAAAGCCAGTTGTGCGAAATCGGACGTGGCGAGAAGCAAATCATGCTCCGCACGCGCCGCCACAAGCTCGCCGTCGATAGCGAGCGCCGTGCCTACATGCTCTACGACGTCGAATCCGATCCTCAGGAGCAGGATAATCTTGCGGGCGACCCGGCCGCGCGTGGTCTGGAGGATGAACTCCGACGCCAGATGCAGGAGCGACTCGAGCACTCGCGCTACGTCCCATAACCCCGCCGCCGGTGAGAGAGTCCGTGATCCGGAAGGCTCGGTAGCCTCCGTCGTGGAGGCGTGATCCTCGTCGCCGACACTTCCTGTGCACGGGCGACAACCGGCTTGATCCTCATCGCGGACGCGCTGCGTTGAATGCGGCCGTTAGGGTGAAGAGGTTGGTGCTCCTTTCCGCGCTACCTGATGCTCTGTAGTACAAGTACCCGTCTCGCTGCCAATGCACTTCCCAGGTGCGGGTAGCGGTCGGAATCACCACCGGCTGACGTGGCTCATTGCCGAGACCCGGCCGGTCGTAGGATAATGTTGGGTTTTTACGAGGGCGCATTGCTCGTCCTCCTCGGCCTGCGGGCCTGACAGCACATGAACGCCATCACGCCAGGCACCCTCGCCGGAAAAGTCGCGCTCGTCACCGGCGCCTCCCGCGGCATTGGCCGCGCCATCGCGCAGAAGCTGGCCGCGGCGGGTTGCGACATCGCCGCCAATTACTACAACAGCGGCGACGAGGCTGAAGCGCTGTGCAACGAGCTTCGCGCGATGGGCCGGCGCGCGCGCGCCATTCAGGCCAGCGTCGGCATCCCCGACAGCGTCGACGACATGTTTGTCGAGTTCTCGCGCCACTTTGATCGTCTGGACATCGTGGTCAGCAATGCGGCGAGTGGCGTGCTCAAGCCGGCGCTGGAGATGACCCTCAAGCATTGGCGTTGGTGTCTCGAAACCAACGCGCTGGCCCTGAATCTGCTGGCGCAGCACGCTGTGCCGCGGATGGCGTCGGGCGCCAGCATCATTGCCTTGTCGAGTCTCGGCGCGTCGCGGGCGATGCCCGATTACGGCTTCATCGGCGCATCGAAGGCCGCGCTCGAGTCGCTGGTCCGCACCCTTGCCCAGGAGCTCGGCCCGCGGCACATCCGGGTCAATGCCGTCAGCGCCGGCGTTGTCGATACCGACGCCTTGCGTTACTTTCCGAATCGGGAGGAATTGCTGGCAAACTTCGCGCGGCGTACGCCGGCCGGCCCGGTGCTCACACCGCAGGATGTTGCCGGCGCGGTCTACCTGCTCTGCCTTCCGGAGGCGGCGATGATCACCGGACACACGCTCGTGGTGGACGGCGGCTTCTGCATTTCGGGCTGACGGCGACGCATGGACGCACGACTGAGCGACAAAGTGGCCATCGTCACCGGGGGCAGCCGTGGCATCGGCCGGGCCATTGTCGAGCTCTTCGCCGCCGAGGGCGCCGACGTGACGTTCTTCTACCGCGGTAATGCCGCGGCCGCCGCGGCGGTTGTCGGCGCGGGTAAGACGGCTGGCCGGCGCATCCTTGCCGACCAGGTCGATATCCGCGACTCCAAGGCCTGCGTCGCGGCGGTCGATCGTGTCGTGGAGCGCTGCGGTCACATCGACATCCTCGTTAACAATGCCGGCATCATCCGTGACAACCAACTGGCGGCGTTCGACGACGACGACGTGCAGGCCGTGCTCGATACCAACATTGGTGGAGCATTCAACGTCGCCCGCGCGGTGGTGCCACATATGATCGTCCAGCGCTCGGGCAAAATCATCAACGTCAGCTCGGTCGCCGGCGAGAAGGGCGGCCGCGGGCAGACCAACTATGCCGCGAGCAAGGGCGCCATCAACGCCTTCACCCGCGCGCTCGCGGTGGAGCTTGCGCCGCGCAGGATCACCGTGAACTGCGTCGCGCCGGGGGTGATCGAAACCGAGATGTCGCAGGCGGTGCGGGACCTCGCGGGCGACGAGGTCAAGTCGCGGATTCTGCTTAAGCGTTACGGTAAACCCGAAGAGGTCGCATACGCCGTGTGGTTTCTCGCCTCGCCATATGCAGACTACGTGACGGGTCAGATCTTCAATGTCGATGGCGGCTTCAAAATGGAGTGAGCGCAATGGCGAATACTGATATCACCAAGGAAGAAATCCAGGCGGTCTTTCCCAAGGTCGCGGAAACCATGGCGGACGCCCTCGGCTGCGACGTCGAGGACGTCAAGCTCGACGTGTCGCTGATTGAGGGCCTCGACGCGGAGTCGATCGATTTTCTCGACATGGTCTTCCGCCTGGAGCGAGCGTTCAAGATCAAGATCCCGCGCGGCAAGATTATCGAAAACGCCCGCGGCGACATGCCCGAGGCGGAGTTCGAGCAGAAAGGCGTGCTGACCGGGGCCGGCCTGGCGCAGCTGCGGACGTACCTGTCCGAGATTCCTGCCGAGCGCTTCGGCAACCCGATGAAAGTCGCCGACATCCCGCGCCTGTTCACGCCGGAGACCTTCTGCAAGCTCGTCATCCACGCGCAGAGGGAAGCGCAGGCAGCTGCCTGACCTGCGCGAAGCTGCAGCGCATGAGCGATCACTTCGCGGCGTTTTCTTTCGTCGATCGGATCACCGCGCTCGAACCGGGTGTGCGCGCTCGCGCGAGCTTCGACGTGCCCCGCGATATCGGCGTTTTTCCAGCGTGCCTGGTCGCCGAGGCGGTGGGCCAGCTTGCCGCCTGGATCGCGATGGCACGCATCGATTTCCGCGGCCGACCGGTCGCGGCGCTGGCCACCGAAACGCTGTTTCATGGCGAGGTGGCGCCCGGCGCACGACTTGAACTCGAGGTCGAGATCGAAAGCTGCGATGACGACGCGGTCGCCTACGGCGGTGGTGCCTACGTCGACGGCGTGCGAGTGATCGAGCTTAGGCATTGCCTAGGCCCCATGCTGCCGGTACAGGAATTCGACGCGCCGGAGGCGATGCGCGAGCGCTTTGGACTGCTGTGCGCGGCGGGCGCTCCCGGCGGTCGCTTCCGCGGCGTGCTTGTGCCCGAGCTCATCGGCCTCGACGGGGTGGCCGGCAAATCGGCGCGTGCGCTCCTGCAGGTCCCGCAGTCGGCGCCGTTTTTTGCCGATCACTTTCCGCGCCGCCCGGTATTCCCCGCCACACTGCTCCTGGACAGCCAGATCCGGATGGCGATGGACCTTGCGCGGGGGGCGATCGGCACGGCGGTGAAGTCACCCCTTGCACCGCGGCGCATGACCCACGTCAAGATGCGCTCGTTCATCGCTCCCGGTCAGGCAGTGGAGCTCGGGGCGGAGCTCGTCGCGGCCGAAGGCACCGCCGCGCGCACCCTCCGCCTTTCGGCAACGAGCGACGGACGCGTTGTCGCGACGGCGCGACTCGACGTCGGTGCGCAAGGCGCGTAGATGACCGCTCGGCGCCGCGTTGCGATTACCGGCCTGGGCCTGGTCACACCGGTCGGCAACGATGTGCAGGCGACCTGGGCGGCACTGCTCGCCGGGCGCAGCGGCGGGGCTGCGATCAGCCTGTTCGACGCCTCCGGCTTTCCGGTTCGCATCGCCGCAGAGGTCAAAGGATTCGATGCGGCGGCGGCACTTGACGATCGCAAGCTGCTCAAGTTCGCCAACCGCTCGCACTGCTTTGCGCTTGGCGCCGCGGAGGAGGCGTTTGTCGATGCCGGGATCCGGCCCACGGCCGCGACCGCGGAGCGATGGGGTTGCGCGGTCGGTACCGGCATGATGGGCGTCGATTTCGCGGAACTGGTCGCCGTGCATGAGCACAGTGCCGCAAGAGGCGAGCTCGATCCCGCGCAGTTGTTGAGCGATGCGTCCGCGAACAATCCGCTGGTCTTCTGCCGCAGCCAGTCGACCACCGGGCTGTCGCTGCTCACGCGCCGGCATGGCATTCGTGGCTACGCGACCTCCGTCCACACCGCCTGTGCCTCCGGCGGTCAGGCCATCGGAACCGCGCTCAAGCTCATCCGCCGCGGGGCAGTTGATTGCGCGCTCGCTGGTGGTTTCGATTCTATGATCAGCCCGGTCGGCATCGCCGGTTTCTGCCTGTTGTCGGCGCTGTCGGCGGACAACGAGACCCCGGAGCGGGCGAGCCGGCCGTTCGATGTCACGCGCAACGGCTTTCTGCTTGGCGAGGGCGCAGGCTTCCTCGTGCTCGAGGAATGGGACTCGGCGCGGCGCCGCGGCGCGCACATCTACGCCGAGCTGGCCGGCGACGGCAACTCGCTGTCGAGCTACCGCATCACCGACTCCCCGCCCGATGGCGACGGGCCCATCCAGTCGATGCGTCAAGCACTCGCCAACGCCGGCGCGTCACTCGACGAGGTCGATTACGTCAACGCCCACGGCACGTCGACGTTTATGAACGACCGCAGCGAAAGCGCGGCGCTTCACGCCGTGTTCGGCGCCGGAGTCAAGAATGTTGCGGTGAGTTCCACCAAGAGCTCGATGGGCCACCTCATCGCCGCCGCGGGCGCGGTCGAGGTCGCTGTCTGCGCCTTGGCCATTCGGCACGAAGAGCTGCCCATCAACGCCAACCTACGCGAACCGGATCCGGACTGCGATCTCTCGCTCGTGCGTGACGTGCCCGAGCGGCGACGCGTACGCGTCGCGATATCCAATTCGTTTGGCTTTGGCGGCTCCAACAGCTGCGTCGTGCTGCGCTCGCCCGCAGCCGTCGATGGCGCGGGCTTCAAGCCGTGACGCCGTCGCCGCCAGAGCGCGCACCGTGAGCGAGCGCACGGTCGTCATCACCGGGACCGGCGCGGTTTGTGCCGCAGGCCGCGATCCGGCGGCGATCCTCGACGCGGTGCGCGGCGGTCGCTCGGCCATCGCGCCGATCCGGCAATGGGATACGTCGCGCTGGCCGATGCGGATGGCAGGCGAGATCGCGCCGCTCAATGCGCGCGAGATGGTGGATGACCGCAAGCTGCATAAGCTCATTCGCCGCACCGATCTGTTTGGCCTGTACGCCGCCGACCGCGCCATCGACGCCTCCGGGTTTAGCGCGCAGCGTGCCTCCCTCAGCGCCCCCGACGCCGCAGAGTACAGCGATCGCACCGGAGTCTACGTCGGCTCGGGCGGTGGCAACTATGAGAGTCAGTACGATTATTTCCCGTTGTTGACCGTAGCCGAAGACAAGCTGCCGGCATTCGGCCGAGAGCTTTCGAGTACGGTCAATCCGATGTGGCTGTTGCGCACGCTGCCCAACAACGTGCTCGGCCACATCGGCATCCGCCACGGGTTCAAGGGAGCCAATGCCTGCATCACCAACCATAGCATCGGTGGCACGCTGGCCGTTATCGAGGCGATGGAGGCATTGCGCACCGGCGAGGCCGATCGAGCGCTGGCGGTGGGCCACGACGCCCCGATCGAGCCGCAGATGGTGCTCTATTATCACGACGTGGGTTTGCTGGCGAAGGACACCATCCGGCCGTTCGACGCACGCCGTGACGGCAGTCTCTTCGGCGAAGGTGCGGCAGCGCTTGCACTCGAGACCGAAGCCTCGGCGCGGCAACGTGGCGCGACGATACTGGGCGAGGTGCTCGGTGGTGGTTCCGCGACGGACGCGCAGGGCCTGCTCGCCATTCGCGACGATGGCGACGCCTTGGCGCGGGCGATCGAAGGAGCGCTCGACGACGCCGGCCTGCGTGCCGCCGATGTCGGCATGATCGCCACACACGGCAACGGCACGCCGCAATCGGATGCCTCGGAAGCGGCCGCGATTCGCCGCGTCTTTGGCGCGAACGCTCCACCGGCGACCGCGTTCAAGTGGGCCTTCGGCCACCTGATCGCGGCCGCCGGGATCATCGAGGCGGTGCTGGCCTTGGCGAGCCTGCGCGCACGCGTCGTACCCGGCATCGCCACCTACGCTATGGCCGATCCCGATTGCGCCGGCGTGCCGGTGCGCCCCGAGGCGCAGTCGCCGCGGAGCGAGGTCGCGCTCATCCTGTGCCGCGGCTTTGCCGGAACGAACGCGGCGCTGCTGCTGCGCGCCAGGGACTGAGCCTCGGCATGGCCGGAGGTCCCGCGCCGACTCCCGATGTCGCCACCCGCTGCGGTGTCGACACGGTTGAAATCGCGCGCGTCGAACGCTTGCTTGCCACGATCGCGCCGGCGGACCTGCAGCGCCTGTTTACCGCCCAGGAACTCGACGACGCCGGCGCCGGTGCGGGCCGCGTGGCCAGCCTCGCGGCGCGCTTTGCCGCCAAGGAAGCCTGCGTCAAGCTGTTTCCGCGCGAAGCCGCGCTGGGCGCCATCGAGCCCGCGGATTTTTCGGTCGCGCGCGATGCCTACGGCGCACCGCGCGCGGTTTGCAGCCCCGAAGCGGCGACCGTGCTGGCAAGGAACCGGATCCACGGTATCGCACTGTCCCTGACGCACGACAGCCTCAGTGCCACCGCGGTTGCCCTGGCGCTGCCCGATGCGGTGCGAGTTCCTTGGGCCGGCCGGCTGGTGTATCGGCTGCTGCCTTTCCGGCGCTCGGTCGTGCTCGACAACCTGCGCCGCGTGTTCAGCGAAGCGGTACCTGAGGCCGAAATCGAGCGTCTCGCGCAGGCCCACTACGCGCATCTATGGCGTCTCGGCGCGGAATTCCTGAGCTTCCGTTCGATGAGCGCAGCGCGCAAGAGGGCAATGGTCGATATCGAAAATGTCGACGTCTTCAGGCGCGCTTACGAGCGCGGCAAAGGCATCCTCGTGCTCACCGGGCATTTCGGCAACTGGGAGGTCGCGACCGTGGCCGGCTTGAACTGGTTCCCGCAGCTGCGCGGCCGCATCCATTTCGTGCGCCGGGAAATCAAACCCCGCTGGCTCGACCGTTTCGTTACCCGGCGTTTCCAGCGCGCCGGTTTCGGCGTGTTGGCGAAGCGCGGGTCGCTCGACGCGATCCTCGACGCGCTCGCGGCCGGAGATGCCGTTGTCTTTCCATTCGATCAGCACGCCGGACCGCCGGACGGCATCGAGGTCGACTTCTTTGGCCATCCCGCGTGGACGTTCAAGAGCCTGGCGCTGCTCGCCCTCGCCTCCGATGCGCAGGTGCTGCCCGCGGCGAGCTGGCGCAAGCCCGACGGACGACATGTCCTGCGCTTCGAAGAAGCGCTCCCTTTGCTCACCGCTGCCGACGTCGGCACGGAGATCCGGCGCAATACCCGGGCGTACAATGCCGCGCTGGAGCGGCTGATCCTGCGCCACCCTGAACAATGGTACTGGGTGCATCGGCGCTGGAAGAACGTCCGCCGGGCGGCGCGGCGCCGGGGACCCGCGCCCGACTATGCCGGGAGCAGGCGATGAAGCCAGCCGCGCCGCGCTCGCGATGAGTGCGCGGCGGTCCGCTTCAGCGCATCATGGCCCGGCGGCGATGCGGCGCGTCCGGCCTGCGCCCACCGGCGCGATGCGCGGGCCCGTGTTGACCTACTCCGGCGACCCGTTCCAGCGCGGCATCCGCGAGACACTGCACTACGAACCGGATGCGATCGTCGCCATGGCGGACGGCCGCATCACCCAGGTCGGGCCGGCGCCGGTGGTGCGTCCGCAGCTGCCGCCCGGGGTGCGGGTCATGGACTACGGGCGAGACGCGCTCATCATGGCCGGGTTCATCGACTGCCATGTCCACTTCCCGCAGACGCAGATTATTGGCGCGGGCGGCGAACAGCTGCTCGACTGGCTCAACCGGTACACCTTCGTCGCCGAGCAGCGCTTTGCCGACGCCAAGCTCGCGCACGCCGTGGCCAAGGTCTTCCTGCAGGAAAGCCTCCGCAACGGCGTCACGACCTCCGCGGTGCATTGCACGGTGCATCCGCAGTCGGTCGATGCGCTGTTTGCGGAAGCCGAGAAGCTCGGCCTGCGCACGATCGCCGGCAAGGTCCTCATGGACCGCAACGCGCCGGACAATCTACTCGATACCGCCCGCACCGGCTACGACGAGTCCAAGGCGTTGATCCACCGCTGGCACGGGCGCGGGCGGTTGCTCTATGCGATCACGCCCCGCTTTGCGGCGACGAGTTCCCCCGAGCAGCTCCAGGCCGCCGGGGCGCTCAAAGCCGAGCATCCGGACTGTTTCGTGCAGTCGCACGTCGCCGAGAACCGGCAGGAAGTGGCCTGGATCCGGACGCTTTTTCCGCAGCGCAAGGGCTACCTCGACGTATACGACCATTACGGGCTGCTTGGTCGGCGCGCGATCTACGGGCACGGCATCTGGCTCACCGAGAGCGAGCTCCTGCGCTGCCATCAAACGGGTACCGCGCTCGCGCATTGCCCGACGTCGAATTTCTTCCTCGGCAGTGGCTATTTCGATGTCAGCAACGCGGTCCGGCCGGAGCGCCCGGTCCGCGTCGGACTCGCTACCGATGTCGGCGCCGGAACGTCGTTCTCGATGCTGCAGACCATGGGCGAGGCATACAAGGCCGCCCAGCTGCATGGCCACGCGCTGCCGGCCGCCCATGCCTTCTACCTCGCCACGCGCGGCGCGGCGCACGCGCTTTATCTCGACGACACGATCGGCAGCATCGCGCCCGGTATGGAGGCCGATCTCGTCGTGCTCGACCTCAAGTCGACACCGCTTATCGCCCATCGGATGGGTTGCGCCGAAAATCTCGACGAAGCGCTTTTTATCCAAATGACACTCGCCGACGATCGCGCGGTACGCGCAACCTATGTCGCCGGGCGCAAGGTTTACCAGCGCGCCTAACGCAAAGGCGGGAGCTCGCCAGGCACGATTTCGTCCACGGAGCACCATATCCAGCCCTCGCCCGGCTCAACCGAACGCATCAGCGGGTGGCGGCTGCGCCGGAAGTGCTTGGTCGCATGCTGGTTGGGCGAGGAGTCGCAACAGCCGACATGTCCGCAGCTAAGGCACATGCGCAGGTGCAGCCGGCTGTCGCCGGTCTTGATGCAGTCCTCGCAATAGGTCTTGTCGGTTTGCGTGACCTTGATCTGATCGAGATGCGCGCACGCGGCGGTCATCGAACCCTCCTGCCAAATGACGACACCGTGGACACGGTGCCGTGACCCTGGGCTTCATATCATCCGCGGTTTCCTCGCAGCCGGCGCGCTAGGCGCAGGATCTGTCGGCTAGCGGCAGTTACCCGCTATCCTCGGCGATCCCATTCCTCGCAACCGGAGCCTCCCGGTGTCGCGACGGCGACCGGCCGGACGGCGTCGCGGGCTTGGCATTCTTCCGAGCGACGGGGCACGGTTCTTGCAAAGAGCCCTGGCCTTTGCCTAACGGATCGCCGCTCGAGACGGCGTCAATTGTACGCTACACAACAATGCGTGCCTTGTTACTAAGACTTAACCGATCCACGCTCGCCACCCGGACGGCGACCGCGATCTCGGTCTTGTTTCTGACTGCCATCCTAGCAGTGGGCATGGCATCGATGCATTCGTTCCGCACGCAGCTGATGAACGTGATGGTCGCCGAACAGAACACGCTGGTCGAGCGTATTGCCGATAACGTGGACCAGAAACTGCGCGCGCTGCAACACATCCTGTCGTTGAGCGCGAGCGAAATCACCGAGGCGGACGTCGCGTCCTATGACGCCGCACAACGCTACCTGGACCGTAACAGCGGCCTTTATGCCGCGATCGACCGATCCGTCTTCCTGTTCTCGTCCGAGGGGATCCTGCTCGCCGAGCGTCCGTTCCGGTCCGGCCGGCGGGGTGAGGACGCGTCTTGGCGTCCGTACATCCAGGATACGATCATTACGGGGCAACCCGTCATTTCCGAGCCGTTCCTCACCAACGTCGGCGACGCGAACATGGTACTGGTAATGACCATGCCGGTTCTGTCCAAGGACGGGCGGCTGCTGGGCATCCTTACCGGCAGCCTCGGTCTCACCCATCCCGGCATGCTCGGCAACATCGCCAAGACAGTGATCGGCAAGTCGGGCTATCTCTATATCGTCACCGGCGAGGGTAAACTCATCATGCATCCGGAGCGGATGCGCCTTTCCCAGGCCGCCTTCGCCCCGCACGCCAATGCGCTCTTCGAGCGCGCGCTGGGGGGCTTTGAGGGCACCGAAGAGACGGTGGATGCGAACGGTCGCGAGGCGTTCGTCTCCTTCAAGCGTGTTCCCTCGTCGAACTGGATCGTTGCTGCCGTCTACCCCAAGAGCGAAGCCTTCCTTGCGGTAAACGACCTGATCGCCCACTTCCTCGAGTTCCTGCTCGTGGCGGGCGTGATCGTGGTCGGTGCCATCTGGGTTCTGACGCGCTATACGATGCAGCCACTCGTGTCCTTGACCCGACATCTCACGAGCTATACAGCCAACGAGGAAATCGCCCCGTTGGCCGGCGACAAGGGCACCGGCGAAATTCGCGCGCTGACAACGGCGTTCAATCGCCTCACCGCTCGCGTGAAGGAGCGGGAGGAAGCCCTGCTGGAATCGAAGCGCCGCTATCAGCTTATCACCGAGAATTCCACCGACCTGATTACGAAGCACACGCCTGAGGGAATGATCACCTATGCTTCTCCCGTGGTTGCCAACTTCCTCGGCGTTTCACACACGGCTCTCGTTGGTCATTCGCTGTTCGAATACGTGCACCCGGAAGATTATGAAGTCGTTCGCGCCGCGTTCACCGAAGCGATACAGACGAAAGGCTTACTTACGGTCATGTATCGCGCGCGTCATGTGGATCAACATTACGTGTGGTTCGAGACGACCGTGCGGGAGATGAAGAAAGCCACCGGTGAAGAGACAGGGAGGGTGCTATGTATCTCGCGCGACGTCAGTGATCGCAGGCGGATGGAAGAACGCCTCCATGATCTGGCTCGAACCGATCATTTGACAACCCTTCCGAACCGGTTCCTGCTCGATGAGCGCTTCGCGAGCGGATCGGTCCAGGCCCGCCGCGAGGGTTCGACGCTCGCCATGCTCATGATTGACATCGACCGGTTCAAGAACATCAACGACACGCTCGGTCACAGCATGGGAGACGCATTGCTCAAGGTTGCCGGTGCGAGACTCAATTCCTGCATCAGGGAATGCGATACGCTGGCGCGCTGGGGTGGCGACGAATTCGTCCTTCTGCTCCCAGGGCTTCAAGATTCCGCCACCACTGTCACCGTCGCCCAACGCTGTCTGACCGCATTGAAAGAGCCTTTCGTGGTCGACCAGCAGGCGCTACACGTCACCGCCTCGATCGGCATCAGCGTGTCAGTGGGCGCTAACGCCGAAGCGGAGACGCTGCTCAAGAATGCGGACACCGCAATGTACAGGGCCAAGGCGCGTGGCGGGGATTGCTACGTCATGTACAGCGCGGATATGAGCGCCGGCGCCCAGAGCCGGCTGTCCATGGAGAATGCTCTGTTTCACGCCCTCGAACGGAACGAGCTGCTGCTGCACTACCAGCCGTTTATCTCAGCCCGAACCGGCCGCATCGCGGGCGTTGAGGCGTTGCTGCGCTGGATGCATCCGGAATACGGGCTCGTTTCGCCTGGACAATTCATCCCGATGGCGGAAGAGACGGGCCTTATCGACTCGATCGGCGAATGGGTGCTGCGCAGCGCCTGCAAGCAGATGGTTCGCTGGTACCGCATTGGCTTGCCGCGCATTGCCGTTTCGGTCAACGTCTCCAACCGACAGTTCCGCCAGCATAGTTTCGTTAACACGATCAGAGCGGTGCTCAATGACACCGGGTTCGATCCGAGACTACTCGAACTCGAGCTCACCGAATCCCTGCTAATGGACGATATCGATGGCAGTAAGACGATTCTCGAGGGACTCAGGGCGCTGGGGGTTTCGATTGCGCTCGACGATTTCGGCACGGGTTATTCGTCGATGAGCTATCTCAAGGGCTTGCAGCTCAATACCCTGAAGATCGACCGAACGTTTATCGCCGAACTGACGACCAGCGACGCAACCGCATCGATCGTTCAAGCAACGATCGGGCTAGCCAAGGGATTGCGTCTACGAACGATTGCCGAGGGCGTGGAAACACGCGCGCAAGCAGACTACTTGGTAGCGCAAGGCTGCGACGTCTTGCAAGGCTTCCTCTTCGCCCGCCCTATGGAGCCGGCCGCGTTCCTTTCCTTCGCGACCGCAGCGCACACCTATCTGCTGTCGAGACCGCCAAATCAGGAAGCCGAGAAAATCGGCTGACTTGGCGGTGCGGTGCTCGGTGATCGAACTCTCGGCGCCCACAATCACACCCGTGCCAACCCGAGTGCTGCCGCGATAACGGCGTTTTGCTCGGCCGCGTGCTGCGCCGGCTTGCATACCGCTGTTGCCGCCGCCGCGGGGCGACCGGCATAGTGCAGCGACACATCGGGCGGCAAAATCGTTTCGAGCGCATCGCGAAGCAGATGCCAGGCACCGTGGTTCTTGGCTTCCTCCTGCGCCCAAACCACCTCACGCAGGAGCGGATGACACCGCAGTGCGGCCGCGAGCGCATGGGCCGGAAACGGGTAGAGTTGCTCGAGACGCAGGATCGGCACGTTGCACAGTTCGGCCTCGGCACGCCCGCGCGCAAGGTCATAATAGAGTTTGCCGCTGACGATGACCGCACGCACCACCGTCGCCGGATCGATCGCGGCGTGCTCGAGGAGGAGCGGACAGAACTCGCCCTCCGCCAGGTCGCGCAGGCGCGCGTAAGAGCCCGCGTTACCGTAGAGCAAGGTCTTCGGTGTCATCACGATAAGGGGCTTGCGTTCAACCGTCAGCGCCTGACGCCGGAGCAGGTGATAGCACTGGGCGGCAGTCGATGGCATGACGACCTGCATGTTGTCCTCGGCACAGAGCTGGAGGAACCGGCCCAGGTAGGCGCAGGAGTGCTCTGGACCTCCCCCTTCGTGCCCATGCGGCAGCAAGACGACCAGGCCACTCTTGTAGCCCCACTTGCGTTCACCGGACGCGATGTACTGATCGATGATCACTTGCGCGTTGTTCACGAAGTCGCCAAATTGCGCTTCCCAGATGACCAGATCGCGTCCGCATTGAAGTGTGTATCCATACTCAAATCCGAGGACGGCTTCCTCGGAAAGCGGCGACTCGAAGATTGAGAAGACTCCCCCCGCCGCCGCGACATAGCGGAGGGGAACGTGCAGATGCTGCCCGTCCGCCTCGGCCTCTTGATCATGCCAGACGTGGTAGCGATGAAAAAAGCTTCCCCGACCCACGTCCAGGCCGGAAAGGCGGACATTGAATCCGTTCGCCAGCAAGGATCCATAGGCGAGGTTTTCGGCGAGGCACCAGTTGACGCACCGATTGTCATCGTCCAAGGCAATCTGCCAGCCCTCAAGCAGATCCCGGATTCCGACATGAAGCGCAAAGCCCGCCGGTACGACAGTCAGTTTTTGCAAAATCGTTTGCAACTGATCGAGTGGAATCGCGGTGACCACGGGTCTGGTCCCGGAGGGGGGTGGTGGGAGGCTCGTCGGCGGTGGATGCATCGGCGCCATCGCAGTTGCATCGTCATCGCCGGCCGCGGCGAGTTCGGCCGATGCCTCCGCCTTCAGCCGCTCTACCTCGCCGTCTCGTATTAGCCCGGACTGCGCCAGCTTGTCGGCATAGAGGCTGACAATACTCGCTTGACTGCGAATTCGACGCTGCATAGCCGGTTGCGTCATCGTCGGATCATCGCCGCCGAAGTGGCCGTGGCGCCGATAGCCGACGTGATCGACGACGATATCCGCACCGAATTCCATGCGATACCCCGTTGCGATCTGCGCCGCGAACGCAACCGCCTCGGGATCGTCTGCATTGACGCGCACAATAGGCGCGTCGATCGCGCGCGCAAAGTCTCCGCAATAAGGCGTCGAGCGCGAATCCGCGGGATGCGATATGGTCGAGCCGATCTGGTTGTTTAGGATCAAATGCACCGTTCCGCCCACACCATAGCCACGAGTCTGGGACAGATTAAGCGTCTCGGTGACAACGCCTTGCCCAGAAAAGGAGGCGTCGCCATGAATGAGAATCGGCATTACTTTCTTGCTAAATCCGACCCGCTTGCGATCCTGCAAGGCGCGCGCCATGCCGCAGATGACCGGCGATACGCTCTCCAGGTGGGATGGATTGTGCGCGAGCAGAAGATTGATGCTGCCGTGGACAGTTTCCCGTTGCGTCGAATACCCGAGATGGTCCTTCAGGTCCCACGCCGCCAGCGCCGGATCAGGTGAACCGGCAAAGAGCGAGAAAAGTTGCCGGGCAGGCACGCGAAAGACATTCCTGAGGATGTTCAATCGGCCTCGATGCGGCATGCCCAGAATTGCGTCTTCGACACCATTGCGCACCGCCTCCTCGATAACGCCAATGAGCAGCGTGACGATGGATTCGCTTCCCTCGAGGCTGAATTGCTTGTGCCTGGGGTACGTTGCCCTCTGATGGTGTTCGAACGTTTCGGCTGCGACGAGCTGTTCGAGAATCCGCCGGGCCTCGCCGTCAATCAGCGGTGCTGTTCCATACCTGTTCTCGAACCGCGTGTACAGCCAGCGCCGTTGGTCGTCGGCCCGAAGATGGGCACAATCGATGGCAATCGTGCCGCAGTAGCACGAATGCAGGCGACTGAGGAGCTCGGTGAAATTAAGGCTGCGCGCAACGCCGCCCAAATCGACCAAATACGTGGTGTACTCGTCGTCGGCGTCGCCATAGCTATGCGGATCGAGTTCGGCGATGGATGAAAAATCCACCGGGCCGGTCCGGAGGGGATCGATCGACGCCAGACGATAACCGTGCGCACGATAGCCGGCGATGAGCGCCTCGGCCACAACGCGGGAGCCCTCACGAACGCGCTCGACCGGCGCGAGGTTCTTCCGTCGCTCGGCATCCGGTTCCGATTGGGCGGTAGACGCAAGGACGCGCATGCTTGGATCCGCCGCTCGCACGAGGTCAGGGACCGTCGGTGTACCGTGACCGCTGAAGCGCGGCGATGCGGCTCGCACGAAGCGGGCGCAATGCCCGCTTGTCGCAGCGGCGCCGGCTTCTCGACTCGGAATGCGCCGCTCTGTAGCGCACGATCGCACCGATCCCGGTGTCGCCGCGGGGGTTCAATCGTCGCCTGCGCGCCATGGGCCCTTTCGCCGCCGCCATGATTCCAGTAGGCTACAGATTACCAGAACATGGCGTCGCGCGCCGGAGTCGGCACCGGGATTGAGCGGCGGTGCATTGTGCGTGGGTCGCGGCCGAGTTAGCGTCCGGTGCCGTGCGCTGCGCAGGCTCGCGGCGTAGGATGGGCAGCTGCCGTCGCCCTGGGGCCCCGAGCCGAGGCTAAGCTGCGAGGCGCATTGCCATGACGGACAGCCCTTCGATCGACCGCTATCGCACCAACCTGCAGGGCGAGTTCGACAGTGCCGGCCTCTACCACGCCCTGGCGGAAGCCGAACCCGACGCGCACTTGCGCGAAGTCTACCGTCGCCTGGCCGCGGTCGAGGAGGCGCACGCGCAGTTCTGGCGGCAGCAACTGGCGAAAACCGGGACCCGAGCCGGATCCCTGCATTTGGGTTGGCGCACGAGCGCGTTGGCGTGGCTGGCGCGCCGCTTCGGGCCGCAATTCGTGCTCCCCGTCCTAAGTAGTCTGGAACAGCGGGACAGCACGCAATACGACCGGCAACCGGAGGCGGTTGCTGGCGGGCTGCCCCTCGCCGAGCGCTCGCACCATCGCATCGTGCAGCAGGTCGCCGCGTCGATCCCCGGCGGCCTGTCGGGCAGTACCCTGGCCCAGCTGGAAGGGCGCCACCGCCGCGGCGGCAATGCGCTGCGTGCCGCAGTGCTGGGAGCCAACGACGGGTTGGTCTCGAACCTGAGCCTGGTTATGGGCGCGGCGGGCGCCATCAGTTCCGCCACGACCATTCTCACCGTCGGCCTCGCCGGGCTCATTGCCGGTGCGTGTTCGATGGCCATCGGCGAATGGCTGTCGGTGACCAGTTCGCGCGAGATGAGCCAGCAGCAGATCGACGTCGAGGCTGAGGAGCTCAAGCGTACGCCCGAGGAAGAAAAGGAAGAGCTGATCCTCATTTATCAAGCCAAGGGACTGGAGGAAGTGCAGGCCCGCGCGCTGGCGGAGCGGTTGATGTCCGACAAGGAGACCGCCCTCGATACGCTGGTGCGCGAAGAGCTCGGCATCGATCCGAAGGAGCTCGGCGGCTCGGCCTGGGCGGCGGCGGGTTCCTCGTTCCTGCTCTTCGCCGTGGGCGCGATCTTCCCGGTTGCTCCCTTCTTCTGGCTGCAGGGCCCGGCGGCGCTGGCCGCAAGCCTCACGCTGTCCGGATTCGCGCTCGCGCTCATTGGCGCGGGGTCTTCCCTGTTTACCGCCCGCAACGTGGTCTTCACCAGCGTGCGTTCGCTTTTGCTCGGCTTCGCGGCGGCGGCAATCACCTACGGCGTCGGGCGGCTTGTCGGCGTTACACTCGCCTGACGACGGAGCGGACTCGCCTGCAGACGCGACACGTCGGCAGGCGCATCGGGCAACGACTCCGATCTCGAGCGCATTGCCACGACCCTGACTTCGCCGCGCCAATCCAATGCCGCACCACGCCGACTTCTATGATTGCCTGCCGATCTTCGAGGCTTTCGCCGGCATCATGGATCCGACGCACTATCGGCCGCTGCCCGACGATTGGCTGGTGGGACTGACCGATGTCGTGAGCTCGACCAAGGCCATCAGCGCAGGCCGCTACAAGGCGGTGAACACGGCCGGGGCATCGGTCATTGCCGCGGTTTCCAATGCGCTGGCAGGACGCAAATTTCCTTTCATCTTCGGCGGCGACGGCGCAAGCTTCGCCGTTTCCAGCCGCGACGCAGATGTTGCGCGTTCGGCACTCGCGGCCACCGCCGCCTGGGCCCGCGACGATCTGGGTCTGGAGCTGCGGGCCGCGCTCGTTCCCGCGTCGGTGGTGCGCGAGCACGCGCTCGACCTGCGGGTGGCCCGGTTCGGGCCGTCGAAAAACGTTTCCTTCGCGATGTTTTCGGGCGGTGGATTGGCGTGGGCCGAAGCGGCTATGAAGGAGGGGCGATTCGCCGTCCCGGCGGCCGCATCGGGGACCCGTCCGGACCTGAGCGGATTGTCTTGCCGCTGGGACGACATTCCCGCCGCGCACGGCCTGATCCTCTCGCTCGTCGTCGCGCCGGTGACACACGGCGACCCCGCGTTCCGCACCCTGGTGCAGGATCTTCTAGCCGATCTTGAGGCCAGCTCGGACGTCGCGCGACCGGTGCCCGACGAAGCGCCCGGCGTGAGCTGGCCGCCACCGGGAGTGGACCTGGAAGCCCGCACGTCGCGCCAGGTCGGCGAGTCGTTCTTCTTTCGCCGACTGAAGGTACTCATCGGCACACTGATCGCCTACGTCATCATGAAGCTCGGCATTCGCGTTGGCGATTTCGACCCGGCCCGTTATCGCCGTGAAGTCGTGGAGAATTCGGACTTCCGCAAGTTCGACGACAATCTGCGCATGACGCTCGACTGCACGCCTGTGGTTGCGGACCGAATCGAAACACGCCTGAGCGCTGCCCGGGCGGCGAACATCGCGCGCTTCGGGCTGCATCGCCAGCCGGCGGCGCTCATGACCTGCATCGTCCCGTCCATTTTTGAGAACGACCACGTCCACTTCGTCGACGGTGCCGCGGGCGGATACGCGCTGGCAGCGCAACAGCTCAAGCTGGGCGGGCCGCCACAACCAGGCAACCGTTCCTAGTCGGGCATCGGACTTGTCACGGCGAGGAAGAACTCAAAACGCGCCGCGCGCGGTGGTCGGTGCGCCGCAAGCCAACGCGTTCGTCGACTCGCTACTCCCTGGCATCACCGCCACAGCCCGAGGTCGCCGCAGCGTGCCCAAGCCGCACGAAGGCGATTTGCAGCGGGTGCTCGGCAATGCCGCCGCAGTTTCTGATTGCCTGCCGGTGCGAAACAGGCATTCGCCGTTAGCGCCGATCATCGAAAGGTGCCGGGTTGGACCGCGCCGCGCCGCAGGCGATCAGCGGAAGACCCAAAGTCGGTAGGCCAGATAGTTGCCGAACGTCAGCACGACTGTCGTGGCGATCTGTGCTGGCCACAGGCTGGTCCCGAGCGCGAGCAGGCCCGCGAGCAGCGCGCTGTTCGCGCCAAGCTGCGCGGCGATGACGACGACGAAGCGAATGCTGGCAACGGCGACGCCGCGCGTCGGCTCGAAGATGTGCCAATACGACAGCGCAAATCGGGTCAACGCGCCGGCGAGAAACCCGACCGCACTGGCCGGCACCCCGGCCATTCCGGTTCGCAGCAGCCCGTACATGACCGCATAGTGCGCGGCGACCGCGAGGAATCCGGTCGCAACATGCAGAGCGAAGGTGTGCATCCAGTGCAGTGCGTTGTCGGCAGAGGCGGGCCTGCGCAGGAGCTTGGGTAGTGGCATCGCGAATGGGAAGAAGGGACAAGACGCCACTACCCGGTGCGCCTGGCCACCGGAGCAAACAGTCGGTGCCGGTAAAGGCCGCAACGTGCGGCGAAGGCGAGGAGGGTCGTTCCGACGACACCGAGACCGTAGGTCAGCGAGCGCGACAGGTTGATCGAGCTCGCTGCGGCAAAGTAGTGCGTCGGCACGGAAATCTCCCCGATGCGGAATCCGGCAACGATTGCCTGGGCGAGGAGCTGGTTGTCGAATACGAAGTCGTTGGAGTTGCCCGTCCATGGCAGCGCTTCGAGCAGGTCGCGGCGATACGCGCGAAAGCCGGTGTGGTACTCGGAAAGTTTGGCGCCGAGCAGCAGGTTCTCGAACAGCGTGAGGATCCGGTTGGCGGCATATTTCCAGCCGGGCATGCCGCCCTTCAGCGCCCCGCCACCCAGGATGCGCGAGCCAAGCACCAGGTCGTAGACGCCGGACGCAATCATGCCGGCCATGGCTGTAACCAGGCGCGGTTCGTACTGGTAGTCCGGATGCACCATGACCACAATATCGGCGCCGCGCCCGAGCGCCGCGGTGTAGCAGGTCTTCTGGTTGGCGCCGTAGCCCAGGTTCTGCGGGTGCAATATCACGTCGAGTCCGAGTGTCCGTGCCACGGCGACGGTATCGTCATCACTGGCGTCGTCGACGACGACGATCGCGTCGACCACGTCGCGCGGCAGGTCGCGCCACGTCGCCTCCAGCGTCCGGCCCGCGCGGAAGGCCGGCATGACCACGACGATGCGCTTACCGTTGAGCATCCGGCGACGGCTCAGTCTGGCGCGAAACGCGAAATGCGATCAGGTGTGGATCCTCAAAGGCCGGCGCACCGAACCTTGCGCGCAGCGCGGGCTCGCAGTGCGCGGTATCCTCGCCGATCGGCTCGGGCTTGCCTCTACTGGTCTGTAAGTAGGGTTTCTGCCAGACGACGTAATCGATTTTCCGCTGCGCGAGCGACCGCTCATCGCCAAGATGCACCGCATTGCGGAAGTCGAACAGCGGGCTTTCCGGCACCTCGCCGCCGCGCTGGTCGACGCACAGCCCCGTAAGATAGCCTGGTAGCACGCGCTGACGACTTACGCGCTCCCATCGCGCCGCGTCCCAGTTGTAGCTTTCGAAATAGAACGGTGCCGCGGCGATACGTATGCTTCCCGCGGGCTGCGCGGCAAGGCTTTGCCAGAACGGCGACAGCGGGATGGCATGGGTATAAGGGAGAAACGGATTCTTGGCCGGTCGGAAATCCATGTAATACACCAGCCCCACGGTTTGCGTGCGCGGGTACTGCAGCATCGGCGCAAGCGGCGACTCGAACGCCAGTGCGGCGCATGGCAGTGCCGCCATGCCTGCGGCCAGCGCCCGACGCACCCCGGTGCCCGGGGTCGCAATATGGCGTGCCGCCCTGATCGCGCCGGCCGCCACTGCGAGCAACAGCAGCGGGAGGAACGGCAGCAGATAACGCGCGAGCGTTGCCGGGTTTGCGCTCCACGCGGGGCGCGTCAACATCACGGCGAGAAGCGTCAGGGCGATGCCCAGCGAGCCGGTGTGCGCCTCTGGCAGCGCGCGCCAGATCTCGCCCGCACCGTAGGCGGCCAGTGCGAGGCAAATCACGAGGGCGCCGGTGTACCCGGTTCCCAGCCACGCGTACCACACCCCGACCAGCGTTCCGAGGTTGGGTACGTCGACCCCGCTTTTGCCCAGCAGCGACTCGGGGTGCGCGACCATGGGCGGCAGCAACAGCACCGCGATCGCGACGGACGTAGGTAGCGCGACCCAGACCAAGCGCAGGAGGCGCTGGCGTCGATCGGCGACCCCGGCGGCGTGGCGCAACTGCAGGGCTCCCCAAAGCAGCGGCGTGAGCACGAACGGACCGACGATGGGGTGCAGCCATAGCGCGAGGGTCGTGGCCGTTCCGTACACGATGCCGGCTCGCGCCTGGCCGCGCGGTGATGCGTGGTAGCGCACGAAGGCAGCGTGGGCGATCCATCCAAGCAGCAGCGTAATCGCATACGGGCGCGCCATTCGGCTGTAGATGATAAGGAGCGGCGAAATCGCGAGGAGCACCGCAAACACCGACGCCGTCGCGCGTCCGACGCGTGGTGCAACGTAGAGTGGCAGCACAACCAGTGTCGCGAGCCCGCAGGCAAGCATCGGCGCCCGAAGCGCGATCTCGGACAGGCCGAACCAGCGGGCTTCGTACCAATCCAAGATTCCTAGCGGGATGCTGTAATCCGCCCAGCCGAAGTCAACGAGCATTGCGGCGGGTGTCCGCTGGAGTACCTCGTGCACCGCGTGCCATTCGTCGTCGATCAGCACCTGGGAGAGAATCTGGTCGAGACGCAAGAACGCTCCGACGAGGACGGCGGCACCGAGCGCTGCTGGCCAGAGCGCAGCCAGGCAAGGATAGGAATTCCGACTCCACGAAGCGCGCACGAAGGCAGCGTATCACGGCTTGCTCCAACCGGGCCAACGTGCCGGTCGACGGGCCGACGCGTGTCGCTGCGCCAATCCTTGCTAGACTTTCGCTGCAAGTCACCAGGCGATTGAAGATTCATGGCTGTCGCGCGGGAGCCGTCGATGCGGCAGGCTTTCATCGAAGCGCGATTCGAGAGAATCGATATGGGCTGACGACTTCGCGTATTTCGCTGCCTGGCTCGCGCACCCCAACTATGAGGATGCGATGTGAACCTTCTCCCAGCTCAGCAGTGCGAGAGGCGCTCCGACAGCAGTTGCGCAAAATCCGCGCGAGGCTCGGTCATCCGACGCAGGAGCGTCCCGTACGCCGAGGCCATCTCTTGGACATCAGGTTTCGACCATAGCGCTGCGTTGGCGATGACGGCGCCGGAGAGTGTGCCGGCGTTGTTGCGAAGCACGAAAAGCAGATCGTGGCTGTTCCGGTAGGGATACCCAGCTGGAGACAATGCGGCTCGGCCCAGTGCGCGCACGCTGAATCCATCCCATGCCGGCAATATAGGTTGCGTGCCAACCTCGACGTAGTTGAAGAGCACCTGGAAGACACCGGTCGCAGGATAGAGCGTCGCCGGGAGATCGCTGGTCGTGATCATCCGCGAGACTTCCGTCCTCGCCCGTCCCAACAGGTCGGAGAGGGTTGCGACTCCAGCCAAGTCGATCCTGAGCCCACACGTGTTGGTGAGCATTCCGAACACGTCCCGAAGCTCCCGTTCGCGATTTCGGAAGTCGTAAGAGCTCGATATCGCGATGTCCGAGTCTCCGGAAGCTCTCGCCAAGAGAAGGGCGAAGGCACTGTAGTAGAAGACGAATGAGGTGCAACCGTGCCGCATCGCGGTGCGGCGAACGTCTGCGCTCACTGCATCTGGGACGTCAAGAAACGCGCGATGGCAGGGAAAAGGCGCGAGCGCAGTGTCTCTGCGCTCGCCTGCTCCCTCGGCGCCCCGCCACTCGTCTGCCGCGCGTCGAGTCGGGGGAGCGCTGCCCGCGAGGTGCTGTGCCCAATGCTCCTTGAGCCGTTCGGCGTGCGGGCCGGCCAGCAGTCGCTCATGCCAGTCGGTGAAATCGATGTATTGCAGGGTCGGCCGCGGCGGCGGGTCCTGTCCGGATGCGATTGCGGAGTAGATCGTGCGCAGATCTGACCAGGCTAAGGCAACCGAAGCTGCGTCCGCAATCACGTGATCGAGGACGACCAGGAAGAAGTAACGTCGCTCCGCCAGCTTCACCACCGCCGCCTTGAGCAACGGTGCGCTGGCGAGGTCGAAAACCTGACTGACCTCGTTAGCCAGAATCGAAAGGCCACTGCGCCGGCGACTCCGCTCGGGCAGCCTGGCGAGGTCGTGGACGCGGACGTCTATTGGCACGCGCGGGAGAATGACCTTCGAGTCGCTTCCGCCCGAGAAGGAAAACTTCGAACGTAGGACGTCGTGCCGCATCGCGAGCTCGCCGAGCGCGGCCGTGAAGATTTCCGGCCGGAAGGCTCCGTCGGCCTCGCCTGCCAGCCAGACGCTACGCCCATCGGCGTCTGGAGCGGCGCGCGACAGCTGCAGGCGCCGCCGTTCGAACTGTGAGACGAGGGTCGAAGCGTCGGCTGAGCGGGGAAGAATCGGGGACGACCATCGCTGGGCGTCCAATGCCTGCTCGCTCGATTGGCATGCGTCAGACGCGTGGGGCCCCGCAAGGTGTTCGCTCAGTGCCGCAAGCGTCGGGTGGCTCCATACGACCGAGTAAGAAACGCTTTGGCCAAGCCATTGCCCCAGCGCGGCGATCAGGTCAACGCTGCCGAGCGAATCCAATCCATACTCAGCGAGTGGTCGGTTTGGGTCGATTGCGGGCGCAGAAACAGCGAGCATTCCGGCGAGCGCGTCGCGAAGCCACGCCTCGATTTCGCCTCGGTCGCGCTTCGCGACAATGGGCGGGTTGGCGAGCAGCTGGGGCGATGGCTCGGGCGCCAGGCGCAAAAGCTTGCCGTTGGAGGTGGCCGGCAAGGAGGACACGAAGCGCACTACCATGGGGATCATGACCGGAGGAAGCAGCGTGCGCGCGTGATGGATCAGCGCTGGCCCATCGGTAAAGCCGTCTCGGCCAACGACCCAGGCAACAGGTGCTGCCTCTCCACCGGGCCCGGCCTCGGGCGTGACCAGACACTTGAGCACGTCAGGGTGCGACTGGATCGCCGCTTCGACCCGCTCCGGAATCACCTTTTCGCCGAAGCGTTTGAAGATGCCGTCGACCCGTCCCAGGTAGCTGAAGAGATCGCCATCGACTTCGAAATAATCACCGGTTCTAAGCTTTCCTTCGGGAAACCGAACAGCGGTCGCAGCGGGATCATCCAGATAGCCCGCCGCGACGTTGGGTCCCTCGACCCACAGTTCGCCGTCGGCCTCGACCCAGGCCCGCACACCTCGAATCGGCCGGCCCGTAGCGCGTGGCCGCTGGAAGAACTCTTCATGGCCGAGCCACAGCACGCGCGTGGACGCCTCGGTCAGCCCATAAAAATACAGGTAGGTTGCCGAGCACCGCGACGATGCGAACAGCTTCCGTGTATCAGGCTCGGCGCCCTGACCGGCCAGCGTAATCAGTCTGGCCTCGGGCCGTGCGCCAATCTCGTACAAGAACCTCAACTTCGACGGAATGGTTGGCAATACCGTCGCGCCGCCGAGCCAGCGCTGCAGACCGGCTTGCGTCGGCTGGCCCCCCGGCAGGTAGAGGCACGCGCCAGAAACCATTGCCAACCACAACTGAGACAGCCCGTATGTGTGGTGCAGGGGAAGCCCGCCATGAACACGGTCCTGCGCGGTGTATCGGACGCGCTCCTGTATCGCGGCGGTAACGTGTGCGACGGAGCTCTCGGTGAGGACGACCGTTTTCGGTGACCCGCTGGAGCCGGAGGTCGCGACACCCCAAGCGGAGCCGCTCCCTTGCGCGCTCGGGAGTGAAGGGCCAGGCTCGACGAAGAGTGCGCCGACGTCGACGGTATCGACGCCGGGCACGCGCCCGACAGCGACCACCAGGCGCGCGCGAACTCGCGCCGCTTGCCCTTCGGCGTCCGCCGGATCGATCGGGCATACCAGCGCACCCGCAGCGCGCGCCCCGAGGAGGGCGGCGACCACGCGTTTGTCATCGCCGGTGACGATTGCCACGCGGTGGCCGACGCCGACGCCGGCGCGGGAAAAGTAGGCGTGGGCATACTGAACAGCCCGGCGGAGATCTCCCCGTGTCCAGATGCCGCTCCGATCCTCGATCGCGGGCAACTTTTCGGACAGATTCGATAGGTTTGCGAGTATTGAGTCCACGATGGAGCGCGCCCCGTTTCATCGCGTCTTCGATCATGATCGTCGATCTCCGAGGTGTTGTGAAGTGCAGCGCGTACACCGTTCATCGCACGCGGGGTCGCAAATGCGATATCGCTAGGGCGCTTCCGCACGGGGCACATTCTGGTTTAAGCTCAGTTCGCCGGTCATCTTCAGAGGGAGATCCGTTCGGGAACCATGAATATCGCGTGCTTGGAGGACGAGAATCTCGAGACCTACGGCGACTACGACGCGCTTGTCGTCGGCAGTCGCACGTGGACAAGCCGAGCACTGCATGACCACTGCCGTCGGTTGGCCGGAGCGCTGGCACAACTCGGTCTCACACCGGGCGATCGCATGGTGCTGCTGCTCCCCAGCGGTTTCGAGCTGATGGTCGCGTTCACGGCTGTCCTCCGCGCCGGAGGTGTACCCGTCGTCTTGTATCCCGATTCCCAGTTCTCGGAGATCGAGCGGGTCATCGCTCACTGCGGCGCGAAGGGCCTCATCGTGACCTCCGCTCGGGTCTCCTCTTTGACCGCTCAGACGATTTCGCTCCCAATCGTCGTGGTCGCGAACGGTGAAAATCTGCCATTGCCCGCGGGGTCGCATGCCTTCGCGCGCCTGCTCGAATATGACCGACCGTTATTTCAACCAGTGCTCCGCGCCGCTCACGATGCCGCTCAGCTCATCTATACGAGCGGAACGACGGGTACCCCGAAAGGCATCGTCTATACACACGGGGAGATCGCCCTGCGGTACCCATTCCGCAAGGTGACAAGCCCCTTGAACAGAGCTGCCGCGAGGCCATTCGTCCGGCTGATGGCGATCCCGCCCGCGCACGCGCTCGGCGGAAGCTTCTTTTTCTTGAGGCTCATTTCGAAGAGCACGATCATTTGTCAAGACACGTTCGAGGCACACCAGTTCTTGTCTGCCGTGAGTCGGCACCGCGTCACGTCGACGGTGCTTGTGCCCTCGATGTGTGAAGCACTACTCACCGAAGGAGGAATTGGCGCCTACGATCTTTCTTCGCTGCGAACGATCGTCGTTGGGGGAGGCTTCGCTTCAGCTTCGCTCGTCGAGCGCTTTGAGGCAAAGTTCAAGAAGCGCCTGGTCATCAGCTACGGCCTGACGGAGGTCCCGGGGATAACCTTGGGGTCGTTGGACGCCAAACCGGGTTCTGCCGGGCGCCTGCCTGTGGCCGTTGACGTGCGATTCGTCGACGCAGACGGTCGACCGCTCGCGCCAGGCGGAATCGGAGAGATTCAGTTCAAAAGGCACTGGGCGAGCCAAATCTATCGTCCGGCAGAGGAGGCCTCGAAGCGCACCGAGAGCGATGACGAGTGGTTCTCTACCGGGGACATCGGCTATCTCGACGCCGATCGCGAGCTGTTCATCACCGGCCGGATAAAAGATCTCATCAACCAAGGCGGGGTGAAGGTCAATCCCCGGGAAATCGTCGACCTCATCCTGCACCTCGGTGTTCGGGGGTGTGCCGTCGTCGGGCTCCCGCATCCCTTCCTTGGCGAGGAGGCGGTCGCGTGTGTCGTTCCGGGAGCGGGAGCGCGAACTACCGAAGAAGACGTCCTGGCGCATTGTCGAGCGAACCTCGACAAGCGAAAGGTCCCAGCGAGCGTGCTGTTCTTCGACGCTCTTCCCAAAACCGAGCTTGGCAAGATCAAGATCGAATTGCTGCGCCAGGAGGTCTTGCGCAGGCGCGCTGCCATCGTTGAGACCGACCTGATTCGCGCGCTTCAGTCGGCGCCTCCGGCTGAACGCCGGTCGTTGCTGCAGGAGGAGATCGGGAAGCAGTTGCGGCGCGTGCTCCATCGCCAGCCGACGGCCTCCCTCGGCTCGGAGCTCGACACCAAGGCGACGTTTGGTCAGCTTGGCCTGGACTCGCTTGGAGCCCTCGAGCTTGCGAATTCGCTCAGCGTTGCGATAGGCCGACCGCTGTCTGCGACAGTGACCTTCGATCACCCCACGGTCGATGCCGTCTGTGACGAACTCTTCAAGGAGCTGTTTCCGTCCACGGACGCGGTAGCAACGGTCAAGTCCTCCAAGCGATCGGCGCAACGCGAGCCCGTGGCCATCGTCGGCATCGGGTGTCGCTTGCCGGGGAAGGACGGGACGCTCGCGAACCCCGAAGAGTTCTGGAAGTCGCTTCGTGACGGTGTCGACAGTACACGTGTCGTCCCGTCCGAACGCTGGAACGTCGAGCCGTTCTACGACCCGGCACGCGGCACCCCAGGCAAGACGTACACGCGCCATGGTTCGTTCATCGATGGCGTCGACCGGTTTGACGCCGACTTCTTTGGCATCACCCCTTCGGAGGCAAAAGGGCTCGATCCACAGCACCGGCTCCTGCTTGAAGTCTCTTGGGAGGCATTGGAGCACTCCGGTCACGACCCATTCAGTCTCAGCAGGAGCCACACGGGAGTATTTTTGGGTATCACAGGCTCCACCTACCCGAGCGCCAACTTCCTTGGCGTGATGCCTTGCATGGCGCCAGGGCGGGTATCTCAGTTCCTGAATTTGCGCGGCCCCTCGTTTGCTGTCGATACGGCCTGCTCGTCATCGCTGGTGGCAATTCACCTCGCTGTTCAGAGCTTGCGCAACGCGGAATGTGACGTCGCCCTTGCCGGCGGCGTCAACGTAATGACCTCGCCGAGGCCATTTGTATATCTATCAGCCATTCAAGCCCTCGCCGCGGACGGGCGCTGCAAAGCGTTTGACGCGGGCGCCGACGGCTATGGCAGGGGCGAGGGATGCGTCATCGTGGTACTCAAGCCGCTGTCGCTCGCAGTCGAAGAGCACGATCGAATCATTGCCGTCATCCGTGGCAGCGCGGTCTGCCACGACGGCAGGCGTCAGAGCCTTACGGCTCCCAACGGAGCTGCGCAACAGGTGGTCATCGACGCCGCGCTGAAAGACGCCGGGGCGGAAGCACGAGAGGTTGACTATCTGGAGGCGCACGGTACCGGCACACCCCTCGGCGACCCGATTGAGGTGAAGGCAGCCTTGGCCGTGCTCGGGCAGAATCGAGAGCGCCCTCTCATCATTGGCTCGGTGAAGACGAACATCGGACACACCGAGGCCGCTGCCGGGGCATCGGCGTTGGCCAAGGTTGCCCTTGCGCTCGAGCACGGCGAGATTCCGCCGCTTCTCCATCTCAAGCAGCTCAACCCACTCCTCGAGGGGCTGTCGGAGCACTTCAGCATCCCGACATCACTCCAGCCATGGCCCAGCACATCGGGTGGTCGCCGCTTGGCTGGCGTGACCTCCCTGGGATTCAGCGGCACCAACGCGCATGTCCTGATCGAGGAGTCGCCACTTGCAGCGACGATGCAGCGCACGCTGCCCGATGAAGCCGACCGACCTCACTTGATGTGCCTGTCCGCGCGGACGGAGCCCGCTCTTGGGGAGCTGGTGAAGGCGTACACCGCTTATCTCGAGCGTGGTCCCGCCCCGGGGTTCGCGGATGTGTGCTTCACTACCAACGCCGGTCGCGCCCACTTTCCGTGCCGGCTCGCCGTCGTCGCCTCGACGGCCTCTGTCGCGCGCGAGCGCTTGGCGGTGGGCGCCTTGCGCGCGCCACCCGCGGGCGGACGCGCCGCCAAGCGTCCGAAGCTAGCCTTCCTGTTCACTGGACAGGGATCGCAGTACCCCGGCATGGGACGCCAGCTCTACGAAACACAGCGGACGTTTCGGGAGGCGCTACAGCGCTGCGCTGAAATCCTCCAGCCCTTGCTTCCTCGCCCCCTGCTGGAAGTGCTTTGGCCCGACGCCGCGCAGGAACCATCGAACGGCCCTCCGCTGGACGATGCTGCGTTGATCCAGCCTGCGCTGTTCGCGTTCGAATGGTCCTTGTCCGAGCTGTGGCGGTCGTGGGGAGTGGAGCCTGATCTGGTGCTTGGCCACAGCCTGGGGGAATACGTCGCGGCGTGCGTCGCGGGGTTGTTCTCCTTGGAGGACGGTTTGCGCCTCGTCGCCGAGCGTGGGCGGCTGACCCGGGAATTGGCAGCCAATAGCGCGATGCTTGCGCTGGTCGCCACGGCACAGCGTGCCAAACAGGCGATCGGTGCACACCGCGACCGCGTGGCGATCGCCGCACTGAACGGTCGCGAGAGCACCGTCATCTCTGGAGATGGGGGCGCCCTTGCGGAGATCGAGCGGAGTCTAACGGCGGAGGGAATCGTCAACCGTCGGTTGGTCGTCGCCTATGGCTATCACTCGCCGCTTATGGATCCGGTCCTGGACGCATGGGAGCGTTTCGTTTCCACGCTCACGTTCTCACGACCAAGATTGGGTCTGGTTTCGACTCTGACCGGGTCACTCGCTACCTACGACGAGATATCTCGTCCGGAGTATTGGCGCCGTCATTTGCGAGAACCCGTCCAGTTTGCCGCCGGAGTGGATCGATTGGTCGCCGAGGGTTGTGGCGCGTACGTCGAGATCGGACCGAACCCCGTCCTCCTGGGAATGGCCCGCCAACATCTGGCGGAACAGGCGGACGCCCACGTCTGGCTGCCATCCTTGCGCCGAGACCGGGGCGCGCTGCAGCAGATGCTCGAGAGCCTCGGCGCGCTTTATGTGCGTGGCGTGGACCCGATCTGGAGCGGGTTCTACCAAGACGGACCGTTAAAAAGAGTCGTCGTACCCGGCTATCCGTTCCAGCGCAAGAGCCATTGGAGCGTGCCGCTCGGAGTGACAAGCGCAGTGGCCGATGCCGCGGAACGGCCCGGCCTTATGGCACCCAATATGGCGCCGCTGCGGGCGCAGCTTAGTGCCTCGCTGACAGAGCGCACGGAGCAGCTCACCCACCATCTGCGCCAGATCGTCGCTCAGGTCCTCGGCCGCGAGCCGGAGTCCTTGCCGCCCGATATGAATCTGCTCGACTCCGAGCTCGATTCCCTGCGCGTCATGGAGGTCCTGTCCGGCCTCAGTCAATCCCTCAACATCGTGTTGTCGCCCGCGGATTTCTTCGCGCGGTCCACGCTCGCCGCCTTGGCTGCAGACCTCGCCATGAAGGTGAAGCCCGGTGAAACGGCCGAGATCGGCCAGGCTTCTGCGTTGTCGCAGTCAGCGTTGGTGTCAAGTCTGCCCCCTGCATCCGTTCGCGCGAAGGGCAACTCGCCACTGGTCGTGCTTCGTGAACCGGGAGCGCGGGTGCCGCTCTTCTGCATCCACCCGGCCGGCGGGCAAGTGACCGCCTACCTGCGTCTGCGGTCGCTCCTAGGCGACGAACAACCGCTGTTCGCCATCCAATCACGCGCTTCCGAGTCGCTGGAACGGGAGCAGCCTACCCTCGAGGCGATGGCCATCGATTACGCGACCGTCATCCAAGGCGTACGGCCGACCGGTCCTTACCGTCTTCTCGGATGGTCGATGGGCGGTTTCATTGGCCATGCGATCGCCCGCGAGCTCGAGCTGCGAGGAGAGCTCGTCGAACAGATCGCGATGATCGATTCGCGGCCCGTTGCGCAATTCGACACCCATGACGCCGGGCTGGCGGTCATGGGCGTAATGCACGATCTCCAACTCTCCCCCGAGCTCGGAGCTGTGCTGCGGGAGCTTCCTAAGCTGGACGCCAAATCGCTACAAGGCGCCGACCTCCTGAGGTGGTGTCAGTCGCACGGGCTCATTCCCGAAGCAGCCATTTCTGTTGCTGCTTTCAGCAGCGCGATGTGGCGCTACCAGAAGCACTTCCAGCTGTTGCGCGATCACCGACCGGGCACCGTCCATGCCCCAATCGTTGCCTGGTGGTCCGGCGGCTCTAGTCCAGGGAGCTATTGGTCGAAGTACACCAAAGGAGAAGTCAGGGAGAGGGTGGTTGGAGGAACGCATTTCACGGTGATTCGACCCCCGCACATCGAGGTGATTGCGGCGGAATTGCGATCAATGCTTGGATACAATAGAATCGAACGCAAACCAGAGGAGTAGAGTCACTGCAAATGGTATCGGCGATCACAACACCAAGCGTGGCGTCCATTCGCGAATTGCTCATGGACGCCTGGACCAAGGTCTTGGGGGTCGAGGCTGGTCCGAGCGACGACTTCTTTGCGCTGGGTGGCGACTCCATCGCCGCGGTTCAAGTGATGTATCCGATCTCTCAACTAGTCGGCACCGAGATTCCTCCCACGCTGATTTACGCGCATACTACCCTTGAGCAGCTCGCGGTCGAGGTCGAGCGGTTGCTGAGAGCCGCCAGAAATAGGGATAGTGCCGTCGGCTCGTCCTGATCCGGAGTCGTCAGGAGAGAAGATCCGATGCCTGTTTGATACTCCGTAGCTGGAAACGGATCCTCGATTGGCCCCATCGTTCCGACGGCTGGACGAAACCACCTCCGAGCAATGGATGGAGATTGCGGCGGAGGCGACGCAGAACCGGCACCGCGTAGCCGAGAATGTGCTGCAGATGCTGCGCTCGCTCGCATCGCTCACGGAGGGTTTCCCAGTCAACCAGCTCGTGCACTCCTTGCAGACAGCGGCCCGCGCTGAGTCCGCGGGAGCTGACGATGAGATGGTCGTCGCGGCGCTCTGTCACGACCTGGGCAACCTGATCGAACCGAGCAATCATGCGATGATCGCGGCGGAAATCCTAAGGCCGTTTGTACGGAAAGAAGTCTATTGGGTAGTCCGCGTGCATCAGGAGTTTCAAGGCAGATACTACTTCCACTATTTCAACCTGGACCGAAACATCAGCGACCGGTACAAGGGCCACCCATCGTACGAGCTAGCGAGGCGCTTCTCCAGCGACTGGGACCAGATGGCCTTCGATCCCGACTACGAGACGCCGCCGCTTGAGCACTACGAGCCGTTGGTCCGAAAGCTCTTTTCGCGGACGAACGCGTTTACCGGGGGCGGATAACGACCGGAACTGCAGCCACCGGTCAAAGGACTTTTCCTGGGTTCAGGATCCCCAGAGGATCCATCACTCGCTTGAGTGCGCGCATGAGGTCGATCTCGGCCGCGCTGCGGGATTGGGCGAACCAGGCTTTCTTGAGCAGACCGATCCCGTGCTCGGCGCTGACGCCTCCCTGATGGGCGCGGACTAGATCGAACATCGCCGTGTCGAAGGCATGGCAGCGCGCGAGGAACGTCCGCTTGTCCAGCGCTTCGGGTTTTATGATCCTGACCTGGAGGGTCCCGTCGCCAACATGAGCGAAGAGGCACAGCTCCCAGTCGGAGTAGCTTTTCGCGTGCAGCGCCTCGAGTTCGGTGTAGAAAGCGTGAAAGCGCGAGATCGGAAGCGCAATGTTGTGCCCGTGCACGAGGCCGACAGCGTTGAGCGATTCATCGATACGCTGGCGGTAGCCCCACAACTCTTCGGCTTGTTGCGAGCTCCGGGCATGCGTGGCGGCGGCCACCAGGCCCGGCTCGAACAGCGACTCCAGCCATCCCTCGATGGCGCCGCGATCAGCCTGGGTCACCTCGAGGAGCGCATAGTGGTTGGACGCCACGTCGAACGGCGGTTTGAGCTGGCGGTAGCGCATTACATGCGCAAGGCAGCGGTCCGTGAAGGATTCGAACGCCATCAAAGTGAATGGCGCTCCGCGGGCGCGCTCGAACACTTGGAGCACCGCTTCGAAGGAGGGCACGGCGAGAAGCAGGACGTCAACCTTGCCGGGGGGCAGGGTGAGCTTGAGCGTGGCTTCGGTAATGACGCCGAGGATTCCTTCGCTGTCGATGAAGAGCTGCCGTAGATCGATGCCCGCGTTGTTCTTCTCGAGGGCTCCGTTGAGCTGGAGCACTTCGCCGTTGGCGAGCACGACGGTCAAGCCAAGCACCCATTGCCGGGTCAGCCCGTAGCGGACGCCGCGCATTCCTCCGGCGTTGGTGGCGATACTGCCGCCAATCTGGCTGCCCGTGGAGTACAGCGCAATTGGCCACAACAGGCCCGCTTCCGCGCAGTGCTGATGGACTGCTTCGATCACGGCTCCCGCCTGGACACGAAGTGTGCGACTGAGGGAATCGACAGGCTCCATGCGTCGCATCCGTTCGAGCGAGAGGATCAGCTCGCCACGCGTCGCCAGTGTGCCGCAGGCAAGGCCGGTGCGTCCGCCTGAGGGGATGACGGGGACGCGATGCTGCGTGCATAGCCGCATCAGGCGGGAAACTTCGTCGGTGGTGCGTGGGCGGCACAGGATGCTCGCGTGCGGCGGAAACACTCTCGTCCAGTCTCGGCCGTAGGTCTCGAGGTCCGACGGCTCGATGGACGCGAAGTCGATCGGAAACTCGCTTCTGATCGATTCGAGAAAGCCCAGAGGGAGCGCCGTCGCGGTTCCGACGCTCATAGGGGAACCACCATGGTGTCGGCGGGAGGCGTTGGCTCACCCGACGCGATGTCGCCTTTACCAAAATCCTCGACCCGACTCGGACTCATCGTAAGGCAGAGCGCCACCCGTGCCGCGCCCGGGGCGCAGTGTACGCCAGACCCCACGACAAATCTTGGTTCGGTCAGCGCGCTCACGGATTTGTTCGCCCGAAGACGTTCTGCATCGCGCTACGGATCACCTGTGCCAGTTCGACGATATGGCGCGTCACAAGCGTCCGGTGGTCGCCAGGAAGATCATGGATCTCCACCGTTGCCGCGAACCGGGACCAGCCTAGGTCGCGCGGCGGTTCGCTGCGCTCACGTGAACGCAGGAGCACGACGCGGCCGTTGTACGGGCCACCCGCGTACTTGTCCATTGCCTTTACATAGCGCAGTTGGGTCTCGCTCTCCGAGTCATGCGGCGCGAGGACGTGATATCCGCCGCCACGATCGAGGACAACGTACTCCTCATCCGCCCGCTCGGGCGCACCACGCGGCGCGCGCGCGAGGATCACGACCACCATCGGCACGTCGTCACCTGCCGCAATCAGTTGCCGCGCCATCTCGAAGGCGACAAACGCTCCGTTGCAGAAGCCACCGAAGCAATACGGACCGTGCGGCCGGATTGCCCGAAGGGCGCGAAGGCGATCGGCTGCCATCGCCTCAATGGTGTCGGGAATGGCCGAGTCGTCGAGTGTGTGCGGCTTCACGACGAGCACGGGCTGGTCGGACCCGAGGGCCTGCGCAAGAGACCGGCTGTAAAACCCGCCGCCGTGCAGGTCGCCATGCAGAAATACGAGCGGTGGCCGGTTTCCGTTATTGTTGATCGTCACGATCGGCGCGTCGAGGTCCGTTGGGTGCTCCCGAAGCAGCCGAGCCAATCCAGCAATTGTGTCTTCCATAAAAAGTGCTGCAAGCGGCGCGGTGAGACCGGTCTCGCGCTCGATTTCATCCAAAAATTGTGCCGCCAGCAGCGAATGGCCGCCAAGCTCGAAAAAATGATCGAAGACCCCGATTCCATCGACTCCGAGCAGACGCTCGCAGATGCCTACAAGCACTTGTTCGAACATATCGCGTGGCGCAACGCGAACGGCGGCAGGCGCCGCATCGGGTTCACTGACGGTTGGCAGCGCGCGCCGGTCGATCTTGCCGTTCGCGTCGAGTGGCAGCGACTTCAGCCAGACGATCGATGCGGGGAGCATGTATTCCGGCAGCAGCGGCTTGAGGTCATTCCACAGGTTGGCGGGCGGTGCCCCGGAACTCGCGGCTGCCACCACGTAGGCAACCAATCGCCGTGTGTCGGTTGTCTCGCCGCGCACCACGACCACCGCGTCGCGCACTTGCGGCAGCCGTGCAATCGCGGCCTCGACTTCCCCGAGCTCGATGCGATGGCCGCGGATCTTGACCTGCCGATCCAGTCGGCCGAGGAATTCGATTGCGCCATCCGCGCGGTAGCGGACGCGATCGCCGCTGCGATAGAGCCTGGCGTTGGGATCATCGGTAAACGGGTTCTGGACAAAACGCTGGGCCGTCAACTCGGGCGCGTTGAGGTACCCGGCGGCAAGCCCGGGTCCGCCGATATAAAGCTCCCCTGGCACCCCGACCGGCACCGGTTCGCCCTCCGCATCCAATATGTAGACCTCGGTATTCGCGATCGGCCGACCGATCGGGATGGTGATCGCATCGGTCGGCGCGGCGTGCACTTCGTGCCACGTTGCAAACGTCGTCGTCTCCGTTGGTCCGTAGACGTGCAGCAGGCGCGCAGGTGGTGCCGCGTCCAGCACGGCTCTCACCCAGCGAGGCTCCACCGCTTCGCCGCCGAAAAGCACAGTATGGCAACCGCGAAACACGTCCGGTGCGTGGCGCGCCATCTGGTTGAACAGCGCTGTCGTCAGGAACAGCGTCGTAATTCCCGCGTTCTCCAACATCGCCACGAACGCTCGCGGTGACAACACGACCATGCGCGGAACGATGACCACACGCGCGCCGTTGACGAGTGCGCCCCAGATTTCGAACGTTGCGGCATCAAAGGCCGGATTGGCAGCGTGGGCGAGCGCATCGGTTGCATCGATATGCACGTAGTCCGTACCGCACGTCAGGCGCACAATGGCCCGGTGCGGAGTCAGCACGCCCTTCGGCGTGCCGGACGTACCCGACGTGTACATGATGTATGCGAGCTGCGACGACGATTCCGCATGATCGTGATTGTGCGTCGGCTGCGCCGCGATCACGGAGGCGTCGCGATCGACGCATAGGACCCGGTCCCCGGTCACCGGGACCCTTGAAAGCAGAGAGGTCGCGGTGACGAGCAGTGACACGTCGGCATCGCCGAGCATGAACACAAGTCTCTCTGCGGGTAGCTCGGGATCGAGTGGCACATATGCGCCGCCAGCCTTCAGGATACCCAGCTTGGCGATGATAAGCTCCGCGCTGCGCTCGAGGCAGAGACCGATCCTCGGCGCCAAGCCCGCCGCCCGCTGGCGCAGCAGGTGCGCAAGTTGATTGGCGCGCGCATTGAGTTCGCCGTAGGTGACTACGCGCTCGCCATCGATCACCGCCGTCGCTCCCGGCGTCCGTGCGGCAACGGCCTCGACCAGGCGATGCACGCAGGTCGCCTCGGGATAAGGCGCTGCGGTCCGGTTCCATGCCACGAGCAGGCGTTCGCGCTCAGCCGCGCCCTGCAGCGGCAAACGGTCGATCGTTTGCCCGGGCTCGGCCACTATCGAGCCAAGCAGCGTTCGATAGTGGTCCACCATGCGCTCGATTGTCGCGGCATCGAATAGCGCGGTCGCATAATTGACCTCACAGCGCAGTCCGTCGGCCATCTCGCTCAGCCTAAACGACAAGTCCAATTCCGAGGTTGGGCTGTCCGTAAAGCCACTTCTCGACGTTTCGATGCCTGCAAAATTCCACTCGACAAACGATCGGTTCACCAACGTGAACAGCACCTGGAACAACGGATTGCGCGACGGGTCGCGCCTGGGGGCGGCCTGCTCGACCAGTTTTTCGAAAGGGAGATCCTGGTGCGCGTAAGCATCGAGCGCGGTCCGCCGGACGCGCGCGAGAAGCGCCGCAAATGTGGGCGCGCCGCTCAGGTCAACGCGCAGTACAAGCGTGTTCACGAAAAAACCGATCAGCTGCTCGAACTCCGGGCGCGTCCGGCCGGAGGTCGGTACCCCGACCGCGACGTCATCCTGACCGGAATAACGATGAAGCAGCACGGTGAACGCCGCAAGCAGCGTCATGAACAGCGTCGCGCCTTCGCGACGACCGAGTTCGCGCAATTGGCGCGTCAGCGTCGCGTCGATTTCGAAGCTCAGCCACGCGCCACGCGAATCGGCCTGCGCCGGTCGCGCCCTGTCCGCTGGCAGGTCCTGCACCGGCAACTCGGCGAGCACCGGTTTCCAGTAAGCGAGCTGCTGCTCGAGCACATCGCCTTGCAGGTACTCGCGCTGCCACACGGCGTAGTCCGCATACTGTAGTGGCAGATTCGGGAGAGGTGACGGCGCGTTGGCATGGCACGCGTTGTACAGCGCTGAAAGCTCGCGCCCGAGCAGGACAGACGACCGGCGGTCGGTCACGATGTGGTGCAGCGTCAGCACAAACCAGTGCTCGTCGTCTGACAGCCGCAACAGGCTTGCGCGCAGTAGCGGGCCGCGCGCCAGTTCGAATGGGGTGTTCACCGAAATCCGCGCCTGCCGTTCGGCCTCGGCTACCCGTTCGGCTGCGGGCAGCGCGCGAAAGTCCCGGAACTCGAGATCGACGTGCAACTCCGGCGCAATGACCTGCACCGGCACGCCCTGCTCGACGCCGATGTGCGTGCGCAGTACCTCGTGGCGCGCGACAACGCCATTGAGCGCGTGATGCAATGCAGCCACGTTGAGCGCGCCGATCATGCGCAGCCGTTTCGACTCGTTGTAGACGGATCGGTCGGCCGCCATTCGATCTAGCAGCCACAGTCGCTGCTGAGCGAAGGACGTCGGGAAAACATCACCGCGGGCAGTCGCCGCCGATGGGACATCCGGTGCTGGGCCGCGGTTCGCCGACGCGTTTCTCGCAGTCATCGTCTTCTCATTCCACGATTCTTAGCTTGCCGGCGTATTCATAAAATCTGGAGGCCAAGGGCGGAATTTAACCACCGACACACGAATTTGCAGGAAGTCGCTCACTTGGAAGATATTTTCTAATCAGGCTCTTGCAACACACGCCAAGTTTCAAGAGCAGAGGCACACAGTCTCGATCGAACCGCACAAAGGCAAGAAAGGTTACAGAATAGCTACGTTGCTCATTTTGCCGCAACGTAGTCACCCCATGCTCACGCGTCCCTTCGCGTCAGCCATTGCTCAGGGGAAGACGATCGACAGCCAGCCGGAACGCGTCCGCAGTTTATGTCAGTCGACACCTTTCTTATCCCTTGAACACCGCGCGCTGCGGACCCTGTCTTGTGAGTATCGGGGGAAGCGTTTGAACCTTCAACCTTCGGAATATGAGGCCGGATTCGGCCTGGGGTTGGATCTTAGCAATCAACCACCTGTCGCGCTTGTCGAACGCAAGGCAACTGCAATCAGAAGTTTCAACACGGCGCGTCTCCGTTGACAAGCGCGATCAACATACCGTCGTGCCCCTTGCTTCCAACGGTCTGAACTGCCGTCGCGCTCAGGCGCGGCTCGTTGGAAAGCAATTCAAACATGCGGCGATTACCCTGAATGCCTGGATCCGGATTGGTGGCATCTATTATGGCCCCAGTGCGCACGACGTTATCCACGACAATGAGACTGCCGGGGCGGGACAATCTGAGCGCCCACACAAGATAATGTGGATTGTTGTGCATATCCGCATCGATGAATATTAGATCGAAAGGCCCAAGGCCTTCCGCTTCGATTATTGGCAAGGTATCGAGAGCCACACCAATGCGCACATCGACGCAATGTGCGAGGCCCGATCGCGCAATATTCTCACGGGCGACTGCAGCGCGCCGTGAATCAGCCTCCAACGAGATCAAGCGACCACCGCTAGGTAAGGCACGCGCAAGCCAGATTGTACTGTACCCTCGCAGGGTACCGATTTCGAGGATAGCCCGCGCCCGAGAAAGCCGCGCTAGCAAGTGCAGAAGCTTCCCCTGAAGTGGCGATACATCACGGCGGGGAAAGTTGGCGGCAGATGCTAAAGCTGCATCGAGCGCAGGATCGGAGCAGGCAAGCAAATCGGTCAGGTATTGATCCACCGCGTGCCAAAGCTGCTCGGGTATTGGGAATAGACGCATGGGTCCCTCTTACTCGACCGGCGCCCAGGCGCCGCGGGAACGCAAGCAAAGTGAAAGCCGCGAACCGGCTCGATTCGCTGCTCGGCGGTTGCGGTTTGGTACGCTGATAAAGCCTGTTAGCGTTGCTCGCGCCAACACCCAAGAAATCTGGTGGCCAAGGAGGGAATTGAACCTCCGACACACAGATTTTCAGACCAGCAAAAGGTACAGTAATTTCGTAGCATCATCAACTGCTTGTATGGTGGGGGATGGTGTTTTCGGCCTTCTTCTGAAACAGTGAAGAAGCCGGGGTGGAGGGGCCATCAACTGCATCTGCTCTCACGCTCGAGAGACAGACCCCGTAAGAGTCCCCCCACCACACCACCAAGCGTCGATGAGGAATCTAGCGGCTACAACCGCCGATTTGAATGCAAGCTCACGCCGGTGTGTTCCACCCCAGCACCCCTAAGCTTAGTCAAGGGAGGCACATCATGCAAACTCCAGCCGTAGTGCTTAATATCGGCGCCGACGTCGCCAAGGACGAGATCGTGGCGGCCTGTTCTGAAGGAAGCTTCCCAGTACGTAAGGTCGCTAATCAGCGAACCGCGGTGCTTGCCTTTCTCAAGGGTCTGCCTGCGGGCAGCCGCATCGGTGTGGAATCCACGGGTAGCTATCATGAGTTGTTCGCGGATGCTGCCCACCAGCTCGGTTTTCTGGTCTTCCTGCTTAATCCCAAGGATACCCGCCACTACGCCAAGGCCGTGGGACTGCGTGGCAAGACCGATCGTGTGGATGCCGAACTCATCGCGCGCATGATCGCCCACGAGCACACCAAGCTGCACGCCTGGATCCCGCCCACACCACAGCAACGCGAGCTCGATCGACTGATCAAACGCCGCGCTGCGCTAATCTCCCTGCGCGAAGCAGTCGAAATGTCGCTCCATGAACTGGACGGCTTCGCTGCCGATCTCAAGGCGCTAAGAACGCGCTTCAATCAGCTCATCGCGCGCCTCGACCTGAGAGTCAAGGAGTTGATCGAAGCGAGTCCCGAGCGTAAACAGAGCTTCACGCGCTTGTGCACCATCACCGGCATCGGCCCGGTCGTCGGCACCGCTCTGGTCAACACTCTCGAGCGAGTGCCCCTGAAGAGCGCGGATGCTTTCGTCGCCTTCACCGGACTGGACCCCCGTCCGGATGATTCGGGACAGCATCGCGGCAAACGGCGCCTCTCCAAACGCGGACCGGCCGAACTGCGCAGGCTGCTCTACATGGCTGCGATGTCAGCAATAAAGACGAAGACTTGGAGGCCGCTCTACGACCACTATCGAGCCAAGGGCCTATCCAGCACCGCGACCCTCGTCATCCTCGCTCGGCGCATCGCTCGTACCGCCTGGTCGATTTACACCCACAAAACCGAATTCGATCCCGGACGGCTCACAAAGCCCTTGACATGAACCATAGAATCTTA
>CAVXPH010000005.1:0-421066 GCA_963763625.1 uncultured beta proteobacterium | reverse complement strand
TGCCTACATCGTCGGCAAGATCGAAAGCTGTGCCATCGAGCAGCTTAGCCGCAATCGCCGGTGCGGGCTGGCCCTCGGTTGCCGCGAGAGGCCACGCTGCACCAGCCCAGCATAAGCAGGATCGCCATAGCGTTCCGAAGGCAGCCCGCGACCCTAGATGCCGGATCGACGAGCGATCGATGTTTCGAGTTGAAACTTGTCATGACCTGCTCCATTCCGATCTGAGGCGTCAATAAATCTTGGCTGCATTCGACCTGCTGCTCAACGCGCGGTTTGCTGACCCGATTGTTGCAGCACTCGGCATCCCTGGCCGTGACAGGTCAGAAGGCATAGCTCGCCACCTGAGCCCGTCCAGTGCGGGAAAAGTTGGTAGCCGGTGAGGTTACTGTATATCGGCAGTTGCACGAAGGCGTAGACCTGGACGTCGTGCGCGACGCTTACGCTTAGGCCAGGACTCAGAAAATACGACCGTGCCGCCTGTGGAAATGGTGTCGGCAAGCACTCCGTATCGTGCGCTTGTTGGTGATGTTGAATTGCAGCTGCGGAACGACCGTGGGGTTCTCCTCGTAGCGTACGCCGAAGCTCACATTGAAAATATTGCCGGTGGTAGTCCTCACCGGGCTGGTCGAGCTTGTGCCACAGCGCGGCCTGAAATTGGCCGTTGATAAAAGCGTCGAAGTTCTGGCTTACGGCTTGGTAGTAGTACGCACCGACAATCAGGTCGGTAGCGCCGGCACCGGCCTGTAGGCTGGTGTCGAGCAGATTGCCTGGCGACGGGATCTGCGAGTTGGGTCCGGAGTTGAACGCGACAGGGTTGCGCCCGACAGTGCCCGTGCCAGCGGCATCGGGTCCGCCATAATCCCCGGTCGGCAATATGAGACCGAGCTGAAAGCCGAGGTTGTGCGTAGGCAGGAAGCCCTGATAGCTGGTGATGAAGCGCATGTCCCCGAAGGTGCCCACGCTTGCACCGCTTACCTTGTCGGGCGTGAGAGGATTCATCGAAGCGCCATAGGTGGAGTGGCTGCGATCGATGTAGGGCAGCAGCAAGTTGAAATTCCACTCTCCGTTGGGCCGGTAACTTATGCCTGCGGTGAAGTAGCGGTTGATGGTCTGCTTCTCAACCTCCTGATCGCCGCGCGTCGTTGATCGCCGCCACTTGCTGGTTCGAAATGCTGCTCGTGCCGGAGCGCAACTGGTCCTGGTTGATGAAGTCGAATTCGAAAGTTGCACGCCAGCCGGCTACGTCCGAATAACCCATAGCTGCATCGGTGGACAAGGAACAGCCGCAGGTGGCGCAGGCGACTGCGATGGTCGGACATCCCGCAAAAGCAATCAGCGCGAGTGCGCTGGCAACATGAGGTCGATTCAATCTCATTTCAAACCCTCCTGATTCTGCACTGCCCGGATTCATTGGCCCAAACATGGCACCAACAAAAGACGAGGCGTTACACAACAGAACCGCAGATAGTCGAACGCCACCAAAAAGAGGCGGCAGATGAGCATCTGGTGGTGATGGAAGACCGTTGCCACCAGGCTCGTCGTAGATCAGGCGAAGGAGGGAGGTGCGCGCGGTTGCGCAATGCGGACGGAGGATCGTCCGGACAGTACGACTTGCGGCGGGTCAACCAGCGGCGCCGAGACCTCACCTTGGGGGAGGGTTGCTCCGAGGTCGCCGTAAGCTAACGCAACGCCAGCGGCAAAACCGGCGCAATAGGGGCATTGCGGTACTGTTCCCTTACCAGATTGTGAATGGTGCTGCGCGTCGGTGTCGCCGGCTTCGTCGGCGGCACAGTGCTCGATGATCTCGCCGTTAACGCCGACGTGGATATGCGCGTAGGCAAAAACCGGCGCCGCGATGCTGAGCGTCAGCGCAAGCCATGCGAGATAGAGTTTCCGGCGTACGACCGATAAGCTACGGGCGGGTGGCGCGAACACGTCGTGTGGTTCTCGAAATTTCCTTGCTACTTTTTGGCGTCGTCTCGGTCCGTGACCTAGCGGGTAAATGTGTACTTTACCTACAGGCAAGCATCCGACTTTCGCTCGCGCTTGTCAAGTGGGCGACTGCCTGCGAAAAGGCCGGGACGGTACGAGAGTCGAATTCGTGGAAGTAGTCGACGCCTTCAACTCCGCTGACGTCGCGGCTCGCGAGCATTCTTGGGTGCCGTAGCGGAGCTCTGTGAAGGTGGCCTGGATCGGGTCGGCGCGCGGAAGCACGACGATCCGATCGGCCATGTGGATCGCTTCCTCGACATCATGGGTGATCAGGAACAGGTATGTCGCTCTTCGGACAGGCAACTCGCAGCAATTCGATGCGCATCTGGAGGCTCGTCAGCGATCGAGGTCGGCAAGCGGCTCGTCCATGTAGAGGATCTGCGGCTCACGACAAGCGCCCTGGCCAACTCCACCCTTTCGAGCATGCCGCCCGATAGCTCGTGCGGATAGCGCTTCTCGAAGCCGCGCAATCCCACCATAGCGGCATAGTGATTGGCGAGCGCTCTTCTTGTCCGGGTGAAGGCCGTCGAGCCCGACTCAAGTTCTGCTGCACGGTGAGCCAGGTAAAGACAGAGCCCCTTCGAGAAATGACGATGCCCTGGGGCTCGGGCCATTCCGCAACGTGCCATCGACGGTGACGTCGCCATGATCGGGGCGATCGAATCCGGCGATGATATTCGACAGCGTCGCTGCCGCAGCCGCAGGGCCCGACGATGGCGACGAACTCGCCATCGGCGATCGTGAAGTCGATTCCCGCGACGACTTGCAGCGACCCCTTCTCGGTTGGAAAAACTCTTCCTTACATCGTTGACGGAAATCTTAACGCCCACAACGTCACCTGACCGCCTTGAATCTTTCCATCGGCGCATCGTGCCGTCGAGCAGCAACCTGGTGATTCCGATAATAATCATTGCGGCCACGACCAGGTCGACAACCGGTCGCCTGCATTCCGCGAGTCGATGATCAGGTAACCGAGCCTGGATCTGAGCGCAATCATCTCAGCCGCAAACGACGACCAGCCACGCTACGCCGAGGTGACGCGCATGCCGACGATGATTGGGGGAGCACCGTGGGAACGACGACCTGAAGGACTAGCTCGCGGCGTGAACACCGAAATTCTCCGCCGCCGAGGACTACCAGCAGATTGCCGCTAATGGTGTGACCCCTGCCGTAGTCTGAACAATCGTTGGGAACAACGACGCCAGGAAAAATGAGAAATATCGGTGCGAGGATCTCCGACGCCAACCAGAGTATCGCAATGGGAATCCAGGCGATGGGCGAGATGGGACGAAGCGACTCTGGACAATCGGAATTCCATCGTGGAACGTGGTCTGCCCGAACCCACCCCACGAGCCGAGCGGAACGCCGACGGCGACGGCGAGCAATAAATCGCACGCCGACGCCAAACAGCGACGAGCAAACGTGACCCCACAGCTCGCCGTGCTGGGCGAAATCCAGGTCGTCATCCATACCTGCAACGGGCGCGGGAAAAGACGACACTCCTGGTTTCCAGAACCGCGGCCGACCAGACAGCAACGAGGCCCGCGGGCAACCACCGTTTTCCGACCTGGAAAGATCTGCCCTAGCCCACCCATCATCACGTCCCCTCCATCGAAGCGCACCCGGTACCACCATTCCATATCGCTCTCCACCGCAGCCGCGCCGACCCGGGCGCCGGCATCTCCTCTAACCACGATGCCAACAAGCCGCTCGTGTGCAGGGGGCACGTAAAAAGATAGGTGGATGCTCTGCGAAACGGCAACCTGGAACGACTGACCCGGATGATGAGCACCGGGCGAACAACTGCGGTACGTCGTCCTGGTTCCTCATCACGAGCACCCCTTGGCGCTGATCGTCAGGGGCTAATCTCGGCGGGAATGATACGAGATCCTTCTCCCGCGTGCCGGCGCTCCCAGGTTCCCTTGGGAATGACGTAGACTTGCTCTTTCGAATCGGTATGGACCGGGCAAACGCAGCCGACGCTCCCGCGCAACAGTGATGCCGATCAACAGCACGAACCCGAATACCAACGTCGCATAGCTCATCGATCGATCTGCAACTTGCCCGGTGGGTCCGCAGACACTGACATCCAGAGAGAACCCGGTAGCCGCGAACGTCTCGACTACTCAACAAGACTTGCGCGTCTGGCGCTCGATATCGTCGAAACGGAGACTCCGAAACGGCACCATTGCACGCAGCTCCTCCGGGCGCGATCCATAAGGTAGACAAACGATGAATGGTCGAGGGAAGAATCTCGATCTTCGGCTGGCCGTCGACGAACAACTCGTCCGAAACGGTTATGCCGTACTCCCTGCGGCAACATCCGCGAGCTGCCGGGCGTTCCAGTGCCGCCAATGAACGTTGGGTCGAAGGATGCCAGGAACTTCCTGAGATGCTCCTCATCGTCTCTTTCGGGGTCGACGGTGACGTAGACGATCTGGAATTCCTTTGCAGTTGCGCCCAGCTTTTGTCGAACCCGGGCCAGAAAGGCGAGCGTGGTGGGGCAGACGCTAGGGCAATGGGTGCAACCGAATGCCAGCGCAACGACCTTCCCGCGATAGTGGCTCAGCTTCAGTTCGGAGCCGTCCGATCCACGAAGCGAGAAGTCAGGCGCCATACGGGGAGGATTCGAAGACGCCGGTCCTCAAGGCGGGGCTTTCCGTGGCACCGACGGCGAGCGCCAAACACAGGAGGGGAAGCAGGGCCCACCGTTTACGATTCATCATCTTTCCCGTCTCAGAGCGTGATCTGAACCGGTTTGATACCCTTGACGAAGCTCTCGTCCACGTAGTTTTCATAGGGGCTGTGGTGCTTGTATTGTTCCCGCGGCGATGGATAGCTGCATCAGTTCCTCGAACTCCGATTTGATGAGCCTGAGGTCGCCGTAGGTAACCCTGTCCGACGGGTTGTCCATAACGAACTGAAGCACGTTTGGATCCTGATCGAAAAACTCGGGGCCGGCCGCGATCTGGACCGCCTTGGTGCGATTCGCGGGCGTCCGATCGAGCCAGGAACCGGCAGCCTGCACATAGTCGACGAGCTGCTGCACCAGCGGGCGGTTTTCCTTGATGAGTTCGTCACGAACGGTCAGGACGCAGCAGATGTAGTTCGGCCACTGTCGCGGTCATGCTGAGAGGCCTCGCATAGCCGGCGCGCTCGCTGCCGCCCCAAGGGCTCGCCGGTTGCGTAGGTATCCACCGCTTTGGCGTAGAGCGCAGCAGGCATGTCGGGCGGAGCCATCTCCAAGACCTCGACGTCCTTGAGCGTCATGCCCTCCTTCATCAGCATCTTTCTGAGAAAAAGATAGTCGACGGCGAAGCGACTGGGTATCGCGACGCGCTTGCCCCTGAGGTCCTTGAAGTTCTTGTACGACGAGTCCGTCCGTACCATGATCACCGCACCCGAGCGGTGTCCCAACGACACGACCTTCACCGGTATCGCGCTGTCCGCGAGATCCATGATGAGGGGCGCGAGCATATAGGCAGCTTGGAGCTGCCCGACATGAGCGATTCCTTGAGTTCGGGCCAGCCGTTGTACTTGCTGGAACTCGAAGAGCGGCGCGGCGCCCGTGGGTACATTGGGGCCGGTGACCGATGCTACGCAGGCAACGGGCAGCGTGAGATTACAAGTGACCGGCAAGCTGCCGACCGGCAAAGGCTTTCCGGCGCCCTGTGCGCTGGAACGCGTGCCGATGGAAATCAACGCGGCTGCCGCGCTCTGAAGTATCTGCCGGCGGCGTCGAAAATGGGTGAGCGCCTGATCGTCGCCTTTCATGTCCTTTTCTCGTCTCGGAATACTCTATGCTCAAGATATCCTGTGCGTCCGCGATTGCTCGCCACACGCGCGCTCGATGCAACGGTGACTTTAAGGAGTAACCCCCAAGGTTCGCAGCTATCCCAACGTCTTGCTGATTCAGAAAGTCCCTCTGCACGTGACGGTAACACCCCAATCGGGCCTGGGTACTTTCCTTCGCCGCTGGGAGCTCCGCTAGTCTTCGAATTGAATCAACCGCTGCTTGATCGCGACGCGAATCAACTCGACAAGGTTGTGTGCGTTGAGCTTCGCCATGAGGTTGGTTCGATGTCGTTCGACGGTCTTGACGCTGATGTGCATGAGAGTGGACATTTCATTGTTCGTCCGTCCTTCGCTTATGAGGCGGAGTATTTCTTGTTCCCTGGAGGTGAGACGCGGTTTCGGCGGGCCTGCAGCGTGCGCGTCCGGCGACGCGTCGCCGGCGACGATTGAATCGGAGATGGCTGGGCTGAAATAGGCCGCGCCTCGGTACGCAGCGCGGACCGCCAGCAGCAATTCGTCCGACACGGAGCCTTTCAGCAGATAGCACTTGGCCCCGTACTGCACCGCTTCTCGAACCAGAATCTCGTCGGAGTGCATCGAGAGAATGACGGTTTTTGTCGCAAGATTCAGCGCCTTCATCCGTTGCAACGCCTGGATGCCATTGAGGTGGGGCATCGAGATGTCCATCAGCAGCACATCCGGCTTGAGCCGTTCCACCAGCCCTATCGTTTCCCTGCCGTCGGCGGCTTCGCCCACGACCTCGATATCGGAGGTTTTCTCGAGCAGAGCTCGAATCCCCTCGCGCACGAGATGATGATCGTCGGCAATGACCACGCGGATCATGTCTCGTCCCTCAAGGGTAGATGGGCTGACAAGCGCAGGCCCCCCGTCTCTCCTTTCTCGACCTTCAGATCACCCCCGAGGAGGTCGAGCCTTTCTTGCATCCCGAGCAATCCGATTCCTCCCGATTCCTTCGACGACAGCTGCTTTCCAACGACGCCGGGTCCCGTGCCATTGTCTTCGACGATCAAGCGGACGCACTCCACATCGTGCAGCAGCCGGACGTCCACTCGGGTAGCGCCGGCATGTCTTACCACATTGGCCAACGCCTCCTGGAGCGTTCTATATAGGCACATATTCGCCAGGTCGGGAAGCCCAGAGACGTCGGCACCGCGGTATTGAATGGACAACTGTGTGCGTTTGGAAAAAACACGGCAGAACGACTCGAGCGTGAGATTCAGCCCCAGGGCGTCCAGCGCCGGCGGACGCAAACCCTGGGCCAGCATCCGAATCTGCTCCTTAGTTGCTTCCGTAAGATGGATTGCCTCCCTGAGATTGCGGCGCGCCGCCTTGGCTTCGGCGGGGATTTCATTCTGGATCAACTCGAGGCTCAGCTTCAACGCCGTCAGCGCCTGGCCCGCCTCGTCGTGCAGTTCGCGTGACAAGCGTTGACGCTCCTCTTCATGAGCGTGCACCAGTCGTTTCAGTAATTTCTGGTTGGTCTCCTCAGCGCGTTTGCGCCGCGTGACGTCGTGGACATAGATGCGCACCTGATTGCGGTGCGCTTCACCCATATAGCAGACCTTCTGCTCGTACACCGACTCGCCAACTTGGATCTCGCGCACGACATGGGACGGAGTCTCACCGGGGCGCGCCACGAAGGGAAACCGCAATCCCTGCATGAGCGGGTGAGTGGACTGCAGTTCCCAGAGGTCGGGGAAGCGGTCCTGGGCAACCGGGTTGAGGTAGGTCGTTTGCCCGTCGAAATTGAGCTCGATCACTGGATTCGGGTTCTCTTCAGGGAAGCTCGCCAACCGCTGCGATTTGTCCTGCGCCTCTCGGTATGCTTCCGACAGGGCCTTTAACTGCGCGACTTCGCGCTGCAGAGCAGCCAGCTCCGCGTTGAGCTCTGCATTGTTCTTGGTTCGACGCGGTCTGGTCTCACTGGTCATGCGGTGCGTCGGCTTCGCTGAACGTTCATACTCTCTGACATTCTAGCCGCGAACGACGATAGGGGGCGGGCGTTTTTTGCCACCGGAACTGGGCTAGATCAAAGGGAGCTGCTCGCGGCGACGGCAGCGGCAACACTGGCACGCGATACGCTAAACCGCCGCAGGCGCGGGCGAACGCGAGAACGTCGACAGGCCAGGAACCGCTTCGTCTTATTACCGAGCGGGCCGAGCGATAGATTTACTATGGTCACAGCGGACTCAACTCGGTGCCTTTCGCACGGATCGTCACCAAAATCGTTGCACGCGTAGTTTCGCGGCCGGAAACGAACGCTCAATTATCGCGCGGGCGTCGAGCGTTTCGGACTGGTTTACAATGCAGGGCGGACAAGAGCTTATGCAAGGCATTGATAAGTTTCAACTCGAGACATCGCGCTTCCCAAATGATGTTGGCTGCGCTGCTCTTGTTGATATCAGCCACGCCATTGGCGCACCGCTCAAGCGAGAACGCTCGACTGCTGGTCGCGGGGCCCGCGCCGGAGTTCTCGCTATTGGACCAGAACGGTGCCCCATTCACGCTAACGGGCTTGCGCGGCAAGGTGGTGGTCGTGACCTTCATTTCTCCGCAACGATAGCGCTGCACTTTGGCGGCGCGACTTTTTTCGGCACCTGCATCCAGAGCGTGATGCAAACGACATGGCTTGAGCAAACCCATCATTTGTAATACACTACGTATTACATCACTTTTTTTGGGAGAAAGATAATGGGCACGCGCACCGTTAGACTCGATGACGAAGCTGAAAATACCCTTGCTCGGATCCGGAAGACGACTGGGTTATCGATTTCCGAAGTTCTCAAACGCGGGTTGCAAGCATACATGCAACGTGCAGAACAGCGGCTCGCAGCCAAACCATTCGACATTTATCGTCGACTCGATCTCGGAGTGGGCGGCTGGTCCCTGGCGCCCGCTGCCGACGCGAAGCGTGCAGTGAAGGAGGCGGTGCGGCGGAAGATCGGGCGATGATTCTCCTTGATACCGGTCCGCTCGTGGCTCTGTTCGATCCTGCAGACGCTTGGCACAAGAGATGCATTGAACAACTCAAAAAGATTAGCGAGCCGCTTTGCACTACTACGCCAGTCCTTACAGAGGCATTCCATCTGCTGACTCCTGCGAGCATAGGCACCAGGCGACTCATGGACTTCGTGACAGAGGGCGGTCTTGCCATATGGTATTTTGATGATGCGGGTCTTGGCCGCGCATTTGAATTAGTTGTCCGCTATGCCAATATGCCGATGGATCTTGCGGACGCGTCTTTAGTGGTCGCAGCAGAGCGTCTGAGTGCTCGCAAGATTTTCACGATTGACCGCAGCGATTTCGGTGTATATCGAATCCAGCGGGGTCATCGACAGCTAGCTTTCGAAGTACTTCAATAGTGCCATGCGAGCAGCGTGGCACGGAACCGCATTGGCGAAAAGATTGACGTCAACCGAATTAGCCCGATGAGGACGCGATACCCTATCGGCCGAGATGGGACGCCGTACGCAGGCTGCAGAATTCGGTCCCCCTTTGAGACAATGCGGCGCCGCGGCGGCTGCGATGACAACTTCGTGGATAAGGCGATGAAGTCAGTTCGTTTGGCTCGCGTGCACAGCAGCGAGCACTTCTTCGCGTTGGTTGGCACCCCTCTCGAATTGACCGCGGGGTCCGAGTTCCTCCAATAGCGGGCACGTTGCACTGCCCTCCATCGAAGTCGTTGGTCGCTGCCTGTCGGCCAGAGCCGGTCATACTGGATCTGATTGAGCGCTGCTCGACAACGTAGTATTTTTCGCCTTTCATTGGTCGGCAAGGTGACTCGGTAATGGATCGACGGACGTTCATCGGCGCGATGACGGCGAGCATCATCGCTGCACCGCTCGCTTCCGTCGCGCAAAAAATGGCGATCGTCCGGAGAATTGGAGTCTTATCGATCGATACGCTACCGACTCAAGCCGAGCTGACGGAGCAAGCCGCGCCTTTGCGCGCACTAGGCTGGGTGGAGGGCCAGAATCTTCTCGTCGAACGACGCTACGCCAAAGGGAGAGCCGAGCTTCTCCAACCCTTCGCGGAGGAGCTCGTTCGGCTCAAGGTGGAGATCATCGGGACTCTCAGCACGCCCGCCACACTGGCGGCCAAGAATGCTACGATGACGACGACATTGTCGGCGTCACGCGGTATCTGAACGATCTCTACTATCGCTTCCCTGCGCCAGACAGCCCATTGGCTCTGGAGCGGCCGCCGCGGGCCTGAGACCCATTGCACCGGCCGCACCATGTTGATCAGGTCAATGGCTGGATCTCATGCGACGCGCAACATACGCGCTATGTCCCCCCACAAACATCCTCATGAAACATAAAAGAGCATTGCCATGAAAAGTCGAATCGCGTTGGTTTTAGTCGCGGCAGTTGGCCTTTACGCCGGCTTCGCCTTGGCAAGGGAAGCTGGCGTCGCCAAGGATGTGCAGGAGGGGCATCACTTGGCAATCATTGTCTGCGCGAATTGCCATGTGGCGGCGAGCGATCAGCCGTATGAACCCATCTTGCGACCACCGGCACCATCGTTTGAATCGATTGCCCAGCGCAGCGACATTAACGCGGTTGCCCTTCAGAAGTACCTAAGTACCCTTCATCGAAACGTCTCCCACCCGGAAGACATGCCGAACCCCCAGCTGGTCGACGATCAGATCAAGCAGGTCGTGGCCTACCTTTTGAGTTTGCGCAAGCAGCCCTGAGGTTAGTCGCGCAATGTTGCTGACCGACCAGTCCAACAGCGGAACATGGCAGCTAGCTCGATGAGGATTAGGTCATAATCGACATGCGAAGCGCGGAATCGCGACAGCGTCGGCAGCTGCTCCTCGCTGCTCTTATTTGGTCGTGCGCTGCCGTTGTCTATGCGGATGCTCCCGCTGACAATCCGTCCGCGGCGCTGCTCGCCAATTACGAGGCACTGCGCGATCGATTAACCAACAATCCTTTCCGTCAGTCCTTGTATCTGGAATCAGGCGAAAACGCGGGCAATCTAAAGGGCGACGTCTACGGGGTCATAGCCCATCCGTTTGTGGCGGCCGCACCCTTGCTTCGGCAGGCGACAAACTGGTGTGACGTCCTGATGTTGCATCTTAACGTTAAGTATTGTCACGCGGCGGAGAACAAGCAATCTCACTCGCTCAGCGTATACATCGGCAGGAAATACTGGGAGCCGCTGGATGCGACCTACCGCGTCGATTATGTCTATCGTGTCGTTGCCGAGTCGTCGGACTACCTTCAGGTCCTTCTGACAGCTGACAACGGCCCGTTCGGCACCGCCGATTACCGGATCTTGCTCGAAGCGGTCGCTTTGCCTGGTGAAAGCACATTCCTCCACCTCAGCTACTCTTACCGCTACGGCACCCTCGCCAAGCTGGCGATGGAGACCTACCTTCTTACGCTTGGGCGACACAAGGTGGGTTTTACCGTCGTTGGCTCGGACCCGCATGGTCAGCCCATCTACGTCGGGGGGCTACGTGGCGCGGAGGAACGCAACGTAATGCGCTACTACCTAGCATTCGACGCCTACCTGGATGCTCTCGCCCTGCCATCGCAGCAGCAGCTTGAAGCCCGTCTGCGGGACTGGTTTACGCTTACCGAGCATCACGCGCTCCAGCTCCACGAATTGGAGGAGAACGAATACCTTGACATCAAGCGCCGGGAGTATCGGCGCCAGGCTGGCTAACGGAGCGCTCGGTCTGCCGAGACTCGAGTCCGGAATCCGTATGAGAGTTATTCTCCTGAGGGTGGCGACTCCTAGGCGACGTGGGAAAGATCGCATCACAAGCAAGCAAGCTTCCCACCGCAGGGCCGGTGCAACTATCTCATTCCCAACCGCAGCCTGATCGTTCGGCCCGCAACCATGAACACCCCTTTGCCACGATGATGAATGGTCCGTGGGTTTTTCCTTGATGGATCGACCCATGCTTTGAGCACCTCGAGAATGAAGAAGTTGTACTTCGTTGATAGGCTTGCGTCGATCACTTTGCATTCGAGATTGGCATAGCACTCGCCAATGAGTGGTGCTCCAACGCGCAATGCGGGCATTGGCGTAAGACAAAAGGATTTGAACTTATCTACGGTTCTTCCGGTGGTATTTCCACACTGCACGACCTTCCTCGCGAGCTCCACTGTCGGGATGTTAATCGTGCATTCCTTGGTCGCTTTCAACGTGCCAAAGCTGAAATCGCGGTCGCTGATCACGCAACCGACGATTGGCGGGTCGAAATCGATCATAGTGTGCCACGAAAGGGTCATGACATTCGCCTTGCCCTTTTCAGAAGTAGCGACCATCACGACTGGACCTGGCTCGAGTAACCGATACACCTGCGATAGGGGAAACGTTCGCTTCATTGCCTTCAAGCCGAATACTGACCGTTATTGTGCCAGATTAATTTGTCGTTCGAACGACCGTCCCTCGAGCAGCAGACGGGCGCACACTGCAATACATCCCCAATACGCACCTCACCATCAGCAGCACTCCGCCGCCGAGTTTGGCAAGCCCGATGAGTGGGGAATGCGGCACCGCAATGCCCGGTCGACTATTTCGCGCCGACATAGACGTCAACCAGCTGGCTGGGATAGCGATTCGGCTTGCCTTCATCGTCCATGTTGCTATCTTGCTGAGGGTGTCGGGACCTGATTCTAGTTCCGAGCACGATGCCGAAGGCGTTCCCGGGCTCCGGCGCATGATCATTGCGCCGTGTTAGCCTATTTCGCCATGCAAAAGAAAACGCTTACCGAATCGCTCAGCCTGCTGCGCACGCGGCGATTCGGTACGTTCTGGTTCGCGAGCCTGCTTTCGAATATCGGCACGTGGGCCCAGCAGGTAGCCCAGCCGTGGCTCCTGCTGAGCATTGGCGCGTCGTCGTTCTTGATTGGCCTCGACGCGTTCGCATTGGGCGCGCCCGTGTGGCTACTGACCTTAGTGGGCGGGGTGCTGGCAGATCGTGCCGACCGGCGGCGGGTAATCGCCGTATTCCAATCGATCCAGATGCTTTGCCCCACGTTGCTGGTGGTGCTGCTGCTTACCGGTACCGTGAAGCCATGGATGGTCATCGCACTTTCACTGGTAATAGGGGTCACCGACGCTCTGTCCATGCCCTCGTTTCAATCGATCGTACCGAGTATCGTTGAGCGCAAACGAATCGCATCGGGCCTTGCCTTGAACTCGACCCAGTTCAATCTCTCTCGCATCCTGGGCCCAGCTTTGGCAGGGGTGCTAATCGCCAGCGTGGGGGCCGTCGGTTGTTTCGCGCTCAGTGCCGCGTCGTACGTGCCCTTCATCGCCGTCGCGCTATGGATCTTGCCCCGCCGTGAACCTCCACCAGCCGGTGAAGCCATCGACCGGCGACACCTGTTCGCCGGCATACGCGAGATCGTGCGCGAGCCCCGGCTGCGTGGCGCGTTACTTACGGTGCTCGTGACGAGCACACTCTGCGGGCCGCTTATTACCTTCTGCCCGGTGATCGTGAGGGACGTTCTCCATGGTGACGCAAGTACTTTCAGCGTTGCAATCGGCGCGTTCGGCATCGGCGGATTGGGGGGTGCGATCGGGCTGCTCGCGGTCCCACCCGGATCTGATCTGCGGCGGCTGAGCACACGCTTTGCCGCAGCCTACGGAGTGACTGTGGCGCTCACCGCGCTCAACGCCTGGTCATGGGCACTGCCGGTGCTGTTGGTATTTGCTGGCGCGTCGATGAACGTGAGCAATACCGCAGCAAATTCGTTTTTGCAGGCCGAAGCGAATCCGCGACTGCGCGGTCAGACAGTAAGCCTGTACATGCTCGCCATGCGCGGCGGTGTTTCGCTCGGCAGCTTGCTGACCGGTGCAGCGGTAAGCTTTATGGGGGTCCGTTACGCATTGGTGATCAACGGGTCGATCGCGGTGGCCGTTCATGCCTTGGTCGGTCACATTTGGCTGCGATACAAACCGGCGGATCCAGTACAGTAATTGCCAGATCGCTTTAACTGTCTGGTGTCCGCGAGTGTGCGGATTGCCGGTGTCGCCTCCTCCAACTCCGCCGCGATCCCGGCTTGCAGCACTCCTAGCGCCGTGGCCGGATCGTCGGCGAACTGGAACAACGCGAGATCTTCGCGATTGATCATGCCGTGCCGAACTAGGGCGTCGAAATTGATGATTTCTTTCCAGTAGGCCGACCCGTAGAGCACAACCGGAATCTGACGATCCAGCTTTCTGGTCTGCATAAGCGTCAAGATTTCCGTGAGCTCGTCAAGTGTGCCCAGGCCGCCTGGAAACACCACCAGTGCACGGGCCAGATGCGCAAACCAGAGTTTGCGCATGAAGAAGTAACGGAACTCGAAGCTAAGATCGCGCGTGATGTATGGGTTGGGTCGTTGCTCCTGGGGCAATCCGATGTTGAGGCCGATCGTCTTGCCCCCGGCCTCGGAAGCGCCGCAACCGCGCCGTAAGCGGGCGCACAGCCAAGCCGGTTGAGACAGATCAATGCCAACCGTAAAAGAAGCTCAGCACCAGCGAACGCCGTGGCGCGGGCTGGATCAACCAAAGCTTCGAACCAGATAACCCGGAAAGTGCGAGCTGCAGGCCATGACATGGGTGATGGCTTCCCGATCGTAATGGTCCCCCGAACGATAAGTCTCGAAGAATGCGTTGAGCCTGGTCACCCGCAGAGGCATTGCGTTCACCGCCTGCAGTCCAATCGAGACACCATAGTTAGTAAAGGCAAATTTGACTCCGCCAAGCCCTGGCTCGCGGCAAAAGTACCCGTCCTCGACCCACATCCGGTCGAGCACGCTCAGGCAACGCGCCTTCTGCGTCTGCGCCCAGTCCTCATCGGGGAAAAAGTGGGTCATCCACAGCATCATGCCGAGACCGAGATCCTGGGTTATAACAAGTTCGCTAGCTGATCCGTCAACCAGCAGCCGCATGTCCGCAATCTCCCGCGACAGAGCTTCTTCATCAAGCAGCCGGTAGGAGACATAGCCGTCGAAGGCATCGAGTGCGCCAAAGCCATAGCCCGGGTAAGGAGCACTCAGATCCTCGTTCATCTTCCATACCACGCCGCGATTCGGCACGACAAAACGATCGTGTATCTGGCGAACGAGCTCCGCGCCCATTCGCCCGTAGTCCGGCAGGTGCCGGCCAAGGACGGAAAGCGCGTAAAGCCACATGGCGAGGTAATGGAAATACTGGCCATCGCGGTCGGCCGCTTCGCCGATACGGATCCCGCGACGGCGCCCAAGCACGCGCTCGACTTCAGCAACGACCCATTCCGCCTCATCGAGGTACCTCCGCTTGCCCGATTCAGCAAAGAGCGAGGCGAGGAGAACAACGCCGAAGGCATCGGTCCAAAGATACCGGAGACCGTTCGGCCAGATACCCTGCGCGCGCATCCAGGCCAGCTTGTCGAGGACATACCGTGTGTCCATGCATGCCGCCATGATCCGGCTCAGAGACCGAATGGATACGTGTCCGGAAGGCCCTTAAGCTCCTCGGTCACCAGCGGGGTTATCGCCTTGCTCTCGGCGAACCAGATGTATTCGTCGAACTGGCGTGGCAGAACCGCCTGAAAATAGTGACTTTGAAGTTCGGTCTCGGGCAGGTAGATTACGCCGATGGCTCGTTCGAGCCGCGGCTTCGCCAGACCCTCGGCCAGGCCCGTCGCGATGGGACGCCGCAAGCGCAGCAGGAACCGCGGATGACCCGTTTCGAGACACAGCCGCTCATAGCTCTCGGGCAAGGCCTGGCGGACGGCTTTGATTTCCATCGGCCCGTCCCATTCCGAGGCTGCCGCGACCGTTCCGGCATTCGTGCCGAAGCCGATCGAGTACGCCGCGTCGCCGAATTCCCGGCGGGACAGGTGGCCGATGTTGTATTCGCCCCGCGCAGCCATCTCGGTCGCGCTCGAGTCACCTACATGCGAATTGTGCGCCCAGACGATCGCTTTGCTCTGCGATCCGTGAAAGTGGAGGAGCGTTTTCAAGGTCTCGAACATATGACTGTCCCGAAAATTCCAGGAAGCGCGGGAGCCGTAATACATGATCCGGTAATAGCGCTCGGCATTCGCGACCAGGCGCGCGTTCTGCACGGCGTCCAGGAACCGTTCCCCATCGTGCTCCGCGTAGGCCCGCTGCTTTCGGACGAGGTCGGCGAGCATGGAGACAACTTCACGTTCGCAGGTCTTATAGCTGCCTGTAAGGGCCGCGTGGCCATAGGTCGCGGGGTCGGACTGCCACGGCGTCAAACACCCATAGCGCTGGCGCGCGACTCGGGCGGTCTGCGGATCGACCACGTCCAGGTAGTCCAAGACCGAACGGATCGAGTTGTAGAGGCTGTAGAGATCGAGGCCGTGAAACGCCACCCTCTTCTCCGCCTCGACATTGGCGTTGCGTGTGCGCAACCAGTCAATGAATTCGCGCACCTCCTGGTTGCGCCACATCCAGACCGGAAAACGGGCGAATGCCGTCCATTCGGAGGGGGGATATTCGGCATGCCTAACGTAATGATCGATACGTGCCGCGTCCGGCCAATCGCCTTCGATGGCGACGAAAGAGAACCCCTTTCGCTCGATCAGTTCGCGCGAAATGCGCTCACGCATGCGATAGAACTCCGACGTGCCATGCGTTGCCTCGCCGAGGAGAACGATGCGGGCGTCGCCGATCCGCCGCAGCAGCGGCTCGAGGTCGGCCGAGGCGATCGTGTCAAACCTTTCACCGGATGCGGCAATGGCCTCGGCCAGCACTGCGTCCCGCGTTCTGACGGCGGCCCGATAGGTCGGCGAGACGGATCGAGCCTCCTCCGGCGCCCAGCCTTCCTCGCCCACCAACGGGACAAAGCGAACATCCGCTATATCCTCCGTCCTGTATTCGTGCTCGGCAACGCGGGTCACCCGCAGCAATTCCTGAACGCGGAGATCGACCCCAACAGGAATGACCAGCCGGCCTCCGACTTTGAGCTGGTTCTTGAGGGACTCGGGTACCTCGGGGCCGCCCGCCGCGACCACGATCGCATCATAGGGTGCGTGATCGGGCCAACCGCGCGTGCCGTCGGCATGCAGCACGTGCACGTTCCTGTAACCGAGGTCGGCCAGTGTCGCGGCAGCCTTCTCAGCGAGCTGGCCGATGCGCTCCACCGTGTAAACGCTCCTGGCAATCCGCGAAAGAACAGCGGCGGCGTAACCCGAGCCGGTGCCGATCTCCAGAACCTCCTCACCGCCTTTCAAAGCCAGGGCCTCGGTCATCAGGGCGACGATATAAGGCTGGGAGATCGTCTGGCCCTCGGCGATCGGCAAGGGCGCATCTTCATAGGCGAACTCGCGCAGATGCTCGGGCAGGAAAGCCTCGCGCGGTACTGTTCGCATTGCATTGAGAACCACCGGCGAGCGCACGCCACGGCCTGCCACGTGATGGTCGACCATCTCCTCGCGAAGTTTCGCGAAAGCGATCGTGTTCACCGGTCGGATCTCTCAGTCGATGACATGGGTAGCCGTGTGGTGGAGGCCGATCCCAGATGGCGGTCGTCCGGAGATGGCCGCCCGCTTTCTTGAAAACGTCACTACCGCTGGCGACAAACCAGAACCGGAATGTGGCTGTGCGTCAACACCTTCTGAGTCTCGCTGCCCAGCAGAACCGCCTGCACTCCCTTCCTGCCATGGGATGCCATGACAATGAGATCACATCCGCGCTGCTTCGCAACCTTGATGATTGCTTCGTACGGATGATCATGCGTGACCGAGGCCACATCGCACGTCACACCTGCCGTCTTGGCCGCTGTTTCGACAACGCTCAAGTATTGCGCCGCGTGTGCCTTGGAATCCTCGGCGAACTCCCGCTTCGTGTCCTCGAGCATCTCGGTCTTGTAGGTGAATACATGAAACTCCGGCATTACATGGAACCCGGTGACTTTGGCGTTGACCGCTTTGGCGAGCTGAACACCCATGCGAATCGCATGGTCGGATAGCTTGGACCCGTCTGTCGCCAGAAGAATATGCTTGAACATACGACCTCCCATTTTGCGAAGACTTCGTTCATGATGATCCTCGGCTCTACCGAGTCGCTCACGAAGCGCATTAAATCTCGCTTCTTCACAGCATACGATTACTCCTTCTTCGCCGGCGGTGCATTGACCGGTATCAACGACCGTCCACGTTCGGGGCTTGATGCACGGCACCCGCCGCAGAAACTGGCGCTGGGCGCCATGTCTGGCGCACCCAAAAGGAGAGCCTCGGACGCGGGCTTTTCGCTCACCCGCGTGAGCACCTGAGGCATCGGGAATGCTGCTCCGTCTAGCCGAGACTCGTACTAGCGCATTAGGGCCCTTTCCGTTCTTCGGTCTGCTCTCGCAAACGGCCTTGCACTCAGGTAATCAAACCCTAGCGCCGCAAGCAGACCGAATCAAGCGCAAACGTGGCGAAGGTTGACCAAAGTCAAGAGGATCATATCGACCATCGGTTTCATCGCGTGTCCGCGCCAGGAGGTCCAATGACAGGCGCCGGCCGTTACTTCACCACCTGGAATCGCGAATGCCGAGCGCAAAGGACAGGTAATTGATGACGATATCCCCGACAAAACTCGCAACGAGTATCACGACAACGTCGGTCAGATCCAATGCCGCAAAGAACGAGAGTCCGATGAGTCCACCGAGCACAAAATCGAGTTGATCCGCCGGGATCCATGACTGACCGGGAGCGATTCCAAGGCGGCGTTTGATGAAGCTTTTCAGGGCGTCGCCTCCGAGCGCGCCGCATCCGCACGCCAAGCCCAGAGCGAGCCAATGGTCGTAGTTGATCAGACCGTTCGCCCAATCGATCCGCGACTGTGCGAAGGTGGCTGTGACGGCCACCGCTACGCCGAGCGCGAAACCGATGACCGTCTTGTGGTCGCCAAGCCAGGGCCGGCTGATCGGGTGATTCCATCCATGCCAGTATTTGCTGAACGGAGGCGCCATGTTGGCGAGGTACACGGGCAGCATCAGGTAGAGGAGTTGAAGGAATCTAAGCATTGCGCTGCGCGCGCGCGCCGATCCCGTCATGCCGCAATGGTAGTGCTCTGGCTCGAAGTGCACATCAAACACGTTCAGGTGCGCGTCGTGATGTTGCCACGATGACCTCTCTCAACTTCCCGCTGCGGGCGTCGGGAATCGGACCGTGCGCGTCCAACACGACCCGCACGTTCGGCAGTGACTGGCGCACCAGATACGCTTGCAGCGCCTTCGACGCCGCATGCCATGCGGCGTGTTTCGCAGGACCGTCTTCGATACCCAAGCGAAGATGCAATTGATTTGCGCTGCTTTGCACCAGTTGAAAACGATGCGCCTGCACGGCGTCTTCGATGACCGTGGTGAGCGCCAGCGGAAGCAATCGCACAACGTGACCGTCCGGTGTGAGCAGCGACACGATATCGTCCCGCCGGCCCTCCACCCTAATTGCCGGTAGTGGGCTGCCGCACGTGCAGGGATCGGGCTTGGCAATCACGCTATCGCCCAGATCGTAGCGGATTACCGGCTGTACGCGGTTGGCAAGGTTCGTCAGCAGCACGGTCGTCGAAGCCGCGCCCGTCGGCATCGGCCGATAGTCCGCGTCTACCGGCTCGAGTATCACCCAGTCGGCATTGACGTGCAGCCACCCTTTGCGGCAGCTGAATGCGATGCTCATGCACTCTGAGGCACCATACTCATTGATGAGGGGGCAGTTGAAGCTCTGTTCGATATCGCTGGCAGCTGTTGGCGAAAGGTACTCGCCCCCCGACCAGAGCAGTGCCGGAGTGATCCTCAGTCGTCCTGCCTTGGCCTCATCGGCCAACAGGGAGAGCATGGTTGGGTAGCTCGCCAGGAAAGCAGGCGCATAACTATTGAGCGCTTCGACGAGCTCGGGCAGCGGTTGCGTCACCGAGAAGCCGCGCGCATTGAGCCATGGATTGGCATGGCAGACGCGCTCCCACGAGGCGATACTCGCGAAGTGATCGCCTGTCGCCGCGACCAACCCCGCGCGTCCGCCATTGGACACCGTGCCCCAGGCGCACCGTCCCGCGAGCGACGGCGACGCGAGCTGCGAGGCAATAAGGGCATCATAGACCCCCAGCGCGTCGTCGTCCTGGATGTAGATGCCGGGCTCCCCCGTGCTGCCGGAACTATTCCAGACGATGTACCGGTCGAGATAACGCTCACCGATGTGAGTCCGATCGGCGAGGAATGCTTCGACGCCGGTGCGGGTGATCGCGGTGTCGGTCACCCAGTCGTCGAAGCGCGACATCAGTGCCTGCTTGGTCACGGCCGGCAGCTGACTCACCTCGAGCCCCTCCTCCGGCAATCCGTCGTAAGCGTCGCGGTAGAGGCGCGAGCGGGCGCGGGCAAATCGGACGAGCGCGTCAAAGCGCCCACGGCAGGCGGCGTCGACACTGGTGCGACCGGCAATGCGCGTCCACCACAGCGCCCACATCCGTGACATCCAGGCCCCGTAGTCGAGAGAAGAGCGCATGGGCTCCCACGACGCTCCCCCTGCCGCCTGCCGTTGTGCTTGCCGCCTCATGCTTTGAAGGTAGCTCCGCTCGCCGGCACAATAGCCTGCTGACTGTTTGGGCTTTGACGGCGAGCCGATTCGGCGAGTTCACGCCGTCCCGCGAGCGCACTCAGTCCTGCAGGACATACGTTCCTGGCGCGTCGGCGAGCGGTGCGTAGCCCGCCTGGGGCGCACCCATCTGGGGCCGCGGCACGCGCGCTCCCGAGCGGGCATCCAACCATGCAATCCATTCCGGCCACCACGCGCCATCTTTCGCATCGGCCGTCGTCAGCCAGTGGTCTGGGTCGAGGTAGCGATCGTCGTGGCGCTTGGTCGCCACCCGATAGTGCCGTCGCGGGTGTCCCGGCTCGGAGACGATGCCCGCATTGTGTCCGCCGCTGGTAAGCAGAAACGTCACGTCGGTATCCGTGAGTAGGTGCAGCTTGTACACCGAGCGCCAGGGAGCCACATGGTCGGTTTCGGTGCCCACCGCGAAGAGCGGGGTGCGAATGTCGGACAGCGCGACAGGCTCCCCGCCGGCGGGAAAGCGGCCCTCCGCAAGGTCATTGTCGAGAAACAGGTGGCGCAGGTACTCGCTGTGTTGCCGGTACGGCATCCGCGTCGCATCGGCATTCCAGGCGTTAAGATCGGTCATTGGCTCGCGCTCGCCCATGAGATAGGTGCGCACCATGCGCGACCAGATCAGGTCGTTCGAGCGCAGCAGCTGGAAGGTGCCCGCCATCTGCCGGCTGTCGAGAAAGCCCTGCGACCACATCACGTCCTCGAGGAATGCAAGTTGACTCTCGTTGACGAAGAGTGTCAGCTCTCCGGCTTCGGTGAAATCGGTCTGTGCCGCGAAGAACGTCGTCGTCGCGAACCGGGCATCGCCGTCGCGAGCCATCGCCGCCGCGGAGATCGCCAGCAGCGTGCCGCCGATGCAGTAGCCGACCGCATGCACCTTGCGCTCGGGCAGGATCGCGCCCACCGCGCTGAGCGCAGCCATGACGCCGAGCTGCCGGTAGTCCTCCATCGACAGGTCGCGGTCCTCGGGTCCCGGGTTCTTCCAGGAGATCATGAACACCGTGTAACCCTGTTCGACGAGGTACCGCACCAACGAGTTGTGCGGGCTCAAGTCCAGGACGTAGTACTTCATGATCCACGCCGGGACGATGAGCACCGGCTCCGGCCGCACCTTGTCCGTCGCCGGCTCGTACTGGATCAACTCGATGAGCCGGTTGCGGTAGACGACCTTGCCGGGCGTCACCGCGACCTCCTGCCCGACCCGGAACGCCTCCGTTCCGACGCGCTTGCGCCCTGCCCATGCGCGCTCCAGGTCCTCGGCCAAGTAAGCGTGCGCCGCGCAGCAGGTTCATTCCACCTTCCGCACGCGTGCGTTCGAGCACCTCCGGGTTCGTCCACAGGTAATTCGACGGCGCGAACACGTCGAGCCACTGCCGGGTCCCGAAGGCGACCATCCTCTCGTGCTGCGGCAACACGCCGCGCACGCCGGTCATCGCGTTGTGCCACCACTGCTGGCCGAGCAGGAATGACTGATAGAGGATATCGTAGGACGAGCGCCGCCATTCGTCCGCCGCGAAGCGCTTGTCCTGGGCCAATGGCTCGATACAGGCTTCGCAACCCTCCTTATCTAGCGTGCGACGGGCTATATAGTTCGCCAACCGAAGCCACTTGCGCGCGGCCTTTTCCGCAAGCAGCATCTGCTTGCCTGGCGCGGCGGCGAGATGCGCCGCCCAGTCGGCGTAGGCGCCGATCACCGTCATCGGCGCGAGGCCCGCGGTGAAGCGCGCCATGGACGCGTGTAGCGAGCGGTCGATCACCTCCGCGAACGCGGTCGAACCGTAGGAATCGCGCGGGAACTGGCTTTCAGGCGCAGCCCCGGGTGCTGCCGGCGATATCTCCGCCGCAGCTTTGGCGGTCCGCACTCCCGTCTTCGGCCGCAAGCGCGTTACCGTGGCTCTTTGCCTCGTGACGGGCACGTCGGTCAATGCATTTTGTTTCGTGGTCATGCGTCTCTCACGTCGGCATTGAGTTATCTATCCTCCCATACTCCGCGGCCCACGATTTGATCCATATCACATTATAGGTCCGCAGGGGGGCCCCTGGCCTCAGGCGGTCCACGCGAGTCCGACCTCGGTGGAGACTATCCTGCCGGCTCGGCGTCAGGAGCGCATGCCCCCGATCGGTGTGATGTTACGACGACGTGCGCAAGGAGCTCAAATCGAACCGTAGGAAAACAGTGCCGGGCACGGAATGGGTGACCGTGCCGCCGCAATTTCGAACCAACTCGACGATGCGTTGGTTACCGACAAGCGCTTCACCCACAATCTCTCTTGTTCCACGCCTTCGGCAGTAATCGATGAGCTTCTTGAGCAGAATCGGTCCGAGCCCCTGTCCTTTGAGGTCGGAGCGCACGATGATCGCGAACTCGGCGGTCACGTTGTCCGGGTCCGCAATCCCGCGCACCACGCCGAGCGTCTCGAAGCGCCCCGGTTCGCGCTCGCCGACCGCAATGAACGCCATTTCCCGATCGTAGTCAATCTGCGTCAGACGCGCGAGCTGAGAGCGCGGCAGCTCACGGATCCGCATGAAGATTCGATAGCGGATATCATCCGGGTCGAGCGCGTTGAAGAATTCGACGTGCTGCGTACCGTCCTCCGGTTTGATCGGGCGCAGCAACACCTTCCGGCCCTGCCAACTGATCCACTCCTCGAGCTCTTCGGGATAGGGGCGGATCGCGAATCGATCCAGGCCGGCTGCGTCCGTGCGTGCGACAACGATGCGCGCATCGAGCGCAAGGACGCCCTGATCGTCCGCCAAAAGCGGGTTGATGTCGAGATCGACGATCTCTGGAATGTCGGAGACCAGATGCGACAGTTGAATCAACGTCCGGCTGATCGCGCCGAGATCCGCGGCTGGCCGGTCACGGTAGCCGGCCAACAATTTGGAAATACGCGTGCGGGAGATGAGATCGCGCGCGAGCACGGTGTTAAGCGGCGGCAGGCCGACCGCGCGGTCGGCGGTAACCTCGACGGCCGTGCCGCCCTGGCCGAAGAGAATGACCGGCCCGAAAACGGCATCCGTGGTCACGCCGACGATGAGCTCATGCGCATTGGGCCGTCGTACCATGGTCTGCACGGTAAAGCCTTTCAGGCTTGCACCGGGGCGATACTGCCGCAAGCGTTCCTGTACGGCTTTCGCGGCAACCTCGACTGCTGCCGCAGTCTGCAAATCCAGAACGACGCCGCCCGCGTCGGACTTGTGCGTAATCTCCGGCGAGAGAATCTTGAGTGCGACGGGGAAGCCGATTTCGTGCGCACCTTTCACCGCCTCCTCGACCGTCGTCGCGATGCGCGTATCGACCACAGGAATGCCGTACGCCGCGAGCACCGCCTTGGCTTCGGGTTCAGACAGCATTGTCCGGCCGTCCGCGAGGGCCCCCTTGACCACCGCATACGCCTTTTCGCGATCGTGGACAAATTCTGCCGAACGCGATGGGGGCACTTCTATCAACAGATCCTGATTGCGCCGATATTGCACGATTTGGACGAACGCGCGCGCACCCTCTTCCGGCGTGTCATAGGTCGGAATGCCGGATTCATCGAAAGTATTTCTCGCCAGTCTCACCGCATCGCCGCCCAGCCAGCAAGCGAGCACATTGCGTTGTGACTTTTTGACCACCGGGGCGACCGCCGTCGCGATTTCCGCGCTAGGAACAATGGCGGTCGGGGCATGGATGAATAGGACGGCATCCGATTGCGGGTTGTCCAGCAGGATCTGCAGAGTTTGCACGTAGCGCTCCGCCGGTGCATCGCCGATGATGTCTACAGGATTGTCGCGCGACCAGTTGAATGGCAGGATCGTGTCGAGTTGGCCGAGCGTCTCCGCCGAGAGCGAAGCCAACCGGCCTTGAGCACCGATCAGCGCGTCCGTCGCCATGACGCCGGGGCCACCGCCGTTGGTCATGATCGTCAATCGATCGCCGGCCAGGCGCCGTGCGCGCGCCAGCGTCTCCACGGCGTCGAACAGATCCTCCGTCGAGGACACACGTAGCATCCCGGCGCGACGAATCGCAGCGTCGTACACATCATCCGAGCCGGCAAGCGCGCCGGTGTGAGAAGTGGCCGCTCGAGCACCCTCGGGCGCCCGCCCCGCCTTGAGCACGAGCACCGGTTTGTTCCGCGCGGCGGCCCGCGCCGCGGACATGAACTTGCGTGCCGCGGTAATCGCTTCGATATAGAGCAGAATCGCCTGCGTCTCCGAATCGCTGGCGAGGTAGTCGAGCACGTCCCCACAGTCCACGTCAGCGCTATCGCCAAGGGAAACGAATTTTGTGAATCCGATGCCTCTGGACTTGGCCCAATCGAGCACCGCCGTGACCAGCGCCCCCGATTGCGACACGAATGCGATCTTGCCGGGCAACGCACCGGTGTGCGCGAAGCTGGCGTTGAGCCCGAGGCCGGGAACGAGCAGGCCCACGCAGTTCGGACCGAGAATGCGCAACAAATGTGGCTTGGCGGCGGCAAGCATGGCCTCCTTCAAGGTCGCGCCCTGTGGATTCCTGATTGCCCCGAGCCCTGCCGTGATGACGATGGCGGCTTTGGTGCCCCGCGCCCCGAGCTCGCCGATCAGATCCGGCACGGCTGCAGGCGGCGTGCAGATGACGGCGAGCTCCGGAACCTCGGGCAGGCTCGTGACGGTGGGGTAGACCTTGAGACCCGCAAGCTCACGATGCTTTGGGTTGACGGGCATGATGGCGCCGCCAAACTTTGCTTCGATGAGATTGCGCAGCACGGTTGCGCCGACGCTGCGTGGAGTCTCCGAAGCGCCGATAACTGCGACGGATAGCGGTCGGAACAGGTGCTCGAGATTTCTGATGCTCATGATCGATCCTCGACGCGATCGTCAGAGCCGGACACAACGGATCCTTCTCGATACCGTGGCAAGCGGATCCCGGCGCTCGAAAGGATTCAGCCCGGTGTCACCGATCCCAAAGGGCCCCGACCCGCCGCGTGCCCGCGTCGAGCGCCCAAACAAAGCTACATGGGTGAGCAATGTTGCCGGCTGAGCCGATATGAAATCAATCCTTCTTCTCGATCTTGGGCGCGCCCAGCGAGAGAATGTAGCGCGCCATTTTCTTCGCGTCGGCGTTAGAAACCTCCGGATGCGCCGGCATATGCCATGGTCCGCTGCCATGGACGCCATTTCTCACCGTAGCGGCGACAATCGCGACCGCCCGCGGGTCGCCGGCATACTTGGCCGCGACATCGACGTAGGCAGGGCCTGTCTTCGTTTCCTTATCCGCGTGGCAGATGTAGCACTTGTAGCGCTGCAAGAGGGCTTCGGGAACTTGGGCCGTTGCCACGCCAACCGCCGACGTTACGGCGGCGAAAGCCAGGAAAACGAGGTTCACACTCTCTCCATCTCCGCTGCGCCCAGAGCGAGGTAGTCAGCATTATGCATTCTCCACGCTCAGTCGTTGATCGAAATCAACTCTTTGATATGAATGGTAGGCCATCCTTTGGCATCCTTTGCCGAAGCATACGCGAGCCAGCAAGAGACCAATGCCGAAGAAATGGAGCAAAGCGAAAGATTTCGCGCAAAGGCTCCACGCCAAGCGCAAGCCCCAGGCCCAACAGAGCCCCGGGCGCCCTGCCGGGCGCAGCATACAGAAATGTGGCCGATCACATTCGTGATCGGCCACATTGCCTTTGCGTTGATGTCAGCTTAGGCAGTGATATGCGACATTGCTTAGGGGATAACGATCACGTTATTTTCGACCTTTGTTACGCCCGGTGCCGCCCATGCCGCCTCTTCGGCGTCTTCCTTTTCGTCCCAGGAATGAACGCTACCGCGAAGGGTTACCCTGTTGTCGGTTGCCTCGACTTTGATCTGGTTCGCATCAAGCTGCGCGCGTCGCGCAAAGGCACTCTCGATCTTCGCCTTCACATCGGCAACGCTCGCCCGAGGCTTGATACGGACGCTGTTAGTGACGCCCTTCACGCCCAGGAGGTATTTGACGGCATTCTCGGCCGCGCTTTTCTGATATTGCCACTCGACTTCACCCTCGAGCGTGACCCAGCCGTTTTCGACCATCACCTGAACACAATTCAGGGGAACGGCTACATTGAAGCGCAAGCCGCTTACCACCGATTGGGCGATGTCGGCATCACTACGTTGCGCCGTCCCAGGGAGCTTGATCGTCAGATCCTCAGCCACCGCCTTGACGCCAGTTACGCGTTTCACCACGCACTCCACTTCCTTTTTTTGCCAATAATTGGCTATCGAGCCGGTCAGCGTCACCACCCCATCCTTGACCGCGACACCGACTGCCGACGCATCAATGCTCGGATCCCAGTCGAGCTCCGCTAGTACTTTTCTACGAATCTCGCTGTCATCGATTTTAGTCATGCTCACTCTCCAGTTAATTGAAACAACCATTCACAACGATCACTTCACAACTTTGCAAAGAGATCGTCCCGAAGATTTGGGTCACTCACTACCATTTATATCCTCGAATGGCTTTTCTGGCTTTGATTTAGAGCAAACATCGTCGCTGGCAACAGAGCCGCCGACGCGAGTCGGCATTGGGTGGAATTCTTCGCCCGCGACCTCACTGCGAGGCGGCTTTCGCTGACGCCGGTTGGCCGGGCAGAATCGCGCTCGCAGATACGCCTGCGGAGGGTCGACAAACGGGCGAAGATTCCTAGCCATCCTCCCGCCGCTCGGCCCACTCCTTCGCTTTGGCAATTGCGATCCGGATGGCCTTACCCTCCTCCATGCCCTCGTCCAGCAATGCATTTGCGATCTCGATCGCCTTCTCGCGCACGAGTGGTGGCAGATGCTTCATCGAAGTCGGGAAGTAGTCCGAATTCCAAGGCATGGTGCGTGTCGAGTCAAGGGTATCAGGCGGCGTGCGCTGCGGAGACACTGGGCATCGTGGCGTGGATAGCGTCGCGCTCGAGCGTGGGGAGCAGCTCCGACACCATAGGCGCGGCATACGCCCGCACGCGGAACATGGTTTGCGCCTTGTCGCGGGGCGACCTCCTCGAAGACCGCAGCGACCGCCAACTTCTGGACCGACATGAAAGGTTGAGGCCCATGGTATGTCGCCCACTACAGGGCAGGTCGGATGTCGGTCAATGCCTTCCGGATTGATCTCGCGCAAGGACGACGAGGCCATCGCCGCCTAAGCTTGTGTTGTCCAATTCACGCTCCGGCGTCGCTAGCCGCACAGATCATGGTGACCTACCAGACCATCCTCGTTCATATCGACCGAAGCGCAGAATGTCGGAGCCGGCTCGGCGTCGGCATCAGCCTGGCCCGCCATTTCGGCGCGCGGCTCGTCGGCGCCTACCTCGACGATGCACCCGAAATCGCTCCGTCCGTCGCGGAGCTGCTCCCGAGCAACATCGTCGAGCAGTATATGCGAAATGCCCTCGAGGGTCAGCGTGCGGCGGAAGACGCTTTCCGCCAGGCCGCCGCTACGGCCGGCGTCACCGACGTCGAATGGCGCGCGCCCGCAGGGTTGCCGGTCGACGCCGCCGTGGCGCACACCCGCTGCGCCGATCTGACCATCGTCAGCCAGCCCGATCCCTCGTTGGCCGGGTGGTCCTTCGCCGCCCGACTTACCGCCGCGGTGCTGCTCGAGGGTGGACGGCCGGTGCTCGTCGTTCCCTATGTCGGTGCGCCTGAAATCATCGGAACCAATGTTCTGGTCGCGTGGGACGGGGGACGCGAGGCCTCGCGCGCGCTCGCCGACGCGCTGCCGATCCTCGTTCGGGCGCGCCGAGTGGCCGTTGCCTGCCTCGACCCGAGCGCATCCGCGCGCGGTGCGGATGCGCTGGCGCGCGAGCGGCTCCTGGCCTATCTGCACCGCCACGGGGTTTCCGCGCGCATCGAATCCGCCGATCTCGGCGTGGGCGATATCGCCGTCGGCGAATGGTTGCTGTCGCTAGTCGCCGACTTGGGTGGCGATCTGATCGTGATGGGAGGCTACGGTCACCTACGCTGGCGCGAACGCGTTTTTGGCGGCGCGACACGGGTGCTGCTCTCGACGATGACTGTCCCCGTGCTAATGTCGCATTGAGCGCTTGCCTGGGGTCGCATGTACATGCGAAGAGATACATCCATCATCGAAACCCGGCCCGCGAGCGCGCCGGTTGGCGCCTGCAGCTTACCCGCAGGCACACGCTGTGGCTCCTTGTCGCAGCCGGCACGATCGGACTCGGCGTCGTAGCTTGGCAACGGACCGCGCATGGCGCCGCCGACGGCAAGTACCGCACCGAGCCGGTGAAGTTCGGCGACGCGACCCAGACCGTGTCCGCGAACGGCACTTCGCCGAGGCCGACGTCGGCCGAATCACGGTCGGCTAGGCGGTGCAGTTCACTGTCGATGCCTTTCCCGATCGCACCTTCAATGCCAGCATCAGGCGGGCTCGCCTCAATCCGACGGCGCAGCAGAATGTTGTCACCTACGGCGTGGTCGTCGGCGTCGACAACCCCGACCAAACCCTGATGCCCGGCATGACGGCATACGTCAATGTCCGGGTCGCGCAGCGAAACGCGGTACTCGCCGTCCCCAACGCGGCGCCCCGCTTTCGCCCGGCGGAGAGGGCGGGAGAGCGTTGCGCAGCGCAAGGCAGCGCCGCGCACCGCTGCGCGCGAAGGCACGGTGTACCTGCTCGACGGGGACCTACCGCGTGCCATCCCAATACAAACCGGCATCACCGATGGTCGCGACACCGAGATCCTGGCGGGAGACTTGAAGCGCGGCGATCAGGTCGTGGTCGGCGCGTCGGAAGCCGCTGCCGAGATGGGTCCTAGCACGTTGCGCACGAGCCTGTTCTGTTGGGCACGCAGGTGCTGATCCGCACCGAGCGTCTGTGCGAGGACTACGAGGTCGCCGTCGGGCTACTGCCGGTGCTGCGCGACGTCAATCTCGTCATCGAGCCCGGCGAGTTCGTCGCCATCATGGGCCTGTCCGGGGCCGGCAAGGCGACCTTCATGAATATCCTCGGGTCTCGACCTGGCGACCAGCGGGCGCTACACGCTGGACGGGCGCGACGTGGGCACGCTCGACCGCGATCAGCTCGCCCAGCTCCGCAACGACGTCATCGGCTTCGTCTTCCAGGGATACAACCTGTTGCCGCGCGAGTCGCTGGTCGACAACGTGGCGCCGCCGCTCCTCTACGCAGGCGTCGGACGCGATGAGCGCACGCGTCGGGCGACGGAGGTGCTCGCGCGCGTCGGCCTCGCGAGCTTCGCTTAGTTCGTCCCGAATCAGATTTCCGGCGGCCAACAGCAGCGCGTTGCGATCGCCCGGCCGCTCATCAACCGCCTGCGGCTGATCCTCGCCGACGAGCCCATCGACACTCTCGACACGGCGACCAGCCACGAGATCATGGATCAGCTCATGTACTGGCCGCCATTGATCGAAAACGTCGCGCCTGTTACAAACCCAGCCTCGTCCTTGGCCAGGAACACCGCCGTGCGTGCAACATCCGAAGGCGCGCCAAGCCGGCCGACAGGTATGCTGGCAATGACCGTCTTGAGTACATCGGGAGCAACGGCACTCACCATGTCGGTATCACAATAGCCCGGGGCGATCGCATTGACGGTAACGTTCTTACGAGCGCCTTCCAACGCCAGTGCGCGGGTGAAGCCGAGGATGCCCGCCTTGGTTGCGGCGTAGTTGACCTGACCGAACTGACCTTTTTGGGCGTTGATCGAGCTGATGTTGATAATGCGCCCGAAATTCCGCTCGCGCATCCCCTCGATCACGTGTCGGCACATGTTGAACATGGAACCCAGGTTGACGTCGATGACGCGCTGCCACTGTTCGCGGGTCATGTGATGCAAGGACACATCGCTCGTGATGCCGGCGTTGTTGACCAGAATGTCCACCGGGCCGACTTCGCGCTCGACCTGAGCGGTGCCCAAAGCGCAGGCATTGAAATCCCCAACGTCCCACTTGTAGGCACGGATGCCGTGCTCGGTTTAAAGCTGCTTCGCGGCCTCGTCATTGCCACGATAGACAGCGGCGACGGTGCATCCTTCGGCCTTGAGTGCCACTGCAATCGCCCGCCCAAGGCCGCGGGTGCCACCAGTTACAAGTGCGATTCGTGCCATAACGCCTCCATCCACAACAGGACAGCTTTCTCCAGGAAGTATTACGGACGTGCTCCACCCGCGACTTGACGAGCATCAGCGATTGCGTGCGCGGGGCCGCCTCACGCGAAGCAGGGCACGGGGTCACGTGACGGTCCAAAATGATACTGACGGTCCGGTAGCCTCGTCGAGCCCACCATATAGCAACTGTTTTCCGTACGAGAGGAACTGGACCGATGGTCCTTGATCCTTGTCAACGCACCGATGATAGCCGGGCTTTAGCCTGCGCAAAGCGGGCGTAGCTACCAAGGGCGGGTCTGGGCAGCCGACGTGTGGTTCATCATCAAGAAGCATAGGTGCATCGAGACCTAGCGGTTAATTCCTGCCAGACGAGCCGCGCTCCAGGCGCCGGTACAAGATCCCCGTTCCGACGTTGGGCGCCCGCACTTGGGCGGTTCCCGTCGCCGCATATTCCTTTGCCCGGCCTATCGCACGGTCCGATGAATCGAAGTAGCAAATCGCTAATAATGCGCCCGCGCTGACGACCAGCATAGTAAGCAGGCAGGCGATGAGTTCTAGGCGCAGCGATTCGGGGTCATCTTGCGTCGGAGTGCCAGCCGCTTCATTAGGGGACAACCTAGAGTTGCGGTTCGCACTAGCCGATGGGACAGTTGCGCTATCGTCTGCGACGTGTATCGTCCATACCCCTTCCCGAGCCACTTGTTCTGATTCGTGGCCGACCGCAGAGGTCATGTTCGGGCCGACTGGGGCAAGCAGCGCCACGACGGTAATCACAGTTGCAAGACCTATCTTCATTACTCTGAACAGCCTACGCAATTGGCGACTAAAGTGCTCGCACGAGTGTTACTCATTCACCAATGAAAGGTTAGCTCATGTGCGATCTGAGATATTGACCCAGGTCATAGTCACGCGTCTTGTCGCCATCGATTCCGTAGGTGGAGGGGGGAACGTCCACTTGGGCCACAATCGGGGGGATTAGTGGTGCTGGGCTTGCTCCATGATCGTTGATGGACGGCAGCACCATGGTAAGCGTCGAATTCGACTCGATCTCTCAAACGGGATGCGGTTCTCACCACTCACCACTGTCACCGACGATTCCCCGACCATGCTTAGTAACGGGCTCGCAACACGACGGCGCCTTACGCCGCGAGCTCGCACCAATGATGCGTCGGTCATCTCGCGCTTCCGTTCACTTTGTAACGCATATTCGCTTCTTCGCGAACACCGGGCACGGTCACGGGCTTGGGATGTTTTGTACCAGCTTATGGGACGTATCCAAATCAAGGCCCGGAACGCCAGGCACGCGGCTGGTCGCCTCGGGCGTTCCTTACCGGACCGAAACGGGCGAGCGTGCCGGGAACCCGCAGACCCGCCAAAGGGATAGCGATTCCTCGTTTGCGTCGGTGGAAAGGTGCAAGATCACCGTCGGCTAGCCAGCGCAGTTCACCGTCGACGCTTTCCCGGAAGGCGGCCTTGACCTGGCTCAACGCTCGTGGCGACGTAATCGCCTAAGTTGAGCCATAATCCAAGTACCAAGGAGATAATCATGTTTCGCAGGATTCTGGTTCCCATCGACGGTAGCCCGACGTCGAATCGCGGCCTGGACGAGGCGATCGGTCTCGCCAGCGATCAGAAAGCGAGCATCTGTCTGCTCCACGTCGTCGACGAACTGGTGGTGACAGGAGGTGTACATGCCATGATGTACGTGCCGCCGAGCTGCACCGATGAGTTCTTTCGGGCGCTGCGCAGAGGAGGCAAGAAGCTTCTCTCCGATGCCGAGGCCAAGGTGCGCAAACACGGCATCGCGGTCGAACCGGTGTTGCTGGAAATGGTCGGCGGGCGGGTCGCCGATCTGATCATCAAGCAGGCGAAAAAATGGCGCGCCGATGTCATCGTGCTCGGGACGCACGGCCGCCGTGGGCTGTCGCGCCTGGTGATGGGTAGCGACGCGGAGATGGTCTTGCGGGAGACGCCTCTGCCGGTGCTGCTGGTGCGCTCGCCGCTGCGTCCGCGCAAACGTCGCGCGCACCGAGCCTGATGCATCGAGTGCACCGTAGGGGTAGCGCCTGCCGGATCAGGTACCCGAGGTGATCGACGTCTGCTCCCCGCGTTCCATCTGCCCTTGTCGCGAGGCGGCTCGAATCTTCCTGGATAACTTCGGGGGAGTCAGGTCTGAGAACGTTGAGACCGGGTCCTCCTGGGTATCCGGGACCTCGGCGTGCTCAAGACGCGGGCTCTTGCTAATTAGCTGCCACAGTGCGACTTGTTAAGCGCCCGATTTAACGCTGTTGTTTGAACTCGCCAACTGGCCCGGGAGGATCGAGTCATTTCCAGAAAGGCGGAATCTTGCGGAAGGCCCGCCACGCCGGCGCCAGTGCCTTCAGTCGCTTCGCCTCTGCGACTCTAAGCCACTCATCGATCGCCGTGCGGTCCCGATTTCTACCGACACCCACAAGCTTTCGTGCGACCGCCAGATCGTTCAGATTGCCCAGAACGTCCTGAAGGTCGCAAAGCGCAGCGACGTAAGGCCTGACCTTCTTCTCCGCATAGAGGCTCGAAAGCGAATTGGTATCGTACCGTAATTGCTTAAGGGCGATGCGTAGCCGATGCCGTTCCTTTGCTGTGAGGTGCTCGACGCCTTTTCCGGCCTTGCGCGCCTTTCGGGCACTGCGATCAAGCCACGGGCGGCCCGCATCGACCAGCGGCTCGTCGAGCAGCGGACGTTGCGCGGGATCGAGGTGCTTGCACCATCGCGCGTCGGCGAGCCAGATCTTCATGGTTCGAACAAAGCTGCGATACCGCGCCGCGCCGATTGCTCGCGTTGCCGTGCGATGCGCACCAATCCGTCGTGCGCCAGCCACCGTCGCGATCCGTTCTGCAGCCGCCTGAATAGTCGGATCCCGTTTGACCTTTTGTAAGGTTGACGTTGCAAACACATCCCAATCTCGCGCCTCGCCCAATCTGGGGCTGAGCCACTTCAAGTCGCGCTTGATTTTCCTAGCCTCGAGCGAAGCGACGATGTCCTTGAAAAGAGCGAGTGTCGCCTTCATCCGGCGTAGCGCGACTCGCATCTGATGCACGCACTCGATGCCTCCTCCATTCAAGGCAGCGGTTTCATTCGTGACGAGATGATCGATGCCGCCGCGCATGATCCTGGCGAATCCCTGCTGAACCGTCGTGCCCGATGGAAGCCGGGTCGGCCGAGCCTTGCTCGCGCGGGCGCGCCGGCGGTTCTGGAGACGGTTGGTTGCCGACGAGCGACCAGGTATTGGCACGCGGTGGCGTCGGATCCGTTCGTTCCGACGTGGCGGACGAGCCGCGTGTTTATCCACTTGCTTCAGTTCTACAGATAGGGAGCGGGATGCTCATAGCGTTTTGAGCAAACGGGCCGCATCCACCAGCGACTGGCGATTCTCGAAGAAGTCGCTCCAGGGATCGGCGCGGCTAAGCCGAGTTGCGAAATTCCCCAGGTTGAATTCGGAGGGGACCAGCGTCGGTTTCACCTCCGCCCATTTCAATGGCATAGAAATGGGTGCCTTATCGCGCCGTCGGACGGAATAGGGTGCCACCACGGTCTGGCCAAAGCCGTTCCGAAATGGATCCAGGTAGACGCGGCCCCGCCGCGCCGCGACGGAATGCTCAACCGTCAATTCATCCGGGTGCGCGGACGCCACCTGGGCGACAAACGACTCGGCGAAGGCGAGAGCTTGGTCCGCGTCCGGACCAACGCGGATCGGCACCAGGACGTGCATGCCCCGGCTACCGGACGTCTTAGGGAAGGAAAACAGCTTCAAGGCGTCCAGTGCGGATTTGACGTGCAGCCCGGCACAGGCAGCGTCTGCGAATAGCTCCGACTCGGGATCAATATCAATGCAAATCCAATCCGGCTGGCGGGGTAAACTCGCGCGACTAGCCATGACATGCACGGCAATGCAACCCAGGTTTGCAAGCGCGAGCTGCGTGACCAGTGAGCCGCCGACCACGTAATCGGTGAACTTGCCGGCGTTGGCTACATGCGCGACCCGCTTGGTTGGCGTTTCAGGAGGCATACCCTTTGGCTTCTGCTTTTGAAAGAAGCACTCGCTTTGCATCCCATCGGGGCAGCGCTCAAGAGCCAGCATGCGATCCTTCACGTAGGCCGAAAGCTTGGGAAAGATCGCGTTGTAATACTGGACCAGGTCCAGCTTGGTATAGCCCTCCTCGGGCCAGAACACCTTGTCCGGATGCGATATTGCGATAGGCAATTGGGCAGATAGCGATCCGGTGACCTTAGACCCCTTCATGCGGAGGACTCCGGCAAGAGCACGTCTTGGGGACGTTTGTCATCGCGCAGGCCGAGATACACCGGCTGCCGGAGCTTCCCGTCCGCGGTCCATTCCTGGAACGAGACCTGGGCGATGAGCCGTGGTGCGAGGAAGACCGCCCCCTTCTCCCGAGGGGGGGCAACGAGCGCCGGTTGCGATCTCACCAATGGCTGGAACTTCTGGAACAGAGCGGCGAGAGTCTTCTGATCAAATCCGGTCCCGACTTTGCCCACGTAGCGCAGCCGGCCCTCGTCATAAGCACCGAGGACAAGGGCGCCAAAATGCTGCCGCGAGCCGGCTGGCTTCGTATATCCGGCTATGACAAACTCGTCCTCCTGGTGAACTTTGACCTTCAGCCACTTGGTTGAGCGCGCTCCCACATACGGAGAGGAAAGATCTTTCGCGACCAACCCTTCGTATCCGCGACGCTTCGCGATGCGGAATGCCTCGAGGCCGTTGGTTGCGAGTCTGCGTGACGGGACCAGCGTCGTGCTCGATCCGATTGACTTCTCCATCACGGCGCGTCGCGTGGTGAGTGGTTCACCCAGCAGATCCTTTCCCTCGTGAAAAAGGCAATCAAAGACGGCATACACCGGTTCACCCTTGTCCTGCTGAAGAAGCTGAAATCGAGAAACACCCTTCCTGTCAAATACCACCACCTCGCCGTCGAGTAGAAGAGTTTGGGGACGGAGGGTTCGAATAGCCGCTGCAATTCGAGGCAAGCGGTCCGTGTGGTCTATTCCATTCCTGGATAGCAGCCGCACCCGATCCCCCTCCTTGTACGCGAGGACCCTGTCGCCGTCGTATTTCTCCTCATAAGCCCACCCGGGCTTATCGAATGGTTCAGAGACGAGCGTGGCAAGCATTGGCTCGACGCGAAATGGAATTCGGCTTGTCACGACGGAAACCTACTTCGCTTCACTCTATCAGTCCTTCCGGCTAGATACGCCCGTGAGCCGTGACGCCGCCCTGGCGTTTATTGCGTGTTTCGCCTTGCCAGGCGGATCACCTTGCGAAGCTCTTCCGAAATCACCGCCCTCGTCCCGCGCGATATCGGAAAGAAGTCGTCCAGGAAGTCGACGATTTCAACGTCGACCGATCCCGCTGGTGCCTCTGCACGTGTTGTCTACTCGTAGTGAAGCGCATCGATCGGGTTGAGGTTGGCAGCCTTGCGAGCTGGATAGTAGCCGAAGAAGATTCCGACTGCCGCTGAGAACGCAAAACCGCCGAGGACGGCGGTGAGGGAGAGTTGGGTCGGCCAATGTGCAAGCATGGAGATGATGAACGACAGCAGCAGCCCGCACCCGATTCCGGCCACGCCGCCGGTCACACTCAAAAGCACCGATTCAGCCAGGAACTGGAGCAGCACCTGAAGGCGGCGTGCTCCAATCGCCATCCGGATGCCAATCTCGCGCGTCCTCTCGGTGACCGACACCAAAAGGATGTTCATGATTCCAATGCCGCCGACCAGCAGTGAGATAGATGCGACCACGGCCAGAAGCGCGGCCATGACCTGGCTGCTACTCTCCTGCGCTTCTGCGATCTGACTGAGGTTACGGACGCTGAAATCGTCAAGTTCCCCAATTTGAATATGGTGGCGCCGCGCGAGCGTGGCGGTCACCTGACTGATCGCCATGTTCACCAGAGCGGCCCCTCCGGCCTGGACGTAGATGCTGTTGACATAACCGGTCATGCGCGGGCTGATGCCGAAGGCGTTAGCTGCCGCTGGATAGTTGGCGCTAACAAGGCTCTGGGCCGTTTGCGGCGTCGCGACCCCTAAGACTTTGCGCTCGGCCGTACTGAATGGGATCATCACCACGTCGTCCTGATCTTGTCCAAAACCCGTTTGCCCCTTGCTTGCGAGCAGCCCGATCACGCGCATCGGAACGCCCTTGATCAGGATGCTGGCGCCGATAGGATTCTCTCCCGGAGGAAACAGGTTCTGATAGACCGTCTGGCCGATCAAACAGACTGTTTCCGCGGCGTCATTTTCTTGCTCGGTCATGGAGCTACCGCTGGCGATGTGCCAGCTGACGATGTCCAGATAGCTTGGCGTCACGCCCTGGATCACCGTGGTCCAGTTCTGGTCGCCGTATTCCACTTGGCCGCCCTGGCGGGTCAGGTAGCTGACCCGCTGGACGGCGGGGTCGTCGCGCAGGATGGTCTCGGCGTCGACCACGGTTAGAGTTGAGGCGCTGCCCGCCCCAGCGCGTACGCCGCCGGCGGTCGTGGCGCCCGGCTGGACGACAACCATGTTCGTACCCAGGCTTTCCAACTGTTTCTTCACCGCTGCGCCGGCGCCATCTCCCACGGCCACCATGGCGATGAGCGCGGCCACCCCGATAAATACACCCAACATGGTCAAGGCCGAACGTAGCTTGTTGCGCGCCAGAGCCTGCAAAGAGGCTGAAAGGATCATCGACAGGAAGGCCAGACGAAGGCCCGGGGCGCCGCGAGAGGGAGCGGCGCCGTCCCCGCTAGCTGCGACCGCAGTCGTGGCGCTGGTGTTTGCCCGGTCCGGGGTTACGACGGCGACCTGATGCTCATCAGTAAGGATTCGTCCATCGCGCATCACGATCACCCGATCCGCATAGGCGGCGATATCTGGTTCGTGGGTTACCACGATCACCGTCACGCCCTGCTCGCGATTGAGTCTGCGAATGATTTCCATGATCTCATGGGAAGTGCGCGTATCGAGGTTTCCGGTCGGCTCGTCGGCAAGCAGTACAGCGGGTTGGTTGATGAGCGCGCGGGCCAGCGCGATGCGTTGCTGCTGTCCCCCGGAGAGCTGATTGGGCATGTTACGCGCACGGTCTGCCAGGCCGACGCTCGCCAGCATTTCGCGTCCGCGATCGTTCCGCGCGCTTGACGTCAGCGCCGCCGCTGCCCCGTAAAGTAGCGGCAACACGACATTCTCGAGTGCACTCGTGCGAGCAAGCAAATTGAAACTCTGGAACACGAAGCCAATCCGCGTGCTGCGGATGTCAGCCAGATCGGGTTCGGACAGCCGGGCCACATCCCGCCCCTCAAACACGTATTGGCCGCTGGTCGGCCGGTCGAGGCAGCCAATGATGTTCATCATGGTCGACTTGCCCGACCCGGACGATCCCATGATGGCGACAAATTCGCCGCGGTCGACCGAAAGGCTGACCCCCTGCAGTGCACGAACCTCAGTATCTCCGAGTTTGAAGGTTCGAGTCAGGTCGATGAGACGGACAACGGGGTCGGTCATGCCGGTCGTCTTTCTACAATTTCAGCGACGGCGTGGATGACCCCTGCGACGCGCCGGCCGCAGCCTCGGATGTCACGACCTGATCTCCGAGCTTGAGATCTCCCGCCTTGATCTCGGCGAAAGTGTCGTCAACAAGCCCCACCGTAACAGGGATCGGGACCAGCTTGCCGGCCCGCACCACCCAGATCACTCGCTGCCCCGCTTGGACGGCTGTTGCGGGCCCAGGCTTGGCCGCAGCGCTCGGCGTAAATCGCAGTGCCTGCGATGGGATTCTAAGGATTTTCAGCGATTGGGCCGTGACGATCCTGGCGGTCGCCGTCATCCCCGGCTTGAGCAGCAGGTCGGGATTATCGACCGTGATCACCGCATCGTAGGTAATCACGTTCTGCACGCTGACGGGGGCCTGCCGGACCTGGGTCACCCGTCCCTGGAACGTACGTTTAGGGAAAGCGTCGACTGTGAAAGTAGCGTTTGCGCCTTCAACGGCGCCAGCGATATCGGACTCGCTGACATTGGTATCGACCTGCATTTTGGTCAGATCGGTGGCAATGAGAAACAGAGTCGGTGTCTGAAAACTCGCGGCCACGGTCTGACCGGCAGTGACATTGCGCGACACCACTGTGCCGTCCACCGGCGAGACGATGTTGGTGTAATCCAGATTGATCTGAGCGGCCTTCAGCGCCGCGCTCTTCTGGGCGATCTGAGCGACGTCGAGGCCGACGAGCGCAACCGCCTGATTATAGGCGTTGAGCGCGACGTCGGCGGCATCGCGGGAGGCTGAGTCTTCGCTTAACAGAAGATCGTAGCGCTCGTGACTGATCTTCGTATAGACAACATTGGCCTGGTCCTTGACGAGTTGAGCCTTGGCGACGTCCAGATCGGCCTGGTCCTGGTCCACGAGAACCTGATAGGGCTTGGGGTCGATCTTTGCGCACAACTGGCCCTTATGGACCCGGGTGTTGTAGTCGCAGCTAAGGGTCTCGATAGTACCCGAGACATAAGTCCCCACCTCGACGACAACCACCGGATTGACCGATCCACTGGCGGTGATCGTAGTGACGACGTCTCCCTCGGTCGCCGCGGTCGTCACGTAATGCGACGGCGCGGCGTGGGTGGTCAGCCAATAGACGGCCGCACCACCGACCACGACGGTCCCAGCAGTCAAAAGCCCGATCAGTTTCCAATTCGCGCGCATGATCATGATGCGACGGAAAATAAGCCGGAATATTTCTCAACTTTCACCCAAATCTCGCCATTTCTGTTCAGAGCGCAATATTGCTTAACGGCTTGGGCGGGCAGATGCACCGGCATCCGAGCCCGCCGGGCAACGAAAGCAAAAATTGCCTTGATTGAACACCACACACGTCATCCAAGGCAATCGAATGCAGATTGTCATTCTCGACACGTCGAGCACCTCCGGATGCAATTGACTTGCCTTTCATGCCGAGCATGAATTGGTCCCAAGTGAATCGTTCAGATTCTCACCTTTTTGTAAAAGACAGTCTTTACTACTTCCGCTGAAACAATGTACAGCACCACAATTAGGGCAATGAGCAGAAGGAGCGAAATCGGAAGACCTCGAAACCCAAAAATCCCGCCAAGTGGCGTGAAAGGCAGAGCGACGGTCACGAGAACGGTCAACAAAGTTGCGATCAGGAGATACTTCGCCGGCCTGCTATTGAAAAAGGGTCTCCGGCTGCGAATGACAAGTACGATCAAGGACGCGGAAACAACCGACTCCAGAAACCAGCCGGTTCGGAACTGATCCTGAGCCGCATGAACGATGAACAGAAGTACACCGAAGGTGAGGTAATCAAATACCGAGCTCAGCAAGCCGAAAGTGTACATAAACTTGCGAATGGCCTTGATGTCCCAACGCCGCGGGTGGTCGACCATTTCGGGATCCACCCGATCGGTGGCGATGGTCATCTCAGGAAAATCGGTCAATAGGTTGGTGAGCAAGATTTGCTTGGGCAGCAATGGGAGAAACGGTAAGAAGAGCGATATTCCGGCCATGCTGAACATGTTGCCAAAATTGGCGCTGGTGGCCATGAATACATACTTCAGCGTATTCGCGAACGTCGTCCGCCCTTCACGAACACCTTGCACAAGAACACCCAGGTCCTTTTCGAGCAAGACTATATCAGCCGCCTCCTTCGCGACATCGACGGCACTCTCCACGGAAATACCGACATCGGCGGCATGGAGCGCGGAGGCATCGTTGATGCCGTCTCCCATATACCCGACAACATTGCCAGCCTTCTTGAGCGCAAAGATAATGCGCTCCTTCTGGTTGGGTTCAATTTCGGCGAAAACGTCCACGTCAGCCACGCGTTGCAGCAACGCCCCGTCGCTTAGCTGGCGAAGATCCGGCCCGGTGAGGATGCGTGTGCTCGACAATCCCATCTGCTGGCTGAGATTGGCCGCCACCAGGTGATTGTCTCCGGTGATTATTTTCAGCTTTACGCCTAGCGTCTTCAGGCTGCCAACAGTCTCGATGATATTGGGCTTGGGCGGATCAAAAAGAACAAGAAATCCCAGGAAGGTCATGCCGGCTTCGTCGCCTTTGCTCATCACCGACGCGGATCCCATGTCTTTGTATGCGACGCCGAGGGTGCGAAGGCCTTTACTACTGAATTCCTCGTAGCGCTCCTGAATTGCGTCCCGAACACCAGCTATATCCACAGGCGCTCCCGCCCCGGTTTCGACTGCCGAACAGACAGCAAGCACATTTTGCAGCGCTCCCTTGGTTACCATCAGGTGGTTCGTATCATGAGCAACCAGAATGCTCAGTCGCTTGCGAAGAAAATCATAGGGAATTTCGTCGACCTTCCGGTAGCTGGCGAGGTCAAACTCGCACTTGCCACAGATGGCTTCATCGATGGGGTTGGCAAAGCCGGCTTCATAGAACGCGTTGAGATAAGCGTAAAGCAGCACTTTCTCGCTGGACGCACCCGACACGTCAACGGCTGATTGCAAGTGCACGACGCCTTCGGTTAGGGTCCCGGTTTTATCGGAGCAGATCACGTTCATGCTGCCAAAATTTTCAATTGAAGCCAGGCGTTTGACGATCACTTTTGCGGCCGCCATTCGTTTGGCGCCGTGGGCGAGGTTGATGCTGATGATTGCCGGCAGCAACTGCGGGGTCAGCCCGACCGCGAGCGCGAGCGAGAAAAGAAGAGATTCGAGAACCGGACGCGCGAGATAGACATTGATCGCAAAAATCGCCACCACCAGCACCAGCGTCACTTCCATGAGGAAATACCCGAATTGCCGTATGCCACGCTCAAAGTCCGTTTCCGGGGGCCGGAGCCTCAACCGCTCGGAAACCTTGCCGAACTCGGTTTGCTTGGCTGTGCTTATGACCAAAGCCTTAGCGTCCCCGCTGACCACGTGGGTGCCCATCCACAGCGCATTGGTCCGCGAACCAAGCGCCGTATCAGCCGCGAGCACCCCAACCGATTTTTCCACAGGGTAGGTTTCACCCGTGAGGGTTGCTTCATCGACAAAGAGGTCCTTGGATTCAGCAAGCAGGCAGTCGCCTGGGACAATATCTCCTGCGCTCAGAATGACGATATCTCCTGGCACAATCTCTTCGACTGTAATTTCATACTCGCTTCCGTCACGAAGCACGGTAGTCTTCACTTGCACCATCGCCAGCAACTTCTCCACGGCCTTGGTTGCGCTGTGTTCCTGCCAAAATCCCAAAACGCCGCTCGCAAGAACAATGGTGAGAATGATCAAAGCGTTAACAGGATCATGAAAGAAGAAGGACAACCCAGTGGCAAACAAAAGGATGAGGATGAGCGGACTCTCGAATTGAGCGAGCAGCAGTGTCAGTACATTTGAGCGTCTTTGCGGGTTTAAGAGATTGGAGCCACAGCGGGTGAGCCGGTGACGGGCCTCATCACTGCTCAATCCCTTCGTGGTCGTTCCAAGCTGCTGGAGCAGCTCGCTCGCAGGGACGCTCCAGAACGCCGAAGGAGGTTGATTCATACCGGCTGTGAAACTTGCACGGCTACTTCAGAAAATGCTGTCGAACTTTTGCTCGGATCTGGGGAGCAGTCATCTTGTCAGCTGCTTCAATACCGACGATGCGTGTAGCAAGGCCTTCACTCGCGAGACGCTTTTTGAGCTCCTGCTTTGCCTCACCCGGACCGAAGAGCAGGATGGATTCCGCGTCATGGATACAGGAGATTACTTCGTCATAGTACCTGTTGAGATGCGTCGTATATTGTCTGTCACGCTGGTCGTCCGCCGAGCCTTCTTCTGATCTATTGCCGCCAGAAAAACGGACATGCTTCTCCATGCCCGACTTTATGCGTTTTGTTATTTCTCCCCCCTCTCCGATAAACACGACGCATGCCTCCCTGTGATCGATCCACAAACCCGCGTTTCCTTTCGTCGGCACCATTCTTGGGCCTCTCTTGGATGTGGAAACCGGTGGGGCGACTCGCTTCGTCAGCTCAGCTTAGCTCTCCGGCTGCGAGAGGCACGCGACCTTCGCCGCAAGCCCCGGATCAGCCACTGCGGGATCGGCCGGCGCAACCGGTCGTGCGGCGTCGATGCGTTCGCGGACCCCCCGCCACGCATCCGGCTGGCGCGCCTGCTCGAGCGGCGCTTCGGCATCGTAGGCGACGACGAACGCCTGCTCCTCGGGCGCGAGCGGCTCGCGCGTGCGCAGCTGGTGATCGAACACCGCCACATCGGCGTCCGAAGCGTCGGAGCCTTTGGCGGCACGCTGCGCGATGCGCTCTCGCAGGGTCAAGTCGCTCGCCACGAAATCCACGATCACAAATGCCACACCGAGCTCGGTCGCGAGGTTGCGGAAGAGCTCTCGCTGCCACCGTTTGAGGAAAGTCGCGTCGATAATTGCGACCACGCCGGCCCCGATGATCTCTCGCGCCAGCGTGGCAAGTTCTCGATATGTCGCCTCCGTCGCGCCCGCCGCGTACAGGCCGAGATCAATGCCGTTGCGGCAACGCTCGAGCGCGCCCAGGCCATGCAGACGCTTGCGCTCGACATCGCTGCGGATGCGCACCGCTCCCATCGTCTCCAGCAGCGCCTGCGACAGAATGGTCTTGCCACAACCGGCGAACCCATGGGTGACGACGAGTGCGGCCCGCGTCGGCTCCGCGTAGCTTCGCGCCAGGGTCAGGTACGCGCGGTATTCGGCGAGCAACGCGCGCCTCGCCGCGCCGGCTTCGAGTTGTTCCGCGCGCAGGCGGGCGACCTTGGCGCGGACGAGTGCGCGGTACACGAGATAGAAGCGCAACACAGTCAGGCCGGGGTAATCCCCCGTCCGCTCCAGGTACGCGTTGAGGAAGCGACGGGCCAGATCGGCGCGACCGCGATAGTGGAGATCCATGACCGTGAACGCCACCTCGCTCATGACGTCGATCCAGCGCATCGATTCGCTAAACTCGATGCAATCGAAGATGATGAGCTCGCCGTCGATGCGTACGATGTTATTGAGATGCAGGTCGCCGTGGCACTCGCGGATGAAGCCTTCCTCGCGCCGGCGCAGGAACACGCCGCGGCGCGCGGCATGCTCGCGTTCGGTCCAGACGCGGAGCTCTTCAAGCTCGTCGCGTTCCGTTGCCGTCGCCAGATGTGGCCGCAGCTGCGCGAAATTCTGCTGCGCAACGCGCAGAATCCCCTCCGGCGAGCCGAATGCGCCGCCGCGAGGAGCAACGCCGATCGCACCGTGAAAGACACCAACTTTTGCCGCCAGCGCGTCGATGTCGGCGGGTGAGAGCCCCCCTCTTGGGAGGAGCGTGCTGGCGAGCGTGTCCTGCGGAAACTCGCGCATCCTGACCGCGTACTCGAGGGCCGGTCCGTCGCCGCCGAGGACCGGGGCGTCGATGCTGCCGGTGATCGCCACGACGTCTAGGTAGAGCGCCGGCGCAAGCCGGCGATTGAGTCGCAGCTCCTCTTGGCAGAAGAATCGCCGCGCCGCTAGCGTCGTGAAATCGAGAAAGCCGAAGTCGACCGCCTTCTTGATCTTGTACGCGTGTTGTCCCGTCAGCAGGATGTAGGAAATATGCGTTTCCAACCGCTCGACGCGCGTGCAGCCCGGCGCGAAGATGGCCGGACACGCGAGCGCCGAGAGCAGCCGAGCCTGATCCGTTTCGCTTTCAACGACGGTCGCGGCCTGGTCCGGCTGCAGGTGGTGGAAGACGCGAGGCGGCATGCTTCCGCCTGAGCTGCCTCAGCCGGGGGACTCGTGCGTCTTGACCTGGCCGTGCTGGCGTCGCGCGACGTCTTCCAGCCGTCGGGTGAGGTTCGCGAAGGCATCGCGCAGCGCGGCGTACACATCCTCGTCGTGATCGCGATTGACGATGAGCTCGTGGTCCGGCACGCTGACGACGATACGGACGTTGAACGAGCGGCCTTGCTGCTGGTGCCGGCCCTGCTCCTCGACCACGACGTGGCAGCTGATAATACCCCGGTAGAACTCCTCCAGCCTGGCCGCGTCCTCGCGGATGCGTGCGTCGAGCGCCGGCGAATGCGCCATGTGCCGAATGGTGATCTGCAGCGGTACTTGCATGCTACCGCGTCCAGTTGACGCGTACCGTGTAATCGTCCTCGCCGAAGTGCATACCGAGCTCGCCATCATAGGCACGCTTGAGCGCTTCGCCGATGCGGCGCGGGGAATGCACGTCGCACGTCGTAATCACCACCTCGTCCGGCGTCTCGGCGACGTTCATGATCCGATTCAGCGGATGCTCGGAACGCTCGCGCTCGGCCGTGTTGCGGGCAAGCTGCAGCAGCTCGGCGCGATGGGCGTTGAAGAACGCGCCGGACAGCGTGACGACGCCCGCCGGAAGCTGGTCGCGGGTGCGGGCGCAGGCAGGACACGTGGCTTTATGGGCTTGCGGCGGCACCTCGCTCCACGTCCAGCGCCCGCGGTCTAAGATCGCACCGCAGCCGGCGCATACGGTAGGCTCCCGATACTTGCCTTTAGCGTGATAGGGATCCTGCCTCAGGTCGTCAAAGATTCGATCGCGATCGCGCGTGACGCTTCCTGGCGGGGTATCAGGGGTCGGGGTCGAATGTCGTCGTGCCATGATAGTCGTACCGTTCTCGAATGCCGCACCTTCGCCACCCGGGCCGGATCGATAGGGTCATGATAGTGTTGCTGGGACACCTAGTCGTTGATCCACGTCAACTCGACATGCCCCTATGTGCGTCCCTCCGCGTCCCGGTAAGGTCGACATCGGCGCGCCGTTACGTCCTGAAGGTCCTGCAGCTCCCGGATGGCTTCGCTTGTCCTGCTGTTCGCTGCGGCTGCGGTGCCGGCGCAACAGGCGAGTTTGCCGGATCGAAATAGGCTCCGCGAGCTCAACGCTAAACGCGAGCAGAAACAGAACCGTGCAAAAACTCGACTATTTTTTAATGCTCGCACATACCTACTACTTGCGTCTTGATCTATATCAATCCACGGCCATACGTCTACATGATTCCGCTCGAACAGTGCGATGTTCTGAGCAACATAGCCTCCCCCTAGATCAGGGACTCGCGCCGACGTGCAACGCCGACAACTTGTGTCGGTTGCGACAGGTCTAGGTCTGATACACGTGACGGTTGGGCCTTGAAGAGAAACTGTTCCGCTTTCAGGTGCGCCGCGCGGTCTACGCTCCGCTGTTCCTGACGAGCTTTTTCGTGTTGGGCGGCGAATTCTGGGAGAATGTAAAGGCGCCTCTTCATTTGCGAGGCGAGGGCCGTTCTCGCCATACGCACCTCCTCACCCATCAATTAGATCAGAAGGTCCTGCGTCGATCGGTTGAACCCACCACCCATACCTGCCTGTGGTGCGCTAGCGAAGCGGATGTTCGCGAATCTCGCTGACCGGCTCGAAGCGGCCGTTCGAAGGGGTAGAGACGAGTACGCGCCAGCGCAGAGCGGCGCCCCCATTACTAGGGGTTGTGATACGCACTCGCAGATGACAGAATGCTCGGAAATCATTGCGGTTAATGCTTACCGCCGCGTGTCATAATTATCGTTAGTCACTCTTAGGCGCCATGCAAATCCGTCTCCGGTCCGAGCAGATTGCTGGCCTCCTTTCCTTTCTTGCCGCGCTATTGGCCGGCGTTGCCTGGTACATCTACTTGTTCGTCGCAAACCCCTCGGGGCGTCCACCCGCGGATTCGTTGTATGCCCAACTTGCTTCCTCGTTTGCACTGGAAAACGCAGATCGGTGGTGGTTCATCTGGTTTGCTGCGCTTCCGATAGCTCTAACTGTTGTCGGCGCCGCGTACTTATCACACCTCGCGCGAAATCAAACGGTGGCGGTGCTGCTCTTGGCGGTCTTGGTGATACTTGCCGGGTCCAGTTTCTATCTCGCAGATTGGTCGCTGGCAGTAGTCGTCGCCTTGCCCATTATTTGGGGTTGGCGTTGTGTTCGTGGCACCTAGCCTGTCGCTCAACCCGGACGCCTCGCCGACGGCGATTACGCGCGGTGCGCTCGGCGCCGGTTAGCTTGGTTCCTTGAGCATCCGCTTCGGAGCGTTAGCGCCATTGCATGGCTGCTATTGGGGGCTTTGCCGTAGGACTGCTGTTGCGGTCACCGACACCCATCGGGCCGATCCGAGCGGCCACTGAATAACATGCGATCGCGGCAAGAAGCGGCAAATGCGGCGCCCTGTCAGCTGACGCAGGAGGGCTGATCCAGTCTATGTTGATACGCCGCCGTCAGCCGCACCGACCGACGAGTTCCCGTAGCGCCGTGGAATTCCGGAGTTGCTGCACATCCGTGGCTAGGGTCAGTTTCAACGCCCTGTTTCGAGCCACGCGAGCGCACGTTCCTTCTCGTCAAGACCGAAATGCTTCACTTCCGCGTGGACGAAGTGAGTGACTATGCTTGGCATGATCGTCAAAAACTCACTATCGGTCACCGCGGCAACGCGCTCTATCAGTCGTTGGTGTTCCCCGACGAACTTCAAGTGCGCAAGAAGCGCTTCGAAGTTCTTCCAGCCGGGGAACGACTTCGCATAGATCATCAAGCCAGTAAGCTTTCCCTTTGCCGCAATGAATGGATCAACTTCTTGCCCGACGAGCTCGAAGTCCGTTTTCTCTAGCGGGCCTTGGGGCGTGATGCCCCGGCCACGCAGCAGTTCGAAATGGATCATTGGTCCTTTCCTTTCGGATGACGGAGCACAAACCGGGGAATTGCATCCGAAGAGCACCAATCGGCCGGGTGGGCGAAAACGTGCGCGATTATACGCGACGCGAGCAAGCGCGGCAGCCAGAGCGTCCGCTTGCGGAAGACAAGCCAACTTCTGTTTTTGGCGGCGAGGAGTCCTTGGCGTCCGGGTTCTCCTTGTAGAGGAAAGAGAAGCCCGCCGCAGGGGTTGCGCCTAAAACAATGCCTCTACTGAAACGAAAGGGGCGGCGGATACGCCGTACCCAAGTTGATTGTCGCCAAGACCGGAAGCAACCCGTTAGCCTCCAACCGGGCTACCTATCCTTGGGCGAAGCGTTCGCAGGAATACTACCCATCGAACGATCGTTCGACAAAGGCCCTTTCCAGGGTTAAGATACCCAACCTATCGGGGATGCGCGTAGACCGGGCCATCAGGATGAAGGACGTCGAACAGCTTTTTCTTGACGATCCGCGGGCGGATGCCATCTTGGCGAAGACCCAGACGGCCGACATCGCCGTTGTCCTTCCGTCCATCAAGCTTCGCCATGCCGATCGTATTACCGGCGAGCTCGTCATGCCGGCGCGCGACGGCACTTACGCCGAATTTCCGACCGATCTCGAGCCTCGCTTGGCCGCGGCCCTGCGTGGCCGAGGCATCCATCGGCTCTATAGCCATCAACTGGCCGCATGGAATGCGATTAGCGCGGGGCAACACACGGTAGTCGTAACGCCAACGGCGTCTGGCAAGACGCTCTGTTACAACCTCCCTGTTCTGCAAGGGGTGGTGCGTGAACACGCCAAGGCACTTTATCTCTTCCCGACGAAGGCTTTGGCGCAAGACCAGGTTGCGGAACTCCTGGAGCTCAACGCAGTGGGTCGCTTAGGGGTGCGCGCCTTTACCTTCGATGGCGATACGCCAGGCGATGCGCGCCAGGCGGTGCGCCTCCGCGGCGACATCGTGGTGTCGAATCCCGACATGCTGCATCAGGGCATCCTGCCACACCACACCAAGTGGGCGCAGTTCTTCGAGAGCCTGCGCTACGTGGTGATCGATGAGCTGCACACCTACCGCGGCGTCTTCGGCTCGCACATGGCCAACGTCATTCGGCGCCTCACGCGGGTGTGCCGGTTCTACCGAAGCGAGCCGCTATTCATTTGCTGTTCGGCAACGATCGCCAACCCGGCAGACCTTGCGAGCCAACTCCTCGGAGACGCGGTGACCGTCATTACGGAAAGCGGCGCCCCGCAAGGAGAGAAGCACCTGCTGCTATGGAATCCGCCGGTCATCAATGCGGATCTCGGGTTACGGGCTTCTGCCCGCTCACAGACCACGCGCATCGCGCGCTCGGCGATCAAGGCGGGCCTCAAGACCATCATCTTTGCCAACTCGCGGCTGATGGTGGAGGTTCTTACCAAGTATTTGAAGGACGTCTTCGATCACGATCCACGCCGACCCGCACGCATTGCGGCCTATCGTGGCGGCTACCTTCCGACGGAGCGGCGAGCCCCCGAAGCGAAGCTTCGGGCGGGCAGCCTCGACTGTGTCGTCGCCACCAATGCGCTTGAGTTGGGTGTGGACATCGGTGCACTGGATGTTTGCATCCTCAACGGCTATCCGGGCACGATCGCGGGAACCTGGCAACGACTGGGACGCGCCGGACGGCGCGACCGCACCTCGCTGGGTGTGCTCGTCGCCAGCAGCGAGCCGCTGGACCAGTACATTGTTCGGAATCCCGCCTTCTTCACCGGAGCGTCGCCGGAGCATGCGCGCGTCGCGCCGGACCAGCTCCTGATCCTCATGGACCACGTTCGCTGCGCCGCCTTCGAACTCCCGTTCACAGCGGACGAAACCTTCGGAGGGGAAAACTTAGTCGAGATGCTGGCCCACCTGGAAGAGCAAGGGGTGCTGCACCGTGAGGGCAATCGCTGGCACTGGATGGCGGATAGCTATCCGGCCAGCAGTGTGAGCCTCCGCTCGGTTGCCGACGGCAATTTCGTGGTCGTCGACATCACCGGCGGCAAGCAGGAAGTCATTGCCGAGGTCGACTATTCCAGCGCGGCACTCACCCTGTACGAGGGTGCCATTTACATGATCCAGGCCTCACCCTGGCAGGTCGAGCGCCTCGATTGGAAGGGACGCAAGGCCTTCGCCACCAAGACCAACGCCGACTATTACACCGATGCCATCGATTACACGCGGCTCAAGATCCTCGACCGATTCGAGGATGTCGCTCGTGCAACGAGCCTTTGTGCCCGCGGTGAAGTGCACGTGGTACGACGGGTGGCAGGCTACAAGAAAATCCGCTACTACAGTCACGAGAATGTGGGGTTCGGCCCGGTCAATTTGCCGGACCACGAGATACATACCAGTGCCGTCTGGTGGCAGGTCGAGCCCTCCGCGTTGCATCATGCCTTCACCAACCGCTGGCAGGCGCTTGACGGCTTTCTCGGCGCGGCCTACGCCATCCACTCCATCGCTACCCTGTTGACCATGTCCGATCGTCACGACCTGGGCCGGGCCATCGGCGACGGCGAAGGTCAGTGGTTTGCGATCACCGACGCCCAGGGGCGAGGAAAACTCGAAGGCGCGTCGGGTGAGGGCATCGAGCTCGACGTGTCCAAGGAGTTCGTCCCCACCCTCTTCCTCTATGACCACTATCCGGGTGGTATCGGCCTGTCGGTTCCTCTCCACGACCTCCGCGATGAGGTGATCGTCGGTGCGCGAGCCCTGGTGTCGGAGTGCGAATGCCGGCTGGGTTGTCCTGCGTGCGTGGGGCCGATTCTGGCCGCCGATGAAGCGTGGAATCGTTCCCCGAAAATCGCCGCGCTGCGGGTCCTCGATCTCTTTGGTGAAGGCAAGGCGTAACGCGCATGGATTTGCGGAGCCGCCTGGCGCAGCTCGATACGAGGCTTGGCGTCGGTCGCGATCGACCACCCCCCCCCGCTTGCCGGGTAGGGTGCTCCCGTCCCTCTTTCGGCCCGGTTGCAGCGTCTGGTCGCTGCGCAGGCCGACATGCCGGCGCGGCGGGCGGTGTCACAAGAGGAGCTCGCGCAGCTGTTAGGGGGTGAGCTGTGTGCGGATGGCGTGGTGCTGATCGATCAGTTCCTGCCCGCCTCGGCCTGGCATGGCCGCGTCGCGTTTCGAGACATTCACGACGTTTCATTGAGCTTTCTTGCCGGTGGAGAAGAGCCAGAGCGCGAAGGGTTGCTCTTCATCGATACCGAAACCACGGGGCTTGCCGGTGGCACCGGGACCGTTGCCTTTGTACTTGGGTTGGCTCGGATTGAAGACGATGTCGTGCACGTGCGCCAATATTTCCTGACGTCTTTCACCGCCGAGCCTGCGATGTTGACGCAGGCGCTCGCCTGGATGCGCGACGCCGGCCATTTGGTGAGCTTCAATGGGAAAAGCTTCGATTACCGCTGCTGGTGACACGCTACCGGCTAGCCCGGATCGAGGCTACCTTGTCCGGGCTGCCCCACATCGACCTGCTGCACCGCACCCGAGCTGCATTCCGAAGGTATTGGCCCGACTGCCGATTGCAAACGGCAGAGCAATATCTGTTGAAGCTCTATCGCCATGACGACATGCCCGGCTATCTCATTCCGCAGGTATGGGCCGACTTGCTGCGCCGGGGCGAAACCCGGGGTTTGCGCGGGATCATCGAGCACAACGGCACGGATGTACTCTCGCTTATTGCTTTGGCAAGCGTGCTCGGACGAGCCTATGCGGAGCCCGGACAATGCGCCGCCGATCCCTTGGGAATCGCTCGGGCGCACCGGCGAGCCGGTGATGACGCGACGGCCTTGCTGCACCTGCGGGACCATGGCGAGGTGCTGGTCGATGATGCGCAGCTCGAACTGGCGGCGCTCTACGCGAGATCCGGGCAGTGGGAAGAGGCGGTCCCGATCTGGGAGTTGCTGGCGGCCCGCGGAGTTGCGCGGGCCATGGAGCGCCTCGCGAAGTATTGCGAGCACCGACAACGTGATTTCGGTGCTGCCTTGCACTGGACGGAGCGCATGTTGGCGCTCAACTATGAGGTGGGTTCGTGCGAACAGCGACGATTGCGGTTGCTCTCTCGATGCGAGAATGCTCGCCGGCAGGGTCCACAGATCGACGGCTGCTGAAGACGCCTGGATGTACGCTTCTCGTTAGACGAGCAAACCAAGACCAAGCCGAGCGTTCGACCCGGTGACGCGATGGGAGTTGGGCAGGAGACTTGCAGAGACTATCCTGGGTTTGAATGCCCGATATGCAGACACCGGCGCTATTACCGCATTTTGGTTGAGCGCGAGCGACAGCCTCCGTATCGCACGGCATTCTTCGGTTGCTTTGGCTGCTCGACGATGTTTACCGACCCGTACCAGTTCACACAAAGCGGAAAGCCGAAAGAGGGAAACTTTGGATCTTCGAGCTACGGGCCAGCGGGCAAGGAAAAGTAGATCCGATGAGCAACATCTTAATCGGCACAGCATCATGGACCGACAAGACCTTGATCGCGTCTGGGCGCTTCTATCCGTCGAAGAGCAAGACGCCCGAGGAAAGGCTGCGCTACTACGCGTCACAGTTCCCGCTGGTCGAGGTTGACAGCAGCTACTACGCAATGCCCAAGCCGGAAGTTGCACAGCTTTGGGCCGAACGTACGCCACCGAACTTCACGTTCAACATAAAGGCGTTCCGGCTGTTCACTGGCCATCAGACCTCGCCCGCTGCTCGGCCGAAAGACGTCGCCGAAGCACTCGGGCCAGCCGAGAAGCGAAACCTGTACTACAAAGACCTTCCACGCGAGATCACCGACGAGGTGTGGCGGCAATACAGGGAAGGCATCGAACCGCTCAAGCGCTCCGGCAAACTCGCTGCCGTGCACTTCCAGTTCGCACCGTGGGTCGCGTACCACCCGAAAAATCGCGAGCACATCGAAGAGTGCCAGCGACAGCTAGACGGCTATCAGCTGGCCATCGAGTTCCGCAACAAATCGTGGTTCGAAGGCAAGCACGCTGCGGCAACACTCGCGTTCGAGCGAGAGCGCAACCTCGTCAACGTGATCGTCGACGAGCCACAAGGCATGGCGAATACGATCCCCTCCGTATGGGAGGTGACTAACCCCGCCCTCGCGATAGTTCGCTTACACGGGCGCAATCACGAGACCTGGAACAAGAAGGGGTTGACCTCCTCAGCCGAGCGATTCAACTATGACTACAACGATGATGAGCTTGCAGAGCTTGGCAAGAAGATCGAGGCCATCACTGCCGCGAGCGTCCATGTCGTCCTTAACAACAATTATGAGGATCAGGGGCAGCGGAACGCGCGTACGCTGATGGGACTCGTCGGCCGTTCGCGCGTTACCAATGCGGGCTAATGCGAGCCAGGCTCAAAGACCGCTTCGCTAAAGTTGCCGACTCGGTTCAGGTCTTTTCAGCCTGTCCAATTACTTGCGCGCATCGCCAGACGCCGGGGACTTCTGCGAGTTCGGCTCGTGTCTGTTTGGAACCGCGCGCACAGTAGGGGCACCACGTTTCCTGCCTGACCCTACTCGGCATGGCGAGCCATTGACGTCGGGTCCGTGCTGCCGCCAGCGCCGTCGGCCTACATCGCATGCAAGCCTTTGTTTTTTGGTTGCGAGGCCCGCAAACTGACTAGAAGCCTAAACGTGCGCCTTATTTTTGCCTGCATGCTCACTGCGGTGGTGCTTTAAGCCCCCTTTTTGACGAGGCTCTCTGGGGAGACACAAAGCACGGAGCAGGTAGTTTCTAGCGAAAGTGTCTATCGCGGCGCCGAAGAGGGGCTGCATGACGATTCGCCGCACATCCACACTGCACGACCTGATCCGCGGTGGCGACACCTGGCGGCATCAACTGCGGATGCTGTTCGCCTCGCTCGGGTTCAGCCTACTGGTTGGCCTGGTGATCGCGCTTGCGGTGGCGAGTGGAGTCTTCTACTACGGTACCGCGCCCAACTTCCGCGCAGCTATCGCCGCGCACTACGAGGCGCGCTTTCATGCGTGGGCGCGGCACGACGGATATCCAATCAGGTTGGCGGTGACCGATGCTGATGGGCACAGGCAAGAGGTCACAGGGACACCGGCGCAAATACTTTGGGCGACCGAAACGGTGCCCTCGGTCCTGGAGGCGGAACTTGACCGGGCCGGGTTCTGGGGGCTGTCGGCCGGTCTGGTAACAACCTTCGCAGTGCTCGCGCTATGGCTTCGCTATGGGCGGAGCGAAGCGGAGAACGAACACCTGCGCGGAGTAACCCTTACCGACGCCAAAACGCTAGCGCGACTAATCCGCAAGCGCGGGGAGGCTAGCCGCATCACGCTTGGTGGCGTGCCCTTGCGCCGTGGGTCGGAAATGTACGGTGTGCTCCTCATGGGAGCGGTGGGTGCGGGGAAGACGCTCGCCATTCGCGAGCAGCTCGACGTGATCCGGGGGGAGCGTAACCGCGCGATTGTCTACGACCCCACCGGTGAGTTGATCGCGACCTATTTCCGCGACGGCCGCGACATTCTCCTGAACCCGCTCGACGCGCGCTCGCCGTACTGGCCGCCGTGGGCCGAGGTGCGTAACAGCTTCGACTACGCGAATCTCGCCAAGGGTCTGATCCCCGACCAGAAGGCTAACGATCCGTTCTGGCAGCAGGCTGCGCGCTTGCTTTTCGAGGAGACATTGAAGCGGCTCGCGGAGACGGGCGAGGCCACCGGCAACGCTTTCAAGTGCATTCACCTACGGGATGCGCAAAGGGCTTGCCGATAAGAACCCGTGTTATGGCGTCCGCCGCAATCCGGAGAAGCCACGCAGGCGCTATGTCGAGGACGCCGAGTTCTACGCATTCCTCAAGTTTGCCGAACAGAAATACGAGGATAGCCAGCGCAAGCACGATGGATATCTGATGCTCTGTATAACCGCGGAGATCGCCTACCTGACCGGCCAGCGGCGCGAAGATGTGCTGGCGGTGCCACTGCGAAATGTGCGCGATGACGGCATCCTGTTCGAACAAAAAAAGAGTGGAGGAGACATGCGGGTGCTGGTGCAGTGGACCGACGCGCTGCGGGCAGCCGTCGCTAGAGCGAAGGCACTACCCCGCCCTGTCTCCGGCCTCTATCTCATCTGCAACCGGCGCGGCCAGCCCTACACGGACAGCGGGTTCAAGGCGATGTGGAACCGGCTCCAAGTGCAGTGGAAAAACGCCGGCAACCTGCGTTTCTGGTTCCACGACCTGCGCGCGAAAGCCATCACCGACATGAAGGAACAGGGACGCGACGCGAAGGAAGTTTCCGGCCACAAGACCGACGCGATGGTGAACCGGGTTTACGATCGCCGGCGGGTGCGCCGAGGCCCCGCGGTGAAATGATCTTAGAAGGTCTTAGAAGGTTCCCGATTTCGACCGTCCTAAGTCATTGATTTTGGGGTGGCTGATGGGATTCGAACCCACGACAACGGGAATCACAATCCGGGTACCTATGCCAAAAATTCAAGCACTTACGCGCAATTTATAGAAGATAGCACCCTCTGGGAAGCCGCGCCAGTGCTAGAGGCGATCGACCATCTTCTACGGAAAAAGCTCTACGCGCGAGGCCGTAGGCGCGCCGCGGCGCGACCTGCGAAAGCGCGTATGCTCTAGTCGTGTCGGTCCTTCGGAGAATGGCGTGGTTCTGTGCCCCATCGCGCTCGCCGTCGGCTGTAAGAAATGCCCTGCGTTCCGCGTATGCCCGGTGAAGACTGTCATCGGCGATTACCGGCCCGATGCGCACGCGCCACGGGAAGCAGCTAGCAAACCCACCCGCAAACCGCAGAAGTAGCGGTCCCACCCAGCGGCAGTGCCTGCCTGCGGTCCGGCGTGCGGCGGGAGGTTTATTGTCCAAAATTCAACGTCACGGCCGACACGGCGTTCGCCCGTGCCGTTCCCCTCCCCTGTCGGCCCTGTCCTGTCCGTGTCCCATGTCACAGACCGCTCGCACAAACTACCGAGGTCACGCAACTCCGATCGCATATTTACGCACAGGAATCCGAATCAGCGATTTCCTGCGGCGAGCGAGTAGACGTGTAGACGTCAGAGCGGCGGATTAACAGTCCGTCGATCAGCCCCGGCGGCCACCCAAATTTCCCCAGTGATGGCCACTTCAAAATCCCCCATCTGAGGGCGTAGTCAGAGGTAACCGTCGCGGGCGATCCGCGGCGGCGGCGACGACAGGACATGATCGCCTCTTTTGCGTTGGCAGAGGGGGCTGGGAGTGAATGTCTTGAAGCCGCATCAGAAGGGTGCTGTGGTGACGTTGCTCCAGAACGAGGTCTCCCAGCACGAGATCAGCCGCAAGACCGGCATTGATCGCAAGACAGTGCGCAAGCTGGCGCGTGCCATGGCTGCGGCGCGCTCCGGGGAAGGGTCAAATTCCCCCATGGCCACCGGCTCGGCTGGCCTGCCGGCTCAAATTCCCCCACCCCGGCCACCGGCTCCCGGGGCCCGTTCGCCGCCTGCGGTGGCGAGGCTGCCCGCGCATGCTTGGGCCGCAGGCGCGTGAGCGCAGCAATCTGCCGGCTGCCAAAAGTCGCTGTCCTTAATGGCGGCGCCGCGACAACGAAGGCGTGCGGGCGATGGACGCGAGCGCGGATCTGCACAGTGCCGCTTCGTCGCTTGACACACACAGTTAAGGCCGATCGATGGATCCTTAGATCACCGTACCAACGCGCCCATCCGGCGTGAAAGGTCGTTGGCTGCGCCAGTTACTACTTCCGCGAACGCATCGACGTTCGGCTCAATGCGTTCGCGTGGACCGGAGATGCCGACGGCCGAAATGACTTTTCTGTGACGATCGAAAACGGGTGCTGCGATTCCCCATACTGATGCGCGCCACTCTCCACGGTTGACCGCGTACCCGCGACGTCGCGTCTCCGCCGCCTCACGCGAGACTTCTTCGGATCCGACGTTTGTCGTCTCAGTCCATCGGTGAGCGGCGCGTCCGACCTCTGCGATCTCGCGCTCATCGCGCCAGGCCAGTAGCGCCTTTCCGGTCGCAGTGGCGTAGGCTGGCGAGCGTCCTCCGACAGCAGTGTAAGAACGGATCGGATGCACGCCATCCACTTTCTCGACGTACACGGAGTGGCCATCCTCGTAGGCCGCGTAGTGTGCTGTCTCACCGGTACGCTGCACTAGCTCGCGAAGCAAGGGAATCACCTCGTCGCGAATCGCTTCCGCGCTGAATGCAGTGCAGCCGATCTGCCACATCTTCAGGCTTACCGCGTATTCTCCATGGGCGGTACGCCGCAAAAAGCCTCGTGTAATTAGCACGTTGACGAGGCGCAGCAACGTCGATTTCGGGAGACCGACATCCTTCGCAATCGCGGTAAGCGTCCGCCGCTCCGAAAGTCCGACGCATTCCAGCACGAGCAGGGCTTTCGCAACCGAGCTCATGCGCGGGATACCGATCTTGACCGAACCAGTGCGCGCTGCGGCCGTCTTCATGCCGGCTTCATCCGCCGCGCTGCGCGCTCTTCGCTTGTACGGCGCGCGTACTCGCGTATCCGCTCAGTGAGGCCTTCGCGCCACGTCGATCGCAGGAGTTCGGTCCGGTCGCGTTCAGACGGCATGTCTCGCGTGAGCTGCAAAATCGCTTGCAGGGTCTTGGAATCGATCGCCTCTGAGCCTCGCAGGATCTCATCGACCCGGCCGGCGACCGTGTCGTCGGCGCAAAGCGAGCTCAGCAGCCCGCAGTCGATCGCCGCCTTTGCGTCAAGTATCCTTCCCTCGACCAGAATTTCGCGCGCATACTGTCTTCCGACCACCGCCGCAAGGTGCCGCGCCCCGAGCACTACGCCGAATCGGCTTCCCGGGAATGCGAGGCGTGCGCGGTCCGTGCCTATCCGATAATCGCACGATGCGACGAGATCCGCGCCGGCGCCGAACGCCGCACCGCGCACAACCGCAATAGTAAGCGCAGGCGCGCGGCGAATGGTCTCGAGCAGATCTTCGACCGCGCCGAAGCGCGCCCGTAACTCCGAATCGGCCAACCGATCGACTTCGCTGAGATCGGAACCGCTGCAGAAGCAGTCGATGGAACTTTCGAGGACGATGGCGCGAGCATCGGTGTCGAACGCGGCGTGCAAGGACGCATGCAGCCGCTCGACCAGAGCGGGCGAAAGGGCGTTCGCGCGCAGCGAATCGTCGAGGACCAAGCGCCACGATCCCGCACGCGGAGCGTCGCGCTCCACCTTAAGCAGGTCAGTCACGGCTCGCGACACCCACGCTTGCCTCGCCGGTGGCCCACTCTGCGAACACGTCCTCGCTGTGTTCGCCAAGCCGCGGTGGCGGCAGCGAGGCACGGACGCGATTGCCATTGAGTTGTATCGGATATGCGACCGTCTTGGTCGAACCGGCCACGGGAACCGGCATCGCGCCGATGAGTCCCGTGGACGTCAACTCGGGATCGCCAAGGACGTCGGCAAAGGTGTTCATCGGTCCACACGGCACACCGCGCCTTTCGAACTCGTCGAGCCAATCGCGGGCCGTTCGCGTCGAAAGGACTTGCTGCAGAATCGCGGCTAGCGCCTTCTGGTTCTTTGCGCGTTGCGAGATTCCGGCGAAGCGTGGGTCTTCCAGCAATTCCAACTTTCCTGTTGCCTTGCAGACTTCGCGCCAAAGGTCGTCGTTGCCCGCGGCGATGACGATCTGCGCATCGCTTGCGTCGAACGCCTGGTATGGCGCATTGCGGGGGTGTGCCGAGCCCAGACGGCCGGGTGCGATACCCGTTCCCCAATACTCGCTGGTCTGCAGAGCGGATATCCCGAGCAGGCAGTCGAGCATCGAGCAATCGAGATGGATGGCGTGGTTCTCTCGTAGCGCGTCGCCTCGGACGGCGAGAATCGTGTATGCGGCGTAGAGACCGGCCGTAAAGTCGGCCACGGGCACACCACACTTCACGGGCGGGCCATCCGGTTCTCCCGTCACGCTCATGAGCCCCGACGCGCCCTGGACCACGACATCGAAAGCGCCCCTTTTCGCGTACCGGCCGCGCTGGCCGTATCCCGAGATCGAGCAGTAGACGATGGTCTTCTGCAGCTTTGCCACGTCTTCAAAGCCGACCCCGAGCCGATCGAGCACGCCGGGGCGATAGTTCTCAATGATCACATCCGCCCGCGCGCAGAGCTCGAGGACACGCGCAAGCTGCTGTCGATCTTTCAGATCCGCTACGACACTGCGTTTGCCGCGATTGAGCGATGCGAAATTCAAGCTGAAGCGCTCTCCCGACGCATCCTCTGCGATCGGTGGCCACGTGCGCAGACCATCGCCTTGAGGCGCCTCGATTTTGACGACGTCCGCGCCGAGGTCCGCGAGAAGCATTCCGCAGAACGGGACCGCTGCGATGTGTCCGAATTCGAGGACACGCAACCCCGAAAGCGGTGCCTGCGGAATGCCCCTCTTCATGCTGCCGCCCCTTCTGACAAGCCTTTGACCGCGGTTTCGATCGTCTGGCGATACATGGCGACTCGATGCACGCTGTTGAAGAGAAAGGCACCGGTCGTGCGCCCGTCGCGCTCGAAAACGGTCACGAAGCGCTGTTCGTCCAGTGCTCCTTCGACGACGCGCATCATATCGCCGGGCTGTCGCATACCGATCAGCTGTAGCTTGCAGTCGTATTGATCCGACCAGAAGAACGGGATCGGAGCGTACGCTCGCACATTTTCCGGCGATGCGAGGAGCGTCTGTACCGCGGCGTCGGCTTGTGCGATGGCATTGTCCCAATGCTCGATGCGGATCTGGCCGTAGTGCGGATGCATCCAACTCGCGGCGTCGCCGGCAACGACCACCCGTCGCGCACCAAGCGCCGCACAGGCGGCGTCGCATGCGACCCCGTCCCGGAGGCGTAGGCCTGAGTCCTGAAGCCATTCCACATTGGGCGTGACGCCCACGCCGACGACGACACAATCGGCTTCGATTATTCTGCCGTCGTCGAGCAGCACACCCTCGACACATGTCGAGCCGACGAGCCCCTTGACCGCAACGCCAAAAAGCGTGCGTACGCCGTGCACTTCATGGAGGCGCAGGCATACGGCGCCAAGCTGTTCACCGAGTACGCGCAGCATCGGCAGGCGATCGACATCGATCAGCGTGACCTCGCATCCGAGCTTGCGCAGTGTGGCCGCGGTTTCAGATCCGATAAATCCGGCGCCGACGATGGCCACCTTCCGCGTGTGCAGGGCAAGATGTGACCGCAGCGCGATCGCGTCTTCGATCGTCCGCAAGGTAAAAACGCCATCCAGCGTCGCATGCCAGCGCGGCAAGCGTACTCGGGCACCCGTTGCGATGACCAGTCCGTCAAATCGAAGACGCCGGTTGTCGCCAAGCGTCACTTCGCGGCGCGACAGATCCAGCGCACGCGCGTGCACGCCCAACATCCACTCAAGTCGCAGCCCGTCCGCGATGCGCAGATCCAGCCGTGAGCGATCCCATGCACCCGCCAGAAACTGCTTCGATAGCGGCGGTCGCTGGTACGGTCGATGCACTTCATCGCCGATCAGCGTAGTCATCCCGTCGAATCCGTGCCTTCTCAGGGCCTGGGCGGCGGAGAAGCCGGCGAGCGATGCGCCGACGATAACGACTGAACGCAAGGGCTAGGTTTCGATCGTGATTGCCTGCGTCGGACACAGGCGAGCTGCGTTTTCAACTTTCGCTCGAAGTGCCTCCGATGGCTGCTCTTGCATGACATACAACATGCCGTCCTCGCGCACTTCGAAGACTTCGGGCGCCGCGAGCATGCACTGGGCGTTGCTCATACATACATCGAAATTGACGACCACCTTCATTATCCGGTCCCTTGTGCTCTGAGGTTCGACGCGTATTTCGCCATCTCGAGGGACGATGCCGGTAATCCAAACGGCTCGTTGTTTTCCGACTTTTCCATGCGTGCGAGCACTCGGCGCACATGTACGACACCGATGTCCGAGCGCATGTTGATTTCACGGTACTTCGTGTTGTCGGAGAGCACATCGGAAAATTCGAGCATCTCCTGCTGCTTTGCCAGCGCCCACTCGTCTTGAGCGACCACCTCGGGGAACTCGAAGGCCATACCTTGGGAGAGCGTCATCGAGCGGTCCGGAGGAAACCGAGCTCCAGCCTTCGCGATCATGATCCAGTGCCACTCGAGATGATTCGGGTCGATTGGCGTGTCCGTGTGGCACAGGATGTATCCGGTCTCGTCGTCGGTCCCTAGCTTGCCGGGCGGGGCGAGGTGTAGCTGCACGCGTACCAGGCCTGGGCCGATCATCGCATGCGTATGGTTCCGGTCCACGACTTCAAGACCGAACCAGCGCTGATAATAGGGGGGAAGGCGATAATTCTGCACGCTGCGTGTCGTCATGACTTTTGGATTCCCGTCAACGGTGCCTTCGACAAGGCCGACCGGAATCATCGAGTTGGCGAGGTCTCCGATGTTGCCGTCGTGCAGCGGGAAGAAGTGCGTGATGTCCAGAAGGTTCTCGATCAGCAACCGGTAGTTCGCGCGGATACGGATTGGCGGGTCCGATATGACGGCCTCGTACCGTGAATCGGCAAGCTCGGGGATTCGTGGTGCCTGGATCTCTCCGATCTTCGCGGGATCTCCTGGCCATAGCCAGACGAGGCCGTCTTGCTCGATTACCGGATACCGATGGAGCTGCGCGACTGGCGAGATCGGAATGTCGCGCTGCATCGGAATGTCAACGCATTTGCCGGTGCTGTCGTAGCACAGTCCGTGATAGGCACAGCGCAGCACGCCGTTTTCGAGCAACTTACCGTCCCATAACGGGAATCGCTTGTGGCAACAGCGGCCGTCGAAGGCCACCACCTTGCCGTCTTGCGCGCGCCACATGACAATTGGCAACGCGGTGATGACCTTCTTCTCGAGCTTATATTTGAAGTCCCGGGAAAGACCTGCGACGTACCAGCTGTTGCGGATCATCGTATCACCTCGCAAAATTCTCAACATACGAACCCTCGTGCTATATGATAACCATATCAAGCTCTCGGCTCCGCGTCAATGGAGCGCTTACGCTTATTGAAATGAGGCGTCGGGAATAAATCCGTGTTGCGTGAAACCCAGAGCACGGCCGAGAAGAAGGGCGCGCCTTGAACTCGTCGAGTCACGGCTGGATACGTAAATCAGGCGAGATACGCGCGGCGCACGAGGTCGGAATCGCGCAGTTCCGAAGCCGCGTGAGAGAAGCGAATCTGTCCGTGCGAAAGCGCGTAGGCCCATCCCGCGAATTCGAGCGCGAGGACCGCGTTTTGCTCGATCAAAAGCACCGAGATGTCGTGCTCGCGGAACTTCGCGATAACCTTAAAGATGTACTCGACGATGAGCGGCGCGAGTCCGAGACTCGGCTCGTCGAGGAGCAGGAGCTTCGGCTCGCCCATCAGTGCGCGGCCGATCGCGAGCATCTGCTGCTCGCCACCGGAGAGCGTCCCCGCAAGTTGGGCAAGACGCGAACTCAACGCGGGAAACATGTCAATGACGGCGTCAAACTGGACGCGCGGATTGCCGCGCGCGTAGCTTCCAAGTATCAGGTTCTCGCGAACGGTGAGTTCCGGAAAAACCTGCCGCCCTTCCGGACAATGAATGATGCCGCGTCGGACGATCTCGCTGGTATCGAGTCGCGAGATTTCCTCGCCGTCGAAGTGAATGGCGCCGCGCGAGGGCTTGAGGATTCCGGAAATCGTCTTCAGAGTCGTCGTTTTCCCCGCCCCGTTCGCGCCGAGCAGCGCGACAACCGATCCATCCGGAACCTCAAGGCTGATCCCGCGTAGCACGTGCACGCGGCCATAGTAAGCGTGGACGTCGTCGAGCTTCAGCACCGCGCGGGTTCCGCTGCGTTGTGGCGGCCGGTGCCGAGATAGCAGCGCACCACTTCCGGGTCCGCACGCACTTCGGCGGGCGAGCCCTCGGCGATCTTGCGGCCGAAGTTCATCACCGTCATCCGCTCGGCGACGCCCTCGAGCAACTCGAAATGGTGCTCGATCATCAGCACCGCACATCGCTCGCTAGCGCCAGCGATGCAGGCGAGCAGCAGTGGCGTTTCGGCATCGGTAAGACCGGCGAACGGCTCGTCGAGCAGAAGCAGCTTTGGTTCGGAGATGAGCGCACGCGCAACATCGAGCAGCTTCTGGTGACCATACGGAAGATCGGCCGGCGAAAAATGGCGCAGCTCCCACAGATCGAGGTCGCGCAACAGCCGCTCGGCGCGCGCACGCGCGGCCTTTTCCTGTGTACGGGCCGAGCGCGTCATCAGCGCGCCCGCAAGACCGGTCGTGATTGCGGCGTGCAGACCTACGAGCAGGTTCTCGAGCACTGTCAGCGTGGGAAAGAGCTCCGCGCGCTGGAAGCTTCGCGCGATCCCGGCGCGTACGGCTTGATGTGGCAAGAGCGCGAGTACATCGACGTCATCGAGACGGACGCTGCCCTGCGTCACCGGGCACAGGCGACTCAGCGCATTGATAAGTGTCGTCTTTCCCGCACCATTCGGCCCGACGAGCGCGAAGATCCCCGTGTCCGGCACGACGAGATCGAGCTCATTGACGGCGACGAGCCCGCCGAAGCGAACCGTCACTTGGCGTGCTTCAAGCATCCTGCGAGAGCGGGACACTGCGGCGTTTGGCGGTCCTGTTGGGAACGGCATGCATCCTCAACCACGCTTTGAGGCCGCCCGGGAAGAACAGCACGACGAGCACGATCATGCCGCCGAGAATGGCGAGCGACAGACCGCTGACCGTGGCTGCCGCGTTCTTGACCGCGTCGACGACGACCGCACCACCGATCGCGCCCGGAATCGAACCCATGCCGCCGATCACGACCATCGCGAAAAACAATAGCGAGCTGTCGATGCCGAAGTCCTCTGGTGCGACGAAGCCAGCGAGGAACGCATAGATGCTACCGGCGGCGCCGGCGATGAACGCACTGCAGATGAATGCCTGGACCTTGGTGCGCGCGACCGGGACGCCCATCGCGGCAGCGGCGACCTCGCTATCCTTGATGGCTGCGAATGCGCGTCCGATGCGCGTGCCGGTTAGGTTCCAGACCAGCAGCGCCGTCACGACGAGTGCTATGAACGCTACGTAGTACATTCGCACCGGCGTGCCGACATCGAGCCCGAGCAGCATCGGCTTGTGCAGATGCACGCCCTGGTCGCCGCCGGTCAATGTGTCCCATTTGAGCGCGATCTGGTCGACGGCGATGCCGAAGCCGAGCGTGACGATACCGAGGTAATGTCCCCGCAGGCGCGTTGCGGGAAAGCCGAGGACAAGGCTCGCAAGCGCGGCCAGCAAGCCGCCGGCGAGCGTGCATACGAGCAGATCGACGCCGAAGCGCTCGTTCAGGATCGCCGCCGAGTACGCGCCCAGAGCGACGAATCCGCTGTGACCAAGCGAGATCTGCCCGCTTCGTCCCATCAGCAGATCGAGGCTGATCGCGACAATCGCGAAGATGAACAGCTCGGAGACGACGAATAGCCAGTACACCTGTCGCTGGCCAATCAACTGGAGTAGCAACGGAAGCAACGTGCACGCGATGACGAGCGGAACGGCAAGGGCGTTTGGACGCACGAGCTAAACCTTCTGCACCTTCATGCGCCCGAACAGGCCGTCCGGCTTGACGTACAAGACGAGCAGCAGAAGTCCGAAAACGATCGACATCGCAAGCTCTGGAGCTAGGAATGCATCGATCAGATTAACAACCACCCCGAGAACGAGGCCGCCGACCAGCGCGCCGACCAACGACCCGAACCCGCCGAGGATCGCGGCGACAAAGCCGTAAACGACGATCGTATCCATCATGTTCGGGGTCACGGAGGTCGTTGGCGCGGCGAGGACCGCCGCCACGGCGGCAAGAAGAACGCCTGTTCCCCACGCTATGGCGAGGACATTGCCTACTGGTATGCCCATGAGCCTTGCCGCATACGCATTCTCGGTGATCGCCCGCATTCCGAGACCTATCTTCGTCGCACCGAAGAGCGCGGCGAGCGCTAGACACAAGGACAAGAGCACCCCCAATTGCACGACGTCCTGCGGACGCAGGACAAGGTCACCGAGCATTACTGGCACCATCGTGATCGTGTTCGCCATCGGGCGCGGGTTGTACCCGAAGAGGAGACCCAGAACACCTTCCAGGAACATGAACAGGCCAAGGGTGACGACGATCTGCGTCAGGATCGGCGTGCCGTGCAGACGGCCGAGAAGGAACTTCTGAACGACGATGCCGAGCACGAACGCAGCGACGAGCGCACCGATGAAGCCAACGGGAAACGACATGTGCAGCGTCGTGATCAGGACGTACGCGACATACGTCGCAGCCATGCCCATCGCGCCGTGGGCGAAGTTCACGACCGTGCTCGCATTGTAGATCACGACGAGCCCTAACGCCGTCAGCGCGAAGAGACTACCTTGCGCCAGCCCCGCCAGCGAGATCTGTAGTAAGTACTGCGTCACGGCGGCGCGCCGTTACTTCATGGCGGAGCCGTTGAACGCGCTGTCGGGGACGATTTGCCATTTGCCGGCCTTGGCTTGCCACAGCAACTGGCAGCAGCTTCCCTCGTGTCGCTGCGGCGAGTAAGTCACTTTCCCGCCGATCGTGTCGAGATCGCGCAGCGTCTCGAGTTTTTCGACCAATGCGTCGCGCGTGATCGGACCCTTGATCTTATCGAGGCCTGCGTACGTGACTTGGCCGGCGAGCCAGCCCCATGCAGCATAAATGTCCGCCGCATGGCCGGGTGCGTACTTGCTCATGGCGTCGGCGAACTCCACCCAATGCGGATCGGAGCTGTCGGGTGGCGGCAGGAATGCGGTGCAATACGTTCCCTCGAGCGATGCGATTGTGCCGAAGATTCCCCCGTATCCGCACGCAGACGACGTCAGAATGCGCGTCGGGTGATAGTCGAGACTCGCCATCTGGTTGAGGATCTGCGCGCCCGAAACCGCAATCGTTGCAAGCATGACGACCTTGATTCCTTCCGATTTCAGCTTGATGACGGCGCTGCTGAAATCAACCTGCGATGGTACGTACGGGATCTCAATGTCGACCTTCCCGAGGTCGCTCTTGATTCCCTCGAGGATCGGTTTGCCGAACGCATCGTCCTGATAAATCACCGCCGTTGCCTGACCGGGAAAGTGCTTCTTGACGAATGCGCCCATCGTCCTCCCGTCGGTCGTATAGATTGGCCAGGACGGAAACACGTATTTCAACCCCGGCTGGTAGAAAATCGGACTCCCACTGCCCATCGATATCAGCGGCACGTGTGCATCGTTCAAGGTCTTATATACCGCCGCCGTCGTCGGGCTGCCGATGCTCCCGACAATTGCGAAGACGCCGTCTTCGTAGACGAGCTTCTTGTCGAGCGCCGTCGTCTGGGCCGGCTGGTACCCGTCGTCGTAGCTGATTAGCCGAAGCTTCTTCCCGACCACACCACCGCGCGCATTTACCGAACCGATGAACGCCTCGAGTCCCCACTTCGAGGCTCCGATGGGTGCCTGCGGTCCCGACTGCGCCGCCGTTTGCCCGAGGACGATCGTGTCACCTGTGACCGTGCCACCTGGCGCCCCCTGCTCCGCCGCACTCGCGCCGGAAGAAGTCAGGAATGCACAGGCGATCGCCGCGGTGAACCTGGTAACCAATCGAAATAAGGATTTCTTCATAATCCCCCCTGGTAGCATGAAAGTCCCGACACGTGGAACACATAACTACGTGGTGAGTTTACCACCGGTCCCGAGGACCACGAAATCCGACATCGGGACCGCCGCGATTGACCATCGCGCCTGGACCTGTTCCGCGCTCCGAACCGTCACCCCGGAGATATCGCGGCATGTCGTGACCGGGCGCGCTAGCACTTAATGCGTGCAATCCCAGTCAGCGACGGCGCCCGAGAACCCCTGTTAGGTCCTTCGATCGCCACGATGGGGCTTCAACAGGATGCGGTTTCCCCATGTGTAAGGTGCATTAGGGATTCGGATAACCCGACCGCCGCTTTATTACCGTGAGCGCCGGATCGTGTCCCCGACCAACCTCAAGACGTTGTTAGAAGCCACACCGACGTGGGCTAAACCGATCGTTGCGGCCGCTATCAAGTTGCACCTGTCGCAACGTGGGGGATTGCGGCTCGGCTGATTTCTCTGCGCCTGCCGACGCAACCTGGCATTTGAGCCGCACCCTCTTCTATAAATCGGCTCCACATCTTCTATACCGCAAATTTAAAACTGCCTTAAGTCGTTTGATTTTGGGGTGGCTGATGGGATTCGAACCCACGACAACCGGAATCACAATCCGGATACCTACGCCAAAAATTCAAGCACTTACGCGCAATTTATAGAAGATAGCACCCTGTGGGAAGCCGCGCCAGCGCTAGAGGCGATCGGCCATCTTCTATGGAAAAACTCTACGCGTTTTTCCGGCGACCGTGTGAACACGCTGTGCCTCAACTCCAGCATGTCTTTAGCCTTCGGATGCGAAACGCCGGCTCGACTCGGCTCGCGTTAACGCATCGATGTGGGGCAGCTGGGGTTCGCGCCGAATTTCGATGTCCGGGCCGACGAGGGTGACGATGCGGCGCATTTTGGCCAATTTGGCTATTTCGTCCAAAGCAGGGTACAGTAGGGCGTCAACCAAGGAGTCCGTGGCCATGCCTTCTGTGATCCGTCCTATTCGTTCTCGTCGCGGCAAGCTCGCTGATGCGCCGCGAATCTCGGCCAGCGCAGCCAAGAATAGTTTTGGACGGATCCTCGATCGTGTCGCCAAAGAAGGTCGGCTCGCCATAACCAAGCATGACGAGCCCTGCGCAGTGTTGATCTCAATCGAGGAATACCGGGTGCTAGTCGGCGCGCAAGAGGTCACCCTCAACACCCTCTCCGACGAATTCGATGCGCTGTTCGAGCGCATGCAAAAGCCAGGTGCCGCAGCCGCCATGCAAAAGGCCTTTGCGCTGACACCGGCCCAGTTGGGTCGTGCCGCGGTCAAGGATGCGGCGCTGACGGTAGTCGGCCGCGCAGCGCCCAAGGGCGCGCGCCGCGCGGGTGGCTAAGGCATCCTGCGCCGCACGATCAGGCAGCATCTACGTGCTGGCCGGCTGCAATGGCGCCGGCAAGAGCAGTATCGGCGGCGCCGCCCTGCGCCAATCCGGCAGCGAGTACTTCAATCCGGATGAAGCAGCCCAGCGTATTGCCGCCGCCAATACCACTCGTAATCCGCCGCTGACGCAAGCGCAGATCAGCGGGGCGGCTTGGGATGTGGGGCGCCGACTGTTGCAGCGGGCGATCGACGAGCATGCAGATTTCGCTTTTGAAACCACGCTGGGCGGCAAGACCATGACCGCGCTGCTCGAACAGGCGGCCCAGGCGGGTCTGGCGGTACGTATCTGGTTTGTCGGACTCACCGATGTAGAGTTGCATATCGACCGCGTGCGACGCCGGGTGGCAAAGGGTGGCCACAATATTCCGGCAGCGAAGATACGAGAACGTTTTGAGAACGGTCGCGTTAATCTGATCCGGTTGTTGCCGCACTTGACCGAGCTCTACCTGTACGACAATTCTGCGGAGGCCGATCCGGATAGTGGAGCGGCCCCTTTACCCCGACTGCTGCTCAATTACCGCGAGCGCCGGATCGTGTCCCCGACCAACCTCAAGACGTTGTTAGAAGCGACGCCGGCGTGGGCTAAACCGATCGTTGCGGCCGCTATCAAGTTGCACCTGTCACAACGTGGGTAATTGCGGCTCCGCTGATTTCTCTGCGCCTGCTTTTCGCCCGCAACGTAACCTGCTCGACATTGGCAGCGCGCTTTGCCGATCCGTCGGTGTGCGCTACGCAGCCGCGTGCCGGAGTAAAACCGAATGCGCGCGGTCATGCGTGTGTGCGCAATCCACGATACGCGGCAATATTCTTGTTCTTCCCTAATCAGTGCACTTTGCTGTCGATCGAGTGGGTCACCTGAGCCTCAATCCCTGTGTTTCCTGATCGCTTTGTTTCGACAGAATGGCGCCGATCCTCTCGATTCCCGGATCGTCCAGAAGCGAGCATATGTCGTGGCCCAGCATCCGCGCGCCCGCTCTCTCGAAATCGAAATCATCTTCCTCGGCCGCTCCCAGCGTCGTCTCGGCGTGGCATCGAACCGCACGAAGTCGCCCAGGAATGCATCCAACTTCGCCCCTGGCACGAGTTCAGCCGCCGCGCGGCGAAGATGAGAAAACTCCCGCGACTGAGCCATCAGGGCGCGAGACGCACCTACTCAAGGTCTGCGGCAGGGCTGGTTATTCGGGATTCTCCATGGCATAGGCGCGTGGAACGGGCCCTTCCCGGGCCAGACGAAGTGCCTCGCGTAGGCTTCCTCGAGCTTGAGGTCGCCGGTCCTGGTAAAGCGCAGCCGCTGTTTGGCGCCATTGCCCGAGCAAACGTACACAGTAGTTGATGGCATGAGTTTAAGGTCGTGAGCGTGGAACCGCAGAATGCGCAGCAGCCGCGAGAGGCGCATGAGATTGCAGTCTATGACCTGCTCCAGATATGGCACGCGGCCGCGGCGCCAGTTCTCGAGTTGATCTGGCGCGAGCAGGCCCATGCCAACGAGAACGTCCACTGGCGCAACGACCTTGCCTTGCTTGAGGATAACCGCGACTGCTTGCTCAATCCTCGGATAAAGAGGGTCGCCACGAAACGTGGCGGCGCTCAGAGGGGGTAGGCGCGCGACCGAGCTACCCTTCATGCCGCGAGCCTGGGCGATGCGCCTGCGGGGGAGAAGAGCACCGCTCCAGGATGCGCTTCCAGCCGTTCCGTGCTGCGACGGCCTCACGAAGGATATTGATGTACTCGCCCGCATCTAGGCGCTCCTCCGCTGGCATCGGTCCCTCTTCCAGTTCGGACAGCAGCTTTCGCCGGGCTGGCGGGCCATCGCCGAGCTCGAGGATGCGGCTGAAGGCCTCGCAGGCGTACGCGAAGGTCTCGCGCTTGATGAAATCGATCTCCAGCAACCACTCGCGCCTACGGGTTTCCCGCAATCCGATCGTCCGCCGCTTACAGTTGTGGAAGATATGCGCTGCTTCGTGCACCACGAAGTCGTCAAAGCGGCCTTGCTCGCGGAAGTACTGCGCAGATACGTAGCAAGACGTCTCCTCGCTGAAGCCAACGATCTCGGGGGCGTCCTCCGAGAGGAGCGGTGCACCGAAGCTAGCGAGGTAGAGGTTTGCCAGGCTCCACGCCGTAGGGAGCCATTGCGTCTTCTCCAGCACTGTGTCGATCGTGGCGGGCGTCAGAAAGACGACCGACCGCGCGAGCACGTCGAGTACAGTCTCCTGCTCAGACCGCAGGAATAGTCCTCGCACCATCGGTGCAACCTTCGTGCGCGCGAAGGCGGCAACGTCCAGGGTGGCGAGCACCTCGGGTACCGATGCGCGCTCGGTTCGTCTGCGAACCGTCGCAATGAGTGCGCCGCGTAGCGCAGCATGCCCGTGCCGGGCGCGGGCGAACAAGTCTTTCCCCGGCCACGCAGAGAAGAAATAATCGTGCTCACCGTTGCGAAGGTAGCGTTCGACCTCTTCTGTGGGGGACTTCTGCACGGGGTTCACGCTAACGAATGCGTTCGAAGGTGACGATCATCATTTCAGTGCATATTCTGGTGGTGCAGCCACACCGCAATTGAGTGCCGCGCTTGCTCAGGCATCTCAAATTGGACTGGATCGTGGGCTAATGCTATTGTCAGTCTGCGACCCATAACGGCACTTTAAGTCTTCCAAGAGCGACCACTCGACGCGACCGACACGATCACCCGCCACTCATAACTATGGATGAGTTCCGTGCATCATCTAACTTAACATGCGCAGGAACCATCCGCATTGTCCAACAAGATTGATCGCCGTCAGAGCGGCTACGTACCCTTACCGATTAAGTGACGCCGGTCTGCTCTGCATGTAGCGTTCGAACAGCTTGTGATGTGCGTCGCGAAGTTTCTTGCGGCCCTCGATAAGCATACCGTGACGTCCTTGGCGCTCGAACGCGAGCAGGTCGAGCACAAGCCTCGCGCAGTGTTCCGGTGGTGTGTCGGCGCCCGTTTGCGCCCCATGGAACCTGTCGGCCAGCCGCGGATGCACGATCAGTACCCACGCGGGAAACCAGGCGAAGTTGCTCGCTGTTCCGTTTCCCTCGAATTCGCCATTGAAAGATCGCACCAGCGTAGTCAATTCCGCCATCTTCAGCCGCTCTGTGAGGGCTTCGGCGCGGCGCGGAGCCATCCACGACAGTTCGGCAAGAAGTGGCCAAAGCGGGTCCATGCCGGCGATTCGAGCGGTGGCTTCTATCTTCCACGCGAGCGGCGCGGGTTGGCGTCGCCAGGAAGGTATGGATTCGAGGCATGTGCAAGCATCCGTCCACATTCCCGCACGCAGAAGTAGCGGCGCGGCGTGCAACGCCTCGTTGCGGGCATCGAATGGCAACCCCTTGGTGGCCGTCGCCAACTCGGTCCAAAGTGGGGACAGCCAGACCTCGGCTTCGCCGCCGAAGACCCTTTGTGCAGCCGTTGCAACCGCACCCTCGGTTGCGCTCAAAATCTCACTGGCTGACACTCGATTCAGTGGGCCGGTCACACGCAAGGCCAGTCTTTCGCAAAGCAGATTGAACACCGGCAACATTGAATCGTTTGCGTATTCGGCAGCGAGCTCGGCAATAGCGTGCGCAGTCGCAGTGGCACTGTGGTCCCGCAGGGCGTCGACTACCGAATTACGCAACATCACGTCGCGGCTATGCTCGAAGATATCGAGTTGCATGCAGTTGATCGTCTAAAGGTCGCGCCGCTGTCGCGAAAACCGGCCCTTGACCCGCACGGCCGGGTTCACCGGGACCTGTGTTGACCGGCCCTCGTTCGCTCGGCTTCTATTGGCTCCCCTTTCACGCCAAGCTTGGTCAGGGCCTGGCGCGCCGCGCCAGCAAAGCCATTCGGATTGTAAAGCAATGGTTCGCCGGAAAGCCGCGAAGTGATGGCTTGGCCATAGACGCCGTACGCGAGCCGCAGCAAGCGCCCATTTCGTACGAGCCCCGCAACACGCGCAGCACTTGATCCTCGCCACCAAGATCGGTGAACCGGCGAACTCGCGCGGCAGAAACTTCAACTATACGCTTGAGCGTCTCGTCGACGTTTGCCTCGTCAAGTGGCCAGGTCAATCGTTTACGACGCGATGCTCAGTACCTGCCACGCCAGTGTCTTGCGCATCGCCTTGAAAATGCTCGAATGATCGAAGATGAACTTAGAACGGTTTCACGCTCGCGCACGTCCTAAGTCATTGATTTTGGGGTGGCTGATGGGATTCGAACCCACGACAACCGGAATCACAATCCGGGACTCTACCAGCTGAGCTACAGCCACCGTCGTTGCCGCCTACACTGCCGCGTCGCGGCATACCGCCTGACGGGACCCGAACCGGCGAGTGTCGATTGTAACAGCCAAGCGGTTGAGCTCAAATCCATCACCGTGGTTGGGCAGTGCTTGCCCCCATCCCTCGTTGGGCCGCTATTGGGCGCTCAAGGAGCTTTGCGGCGCCGCGTGTCCATCGAGCAGCGCGGCGCATCAAATGCAGGCGGCGGCATATAGTCCGGCTCGGGCGGTTTGGGTGCCTCAGCCGTGGGCGGCAGCAGGGTTGCGGATAGAGGCGTTTGGGCGCAGACGGCCCCACCGAATAGACTGCCCAAGACAGCGGCCAACAGCAGGAAAGCAACGCGGGTTTGGGGGTTCTTATCGGAATCCATCGTGCTTGTGACAAAACTGCGGGTAGCGATGGACCCTCCCAGCGTGTACCACTTCACCGCTATCTTCTAATTCATGGCGTTAATCGATACCGACGCGAAATGCCGCGAATGGTCGGAGATAGCAGCACCGAGTGTCTGCAATATTGGCAGCCTTGAGCACGAATCTGGCGCGGTCGCGCTGATATAGTCTGATTAGGTGGCGCGATGTCGCGATGCGCTCGGCTCCACAAATAGGCGACAAAGTCGACTCAGCCCGGCTTTGCTCGATCGCGCTCAAAATCAGTCATATGTGGTCGGTAGCCTCGAACCCTGCGCTTGCATACGGCGCGCCACGCACTCGACGCTGAGGCGGACATGCTCCGCTAGCCAACTTACTGCGGGCATTGGCTTGGGAATTGATACCACTTACCCGCCACCAAAGGAGGCGGGATTTGCCATTTGGCGCATCGTCATGCTCAATCACATTGTCATCGCTACTCTGTGCATTGGCCTAGCTTCTCGCGCTGTCGCCGCGCCGGATGACGAACAACCCGAGGTCGTGCCGTATCGACCGACGGTGTCCACACCCGCGGACTTACCGATGCGGGGCTACCCGCAATTTGAAGCGGGGTACTTGACTACGCGCGGTGGCGGCAGCGATCGCAACGATTCCATGCCGCTGACGTTCGTGCTTGCGTGGAGTTCGCAATGGGGCCTGCTGATCGACACCGGCGCCTACGCGCGCGAACAAGAATACGACGGTAGCATTGCTCAAAGCGTTGGCGATACGTCACTCCTGCTCAAGTACAAACTGCCAATCCGGGAAGATGTGGCGTTGGGAATGCAGTTTGGTCCAACTCTGCCAACCGCACGACGACCGATCGGCAGCGGGGAGACTGATTGGAACCTGACCGGCATTGCTAGCGCAGATTTCGGTGATCTGCACGTCGATGCGAATTTAGGCGCCGTGCGCGTCGCGGCAATTGCTGATGATCAGGGCCGTTTCGCGGCAAACTGGAGCCTCGCTGGTTCGTATCCGCTGAACAATCGTTTTACCGCGGCGATCGAAGCATCCGGAAATGCGCAACGCGGCAGCAGCGCAGCTTCGAGTGCGCTTGCAGCGCTCTCGTACAGTGTAAGTCGGACGTTGGTCGTCGACGTAGCGGTCTCCGCCGGATTGTCGCGCAGCGCCCCGAATTGGCAATTGACAACGGGATTCTCGTTGCTGCTTGGGCGTTGGTTTTGAGCCAGCATCAATGCGCGCGATAATCAGGGCGCAAGGCGATTGAAGAGTTGGCGGAGAAGAAATAGAACCCTTGCCTAAAGACAAGGCCCAGATGGGCGGCGTTCTGCCTACCGTTGGAATACGCGACGCAGCGGGCCGCAAATGGGCTGAGCACACCGCCCTTAACCGTCACCCGCTATTCGGACGTAGCCGGCTGGCGTGCAACTTTCGAATTCGACTTCATCAACCAGGACCAGTTGCGCTCCGGCACGAGCAGCATTTCGAACTCACAAGTGGCGGCGATCAACGACGCGGGCGGCAATCAGGAGGTTGAGAAGCAGACCATCAACCGCTACTTCACCGCGGGGATAAGCTACAGGCCCAACGGAGAGTGGAATTTCAACTTGCTGCTGCCCTACATCGATCGCAGCCACTCCACCTATGGCGCTTCGATGAATCCTCTCACGCCCGACAAGGTAAGCGGTGCAAGCGTGGACAGCCTCGGGGACATCCGCTTCATCACCAGCTGTCGGCATTCGCATGAACGAACCGCGGATGCCGGCGCTGCTGACATCGAGCGGACGGCCGGGGTTCTACTTCCGCGTGCTGCACGAAGGCGAGGTCGGCCCCGGCGACGAAATCGTGAAGGTCGGAGAGGCGAAGGAGCCAATGACCGTCGCAGAGATCAACGCGCTCCTCTATTTTCCCGATCATGCGCGCGATCGACTGGAGCGCGCCTTGCGCATCGAGGCGCTTTCGCCCGGATGGCGCTGGTCGTTTGAGGCGTTGCTTCGGAGCGAGACAAGCGGAAATGCGGGGCTCGTGCCGGAAGCGGCTGCGCATCCGGCTGCAGCGGGATTTCGGCCGCTTGCGGTGACGGCGATCGATCAGGAGTCCGCGGACGTTTTCTCGCTGACAATGCAGAGCCCGGACCGTCAGCCGCTGCGAGCGGCTCTGCCCGGCCAGTACGTGGTCGTGCGTCTTCAACCGGCCACCGGCGGCCCGCTGCTCTTTCGCAGCTACTCGCTTTCCGGGCCCCTCTCGAAGGAGCGCTATCGAATCAGCGTGAAGATCGAACCGAATGGGGCAGCCGGAACTTACCTACGGGAGCATGTGCGGGAGGGCGATGCTGTTGACGTCAGCTCGCCGCGCGGAAGCTTCATTCTACAGTCGGGAGAGCGGCCGGTAGTCCTGCTCAGCGCGGGAATCGGGGCGACGCCAGTTCTGGCGATGCTGTACGCCTTGGCGGCGGGGCGCTCGACACGGCAGGTCTTGTGGCTGCACGCAACTCGCGATCGGGACCATCATCCCTTCGCCGCTGAAGTTCGCCGCCTTCTGCTCTCGCTCACGCACGGTCGGAGTTACGTTTGCTACAGCAGGCCCGGCTCGCGCGACAAAATGGGCGAAGATTTTGACGCGACCGGTCACCTGTCGCGATCGGTCTTCGACGAGGCAGGCGTCCCACGAGAGGCGGATGTCTACCTCTGCGGGCCGACTCGTTTTATGGCAGATATGAAAGACCCGCTCGCAATGTTGGGCGTTGCGCCGGAGCGAATTCACGTCGAAATCTTCAACGGCAGCGAGTCAATGACCCCTGGCGTCGTCGGCACGACGACGCGAACCCCGCATCTTCCCACGGACGACGCCAACACCGGTCCGCTGGTCTCGTTCGCGCGCAGCAGCATCGCCGCGCACTGGAAGGCGTCGGCCTATCAGAGCATTTTGGAACTGGCGGAGGCGTGCGACGTCCCGGTCCGGTGGTCGTGCCGCACCGGCGTATGTCACAACTGCGAGAGCGGATTGATTTCTGGGTCAGTCACCTACCAGCCTGATCCGCTCGATCCACCAGCAGAGGGAAATGTCCTGATCTGCTGTTCCCGGCCACAGGATGACGTAGTGATCGACATCTGAGCGGCGTCGCAAGTGTGGCGCCTAATTGATAGCCTCGCGACAATACCTATATAGTCTTCGTGAGGCACGCCTTCGGTCGCATAAGGCGCGCGCAAGGTCGGAGGGGCAGGTGAGCACAAGGTTCGCGGGGCAGATAACGGTGGTGGCAGGCGGCACCGGCGGGTTGGGACGCGCAGTGACTCAGGCGTTCCTGGACGAAGGCGCGACCGTAATCGTGACGTATCGAACGCAAGCAGAGTTCAATGAACTGGTCCAAGCGGTAGCCGCAAACGCTTCGCGGCTTGAAGGTCAGCGCGTTGATGTTACCGATGAAACGGAGTCGCGCCGGTTTATTGAGGGCACTGTCGCTCAGCACAAGCGGCTGGACGCCCTGGTCAACACGGTAGGCGGCTACGTCGGCGGCGTGAAGTTGTGGGACCTCGACGCCAAGGTTTTGGATCAAATGCTGGCACTGAATCTGCGCTCAGGTTACGAGCTGGTCCGGGCGGCCGTGCCAGCAATGCTGAGGCAAGGACGTGGTTCGATCGTAAACATCGCCGCCAAGGCAGCGTTCGATCACCCTGCTGGCGCGGCGGCGTACGCCGCTTCAAAGGCCGCGGCGGTTGCGATGATTGATTCGCTGGCTGCGGAAGTGGCCGGAAGCGGCGTTCGAGTGAACTCGTTGCTTCCGAGCATCATCGACACGGCAGCGAACCGGAAAGCAATGCCAAAGGCAGATTTTGCAAAGTGGCCGAAACCCGAGGATATCGCGCGCGTGATCACGTTCTTGTGCAGCGACGATGCCAAGGTCATTCACGGTGCTTCAATCCCTGTCTACGGAGATCAGTAAAGGCTTACGACTGATTACGGAATTTTCTTATAGTAAATAATTGTCGTGCAGACTGGATCTGCCACTCCGGAGTATAGGCGGGATTGACACGAATCTGTACATAACGTACAGTTATAATTGAGTGAATTTCATTTGGCCGATCCCATGAAGACAGCCGCCAGGAAAGGCGCCGAACAGGCACGCAGGAACTTCCCCGCCCTGGTCGAGCAGGCCGCGCGCGGCGAACCTACGATCATCACCAAACACGGCAAACCCTATGCCGCACTGGTGCCTGCGTCGTTTCTTGGCCAAAACGTCGCGCGTGTCGACATTCGAGCCCTGCGTGGGAGCGGTAAGGGGTTATGGGGACGATCCACCAAACGCACGATTCGATCGATGCGTGAGGAATGGCGCTAACGCCGCTCGGGGAGTTACCGTCAAACGCGCGGGTTACTGTCGATTCCGCACCGATCATCTACTTCCTCGAGGATCACCCTAAGCTAGCCGCTCGCTTTGCGCCGGTATTCGACGCCGCGGCCCAAGGTGCGCTCTCGATCTTCGTTTCCACGATCACGGTAGCTGAGGTCGTCGCCGGGCCGCTGAAGGCGGGCAACGAAATCTTGGCTGCCCAGTATTGTGAGGCGCTGCGTGGCTCGAAAAACTGGGAGATCATTCCTGTTACTGAAGAGATCGCCATTCTCGCGGCGCGGATCCGGGCGATCCGCAATCTAAGACTGCCCGACGCGATCCAGGTCGCGACCGCCGTGGCTACAGGCTCGGTTGCCTTGGTGACCCATGACATTGACTTCTCTAAGGTGCAAGAAATCAAAATCATCAGCTAAGGCACAGCGTGGTAGCACGATCGCCACCGCGTGTTCGAGCGCTGAGTACGCACAGGTCAAATGACCGTGGTCGGGGTTTCCCTCTACGGGGCGAAGTTACCTGACCAGAGAGCATCCACACTAATGAACGAAAAGAATGCCTCCGCGTCACAAAGTGCCGCAGCGGACACCAAGAGCGTTCCACGCAACGCGCTTGCGCGCAAGTTCGCCGCGGTCGCTGCGGGCACCGGGATTCCCTTCCGTGTAGTTCTGGCAGACGGCACCGTGATCGAGAGTGGTGGCGCGAGTCCCGCGTTTACCGTGACGTTCAGGACCCGAAGCGCAGAGCGTCGTACGATTGCATTTGGCTATGTCGGATTGCTGGAATCGTACTTCGCCGGCGGTGTCGACATCGGCGGCGAGATCGCACTTGCTTTTCGTGCCGGATATGACAGCGGCTACGACCGGGTGCCGAACCTGCTGGTGGGGTTGCGCAATCGCTGGCACGAACGGCGATTCTCCAACCGTACAACCGGTCAGGCGAAGGCGAACGCGCGTTACCACTATGGCTTGGGCGAGGCGTTCTATCGCTACTGGCTCGATGCGGTTGGCATGATGTACACCTGCGCCTATTGGCCAGAAGGGACGACGACACTCGAGCAGGCGCAGACGAACAAGATGGATCACGTGTGCCGCAAAGTACAGCTCAAGGCGGGCGAGACCTTCCTCGACGTCGGCTGTGGCTGGGGCGGACTGTTGTTTCACGCCTGGGAGCACTACGGGGCACTCGGGACCGGCATCAACACGACGACCGAGCAGGTGACGGAACTGCGCGCCGAGCTTGCGCGGCGAGGACTTGCTGACAAGATCCGCCTCCTCGAATGCGACTTCCGGGAGATGCCGGGCCAGTACGACAAGCTGCTGTCGATCGGCACGCTAGAGCACGCCGGCCGGGATCAGTTGCCCGAAGTGATCCGGGCGCACGCGGACGCGCTCAAGCCCGGCGGGCTCGGTGTGATTCACTTCATCGGCCACGTCGGCACTCGCGACACCGAGTTCTTCATCCGCGAGTACATTTTCCCCGGCGGGTGGATCCCGAGCCTGGCGCAGGCGTTGGACTGGATGGAGCGCTGCGGTCTTGAGGTGCTCGATGTCGAGAACCTGCGTCGGCACTACGCACTGACGCTCGACTGTTGGGGGGAACGTTTCGACCGGAACTGGGATGCGATTCACGCCCTCGATCCGGACCGCTTCGACGAAACCTTCCGTCGTAAGTGGCGTGCGTACTTATGGTCGTGTGCAGAGGTCTTCCGATCGAGGTCCTTGGAGCTCAACCTGTTTCAGGTGACCGTCAGCAAGGGTGGGACCGGCTATCCGATGAGCCGAGAGTTTCTCTATCGCCCGCCAGCCAAACAGCCAGACAGGACCTAGACCGGTCCGCAGTTTGGGCGCGCTCCGGTCTGAAGGACTCCCTAGACTCGATCCAGCGGGGTTAACCGGACCGAAACTTCCAGGCAAAAATGTTGACTAAATTGATCGGATTTAATATACTTGACTCCATTAATCAACTATTCATTTAGGGCATTGATTTCTAAGAGAGGAGTGCCATGAGATTGACGACTAAAGGGCGCTTTGCAGTCACCGCGATGATCGATCTCGCGATGCAGCAGGGCACTAACCCAGTGACGCTCGCGGAAATCAGCCAGCGGCAAAAGATTTCACTTTCCTATCTCGAGCAGTTATTCGCCAAATTGCGCCGCCGTGCGCTTGTCGACAGCGTGCGCGGCCCGGGCGGCGGCTATTCCCTCGCCAGGGATATGGCGCAGGTGTCGGTAGCCGATATCATCCTCGCCGTTGACGAACCCATCGACGCGACGCAATGCGCGGGCAAGGAAAACTGCCAGGACGACAAGAAATGCATCACCCACGATCTGTGGGCAAAGCTCAACGAGCACATCCTCGACTACCTGGGCGGCGTAACGTTGAGGCAACTGGTCGATACCCAGAAAGCGAAGGCGACGGAGGTGACGCCGGTGCAAGACATGCGCGAAACCATGCCGAAGCGCGACCACACCACGGTTCCAGCTTGATTTCCGAGTGAGTGACGATGGCTATTACATTGACTGAAAGCGCGGCAAGGCAAGTCAAGAATCAACTGGCGCGCCGCGGCAAGGGCTTGGGTCTGCGTGTGGGCGTGAAGAGAGTCGGGTGTTCGGGCTTTGCGTATACGTTCGACTACGTTGACGAAATTCGAGAAGGCGATCGGTCGTTCGAGTCGCATGACGTCACCGTGGTGGTTGCCGCCGAGAGCCTCTCGTTCCTCGACGGATCGCGCGTCGACTTCGTCAAGAACGGGCTCAAGCAGATGTTCGCCTTCGACAATCCCAACGTTGATAGCACCTGTGGCTGCGGCGAGAGCTTCAGCCTGAAGGAAGCGACCAAGGCATAAGGCAGATTCGGATTGAAGGAGATGTCGGAGCGATTCCAATGAGCACAGTACTGCAAAATCTGGTCAATCAGCCCTACAAGCACGGGTTCGTCACCGAAATCGAGTCCGATGTTTCGCCCAAAGGGCTCAACGAAGATACGATTCGGCTGATTTCGCTGAAGAAGAACGAACCCCTGTGGCTGCTTGAGTTCCGCCTCCAGGCTTATAGGCAATGGCTCGAAATGGACGAGCCGAAATGGCCTAACGTCCACTATCCGAAGATCGATTTCCAGGCGATCAGCTACTACTCGGCGCCGAAGGCGAAGCCGAAATTGAACAGCATGGACGAGGTCGACCCCGAGTTACTGCGCACCTTCGAGAAGCTCGGCGTGCCGATGAACGAGCGAGCGGCATTGGCCGGGGTCGCTGTCGACGTGATTTTCGACAGCGTGTCTGTTGCCACCACCTACAAAGAGAGACTCGCCGAGGTCGGCATCATTTTCTGCTCGATCTCCGAAGCGGTGCACAAGCATCCCGAACTCGTGCGGCAATACCTCGGTACGGTAGTTCCGGCAGGCGACAACTACTACGCCGCGCTCAACTCGGCCGTGTTCACCGACGGCTCGTTTTGCTTCATCCCGAAGGGCGTTAAATGCCCGATGGACCTGTCAACCTATTTCCGCATCAATACCCAGGACTCGGGACAGTTCGAGCGCACGCTGATCGTTGCCGAGGAAGGCGCGTCGGTGTCATATCTCGAGGGCTGTACAGCGCCCAAGTTCGACACCAACCAATTGCATGCGGCGGTGGTCGAGCTGGTGGCGCTCGACCGTGCCGACATCAAGTACTCGACGGTACAGAACTGGTATGCGGGAGACGCAAAAGGCGTGGGCGGCATCTACAACTTCGTTACCAAACGCGGCCTGTGCAAAGGCGTCGACTCGCGCATCTCTTGGACTCAGGTCGAGACCGGCTCGGCCATCACCTGGAAGTATCCGAGCTGTGTGCTGCTCGGCGACAACTCGATCGGCGAATTTTACTCGGTCGCGCTCACCAACAACTACCAGCAAGCTGACACTGGTACCAAGATGGTCCATATCGGCAAGAACACGCGCAGCACCATCGTCAGCAAGGGTATTTCCGCGGGCCATTCGAACAACAGCTACCGCGGACTGGTCAAGATCGGCGCCAAAGCCGACGACGCGCGCAACTACTCGCAATGCGACTCGATGCTGATCGGTGATCGATGCGGTGCCAACACCTTTCCATACATCCAGGTGAACAACAGCAGCGCCACGGTCGAACACGAGGCTTCGACATCGAAGATTGGCGAGGACCAGCTGTTCTACTTCGCGCAGCGCGGCGTCGGCGCCGAGGAAGCGGTGTCGATGATTATCAACGGATTCTGCAAGACCGTGTTCCAACAGCTCCCGATGGAGTTTGCGGTCGAGGCGACCAAGCTGCTCGGACTAAAGCTCGAAGGAAGCGTCGGATGATTCAGCAGAACGGCAGACCGCTGCTCGAGGTGCGCGGGCTGTGCGCGACCGTGAACGGCATCGACATACTCAAGGGCATCGACCTCACGGTCAGAAGCGGAGAAGTACACGCGCTCATGGGGCCGAACGGCTCCGGCAAGAGCACCTTCGCCAAGGCGCTTGCCGGCCATCCTGCTTATGTTGTGACTGCCGGCGAAGTCCTCTATGAAGGCAAGAACCTGCTCGAGCTCAAACCCGAGGAGCGTGCGCGTGCCGGTGTGTTCCTCGGTTTTCAGTACCCCGTCGAGATTCCCGGCGTGGGCAACAGTCAGTTCCTGCGACTCGCCTACAACACGCTGCAGGCGCAGCGCGGCAAGGACGAGCTCGATCCGCTCGAGTTTGACGACTACGTGCGCGAGAAGATGAAGCTGCTCGAAATGAATCCCGATTTCCTCGACCGGAGCGTCAACGAAGGCTTCTCCGGCGGGGAGAAGAAGCGCAACGAAGTGCTGCAGATGGCGCTTCTTGAACCTCGTCTCGCGATCCTCGATGAGACCGATTCCGGCCTCGACATCGACGCACTCAGGGTAGTCGCCGCCGGCATCAACGAGCTTGCCACCAAGGACAACGCGATCGTGCTAGTGACGCACTACCAGCGTCTGCTCGACTACATCGTTCCCGACTACGTGCACGTGATGGATGCGGGCCGTATCGTCAAGACGGGCGGCAAGGAACTCGCGCACGAGCTCGAAACGCGCGGCTACGATTGGGTCGGCGCCGAGCACGGGGCTGCCGCAAAGGCGACCGCATGAGCGCAGGCGAAACTTTCGCCGCCGGATACCTCGAAAGCCTGCTCGCCGGACAACCAGGGTTGCCCGCGAGCCCGCTGGCGCGGCTCAACAAGTTGCGCGCGGAGGCTGTCGACCGCGTCGGTGCATTGACGGTACCCACGGTCCGTGACGAGGAGTGGCGTTTCACCGACCTCTCACTGCTCACCAAACTGTCTTTCCAGCCAGTGCGCACGCCTGCCGGAATAAAGAGCGCTGACGTTGAGCGATTTCATGTCGAAGAAGCGACAACCCGCCTCGTGTTCGTTGACGGTATCCATGCGCCGGAGCTCTCCAGTCGTGCCCGCGATGGCGGCGTCGTGGTGGCGAACCTGTTTACGGCGGAATCCGTGCATGCAGCCGCGATCGAGCTGCATCTGGGCCGGCATGCGAAATTCCGCGACAGCGTGTTCGCAGCGCTCAATACCGCGTTTCTGCACGACGGCGCGCTGGTCATCGTGCCGCGCGACGTGTCGGCTGCCGCGCCGGTGCATCTACTGTTCATAGCGACGCAAAAGGGTGCTGCAAGCTACCCGCGTTGCCTGCTGGTTGCCGAATCGGGCAGCGCGGTGACGGTAGTCGAAGACTACGTCGCGCTGCAGGCGGAGACCTATTTGACCAATGCCGTCACCGAGATCGCGCTCGGCGATCGTGCGCGTGTCGACCACATCCGGGTACAGCGCGACAGCGGCCAGGCGTTTCATATCGCGAACTGTGCCGTGTCACTCGCGAACGCAAGCCGCTATCGGTCGGTAAGCGTCGCGCTTGGCGCGCGGATCTCCCGGTACGACCTGAATGTGCTCCATACAGCCGAAGGTGCCGAGTGCACGATCGACGGGCTCGCGCTGATCGGAGAGCGGCAGCTCGCCGACACCCACTCTTGTATCGACCACGCGAAGCCGAACGGCGTCAGCCGCCAGCTGCACAAGTGCATCGCCGGCGGTGCCGCGCACGCGGTGTTCAACGGGAAGATCATCGTGCGCCCGGACGCCCAGCGCACCAACTCGTCGCAGTCGAGCCGCAACCTCCTGCTGACCCCGAAAGCGCACGTCGACACAAAGCCGCAGCTCGAGATTTTCGCCGACGACGTGAAGTGCGCGCATGGCGCCACCGTCGGCCAGCTCGACGGCGAGGCTCTGTTCTATCTGACCAGTCGCGGCCTTTCCGACGCTGCGGCGCGCAATCTCCTCACTTACGCGTTCGGCGCCGAGATCATCGACCGCATCCCCGTCGCCTCGCTCAAGCTCTGGCTCGAACGCACCGTGCTCGAACAAACTGCGCGCAAGCCATGACCGCAATCCAGACGGCACTTAAAGCCCGACCAGCGCCTGCGTTCCCCGTGGAACGCATCCGGGCCGACTTTCCGATCCTCAAGCTCGAAATCGGCGGCAAGCCGCTTGTGTATCTCGACAACGCGGCGTCGAGCCAGATGCCGCAGCCAGTCATTGACCGCATGGTGCGCTACCAGACTACGCAACACGCCAACGTCAACCGCGGCGTGCACTACCTATCGGAGACCGCGACCTCCGCGTACGAGGAAGCGCGCGACAAAGCGCGACATTTTATCAATGCGCGAGAAGACCGCGAAGTGATCTTCACCAGCGGAACCACGGATGGGATTAATCTGGTTACGCACGCCTTTGGCCGAAAATTCATCGGGACCGGAGACGAAATCATCCTCACCACACTCGAACACCATTCGAACATCGTCCCGTGGCAGATGTTGGCGGAAGAGAAGGGCGCGAAGATTCGAGTAGTCCCAATCAACGACTCCGGTGAGCTGCTGGTCGACGAGTACGAGAAGCTATTCAACGCTCATACCAAGTTCGTCGGCTTGATTCACGTCTCGAATGCGCTGGGCACCGTCAACCCAATCAAGCGCATGATCGCGTTTGCGCATGCGCGCAGTGTGCCGGTGTTGGTCGACGGCGCACAGGCGGTGCCACACATGAAGGTCGACGTGCAGGATCTCGACTGCGACTTCTATGCCTTCTCGGGCCACAAACTTTGCGCGCCCACCGGCATCGGCGTGCTTTACGGCAAGGCTGCGCTGCTCGAGCGCATGCCGCCTTTCAAGGGCGGCGGCGACATGATCCTGTCGGTGACGTTCGAAAAGACTACCTACAATGCCATTCCGCACAAATTCGAGGCCGGCACGCCGCCGATCGCGGGGGCGATCGGTCTCAGCGCTGCGATCGACTACCTGTCGGCGATCGGCATGGACGCCATCGCGGCGCACGAACTCGATTTGCTCGAATACGCGACCGAGCAGATGAATCGCATCCCTGGCGTCCGCATCATCGGCACCGCCACGAAGAAGGTCGCGGTGCTTTCGTTCACGATCAACGGCGTGCATCCGCACGACGTCGGCACCCTGCTCAATCAGGAGGGTATCGCGGTGCGCACCGGGCATCACTGCGCGCAGCCGGTGATGCAGCGTTTTCGCGTGCCGGCTACGTCGCGCGCCTCGTTCGCGTTCTACAACAGCATGGCCGAGGTCGATGCATTGATCGCTGGCATTCGCATGGTGCAGAAAGTGTTTGCTTAATGGCCGAGTCCAAAGCACTGTATCAGGAGGTCATCCTCGACCATAACAGGAAGCCGCGCAACTACGGCATGCTCGAGCACGCGACCCACCATGCGGAAGGCCACAACCCGCTATGCGGCGATCACCTCAGCGTGACGCTCGATCTCGATGGCGAGCGCATCGACGGCATCGCGTTCCAAGGCGAGTCGTGCGCAATCTGCAAGGCGTCCGCGTCGATGATGACCGTCGCCGTTAAGGGCAAGACGCGCGCGGACGCGGAAACGCTGATAGGGGAGTTTCGCGATATGGCGACCGGAAAGCTGGATCTTGCCGGGCCTCACCACATCGGACGGCTCACTGTCTTCGCCGGGGTACGTGACCAGCCGACCCGCGTCAAATGCGCGATACTGCCGTGGCACACTCTGCACGCCGCGTTCAACGCCGTAACAAGCACGTCGACCGAGGCGGACGACGATCCGATGCACGCATCGATCGGCGACGCCTGAACCCCGACCGTAAGATGCCAAAAATCGCCGAAATCGAAAGCACGCCCAATCCGAACGCGCTGAAGTTCGTCCTCAAGGAACCTTTGACCTGGGGAATCAAGCGATCGTACGACAGCGCCGAGGAGGCTAAGGACGACCCGCTCGCCGAGGCGATTTTCGAGATCGAGCATGTCACCAACGTGTTCTACATCGATCATTGGCTTACGGTTACGCAGGACGGCGGCGCCGACTGGCAGGAGTTGACGCGAAAGATTGCGGAGCCGTTGCGCGCCGCACCGGCGGCCAATGCGCAGACTGCCGCCACGGTAGCAGCGGCAACCACCGCGATCGCCGACTTGAGTCCCGAAGACCAGCGGCGCCTCGATATGATCAATGCGCTGCTCGATGAGCACATTCGTCCCTATTTGCAGGGTGACGGCGGCGATCTGTACGTCCTCGGCCTCGAAGGCAACAGGCTTGCCGTGCATTACCAGGGGGCGTGCGGCAGTTGCCCGAGTTCGATCTCGGGAACGCTCCAAGGCATCGAGAATCTGGTGAAGTCGATCGAGCCCAACATCGAAGTCTTCGCAGTCTAGACCCGATCGAAACTGCGAACGGGCATCGATTCGTTGCGGCTTCCTGAACGTATGAGCGAATGGGTGACGGTAGCGCGAGCCGGAGAACTCGCGCCGGGCGAGTGGCGGGTCGTGGACGTGGACGATGCGCAAATCGCCGTATTCAACCTCGATGGCGAGTTCCATGCCATCTCAGACGTCTGTACCCATGACGGCGGACAGCTCACCGGCGGCAAAGTCGAAGGCGACCAGATCGTTTGCCCGCGGCACGGCGCTCGCTTCTGCATCCGTACCGGCGCCGCCCTGTCGGCGCCAGCTTACGAGCCGACCGACACCTTCCCCGTGCGCGTCGAGAATGGGGAGATCCAGGTACGCGACGACCGCTGGGATTGAGACTGTCTAGAGGCGTTCAAGTCGCGATCGCGGGGCGGTGCTTCCAGAATTGAGTGATCTGCTCGAAAGCGTGCGCGAGTTGAAGCACGCCGAAGTCGTCTCGGTAACGCCCGACGATCTGCAGGCCGACTGGGAGCGGGGGATCATCGCTGGTGAATCCGGCGGGCACCGAAATCGCGGGATGACTGGTGATGGTGATGTAGTAGCAGCTCTTCATCCAGTCGACGTAATTTTCCATCTTTACTCCGGCGATCGCACGCGGCCATTCCTCGGTGACGGGAAAGGGCGGAAGCTGGTTTACCGGACATAGCAGGAAGTCGTAGCGCTCGAGAAAGCGGCGCATGCGGTGAAAGAGCTCGGTACGCAAGCCCTCGGCTCGGGCGATCTTCTCGGAGCTCAGTGCGAGGCCCTGCTCGATGTTCCAGATCACGGAGTCCTTGAGCTTGTTGCGGTGCTGCCGGTAGAGCGCGCCATGGTTCTGCAGGAAGGCGAGCGCACGCAGGGTCTCGAACGATTCCGTCGCGCCCGAGAAGTCCGGTTCAGCTTGTTCCACGATGCATCCCAACGAGGAAAAGACCTTCTTCTGAGGCTCGAGGACAGCGGTTACGCGAGGGTCCATCGGCAGCCCCCCGAGATCGCGGCTCCAGGCGACGCGAACTTTCCTGAAATTCCGCTGCAGCGGCCCAAGGAAAGCCCTGCCCGGCTCGTCGATCGAGGTGGGCGAGCGCGGATCCCGGCCGGCCATCGCACGGAATAGCAAGGCGCAGTCGGAAACGGTGCGCGCCATCGGCCCCAGCACGGAGAGCGTGTTCCAGGCGTTGGAAGCGGGCCACGCCGGTACGCGCCCAGGAGTGGGCCGGAAGCCGACGACGTTGCAGTAGTTGCCAGGATTGCGCAAGCTCGCGGCCAGGTCGGATCCGTCGGCGAAGGGCAGCATGCCGCAAGCGACGGCTACGCCGGCACCGCCGGAAGACCCACCGCAGGTCTTGTCAAGGTCATAGGGATTGAGCGTTGCGCCAAACACTTTGTTGAAAGTCTGGCTGCCCGCGCCGAACTCCGGGGTGTTGGTCTTGCCGATCAGAATCGCGCCTTCGGCCCGGAGCCGCTCGACGAGAGCGTGATCCTCCTGCGGTACGTTGTGTTCGAATACCTGGGAGCCGAAGGTAGTCCGCACGCCCTTGGTCGGCACGAGGTCCTTGAATGCGATTGGGAGGCCCGCAAGGATGCCCTGCAGGCCCTTCTTTCTGTCCATCGCTTTGGCTGCCTTGAGCGCCTGTTCCGGCAGGAACGTAACGATGGCGTTGACTTTGGGATTCACGCGTTCGATCTGCGCGATGAATGCCCGGGTCAACTCGGTGACCGATAACCTGCGCGAACGGATCATCTGCGCGAGCTTGCGGGCCGGTGCGAAGTACAGTTCGGTGTCAGTGGGCATGAAAGTCAACGGAAGCCAATTGAATTACGCGGGCCGAAGTGTTGAGGTTTCGAGCGCGCCGGTCAACGGTCGATTTTCGTCGACAGTAGGCTGATCGGGGCACTTTTCGGTGGATGTCCGACCGAGGATTACCTCGGGCGCAGGTACATCAATAACACAGTGCGCTACACGAGGCTCAACCCCGCACGATTTGCTGGATTATTGTAAGGGTGGCAATATTGATTGGCGCGTCGCGGAGCGATCAAATAGCGACTGACGCTCGTGTTCGAAAAACCTTAGAAAATGGAATTGGTGACAGGGGCGAAACAGACCCACCACTTGGTCGATTTTATTCCTCATTGCGTGCTAAGCAACTGAATTGCAGAGAAAAGCATGTCGGTGGTCGCATCGATCGCATTTGCTTTGATTCCCGCCGCTGATCGACGATCTCCACTAGGGAACAAAAGTCCGGAGGCACCGCATTGGGGGAAAAGAAACGACGCTTGGCGGCTGCGAACGTCGGCAGCGAGCGCCACGCAAGCAGGACCGCGCAGCTGCTTTACGACGCTGAACAGGCCCATCGTGCCCATCGCTTCCAGGACGCGCAAGCGTTTTTTCAAGAAGTCCTCGAGGCCGATCCGCGGCAGGCCTACGCGTGGCGTGGATTGGCCATGCTTGCGTGGCACGACGGCGCGCTAGATAAGGCGCTCCCATTCCTGGCCAAGGCCGTGGAGCTGGCGCCGGAGGTAGACGTATTTCGCTGGCAATATGGCTGCGGACTCCAGGAGATGCAGCGCTTCGCCGCCGCCGAAGAGCAATTCCGGGCTGCCTGCCGCCTGCGAGCCGATGTGGCTCGATATTGGGAGGACCTCGGCATTGTGCAGCAGGCGCTTGGAGAAACCGGTCAGGCCGCGGACTCCTACCGTCGCGCCAATGACTTGCACCCCTCGCTGTCACGGCGCCTAAAGCAAGCAACGCTGGTCTCCCCGATCGTCCAGTCTCGTGACGCGATTATCGCGGAGCGTCAGCGATTCGAAGCTGCCATGAATGCCTTGATGGCCGTTCCGGCGCAGAGCGATGCCGATCCGATACGGATGGCGCTGTGGCCGAATTTCCACCTGGCCTACCACGGACAGTGCAATCGCGACCTGCAAACGAAGGCGGCGGCGGTGTATCGCCACCTTTTTCCGTCGCTGGACTATGTCGCGGCGCATTGTCGCTCGCCGCGCAGGGTTGAGGGTAAGATTCGAGTGGGGCTGATTTCGCAGTTTTTCTATAACCATAGCATCGGCCGCACGAGTCGGGGATTGTTCGCGCAGTTGTCGCACGAGAAGCTGGAGGTTACAGCGATTTTCATCGCACCCGCGGTCGACGATCACTTTTCGCGCTTTATTCGTCAGCACGCGCAGCACAGCATGGACGTTCCTCGAGACCTGCCTTCCGCCAGGAGATTGATCGAGGCGAAGGAGCTCGACGTCCTGTTTTACCAGGATATCGGGATGGATCCGTTCAGTTATTTCCTGGCCTTTTCCCGACTAGCACCTGTGCAGTGCGTCTCGTTCGGGCATCCTGACACCACGGGAATTCCGACAATCGACTACTTCATTTCCAACGATCTGTACGAAATTCCCGGGTCCCAGGCACATTACAGCGAACGCTTGTTCCCCCTCCGCAATCTGGGCAGTCTGGCCTATTACTATCGAACCGAACGGACGGAACCGCAAAGAAATCGAAGCTATTTTGGGCTGCCCGACGACGAGCATCTCTACGTCTGCCCTCAGAACCTGTTCAAATTCCATCCTGACATGGATGAACTGATCGTCGGCATCCTACGCCGCGATGTCCGGGGCAAGCTCGTCATGATCAACGGCCGAATCGAACATTGGACGCATCTGCTCAAACGTCGTTGGGAGGCGATCGCGCCAGACATCATGGATCGGATCGTCTTTCTGCCACGGATGGACAGCGAGGATTTCGTGAATCTCATCGCAGTGTCTGACGTGATGCTCGATACGCTACATTTCAACGGCATGAATACCTCCCTGGACGCCTTCGCCGTCGGCACCCCGATCGTTACTTGGCCGGGTGCGCTGCAGCGCGGTCGACACACTCAGGCCATGTATCGCAAGATGGGTCTGACCGAATGCATAGTGGACGACGCGCAGGCCTATATCGATTTGGCGGTACGGCTGGGCAGCGATGCCGGACACCGTGCCGCGATGAAGAGCGAGATCCTGAAAAGGAACACCGTCTTGTTCGAGGACATTCAAGTGGTGCGCGAATTCGAGCGCTTCTTTCAGGAGACGGCCTCCGCAGCATGAGGAAACCCGTGGGAGGGATTCTCGATGCGCTACGAGCTTTACTACTGGGCTTCCATTCAAGGTCGAGGCGAATTTGTGCGGCTTGCTCTGGAAGAGGTCGGTGCGCCCTATGTCGATGTCGCACGCACTGCAGACGGCGAGGCGCGCATGGTTGCGCTGCTTAGGGGCGATGGAACCGCCTGTCCACCGTTTGCACCGCCATTTCTGAAAGCGGGAAATCGCCTGATTGGGCAGACGGCGAACATTCTTCTGTTTCTCGGTGATCGCCATGGCCTTGCGCCCAAGCGTGAAGCGGGTCGTTTGTGGACGCTTCAGCTGCAACTTACTCTTGCAGACCTCGTCGTCGAAGCGCATGACACCCACCACCCGATCGCATCGAGCCTGTATTACGAGGATCAGCGCCGCGAAGCGAAACGGCGCGCAGCCGACTTCATCGCGAACAGGGTGCCAAACTACATCGGCTATTTCGAACGTGTGCTCGCAGGTAATGCACATGGTCCCACGCATCTGGTCGGCGGTCGCCTCACCTACGCAGATCTGTCGTTGTTCCAGGTCGTTGCCGGATTGCGCTACGCGTTTCCGAACGCGATGGCTCGATATGCGAGACGGTATAGGCACGTCATGGCGCTCTGGGCACGAATTGCGGCCCGCAAGCGGATTGCCCAGTATCTCTCCTCGGGGCGCCGGCTGCCTTTTAACCAGGAAGGCATCTTTCGCCATTACTCGGAACTTGACGAGTAACCCCGCAAACGTCACTGCTTGCCTGCGGGACGAGCCGGAATCGCTGCGCTTGCGACCCGGCACTCAAGTAGCACACTGCGAATGGCTGCGGTGCTAGGTCGGGCGCGGCGGCCATTGCCGTCACGCGCCGGTTACGGCGAGGAGGGCCTCCCTGACTTTTGCCTGTGCCACGCGCCCGATCAGCGCCAGGTCGAGGTGGGGAAGGTTGGGCAACTCGTCTGAAGCGACGACGGCGTCGATGATGGCTGGGCCGTCACTGGCCAAGGCCTCTCGAATCGTAGCCAACAGGTGATCGGGTTTGGTGATCTTGAAACCGCGACCTCCGCAGGCCTTTGCAAAAGCGACGAAATCAGGATTGGGAAACTCGATGCCCTTTCGGAAGGGTGGCAGGCCCACAGATTCCGCCTCCAACGGGATCAGCCCGAAGGAAGAATTGTTATAGATGACTGCTTTCACCGGCAGCTTGTGATGCACGGCGGTCATGAATTCGCACATGAGCATGTTGAAGCCGCCATCACCGCAAAGAGCGATCACCTGCCGCGAACGATCGAGAGCCTGAATGCCGTTCGCCTGCCCAAGCGCGGTCCCAACGGCGGCGTTGTTGAAGGACCCAACAATCCGTTGCGATCCACTCTGGCGGATCCAATTGGCGGACCAGAGGGTGTTCAAGCCGGTATCGAAGGTGAAGACCGCGTCGTGCTTGGCGAGATCGCCGACAGCGCGTGCCACCGCCTGCGGATGAACGCGATCGACTGTACGCGCCGGGTCGGCTTGCTTGTCCAGCATTTCATCCCATTTCTGACGCTCCTTAGTCACCTCGTCGCGAAAGGTGGTGTCACTCTTTGACGCCACCCGACCCAGGAGCAGCTTCAAGGTCGGCCGCGCGGAACCGACTGCACCGAAGGACGTCGGCGCCCTTCGCCCGAGCACTTGCGCCCGTTCGTCGATCTGGACGACGACACCATGGGTCGGTAGGAAGTTCGAGTAAGGATAGTCGCTGCCGATCATGAGCAACAGATCGCAGCGCATGACCGCGTTGTAAACCGGCTTGGTGCCAATCATTCCAATGCCACCCATCCACCGCGGGTCGTCGTAGGGCATGATGTCCTTGCCTTTGACCGAATGGATCAACGGCGCCTTGAGCCAATCTGAGAGGGCGCGCAACTCATCGACCGCGCCATGGCACCCGTGTCCGCACATGATTACCACGTTTCTGGCCCGATCGATCCGGCGAGCGATTTCTGCGACGTCGGCTTCACCCGCGGCGAGCTCGGGCAGCGGTTTCAAGGTTTCGATGCTGGACACATCACCCTCCGCCCTCGCCGCTATGACGTCCTGTGGAAGCGTCAGGTGGGCCACGCCACGGCCCGCGTAGGCTGCGGCAATGGCTTGATGAATGACACCGGCTGCCTGGCCTGCGGAGGAAATGGTTTCCGTATACAGCGCCACATCGCGAAACAGCAGGTTCGGCTCCGTCGTCTGGATGTAGTCTGTGCCCTGCAGATTGCGCGCCATGTCGCCCGAAAGCGCGAGCACCGGCGCGTGGTCACGGCTGGCTTCATAGAGGCCGGCTACCAGATGGGTGCTGCCCGGTCCGGTCGTCCCGGCGCAAACCGCAAGGCGGCCGGTCAACTTGGCCTGGCCGGCGGCGGCAAGCGCCGCGCCTTCCTCGTGGCGAACGCCGATCCATTCGATGGAGCTTCTGCGAATGGCGTCGGCGAGGGGATTAAGCGAATCGCCGATTAACGCGAAGATGTGCTTGACTCCGATCTGTTCGAGCGTTCCGACGAGGACATCTGCGACTGTTTTCGACATTTGCATCTCCTTTTGTGCTGACCATGCCGTTCAAGGACTCGCGACGCGGGCTTCGTCGCGGCGGAACGGTTATTGCGCCCGGTACCCAGGGCTGCGCCTCGCGCGTTGATGAGTTGGAATTGTGAGTGTTCTCAGCGCAGAACGCGTCCCTCACCGCAAGGGCTTCCAAACGATCGTTCGATCGGAAACAAAGGCCCTTAGGCTCGGGTTAGCCTCGACCTTGGTATCCCTAACCAATTGATTTTCAAATCTTGCTCACGGATCATGCTTCCGTAATCCCGAGTTGCCCGTGAGCACCCCGGTTCCGAACCCACTCCATTCGCGCAATTTACGGCGGCGAGCGTTTCGTTTTCGTGGCAATAGCCGCGGCAAGCGTCCGATCAAAATGGCCGCTTTTTTGTTGCATCCCGGAAGTTCGACCACGCGTCGCTGTTAATCTAAGTGATGCGCCCACCAGGGCCCCGGCACTCTAGTCAAAACTCCGGTGTGCGGCTTGTCTCGAGCATGCTCGAGGAAGGAGGATTGCATGTGTGCGTTTCCGCTTCGCGCGCGTAACGTCGCGCCGGCATTCGGCTTGTGTGCCCTTCTCTGGCTCGCCAGCAGTGCTTCGGCGCCGGCCGGCGGGGGCGTCCCCGCTCCGCAACTGGCAGTCGGCGATCATTGGCAATATCGGGTCACCGACAACCTGCGCCGGGGCGCCGTGTCGCAGCTTGATGCCGATGTTATTGAGGTAACGGGTCGCGCGGCGCGAATCCGGTTTAGCCATGTCGACGCCAGCGGCCGTAGGGAGTGGATCGACGAGGTCGACGGCGAAGGCGGCCTGCGCAGCGGATCGCTGTTCCGCGAGCCGGCGCGTCCGTTCAATCCGCCCGCGCAGCTGCTGGCCTTTCCGCTGGATAAGGGCAAAACTTGGCGCCAGGTTATCGATACGGTCAGGAAAGACACGGGCTCAAAGACCAGATCATGATCTACGGCAGGGTCGACGGCCCCGCTGCTACGACCGTGCCAGCTGGCAGGTTCGATGCAGTCTACGTCTATCGGACGGAACAACTCGATGATGAGGAGTTTTGGCGGACGCGAACAATGCGTCGCGTCTCCATCTGGTACGCGCCAGCGGCGAAGGCGGTGGTGCGGGAAAAGCGCGAGGCGCAGTATAACGAAAAGGACGGACGCAATCCGCCGGTGCGCACGGAATCGACGCTGCTCGAACTGGTGTCGTTTCAGGCAGGAGGGAAGTAGTCCCAAGTAGTCCCGCCGCGTCTGGGCGGAGCCTGCGAAGAGAGATGCCCAAACCACGCATGAGCCGCTCAGCGCGCCCCGACTTTCGCGTGCGCGATGACATTCGCGGCATCCCGTGGTGCAGAACGCCAATACTGCTTGGGAGCCTGAACGTGTGCCCCAAGTGTTGCCGCGGCATGCCATGGCCAGCGTGGGTTCCACAACATCGCGCGCGCAAGCGCGACCAAATCCGCATCCTCTGATCGGACGATCCGCTCAGCCTGCTCGGTGTCGGTGATAAGGCCGACCGCCACCACCGGAATCGAGGTAGCCCGGCGAATGGCGCGTGCAAACGGTACCTGGTAGCCGGGGCCCAAGGGAATTTTTTGCGCGGGTGAAATCCCGCCGCTTGACACGTCGATCCAGTCACAGCCAAGCGCGCGCAAGCGCTGGGCGAATTCGACCGAATCATCAAGCGTCCATCCCCGATCGACCCAATCGGTGGCCGAAATCCGGACACCGAGGGGCCTGTTCTGTGGCCACCGGTCGCGTACCGCGGCGAATACTTCCATCGGGAATCGAACGCGGTTGTCGAACGATCCTCCGTATTCGTCATTTCGCCGATTCGATATCGGCGACAGGAACTCATGGAGCAGATAGCCGTGGGCCATATGCAATTCGATCGCATCGACGTCGATGCGCAGCGCACGCTCAGCGGCACTGGCAAAGTCGCGTTTGATTTGTGCCAGGGACTCGGCGTCCAGCGCCTTCGGGGGTGGCTCGCTTTCGAGTTGCGCAACAGCCGAGGGGGCTACCGAAATCCAGCCACCGCGGTCGATGGGAATCAATTGTCCACCTTCCCATGGCAATTGCGAGGAGGCTTTGCGTCCGGCATGGGCAAGCTGCAGCGCCACCGGTATCGAAGGTGCGTTGGCGCGCGCGATCGCAAGCCGTTCGCCGAGTTCGTGCTCGCAGGCGTCGTCGTAAAGACCCAGGCAGCCAAAGGTGATGCGGCCGATTGCCGATACCGCAGTAGCCTCGATGGTAAACATACCCGCCCCGGATTGGAGAAGCAGCCCCCAGTGAATCGTGTGCCAGTCCGTGGCGCGACCATCGACCGCCGAGTATTGGCACATTGGTGAGACGACGATGCGATTGACAAGCTTCAGTTGCCGCAGCGAGATGGGGGAGAAGAGGGATGTGGGCATTTTTCAACTGGGGGAGGTTGGGAAATGAATGCGAGTTTCGCACAGGATACTATGGCGGAAACCGAGACCGGTGGGCATGCGGATGCATGCGAGCAAGCGCGCTCGCATGCGGAGACTGTTGGTCGATGGACTTTGCCTGCGATCCGAGGCGCCACCGGACCGCAACGAGGGCAAGCCGACCGCGCCGGGCAGCCCGTCGGGGAAAGGCACGATTGACCCGCAGGGCCGAACACCCAATACTCGGCCACGCGCCCGGCGGCAACCGAATGCATTGCCCTGTTGAGCCGGCGCCATTCGTGTTCGCCCTGGAAGGAAGTCCGTAGTGCCAACGACACTCGAACCTGTGCGGCCGATCGAACTGGCCGACATACGTGAAGCGCGCGAGCGAATTGCGGCAATTATCACGCGTACGCCTTTGTTCCGGCTCGAACTGGGGGCGGGCTACCCGGACATCCGCCTGAAACTTGAGAATCTGCAACCAATTAATGCCTACAAGTTGCGGGGTGCTGCCAATGCGGTGGCTCTGCTGTCCGAGTCCGAGCGCAAGCAGGGCGTGTGGACGATCAGCGCGGGAAATGCCGGACAAGGTGTCGCTTATGCGGCAAGGCGGGCGGGCATACCCTGCACGGTCGTCGTGATCGAGACCGCGCCGGAATCGAAACTCGAACGGATGCGGGCGCTCGACGCGAAACTCATTCCGGTTCCATACAATGTGGCCTGGAAGGCGCTCGAGGAGCGTTCGTATCCCGGTGCCGCGGGGACCTTCGTGCACCCGTTCGATGATCACAACTTCATCGCTGGTCACGCGACGATGGGCCTGGAAATTCTTGAAGACGCCCCCGACACCGTGGCCGTCATTGCCAGCATTGGCGGGGGTGGGCTAATCACCGGCGTCGGCAGCGCGCTCAAGGCTCTTAACCCGGAAATCAAGGTTTGGGGTGCTGAACCCGAGACGGCCGCTCCGGCCGCACTCTCGTTTGCCAAGGGGTCGCCGCAGGTGTTCACGGAGTGGAAGCCCTCGTTTGTCGATGGTGCCGGTGGCCAGAGCGTCTTCCCTCGTATGTGGGAGCGGATGAAGCCCGTGGTTGACGGCTGCATCGTGGTTAGCCTGGACGAGACGAAGAAAGCGATGCGGCTGCTGGCAGAAAAGGCGCGGGTGATAGCCGAAGGGGCCGGCGCGCTGACGCTGGCTGCCGCCTTGACCGGAAAAATCAGTCAAGGACCGATCGTCGCGATCGTCTCAGGGGGCAATGTCGATCTGGAAAAATTCTGCGCCCTTATCGACGCGCGAAGCAATTGAGATAATCCGCCGCCATCTCAGGGTACGGTTGACGCGCACGCTCGAAACGGTGTCTCTTCGGCGCATGCAACGATGAGCGCCATCGGCAAGCTTGCCACCTCCGGACTCGTCAGGGGCATCGGCGTGCGCCAGGTCCGCATCACCTGCGGCCTGATTCTCTTCGCCTATCTGCTGTCACATTTCATTAATCACGCCCTCGGCAACATTTCCTATGCGGCGATGGATGCGGGGCTCGAGTACCACGCGGCGTTCTGGCGCAACCCGGTTGTGATGGTCGTGTTCTACACCGCGGGCGTTACCCACTGGTCGCTTGGGCTGTGGGCGCTCTATGAACGTCGGCAGTTCCGGTACAAGGCCGCGGAGATGACCCAACTCGTGCTTGGGCTCTCGATCCCGTTCTTGCTCGTCGCGCACTTCGTGGGGGTGAGGCTGCAGTCACCGCTTTTCGGGCGCGATGTGGACTACGCGCAGGTGTTCATCGCGTACTGGGTCAACCGCCCGTATATGGAGTGGGTGCAGTTCGCACTGCTGATCGTTGCCTGGGTTCACGGTTGCATCGGACTCTATTTCTGGCTGCGACTGAAGCGTTTCTTCGCCCGCACGGGGCCATATCTGCTGGTGCTGGCGACGTTGATCCCGACGCTCGCGCTGCTTGGCATCATTCAGGGCGCCCGCGAGGTCATCGATCTGAGCCACCAGCCGGCATGGAGTGCGACCAATCTTTCGCCGGCAAGTTTTCCGACGCCGCCACAGCGCGACATGCTGGACGCGATCATCTTCTGGTTTCTAGTCACTTACGCGACGGGTTTGGTCTTGATTATCGCCGCGCGCGGCGTTCGCGCACTGCAGGCGCGACGTGGCGGCATGATCAGCCTTTCGTATCCGAACGGCGTGACCGTGCGCGTGCCGAAGGGCTACAGCGTTCTGGAGGCGAGTCTGCGCAACGAGCTGCCGCACGCAAGTGTATGTGGTGGCAGAGCGCGCTGCTCGACCTGTCGCATCCGCGTCATCGGCGATTTGTCCCGATTGCCCAAGCCGTCGCGGCGGGAGGCCTTCGTGCTGGACCGTGTCGGAGCCGGTGTCGACCCAGCCGTACGACTCGCCTGCCAATTGCGTCCGGAGCACGACATTGCTTTTTTCCTCGTGTTTCCGCCCCAGCTCGGCGCGGGCGGGCCGCGGCGGTCGGCGCGCATTCGGGTAGGCGAAGAGCGCTATGTCGTCAGCATGTTCGTCGACATGCGCCGGTCGACCTCCTTGGCCGAGAAGCGCCTGCCGTTCGACACCGTGTTCATCATGAATCGCTTTCTGACGGCCGTTTCGGCCGCCATCGAAGGCGCAGGCGGCCGGCCCAACCAATTCGTCGGGGACGGGATCCTGGCGCTGTTCGGTCTCGAAAAGGACTCGGCCACCGCTTGCCGGCAAGCGATCAGCGCCATTGCGAAAATCGCCGCCAACATCGAACAACTGAACCGCGATCTTGCGCACGACCTGCGGGAATCGATCCAGTACGGCATCGGCGTGAACGGCGGCGAGGTCATCATTGGCGATGTCGGCTATCGCGAGCACATTGTATTCACGGCACTGGGCGATCCGGTCAACGTCGCGGCACGCCTGCAAGACATGACAAAGGGTCTCGGATGCGAAGTGCTCATCTCCGAGGAGGTTTGCCACGCGGCCGGACTCGCTCCCGGCGCCTTGTCGAGGCGGGAAGTGACAATTCGCGGCCGTGACCGGTCGATCGCGGTTCGACTCGCTGAACGGGCGAGCCTGCTATCCGCACTGGGCGTCTGAGCTCGCTAATTCGGCGATCGCGTCGACCGGCGGCAAGTCTGGCTCGGTGCCGCCGTGCCGCGCCGTGCGCGACGGCGTCAGGCGCGCACCCAGATCAACCCGCGCTGCGAGCAGGACGCATTAACCGAGCCGCCACCAGGCATCAACGCTTCGGAAGACCGTCGAACTCAACCCGCGCGGGGGCCTTACCTATTACTGGCTGGGCATGAGCCATCTTGCCAACGGCGGGCGCCAAGAGGCGCTATCGGCATTCACGCAAGAGGTCAACTCGGCAAGCGCAAAGTGCGCGGCGATCGCAAGCGGTGAGGAGGGCCGATCGCCTCGGTCATCAATAGATCTTGGTAAAGTCCCCGTGCCGGCCGAGACCATTCTTGAATCGCATAGCACCGGCGGCGCCATCTTTGACCAGCGCCTCGCGGCCGTTGTACCACTCCTGAATTAGTGCATCGCGCACCGGGAGCCCCTGGCTCTTGACTGCCGAGCGCCGGTCCACCCGGACGCATGTTGGCGGAAAGCTCGCAATGTCCTGGGCGAGTTCTTCTGCCTTGGCGCGTACCGTCCCGTTAGGGACCAAATATTCGCAAAGCCCGATGCGCAGACATTCCTCTGCCGGAACCTTGCGCCCGGTCAGAATGATTTCGAGCGCCCGGCCCTGGCCCACGATCTTGGGCAGGCGAACGGTTCCGCCATCGATCAACGGGACACCCCAGCGCCGACAGTAAACGCCAAAGTAGGCGTCTTCCTGCATTACCCTGAAATCGCACCACAGGGCGAGTTCCATCCCACCGGCTACGGCGGGGCCCGCTACGGCCGCGATGACCGGCTTATCGAGTTCAAGCCGCGACGGGCCCAGAGGACCACGCGCAATCTCGCCGCCGTTGCCGCGAGGTCCAGCGACAGGGATATCGAGCTCGCCCAGCGGATAACTCTCATCGAGCGTGCTCACGTATTTCAAGTCCCAGCCGGCGCAGAATGCGCCGCCCTCGCCGTACAACACCGCGACGCGCGCCGCGTCATCGGCATCGAACTCAAGAAAGGCCCGGTTCAACGCATCCGCGCTTTCCGGATCCATGGCATTGCGGGTTTCGGGACGGTCGTGAATGACTGTCCAGACGAACCCCTTCTTTTCAACCTTTACCGTCATGCTTGTTCTCCCCTTTAGATGGCAATACCGTCGCATCGTGGTCGTGGTGTAGTGCGCCTGGCCCCAGGCGATGCGCCTGGATCCATCGTCGGCGCCAGCACCGCGTGCGACGATGGCATGGGCAGTCGTCACCCGATTCGAGCGTCCCAAGCGTAAATTGGACAGGAGCGAAAAGGAATCGTCCAGCCCGTGCTCGTTTTTTCCCCGGCGCCGGCGCACAGTAAACCGCCTCCGCGCCCGCCATTCGCGCCCGGGCGAGCCTCGCCTGGGCAGTCGCACTACTCTCGGGACACGAGGCCCACAAAAATGGGGCTCTGGACGAATCGCGCGACGGGTTCAGGCCGCCGCAGCCGGCCGGGCAAAATCTTGGGGAGTCCCGAAGACCGGAATGAGCCTGCCAGGTCAGTGCGTGACGGGCGCGCTGCTGACGCTGCGACAACCGCCATCGGCGCCTTTGACCTGGCCTGCGAGGGCGTCCGCGTCGCTGGCCCGGCCTTGTCGCTGCGCGACCAACGCCGCACTGCAAAGAGTATCCGGATCATCGGCAAGCAGCGCAAGCGCGCGGTCAAACGCGACCTTTGCCTCGGGGAGGCGCTCCAGGGATAGATTGACGTGTCCGAGGTTGTTCCAGAGCCGTGCGTCTTGCGGCGCTAGCGCTACTGCCTTGGCGGCGGCTTGGAACGCGTCGTCGAGTTGGCGCATTTTGGCGTACCCGACGCTGAGCTCGTGCCATGCGCTCGGGTTGGTCGGTTCCTTCCGTGTCCACTCCGACGCGTAGAGGACGAGCACGTTCCAGTTGCCGGCCTGCTTGAGCTCCTGCACCCGGGCTTCAAAGCTCGGACGCGAATCGCCCGCGTGGGGTCCAGCAACGACGGTTGCCTCGCTGGCCGGGTATGGTGGCGATGCGCCCGGGGTAGGAGAAGGCATGGCGGTGGGTACCAGGGCCTGTGGTACCGGATCCCGGGGCGAGGCAATGAGCCACACGACGGCGGCGACGGCTATAAGCGCGGCCGCAGCCCCGGCGGCCAGGTACTTCGATGGCATGGCCCGGAAACGGGCAAAGGCATCCGCTGGCGCATCGACTGCGGGCGGTTCCGAGCCGCCGTCGCGCTCGCCCGTCCCCCGTGCCGGGTCGGATTTGCGCGCCCGACCTTGCGCCACTGCCGTTTGCTTCCGTTGCAGCTGCAATGCGGTCGCACGGGCGCGCAGGTAAGCCGCAATCACCAGCGAGGCGTCGTTGGCGCCTTGGTCCGCTGCCCGGCGCCAAAGCGCCTGGTCGATTCGGCCCTCTTGGTACTCCTTGGCCGCCTGGGCGAGGAACTCATCGGATGTACTGATGCGAAGGTCGCGTTTTGCGTTCTCAGTGGACGCGGATTGGTCGCTTGCCTTACGCATTGCGTCACCTGCGGGAGCCGAGGATTCGGCCGCTTCGAGCGACAGCGCTTTGCGAGGGGGTGGATTGGCCATCATCCGCTCCATAACGCAAGCGCTATGCCAGGCTATTTGATATGAACGAATGGTCGTCTACAACATGACGGATGGGCACCTCCTCCGGGCTGTCGCGGCACGCTTGAAGGCGCGGTTTGCAGGTCCCGGACCCGAACGATGCGCCCAGCGAAAACCGGGCCTTACTGACAGACGGTCCCGGGTGACACGAAGACCTGGCGGGTGATTGCCGCAGTCTGAGCCACGTCGGCGATCGTGTACGCAAACGTCCCCGTGTTGCCGTCGGTGAAAGTGAAAGTTGCGGTACCGACCGCGGTGGCCGTCACATCTGCCGGGAGGAACGGGACCGAATTGAAGGCGGGGCCGGATGTTTGATACAGGGTACCGCTGTACGTGGCCGCAGCAGTCAGTGGTGCCGTGACCGAGAACCAAAGCGGCGTCTGATCAAGGTTGTAGGTAAACCACGTGGCGAAGACCGTTTCTCCCTGCTGTGTGATATTGATGCCCCATCCGGGCTGCGAACCCGCGGGCGCTGCCCACCACAGATCCTGATAGTTGTAGGCGAGCGTGAGGTCGGTCTGGATGCCGAAGGTGCAGGTCGGTAGCTGGCCGAACACTTGCCGGGTGATGGTCTTGGTCTGGGTAATGCCGTTGACCGTGTAGGCGAACGTCCCGTCGTTGAGATCAGTGAAGGTGAGCGTTCCGGTGCCGACCACGACGCCCCTCACCAGCGCGGGGTTGAATGGCAGCGAGTTGTAGGCCGGTCCGGTGTTCTGATACAGCGTGCCGGAGTAGCTGCCGGTCAACGTCTGTTGCGCCGTCATGGTCAGCCACCACGGCTTGCCGGCTTGGTCGTAGGTAAACCAGGTTGTGAAAATCGTGTTGCCCTGATGTGCCAAATTCATGCCCCAACCGGATTCCGACCCGGCCGGGCTGTTCCACCACAAACCTTCGTAGTTGGCCGGACCGGCCGCGATCACGTCGACGCTGGTCGCGGGAGACACGCTACCAATCGGCGTGCCGGCCAGGTTCATCTGCCACTGAAAATTGTAGGTGCCTACCGTGGTTGGTGCGACGATGTAGAAGGTGAAAGTTACGCTGGCGTTCGGTGCCACGGCGGTGGGCAGCGGAACCGGGCTGACGCCCCAGATCGTGTTGCCCGTGGGACCCGCCGACCCGAGGGTATATCCATCGGTCGTCTGCCAAGTCATCGGCGTCGTGTTGGTGAACGTCTCGGTGACCAGGACGGTGGCACCGGCCGGCACCGTCGCGGGAACCTGTTGCGACACGAATTGCGTCGCCGTCGATACGACGACTGCTGGATTGGGGGTCTCCTCGCCGAAAGTCCCGTGTGTCTGCGACAGCATGCGGAACACAAACGGTGATGTCGCGGCGAAGCGGCAGGCCAGCGGCTTGACCACAAAATTGAAAGTGACTTGCTGGTTGGGAGCAACGGGGTTGTCAAGCACCACGCGGTTGCCGCTGTACATGCCGTAGGGGTTATTCTGAATGCACCAGTAGTAGTTGTCCTGCGGATCCTGTGTGGATAGGAAGACGTCGCCGGGTTGCCAGGTTGCCGTGCCGGTGTTCTGCATGGTTACGGACGCCGATGCGGGGGTCTGGAACTCGATGAACGGCGGCACGGTTTCAGTGACGTACTGCGCATCGTAGGCCGGCTGCGCCTGAGGCGCCGTGCTCAGCGAGGCCGACCCGAGCGCCAATATCGCTGCCACAAGCCGCACCCCGACCCGGTGGTGCCAGGAGATGCCTTTGATCCCGATCCGGTCGCTTGCCATGGCCACGCCAGCGGTGCCCCCTATATCCCCAGACTCATTATATTCAGACCTCCGCTCGACGCCGGGGTTCGGGCAGCCCCGTGGCGCCCGCCCTTGCCCGTGTTCGGGCGGCAGATCAGGCGCTACACCCCGATCGGACGCGAGCGTGCATTGCCGCACCGGATTTCTTGCACTATAGTTGCGCGTCTGCGACCACGCCTTTGCCTCGGTGAGCGGCGCGGGTTGCGCTGTCGTTAGCGCGTCCGGTGGTCGGTACGCAGTCCAAGGCCGGGACAAAAAAACGGCAGGCAGTCTGACAAGGGGAAACCCGGGCTCGTCGATCGCATCGCGATCTTGCCCGGACCGGACCCAACTTAATGGAGGATGGACGATGGCGAATCAGCGTGTTTCCCGGAAGGTGAGTCGGCGCACCCTCATCAAGGCCGCGGCGGCGGCCAGCGCATTGCAGTTCACGGGCCCGTTTATCATCAAGGCTCGGGGAGCGGAGCCGGTCAAGATTGGTCTCGACAATCCGCTGACCGGAACCTACGCCGCGGTCGGCAAGAACGAGCTGATCGGCTGCCAGCTCGCCGTCGAGCAGATCAACGCCAAGGGCGGAATCCTCGGGCGCCAGGTGGATCTGCTCGTCGAAGACTCGACGAGCGGCGACGCCGGAACGGCAGTGCAGAAAGCGCGCAAGCTGATCGAACGCGACAACGTTAATTTCCTGCTCGGCAACGTCAACTCCGCCCTGGCGCTCGCCATGGCCGATGTGAGCAGCGAGAAGGGGATATTGCATGTCGTGCCGGGCGGGCACACAGACGCGGTCACCGGCGCCACATGTCACTGGAACGTGTTCCGCGTCTGCAATACGACGCAAATGGAAGCCAACGCAGTGACACCGTCGCTCATTAAGAACGCCGGCAAGAAGTGGTACTTCATCACTCCCGATTACGCGTTCGGCCACACGCTGCAGTCAGGCCTGGAAAGAGCGGGCACGAAATTCGGGTACACCAAGGTTGGCGCCGACCTGACGCCGCTGGGTACCACCGATTTCTCGTCCTACCTCATCAAGGCGCAAGCGGCGAACCCTGACGTCATCCTGTTCCTGGTGCAGGGCGACGACATGGTCAATGCGTTGAAGCAGGCCGTTCAATTTGGCCTCGACAAAAAGCTTTCATCTGGCTGGCGGCCAGCAGGAGCTCGAGCCGCTCGAAGGTCTGCCGCCTGACGCGCGGATCGGTACCTGGGTCTTCGAGTGGTACTGGAATCAGCCAAACGTGCCGCACGTCAAGGAATTTGTCGACGCAATCATGAAGAAGACCGGCCGGGTTCCGACGGCGCGCACCTGGTTCGGGTTCGCATCGACCTGGAGTTGCGCACTGGCGGCCAATAGCGCCAAATCGCTCGATGCGGTCAAAATGGCCAAGGCTTTGTCCGGCATGACGTTGCCTCAGGAGGTCTCGCTCATGCCGGATCCTGCGTTCTTTCGCGCTGGCCAGAATCAGCTCATCCCCAACCTGTACGTCGGCCACGCGCAGGCGCAGGGCAGCGCAGGGCCCGACGATCTGTTCAAGGTTACCGAAGTGGTCAAGGGTATCGATGCCGCCGGAACGCTCGAAGAGACCGGCTGCAAGATGACTTGGCCGGCATAACGCCGGGCCTGCGGACGCGGCGCACCCGCCGCGTCCGCATTGCACCTACCACCTCACTCGCGACCCGACCCGTGCAGCGGCGTGTGTTTGCTCGATCGCGCCGATGCGGCGCTGGGCTGCATACGAGTACGGCAGTGGCTGCTTGCCCCATGTCAGGCGCTCAGGAAGCGATGGCCCGATGACCCAATTGCTCCTTTTCAATATCTTCAACGGCCTTATCGTCGGCGCGTTCTATGCGCTGATGGCGCTCGGCCTGTCGCTGATCCTCAACCTGAGCGGCGTAATCAATTTCGCGCACGGCGGGTTCCTCGCGCTCGGCGCGTATATCGCCTACACGCTGATTCCCTATGTCGGTTTCTGGGGCGGCCTGGCGATTGCGCCGTTCGCCACGGCGGCCGTCGGAATCGTCGTCGAGCGGGTGCTTATTCGACGCGTGTATGGGCGTGATCCGCTCTACAGCCTGCTGCTGACGTTCGGGCTTGCCTATATCTTCGAGGATGTTCTGCGCGCCATCTGGGGGGCGCAGAGCGTGCCCTACCCGATTCCGCCAGAGTTGTCGACGCCGCTCTCGACGGAGTTCTTCTTCCTCACCGGCTATCGCCTGTTCATGGTCGGATTGGCCACGGCCGTCGTCATCGGCCTGTTCCTCATCCTCAACCGCACGCGGCTCGGCATGCGTATCCGCGCCGGGACCGCGGACCTGGAAACCGTTTCGGTGCTCGGCGTCAACGTCCGAATTCTTCGCACACTCAACTTTGGCCTGGGCATCTACCTGGCGGGCCTCGCCGGGGTGCTTGCCGCCGGGATGCTCGGACTGCAACCGACGATCGGCACGTCACTCATCATGCCGAGCTTCGTCGCCATCATCGTCGGAGGCCTTGGCAGCCTGCCGGGAACACTGCTGGGCGGCTTGCTGATCGGCCTTGCCTCCGGCATCACGACGGTGTTCTTTCCCTCGGCTACCGAAGCGGTGATCTACGTCATGATGGGTCTGGTGCTGTTGATTCGGCCGCGCGGCCTTCTGGGTGAGGAAGGGAGGATCCAGTGAGGCGCGTACCGGCAGTGGCATGGACCGGCCTGATCTGGCTGTTGCTGCTTACCATGCCCTACTGGATGAACGCGGTGGGCGGCTACACGGAGCTCGCGAGCCGCGTGCTGGTCCTCGGACTGGCGGCGATGTCGCTCAATTTTCTCCTCGGCTTTACCGGCGTACTGTCGTTCGGCCATGCGGCGTATTTTGGCCTCGGCGCGTACGGCGCGGCGATGACGATCAAGTACATCTACCCCAGCACGCCCCTGGGTATCCTGGTCGGAGTTGCGACCGGGACGCTCGCGGCGATGGTGATCGGCGCGTTGATCGTCAGACTGCGAGGGGTCTACTTCGCGATGGTCACGATCGCCTTCGGCCAGGTGTTCTACTTCATCGCCTTTCGCTGGAACTCGGTCACCGGTGGAGATGATGGCGTGAGCGGCTGGAAGCGCCAGGCGCTCGATCTTGGCTTCACGCAGATCAACCTTCTCGGCAACGACAAGGCGTTCTATTACTTCGTGCTGGTCTGTTTCACCGTCGCGGTGACGCTGATGTGGCTGCTGTTGCGTTCGCCGTTCGGCCGTACCCTGCTTGCGATCCGCGAAAACGAACGTCGCGCGCGTTATCTCGGGATTCCGGTCGAGCAGCACATCTGGCTTTCATTCGTCATCTCGTGCTGCTTCGTGAGCCTTGCCGGAACGATGTATGCGTTGCTCAACAACTTCACCGACCCGCGTGCGCTGCGCTGGGATCAATCTGGCACATTCGTGATCATGGCGGTGCTCGGCGGCATGCGCTCCTTCTGGGGGCCGCTGATCGGGGCGGCGATCTTCGTGGTGCTGCAGGATTACGTGTCGAGCCACACCGAGAACTGGATGTCTTTCATCGGCCTGTTCTTCGTGCTCGTCGTCCTGTTCTTCCCGCGCGGCGTGCTGGGTATGCTGCGGCGCAAGGGCGTTACATGAGCCTGCTCGTGGTGGAAAATGCCAGTCGGCATTTCGGTAGCCTGATCGCCGTTGATTCCGTCTCGCTAACCGTCCCGGCGGGCGAGCTGCGCGCCATAATCGGCCCCAACGGTGCCGGCAAGACCACGTTCTTCAACCTGATCAGCGGATTCTTTCCTCCGACCTCGGGGCGCATTTTATTCCAGGGCCGGGACATCACACGGACCTCGCCGGAGAAACGGGTTGCAATGGGCATGGCCCGGACGTTCCAGATCACCGAGATCTTCCCCGAGCTGACCGTGCGCGAGAACCTGCGAATCGCGGTCGAGGTCGCCGCCGGACTGCGGCGAAGCCCATCGCTGCGGCGCGCGATGAACGCGCAGATTCGGCAACGGATCGAGGTACTGCTTCGGTTGGCGGGACTGGAGGCCAAAGCCGGTCGGATGGTTGGCGAGATGCCGCACGGCGATCAGCGGGCCGCGGAGATCATGATGGCGCTGGCATTGAAACCGCAGCTCTTGCTGCTCGACGAACCCACCGCCGGAATGGGCGATCAGGAAACCCACGACATTACACAACTGATCCGTCGCCTGCACAAGGAACAGAAGCTCACCATCGTGTTGATCGAGCACGACATGCGCGTCGTGTTCCATCTCGCCGATCGGATCACCGTGCTCGCGGAGGGCGCGGTACTCGGTGAGGGCACCCCGGAGGAAATTTCCCGCGACGAACGGGTGCAAGCGGCATACCTGGGGAAGGCCGCATGAGCGTGCTCGAAGCGTCAGGATTGCACACCTTCTACGGCAAGAGCCACATCCTGCACGGCGTGTCGCTCACCGTTAACGAGGGGGAGATTGTCGCGCTGCTGGGGCGCAACGGTGCCGGCAAGACCACAACGCTGCGCACGCTGGTCGGCCTCACGCCGGCGCGGGGAGGATCGGTCAAGATCTTTGGCGAGATCGTAACGACGTGGCCGTCCTATCGCATCGCCGCGCTCGGGGTCGGCTACGTGCCCGAAGGGCGGCGGGTGTTCTCCCAGTTGACCGTCGATGAAAATCTTCGCGTTCCTCTCGAACGGCCCGGCCCATGGACGATTCCCCGCATCTACGAATTGTTTCCACGGCTCGCCCAGCGCAAATCCAATAAGGGACGACAGCTTTCAGGCGGCGAACAGGAAATGCTTGCGATAGCGCGTGCCTTGCTGCTGAATCCCAAGTTGCTGCTGCTCGATGAGCCATCGCAGGGATTGGCGCCTTTGGTCGTGCAGGAAGTCTTTCGCGTCGTCACGTCGATGCGCAGCGAAGGGATTTCGGTGCTGCTGGTGGAGCAGAACGTGCGCGCGGCGGTGGAAGTTGCCGATCGGGCCTACGTGCTCGACGACGGCCGCGTCGTCTATGAAGGGCCCGCGGCGGAATTCGCCAAGGACGAAGCGCGCGTCCGCGCGCTCGCCGGTGCCAGCGCGGAGAAATGGGAAGTCGCCGAGTAGTATCCCGGCGTCAGCAACCGTCCACGTTGCTTCAGTCGAGGCCGACCGCGTAGCTTGCGCCGGAGAGCCTGTTCCGGGCCTACCTCGCGCGACGTGAGGGTTACGTCGCGAACGCCTTCTGGGTGGATCGCTTGCGCGCCGTCACGCACTCATGCCGACGCCATCTTGCCCCGGCGTCAAGCGGCGCTCGAGCCAGTGATCGAGCGCGATCTTGCCCGGGCCGCAGATGGTGAGCACCAGCAGCATCGTCCCCCACAGGATGTGATCCTTGACCGCGATGTCGGGCAGGGCTGCGTAGGAAATGACGGCGACGATGTTGAAAACGAACAGCACGCCGGCGGCGAAGCGCGAACCCAGGCCAAGGACCAGCAAGACGGGCATCGACAACTCGGTAGCGGTCCCCAGCAGCGCCGCCACCGCGGGCGGCAGCACCGGCACGTGATATTCATCGGTGAAGAGCGCTAGCGTAACGCTCCAATCGTGAATCTTGGTCAACCCAGACATGAAAAACACGCGTGCGACGTAAAGTCGCAGGCCGAGCAGCAGCAGCGGCTGCAGCTTGCCGATCAGACGCGCGACCGGGCAATAGAGTGCGGCCAGACGACCCAGCGGCGAAGCGGACGAAAAGACACTCATGGTGAGCCTTTAGATAGGGAGGATGGCGCGCGGAACGCAGCAATGGTTTGCTGCGCAACATGGCGCTTGAGCACGTCGGCCAAGTCGAATGCCGATTCGGCGGCCGCGCCGCGCTTTTCCGCTTCATCGAGGCGCCGGTTGCGGGCAAGGGCCGCGAGGAAAGCGTGCTCGCCTGCCGCCAGTCGTTCGATGACGACCCCGTCGGGCGCGCGGCGCACCAGCAGCAGGTCGCCGCCTTCGCCCGCCTCGACCTGATCGTCGCCGGCGTAACCGGGCTGATTGACCTGCCAGATGCGAAAGATGGGGTGCCGCGATTTGACGATCTGCACCGAAGGGTGCAGCGCGAAGCGCAGCGCGCCGAGCGCGGCCGCCGGAACGGCAGCCAGTGCGCGCAGATCGAGCGGCGGCGAGTCGGCGGCAATGTTGGCTTGATCGAGTGCCCATTCGAGGCGCGCGACATCAGGCAGATAGACGAGCGTGCGCGCCGGCGGATACGTGGCGAGGAAGCGCGCCATGTCGCCGCCGTAGCGGTTCACGTCCCCATGCTGGGACGGGTATGCGCGTACGAAGGCAGCGACCGCCGCGTCGAAAAGCGCACCGCCGACCAGCCGCCGCACGACTGGATAGGTTGCCGCAAGCGCCTGGCGGTAATTGCCGAAGACGTTGTTGCGGTAGACGGCGATACGTGCAGCCGGGTCGAGCCCACCGGCGAGGATGCCGATCTCCGCCAGCGAAGCCGCATCGTCGAACAGCGCGGCCGCGGTGAAACCGCGCTGCACCTCACGCAGCGAGCGCATCGGCTTGCTCCAGGATCGCCTGCGCCGTCTTCGCCTCATCGAGTAACACCTCGAGCGCGGGCAGATCAGTGTCCCACTCGAGCAGCGTTGGCTTCGGGCCAAAGCGCTCGATCGTCGCCCGATAGAGCTCCCACACCGGCGGTGCAACCCGCGCGCCATGCGTATCGATCAGGCACGGGCCGGATGCATCGAAACCGGCGAGATGGATCTCGGCCACGGCATCGCCGGGAATCGCGCTTAGAAAACGGAGCGGATCGAAGCCGTGGTTGACCGCATTGACATAAACATTATTCACATCGAACAGCAGCTTGCAGCCGGTGCGCCGGGCGACCGCGGCGACGAAATCCCATTCCGTCATGGAGTCCGTGTCGAAGCGCAGGTAGGCCGACACGTTCTCCACGAGCAACGGTCGCCGCAGGGCGCGCTGCACGGCATCGATGCGGTCGCAGCAGACGGTCAGTGCCTCGTCGCTGAAGGGTAGTGGCAGCAGGTCGTTGAGATGGCGGCCGTCGACGTGCCCCCAGCACAGATGCTCGGAGATCGCCGCCGGTTCGATGCGCTCGGCCAGACGCTTCAGGCGCCTGAGGTGACCGGTGTCGAGTGCGTCGGCCGAGCCGAGCGACATGCCAACGCCGTGCAGGGAGAGCGGATAGTCGGCGCGAATCGCGTCCAGGGCCACGAGCGCGGGGCCGCCATCGACGAAGTAGTTCTCGCTATGCACCTCGAGCCAGCCGACCGCAGGACGATCGCGGCGGACCTGGGCGATGTGCGGGGTGCGCAAACCGATGCCCGCAACGGAGGGCAGCGGCGAGGCCACGGACATGGGTCGGGAGGGGGGAAAAAGGTGGCGGCTTGCGCCGCCACCCGGTGCCAAATTACATCTTCGGCGACGTCATGCCGCCCATCTTTTCACACGTGCCCTTGTCGACGTATTTCCAGGAGGTCGGATCCTTGTCGACGGTGCTTTGCCCGGCGCAGGCGTGCTTGCCGGCAGCACAATCGTTCTGGCCCGCCTTGGCGACGCCGTAGCACTTGTCCTTGGATGGCTGCGGAGCCGCCGGAGCCGCCATGGCGGTGCTGGCCGCAAAGCCAAGCGCAAGGAGGCCGGCAACGGCGGCTTGGAGGGTGATCTGCTGCTTCATTCGGTGTCTCCTCTGTAGAATTTGAAGGTATGCGTTAAAGACGGGAGCAGCGGTTGCTGGCGCCCATCTAGCCCCTTGGTCGCATTGGGCTCCGGCACCTTACATTGGGTACGCCGCCGCCCGCAACCCCTGCCGCCTGCGCCGCCCCGCGCGCGGGCGCGGCCGCCAGCCCAAATGCCGCTACCATTGGGGTCTGCGCTCCCTTCGGCTCGCCGCAAAACATGCGCTTCACGGTCGCCACGTACAACATCCACAAGGGGTTCTCGCACCTGACCCGGCGCGTGGTCATCCACGAGCTGCGCGAAAGGCTGCACGGGCTTTCAGCCGACGTCCTGTTCCTGCAGGAAGTGCAGGGGGTTCATCGACGCCACGCCCGGCGCTACCGCAACTGGCCGGTGAAGCCGCAACACGAGTTCATTGCCGACACCGTATGGCACGAGGTTGCGTATGGCCGCAACGCCGTGTATCAGGATGGCCACCATGGCAATGCGGTGCTGTCGCGCTATCCGATCGTTTCGCAGACGAATCTGGACATTTCGGCGCATGCGTTTGAAAGCCGCGGCTTGCTGCATTGCGTGCTGCAGACCAAGCGCGGCCTGCCCGCCCTGCATTGCATCAATATCCATCTGGGCCTGTTCGAACGGGGGCGACGCTGGCAGGTTCACACACTGTGTGAGCGCATTCGCGAGGCGGTACCCATGAATGCGCCGTTGATTATCGCTGGTGACTTCAACGACTGGCGGCGCAAGGCCGACCGGACGCTGCAGCAAGAGCTTGGTGTGGTCGAGGTGTTCGAGGAGGCGCGCGGCCGGCCGGCACGCACCTTTCCCGCGGTGCTGCCGGTGTTTCGCCTCGACCGCATCTATTCCCGCGCTCTGGCCGTTGTTGCCACCGGCGTGCATTACGCCTATCCGCTCGCACGTCTGTCCGACCATGCCGCGCTGACAGCGACCTTCGAGCTCGAACGCCTCCCCCGTGGCAGCGCACGCTGACCCCGCCGACCGCTATCGCCCGGGCAATCGCATTCGATTGCTCCGCAACGGCGCTGAGTATTTCGCGGCGCTGGAGCGGGCGATCGATGCAGCCGAGCACGAGGTCTGGCTCGAAAGCTATATCTTCGCCGACGATGCGGCGGGCCGGCGCATCGCCGCAGCCCTGGCCCGCGCGGCTGGCCGCGGCGTCAAGGTGCGGGTGATGGTCGACGGCTGGGGCGCCAAGTTTTATCTGACCTCATCGCTCGAGCGGTTCTTGCGCGACGCCGGAGTGGAGCTTCTCAAGTATCGGCCCGAGGTGTCCGCGTGGCAATTCCGTTCCCACCGCCTGCGCCGACTTCACCGCAAGCTGGCTCACGTCGATGGCCGCCTCGCGTTCGTCGGCGGCATTAACATCATCGACGACATGAACACGCGCGGGCACACCGCACCGCGGGTCGATTTTGCCGTCAGCGTCGAAGGCCTGCTGCTGCCCGCGATCGTGTACACCATGCAGCGGGTCTGGGCGCTGGTGCAGCTCGTCCAGCTCGGCACCAGCCAGCTGCCGCTGTTCCCCGAGCGCATGCGCGGCGAGCGCGTCGGCACCCAGACGGCGAAATTCGTGATCCGCGACAACCTGCGCCATCGCCGCGACATCGAGCAGGTGTATCTGGCGGCGATTCGCCGCGCCAAGCGCGAAATCATCATCGCCAATGCGTATTTCTTTCCCGGCATCACCTTTCGTCGCGCCCTTGCGGACGCAACTGCGCGCGGTGTCGCGGTGACCCTGATCCTGCAGGCAAAGGTCGAGTACGTGCTGCTGCATTTTGCCGGCCGGGCGCTGTACGGGCAACTGCTCGACGCCGGCGTCGTGATACAGGAGTACTACAAGAGCATGCTGCACGCCAAGGTCGCGGTGGTGGACGATCATTGGGCGACGGTTGGCTCCTCGAACATCGACCCGTACAGCCTGCTCATGGCACGCGAGGCGAACGTGTTCGTGCGCGACCGCAAGTTCGCCGGCCAACTCAAGCGCGCGCTGCTGGAAATGATCGAGACCGGGGCGACTCCGGTGGCGGCGTTGCATTGGCGCTCCCGCTCGCCCTGGTACAAGGCGGCGATCTGGATTGCCTACGGGATCGTGCGCCTGGCGATGGGTTTCGTCGGCTATGGCGGCAACGAATGGTTTTCGCGCCGGCCCTGACTTTCGCTCGGCGCTGACCCGCCTCGCCGCACCCGTCTGCTACACTCCCGCCTACCGGTCGTGCCCAAGCGCGGCTTCCTGTCGATGCGTCGCACCTTCTCCGTTTCGCTTCCCGCACCCGCTGATCGCGCCTACCGCGGCGACTGGCAGACCGTGCGCACGCTGTTGCCGTACCTCATGGCGTACAAGGGCCGGGTCTCTCTGGCATTGACCTGCCTCATCGCGGCCAAACTCGCCAATGTCGGCGTGCCCCTGGTATTGAAGCAGATCGTCGATCGCCTGACGGCTCCGGCGGAGCTCGTCCTGCCGCTGGCGCTGCTCGCGGCCTATGGCGCGATGCGCCTGTCGACGACGGTATTCACCGAGTTGCGCGAATTCCTGTTCGCCAAGGTGACGCAGCGGACGGTGCGCACCGTCGCGCTGCAGGTGTTCCGCCATTTGCACGCCCTGTCGCTGCGCTTCCACCTCGCGCGGCAGACCGGTGGGCTTACTCGCGACGTCGAGCGCGGCACCCGCGGCATCTCGACGCTGATCGGCTATGCGTTGTTCTCCATCCTGCCCACGCTGGTGGAGATCGCGCTGGTTTCGACGATCCTGATCGTTCGCTACGATATCTGGTTCATCGCCATCACCGTCGGCGCGCTTACGCTCTACATCGTGTTCACGGTGACGGTAACCGAGTGGCGAACCGGGTTCCGTCGCGCCATGAACGAGCTCGACTCCAAGGCCAATACGCGGGCCATCGACAGCCTGCTCAACTACGAGACGGTCAAGTACTTCAACAACGAGGAATACGAGGCATCGCGCTACGACGAGAGCATGCAGCGCTGGGAATTCGCCGCAGTGAAGAGCCAGACCTCACTGTCGCTGCTCAACGTCGGGCAGAGCGCGATCATCGCCGTCGCGGTCACGCTGATCATGTGGCGGGCGGTGCTCGGAGTGGTCGACCACACGATGACGATAGGCGATCTCGTCCTGGTCAACGCCTTCATGATCCAGCTCTACATTCCGCTCAACTTTCTGGGGGTCATCTACCGCGAGATCAAGCAGGCGCTCGCGGACATGGAGCGGATGTTCCATCTCACCGAGGAGAACGCGGAAGTCAAGGATGCACCTGGTGCCACGCCACTGCGTGTTACCAAAGGCGAGGTGCGTTTCGAACATGTCGATTTCGCCTACGAACCGACGCGGCAGATTCTGTTCGACGTGTCGTTCACGATTCCATCCGGACGCACCGTCGCCGTGGTGGGTCCGAGCGGCTCCGGCAAATCGACGCTGGCGCGGCTCCTCTACCGTTTCTATGACGTTTCCGATGGCCGTATCGCGATCGACGACCAGAACCTGCGTGCCGTGCAGCAGGCAAGCCTGCGCGCGGCGATCGGCATCGTGCCGCAGGACACCGTGCTTTTCAACGATTCGATCGAATACAACATCGCCTACGGCCGGCCCGGTGCGACGCATGAGGAGATCGTTGCCGCGGCGCGGCTGGCGCAGATTCACGACTTCGTGGCGAGCCTGCCGGAGGGCTATCGCACGCCGGTGGGGGAGCGCGGATTGAAGCTTTCCGGGGGCGAAAAACAACGCGTCGCGATTGCTCGCGCCATCCTCAAGAATCCGCGCATCCTGATTTTCGACGAGGCGACCTCCGCGCTCGACACCAAGTCGGAACAGCTAATCCAAGCGGAACTCGAGCAGATCTCCGCCGAACGCACGACGCTGACGATTGCGCATCGTTTGTCGACAATCGTTGGCGCCGATCAGATTCTGGTGCTCGAGCGCGGACACATCGTCGAGCGCGGCACGCATGGCGAACTGCTTGCACGCGCCGGCACCTACGCGCGGATGTGGGCACTGCAGCAGGAGGAACGGGCCGAGGCGCTGACCGCGGATACCGATGCCTGACCCGGCCCCGGGTCGGGTCAGTCCACTAAGCCATTGAAGCGTTGAAGCATTTGGCATAACCCTTCGGGCTGTGGTATAAAGCGCGCTGGTTCCGAGAATTGATCTGATGAGCGCTCGCCTAACCTTTGTTTTTGTTGGCCTAATCGGCTTCAGCGCCGCTGGCCTGGCCGCCAGCGGCCCGGCCCCGCTTGCGGCGCCAGGCACCTTGGACGCGAGCAAGCTTAAGCTCGGCTCGACGAACGCGCTGGTGCTCGACGCCAACGCCGACGCGCCGATCTACGCCAAGGGTGCCGACACGGTCACGCCGATCGCCTCGGTGACCAAGCTGATGACGGCGATGGTGGTGCTCGATGCGAATCAGCCCATGGACGAATCGCTCAACGTTGACGTCGGCGACGTCGATCTCCTCAAGGGCAGCCATTCGCGCCTGCGGCTCGGCGCCGAGTTGCCGCGGCGGGAGATGCTGCGCCTGGCCCTGATGGCGTCGGAAAATCGTGCCGCGTCGAGCCTCGCCAGACATTATCCCGGCGGGACCGAAGCCTGCGTCGAGGCGATGAACCGCAAGGCGCAGCTGCTCGGCATGTCCCACACGCACTTCGCTGATCCCACGGGGTTGACGAGCGAAAACGTCTCGACTGCGAGCGACCTGGCCCTGATGGTGAAAGCCGCAGCCGGGTACGAACTCATTCGCGACGCCACGACGACCGCGAGTCATTATGTTGAAGTGCAACCCCTGGGCACGGTGCTGGGGTTTAACAACACCAACTCACTGGTGCGCGCCGGGCAGTGGGATATCCAGGTGAGCAAGACCGGCTTCATCCGCGAAGCCGGCAAGTGCCTCGTCATGCTGGCCAATATCGCCAGTCGGTCGGTGGTGATCGTGCTGCTCGATTCGTACGGGCGCCTGACCCGAATCGGCGACGCGGTACGGGTCAAGCATTGGCTGGAGACCGGCGAATCGCTGCCGGTGACGAAGACGCTCAAGACCAAGCACGTCAAGGGCACGCTGCCCCAGACGTCGCACGCCCCTTCGGCAGTGAAGGTCAAGGCAGCTGTCTAATCCAGGCCGGCGCCGCGGACGCGCTTAGCGCCGACGGTGCCGCCATTGCAGCGACTTCCCAAGATAACTGGGCTTCAAGTCTCGCGGCGGGAACGCGGCGGCCGTGCTTGCTGCTGCGCGAGCAATTCCTTGGCGTGGGCGCGCGTTTTGGCGGTAATCTCGTGGCCGCCGAGCATGCGCGCGAGCTCCTCGACTCGTTGCCGGCCGTCAAGCCGCTCAAGCTCGGTTGCGACGCCAGTGGCATCACCGCGCTTGGTCACCCGGTAGTGCCCGTCGGCGCAGGCGGCAACCTGCGGCAGATGCGTTACGCACAGAACCTGGCGCCGCGCACCGAGACCCTTGAGCAGGCGGCCAACGGTTGCGGCAACGGCGCCGCCGATTCCCACGTCAACCTCGTCGAAGATCAATGTTGGTACCTCAGCCACGTCGGCGAGCACGACCTGGATCGCGAGCGCGAGGCGCGACAGCTCGCCGCCCGACGCTACGCGTGCGACCGGGCCGAGTGGCTGCTTGGGATGCGTCGCCACCTTGAATTCCAGCGTTTCGCTGCCGAAACTCGCCGGCTCGGCAACCGCTGCGAGGCCAACTTCAAATCGCCCGCTACCCATCGCCAGCTGTTTCATGGTCTGGCTGACCCGATGCGACAGCTCGGCGGCGGCGAATTTGCGCTTCGCGGTGAGCTCCATGGCGAGCGCCTGGTAGGAAGCGTGTGCCTCGCGCTCTGCGCGGGCGAGCAACTCGATGTCGGCGTTTGCGGCGAGCGCGGCAAGCTTCGCTTCGACTTCAAGCGCCAGCGCACTCAGTGCCTCCGGGGCCACCCGATGCTTGCGCGCGAGAGCGTGGATGGCGGCAATGCGCTCCTCGATGCGCGAGAGCTCCGCGGGGTCGAGGTCGAGCCGTTCGCGGTAGCCGCGCAGCGCGCGGCCCGCCTCGTCGACCCTGACCCGCGCTTCTTCACTCAGGGCGATGATCTCCTCGAGCGACCGGTCATGGGTCGCGGCGCGGCGCAGGCGCTGGGACAAGGCGGCGAGGCGAGCGCTTAGCGCGCCTTCGCCTTCGATGAGCTCCGCGACGCCCGCCGCGGCGGCCTCAAGCAGGCCTGCCGCGTGGGCAAGCCGGGATTGTGTCGCGTTGAGATCCTGCCATTCGCTTGCACCGATACCGAGGGCGGTGAGTTCCGCGGCCTGCGCGACCAGGGCGTCACGTTCGGCCGACCAGGTGGCGGCGTCGCGCGCAGCACGCTCGGATTGCTGTGCGGCCTCGCGCCAGCTGCGCCACGCCGCGGCGACCGCGCGGGCGAGCGCCGTGAAGCCGCCGAAGGCGTCGACGAGCTGCCGCTGCGTGTCCGGCCGACCGAGCGACTCATGCGCATGCTGACCGTGCAGGTCGACTAAGCTCGCGCCGGCAGTCTCCAGTTGCCCGAGCGTGGCTTGAGCGCCGTTGATCCACGCGCGGCTTCTACCCTGCGCGTCGAGTGTACGGCGCAGCAGCAGCGGCCCGGTCGCTCCAAAATCCTGTTCCACGAGCCAGGCGCGCAGCGCCGTCGCCGCACCGACATCGAATTCGGCGGCGATCTCCGCGCGCTCGCTGCCAGGGCGCAGCTGCCGAGCGTCGAAGCGGCCGCCAAGCAGCAGCGACAAGGCGTCGAGCAGAATCGATTTACCCGCGCCGGTTTCACCGGTCAGCACTGTGAAGCCGCGATCGAATTCGACCTGGAGCGCTTCGACGACGGCAAAATTGCGGATCGACAGCAGACGCAGCATCGGGGTCAGAGCCGTATCGGGAGGCGTGCCGTCATTGTCGCCGGGGAAAAAGCCGGGGCGCTGCAACGGAAGCAGGACAGCGCGCGCTCCGTCCTATTGCGGCCGCAGCATTTCCGGCGTCTCGCTCCAGTGCAGCTTGCGCCGTAGCATCGCGAAATGATCATGATCTTTCGGGTGCAGCAGCCGCACCCGGCGCTCGGCGCGGCGGACGATGACCACGTCGCCTTCGAACAGCGGAAAACTTGCCTGGCCGTCGCAGCGCAGGCTGGCGTCCTTTCCACCCAGCAACGCGATCTCGATCACCACCGAATCGCGCACCGCGATGGGTCGGTTCGTCAGGGCGTGGGGTGCGACCGGCACGAGCAGGATCGCCGCGACTCCGGGGTCGACGATCGGTCCCTGCGCCGATAGCGCGTACGCGGTGGAGCCGGTCGGCGTGGCGACGATCAACCCGTCCGCGCGCATGGCGTAGACGAAGCGACCGTCGATCGTGACCGCACAGTCGATCATCCCGCCGAGCGCACCGCGATTGACCACGACATCGTTGAGCGCGAGCACGCCAGGGTTGTCTGCGCCGGCCGCACTGCGCGGCACCGTTGCTTCGAGCAACGTGCGCGACTCTTCGACGAACGCGCCGGCGAGCATCGCCGTTAGGACGGCTTCCATGTCGGCCAGCGCAATGTCGGTCAGGAAACCCAGCCGGCCCTGATTGATGCCGATCAACGGTACGTCGTAGCCTGCGAGTTGCCGCGCGATGGACAGCATCGTCCCGTCGCCACCGACGACGATCGCCAGCTTTGCTTCGCGCCCGATCTGCGAGAGCGATGCTGCCGGGTAGCCCGGGAGCGGGGTCACCTGCGCAGTCTCCGCATCGAGCAGCACGCGATGCCCGCGGCGAGCAAGGAACGTCGCGAGCCGCTCCAGAGGCTCTGCGATGCCCGTACTCGCGTGGCGCCCGACGAGCGCGATCGTTGAAAAGGGCTGGGCGGGGGCGCTCATGGCAGCGATTAAAGCATAAAATAGCTCCTATGCTGGACCCGCGCGCACAGCACCTTTTGAAGACGCTCATCGAGCGCTATATCACCGATGGCCAACCGGTCGGCTCGCGCGTGCTGTCACGGCAATCCGGGCTCGAGCTTTCGCCAGCGACGATCCGCAACGTGATGGCTGACCTGGAGGAGATGGGATTCATTACCAGCCCGCACACGTCCGCGGGGCGGATGCCCACGCCCAAGGGCTACCGCTTTTTCGTCGATAGCCTGCTCGTAATCAAGCCGCTCGAGGAAGGCGAGATCAACGAACTGCAGGGGCATCTGCAGGCGGACCGGCCGCAATTGCTCGTCGGCGCCGCGGCGCAGATGCTGTCCCAACTCACCCATTTCGCGGGCGTCGTGGCGACGCAGCGCCGGCGCGAAGCGTCGTTGCGCCACATCGAGTTCCTGCGCCTATCCGACCGGCGCGTGCTCCTGATCATCGTCACACCGGAAGGCGACGTGCAGAACCGGATTCTGCACACCGACCGTGTGTACACGCAGACGCAGTTGCTGGAGGCATCCAATTTTTTCAACCAGCATTACGCCGGCCAGCCGTTCCACGCGATCCGCGCCCTGTTGGCTGACGAGCTCCGGCAGTTGCGCGAAGACGTCGTCGGGTTGATGAACGCCGCGGTCGAGGCCAGCGACGCCGCGCTGGCCGAGACCGGCGATGGCCTGGTCGTCTCCGGCGAGACGAATCTGCTCCATGCCGAGGACCTTGCGTCAAACATGGATCGGTTGCGACTGCTGTTCGAGGTGTTCGAGCAGAAGACCTCGCTGTTGCATCTGCTTGACATCAGCCAGCGCGCGCAAGGTGTGCATTTGTTCATCGGCGGCGAATCCGGCTTGGCACCGCTCGACGAGTGCAGTGTGATCACCGCGACGTACGAGGTCGATGGCCAGGTCGTCGGCACGCTAGGCGTGATCGGTCCGACCCGGATGGCTTACGAGCGCGTGATCCCGATTGTTGACATCACGGCCAAGCTGCTGTCGAACGCGCTGACGCAGCAGTTGAGCGACGCCTGAGTGCTGTCTGCATGACGGCAGTTCGTGCAGACGCGGCGCTGATCGAGCGCTTTTATTCGGCGTTTGCGCGCAGGGGTGTCCGGACCATGCTGGCGTGTTCCCGCGACGACGTCCGGTCCGGGAGGCCCCAACTCGTAGGCCGCAGCATTCGTGCTCGCGCGGCGAGACGCCTGGCCGCGTAGTGGCGGCTACGCCTTGACGGATCGCGCCCACGTCGCATGAGCCAATTTCTTCCCGAACCATCGTTCTCGCACGACCGCGCTGCCCGGCTCGGCGTGCTGTTGCTCAATCTCGGAACACCGGAGGCACCGACAGCGGCGGCGGTGCGCCGCTTCCTCGCCGAGTTCCTTTCGGACCCACGGGTGGTGGAAATTCCGCGCGCCGCCTGGCTCCCGCTGCTGCACGGGGTCATCCTGCGTGTGCGTCCCGCGCGCTCGGCGCAGCGCTACGCCGCGATCTGGACCAAAGAGGGCTCGCCGCTGATGGTGCACAGCCAGCGGCAACGGACGCTGCTCCTCGGCTATCTCGGTCAGCGCCTCAAGGCAGTGGGATTGCCATCCGATCACGTCCAGGTCGAGTTGGGGATGTGCTACGGCGCGCCGTCGATTGCGCAGGCGCTGCAACGTCTGCGCGAAGGCAGATGCCAGCGCGTGCTCGTGTTGCCGCTCTATCCCCAGTATGCTGCAAGCACGACCGCTGCCGGGCTCGACGCGGTATTCGCGGCGACGCGCAGGATGCGCCGCATCCCGGCGCTGCGGGTGGTCGACGCGTATCACGACGACGCCGGATACATCGCCGCGCTGGTGCAGAATATCAACGACTATTGGGTCAAGAACGGCCGGCCCAACAAGCTGGTGCTGTCGTTTCACGGCGTGCCCCGGCGCACGCTCGACCGCGGCGATCCGTACCACTGCCACTGCCAGAAGACCGCCCGTCTGGTCGCCATCGGCCTGGGGCTCAAGCCGGAGCAGTTCGCGGTGACGTTCCAATCGCGATTCGGACGCAGCGAATGGTTGAAGCCCTACACGCAGCCAACCCTGGTCGCGCTGGCCAGGGAAGGCCTGCGCCGGGTGGACGTCGCCTGCCCAGGCTTCGCTGCAGACTGCCTCGAAACGCTGGAAGAGATCGCGCTCGAGGGGAGGACGGCGTTCCTCAACGCCGGGGGCAAGGAATTCCACGCCATTCCCTGCCTGAACGAGCACCCGGCGTGGATCGGGGCGCTGGCGGACCTAGCGCTCAAGAACCTGGGCGGCTGGCTGGAGCCGCCGCCCGATCCGGCAACGCGCGAGCTGACGCAAACGCGGGCCAAGGCACTCGGGGCAGCAACTTGATCCCAACCCGGGGGCGGACCACGGCAATCGCCGGCGGGGGGTTGAAGCCCGATTTTTCCCCGCGCAGGCAGAGTGCGGCCGGTTGAAAGGTGCGCCATTGCCCTCCATCTGGGGAGGTCAGTGGGAGGACCACGAATGAGCAACAATCCCGAGCAAAACAGTCAGCTTTCCGCCGAGTCGGAGCGTACGGCGCCGGTTTCTGGCGACTCGCCCGCTGCCGCGAGCGCCGCAGAGACCCCGGAGCCGGCACCCCATCTCCCCTCGCTGCTCAAGGAGGCGGAGGATGAAGCGGCGCGGCTGAAAGACGCGTGGCTCCGGGCCAAGGCGGAGACGGAAAACATCCGCAAGCAGGCCCAGAACGATGTCGCCAAGGCGCACAAGTACGCCATCGAGCGCTTCGCCCAGGAGCTCCTGACCGTCCGCGACGCCCTCGAGCTTACCCTCGCCACGCCGAACGCCACGACCGAAGCGCTCAAAGACGGGGTCGAGCTGACCCTAAAGAACCTGAAGGCCGCGTTCGATAAGGAGCGGATCGTCGAGATCAATCCGGTCGGCGAGAAGTACGATCCGCACCGGCACCAGGCAATGACCCTCATCGACTCGGGCGGGCCTCCGGGCAGCGTGGTGCAGGTGTTCCAGAAGGGCTACCTGCTCAACGACCGCGTTTTGCGTCCGGCCCTGGTGGCAGTCGCCAAGGCCCCCGAAAGCGGGGCGCAGGGCGCGACAGACGCTTGAAACCAAAGACAAAACCCCCATCTAGTCGCTGAACGAACAATCCAGGAATCGAAGGAATCCTTATGGCCAAGATCATCGGAATCGACCTCGGCACGACCAACAGCTGTGTTGCCATCATGGAAGGCGGACAGCCCAAGGTCATCGAGAACTCAGAAGGCGCGCGTACCACACCGTCGATCGTCGCCTACCTTGAAGACGGCGAGATTCTCGTCGGTGCACCGGCGAAGCGCCAGGCAGTCACCAACGCGAAGAACACCATCTTCGCGGTCAAGCGCCTGATCGGCCGGCGCTTCGAAGAAAAGGAAGTGCAGAAGGACATCGCCCTGATGCCCTACAAGATCGTCCGCGCCGACAACGGCGACGCCTGGGTGGACGTGCGCGGCAAGAAAATTGCGCCGCAGCAGGTGTCGGCCGAAATCCTGCGCAAGATGAAGAAGACTGCCGAGGATTACCTCGGCGAGGAAGTGACCGAGGCAGTCATCACCGTTCCGGCGTATTTCAACGACTCGCAACGGCAGGCAACCAAGGATGCGGGCAAGATCGCGGGGCTGGATGTCAAGCGCATCATCAACGAGCCCACGGCGGCGGCGCTCGCGTTCGGGCTGGACAAGAAGGAAGGCGACCGCAAGATCGCGGTCTACGACCTTGGCGGCGGAACCTTCGATATCTCGATCATCGAGATCGCCAATGTGGAGGGCGAGCACCAGTTCGAGGTCCTGTCGACGAACGGCGACACGTTCCTTGGCGGCGAAGATTTCGACCAACGCTTGATTGATTACGTCGTCACCGAATTCAAGAAGGACCAGGGCGTCGATCTCAAGAACGACGTGCTGGCTTTGCAGCGACTCAAGGAAGCGGCTGAAAAGGCGAAGATCGAGCTGTCGAGCTCGCAGCAAACGGAAATCAACCTGCCCTACATCACTGCCGACCAATCGGGACCGAAGCACCTGTCGATCAAGGTCACGCGGGCGAAGTTCGAGTCGCTGGTCGAGGAACTGATCGCAAGGACGGTCGAGCCGTGCCGCATCGCAGTCAAGGATGCGGGCGTGAAGCTCTCCGACATCAACGACGTGATTCTCGTCGGCGGCATGACGCGCATGCCCAAGGTGCAGGAGACGGTCAAGGAGTTCTTTGGCAAGGAACCGCGCAAGGACGTGAACCCCGACGAGGCGGTCGCGGTCGGTGCGGCGATCCAGGGCGGCGTGCTCAAGGGCGACGTCAAGGACGTTCTGCTGCTCGACGTGACGCCGTTATCGCTCGGGATCGAAACGCTGGGCGGCGTGATGACCAAGCTGATCCAGAAGAACACGACGATCCCGACCAAGGCGCAGCAGGTGTTCTCAACGGCGGACGACAACCAGTCCGCGGTGACCATCCACGTGCTGCAGGGCGAGCGCGACGTTGCTTCCGGCAACAAGAGTCTGGGTCAGTTCAACCTCGAAGGGATCCCGTCGGCACCGCGCGGCATGCCACAGATCGAGGTCACGTTCGACATCGACGCCAACGGGATTCTGCATGTGTCAGCCAAGGACAAGGCGACGTCGAAGGAGAACAAGATCACGATCAAGGCGAATTCGGGCCTGTCCGACGCGGAGATTGACCGCATGGTCAAGGACGCGGCGTCGCATGCCGAGGAAGATCGCAAGCAACTCGAAATCGTGCAGGCGCGCAATCACCTCGATGCGCTGGTGCACAGCGTGAAGAAGTCGCTTGCTGAGTACGGTGATAAGATTGGTGGCGACGAGAAGGGCAAGATCGAGTCCGCACTGAAGGACGCCGAGGAACAGCTCAAGCAAACCGACGCCGGGAAGGACGCCCTGGAAGCGAAGGCGCAGGCGCTGATGACCGCATCGCAGAAGCTCGGCGAAGCGATGTATGCCAAGACGCAGGCCGACGCCCAAGGCGCACCCGGGGATGCAGGTGCTGCGAGCGGCGGCAAGGAAAGCGACGAGAAGGTGGTCGACGCGGAGTTTACGGAAGTCAAAGACAAGAAGTGATATTTCGGCTGCGGCGCGGTTCGCGCCGCCAATCCGGCGTGGGCAGCATGACGCCGGTACGGGAAGTACGGGCCGAGTCGAAGGGGGCGTCTGTGACCTCCCCTTCACTCGGCCGTTTGCATGTGGACGGGGAGCTGAGAGGGCTCGAAATCGTCGATGGCTAAGCGCGACTACTACTCGGTGCTCGGCGTCAATCGCGACGCTTCCGATGAAGACATCAAGAAGTCTTATCGGAAGCTGGCGATGAAGCATCATCCGGATCGCAATCCGAGCGACAAGACCTCCGAGGAGAAATTCAAGGAAGCGAAGGCGGCGTACGAGATTCTTTCGGACCCCAAGAAGCGCGCCGCATACGATCAGTTCGGTCATGCGGGCGTCGAGGCGACGGCCGGATTCGGCGCGGCGGGCGCGCGCGGCTTCGGCGGCGGAGCCGAGGGCTTCGGCGGATTCGCCGATGCGTTCGGCGACATTTTCGGAGAGATCTTCGCCAACGCAGGCCCCGGCGGGCGCGGGCGCGGCAACGGCGTGTACCGCGGCGCCGATCTGCGCTACAACCTGGAGCTCCCGCTGGAAGAAGCGGCGCGCGGCACCGAGGCCAAGATCCGCATTCCGGCCATGGAGCAATGCACGACCTGCCATGGCGCCGGGGCCAAGCCGGGGACCCAGGCCAAGACCTGTCCCACCTGCCACGGCCAGGGCCAGGTGCGCGTGTCGCAGGGTTTCTTTTCCATCCAGCAGACCTGCCCGCAGTGCCACGGCGCAGGCAAGATCATTTCCGACCCATGCCCCGACTGCGGCGGCGCCGGGCGCACCAAGCGCCACAAGACGCTGTCGGTGAAGATTCCGGCCGGCGTCGACCAGGACGATCGCATTCGCCTCGCAGGCGAGGGCGAGGCAGGACTGAACGGTGGCCCGCAGGGCGATCTTTACGTTGTCGTCAATCTGCGGCCTCATCCGGTGTTCCAGCGCGACCACAGCGACCTGCATTGCGAAATGCCGATCTCGTTCACGACCGCCGCACTGGGAGGTGAAATCGAGATTCCGACCCTCGATGGCCACGCCAAGGTCAAGATTCCACCCGAAACGCAATCCGGCCAGGTATTCCGGCTGCGCAACAAGGGCATCAAGGCGGTTCGCAGCAGCGTCTTCGGCGATCTTTTTTGCCACGTCGCAATCGAGACGCCGGTGAGCCTCACGCCGCGCCAGAGGGAGCTTTTGCGCGAACTCGAGCGCATCAACGCCGAAAACCCCGGCGCGCACAACCCGCGCGCCAAGAACTGGTTCGATCGCGTGCGCGAGTTCTTCGCGCAGTAAGGGCCCGTTCGATCGCCTGTAGAGGCTCCGCAGGGGTCCGACGGCGGCTTGCTCCAGGCACGCTCCGCGGCTTAGCATTCGCGTCTTTGCGAGACTGACTTTCCGGGGAGTAGAACTTGTTGCGCAACGTCGCGCGTTTTGCGCTGCTATGTGTCCTGCCGCTGGCGAGCGCGTCGGCACAGGTGAAGATCGGCCTCATGGTGTCCGCGACGGGTCCCACTGCGGCGATCGGCATCCCGCAGAAGAACACTGCCGCGCTGCTCCCGACTCGGGTCGGAGACACGAGCATCCAGTACATCCAGCTCGAGGACGGGGGCGACACCACGCGCGCGGTGCAAAACGCGAAGAAGCTCATCGTTGAAGACAACGTCGACGCCATCATCGGCCCGTCGACAACGCCCAACGCCCTGGCGATTCTCGATATCGTGGCCGAAGCGAAGGTCACGCTGCTTGCCACGGTCGGCACGCAGGCGGTCGTCGAACCGATAGACGCGAAGAAGCGCTGGGTGTTCAAGACCACACAAAACGATGATTTGATCGCGGCGGCGCTGCTCAAACACATGCTGAAAAACGGCGTCCACACGGTTGGCTTTATCGGCTTTAACGACGCCTACGGAGAGAACTGGTTCAAAGTCTTCTCTGGACTTGCCGACAAGGTGGGCATTCGCATCGTCGCGAGCGAGCGCTACGCGCGGACAGACCAGAGCGTGACCGCCCAGGTGCTCAAGCTGATCGTCGCCAGGCCCGACGCGGTGCTGATCGCCGCGGTCGGCGGTCCGGCGGTGCTGCCGCAGGCGACGCTGTTCGACCAGGGCTACAAAGGTCGCATCTACCAGACGCACGCCGTTGCGACCAACGATTTCATCCGCCTCGGGAAGGAAAAAGTCGAGGGTACGGTGCTCGCGGCCGGCTCGATGCTCGTCATTGCCGATATTCCCGACGCCGACCCGATCAAGAAGGTCGCGCTGACCTACATCGGCGCCTACGAGAAGCAGTTCGGACAGAAGCCGGCGACGTTCGGGGCGAACACCTACGACGCGGGACTCATCCTGCTGCGTGCGCTTCCGTCGGCGCTGAAGGTCGCGAAGCCGGGAACCGAGGCGTTCCGGATCGCCCTGCGCGACGCCATCGAGCAGGAGCGCGATGTCGTCGGCTGCCAGGGCGTGTTCAACATGAGTCCCACCAATCACAACGGCATGGATGAGCGTGCCCGGGTGCTGGTGACGGTGAAGGACGGCAGGTTCCGCTTGCTGCCTGAGTAGCTCGCCCATGCGCGGCCCGATCGTCGGCGTCTTGCTCGCTGCCGGAAGCGCGTCGCGCTTCGGCGGTGGGAAGCTGCTCGCGCTGCTACCCGACGGTACCCCCATCGGCGTTGCCGCGCTCAAGCACCTTGCTGCCGTTGTCGATTCCGTGATCGCGGTCGTGCGTCCGCAAGACGACCCGCTTGCGGCGGCATTGGTGGTGGGCGGTGGGCGCGTTACCCGCTGTCCGCAGGCGGCGGAGGGCATCGGCGCAAGCCTCGCCTGGGGTGTCCGCGCCGCACCGGTCGCCGCGGCGTGGCTGATCGCGCTGGCCGACATGCCATGGGTAGAGTCGGCCACCATGGCCGGTGTCGTCGATGCCCTGCGTCGGGGTGCCACCATCGCGGCGCCAAGCAGGCTCGGCATGCGAGGTCACCCGGTGGGCTTCGCCGCCGCTTGCTACGCCGAGTTGAGCACGCTCTCGGGCGATGAAGGCGCCAGGGCAGTCCTCGCTCGCCACGAGGTGGCGCAAATCGATACCGACGACGTGGGGATCTTGCGCGACGTCGACACGCGGCAGGACCTCGAGAACTGACCGCTACTTGGCCTGCGCGCGCCACATGTCGGTCTGGCGCCCGACGATGCGATTTTCCTCTTCCTGCATCACCCACCACGAGTGCAACTCGGGTGCCTCGAGCGGGCGCGAGATCAGATAGCCCTGCGCTTCCTCGCAGCCGTGCGCCTTGAGGAACTCGAACTGGGCGATGGTCTCGACGCCCTCGGCGATGACGCGCAGGCCCAGGCTGTGCGACAGCGCGATGATCGCCTGCGTGATGATCGCCTCGTCGCCGGGGTTTTTCTCGAGGCCGTGAACGAATTGCTGCTCGATCTTGATGCCCTGGATCGGCAGCCGCGCCAGATAGATGAGGTTCGAATAGCCCATGCCGAAGTCGTCGAGGGTGATCGACACGCCCATCTGCTTGAGCTTCTGCAGCGTCGCCACGGCCCGTTCGTGGTGGGTGATGATGACGCTTTCCGTGATCTCGAGGTCGAGATAGCGCGGCGCCAAGCCGCTCGCGCGCAGCGCGTCCTCGACCACCGACAGCCAGTTGTCGTGCTGCAATTGCTGTACCGACAGGTTCACTGACAGGCGCAGCATCATGTTCTGGCGATGCCAGGCCACGACCTGTCGGCACGCGTCGCGCAGCACGCGCGCGCCGAGCGCCTGGATCATCCCGGACTCCTCCGCGATGGGGATAAACTCCTCGGGGCCGATGATGCCCCGCTCGGGGTCGCGCCAGCGCAGCAGCGCCTCGACGCCGAGCGCCCGCCCGGAATCCATGTCGATCTGCGGCTGGTAGACCAGGAAGAATTCGTCGTCCATCATGCCGCGCCGCATGTCGGTCTCGAGCTGCAGCCGCGCCTGCACGCGGACGTTCATGTCTGCGGTATAGAAGCGGTATGCATTGCGCCCGGCTTCCTTTGCCGCGTACATCGCCGTGTCGGCCTGCTTGATCAGCCCGTTGGGGTCGGTGGCGTCGACCGGGTAGACCGAAACGCCGATCGAGCAAGTCAGGGTTGGCGTCTGATCGGAGAGCCGGAACGGCGCGAGAAACGATTCGCGCACGCGCGTGAGCACCGCCATCACCTCGTAGGCCGCATGCGCCGGATCGAGGCCCGGCAGGATCAAGACGAATTCGTCGCCGCCCAGCCGGGCGACGGTGTCGGATTCGCGCACCGCGCTGGCCAGGCGCTGGGCCACCGCCTGCAGCAACTGGTCGCCGGCATCGTGTCCCAGCGTGTCGTTGATGCGCTTGAAGTGATCAAAGTCGAGGAACAGGCACGCGACCTGATGCCCATCGCGCGACGCCTGGGCGACGATTTGCCTCAGACGCTGGTCGAGAAGCGCGCGGTTGGGCAGACCGGTGAGGACGTCGTGCAGGGCGTCCCTATAAGCCTGCGCGGTCGCCATCTCAAGCTCCTTGGTCCGCTGGGCGACCTTGTCCTCGAGCGTACGCTGATAGGATGCGACCTCGGTCTGCGACTGGGCGAGTCGCTGCGTCATTTGGTTGAAGGTATGCGTCAGCTGGCCGAGTTCGTCGCTCGAATTTGCCGGGACGTAAACATCGAGCTTACCGGCACCGACTGCATACGCAGCGCGCATCAGCTGCCGCATCGGCGCGACCAGGCGACGAGTCAGCAACATCGTCGCCACGACGGCGACTAACAAGAGCGTGGCGACGACGATTGCCGCGCCGATCAGGTTGGCGCGCATCCGCGTCCACGCCCGATCGAAGCTCATGCCAAGACGGACGTAGCCGATGATGGGTCGGTTCGCGGTGCCGGCGTTGCTGCTCGGCCGGGGAGGCGTGTAGACCGGCACGGATACATCCAACTGCTGCGCCTCCGCGATGCCCGGTTGCGAGCCGTTCGCCTCGTTACCGGTGGGCCAGACGGGCACGGTGGCACCGGCGTAGCCGCGCGCTTTCAGTGGACGCTGTTGCGCATCGAGCACCGCCACATAGGCGATATCGCGATCGGAGGCGAGACCGTCGAGCATCGAAACAACGTTCGACATGTCGCCGGAGGTCAAGGCCTCGTTGGCGACCTGCGCCAGCATGGACGCCAGAGCGAGGCCCTGACTCCTGAGCCGGGTCCTCTCGTCGTGAACCTGCTGGCCGATCAGAAACGCGGCGACGCCGAGAGCGGTGGCGACGATCAGGCCGATGGCGAGCAGATTGAGCTTGGTGAGCAACCGCATGCGCAGCGGCGGCGCATTGAGCGGCGAGATGGTGTCGCCGCCGAGGGGTGAAAACAATTTGCGCATCGTGGGGAGTGCGGCTGCGTCGCTAAACGGTGGCAACCGGAATCTTGCCGATTTTCTGCTGCCATTCGCGCGGGCCGGTTTGATGCACCGACGTGCCACCGGCATCGACCGCGACGGTCACCGGCATATCGGTGACCTCGAACTCGTAGATGGCCTCCATGCCGAGGTCGGCGAAGGCGACGACACGGGCGGCGCGGATTGCCTTCGACACCAGATAGGCCGCCCCGCCGACGGCCACTAGGTACGCGGCCTTATGCTTGCGAATGACCTCGACCGCTGCCGGCCCTCGTTCCGCTTTGCCAATCATGGCGATGAGGCCCGTTTGGCCAAGCATCATTTCGGTGAATTTGTCCATCCGGGTCGCCGTGGTCGGCCCGGCGGGGCCGACCACTTCATCGCGCACTGGATCGACCGGGCCGACGTAGTAGATCACCCGATTCTCAAACGAGACCGGCAAGGGTTCAGCTTTCGCCAGCATCTCCTGTATGCGTTTGTGCGCCGCGTCGCGGCCGGTGAGCAATCGGCCGTTGAGCAAGAGGCGTTCGCCCGGCTTCCACGAGGCCACCTCGGCAGGCGAAAGCGTGTCGAGCGCAACCCGGCGTGCCTCCGGGGAGGGCGCCCAGCGCACCCGGGGCCATCGCGTCAAATCCGGCGGATCGAGTCTGGCCGCGCCGGATCCGTCGAGTCTGAAGTGCGCGTGCCGGGTCGCGGCGCAGTTGGGGATGATCGCCACGGGCAGGCTTGCCGCGTGCGTCGGGTAGTCGAGAATCTTGACGTCGAGCACGGTGGAGAGGCCACCGAGCCCCTGCGCGCCGATGCCGAGCGCATTGACCTTGTCGTAGATCTCCAGGCGCAGTTCCTCGATCCGGCTCAGTGCCTCGCGGCGCGCCGCGCGAGCCTTGAGCTCGTGCATGTCGATGGTCTCCATCAGCGCTTCCTTGGCCAGCACCATCGCTTTTTCCGCGCTGCCGCCGATGCCAATGCCGAGCATCCCCGGAGGGCACCAGCCGGCGCCCATGGTCGGGACCGTCTTCAACACCCAGTCGACGATGGAATCGGACGGGTTGAGGATCGCGAATTTGGACTTGTTCTCCGAGCCGCCGCCTTTCGCGGCAAGTCGTACTTCGACGGCGCTGCCCGGAACGAGGTCGAAATGCACCACCGCCGGCGTGTTGTCCTTGGTATTGATCCGTTTGCCGGCCGGGTCTTGCAGGATCGACGCGCGCAGCTTGTTGTCCGGGTCAAGGTACGCGCGGCGCACGCCTTCGTTGATCATATCGGTGACCGACATCGTTGCGTCGGCCCAGCGTACGTCCATGCCCACCTGGACAAAGACGACGACGATCCCGGTATCCTGGCAGATCGGGCGGTGCCCCTCGGCGCACAGGCGCGAGTTGGTGAGGATCTGCGCAATCGCGTCCTTGGCCGCCGGCGACTCTTCCGCGTCGTACGCACGTCCTAGCGCCTCGATGTAGTCGAGCGGGTGATAGTAGGAAATGTACTGCAGCGCGTCGGCGATGCTCTGGATGAGGTGTTCCTGTTTGATCGCAGTCATGACGCCTCCGGGACAAACGGGCGGAACGAGACGGGCAGCGGCCGCCGGTCCGGAAAAGGGGGCAACGGGAACGGTGAATTCTAGCACCTTGCTGCGCGGCAGTCGGGACGGCGTGCCGAGGAGCAGGGCGGCAGGTTGCATGCTGTAGGCCACTGTCGTTAGACTGCGCCCCATAAGCAGGCACGCGTCTTCGAAAGACATCCCAGGAGACCTCCAGCATGTCGACCATTGAGTCCGTCTCGCACGAAAGCCGTATGTTCGAGCCTCCGCCGGCATTCGCGGCGCAGGCCAACGTCGACAAGGCGGCATACGACCGCCTCAATGCCGCGGCCGCGGCGGACTATCCCGGGTTCTGGGCCAAGCTCGCCCGCGAGGAACTGCTGTGGCACAAGCCGTTCAGCCGCGTGCTCGACGAGTCGCGCGCGCCGTTTTACAAATGGTTCGAAGACGGCGAGCTCAACGCCTCCTACAACTGCCTCGAACGCAACCTGCAGAACGGCAACGCGGACAAGACTGCGATCCTGTTCGAAGCCGACGATGGCAAGGTGACCAAGGTTACCTACCAGGATCTCTACCATCGCGTTTGCTGCCTGGCGAACGGCCTCAAATCGCGCGGCATCGCCAAGGGCGACCGTGTGATCATCTACATGCCCATGTCGATCGAGGGCGTGGTGGCGATGCAGGCCTGCGCGCGCATCGGCGCGACGCATTCGGTCGTCTTTGGCGGGTTCTCCGCCAAGTCGGTGCACGAGCGCATCATCGATGCCGGAGCGGTTGCGGTCATCACCGCCGACGAGCAGATGCGCGGCGGCAAGCCGCTGCCGATCAAGGCGATCGTTGATGAAGCCCTGGTCATGGATGGCTGCGACGCGGTCAAGACAGTGGTCGTCTATCGACGCACCGGCAGCCCGGTTCCGATGCTGGCCGGGCGCGACGTTTGGCTCCACGAACTGGTTGCCAATCAGGCCGACACCTGCCCGCCGGTCTGGGTTAGTGCCGAACACCCGTTGTTCATCCTCTATACATCCGGTTCGACCGGCAAACCCAAGGGAGTGCAGCATTCCACCGGCGGGTATCTGCTGTGGGCCATGCTGACCATGCGCTGGGTATTCGACATCAAACCGACGGACACATTCTGGTGCACCGCCGACATCGGCTGGGTGACCGGCCACACCTACATCACCTATGGACCGCTGGCCGTTGGCGCGACTGAGGTCGTATTCGAAGGCATTCCCACGTATCCGGACTCGGGGCGTTTCTGGAAAACGATCGCGAAGCACAAGGTCACTGTCTTCTATACCGCGCCGACGGCAATCCGCTCGTTGATCAAAGCCTCTGAGACGCATCCGGAAACCGCACCTCCGAATTACGACCTTTCCAGCCTGCGCCTGCTAGGAAGCGTCGGTGAGCCCATCAATCCCGAGGCGTGGATGTGGTACTACCGCAACGTCGGTGGTGAGCGCTGCCCCATCGTGGATACGTGGTGGCAGACCGAAACGGGTGGCCACATGATCGCACCGTTACCCGGCGTCATCCCCTTGGTGCCGGGGTCGTGCACCGTCGCGCTCCCCGGCATCATGGCCGCGATCGTCGATGAGACAGGCCATGACGTGCCCAATGGCCACGGTGGCATTCTGGTCATCAAGCGGCCGTGGCCGGCGATGATTCGCACGATCTGGGGCGATCCGGAACGCTACGTCAAATCCTATTACCCGGAAGAGCTCGGGGGCAGGCTCTACCTGGCCGGGGATGGCTCGGTGCGGGACAAGGAGACCGGGTACTTCACCATCATGGGCCGCATCGACGATGTGCTCAACGTTTCGGGCCACCGTCTGGGAACGATGGAGGTCGAGTCGGCACTGGTCGCCAACGCGCTGGTTGCCGAAGCCGCGGTCGTCGGTCGTCCCGACGCCATGACCGGCGAGGCGATCTGCGCTTTCGTCGTATTGAAGCAGGCACGGCCTGCCGGCACCGACGCGGACAAAATCGCCAAGCAGCTGCGCGACTGGGTGGGCAAGGAGATCGGTCCGATCGCCAAGCCGAAGGACATCCGTTTCGGCGACAACCTGCCCAAGACCCGCTCGGGCAAGATCATGCGCCGCCTGCTGCGTTCGATCGCCAAGGGCGAGGCGATCACGCAGGACGTTTCGACGCTCGAGAATCCGGCGATACTGGAGCAACTCAAGCAGGTGCTCTAGGAGCCGGAGCCGGCTCGGGCCTGCAAGGGAGCGGCGCGAAGCCAACCCTACGCTGTCGGCGGCGCGGTCTCGGCGAATGACGGCCGTTTCGCCAGCTTTTCGGCGTGCTTGACCAGATTCGGATAGCTGCCGCGCCAGTCGATGGCGGGGTGGCGCAGGTCGAGATAACCCAGTGCGCATCCGGTGGCGATGTCGGCGAGCGAATACGCCTCGCCGTTGCACCATGCCTTGTCGCCGAGCTCACGCGCAAGCTCCTGCAATCCCAAATCGATCTTGCGCCGCTGGCGCTCAAGCCAGCGTTTGTCTTGCTGCCTCGCCGCACGTGCGCTCTCGAGGCGGATCGCCACGGCTGCGTCGCAGATGCCGTCAGCCAGTGCCTCCCAGCGCCGGACGCCGATGCGCTGTCGATTCGGCTCGGGAATCAGGCGCGACACCGGGCTCACGGTGTCGAGGTATTCGACGATGACGCGAGAGTCGAACAGCGTCGTGCCGTCGTCGAGCACGAATACCGGCACCTTGCCCAGCGGATTGTAGCTCGCCACCGTCGTCTCGGTCGCCCACGGCGATTCCTCGATCAGGTCGTATTCGATCTTCTTTTCGGCGAGCGCGATGCGCACTTTGCGTGCGTAGGGACTGGTAAGTGAGGCGATGAGCTTCATATGCGGAGCGGAATAAAACCTCCGCGACGCGGAGTAATCCGCGAGGTGGAAATTATAACATCACGCCGCGACGGTTCCAGCCAGAGCCACGCGCCGCGGAGCACCGGAATGGCTGTGCTAAACTGCGATCGCCCCGCGTGCAACATCATGTCGAACGCCGACGCGCCCGCCTTACTTACTGCGCTTACCGCGCTCAGCCCGCTGGATGGGCGGTACCGCCACAAGGTGGCGGCGCTGGCGCAATATTTCAGCGAGTACGGTCTGATACGGCACCGCGTGCAGGTCGAGATCGCCTGGCTGCAGGCGCTCGCCGACGAACCGGGCATTCCAGAAGTCGCGCCGTTTTCGGCGTCGACCCGCGCCCAGCTGGCGCAGGTGCCTGCCGCATTCACCCTCGCTGATGCCGAGCGCGTGAAGGCGATCGAGCGCACGACCAACCACGACGTCAAGGCAATCGAGTATTGGCTCAAGGAGCGTTTCACCACAGTCCCGGAACTGGCGCGCGCGACTGAGTTCATCCATTTCGCCTGCACCTCGGAGGATATCAACAATCTCGCGCACGGACTGATGCTCGCCGGCGCGCGACGCGAGGTGCTGCTACCGGAGCTTGAGGCATTGATCGCCGAGCTGCGGGCGCTGGCCCACTTGCACGCGGCGCTGCCCATGCTCGGACGCACGCATGGACAGGCTGCCACGCCGACGACCCTGGGCAAGGAGATGGCCAACGTGGTTGCGCGCCTCGAGCGTGCATTGCCTGCGTTCTCGCGTGCCCCGCTCCCAGGCAAGATCAACGGCGCCGTGGGCAACTACAATGCCCATCGTATCGCGTACCCTGACGTCGACTGGGAAGGGCTTGCGCGTCGGGTCGTCACCGCGCTCGGCCTGGAATTCAACGCTTACACCACGCAGATCGAACCTCACGACGGCTTTGCCGCAATGTTCGACGCGCTGGCGCGGATCAACACCATCGTGCTCGATCTCGACCGCGATGTTTGGGGTTACGTGTCCCTGGGCTACTTCCGCCAGAGGACCAAGGAAGGCGAGGTCGGCTCGAGCACCATGCCGCACAAGGTGAATCCGATCGATTTCGAGAACTCCGAGGGTAACCTCGGCCTGGCCAACGCGTTGCTGCGACACCTCGCAGACAAACTCCCCGTCTCACGCTGGCAACGCGACCTCAGCGACTCGACCGTCCTGCGCAACGTCGGGGTCGCTTTCGGCTACGCCTTGCTCGGCTGCGCGTCCTGTCGGCAGGGACTCGCCCGACTCGAGGCCGATCCCGAGCGCCTGGCGGCGGATCTCGGCGCGAGCTGGGAAGTTCTCGCCGAGGCGATCCAGACGGTGATGCGGAGGTTCGGTGTGCCGGAACCCTATGAACGACTCAAGGCGTTGACCCATGGCCGAAAGGGAATCACCCGCGCCTCGTTGCATGAATTCATCGACACGCTGGCGATTCCCGCGGACGCCAAGGCAAGCCTCAAGGCGCTCACGCCGGCGACCTACCTCGGCGACGCGGCCAGACTCGCCAAGCGCATCTAGCGTTCGGCCTCAGGGTCGCTGCGGGCGATCCGGGCCCGGCGTTCCTTCACGAACTGCACCGCCATCGGCAGCAGCGAGATGAGCACGATCCCGACTACGATCCAGGCGAGATTGTCCTTGATCCACGGAATATTGCCGAACAGGTAGCCGGCGTATGCCAGCGCGCCGACCCATGCGGCCGCGCCGACCACGTTGAAGAGCAGGAATTTGCGGTAGTCCATCGCCCCGACGCCGGCGAGAAACGGTGCAAAACTGCGCACGATCGGCACGAAGCGGCCGATGATGATTGTGAACCCGCCGTACTTCTCGTAGAAGCGGTGCGTGCGATCGAGGTACTCCGGCTTGAGCCAGCGGCCGAGCCGGGTCTCGTGCGGCCGATTGAACGCCTTGGGTCCGATATAGTGGCCAACGCCGTAATTGACCGAATCGCCCAGAACGGCGGCGACGAACAGCGTCAGGACCAGCAGGTGGATATCGATGCCGGACGACGCGACCACGGTCCCGGCGACGAACAACAGCGAATCGCCGGGCAGCAGCGGGAAAATGACGAGGCCGGTCTCGGCAAAGATGACAATGAACAGTGCCGCGAACATCAGCGTGGCGTGCCGCGCCGCGAGGTCGGCGAGCGTCTGGTCGAGCGCGAACAGCGAATAGATCAGGGTGGTCAACATGGGGTCCGACCCGATTTCCGGCTACGCCAGCGGGCCCGTGCAGCGATCCATCGAGCAATCGAACCTGACCCCAGGCAGGCCGGTCAGGGAAGTATCTTTTCCGCGCCTCCTGCGCCCGCTTTCCTATCCGCCCTGACCAGATCCTCGCGCGACACGCCTAGCCACATTACCAACGAGGCCATCACCAGCGCCGAAGAGTAGATGCCGAAGCAGATGCCGATCGCCAGCGCGAGTGCGAAGTAGTGCAGGGTCTCGCCGCCGAAGAAGAGGATCGACAACACCATCATCAGCGTGCAGCCGTGGGTGATGATCGTCCGCGACAGGGTGCTGGTGATGGCGCTGTTGATGATTTCGGGCACGTCCGCCTTGCGCATCTTGCGAAAGTTCTCCCGTATCCGGTCGGCGATGACCACCGACTCGTTGACCGAATAGCCGAGAACCGCAAGCACTGCGGCCAGAACCGGCAAAGAGAATTCCCACTGGAACAAGGCAAAGAAGCCAAGGATGATGATCACATCGTGCAGATTGGCGACGATCGCTGACACCGCGAACCGCCATTCGAAGCGCAGCGCCAGGTAGGCTACGATGCCGATGCAGACGAGAAGCAGGGCGAGTGCGCCGTTCTCGTAGAGTTCCCTGCCGACCTGCGGGCCGACGAATTCGACCCGTTGCTGGCCGACGTCGGCGTCGTCGGCCTTGAGCGCCGTCATCACACGCTCGGAAAGCTGCGCGGTCGACAGGCCCTCCTTGAGCGGCAAACGGATGAGCGCGCTGTTCGAGCTGCCGAAACTTTGCACTGCGAATTCGCCGAGGTTCATCTTGTCGATGACCGCGCGCACGTGCCCGAGATCGGCCGGATGGCTATATGCGATCTCGATTACCGTTCCACCGCGGAAGTCAACGCCGAGATTGAGGCCTCGGGTGGCGAGGAAAATCACCGCCAGCAAGAACGTAACCAGCGAGATTACGTTGAACACGAGCGCGTGTTTCATGAACGGAATTACGCGCTTGAGGCGGAAGAATTCCATCGGGACTCTCTAGTCTTGTGCCGGCCGGCTCGCTTGCATGCGAGCGACAGAAGCCGGCGCCGTCACGTTGCCGGCTTCCATACCTGGCCGATCGATATCCGCTCGAGCTTCTTGCGCCCGCCGTAGACGATGGCGACAAGACCGCGCGAGACGAATACCGCGCTGAACATCGAGGTGAGAATGCCAAGGCAATGCACGACGGCGAAGCCGCGTACCGGGCCGGTGCCAAAGATCAACAATGCCAGACCGGCGATGCCGGTTGTCACATTCGAATCGAGAATCGTGTTCCAGGCGCGCTCGTAGCCGGCCTGGATCGCGGCATGCGGGGTATCGCCCCAGCGCAGTTCCTCCCGAATGCGCTCGTTGATCAGCACGTTCGCGTCGATGGCCATGCCAAGGGTGAGCGCGACCGCGGCAATGCCCGGGAGCGTAAGCGTTGCCTGCAGCATGGACAGAATGGCGATGAGCAAAAGCAGGTTTACCGCCAGGGAGATCACCGAGATGATACCCATCAGCTCGTAGTACGCGCAGATGAAGACTGCGAGCACGACGAAGCCATACAGCACCGAATGAAAGCCCTTGTCGATATTGTCTTTGCCGAGCGAGGGGCCCACGGTACGCTCCTCGACGATCTCCATCGGTGCCGCGAGTGCGCCGGCTTTCAGCAGCAGCGACAGATTTTGCGCTTCCTTCGAGGTGAAATTCCCGGTGATCTGGAATTTCGACCCGAGCTCGGATTGAATGACCGGGGCGGTAAGTACCTCCTTCTTGCCGCGTTCGATCATCAGGATGGCCATCCTGCGCTTGATTGCCTCGCGGCTTACGTCGCGGATGATCCGGCCCCCGGTGGCATCGACGGTGATCATGACGGCGACGCGCTGGTTCTGATCGAAACCGGGGCTCGCATCGGACAATCTTTCACCGGTTATGAGCACGTTCTTGCTCACCAGCAGCGGCTCCGATCTGGCGCGCGAGTTATCGAACACGAGCTCGGTGCCCACCGGCACGTTGCCCGCGAGCGCCGCCTGGATCTTTGCCGGATCGTAGTTGAGCGCGCTCGGGTCGCCGGCCTGGGCTTCAACCATCCTGAACTCCAGCGCCGCGGTCCGGCCCAGGATGTCCTTAGCGCGCGCCGTATCCTGGACCCCAGGCAGCTGGACGACGACCCGGCCGCTGCCCTGCTGTTGCACGATCGGCTCGGCGACGCCGAGTTCGTTGACGCGATTGCGCAGGATCGTTATGTTCTGCTGCACTGCGCCTTCCTCGATACGTTTCTGCGCTTCGGGCTTCAAGCTCGCAGCGAGCTTCGTTTCACCACCCGCATCGACCTCCCTGATCTGCAGATCGGGAAACGCGTCGCCGATTGCCTGAACCGCCTTGGCGCGCTCGTTGGGGTCGCGAAACCGGACCGCGACCGCCTGGCCCTCGCGTGCGATTCCGATGTAGAGCACCTTCTTTTCGCGCAGCAGCGTACGGATGTCGTTTACGTAACGGTCAGCACCCTTATCCAACGCCGCCTGCATGTCGACCTGGAGCAGGAAGTGGACGCCGCCACGCAGATCGAGCCCGAGGTACATCGGAAGCGCGCCCATCTTGGCCAGCCACGCGGGCGAACTCGACAGGAGGTTCAGCGCGACGATGTAGTTCGGGTTGTTCGTATCGGGATTCAGCGCCGATTGCAGCACGTCCTTGGCCTTCAACTGCGTGTCGGGATCGGGGAAGCGGACCTTGACGCCGGTTACATCGACCGACTCGCCGCTGTAGGGAATACTGGCGGCCTTGAGAGCGTCCTCGACGGTTTGCAACGTCGACGCGTCGATCTTGATGTTCGAATTGCTGGTCGATACCTGGACCGCCGGGACTTCGGGGAAGAAGTTGGGCAGCGTGTAGACGATGCCGATCACCAGTGCGACGCCGATGAGAACATACTTCCAGAGTGGATAGCGATTCATGGCTGCGTGGTGCGAGCGCGGGGCAGATCAGAGGCCCTTCAGGGTTCCCTTGGGCAGCAGCAGCGAGATCGCGCTCCTCTGCACGGTGACCTCGATGTCGGGCGCAATTTCGACGTGGGCGTAGGCGTCGGAAAGCTTGGAAATCTTGCCCACGATCCCGCCGGCAGTCACGACTTCGTCTCCCTTCTGCAGCGCCTCGAGCATAGTCTTCGTTTCCTTGGCGCGCTTCTGCTGGGGGCGGATCAGGAAGAAATAGAACACGACGACGATGGCGATCATCGGCAGAAAGGTCATGATGTCACCGCCGGGCGAGGAGCCGGTAGCCTGAGCGTAGGCAGAGCTGATGAACACGGGTTATTCCTCCTTGCGGTCAGCTGCGCGCCGCGGCGGCGCAAACTCGAGCCAATGCGCCAATATCTGCGCGGACGAATGCGGGACGAATGCGAAAAGTCGGCTATTCTACCATGCGCGCGCGGTCGTTCTGGAACACCCGTACATAGGCGGGCAGGGCGTCCGCGGCGATCGCCTGCCGCAGTTCCGCCAGGAGCGTCAGGTAGTAGTGCAGGTTGTGCAGGGTGTTGAGTCGCGCGCCCAGGATCTCGTTGGTGCGCTGGAGATGATGCAGGTATGCGCGACTGAAATGACGGCAGGCATAGCATGAGCAGGTCGCGTCAAGCGGCTCGGCATCCGCGCGGTGACGGGCATTACGAATCTTGATATCGCCGTGGCGCGTGAACAGCCAGCCATTGCGCGCATTGCGCGTCGGCAGCACGCAATCGAACATGTCGATGCCGTCCTGCACGGCCTCGACGATATCTTCCGGCGTCCCGACGCCCATCAGGTAGCGTGGACGATCAGCAGGCAAGAGCGGGGCGATACGGGCCTGAATGCGGCGCATTTCCTCCTTCGGCTCGCCGACCGAGAGACCGCCGATGGCGTAGCCGTCGAAACCGATGCGGCGCAGTTCTCCCAACGATGCCTCGCGCAGATCGTCGAACATCCCTCCTTGGACGATCCCGAACAGGGCGCCGGGGTTATCACCATGGGCCGTCTTCGATCGCGCTGCCCATCGCATCGAGAGCGCCATCGACGTCGCGACCGCGTCGCGCGACGCCGGGTACGGCGTGCACTCATCGAACACCATCGCGATGTCGGCACCGAAGATACGCTGGATCTGCAGCGACAGCTCCGGCGTTAGCTGAAGGCGGTCACCGTCGACCGGGGACGCAAACGTGACGCCTTCCTCGAACACCTTGCGCAAGGGCCCTAGGCTGAAGACCTGGAATCCGCCCGAGTCGGTGAGAATCGGATGTGGCCAGCCCATGAAGCGGTGCAGGCCGCCGTGGGCGGCGATGACATCCAGCCCGGGGCGAAGCCACAAGTGGAACGTGTTGCCCAGCACGATCTGCGCGCCGAGCGCCTCGAGCTCGTTCGGGGCCATTGCCTTGACCGTTCCGTACGTGCCAACCGGCATGAAAACCGGTGTCTCGACGGTGCCGTGGGTGAGCGTGAGCCGTCCGCGTCGCGCGGCGCCGCAACGAGCCATGACCTCGAATTGCATCGGTCGATTGTAGCAGCGCCACAGCGGTCACCTAGCGGAACCGGTGCTCGCGCCACGCTCGAGCAGCATCGCGTCGCCATAGCTGAAGAAGCGGTAGCGCTCGCCGATCGAGTGGGCGTAGGCGGCGCGGATGGGCTCGTATCCGGCGAAAGCGGACACCAGCATCAGCAGTGTCGAGCGCGGCAGGTGAAAGTTGGTCAGCAACCGATCGACGACGCGAAAGTGGAAACCCGGCCTGATGAAAAGATCGGTCTCGGTGGCGACAGCGCGCAAGTTGCCCGCAATCGCGGCTGCTTCTAGAGCGCGCAGCGACGTCGTGCCCACGGCAACGACGGCGCGGCCCGCAGTGCGCGTGCGCTCCACTGCGGCGACCGTTTCCTCCGGCACCGTGAAGCGCTCGCTGTGCATGCGGTGTCGGCCCAGGTCTTCGACTACGACTGGTTGAAAAGTACCGGAACCAATGTGCAGCGTGACATATGCCGAAGCAATGCCGCGATCGCGCAAGCTCTCCAATATGAAATTGTCGAAATGCAGGCCGGCAGTCGGCGCGGCAACGGCGCCTGGATGGCGCGCGTACACGGTTTGATAGCGCTCGGTGTCGGCTGGCAGCGGGGAGCGGCTGATATAGGGCGGCAGCGGAACTTTTCCGTGACGATCGAGATAGGCCTCGAATGGAACATCGGCATCGAGCCGCAGGCGAAAGAATCGATCGTCGCGCTCGAGCACCGTCGCGCGGGCGCCGCCTTCAAGCAGGATGCTGGTGCCCGGACGGGGAAGGTGGCTGGCGGCAAGCTGCATCCACGCTTCGGCTGGCGCGACGAAGCGTTCGAGGAGCAACTCGACCTTGCCGCCGCTCGGCTTGCGGCCGTAAAGGCGCGAGCGGATGACCCGGGTGTCGTTGAAAACCAGGAGATCGCCAGGGACGAGCAGCCCCGGCAATTCGGAAAATGCGCGATCGTGGAGCTGCGCTTCGGTTACATGCAGCAGGCGTGCGTCTGTGCGCGAAGGCGAGGGCGTCTGAGCGATCAGCTCAGGCGGCAGGTCGTAGTCGAAATCGGAAAGGTGGGTCAGTCGATGGCTGGACATCGCAGGCGTCGGCTCGAGCAGCGCGTTTGTCGCGCGTTGCCGTTTCCGCGATAATGCCGGCTCCAACTCGCGCGGGCAACTTCGGGCCTACCGCCGCGCCTTGCGCTCCACTAGCCGGGATGGCGGAATTGGTAGACGCGCTGGACTCAAAATCCAGTTCTGGCAACAGAGTGAGGGTTCGATTCCCTCTCCCGGCACCAAGAGCTGGTCGTTGGGCCAGAGGCCGCCATGCGAGCTTGCAAAAGTACCACCAATATTGCGCGGTTCTGGTCACCGGTTCTCTGGATGCATCTCGAGCCAGGTCACGCCCTCGGGCGTCACTTCCAGGGTGCCATCGCTGCCGAATCTCGCGTAGCCGAGATCCAACGCGCGTTTCGATAGATCCGCCGCACGGGCTCCTTCTTGTCCGAGCTCAGTGAAGATTTGGAGCCCACGGAGCGCGATCTCCTGCTCTCGATCAAGCCCACATTCACGCTCCTGATCTTCGGAGGTGATCAACGCAGCGAACTCCCGGCCAATGCGATCCCTATCGCTAGGAGTCGCCGCGCCTACGATGAAGACACTGTATGAGCGAGGGTCCTCTCGCGGTTGGCGAAGCAAAGTGTCGGCGACTACCGCCGCATTTTCCGCGGGGAGAACTCCCACCAGCCTGAACTCGTTTTTCCGGACATCTCGGGAAAGGAGAACGACGCCAGGGCCGTTGAAGCGAATGACATCCTCGTCTCGCCACAGCCGGAAGCGAGTTGGGTTGTAGTGATGCAAAAGCGCAGCCTGTGAGGTGGGCATTAGTTCCTCTTGAAAAACTATTTGCGTGAATTATACTTCAATTAATGGGAGCCAGGACAATGACGACCGCCAAGGCCGCGCAGCGACTCGGGGTAACGCAGCAGCGCGTCCAGGCGCTGTGTCGGCAGCGGCGTATCCCGGGAGCGCGGCTGATCGCGAGTCGAACCTGGCTGTTGCCGGCCAACTTCAAAGTCACACCCGGAACGCGCGGCCCGACGATGAAGTGGAAGTAACCGCCCTGTCCTTTAAGCACATTGTGAATCGCCATTCCCCGGCGCCTTTGACGGATGAGGGTCCGCTTACGGTCGATGTGCCTCGCGAATTTCACCGACGCATGGCCGCCATCATCGAAGCTGTCCAAACTGGGATATGGTAGGAAGGAGTGCGCGACCTGCTCGGCTACATTACGGATTACGCCTTTGGCCAGCAACGGGGTCTGCAGAGTTTCGTGCTGAAGAGCAAACACGGGTCTGCCAATGTGCGACGAGAGTCGTCCGATTGGGCATTTACCTGGCAACGTCCGGCGACTTCTTCGATCAGCCGAAGGCTGCCGATGCCGCGTCCGAGCTGTCCGAAAGCATCTTCGGGAAAGAGAAGACATCGGTTCGCAGCGTGCTCGGCGTCGCAAGCTTGCCGCTGGGCATGCCCGTCGAACTCGAGGTGATCCGTGAAGTGGCCGAGTAACGACGGAAGAGAAGTGCCCCATCCTCTTCGTCAGGCTCGCAGGTTTTTCTGTCACGCTGGACCGCATTGACCACGCCACGCTCTTACTCTCCACTGACCGTGGCGGTCAGCGGCCTCGCGGCACTCGCTGTGGCGATGGGGATCGGGAGATTCGCCTTCACACCGGTCCTTCCGATGATGCAGGCTGACCACGGCATCTCAGTGGCCCAGGGTGGCTGGCTCGCGTCAGCCAACTACCTGGGATACCTCGCCGGAAGCCTTCTTGCGATGCATCCGAATATCCCAACTCGCACTGCGATCCGCGCCGGCCTCGTCTTGATCGCCGCTTGCACGCTCGCCATGGGCATCGAGCATCACTTTGCCGCGTGGCTGATCCTTCGTGCCATTCCGGGCTTCGCCAGCGCGTTAGTATTGGTCGTCGTGTCCGCCTGGATTCTCCCGAGGCTTGCGCACGCGGCGCGCGGAGACCTAAGCGGCACGGTCTACGCCGGCGTCGGCACGGGCATCATGTTCGCCGGCGTGGCATGTCTGGTGATGGTGCGCACGGGCGCTTCCTCGGACACGGCGTGGATCGTGTTGGGTTTGACCGCCGTCGGTGTCACCCTCGCCATCTGGCGCGTGCTGGGCGACGAGAGCACAAGTGGGTCCGGGCGCGCACCCACTCACCCGCCTCACGACACGGTTTCCAATTGGCGGCTAGTGTTCTGCTATGGCGCGTTCGGATTGGGCTACATCATCCCGGCCACGTTCCTCCCCGTCATGGCCAAGCAGGTCATCGCCGACCCGGGCTGGTTTGCCTGGGCGTGGCCGATATTCGGCGCCGCCGCAACGATCTCAACGTTGCTTGCAGCACCGTTGGCTCGCCGTTTCAGCGATCGCAACGTATGGATCACGAGCAATGTCGCGATGGCGATCGGCATCCTAGTCCCCATCGCGCTTCCCGACCTTGCTGGCATTGCGATTGCGGCGCTGTGTGTCGGTGGCACCTTCATGGTGAACACGATGGCAGGAATTCATGAGGCGCGCCGCATCGCGGGTGTGCACGCACGAGCGGTGATCGGGGCAATGACGTCCGCATTCGCCGTAGGCCAGATCATCGGGCCGCTTCTGGTCGCGGGTCTCGTTCATGTCCCGGGCGGGTTCTCGTGGGCGCTGAGCGCGTCCGCACTTCCATTGCTCGTCGCGGCATACGTGCTTTACATGCAGAACGCCCGGGCCGCGCAAGACTGATGAACTGTTGGGCCGAGTGAAACTCCATGCATGGTCCGGCAACCCATTAACGCAGAATGGCTCCCAAGCTCGCTGTCATTCTATGCGCTAAACGAACGACGCACGCTCTTCGGTTGGTTTGGCAGCGTGATCCGGGAGAGCGAAGCCCGCGCCAGCCAACGATTCCAGCGCAAACGACTTGTAATAGTTTGGGTTTATTTCGCTGGTTTTACCCTAGTAAGGATCAATTCGGCATCGCGATATTAGCGCGCTCGTCGCGCGGCGAACGGTGCCGATGTGCGAACCTACGACCGCCTATTTCGTAGAAATGTCTCAGCTGTCTTGCCCGGCCTTACGCTTGTGCGCAATGACCCGCATCAGCTGCCGATCACGCCAAGCGGCGCGTTCGGTTACCTTCGATAGGGGCAACTTTTGGCGGCGCTCCGCCTCGAGGCGCCGCACCAGTGCGTCGTCCCAGCGCTGCGGCCTCTGCTGCTGCGCCAGTTCATAGTAGGTGCTGCCGTAACGTGAGCAGTAATCGGCGATTCCACCCGGGGCGTTGAGGTCAATGGTCTCGAATGGCCCCATGAACGACCAGCGTAATCCGAGGCCGTCCCTTACCGTCTTGTCGAGATCCTCGGTGGACGCATAACCGGCGGCATACAAGCGGAATGCCTCGGCGAGCAACGCCCCCTGCAGACGATTAAGGAGGAAGCCCGGGATCTCTTTGCGCACTAGGATCGGCACCTGACCCGCCGCTTCGTGCAGTGAAAAAGTGCGAGCAACGACATCGGGCGTGGTCCAAGGCGCAGGTGAAAGCTCGACCAGTGGTACGAGGTGGGGCGGATTCACGGGGTGTGCGACGAGACAACGCGCTCGGCCGACCAGACCAGCACTCCATTGCGAAGCGGGTAACCCCGAAGTCGAGCTGGCGAGGATGGTCTCCGATGCAGTCAGGCGATCGAGTTCGGCGAACAATACGCGCTTCGCCGCCAGGTTCTCGCCGATGTTCTCCTGCACGTACCCGGCATCACCGACTGCGGCCGCAAGGGTGTCGGCGCGCACGATGCGCGCGCTCACGGCAAGCACCGCTTCATCGAGCAGACCTGCGACCCTGAGATCGGCAAGGCTCGTTTCCAGGGCCGCCTCGCTGCGCTCGAGTGCAGCCGCATCGGCGTCGTACACCTTGACGGAATGCCCGGCGCGCGCGAATACAATCGCCCAGGCGCGGCCGATCAGGCCTGCGCCGACGATGGCGATCTTCGCCTTGACAGTCATGCGATCCCCTCCAAGTTGCCGCAAACCGATAACGCCTGTCCCAGGATGTTGCGGCCATTGGCGGCGGCAACGGGGAAGAGCGCCATGTTGGCGATGTCCAACCGGCCCACCATTCGCAACGAGACCTTCGCCAACGGCCGCTTCAGGATCGCCTCGTCTTTCACGCTTGGCGCCTCGGCATTAGCGTCGATCACCCGCCTGATCCGATCACCCGCGACCACCCGTGGCTGAATCGCGTTGCCTGCCATCGCCATCACACCGCAACACCGAGGAGTTTTTGTTGTAGCTCCTCGTCGTGGTGTAGCGTCGCAGGACTACCTTCGAACGCAATTCGGCCGTTTACCATGACGTAAGAGCGATCGGCCATCTGCATGACGATGTCGACCTTCTGCTCCACCAGCAGGATGCTGGTGCGATCTTTCAGTCGCATCACCGCCGCAAGAACCTCAGCGACAACGGTTGGGGCGAGGCCTTCGAAGGGCTCATCGAGCAGGATCAGGCTGGTCGGCGCCATCATTGCGCGAGCGATCGCCAGCATCTGGCGCTCGCCACCGCTCAGGTTTTCCCCGCGTGCGGCGGCGCGCGCTAAGAGCATTGGAAATAGGTCGTAGGCTTCGTCGAGGCCCCAGCCGCCGGGCCGCTGCGCAAGCTGCAGATTCTCTTGTACGCTGAGATTCGGGAAGATGCGACGGCCTTCTGGAACGATGGATATGCCCAGCCGGTTAATGCGGTCTGGGGTCGCGCGCGTAACGTCCATATCGCGGAACACAACGCGGCCCGAAACGGGCTTGAGAGTCCCCATGATTGTTCGCAGCATCGTAGTCTTGCCAACGCCGTTGCGGCCGAGCAGCGCAACGACTTCGCCGTCACCAACACGAAGGTCGACATCGTGCAAGACGAGGCTCGCGCCATACCCAGCGGTCACATGTTCCAGGGTTAGCAGCGGCGCAGCGTCGGTTCGTAACGCGACGGCGATGGCCGGTGTCGCGGCTGCTCGGTCTGGGCGGCCGAGATACGCCGCCACGACCTTAGGATTTCCGGCTATCTCCTGCGGCGCACCGGTGGCAATCACCCGGCCTTGATGCAGCACGGTGATTCGGTCAGAAAACGTCAGCACGCGATCGATGTCGTGCTCGATCAGCAGGATCGAATGCTGCCCGGCGAGGCTGCGAATCAGACGAGAAATGCGCTCACGGTCTGCATCGGCGAGGCCGGCAAGCGGTTCGTCGAGCAGCAGCACGCTGGGATCGGTCGCGAGAGCGACCGCAATCTCGAGCAGGCGTTGCTCGCCGTGTGCTAGATTGGCCCCAGTTTCGGCGGCGCGATCCGCGATGCCGACCGTGTCAAGCAACAGCCAGGTTTGGGCGTTGATGTCAGCGAAATCGTACGCATCGCGCCAGAGGTTGTGCCGATGTGGCGATTGCGCCTGTGCCGCAATACGGACGGTCTCGAACACGGTGAGATCACGGAAAATGCTTACAATCTGAAATGAGCGGGCGAGCCCAGCGGCAATGCGTCGATGCACCGGCAGGCGTGTGATGTCCTGTTCCCCAAAGCGGATTTCGCCGCCATCGCAGGCGATCAGTCCGGTTAGCATGTTGAACAAAGTGGTCTTGCCAGCACCGTTCGGGCCGATCAGGCTGTGTAACTCTCCATGGCGAAGCTCCAGCTGGACATCGTCGGCAACCACGAGCGAGCCAAAGCTTTTGCGCAAGCCCCGGACGCTCAGCACCTGGCGGTTATCGCTTGCGGTCGCGGCGCGCAGCCTTGGGCGTAAGACGCCGCTGACTCTTTTCAAGGGTTGTTCGCGCGTCAGCGTCCAACGCGGACCCCGCGTGAGCCGGGACCAGATGCCGCACACACCTTCCGGAGACAGCAGGATGAAAGCAATTAGTATGGTGCCGAAGACGAGCCACCAATGCTCAGTATACGAGCTAAGCTGGTCTCGCAACGCAATGTAGATCATTGAGCCCCACAGCGGGCCCAGGAAATGATGGATGCCGCCGAGCACGGTCATCATGACCGGATCGCCAGCGTGCTGCCAGCTCAGATTGTCTGCATACACCCCCTGAATGAGAAACGTCAGCAGGCTGCCGGCGAGTCCTATGAACGCCGCGGATAACACAAATGCGCCGAGTTTGTAGCCTCGCGTATCGTAGCCGAGGCACTGCACACGCTGCTCGTTGTCGCGGATCGCCTGCAGCACCCGGCCGAACGGCGCATGAACGATGCGCCAGTAGACGTACATGGCGGCGACAATCAGAGTCGCGGCGAAAAAATGATACGCCATCGCATCGTTGAGGCCGGGTCGCAATACACCCTGCAGTCCGTTCTCACCGCCAGTGAGATCGGTCCACTTGAAGGCAATCTCGTAGAAGAGTTGCGTGAAAGCGAGTGTCAACAAGGAAAAGTAAATCCCTCGCCGACGCAGGATGAGCAGTCCAAGCACGAGCCCCAACAGTGCAGCGAAGGCGGTGCCGATGACGATTGCCGGCAGCACCCCGCCGGACGCATGGATCACCGCGAGGCCAGCGGCATAGCTCGCGATGCCAAAAAAGGCCGACGCGCCAAAGGAAACCAGGCCGCCGTACCCCAACAGCAGGTTGAATCCAAGCCCATATAGCGCGTAGATCGCAATCTCAGTCGCGAGGCTTACCGTCGAGCCGAATCGCGGCAATACGAAGGGCAGGATCGCAAATACCGCCGCGGTCCACAGCAGTGGATGCCGGAAGCCGCGGCCAAAATGGTTCATTCGAAGCGCTCCCAGCGTTCGCCGAGCAGGCCACGCGGGCGCACCAAAAGCACCAATACCATCAGCACATACATCACTGCCGTCGCAGCAGCCGGCCAGAACTGGATGGTCAACGCGACCGATACCCCCACCAGTAGGCCACTGACCACGGCGCCCCCGAAGCTGCCTAGCCCACCAATTGTCACGACGACAAAGGCTGGCATGATCGCCCCGGCGGACATCGAGGGCACGACGCTCCACAGTGGTGCGGCGAGCACGCCGGCGACACCGGCGAGCGCCGTCCCCAGCCCGAAGACCAAGGTGAACACGCGCTTCAAATTGATGCCGAGCATGCTGACCATCTCGGCATCACGGCTGCCGGCACGGACGATCCGTCCATATGGCGTACGGCGAAGGAAAAGCCAGAGGCCTAACAGGATGAGAACGGTGATCACAAGCACCGCAAGGCGGTAGCGCGTGACGAGGATCGGGCCGTACTCGACAAATCCGGATAGGGCGGCAGGAGCATTAAATGGGTGGCCCACCGTGCCCCAGACCGTGCGGATGAGCTCCTCGATGAATAGCGCAAGCCCGAAGGTGATCAGCAAGCCGAGCAGCGGTTCCTTGCCGTAGATCCGGCGCATCAAAGTTACTTCGACCCCCATGCCTACTACGGCGACACAAAGCGGCGCTAGAATAATCCAGACGTCGCCCAGTTCGTTGCGTAGCGTTAGCGCAAAATACGCACCCAGGGCGAAAAAGGCGCCGTGCGCGAAATTGACGATGCCGAGCATCCCGAAGATGATCGACAGCCCAATCGCAATCAACACGTACAGGAAACCCAGCACCAGACCGTTGACGATCTGGGAGAGGATGAGGGACGTCATCGACGGCCGTGCGACGGGGGGTGGGTTATCGCGAGGCGCAACTCTCCCCTAGCGAATCGCCGGGGAAGACGCGTACGGCTCAGCGGGAGCGGTGGCGCCGGACTCGCTCCAGCAAAGTGCTGCTCATCGGCGCGTGGTGCTGGCAGCGGGCATGCGAACTGTGTTCTAGAGATCGCCCAAATTGCAGCCGATGTCTTCCTTCGACCCGTAGAACTCGTCGAGCTTGCTGGCATCCTGCGGAAATTGCGCGACGATGTCGAAGTAATCGAATTTCTGGTCGATGTTCTTCTTTACCTTCACGACCAGGGTCGGCTGGATGAGCTGGTGGTCCCAGGCGCGGAAGTAGATCGGCATCTCCTTGTAGCCCTGAAACTTGTGTTGCTCGAGAAAGGCGACCAGTTTAGCCGAGTCGGTCGAGCCAGTCTCCTTGATGGCGGTGAGGATCGCAGTCGTGCCAAACCAGTCCTGCCAACCCTCGACCTCGGGCGGAGCGCCGAATTTTTTCTGATAGTGGTCCGCGAAAGCCTTGCTCATCGCGGTGTTGTGCGGACCACTGTAGTTCCAGAGCTTTGGATAGAGACCGAAAGCGATACCAGGACCCGCGGCCCAGAGGTCGGAGTCATTGACAATCGGCGAGGAGATCTCGACCTTATCGGTGAGCCCGACATCGTGCAGCTGCTTGAGAAAGTTGGTAAGGTCGGTGCCCCCCAGGCCGACGAAGATGACCTTGGGATCTGCCTGCCGGATCTTCAGGACGTATGAGCTGTAGTCGGTAGTGCCTAGCGGTGCCTGATCATAGCCCAGCACCTTGCCGCCGTCCTTCACCAGCAGCTCATGCATCTGGTTGTAGGCGTCGATGCCCCACGCATACGAGGCCGATACGAAATACCAGTCTTTGCCGAGTTTGGAGAGTGTCGGGTAGGTACTCCGTACGGTCACGCGGTTTGGCAGGTCTACGCGGAACGTGTAGCGGTTACAGTCCTTGCCGGTAATTTCGGTTGCGTTCGGGCCGGTTGCCATCAGCAGAATCTTCTGACGCAGCGCGAGCGGCATAATGGCGAGCACGTCACCGCTGGAGACACCGCCCTGCACTGCAACGACTTTCTCTTCTTCAATTAGCTTGCGCATGTTCTGCTGCGTCACCTGCGGCGACGGCTCGTCGAGCCAGACTAGCTCGATCTTGCGGCCCAGTACCTGGCCGCCGAAATCCTCGACCGCAACCTGCGCGCCGTTGTATCCGTTCTCGCCTTGGATGGCGTATGGGCCAGACTTTGGCAGGAGCACGCCGATCTTGATCGGCTGCACTGATTGGGCTGCCGCCGGCAGTGCAGCGAGGCTGGCAAACAGGGCCGCGGCGATCAAGCCGGTGACACCTTGCCGCGCGTGTCCGCGAAACCGGGGTATCAGGACGCCGCATTTTGTTTCGGGCATGGCTTCTCCTCCTTTTTGTGCGATTGTGCGCGGTATGGACGTGTTCGCGCCAAGCTGTGACTTCTCGACGGTCGAACGCCGCCGCCGTGCGCCAAGTGTTACACGTGATCACGCACAGGTTAGACTTTTTCCCAAGCGCCTGCAACGCTTGTCGAATGCGACGCTGCGGCCTGTCAGCGTCTCAAAGAATCCGCGGTTAATCCGCAATCGCTGAGGTCCCGGCCTCGCCCATTCCTCCAGGCGGCTCGGCGCTGTTCATGACGTAAACCTCGACGGCCGGCGCTCATTCATCCGCAACACCTGGTAATCGTGAAAATTGCTTTGCTCGACACGACCGCCCATTAACGTGATCTCCCGATGAAGCGCCGCCGAGATGCCGAAGATGATCGCGCTCTGGATCTGCGCCCTGACCGTATCGGGATTGACGACGCAATCGACCGCACATACGACGCGCTGGGCACGAACCACTCCGTCCTTCGACACTTCGACTTCCGCAACCTGCGCCGTGCAGGCGCCGCACAGCGCCCCGCCACAGCCGAATTTGGTGCCGATGCCAAGCACGTCGCGCAGCACTCAGAGAACAGGTGTGTCTTCATCGACATCGACCCTGCGGGTGATGCCATTCACGTTGATTGCATAAGACATCGATATCTCCTGGTACTTTCAAAGCACCTCGAAGATGCTATAAATTGGCCCGTCGGCCTCGCGATAACCAAGTGCGCGCGAGCCGGCGCCACACTACTCCTTGTGCAGGTAGTGCTTTTCCAGGAATCCGGACCTGAACTCTTGTGGCGGCGTGGGAATGTCCGGCCGCCCCTCCGGCGTAAAGTCCATAAGATTCCAGTACGGCCACACCGTGTCGACATGATTCCCCGACAGTTCAGTTCCCCAGAAATGAAAGATCTTTCCCTCCCGCCGCCTGAATACATGCATCACCGGCCACTGCATATCATCGGAGTCTCCCTGGCACTTGTAGTCGGCTTGATAGGGAGACTCGGCTCCGGAAACCAGCGCAATCTGCGACCATCCACGTAGTTTGGCCCATGCATTGATTCGTTCGGCCGAGGCTTTGGCAATGGCGACAAACGCGGCGTCTCGAGTGACCTGATACCAGCTTCGATCGAACCCATCGACCAGCGACGTACAGGAAGGACAGGGGTTGTCCCAGCCCGGACCGTACATGAAGGAGTAGAGCAGCAGCGTGTTCTTGTCTGCAAATAGCTCGGAGAATTTCACCCGCTTTCCTACTTTCCCGTCGTTGGCCCATTGGAAGACGTAGTCCTCCTTCAACGGGCCGCCGGGAGGGAGTTTGCGACGTCTTTCTGCCACAGATCTTACTTTGTCGACAAGCTCTTGTTCGTCTTTGAGCAATGAGTCGCGCGCATCGCGGTACTCTCTGCTTTCGTTTGGATACCGTAATTCACTCACGTTCGTCTCCTCTTAGAAACTAGCAATGGAATGTTCTCTGGATGGCTGCTCGTCGCACGAATCGCGCAATTGAGCGCTTACGTGTGTTATTTGCCACATGTAGTTACGCCTCGAATACCGCACCCCTGCCCGGACGAGTGCAAGTTATCGAATGTCAGAACGGAAGAGCATCGCTCCGCTAGGCCTCGACCACGCCAGCGAGTCCGCCGCGACCCAGGCCGCACCGATCAGGGCGAGATTCAGGGCGTTCTCGGTCCAGTTCATGTAGCTGGATGGATCGGCCAGGAGCCTCGGCGCGTGCACTAGCGGGGTGAAGGACGCGTACATGACGGTCAGCAGGATCGCGGCGAGGCGGGCCTGGACACCCGTTAGGATCGCAACGCCCGCCGCGATATGAAAAACCCCGGTCGCATAACCCCAGAACTCTGGCGTAGACGGCAGCCATTTGGGGACCAGAGGGGCGGTCAAGTGCATATAGAAAAAATGCGCTCCGCCGAATAACAGCGCACAAAGCCCGAACGCCAGTTGGCCCAGGCGCGTGAGGCGTGCGGCTAGGGCCGCATCGATCTTGGCGCTGGCGGCATAGACGATCAGCCCGCCCGCCGCGATCGCGAGCTGCTCGGCGGCGCCGCTGTAGGCGCCGAACTCGGCGTAATGGGCGAGCACCACGCGGCCGTTCATCAGGATGACGACGATCAGCGCGTAGTAGGCGGTGAGCGCCGCAGCGCCCCAGGCCGTGATCCGGCGCCACTCGACGGCCGCGCCCGCGACGAGCATGAACAAGGCGGCGGCATAGGCGAAGGCGGTGCGCTCGGGAAAATCCTTGGGCACCGGCTGCCCCAGGTCGAAGTCCCCCCACGCCAGGCAGACCGTGCCCAACGCTATCACGCCCAGGCCGTAGACGCGCCAGCCGAAGGCCATCGTCGTTTTTTCCGCGGTCACGTCTTTTCCACCTTCGAAATTCTAGACACTCTCTTCCCTGTCAAGTGGCTTTTTTTCTGTGAGCCTAAGAATTTGTTACCGTCGAAATCCTTTTTGTGCTTGGGCATGCCCCAAATGGCGTGCAGCAATTTACGCATCACCGCGGCCACGACTTGCATCGGTTTCTTCCGGCGGTAATGACCTCATTGTGGAAGGCTTTGATGTTGGGGTCGGCTTGGACGGCCACCAGGGCGGGGATGTAGAGAGTGGCGCAGATGGCGGTTTCGACTTTGCTGATGCGCCGTGGCTGATGGACCGAGGTATCCGACTCGCATGGGCGCGGGTCGGGCAAACCCACGTCGATGCGTCCCAGGCAGGCGATGCTTGCGAACACACAATCCGAGTTAGCGAGCGTATTGTCGTCCGGCGAAACGCGCACTACTCGGGAGATGGAAACGCTCCGGGCACTTTACGGTGGGAGTTTGAACGCTTAGACTCGCTACTGCGAAACCGTTGCGCAGTCCCGCGAAGGAGATCTCGACATGCCTGACAATCCGTCGACACCCCGGGACAACCATTTTCCCCGCCGCTGGTTCCTCAAGAGCGCCGGCGTTGCAACGGCAACGGCGGCGCTGGGCATGGTTCCCGCATGGCACCTTGCTTACGCTACCGCGCTAACCAAGGCGAAGCGTGAAAAACTGACACCTGACGACATCATCGCACTCATGAAGAAGGGCAATGAGCGCTTTTATCGTGGAAAAGAGTCCCCGCACGATTACCTCGCTCAGCAGAAGGCAAGCGCCAAGGGTCAGTATCCTGCTGCAGTCATACTGAGTTGCATAGATTCCCGCGCGCCCGCCGAGACGATCATGGACTTGGGGATCGGCGACTGTTTTAACGCGCGCGTGGCCGGCAACATTGCTAACGACGACATCCTCGGGAGCATGGAATTTGCGTGCAAGGTAGCCGGCGCGAAGGTGGTGCTGGTGATGGGGCATACAGCGTGCGGTGCGATCAAAGGTGCGATCGACAATGTGCAACTCGGAAATCTCACCGGACTACTCGCCAAGATACGCCCCGCGGTGGAGGCAACCCAGTATCAGGGCGAACGCTCCGCCAAGAATTATGGCTTTGTAGATGCGGTGGCGCGAAAGAACGTCGAGTTGACGATGATCGAAATCCATCAGCGCAGTGCCGTGCTGGCAGACCTCGAAACGTCTGGCGCGATCAAGATCGCAGGAGCGATGTACAACCTGGATACCGGGCGGGTCGAGTTCTTCTCTTGAAATGGTGCGAGAGTGTCGACCGACGCAGGCAGTCCTGTCTTGTGCGAAACAGTCCGCGAGCACTAACTACGGCCCCTGGCTGACGCAGTAAGTTGCGCATCATTTTGGCTGCCACTCGCGCGCAAGCCTCTGCCCCTCAGCTATCTGCGCAGGGGTCATCCTGCTTGCCACCTCGTCGCGTGCCTTGATCGCCCTGAGGCGTGCATCTGTCTCCGACGCCGGGTAACGTGTGGCCGCGAGGCTAAACCACTTGTGCGCCTCAACGTAATCCTCTGGTACGCCCTCGCCATATCCGTACATCACGGCGAGGTTGAATTGCGCTTGCGCATCGCCCTGGTCAGCGGCCTTGCGAAACCACTTCGCGGCTTCGGCTTGGTCCCTTGGCACGCCCTTGCCATCGGAGTAGATCACACCGAGGCTTAGCTGAGCTTGGGTGCTGCTTTGATCTGCAGCCTTACGATACCAATTTATGGCCTCGGCATAGTCCTGCGCTACGCCTTCGCCGTGGGCGTACATTACGCCGAGTTCAATCTTGGCTTGGACGCTACCTTGATCGGCGGCCTGCCGATACCACTTCATGGCCTCGCTATAGTTCTGCGGCACGCCCTCGCCATGCGCATACATCATGCCGAGTTCAATCTGGGCTTGGACGCTGCCTTGACCGGCGGCCTTTCGATACCACTTTAGGGCCTCGGCATAGTCCTGCGGCACGCCCTCACCATAGGCGTACAGGTGTCCGAGGCCGGTCTGTGCGTCAGCAACGCCTTGATCCGCGGCCTTTCGATACCACTTCATCGCCTCCGCATAGTCCTGTCGTACGCCTTCACCATTTCCGTACGCCACACCAAGGTTAAACTGAGCGATTCCGTCACCCTCGTTGGCGAGCAAACGCAGAACGCGTAGCGCACTCGCGTGGTCGCCACGTTCATGGGCCGCCCTTGGATTATCTAACGGGTCCGCAAGCGCCGGCCCGGTCAGCGTTACGGCCACAAGGAGCGCGGTCAGGGAAGTGCGGAAGGGATCGAATCGCTGCATCTTTGGAAGTATCGCTCAATATCACTCATTTCCACCGTGCCCCCCCGTGTCACGGTGACAGGACGTCGCGATCGATATCGGTTGAGGTGAGACATTGCGCTCAATGCGCGCACAGACGTTGGGGCGATGATAAGCCCTGCCGAGGCCGGCGAGTCAGGTATGCTACGTGCAATGTCGGGATTATCTGCTGAAAAGTCGTTGTTAGGCAGCGTCACCGAGCCCAAGAATGCTAGCGCAACAGCGTGTAGAAGTCAGAGAAGGCATATGTCGGTTTCTTCTCTCCGGCGAGTTCTCTCTCGTCGAAGCAGTTGAACTCATTTCGAAGGCAATCGCATTTTGCCGAGATCAAAAAGCAGATAAGCTGCTCATAGATGCTACCGGTGTGATTGGGGTCCCCATCCCATCGCTTGTTGATCGTTTCTTGATCGCTGAAGAATGGGCGCAGAAAGCCGAAGGCATGGTTGTCGTCGTGCTGGTCGTCCGCGCCGAATACATTCATCCGGAGAAGTTTGGTGTAAGGGTTGCTGCGGATTTGGGCTTGACGATAGACGTCTATACTTCCGAGGCAGAGGCAATGAAGTGGCTGTCGAGCCGCATTAATGGGCCCGATCGCGGCAGCCACCCGGCTCCAACCTAGGTTCTGACATGACTGTTACGCTCTGCGAAATCGCCATGACAGGACTCGCATTCGCGGCCGGGTTCATCGGAGCGCTGATCGCCCTTGGCGCACCGGCTTCCTCGGCCGCTCCAATCGGATCCGTTGCACCTTTCGGCCGGCTTAGCTGCCCGACTGGCGCGCATTGGGCGGTCCAGAGTTACTGATATTCCGGCGAGGTGCCGCTTCAGGTCAATCCGTGTGCCCAGAGGCACAAGCGATGAACGATACGCATCCACAGGGCACACCGCCGGAGCAGCGACCGCGGTCGCACATACTGATCTTCTACGCCGGTGTGTCCATCCTCTTAGGCGGACTTGTCGCGGCTGCTCTGATCTACGTGCTTACCGCGGACGACGGAGCTTCCGACGCGGCCGGCGAAATCGCCAGCGGAAGGGTCTACGAATACAACATTGAGCGTATCGGTGGAATGGCTGCCGTGTATGCTGCCAGGCTCAATCGCTGGTTGGCTGGCCTGTGGCACGGCCGGCCGCTGGCTTATACGGTAGCCGTGCTCTCCGTTGCGATTGCCCTCGTGTGCTTCTGCGTGGCGCGTATGATCTTCGTCCGATTGCCGATCGAACCAGACGATGGCCACAAAGGCTGATGACGAGTCGACCATAAGGCGCATCACGCGGGTTGGAGAAAAAAATCTGGCGCCTGAACGCACGCTGGCAGCGCGAAATGCGCGCCCCTAGCCCGAGGCCGGCTGATCATTGCCGTAGAACATGAAACGGTGTAGCGATCTCGCCGCCCACGGGCGTACTCGACCCCGTGTGGGGCAGCAGTTGCGCGCGTTCTCCAGCCCCGGCGACCGGCACCCCGCGGCTTTCCGGTCGGAAGCGCTGCTGGACGCGGGTCGGCTAGTCCGCAGCGCAGACGGGGAGCGGCCCATTGCGGCAGGCTGCCGGAAGCCTCTTTCCGTGGAAGATTATTCCCGGCGGCATATAATTTCGTCTACGCGTCGCATCTTTACTGCTTCACTCATATATGGGATGCCTGCTCAAACAAGGCGGAGGACTCTACCCCCGGTTGCGCATAGGCGCGCTCCTGCTTGCTGCGGGCGAGGGCCGGCGCATGGGAGGGGTGGCCAAGCCGCTGATTCGGCTTCAGGGCGTGCCGCTGATCAGCCGGCAACTGGTCGCCTTGAGCGGCGCCGGGGTCGACGAGGTGGTGGTCGTGACCGGGTACGCGCGCCACGCAGTCGAGGACCAGGTGCGCAGCTTCGTCGTAACGCTTGTGCACAACGCAGCGCACGCCGACGGACAGCAAGGTTCCGTGCGGCTCGGATTGGGTGCCTTAAGCGGCCCCTTCGACGCGGTCATCGTAATGCCCGTGGACCTGCCCTTGATCGGCGCGGGCGATTTGACCGAGCTGATCGGAGCGTTCAAGAAGCGCTCGTCGGGACATGTGCTGGTGCCTGTCGTCAATGGTCAACGTGGCAACCCGATCATCCTCGGCGCCGAGGCGCTTGCGCGAATTCTCGCCAGCGACACGAATCTGGGCTGTCGACATCTGATCGAGCGGCAACCCGAACTCGTCCACGGATATGAAACCACCAACGTCCGGTTCGTCACCGACCTGGACACTGTGGACGATGTACAACAGCTCGCGAAGCGGACGGGCTGGCACCTGGAACTCCCTGTCTTGGAAACAACTCCTTAGTGCAACGGGTGGAGACTAGACGGCGCCTGCCTTTGCGCCCCTGTCCGACGACCAGCACGCGACGAGGTTTCGACCACCTCCCGGGGCCGCGGTAGCAGGTCGGTGCAGCACGAGCTATGCTTAACATCAATGGCATAACAGCAAATCGCTTCGCGGCGTCCGCAACGCGGAAGATGCCGCATGAAGCGGCGGCATGACCTTGCAAAGGAGGAGAAAAGCGTGATTCCCGCACCATTCGCATACCACGCGCCGCGCTCGGTTGGCGCAGCGCTGACCTTGCTCTCGGAGCTCGGCGACGAGGCCAAGCTGCTGGCCGGCGGCCACAGCCTCTTGCCGATGATGAAAATGCGTTTTGCCCAGCCGGCGCACCTGATCGATCTCGGCAGGATTCCGGAACTCAAGGGCATACGGGAAGAGGGCGGCACGCTGCGCATTGGCGCGATGACCTCGGAAAACGAGTTGATCTGGTCGAAGCTGTTGCAGGAGAAGTGTCCGTTGCTCGTTGAGGGTGCGCGACTCATTTCCGATCCCCAGGTGCGCTACAAGGGGACGATTGGCGGCGATATCGCGCACGGCGACCCGGCCAACGACCATCCGGCGATCATGCTTGCCTTGGGCGCGTCGTTCGTGCTGCGTTCGGCGGCGGGTGAGCGCGTCGTTCCAGTTGACGGGTTTTTCCGCGGAACCTACGACACGCAGCTCAAGCCCGATGAAATCATGACCGAGATCCGCATCCCCGTTCCGGCGCCCGGCACAGGCTATTGCTACGCCAAGCTGAAGCGCAAGGTGGGCGATTTTGCGACCGCCGCGGCGGCGGTCACGCTGCGCATGAAAGGGCAGACAGTAGCCGAAGTCGCCATCGCCCTGACCAATGTCGGCCCGACGCCACTCAAGGCGCGCGCGGCCGAGGATTCGTTGCGCGGCAAGGCGCTGACCGACGTCGCGATGGCCGCCGCGGCCGGCCTGGCGATGGGCATCTGCGACCCGTCTGCCGATCAGCGCGGCGACGTTGCCTACAAGACGGCGATGGCCGGGGAAATGACCCAACGAGCATTGCGCATGGCGCACTCTCGCGCCGGCCGCTGAAGCGACGACGGAGACGGACATGGTTACCAAGCAAGCAGTGTCGTTCAAACTCAACGGCAAGCCGGTCGACGTGCTGGTGGAGCCGCGCGAATTGCTCATCCACACGTTGCGCGAAAGACTTCTGCACACAGGCCCGCACATCGGCTGCGAAACCAGCCACTGCGGCGCCTGCACGGTCGATCTGGACAGCAAGTCGGTCAAGTCGTGCACGGTGCTGACGGTGCAGTGCGAGGGTGCCGAAGTACTGACCATCGAGGGCTTCGAGCAGGGTGGCGTGCTGCATGCGCTGCAGGAGGGCTTCACCGAGCAGCACGGCCTGCAATGCGGTTACTGCACGCCGGGAATGATCACCCGGGCCTATCGACTGCTCAAGGAAAACCCCAACCCGTCGGAGGAGGAAATCCGCTACTGGATGTCCGGCAACCTGTGTCGCTGCACGGGTTACCAGAACATCGTCAAGGCAGTGCAGCAGGCGGCGAGCAAACTCGCCCCCGCGTCCGCCTGATCAACCGCGACCCTAACGGAGAACTCAACATGGCCGCCACAACGGAGAGTGTCGAGCGCGAAACCAAGCTTCAGGGGCTGGGCAGCTCGAGGTTGCGCAAGGAGGACGCCCGCTTCATTCGCGGCAGAGGTACCTACGTCGATGACATCAAACTGCCGGGCATGCTGTTCGGGGCGATGGTTCGCAGTCCCTACGCGCACGCCCGGATCAAGTCGATCGACAAGACCAAGGCGCTGGCCGTGCCAGGTGTGGTTGCCGTGCTGACCGCCGATGACCTCAAGCCGGTGAAGCTGCATTGGATGCCCACCCTCGGCGGCGACGTGCAGGCAGTGCTGGCGGATAAGAAGGTCTGTTTCCAGCTGCAGGAAGTCGCGATGGTGATCGCCAGCGATCGCTACAGCGCGGCCGATGGCGCGGACCGGGTGGAGGTCGAGTATGAGGAATTACCGGCCATCGTCGACCCGCACAAGGCGATGGCTCCCGATGCACCGATCATCCGCGAAGACATTGCCGACAAGGACAACGTTGGCCACGGCAAGCGCATGCATCCCAATCACATCTTCACCTGGGAAGCGGGCGACAAGGCCGCGGCCGATGCGGCGTTTGCCAGCGCCGAGGTGACCGTAAAGGAAGAGATTCTCAATCCGCGCGTGCATCCGTGTCCGTTGGAGACGTGCGGCTGCGTGGCATCGTTTGACAAGGTGACCGGCCAGCTGACCGTGTACATGACCTCGCAAGCGCCGCATCTGGTGCGCACCGTGGTGGCAATGCTATCCGGCATCCCCGAAAGCAAGATCCGCATCGTCGGCGGTGACATCGGCGGCGGCTTCGGCAACAAGGTCCCCGTCTATCCAGGCTACGTGGTGGCGATCGTTGCATCGATCGTCACCGGCGTGCCGATCAAATGGATCGAATCGCGCATCGACAACATATCCACTACCGGCTTCGCGCGCGACTATCACGCGGTCGGTGAGCTGGCCGCAGACAAGGACGGCCGTATCAGGGCGCTGCGCTTCACGGCGCTAGCCGACCATGGCGCGTTCAATTCCCACGTTTCGGCCACCAAGCTCCCGGCCGGGCTGTTCAGCATCTGCACCGGTTCCTATGCGATCCCCAAGGCCTATTGCCGGGTCGACGCGGTCTATACCAACAAGGCGCCCGGCGGTGTCGCCTATCGCTGCTCGCTGCGGGTGACCGAGGCGGTGTATCTGATCGAGCGCATGATCGACGTGCTGGCGCAGAAGCTCGGGCTGGACAAGGCCGAGATTCGCCGCCGCAACTTCGTCAAGGCGGAGCAGTTTCCGTACACCACGGCGTTTGGCTGGACGCTCGACAGCGGCAACTACCACGCTGCCCTGGCCAAGGTATTGAAGGCGGTCGACTACGACGGCCTGCGTCGGGAGCAAGCCGAAAAGCGTGCCCGGGGCGAGCTGATGGGCATTGGCGTGTCCACCTTCACCGAGATCGTGGGTGCCGGCCCGACCAAGGTTTGCGACATTCTCGGGATCGGACTTTTCGACAGCTGCGACATCCGCGTCAACCCGACCGGGAGCGCGATCGCGCGGCTGGGCACCATGAGCCAGGGCCAGGGACACGCCACGACCTATGCCCAGATTATCGCCACCGAGCTCGGCCTGTCATCGGACGAAATCCAGATCGAGGAAGGCGACACCGACAAGGCGCCCTACGGCGCGGGCACCTGGGGTTCGCGCTCGACGCCGGTGGGCGGCGCGGCCGCGGCGATGGCGGCGCGAAAGATCCGGGCCAAGGCGCAAAAGATCGCCGCGCACCTGCTCGAGGTAGGGGAGGGCGATCTGGAATGGGAGGTCGACCGGTTCAAGGTCAAGGGCAACCCCAGCCAGTCCAAGACCATGAAAGAGATCGCCATGGCGGCGCACACGAGCAACCTGCCAGCGGGCATGGAACAGGGGCTCGATGCGACCGAATACTACGATCCGCCCAACATGACGTTTCCCTTCGGCGCCTATGTCTGCGTGGTCGACATCGACCGCTTCACCGGCGAGACGAAGGTGCGCCGCTTCTACGCGCTTGACGATTGCGGGACGCGGATCAACCCGATGATCATCGAGGGCCAGATCCATGGCGGGCTGACGGAAGCCTTTGCGGTCGCCTTCGGACAGGCCATCCCCTTCGACGAAAACGGCAACCATCTGGGCAACAGTCTCATGGATTATTTCCTGCCCACCGCCGTGGAAACGCCACATTGGGAAACCGATCACACGGTGACGCCCTCGCCGCACCACCCCATTGGCGCCAAGGGGGTGGCGGAATCCCCGCATGTCGGCGGCATCCCCTGTTTCAGCAATGCGGTGGTGGACGCGTTCGCGCACCTTGGCGTTACGCACATGGACATGCCGCATACGGCCTACCGGGTGTGGCAGCAGTGCAAGGCGCTCGACATTCACCGGAGGTAACGTCCAGGCCAGGACCGGAGGCATGAAGGTCGAACTCGACAGGACGTTTCCGCTGCCGGTACCGGCCGGGGTTGCTTGGGAATTCCTGCAGAACATTGAAGCGGTGGCCGGCTGCATGCCTGGCGCACGCATCACCGAACGGCTGCCCAACGGCGGCTACAAGGGCACGGTTACCGTGCGCGCTGGTCCGGTGACGATGTCGTTCCGGGGCGATGTCGACGTCCGCGACATCGATGCGGCGGCCCATTCGCTGCGCCTGCTGGGCAAGGGTTCGGACAGCACCGGCACCTCCGGCGCGTCGCTCGACCTCGCCGCGCGCATCGAAGCGGTCGGCGAGGGCGCGAGCACCCTGGTGGGCAGGAGCGAAGTGGCGATGAGCGGCAAGGCCGCCGCCTTTGGCGGGCGCATGATGACGTCGATCGCCGATCAGGTCCTGAACCAGTTTGCCGCCAATTTTGCGCGCGAAGTCGCCGCGTTCGCCGCCTGCAGCGCCCGCTCCAACGGCGCGGTTCCGGCAGCGCCGCCGGCACCCGCCCAAGGCCAGCCCGCCGCCTCGCCAGCCTTGTCACCGGCCGAGCGCGAACTCAACGGCCTCGCGCTCCTGTGGGCGGTGGTCAAGGACTGGCTGCGAGGTCTGTTTTCGAAGAAGGCGGCGTGAATTCTCCTGCGCAGCGGACGCACGAGATCGTCAACCTGCAACACCAGTTGCAGGCCGCGGGCTACATCGCCGAGCGCCCCCTCGTGGCGGCGCTGTTGCTGATGCTCGACCTGGGACGTCCGCTGCTGCTGGAGGGCGACGCGGGCGTAGGCAAGACCGAAGTTGCGAAGGCGCTCGCCACCGTGCGCGCCACCAAGCTCATTCGCCTGCAGTGTTATGAAGGGCTCGACGTCCACGCTGCGATGTACGAATGGAACTACCAGCGACAGTTACTGGCGATCAAGCTGCTCGAGCACGACGAGCGCTCCGTCGCGCTGAAGGAGCAGGACATCTTCTCGGAGCGTTATCTGCTGCAGCGCCCGCTGCTCGAGGCGATCCGCTGCCCCGAGCCGCCGGTGCTGCTGATCGACGAAGTCGACCGCGCCGATGAAGCGTTCGAGGCCTATCTGCTCGAGCTGCTGTCGGATTTCCAGATGTCGATACCGGAGCTGGGCACCGTGCGCGCCGTTTCGCGTCCGCTCGTGGTCATCACCTCGAATGGCACGCGCGAGCTTTCCGACGCGCTGCGCCGCCGGTGCCTCTATCAGTACATCGACTATCCGAGCTTCGAGAAGGAGCTCTCGATCGTCGAGATCCGGGCGCCGGAAGCGGCCGGAGAGCTCGCGCGGCAACTGGTCGAGTTCGTGCAAAGCGTGCGCCGCATGGACCTGCAGAAGAAGCCGGGCATTGCCGAGACGCTCGATTGGACGGCCGCGCTGTTGCGGCTGGGCATCTCCACCATCGCCGACGATGGGGCGGAGCGCATCCTCGAGACGCTGAGCACACTCATCAAGACCCGTTCCGATCGCGCTGGATTCACGCGGGAGGTCGTCGCCCGCATCGCCGCCGGATGCTGATCGCCGCCCCTTCTCCGAGCGATCAGCCGGGCGCGACCCTGCGTACACGCCTGACGGGATTCGCCGGGTTTCTGCGCGCCAACGGCTACGGCGTGGGCAGCGGCGATTCGACCGAGGTGCTCGAAACGGCGAGGCAGGTCGGCATAATCGACCGCGAGATCCTGCGCTGGAGCCTCAAGGCGCTGCTGTGCGGCCGCGGCGACGAATGGCGCCGCTTCGATGCGCTCTTCGATGCCTACTTCCTGCCAGCCAACAGGCGCGCGATGGCAGAAACCCATGCGGCGACTTCCGGGCTGCCGGGGGTCGAAGGCACATGGGGCGACGCCGAGCAACCGCCGGCGATTGCCGCAGCAGGTCAGCAAGCGGCGCGCGAGGACGATGGCGTCGCGGGCCGGCACGGCGCGAGCCGGGAAGAATTGCTCGCCTCCACGGATTTTCGCGACCTCGATCGCGCCGACCAGGTTCGCGCAATCGAGGCGCTGATGCGCGGATTCGCACGCCGACTGAAGCGGCTGCAACTGCGCCGCGAGGCGCGCGTCGACCGCGGTCGACGGCTCGATCTGCAGGGCACGATTCGCCGCAGTGTCGCCAGCGGCGGCACCCCGTTCCGCTTGGCTTGGAAAGATCGCCGCCGCGTGCGCCCGCGCCTCGTGCTGCTGCTCGATGTCAGCCGGTCGATGAGCCAGTACAGCTTCTTTTTCCTGCGCCTCGCGCGCGCGCTCTGCATCGAACTCTCCGATGTGCATTGCTTCATCTTCCACACCCGCATTACCGGGGTCGGCGAAGCCCTGCGCGACCCGGATCCGTGGCGCGCCCAGGAACGATTGCATCTGCTCGCTGCCGGATGGGCCGGAGGCACCCGGATCGGCGAGTGCCTGGAAGAATTCAACCGCCACCACGGATCGCGCCTGGTGCATTCCCGCACCGGGGTGATCATCGTCAGCGACGGTTATGACACCGGCGAACCGGAACGGTTGGGGACAGCCCTCGGCACCCTGCGCCGCCGGGCACGGCGCATCCTCTGGATCAACCCGTTGCTCGGCCGCCCGGATTTCAGGGCTGAGAGCCTCGGCATGCGGGCAGCGCTGCCGCACCTCGACCTATTCGCCCCGGGCGCGGACTTGGCGAGCATCGAGCATATACTGCCGACACTCATTGAGGCGCTGCGATGACCCACGAAGAATTGCTCGAGCTGGCGCGCGCACTGAACCGTCGTCGCGAACCGTACGCGCTCATCACGGTCGTGCGCGCGGTTGCACCGACATCGGCGTATCTCGGTGCGCAGGCGCTTGTGCTCGCCGATGGGACGCTGCAGGGCTGGATTGGCGGCGGCTGTGCCAAGGACGTCGTGATCGGGGCCGCGCTGGGAGCGATCAAGAAGGGCGAGCCGAAACTCGTGCGCATTTCCAACGACCGCATTCAAGCCGAAGACGATGTCGAGCAATACACGATGTCCTGCGCTAGCGACGGCACGATCGAGCTTTTCGTTCAGCCATACAGTGCGTACAGCGCGCTCTGTGTCTTGGGCAACACGCCGGCCGCCGATGAAGCACGCTTCCTTGCCGAGCGACTGCGAATCCGCCTCGCCGATACCCCGGACGAGGCTCCCGTCGTGCTGGTCGCCACCCAGGGTCAGGGCGACGAAGAGGCCCTGGAACGCGCCTTGCGCAGCCAGGCAAGCCACGTGCTCATGATCGCCAGCCGCCGCAAAGCGGAAAGACTGCGCACCGTCATGGGTCTGCGCGGCATTGGCGAGGAGCAACTGGCGCGGCTATCTGCCCCGGCGGGCCCGGATGCCGGAGCCAAAACCCCCGGTGAAATTGCCTTGGTTGCGATGGTTGGCGTGCTGGCGCTGCTGCGCGGGCGTGCGAACCTGCCTGCCCTTGGCCAGCCTCAGCCGAGGACGCCCGAGAAGGCGAGCTTGGCGCAGCCGCCGCCCGGTTCGCGCCCCGAGGCGGGGGCCATGGCGTCGGGGCGCCCATTCATCAACCCGGTGTGCGGGATCGCGGTCGATACCGCCGCGCCGAAGCACGTCGAGGTCTACGAAGGCATCGCCTATTACTTCTGCTGCGACGGGTGCTTGACGACGTTCCGCCAGGACCGAGCGAAATACGCCGCGATTCGTCGTGCCGTCGCCGGCGCGGTTTCGGCCTGATTTGCGCTGACCGGTTCGGCGCCAGCACGCCGGCGCGGAACCATTCTCCCCGCGGGTTTCGTGCCGGTGCCCGGTTCGAGCCCGGTCATCAGCGTGAAGCATCGGCTAGCCATTGTTGCGCTTCCGTCCGCGGCGGGGGAAAGTGCAGGATACGGCGTGGCCGGTCCGCGTCCCGGATTGAGCTAGAGCACAATAGCGCGCAAGATCAACAGCCGCGTCGGACGAGGCGACGGCGGGCACGCGAGCAAGCGACGCTCGCGGCCGATCGGACGCAGTGAAGAGGAGATAATGAGCGCAGACGCAGACAACGGGCGCGTGCAACGCCTCGACGAGGTGCAGCAGCTCGTCCGCGCCAAGGTGACGCCGACGCAGCGGGCGGCGGTTGCCGACTTCGCCGCGCGCTACTACCGCGACGTCGAAGCGGAGGACCTCGTCGAGAGACAAACGGCCGACCTCTACGGCGCCGCGCTCTCGCACTGGAATTTCGCCCGCAAGCGGGAGCCTGGCCACGCCCGGATCCGGGTGTTCAATCCGACCCTCGAGGAACACGGCTGGCAGTCAACGCACACGATCATCGAAATCGTCAACGACGACATGCCGTTTCTGGTCGACTCGGTGACGATGGAGGTCAATCGTCACGGTTTGACGCTGCACCTCATCATGCATCCGATCGTCGAGGTCGAACGCGGAGCCGACGGCACGCTGGTGGGGTTGTCGACCGGCGGTGGGAAGAATGCAAAGCGCGAATCGTTCATTCATGTCGAAGTAGACCGTATCACCGAGGCGGGGCGCCTGGATGCCCTGGCGCAGGACATTGCCCGGGTGCTCGACGATGTGCGCGCGGCGGTCGACGACTGGATGGCAATGCGCGACCGGGTGCGGGCCATTGTCGCCGAGGTACGGAAGCAGCCGCCGCCATTGCCGGCGGAGGAACTCGGCGAAGGCGAGGATTTTCTGCTCTGGCTGGCCGACAATCACTTCACCTTTCTCGGCTATCGCTGCCACGACCTTGCGGTCGTCGATGGCGAGGACGTGCTCAAGATCGTGCCCGGATCGAGTCTCGGCATCCTGCGCGAGGGCAAAAGTAAGGAAATTGCAGCGAGCTTTGCGGCGCTGCCACCCGAGGTCCGCGCCTACGCCCGGCGCCCGGAGCTGCTTGTGGTCACTAAATCGACATCGCGCTCGACGGTGCACCGGCCGGGCTATCTCGACTACATCGCCGTCAAGCGCTTCGACGCGAAGGGCGATGTCGTCGGCGAGGATCGCTTTCTCGGCCTGTTCACCTCGACCGCTTACAGCGCCAACGCGGCCGACATCCCGCTTCTGCGGCGCAAGGTCGCGACGGTTATCAAGCGTGCCGCGCTGCCCGCAGGAGGACACGCTGGCAAGGCGCTGGTCAACATACTCGATAACTACCCGCGCGACGAACTGTTCCAGACCAACGACGAGGATCTGCTGCGTACGGCCAAGGCAATCCTCCATCTCGGGGATCGGCAACGCCTACGCCTGTTCGTGCGTCGCGACGCTTTCGAGCGCTTCCTCTCCTGCCTGATCTACGCGCCGCGCGAGAACTACACGACGGAGCTGCGGCAGAAATGGCAGGCGATCCTGACGCAGGCATTCGAAGGATCGAGCTCCGAGTTCAACGCCCACCTTTCCGAATCACCCCTGGTGCGGGTGATGATCATCGTGCGCACCACGCCAGGCCAGATCCCGGCCTACGACGTACGCGCCCTGGAGGCGCAGCTGGTTTCTGCGGCCCGCCGCTGGGAGGATGACCTCAAGGTTGCACTGATCGAGGCGCTTGGCGAAGCTCGCGGCAACGCGCTCTTCCGCCAGTTCGGCGCCGCCTTTCCGGCAGCCTATCGGGAGGAGTTTGCCGCACGCGCGGCGGTGCCCGACATCGAGATGATGGCACGGCTCACCGACGCGGATCCCCTCGGCATGTCGCTGTATCGGCCGCTGGAAGCGGCACCGGGGGCGCTGCGGTTCAAGCTCTTTCACCGCGGCAGGCCGGTGACCCTTTCCAACAGCCTGCCGATGCTCGAGCGCATGGGTCTCAAGGTACTCGAGGAGCGTCCGTACCGCATCGCACCCGACGGCTCGCCACTAACCTGGATCCACGACCTCGGGTTGCTTTCACCCGTTGTCGACACCGAAGTCGAAGTCGACGGCCTGCATGGCGTGTTCGAGGATGCGTTCGCGCGCGTCTTTCGCGGCGATGTGGAGAACGACGACTTTAATCGCCTGGTCGTGCTCGCGCGCGTGCCCGCTGAGGAGATCACCATCCTGCGGGCGTATGCGAAGTACCTGCGGCAAATCGGGTTTCCGCTCTCGCAGGCGTTCATCGAGAGCACGCTCTCCGGGCATGGCGCCATCGCACGCGAGCTCGTCGAGTTGTTCAAACTGCGCTGCGATCCCGCTGGTGGCGCAGACATCGAGGCCCGCACCGCGGCGCAGGTCCGGGCCATCGAAACGGCGCTCGAAGGCGTTGACAACCTGTCGGAAGACCGCGTGCTGCGGCAGGTTCTTGCGCTCATCCAGGCGACGACGCGCACGAATTTCTGGCGCCGCGATACGGCGGGCCGGCGGAAAAGCTTTCTGTCGTTTAAGTTCGACCCCTCCAAGGTGCCCGGACTGCCGGAGCCCAAACCGATGTTCGAGATCTTCATTTACTCGACGCGTTTCGAGGGCGTGCACCTGCGCGGTGGCAAGGTCGCGCGTGGCGGGTTGCGCTGGTCGGACCGGCCGGAGGATTTCCGCACCGAGGTGCTGGGCCTGGTCAAGGCACAAATGGTCAAGAATACGGTCATTGTCCCGGTCGGCTCGAAAGGCGGATTCGTGCTTAAGCGTGCACCGTCAGCGGCTGACCGCGAGGCGTACCTCAAGGAAGGTGTCGCCTGCTACCAGAACTATCTGCGCGGGCTGCTCGACCTGACCGATAACCGCGTGGGCGAGAAGATCGTGCCGCCGCCCGACGTCAAGCGCCACGACGAGGATGATCCCTATCTGGTCGTCGCCGCCGACAAAGGGACGGCGACTTTTTCCGACTACGCCAACGCGATCAGCGCGGAGTACGGCTTCTGGCTTGGCGACGCGTTCGCATCGGGCGGCTCGGCGGGCTACGACCACAAGGCGATGGGGATCACGGCGCGTGGCGCGTGGGAATCGGCCAAACGGCATTTTCGCGAGATGGGCATCGATACGCAGACGACCGATTTCACCGTCGCCGGCATCGGCGATATGTCGGGCGACGTGTTTGGCAACGGGATGCTGTTGTCGCACCACATCAAGCTCGTTGCCGCGTTCGACCATCGGCACATTTTCCTCGATCCGACGCCCGATACAGAAACTAGCTTCCGGGAACGGGAGCGCATGTTCAAGCTGCCGCGCTCGTCGTGGGCGGACTACGACGCAAAGCTGATTTCTGCCGGTGGCGGCGTCCACCCGCGCAGCGCCAAGTCCATTGCGATCACGCCGGAGGTGCAGAAGGCGCTGTCGATATCCGCTGCCGCGCTCACCCCGACGGAGTTGGTCAACGCAATCCTCAAGACAGCGGTTGACTTGATCTACAACGGTGGCATCGGCACATACGTCAAGGCCACCGGTGAGACGCATGCACTGGTCGGTGACCGCGCCAACGACGCGCTGCGGGTCAACGGCCGCGAGCTCCGCTGCAGGGCGTTCGTGGAGGGTGGCAACCTCGGCTGCACCCAGCTCGGGCGGATCGAGTACGCCCTGGCCGGTGGTCGCATCAACACCGACGCGATCGACAACTCGGCCGGGGTCGACACGTCCGATCACGAGGTCAACATCAAGATCCTGCTCGGCTTGCCTATCCTCGAAGGCGAGCTGACCGAAAAACAGCGCAACGCGTTGCTCGTAGAGATGACCGACGACGTCGCGGCGCTGGTCCTGCGCGACAACGTCTTCCAGACGCAGTCGCTGTCAGTGACCGGACGGATTGTGTCCCAGTTGCTCGATGCCCACCAACGTTTCATCCACTTCCTGGAAAAGTCCGGACGGCTTAACCGCGCGCTGGAGTTCCTGCCCACGGACGAGGAAATTGCCGAACGTCGCGCCAAGGGCATCGGCCTCACCTCCCCCGAGCGTGCGGTGCTCCTCGCCTACAGCAAGATCTGGCTCTACGACGAGCTCCTGGCTTCGTCGCTTCCGGACGACTCGTGGGTCGCGACGGCGCTCGCGCGGTACTTCCCGCAGGCGTTGCACTCGCGCTTCGGGGGCTACATGGCGAGGCATCCGCTGAAGCGCGAGATCATCGCCACCTACGTCACCAACAGCATGGTCAACCGCGTCGGCAGCACGTTTGTGCACCAACTGCTCGAGACGACCGGTGCCAAGCCGCATGAGGTCGTGCGCGCCTACCTGCTCAACCGCGAGGTGTTCGGATACGTTGACCTCTGGATCGCCATCGAGGCACTGGATAACACGGTCGATGATGCCGTGCAGTCCGCCATGTTGCTCGACACGAGTCGGCTCATCAAGCGTGGTACGACCTGGTTCCTCCGCTCGCGTCGGCTCGGCGAGGACATGGCGGCGACGATTGCGCACTTCACGCCGCAGGTCCGTGCGCTGGCGACCCGGCTGCCACAGCTGCTCGACCCGGGCGAGCGCGGGCGCATCGACGCCGCGGTCGCGGACTACGTTGCGAAAAGGGTGCCGCAGGTGCTGGCCCTGCGAGTGGTCGCATTCGATACGCTCTACGCGGCACTGGACATTGTCGAAGTTGCCGGCGCGGCAAAGCGGCCGGTCGAGACGGTGGCCGAGGTTTATTTCGCGCTGGCGACGCGCCTCGGCCTGCCGTGGTTGCGCGAGAAGATTGCAATGCTTCCCAGTGACGCCCACTGGCAGATGCTGGCGAAAGGAGCAATGCAGGACGATCTGTCGAACCTGCAGCGTGCCCTCACCGCCGACGTGCTAAGCGGGGGTGGCGCAATCAGCGCCCCGCCCGAGCTCATCGCTGCCTGGGAGGATGGCAACCGCCGTGGCGTCGAGCGCGCCGCGCAGCTTTTCGGCGAGATCCGCGCGGCGGCATCGATTGACGCGGCCATGCTGTCGGTGGCGCTGCGGGAGTTGCGCAACCTCGCCTAGGGCGCTAGACGTGGGCGAGCGCGAGGGCCCCGACGGCCAGGGCGCCTGTGGCGACAGCGTAGGCCATGTATTGCAGACGCCGGTTGCGGGTCAGTATCGTGATGGCGGCAAGCGCGATTGCGATCTGGATCAGCGTCATCGCCTGCGCCCAGCGGTGATGGTTGTGCGTTGACGCCTCGCTTCTTTCCTCGGCTTCCTTGGATTGCTGCTCGAGGCGCTTCGCCTCGGGCGCGAGCTCCTCCTTCTCGGTCTTGTAGCGCTCGGCCTCTCTCGCGTAGCGTGCCTGCTGTTCGCCGCTGGTCAGCGTCGCGCCGAGTTCGGCCAGGTTCTGTTTGCTGCTTTTGGCCTGATAGAAATTCCACTGATCCGAAGCCTCGGTCCTGCGAATCGCGGCTTCGTTCTTGAACAGCAGCGCCTCGTTCTGCGTCGCGCCAGCCATGTAGGCGAACAGCGCGCCGATGGTGGCGAAGATCGCCGTCATCACGGCGAGGCGTCCCGCGAACGGGTCACCGTGCTGCCCCTGGTGCTCAACCTCGTCGTCGTGCGGGCCGTGCACTTCAAATTCCTCGCTCATGGCGGAACTCCCTGGGTTTCAAACGCGACGGCGGCGAAGCGCCCCGCTGGCGTCAAGGATCGGCGCGCTCATAGACCACAAATTCGTAGACGAGGGGACCGCCGATGTCTGACGCTGTGTGCGCCTCGCGCAGGGACTCGCGCCAGTGGGAACGGTCAAAGCGGGGAAATCGGGCGTCGCCGTCGAAATCGCGCGCGATCTCGGTCAGATACAGTATCTCGGCGCGCGGCAGTGCGGCGCGGTAGAGCGCTTCGCCGCCAATCACGAACACCGGCTCGGGTAGGCTGACACGCGCGAGCGCCGCATCGAGCGAGGGCGTGAACTCAACATCCTGCCCGACCGGACCGCGGCGGCGGCTGACGACGAGGTTCTGTCTCCCGGGGAGCGGCTTGCCGATCGCCTCCCAGGTGCGCCGCCCCATAATGACCGAGTGCCCGGTCGTCAGTGCGCGAAAGCGGCGCAGGTCCTCCGGAAGGCGCCACGGCAGGCGGTTCTCGACGCCGATAATGCCGTTGCGCGCGACGGCGGCGATGACTGCGATTCGATGCGAATGGGCCGGACTCGGTGCGCTTGGCGAGCCGGCAGGGGGTGGTGTATCGTGCACGCGTCGCTCTGAGGGCCCGGGCATCGTTTGACTACAATTATTATAGCGATCGCCCGTCATCACTCGTGTATTACCCGCGCTCATTCCTCAAATTCATTCTGCTCGGATTCCTGCTCGTCAGCCTGCCATTGCTGTACGCGCTGGTCGAGTTGATCGTCAGCCTCGACCGTCTCGGCACTCAGAGCCAGCAGGCCGTGCTGCAGGCCGCGCAGGCGGGACGCGCAAGTCGGCAGCTCTACGAGCAGGCGACTACGCTGGAGCGCCTCGTCCGCCAGGACCTCATTCTCGACGATCCACAGCTTATCGACGATTACACGCGCTTGCGCCAGGACTTCCGGCAATCAACGCAGCAGCTGCAGCAACTTCCGCTCGATCGCGCGCAGTTGAGCCAGCTCGATAAGCTGAGCGACAGCGAGAGCCGCCTCTACACCCTGTTTACCGCGCCGCAGCGCCCGGCGGATGCCGCCAGCGTGCTCGCCGAGGGTTACGCGGCGCTGTCGGCCAGCGCCCAGGCGATGCTTACCGCGAGCAACCGCCTGACCGAGCACGAGATCGAAAGGCTGCAGGAAACTGCGGCCGAGGGACGCAAAACCTGGGGCTATCTCGCGTTGGCGGCTGGCGCGATCGCGCTCGTCCTGGCGATCCTGTTCGCGGTGCTCATCGCGCGCCCGATCCGCCAGCTCGATATGGCGATTCGACAGATGGGGACCGCGGATTTCACCCATGCCATCGAGGTCAACGGCCCGCAGGACATGCGCTATCTGGGCCAGCGCCTGGAGTGGCTGCGCGCGCGCCTGCACGAGCTTGAGGAACAACAGACCCGCTTCCTGCGTCACGTCTCGCACGAGCTCAAGACACCACTGACCGCGGTGCGCGAAGGTGCCGAATTGTTGCGCGATCGCGTCGGCGGCGAGCTGTCGCCGCCGCAGCAGGAAATCGTGCGCATCGTGCGCGAGAACACGCTCAATTTGCAGAAGCTCATCGAGGATCTGCTTAACTATCACCAAACCCGCAGCATCGAGCCACAGACGCTTGGGCCGGTGCCGCTCGCCGATGTGATTCGTCGTGTCGTCCGGGAGCACAAGTTGGCGGCGTTCGCGCGCATGCTCAGCTTCGATACGCGAGTGAAGCCGGCGATCGTGGTCGGCGACGCCGACAAGATCCGCGCCATCGTCGATAACCTGGTCTCCAACGCGATCAAGTACTCGCCCCGGTCCGGGAGCATCACCCTCGACCTGCACACCGAAAGTGGTCATGCCGTTCTCGATGTCATCGATCTGGGTCCGGGCATCGATCCGGAGGACCGACCGCGGATTTTCGAATCGTTCTACCAGGGCAAGCCGGCCCCGGAGGGCCGGATCAAGGGCTCGGGGTTGGGTCTGGCGATCGCGAGCGAGTACGCCCTGCTGCATGGTGGGCGAATCGAATTGATGGAACGTGCTGCCGGCAGGCGCGGCGCCCATTTCCGTCTCTGGCTGCCGCTTGCCGTGACCGATACGTCGCCCGCACGCGAGGCAGGGGCCATCTCGATCCGGGAGGAAGGTTGATTCGCCGGCGCGTTGGCCGCGCCGGCAGCGCTGCCGGACTCGTCCTTCTTACCGCGTGCGCTGCCACGCCGCCTTCGCCCGCGCCCCAAGCGGCTGCGCCTTTGCCTGTGGTTGCAGTCGCGCACGAGGCACTGCCGGTAACGCCCGTCCCCGTCCCGGAAGTGGTGATCGTGCAGGCCCCGCCGCAATCGTCGCTCCCGGCCCCCGCGCCCCCACCACCGGTCAACGAGGAGGAGGAACAAGCCCTTTTGCTGCTCGTCGACCTGCAGCGCTACGCAGTGGAATCGGGCGATGACCTCAAGCGTGAACTCGCCACCGCGAACCAGGCCATGAACCGCGCCCGAAACGATGCCAACCGCATCCGTCTGGCGATGCTTCTGACGCTGGCCAGCGCCGGGTCGCCCGACGATCCTCGTGCCCTGTCCCTGCTCGAGCCTCTCGTCGGCAAGACCAGCCCATCGCCGCTGAAGCAGATCGCGACGGTGCTCTATGTGCAGATCGTCGAACGCACGCGCAGTGTCAAGGAGGAGCAGAAAAGGACCGCCGCGGCCCAGGAAAAGCTTGACGCGCTGCGCGCGGTCGAACGCAGCCTGCTGCTGGAGCGCAGCCGCAATGCCGGCGGCGGCAGCGCGGGCGGTGGCGGCGGAACGGGGCGATAGAGGCAGCCATGGCAAATTCCGGCGACATCCTGCTCGTTGACGACGACCCCGACCTGCTCAAGCTGATCAGCTTGCGCCTTACCTCGGCGGGCTATCGCGTGCGCACCGCCGACAGCGGGGAAGCTGCGCTCGCCGCGCTCGCGGTGGCACGGCCCGCGGCCGTGATCACCGACATGCGCATGCCCGGCATTGACGGCCTGCAGTTGTTCGATGCGATCCATCGCCAGCATCCGGCGTTGCCCGTCATTATCCTGACCGCGCATGGAACGATTCCCGACGCGGTGTCGGCAACCCAGCGCGGCGTCTTCGGCTTCCTGACCAAGCCTTTCGACAGCCAGGAACTGCTGCAGAAGGTGGCGAGCGCCGTACGCCTTACCGGTGAGGGCCCCGAGGCGAGCAAACAAGCCAGCGGCGAGTGGCGCGGGGGGATCATCACCCGCAGCCCACGCATGGAAGACCTGCTGCGCCAGGCGCGCCTGGTCGCCGACTCCGACGCAAGCGTGCTGATTTTTGGCGAATCGGGGACCGGCAAGGAGCTGTTGGCACACGCGATCCATCGCGCCAGCCCGCGTGCGCTGCGGGCGTTCGTTGGCGTTAATTGCGGTGCCATTCCCGAACCGCTGCTTGAGTCCGAGCTTTTCGGACACGCTCGCGGTGCATTCAGCGGCGCGGTGCAGGCGCACAAGGGGCTGTTCCTCGCCGCGGACGGCGGCACGATATTCTTAGACGAAATCGGCGACATGCCGCTGGCGCTCCAGGTGAAGCTGCTGCGCGTTCTGCAGGAGGCCGAGGTGCGTCCGGTCGGCGCGACGCAATCGGTGCCGATCGACGTGCGGGTGATCTCCGCCACCCACCGCGACCTCGACGCGCAGAAAGCCGCGGGGCAGTTTCGCGAGGACCTCTACTATCGCCTCAATGTCGTCTCGCTCAAGTTGCCTCCGCTGGCCGAGCGGCGTGAGGATATCCCGCTCCTGGCCGCACATTTTCTGCGCAAGCTCGCCGAGCGCTACAAGAAGCCGGTGCCATCCTTGGCGCCCGACGCGATGGCGTTGCTCATCTCGGCGCCATGGCCGGGCAATGTTCGGCAGCTCTTGAACCTGCTCGAACAGGCGCTCGCGCTGACGACGACGAGCATCATTCCGGCAACGCTGGTGCAGGGCGCCCTGCGCGAGGACGCCGGGGTGCTGGCGCCCTTCGAGGAGGCGCGCAAGCAGTTCGAGCGCGACTACCTGGTGCGCCTGCTCAAGATCACGGGCGGCAACGTGACCCAGGCTGCAACCCTGGCCAAGCGCAACCGGACCGAGTTCTACAAGCTGCTGCAACGCCATCGTCTGGAGCCGGCGATGTTCAAGGACGGCAAACCCTAGCCCGCGTCTGCTCTACGTCGGCTTTGGCGCCGCCCGGCTTACCTGGCGGGTCTATGCTGTCGTCATCCGACGACAGCGATTCGGCAATTAAATCCTATTGTTACGGTCTGCCAGAGGACTTCTGTCGTGAGAATGCGACAGGAATCGCATGGTGTGGGTAAGAACTGCCTAGCCTTGGCAGGGCCGGCAACAGTCAATTCCCACAACTCCTTGATTGATTTGAGTGTGAACTGCTTGGCACACCGATTGCTAGTTGGCGTACAGACGGAAGTGGAAGTCAACGCGGTATTGAAATACGAGGCTGTGAGATGAATGCGTTTTGCCCGGAATTTTCTGCCTTTTGGCTCGCAGTGCCTGAGCCGGATAGCGAACGCCGAGGCAGCGAGTCCGCCGCGGCGGATCAGGCCTTGTCGCCAGCGCAGCAAGTGGCGCTGGAAGAACTGGTCGAGCGCGTCAACGCCGCCCGCAGCGTCATCTAGCCAACCGGATCGGCAGCAGGCGACCTAAAGACAACCCACTGTCAGCGCAAACCGGCCGCAGGTGGCCGCGGGACGAAAGGCCCGAAACGCCTGACCCTCTCGGAGTGGGGCAATGCTCTGACCATCGGAATCCCCCCTTGCCCGCTCATTTCCTCCCAGCGGGCTTTTTTTTCGCCCGCCGGGACCGCGCGGCTACACCGCCACCGCGGCCCGGATCGGCGGATGATACTGGTAGTCGGCGAATTCGACGTCCTCGTAGCGGTACTCGTACAGCGACGCCGGCCGCCGCTTGAGCACGAGTTTCGGCAGGGGGTAGGGCGCTCGCGCGAGCTGTGTCGCGACTTGTTCCAGATGGTTCAGGTAGAGATGACAATCGCCGCCGGTCCAGATCAGGTCGCCAGGGGTGAGATCGGTCTGGTGCGCCACCAGCTGCGTGAGCAGTGCATAGGAGGCGATGTTGAACGGCACGCCGAGGAAAATATCCGCACTGCGCTGGTAGAGCTGGCAGGATAACCTGCCCTCGGCGACGTAAAACTGGAAAAACGCATGGCAGGGCGGCAGCTTCATGCGCGGGATGTCGCCGACATTCCACGCCGAGACAAGCATCCGCCGCGAATCCGGATTGCTGCGGATCTGCGCGAGCACGGCGGACAGTTGGTCGATGTGGCGGCCATCGGGACCGGGCCAGGAGCGCCACTGGTAACCATAGATCGGTCCCAGGTCGCCGTTTTCGTCCGCCCATTCGTCCCAGATCGTCACGCCGTTGTCGCGCAGATAACGCACATTGGTGTCGCCAGCGAGAAACCACAGCAACTCGTGGACGATGGACTTGGTATGCACCTTCTTGGTGGTCAGCAGCGGAAATCCTGCGGCAAGATCGAAGCGCATCTGATAACCGAACACCGACAGCGTCCCGGTCCCGGTCCGGTCGGCCTTGCGCTGACCGCAGTCGCGCACGTGACGCATGAATTCGAGGTATTGGCGCATCGGACGGGAGGTGTTGCGACCCTGGGCTATTGTAGCCGATGGCGCCGCCGCGGCTGGCCCGATGGCCGCTCCCGGGTGCCTTGACAAGCGCCTCAGGAAGCGTAGATTTAGCGGCTATTAGACTAGACATTTAGACATGAATAAGGTGTATGGACGGGCGATCCCCGTCGCTTGGCGGCGCATCGCGCGCATGTTCGTCGCCCTCGGCGACCCGCATCGACAGCGCATCCTGCTCATGTTTGAGCCGGGCGAGCGGCTCAACCTCGGCCAGATCGTGTTCGCTTCGACGTTGTCGCGCACCGCGGTTTCGCACCACCTGCGCGTGCTGCGCGAGGCCGGGGTGCTCAAATGCAAGAAGGCCGGCAGGATGGTGTACTTCTGGCCCGACGTGGCCGCGGTGCGCAACGCCCTGGCTGCGGTGCAGGACTACCTCGCGCAACATCACTAGCGATGGATCCCCACGGGTCAGTCCCCGCTATCCCGAGTTCGCCCGGCACCCCGGACCGAGGAGCCCCCATGGCGGAGCATAGCCAGTTCCAGCTACTGCGCGAGCGCCGCTTTGCCCCCTTCTTCTGGACCCAATTCCTGGGTGCGGGAAACGACAACGTCTACAAGAACGCGCTGGTGATCTTCGTCGCCTTCCAGGCCATGACCTTGACCACGCTCTCCGCGAACGACCTGGTCAATATCGCGGCCGCCGTCTTCATCGCGCCCTTCGTGCTCTTTTCGGCAACGGCGGGCCAGGTCGCGGACAAGTTCGAAAAATCGCGCCTCATCCGTTACATCAAGCTGTTCGAGATCGGGATCATGATCGTCGGCGCGATCGGCTTCTATCGCAAGGATCTGATCCTGCTGTTCGCCGCGCTGACCCTCATGGGCGTGCATTCGACCGTTTTCGGGCCGGTCAAGTACGCGATCCTGCCGCAGCAGCTGCGCAGCGACGAGCTGATCGGCGGCAATGGCTTAGTCGAGATGGGGACGTTCGTCGCCATCCTGTTGGGCGAGATCGTCGGCGGTCTGGTGATCGCCATCAAGCCCCATGGCCCGCTGATCGCCGGCGTGACCACCATCGGCATCGCCGTTGCCGGCTACCTCGTGAGCCGGGGCATTCCCACGACCCCCGCGGTGGCGCCGGAACTCAAGATCAACTGGAATCCGGTGAGCGAAACGAGTCGCAACCTGCGCTTCGCCTACGGCCATCGCGTCGTCTGGCTATCGATGCTCGGCATTTCGTGGTTCTGGTTCTACGGCGCGACCTATCTTACCCAATTCGCGACGTTCACCAAGGCGGTCCTGGGAGGCGACGAGCACGTCGCCACGCTGCTGCTGGCGCTGTTCTCGATCGGCATCGGTATCGGCTCGCTGTTATGCGAGCGCCTGTCCGGACGCAAGGTCGAGGTGGGACTGGTGCCTTTCGGCTCGATCGGCCTGTCGGTGTTTGCGGTCGACCTCTATTTCGCCAGCCGCGGCTTGCAGCCCGACGGTCTCGCCGGCATCGAGCATTTCATCTCGATCGGTGCGCACTGGCGCATCATCGCCGATCTGGTGCTGCTCGGCATGTTCGGGGGTTTCTACATCGTCCCGCTCTACGCGCTCATCCAGGAACGCTCGGAGCCCGCGTACCGCTCGCGCATCATCGCCGCGAACAACATTCTGAACGCTCTGTTCATGGTGGCTTCGGCCGGCATCGCGCTCGGTTTGCTCAAGGCGGGCCTGACCATCCCGCAGCTGTTCCTCGCCACCGGGCTTATGAACGCCGTCGTCGCGATCTACATCTACTCGCTGGTGCCCGAGTTCCTGATGCGGTTCCTGGCCTGGCTGCTGATCCACAGCCTGTATCGCGTCGACAAACGGGGCCTGGAGCAGATCCCCGACCAGGGCGCCTGCGTGATCGTCTGCAACCACGTAAGCTACGTCGACGCCATCGTGATCGCCGCCTGCGTGGCCCGGCCCGTCCGCTTCGTGATGGACCATCGCATTTTCACCACACCTCTGCTCAATTTCATCTTTCGCACCATGCGTGCGATTCCGATTGCTCCCGCCAGGGAAGATCCAGCGCTCAAGGAACAGGCCTTCGTGGAAGCGGCGAACGCGCTCAGGGCCGGTGAAATCGTGTGCATCTTTCCCGAGGGCAAGATCACCGACACGGGCGAGATAAACCGCTTCCGGCCCGGCCTGCAGCGCATTCTGGAGCAAGCGCCCGCGCCGGTGGTGCCGATGGCTCTGCGCGGGCTGTGGGGCAGCTTTTTCAGCCGCTCGTACCGGGGCAAGGCGATGCGCCGGCTACGCGGCCTGTTCTCTAAAATCTCGCTCGTCGCAGGCGCGCCGCTCGCGCCGGAGCAGGCGACCCCCGAAAGGCTGCAGGAAAAGGTGTTCGCTTTGCGCGGCGACTGGCTCTAGGCGGGCTTGGGAGGCGGCGATGCTGTGGCTCGGGGCACTTCTTGGCGCGCTCATCGGCGCCTACGGCTACGGCTTCCCCGGCCTGGTGCTCGGCACCGGCGTCGGTGTCGCCATCGGGCTTTTCATGCGCCAGCGCCCGGGCGCAGCGACCACGGCGCGCGCCGTCGCGCCATCGGCCGCGGCGGGCGAGCAGGCGAGCGCAACGCGCATCGCAGCCCTGGAGCAGCGCCTGGCCATGCTCGAAGTCGCCCTCGCCCGAGCCGGGATCGCGCTGCCGGCGGCGGCAGCGGCCGCCGCGCCCGCTGCGCTCGCGCCGACTCCCGCAGCGCCCGCGGCTGCCCCGGCGCCCACGACCATGGTCGAGCCTTCGGCTGCCGCGCGAACTCCGGTGCGCAAGGGCGGCCTGGGTGAGCAAGGTTCCGCTCATGCCACCGCGGGCCGCGCAAGCGTTGTGCCCCAAGCGCGCGCGGTCAAGCTGGCGCCGTGGGCGTGGTTGAGCGACGGCAATACCCTGGTTCGCATCGGTGTCGTCGTACTCTTTTTTGGCATCGCCTTCCTGCTGTCCTATTTCGCCGAGCACGTGACCGTCCCGATCCAGTTGCAGTTTGCCGGGGTCGCGCTCGCCGGCGCCACGATGATCGGGGTGGGCGCGAGGCTGCGCAACACGCGTCGAGCCTACGCGCTGGCACTCATCGGTGGGGGTCTGGGCGTGCTGTACTTGACGACCTTCGCGGCGCTGCAGCTGGTGCCTCTGCTTTCGCCCGAGCTCGCCTTCGCGTTGCTCGCCGCGATCGCGGTGCTCTCGATCGTGCTGGCGCTGGTGTTCGACGCCCCGGCGCTCGCCGCGCTGGCGGCGCTGGGCGGTTTCCTGGCCCCGGTTCTGGTCGCAACGGTGAGCGAGCCCTTGGCGCTGTTCGGTTATGTCGCGGTGGTCAACGTGCTGGTCGTCGGCGTTGCTGCTTTCCGCTCCTGGCGCGTGCTCGACCTGGTCGGCTTCGTGGGCACGCTCCTGCTCGGGCTGTGGTGGGGATATGAATACTTCGAGCCGGCCTATTTCGCCCTTGTCGAGCCATTCCTGGCGGTGTTTTTCCTGACCTACGTCGCGCTGCCGGTGGTGCACGCGTGGCGCGGCGCGGGCGAGCGCCGGTTCGATGCGCCGCTTGTCGTCGGTGTTCCGATCGTCGCCCTCGCGCTGCAGGCGCCGCTCGTCGCGCAGACCCGCTATGGCCTGGCCTGGAGTAGCGCGCTGGTCGCGCTCATGTATGCGCTGCTCTGGCGGCTGTTGAGGCGACCCGGAACGGCGAGCACGGCAACCCTTGCCTCCGCCTTCGGCGCGCTGGCGGTCATCTTTGCCACGCTGACCGTGCCCTTCGCCGTCGATGCGCACTGGACGAGCGCGGTGTGGGCGGTCGAAGCGGCTGGCGTGTACTGGATCGGCTGCCGCGAGGATCGCCGCTTCGCGCGCGGCTTCGCCCTGCTGTTGCAGGTGGCCGCCGGCATCTCCCTGCTGCTCAGCGGCTTCGATGAATCCGCCGAACTTGCCTTCGCCAACCGCCAGTTCCTTGGTTGCGCGGCTGTAGCGCTGGCGGCGTTGGCGAGCGTGCGCTTCGGCGATCGGCGCGGCGAGGTACTGCCCTCTGCCGAGCGCACGCTCCTGCAACTGCTGTTCGGATGGGGTTGTGCCTGGTGGCTGGGCGGCGGCATGGCTGAAATTGCGCGCGAGGTCGCGATGCGCACCGAGGGCCACGCGATGCTGGCCTGGATCGCCGCCAGCATCGGCGCGGCGCTGCTGCTTGCTCGGCCCTTGCGCTGGCCGCGGCTCGACGGCGCCGCCGTGGTCCTGCTCCCGGCCATCGCGCTCTCGCTCGGCCACGACCTCGCGCATGCGCGGACCAGCGTCACCGAATACGGATGGGCCGTCTACCCGCTTGCATGGGCGCTGCATTTCACGGCGCTTTATCGCAGCGAGAGGCGCGCGGCCACGGTGCACACCCCCGGCGCCGCCAAACCGAGTTCGGATCTGCGCCCATGGATCGGGGCCGCGCACGCGTTCGGCGCGCTGCTGCTGCTGGGACAGATTGCCTGGGAGGCGGGCGAATGGACCGCGCGCGTCACGGCGCCGGCCACCGTGTGGGCTGCCTGCGCGCATCTGCTGCCGCTTGCGCTCTATCTGGTGGCAACGGTGCGCTCGGAGCGCGGCGCGAGCTGGCCCATGCGCAGCTTCGGCGATGCTTACGCGCGCACCGCAGGAACGATCGTTGCCGCCCTTCTCGGATTGGGCTTTGTCGCCCTTGCCCTGCTCAGCCCCGGCGATTCTCGGCCCCTGCCTTACCTGCCGCTGGCCAATCCGCTGGACCTGACGCTGGCGAGCGCGCTCACTGCGTTGTTCATCTGGGCGCGCCAGGATGCTCGAGTGACCCGACGCAGCCTTTATCGCGCCTGCGCGGCCGGCGCATTCGTCGTGCTCAACGGCATCGTCGCGCGGACCGTGCATCACTGGCTCGGCGTGCCGTGGCAGCTGTCCTCGCTCATCGCCTCGCGACCGCTGCAGGCGGCGCTGACCCTGACCTGGACCGTCGCCGCGCTCGCCGCGATGGTGGTGGCGACGCAGCGCCGACTGCGCGTGCTCTGGCTCACCGGCGCCGGGCTGCTTGCCGCAGTGGTGGTCAAGCTTTTTGCGATCGACCTAGCGACGCTGTCGGGGCTAAGCCGCGTCGTCGCGTTTCTCGGCGTCGGTGCGCTTTTGCTCGTCGTCGGCTATGTTGCGCCGTTGCCACCGCAGCCAGCCGAAAGCGTGGAGCGGTAGCGCTGCGCACGCTCTTGACCGGGCGCCACGGCGCTCGGTCGTTCAATCGAGCTCGGCGAGCAGAGCCGGCAGAACGCTACCCGCGGCCCCGCGCAGGACATAGTTGGCCGTCGCGGACAGCGTGGTCGGGTTCGGATTGACTTCCACCACAAGCGCGCCGGATCGCCGCGCCAGCTCGGGCAGCCCCGCAGCGGGATAGACCTCGGTCGAGGTGCCGACGACGAGAAGGACGCGGCAGCGCCGCACGGCGTCCTCGGCAGCGGCCAGCGCCAGCTCCGGCAGGCTCTCTTCGAACCACACCACATCGGGACGTAACAGGGCGCCGCAACGTGCGCAACGCGGTACCGCGTGGGCCGAGTTCTCCCACTGCCCGACGAGCGTGCCCTCGCGCGAGCATTTCACACGCCCGATATTGCCGTGCAGCTCGACCACGGTGCAGCTGCCGGCGCGCTGGTGCAGCCCGTCGACATTCTGTGTGATCAATGCGAATTCGGGCACGCGTTGCTCCAGCGCGGTGAGCGCGAGGTGGCCGGCATTGGGTTCTGCCTTCGCCGCGAGCTCGCGGCGCCAGGCGTACCAATCCCAGACAAGCTGTGGATTGCGTGCGAACGCGGACGGCGTCGCCAGCTCGCGCGGATCGAAGCGCGCCCACAAGCCGGTCTGGGCGTCGCGAAACGTAGCCAGCCCGGACTCGGCGGAGATGCCCGCGCCGGTCAGTGCGGCGACAAAGCGCGCCGAGCGCAGCGCCGCGATCAGTCCGGCATCGAAGGATTCAAGGGTCAGGTTTGCCATGCGCGCGCTTGCACTTGGTCGCGCGCCATCGTACCGGATCCCGCGTTCTCGCGTGCTACACTCGGCTGACACGCCTCGAACGCGTCCGTCGTCATGTCCGGCAACACGCTCGGCACGCTTTTCTGCATCACCTCGTTCGGCGAATCGCACGGGCCCGCGATCGGCTGCGTGGTCGATGGCTGCCCGCCGGGCATGGCGCTCACCGCGAGCGACATCCAGCACGACCTTGATCGGCGCAAGCCGGGCACCTCGCGCCATGTGACGCAGCGGCGCGAGTCGGACACGGTCGAGATCCTGTCGGGACTGTTCGAGGGCCGGACCACGGGCACGCCGATCGCGCTGCTGATCCGCAACGAGGATGCACGCAGCAAGGATTACTCCAACATGGCCGACACCTTCCGGCCAGGGCACGCGGACTACACCTACTGGCGGAAATACGGCATCCGCGATTATCGCGGTGGCGGCCGGCAGTCGGCGCGCGAGACGGCGGTGCGCGTGGCGGCCGGAGCGATCGCGAGGAAGTGGCTGCGGGAACGCTATGGCGTGACCATCCGCGGCCACCTGACCGAGCTCGGCACCAAGCGCATACCGTTCAAAGGCTGGGAGCACGTCGACGCCAATCCATTCTTCGTCGCCAACGACGCCATCGTGCCCGAGCTCGAAGCCTTCATGGATGCCTTGCGCAAGTCAGGGGATTCCTGCGGCGCGCGGATCGTGGTCATCGCCGAGGGCGTACCGGTCGGATGGGGCGACCCGGTCTACGCCAAGCTCGACGCCGAACTCGCCGGCGCGATGATGGGCATCAATGCCGTCAAGGGCGTCGAAATCGGCGCCGGGTTCGCGAGCATCGGCCAGGCGGGCAGCCAGCATGCCGACGAAATGACAGCGCAGGGTTTCGTGTCCAATCACGCCGGCGGCATCCTGGGCGGCATCTCGACCGGCCAGGACATCGTGGTGTCGATCGCGCTCAAGCCGACCTCTTCGATCCGCCTCGACCGGCGCAGCGTCGACAAGGCGGGCAACGCCGTCATCGTCAATACCCACGGCCGGCACGATCCTTGTGTCGGCATCCGCGCCACCCCCATCGCCGAAGCCATGCTCGCCATGGTGCTCATGGACCACGCGCTGCGCCACCGGGCGCAGAACGCCGACGTCGTCTGCCCGAGCCCGGCGATCGCGGCCCAGGCACCTCCCGCCTCGGCCGATGCGGCACAGGGCTTAAGCGCAATCGACGATCCCGACCCGGACGAGGCTTAAAAGCGCGCCCGGCAGCGCGCCTTAGTCTTCAGTCTTGCTCGTTACTTGCGCCGCCGCCGTGCCGCGCGCGAAGCGCAGCCGCAGCGTATCGCCGCGAGCGGTTTGGGCCGCGTCTTGCACGATGACCCCCGAGGCGGTCATTACGATGCTGTAGCCGCGCTCGAGGACCGCGTGCGGACCGAGGTGACGCAGCCCTGACTCGAACCGCGCCAGCTGCTGCGCGAGGGCGCTGAGGTGGCCCCTTGCGCCACCCTGCCAGAGCAGGCGCGCGCGCTCGAGTGCGGCGTGTCCCGTGGGCGGGGCCCGCAGCAGACGCGCGAGGGTCCGCCCCGAGACGACCACTGCCTGCCGGCGCCGCGCCTGGGCCCTGCTCGCGGTGCGCGCGAGCCGCAATGCAAGCGCGGCCAGACGCTCGCGCTGGCCGGCAATTCGGTCGGCTGGATGCACGAGGCGGCGCGACGCGCCGTCGAGTCGCTGCATACGAATCTCAAGCCCTCGCTCCGCCGCGCGCCGCCAGCGCGCGAACTGCGCCGCCAGCTGGGCCAGCAGCGCGCTGCGGTCGACCCCAAGCAACGCCGCGGCGCCCGTCGGGGTGGGCGCGCGCACGTCGGCGACGAAGTCGCAGATGGTGAAATCGGTTTCGTGTCCGATGCCGCTGATGATCGGAATGCGCGAGTCGAACACCGCGCGTGCCACGGACTCCTCGTTGAACACCCACAAGTCCTCGATGGAACCCCCGCCGCGACAAACGATCAGGACGTCGACCTCGGCGCGCGCGTTGGCGGCAGCGATGGCGGCGACAACCTCGGCGGCCGCGGAACCACCCTGGACCGATGCGGGGTAGAGAATGACCGACAGGGACGGCGTCCGGCGCGCGAGCGTGGTCAGCACGTCGGATAGCGCCGCCGCGTGCCGCGACGTGACGATGCCGACGGCACGTGGAAAGCGCGGCAATGCGCGCTTGCGTTCCGGGGAAAACCAACCTGCCGCTTCGAGGCGGGCCTTCAGCCGCGCGAATCGCTCATAGAGCGCGCCCACGCCAGAGCGTCGAACCGTCTCGACGTTGAGCTGGAATTCGCCCCGTGGCTCATAGATGGTCGGCGTGGCGCGCACCTCGACTTGCATCCCGTCTTCCAGGGCGAACCCCAGCAGCTGCGCCTTGTGCCGGAACAGCACGCAGCGCACCTGGGCCTGCGCGTCCTTGAGCAGGAAATAGGCGTGACCCGAGGCGGCGCGGCTGAAGTTCGACACCTCGCCGCCGATCCACGCCAAAGCCAGATGGCGCTCAATGAGCAGGCGAGCCGAGCTGACCAGCAGCGACACCGGGATGACCGGCCCGGTGCTTTCGGAGGCATTCATGCCGGGTCCGCGGAGGGGGTTCGACAACGCGGATGCAGCAGCCTGTATGTCCAGGACATCGTTCGGGTCGAGCGGGCTCGAATCGCTCCCATTCGCCATTTTATGCGCCTATTCGCGGTGCCTCGGAGCGGGCCAAGATGCCGAATCAACTTTATGAAATATATGACGAAACCGGCGGTGTAGATTTAGGCATGTCAGAGAAAGTCCTACTCTGGGTACGACTTAGCGGCCGAATGTACAAGATACGCACACTTTTATCCACAGATATTGTGGACAATGTTGTAGGACCGGTGCGAGGGGTGGGCCGCAAAGCCTTGCTGCATGCGGCCCGCGGCGCATGCTCTCCCTGCGTGTGGCACAGCGGCCGGTGACGCACCCCACCCCTGCAGTTAGAATGAGGGGTGGTGCTCCTTTGTTCATGAACAAATCGTCATGACTGCTGCAGTGCCGCAAGCGGCGGGCGCCGCACCGAGTTCGAATTTTCTTCGGCAAATCATCGCCGAGGATTTGCACACCCACAAGTACGGTGGGCGAGTGGTCACTCGCTTTCCACCGGAGCCCAACGGCTATCTGCACATCGGCCACGCCAAGTCGATCTGCCTGAATTTCGGCCTGGCCGCCGAAAACGGCGGCGTATGCCACCTCCGCTTCGACGACACCAACCCGGTCAAGGAGGACCTCGAGTACGAGGATTCGATCAAGGACGCCGTGCGCTGGCTCGGGTTTGACTGGGGCCCCCACCTCTACCACGCGTCCGACTATTTCGATCGTCTCTACACCTACGCCCGGCACTTCATCAAGGCCGGGCTCGCCTATGTCGAGAGCTCCACCCCGGAAGAAATGCGCCGCCTGCGCGGAACGCTGACCGAGCCGGGGCGACCGAGCCCCTATCGCGACCGCCCGGTGGCGGAAAATCTGGACCTGTTCCAGCGCATGAAGGAGGGCGAGTTTCCCGACGGGGCGCACGTGCTGCGGCTGAAGATCGACCTCGCCAGCCCGAACATCAACCTGCGCGATCCGGCGATCTATCGCATCCGCCATACGACGCACCATCGCACCGGCGACAAATGGTGCGTCTATCCCCTCTACGATTACTCGCATTGCATCTCCGATGCGCTGGAGCGCATCACCCATTCGCTGTGCACGCTCGAGTTCCAGGACCACCGGCCGCTCTACGACTGGGTCATCGAGCAGCTCGCGCAGGCCGGGCTGCTGCAACGACCCTTGCCGCAGCAGTACGAGTTCGCGCGACTCAATCTCACCTATAGCGTGATGAGCAAGCGCAAGTTGATCGAACTCGTCGACGGCAGGTACGTCGACGGGTGGGACGATCCACGCATGCCAACGCTCGTCGGACTGCGGCGACGTGGCTACACGCCCGAGGCGATACGCGCTTTTGCCGAGCGAATCGGCGTGTCGAAGGCGCACCAGTGGATCGATATCAGCGTGCTCGAAGACTGTCTGCGCGAAGACTTGAACGCGCGCGCGGAGAGACGCATCGCGGTCCTCGATCCGATCAAGCTCGTGATCGACAACTATCCGGCCGATCACGAAGAGCAATGTTTCGCGCCCAATCATCCGCAGCGGCCCGAGGCGGGCAAGCGGGAGCTGCCGTTGGTGCGCGAGCTCTGGATCGAGCGCGATGATTTTGCCGAGGTGCCGCCCAAGGGCTATTTTCGCCTCTCGCCCGGCGCCGAAGTACGGTTACGCTACGGCTACATCATCAAGTGCGTCGGTGCCGAGCGGGACGCGCAGGGCAACCTGGTCGCCGTGCACTGCACGTACGATCCGAGCACCCGCAGCGGCACCCCGGGAGCCGAGGCGCGCAAGGTGAAAGGCAACATCCATTGGCTGTCGACACGCCACGCCCAGGCGGCGGAGGTGCGCCTTTACGATCGCCTGTTCGTGGCGCCGCAGCCCGGACGCCTGACGCCGCAGTTCGAGGCGAGCCCCGACGTGAGCGCCCGGGCCGGCGCGACAGGGGGCGCGATCTTCGACGATGAGACTCCGTTCGACGAGGTGACTGAGCGCAACTATCTCGACGATCTCAACCCCGCGGCAAGGACGACTGTGGCGGCGTACGTGGAGCCCGCGCTTGTTTCTGCGCCGCCCGAGGCGCGCTACCAATTCGAGCGCCATGGCTATTTCATCGCCGACCCCCATGAGCACAGTTCGCAACACCCGGTGTTCAACCGCGCCGTGACGCTGCGCGATTCATGGGGCAAGGAGACGCCAGTCAATCGTCGGTAACATCGCGGCGGTACTTTGGCCTGCGCACGGGCGGCGTTAAGATGCAGCCTGCCGACCAGCGGCGGAGGTGTCCATGAAGCGCGTCGTCCTGTTCCTGATCACCAACATTGCGGTGATGGTCGTGCTCACGATCGTCATCGACCTGCTCGGGCTCAACCAGGCGCTGGCCGCGGACGGCTTGAATCTCGGCGCGCTGCTGGCGTTCTCGGCGGTGATCGGCTTCGGCGGCGCGTTCATCTCCCTGCTGCTGTCGAAGACAATGGCCAAGGCGTCGACGGGAGCACAGGTCATCGCCGCACCGCGCAATGAAAACGAAACCTGGCTGCTCGCGACGGTCAAGCGGCTCGCCGACAAGGCGGGGATCACGATGCCCGAGGTGGCGATCTACGAGGGTGAGCCCAACGCCTTCGCCACCGGCGCATTCAAGAACTCGGCCCTGGTCGCCGTCTCGACTGGGTTGCTCAACGCCATGTCGCGGGAGGAAACCGAGGCGGTGCTCGGCCACGAAATCGCGCACGTCGCCAACGGCGACATGGTCACGCTGTCGCTCATCCAGGGTGTGGTCAATACCTTCGTCGTCTTTCTGGCGCGCATCGTCGGGACCATCGTCGACAGGGTCGTGTTCCGCACCACGCGCGGGGTCGGCCCCGGCTACTTCGTTACCGTCCTCGTCTGCCAGATCGTGTTCGGCGTGCTGGCCTCGATCGTCGTCGCCTGGTTCTCGCGCCGGCGCGAATTTCGCGCCGACGCGGGCAGCGCGAAGTATCTGGGCACGCCGCAGCCGATGATGCACGCCTTGGCGCGCCTCGGCGGCTTGCCTCCCGGTGAACTGCCGAAGACGCTTTCCGGCTTCGGCATCACCGACAAGCCGGGATTCATGTCGCTCTTCGCGACCCACCCCCCGATCGAAGCACGAATCAGCGCGTTGCAGGCGCTGGGCTGATCATCATGGTCCCCGGCACGCCGACGAAGTTCAAGATCGAATTCGAAGCCGGCAATGGCATCTGGAACGACGTGCGCGGCGCGGACGGCGCCCTGCTGACGTTCGACAGCGAAGCCGAAGCCCGGGCCAAGCTGGCCGAGCTCTATCCGGTCGAAGTGCAGATGGAGCGCTACGGCAACAGCAAGCGCACCCGCGTGATCCGCATTCTCACGGACGAGGACGACTGGCCGGCGCGGCCGCGCCAGGGCTAGCTTTAGAGACGCACCGCCGCCCCTGAGCGCGGCGGCTACATAGGTGGCACGAGGCCGTTCTTGCCGACCAGCAGCCGCGCGGCGGTCAGGCTGCCATCGGGCTGCTGGGTCGCCGTGAGCAGAACGTGCGCACCTGGCACGAGCATCGCTTTCTCGCCCGGCTCGAAGGTGACGATGGGCACCTGTTCGGGGACGAGCAGCGTCTTCTCGCCGCCCTTGTACTTGAGTGTCAGCCGGCGCCCGTGCGTCTCGGTGAGCGTGGCCACGTCGGCGACGGTGGCGTTGGTCATCATGCTGCCCGGCTTCAAGTCCCACGCGTAGTGGCCCTCGCCGGTGCCGCGCATCGCTTCCGGAAATACCAGGACTTCGAGCGCGGTCAGCGTTCCATCCGGCTGCGGCATCGACGCCGCGCCGACGAAGGCCCCCGGCTTGATTGCGTCCAGGTCGATCCGCGTCACCGCCGTCACGGCATAATTTTCGGCCAGCCTGACGGCCAAGCTTTCGCCGCTGCGCGACCGGACCTGCAGCTTAAGCCCGTCGAGGGCAACCAAGTCGCCACGAATGCGCTGCGTCGGCAGGGTTGTCTGCGCCAGCGCTGATTCGCACAGACACAACGCAGCCCAGAGCGCGAGCGAGAAAGCCAGCTTCATCGTTTCCCCCCATGGGCGATCGAACGTCACGGTTTTCGCCTCGATTGCCCGTATAGTTGGCGCTGCCGACAACCTGCCAGCCCGAGACAGAGCATGATAGACCTTTACACCTTCAGCACGTCCAACGGTCAACGCGCCGCGATCATCCTCGAGGAATGCGGCCTTCCCTATCGCGTGCACAGGGTCGATTTGACCAAGGGCGAGCATAAGACCCCCGAATTCCTTAACATCAATCCAGCCGGCGCTATTCCGGCCATTGTCGACCCCGACGGTCCGGGTGGAGCGCCGCTTAAGCTGTCCCAATCCGGGGCAATCATGCTCTACGCGGCGCAGAAGGCGGGGCGGTTCCTGCCGCTGGATCCGCTTCCTCGCGCGTTGGCGTTGCAGTGGCTTTTGTTCGCGGCCACCGACGTGGCACGAGCCAGTACGTCCATTTTCCTCTGCTCGACCATCGTGCCGGAAAAATCGCCGGCGAACGTCGCGTTCTTCGAAGAGCAGACGCTGCGCTACCTGCGCGTGGCCAATCAGCGTCTGGCCGGGCACGAATTTCTTGCCGACGAGCTCTCGCTCGCCGATTTTGCGCTCTACCCGCTCTACGCGGTACGCAAGGCCCTCGTCGACAGGGACAACGACCTGCCGGAGCTCACCCGATGGGGTGCGGCGCTGGCATTGCGCCCGGGCCTGGCCCGAGGCATGCGCGCCTGCGAGTAGGACCGCGGAGGCGGTGGCATGAAAACACACGGCCGGCCACCGCATGCGCGATGGTCGGCCGTCCTTAAACGATTCGGAGGCGTCCCGCGACGCCGGCAAGGGCGGACCTACTTGAGGTGGTTCGACACCAGCTTGGTCATCTCGAACATCGAAACCTGCCTCTTGCCACCGAATACAGCCCTCAACTTCTCGTCGGCATTGATCAGGCGCCTGTTGATCATGTCCTGCAGTTTGTTCTTCTTGATATAGTCCCAAATCTTCTTGGTGACTTCGGTGCGCGGCAGCGGCATGCTGCCGACGACCGCGGCGAGCACGGGCGAAGGCGTCATCGCCTTCATGAACGCCGCATTCGGTTTGCGCTTGGCGCCGGACTTCTTCGCCGCCTTTTTCGGCGCGGCTTTCTTCGCCGGCGTTTTCTTTGCCGGCTTCTTGGCCGACTTCTTCGCTGCCGGTTTCTTGGCAGCTTTTTTCTTCGTAGCTTTCTTGGCAGTAGCCATAGTTCTCCTTCCTGGTGGTTGATCGCTTCGGTGCGACGGCGATGGGTATGGAGTCAGGCTGATCTCCTGTCAACGATCCCGATGCTCCATCGGAACAAATATACCGCATTCTCGTCGGCGGGGTGTGCAAATCTGCGCCGATTGCGTCGAGTGGGCGGACTTGCTGCGGCGATGAAAAACACACGCGGGCCTCAACCGCGGTGGTCCGCGTGTCCGCCGTCGGCGACCGGCCGCATGACCGTCCCGAGGCGGACGCAGCCAGGACCTGCGCCCGGGCGATGGGCGCCCTCAAGCGCGAGGCTGCCACCGGCTGCGTCGCGGGTGCGCCCGCCCGCCTTAGCGTGGCCTCGCCGCGACTTCCCCGTGCCCTGTGAAATCGCCGATAATGACGCCGCCGCACCCGCTACACCGCCGCCTTGAATACCGCCGATCTGCGCCAGGAGTACCACCGCGCATCGCTCACCGAAGCCGACGTCGATCCGGACCCGCTGCGGCAGTTCCAGAGGTGGCTGCATGAAGCCGTCCAGGCCGCGTTGCCGGAACCTACGGCGATGACCCTGGCGACGGTGGCCGCCGACGGCAAACCGTCCGCACGCATCGTGCTGCTCAAGGGTGTCGATCCCGGCGGATTCATTTTCTTCACCAACTACGAGAGTCGCAAGGGAATGGAGCTCGGCGCCCGCCCGGCGGCGGCGCTGCTGTTTCACTGGGTCGAATTGGAGCGGCAGGTCCGTGTCGAAGGCGTTGCCGCCAAGGTCGCCGCCAAGGAATCGGAGGCCTATTTCGCCACCCGTCCGTTGGGCTCGCGCATCGGCGCGTGGGCTTCGCCGCAAAGCCGCGTCATTCCCAACCGGGAGTGGCTCGAACAGGAGGTGGCCGCAGCGCGGGAGCGTTTCGCCGAGCATGGCGACCAGCCTCCGCGGCCGCCGCACTGGGGCGGCTACCGCGTGGCACCGAGCGTCATCGAGTTCTGGCAGGGCCGCGCGTCGCGACTGCACGATCGCCTGCGCTACCGCCGCGACGGATCCCTCTGGCGCCTCGAGCGACTGGCGCCGTGAGGGACGCCGGCACGCGGCGCTCGCGAACGCTGCCGGGACTCATCGCGCTGGGCATTCTCAATCACACGGTCCTTACCGGCAGCCGCGTTACCGTTTCGCTGTATGCGCTGTCGCAGGGCGCATCGCCGCTGGTCGTCGGCACGCTGATGGGGCTCTATTCGTTCCTGCCGATGTGGCTCGCGGTCGCGGCGGGGCGGCTGACCGACCGCATTGGCGTGCGCCGCCCCATGTTCGCGGGCTCCTGCGGGCTGGTGCTTGCGGCGCTGCTGCCGCCGATCTTTCCCGGCCTGGCCGCGTTATTCGTCACCACGTCCCTCATCGGCCTTTCCTTCATGCTGTTCCAGGTCGCCGCACAGAACGCAACCGGCGCCCTTGGGCCGCCGGAGGAACGTGCCCGGAACTTCACCCTGCTGGCGCTCGGTTATTCGGTGTCGAGCTTCGCCGGCCCGCTGCTCGCCGGCGTGCTCATCGACCGCGCCAGCTTTGCCACGACCTTCGTCACCCTTGCCCTGTCGCCGCTGGTGCCGGCATTCGTCCTCGCCGGCGGGGCTCTGGCGCTGCCGCGGCCGCATCCGCTGCAGCGGCCGGCTGCGTCGGGCATCGCGGAATTGTTCCGCAGCCGCCCGCTGCGGCGGGTGTTCATCGTCAATGCCTTGCTGTCGATGGCCTGGGACCTACACGCGTTCTTCATTCCGGTCTACGGGGCGAAACTGCGGCTCTCGGCGTCACTCATCGGCACCATCCTGGCCGCATTCGCCGCGGCGACCTTCGTCGTCCGCCTCGTGATGCCGTGGATCGTGCGGCATCTGTCAGAGTTCGAGGTGTTGACCGCCGCGCTTTTCGTCGCCGGTGCCGCTTACGCGCTGTTTCCGTTCGTCGCAAGTGCCGGGCCGCTGATGGCGCTCTCGTTTACCCTGGGGCTGGCTCTGGGTAGTGGACAGCCGATGGTCATGTCGCTGCTGCACAGCGTGGCCCCGGCGGGCCGGATGGGCGAAGCGGTCGGCGTGCGCCTGTCGATCATCAACGCCTCGACTTTTGCCGTGCCACTGCTGTTCGGCGCCGTTGGCTCTTCGGTCGGAATCGGGCCGGTATTCTGGCTCGTCGGCGGAGCCCTTGCCGGCGGCGGCTTGTTCGCGCGCCGGAGCTAGCCGGCGCGGCTCAGGCCTTCAATCGGTCGCCAAACTCCTTCTTGAACTTGGCGAGTTTCGGCGCGACGACGAACTGGCAGTAGGGCGCCCGGCCGTTGCGTTCGAAGTATTCCTGGTGATAACCCTCGGCCGTATAGAACGGCGCTGCTTCGGCGATCTCGGTGACGATCGGTCCGGGCCAGTGCTTTTCCGCCGCTAGCTTGGCGATGACTGCCTCCGCGTCCTGCCGTTGTTCCGGGGTCTGGGCGAAGATGACGGAGCGGTACTGGGACCCGACGTCGTTGCCCTGGCGATCCTTGGTGGTCGGGTCGTGAATGGCAAAGAACACCTGCAGCAGGTCGCGAAAACTGAGCTCCGCCGGATCAAAGCGGATGCGCACGACCTCGACGTGCCCGGTATCGCCGCTGCAGACATCCTCATAGGTCGGGTTGGCGGCATGGCCCCCGGCATACCCCGACTCGACCCCCTGCACGCCACGCAGGCGGTCGAATACCGCCTCGAGGCACCAGAAGCAGCCGCCGCCGAGGACGGCGATTTCAGTCGCGGGAGACGGGGAGGGCATGGCTCGTTGGAGATCAGGTCGGGACGATGTCTAGCATAGCGCCGATTGGACACGAACACAGGCCCCAGGTTTGCGGTCGCGACAACGTTCCGCCGCGCCGCCGCGCGGGAACGCAACCGCGGCGATGCGATAATCGCGTGCAAGGGTTATCGATGCTCTCGCCGGTCCGCGCGTTCGTTTCCTTCCTTCGTCGCCTTTGGCGGCGGCTGACCGGCGTCGACCTGAACCGAACCGCCGCGAGCCTGGCGTTCACGACGTTGCTGGGACTCGTGCCGCTGTTCACCGTGGCCTTTGCCTACGTCTCCCGGTTCCCGCTCTTCGACCGTTTCCAGGGCGCGCTCGAAGGGCTCCTGGTGCGGTCGTTCCTGCCCACCAGCGGCCTCGCCGTTCGCCACTACTTGAACGAGTTCATCACCAAGTCGGCGGAGCTCAAGGGAGTGAGCATCGTCTTTGTCGTGGTCACCGCCGTGTTGCTCGTGGCCCAGGTGGACGACGAGATCAACACGATCTGGGGCGCACGCGCGCCGCGCTCGCTCGCGCGTCGTGTCTTCATCTACGTGCTCGGCCTCACGGCGGGGCCGGTTCTGATCGGTGCGGCGGTTTACTTCACCAACTGGGCAATCGAACAATCGGTCGCGACCACCTCGATCGGCTACCAAACGATCGATTGGCTGCGCCAGCCTTTCTTCTTGACCGTCGACTGGGCCGCGTTCACCGTCCTTTACGCCTTCGTCCCCGCGCGGCGGGTGCCATTCCGACTTGCGCTTGTCGGCGGCGTGCTGGCCGCGCTGGCATTCGAAGTCGCCAAACGCGGATTCGCGTTCTACATCACGCATGTGCAGACCTACCAGATGGTCTATGGCGCGCTGGCCGCGCTGCCGCTTTTTCTCGTCTGGATCTATGTCTCGTGGGCGATCGTGCTCGTCGGCGCGGCCATCACGGCAACACTCGCCGAAAGCGCGGATGGCGAGGCGGCGAGCAAGCCCGCGCTTCTTGCCGAATCGAAGCCGCCAAGTTAGAGTGCACGCTTCGCGTCGACGGAGTATTGCCTCGTGTGGTCGCTCATCCAAGCAGCGGGCTGGCCAATTTGGCTGTTGATCTTTGCGTCGGTTGTCGCGCTGGCGTTGATTCTGGAGCGATTGTGGTCGCTGCGTCAGAGCGTGGTCGCTCCGGATGGCATGGTCGACAGAGTGCTCGCGGAATACAAGCACGGCGGAGTCACGACCGAACTGCTCACCAAGACCGCGCGTCGCGGACCGCTCGGACGCGTGCTCGCCGCGGGGCTCGCCAATCTGAAGAGCCCGCGGCCGGTGATGAAGGAGGCGATCGAGGAGGTCGGGCATCTGGTAACGCACGACCTGGAGCGGTTCCTCACGCCGCTGGGCACGATCGCGGCCATGTCGCCGCTGCTGGGCCTGTTCGGGACGGTCGTCGGCATGATCGAGATCTTCGGCTCGCAGTCCGCCGCTGGATCGAACCCGATCCAGCTCGCCCATGGCATCTCGGTCGCGCTCTACAATACGGCGTTCGGCCTGATCGTGGCGATACCGAGCATGATCTTCTACCGCTATTTCCGTGCCAAGGTCGACGGCCTGACGCTGGAGATGGAACAGCAGGCGACCAAGCTGGTTGAGCTGGCGCATGGCGAACGCAGCTAAAGGCTGCACGGTCCAAGAGCCATGAATCTCCGCGCCGGCCGCACGAGGGAAGAGCCCGAAATCAATTTCATTCCCCTCATCGACGTGCTGCTCGTCATCCTGATCTTTCTAATGGTGACGACAACCTACCAGCGTGTCTCGGAGCTGCAGATCACGTTGCCGGAGGCCAGTGCCGACCCGATGCAGCAGCGGCCAAAGGAGATCAACGTCGGCGTCGATGTCCAGGGGCGGTACGTGATCGACAAGGACTTAATCCAGTTCACCACCGTGGCCGTGCTCGCCGACGCGCTCAAGCGCGCCGCGGGAGACGCCAAAGACCCGGTGGTCGTCATCAATGCTGACGCGAATGCAACCCACCAATCGGTAATCCACGTGATGGAAGCCGCACGGCAGGCGGGCCTGATCCACATTACCTTCGCAACGCAAACACCGGCCAAATGATCGACCCCGCGAGGGAAGCGGGAGCGACGCGGCGCTAGACCGTGGCCTTCTCCGACCGCCTCGTCGCCGCGTGGTACGCGCCGGGGCTCACGCCGTTGACCGCAGCGCTGCTGCCGCTGTCGCTTCTCGTCGGCGCGACCATCGCACTGCGGGGGTGGGCCTATCGCCGCGGGCTGTTGCCCAGCGCTTCGCTGCCGATACCAGTGGTGGTCGTCGGCAGCATCGTCATCGGCGGGGTGGGCAAGACCCCGCTGGTGCGCTCGCTGTGCGCGGCACTGGTGCAGCTGGGCCGGCGGCCCGGCATCGTCAGCCGCGGCTACGGCGGCCGCAACCGTGCGCCACGCGCCGTCAATCCCGGAGATAATCCGGACCTCGTCGGCGACGAGCCCTTGCTGATCGCTGCGGACGCGCTGCCGGTCTGGATCGGGCGCGACCGCGTCGCCGCGGCGCGCGCCCTGCTCGCGGCGCATCCGGACTGCGACGTGATCGTCGCCGACGACGGACTGCAGCACTATGCGCTGCGGCGTAACTTCGAGATCGCGGTGATCGACGAAGCCCGCGGCATAGGCAACGGCTGGCTGCTCCCTGCTGGCCCGCTGCGCGAGCCGCCTTCGCGCCTGGCCCGGGTTGACGCGCTGGTGCGGCTCACGACAGGCGGCCTTCCCGAGTCGCCCCGCGACGCAACCGGGCGCGACAGCGTGATGACGCACGAACCGTTGCCGTGGCGCAACCTGGCGCGGCCGCACGCGGTCGCCGATCCGAACGCTTGGCGCGGCGGCATCGTCCACGCCATCGCCGGCATCGGCAATCCGCAGCGCTTCTTCGATCTGCTGCGCCGGCTCGGGCTCGACCCGGTCTGTCACCCCTTCCACGACCACCATCATTTCCAGCGTGCGGAGATCGAGTTCCCGGACGCCACGGCGATCCTGATGACCGAGAAGGATGCGGTAAAATGCGCCGCGTTCGCCGACGGGCGTTGCTGGTACCTGCCGATCCGGGCGCGCATCGAACCCGCGCTCATCGCGCGACTGGAAAGGGTAATCCGTGGACGCCAAGTTGCTTGAAATTCTCGTCTGCCCGGTGACCAAGGGGCCGCTCGTCTATGATCGGCAACGGCAGGAACTGATCTCCAAACCGGCGCGGCTCGCCTACCCGATCCGCGATGGGATTCCGGTGATGCTCGAGGAGGAGGCGCGCAGGCTCGAGCCGTCGGAATACGAGTAAGAAGCCGCGCGTGAGCTTCACCGTCCTGATTCCCGCGCGCTTCGCGTCCACGCGCCTGCCGGGCAAGCCGCTGCTCGATATCGTGGGCAAACCGATGGTCGTTCGCGTCGCCGAGCGGGCGCAGGCCAGCGGCGCGGAGCGGGTGGTCATCGCCACCGACGACGAACGCATCCGCGCGGCTGCGGCGCAACATGGCATCGAGGCGTTGCTTACCCGCGGCAATCACGCCACCGGCAGCGATCGCCTGGCGGAGGCCGCGGTTGCGTTGCGCCTCGACGACAGGGCCATCGTCGTCAACGTGCAGGGCGACGAACCGCTGCTCGAGCCCGCGCTCATCCGTGAGGTTGCCGACGCGTTGCGCGCGCACGCCGACGCCTCGATGGCCACCGCGTGCCACCTCATCGAAGACCCGGAAGAGGGATTCAATACAAACGTGGTCAAGGTCGTGCTCGATCACGCTGGCTATGCTCTTTACTTCAGTCGGGCGACGATCCCCTGGGCGCGTGACGCTTTCGCGGTCACGCGCGGCAAGCTGCCCCTGGGCCTGCCGCTGTACCGGCATTACGGGCTGTATGCATACCGCGTCGGTTTTCTACGCCACTACCCGTCGCTCGCGCCGGCCCAGATCGAGCGCTTCGAAGCACTGGAGCAGCTGCGTGCGCTGTGGCACGGGCACCGTATCGCGGTGCACGTCACCAAGGGCACCCCCGCACCGGGAGTCGACACCCAGGACGATCTCGATCGCGTGCGCGCGCTTTACGCCGCGGGCAAGGTTTGACCGCGCGGCACAATGACGCGAGAATCCACGCATAAGTCTTTAATCCTCTCCTCTCCCCTCCACCGTTTCCGATGCGACTCATCCTGCTTGGCCCGCCGGGTGCGGGCAAGGGAACGCAGGCCCGCTACATCTGCGATGCCTATGGCATCCCGCAGATCTCGACCGGGGACATGCTGCGCGCAGCGGTGCAGGCGGGGTCCGCCCTGGGCGTCGCGGCGAACAAGGTGATCGACGCGGGCGGGCTGGTGTCCGACGACGTCATCATCGGGCTGGTGCGCGACCGGCAGTGCGCGCCCGATTGCCGCAACGGCTATCTGTTCGACGGATTTCCGCGCACGATCCCGCAGGCGGACGCGTTGCGCGAGGCCGGCGTGGCGCTCGATTTCGTGCTCGAAATCGACGTTCCCGACGCGGTGATCGTCGAACGCATGAGCGGGCGCCGCGTCCACGTCGCATCGGGGCGAACGTATCACGTGCTGTACAACCCGCCGAAGGTTGCCGATCGCGACGACGTTACCGGCGAGGCATTGATTCAGCGCGAAGACGATCGAGAAGAAACGGTCAAGAAACGCCTCGCGGTTTATCATCTGCAGACCGAGCCGCTCATCGCCTACTACATGCAGTGGTCCGCCCGCGACCCGAAGGCGCCAAAATACCGCAAGGTCGACGGCACGGGCACGGTCGAGGCTACCCGAGCGGCATGTCTGGCGGCGCTTAAGGACTGACCTTAGCTGGCCTCGCCCATGCCCAAGCGCAACGCCTTCTATGCCCAGTCCGGCGGGGTGACCGCCGTGCTCAACGCCACGGCCTGCGGCGTGATCCAGACCGCGCGCGCGCACCGACACCGCATCGGCAAACTCTACGCCGGACGCAACGGCATCATCGGCGCGCTCACCGAGGACCTGATCGACACCAGCAGGGAGCCCGCGCGATCGATCGCCGCACTCAGGCACACCCCCGCGGGCGCATTCGGCTCCTGTCGCTACCAGCTCGCGAGTATCGACCAGGACCGCGCCCAGTACGAGCGGCTGATCGAGGTGTTCCGCGCGCACGACATCGGCTACTTCTTCTACAACGGCGGCAACGACTCCGCCGACACCTGTCTCAAGGTGTCACAGCTCTCGCAGCGCATGGGCTATCCGCTGATCGCGGTTCATGTACCCAAGACGGTCGACAACGATCTCGCCGTGACCGACTGCTGCCCCGGCTTTGGATCGGTGGCGAAATATGTCGCCACGTCCATGCGCGAAGCGGCGTTCGATGTGGCGTCGATGGCCAAGACCTCGACCCGGATCTTCGTGCTGGAGGTGATGGGACGCCACGCCGGGTGGATCACGGCGGCGGTCGGGCTGGCCGACGACGAGCAAACGCCGATTCCGCTGGTGCTGTTGTTCCCGGAGATACGCTTCGACGAGGCAATGTTTCTCGCCCATGTCGACGCGAAAGTCAGGCGCTTCGGCTACTGCTGCATCGGCGTTTCCGAAGGCCTGCTCAATGCCGAAGGCATACTGCTGGCCGAGGTCGGAACGCGTGACGCCTTCGGGCACGCGCAGCTGGGCGGTGTTGGCCCGCTCATTGCCATGCTCATCAAGGATCGCCTCGGGCACAAGTATCACTGGGCGGTGGCCGACTACTTGCAGCGTGCGGCGCGACATCTCGCGTCGAAGACCGACCTCGAGCAGGCCTACGCGGTGGGTGTGGCCGCGGTGGAGCTTGCACTCGCCGGCCGTAACGCGGTGATGCCCGCCATCGTTCGCACCTCGGACAAACCCTACCGCTGGAAGATTGGGGTCGCCCCGCTGGAGCGTGTCGCCAACGTGGAAAAAAAACTGCCGCGGGAGTTCATCACCATCGACGGCTTCGGTATCACGGCCAAGGCGCGCAGGTACCTCTCGCCGCTGGTCCGCGGCGAAGATTACCCGCCGTTCAAGGACGGCCTGCCGCGCTATGTGCGACTGAAGAATGTCGCCGTGCCGAAGAAACTTGCCACGGGATTCGAGCTCTGATCGGGACGTCGCCGGGCCGCCGCTTCGGCAGCTGACCGCGGGTTGGCGCGGTGCGCTGCGGCAGACTTTCCCCGACCAGCGCTTACCGGACCGGTTAGTGCCTGCACTACCGGCATTGCCGCCCCATTGTTGCTGCCGTTCTCCGTCATCACTTCATGCCGAAGTTTGTGCGGCAGGGGTCCACTCGTCGCCGCCGGGTAAGGGACGTTCAGGGAGCGGTCCGCCGCCGTCTGCACAGCCCAACCATGTCGGGCGCTTGCGCGTTTCGTCGGCTCAAGGTGCGGTCCGTCGCTTGGGGATTCATTTCCTCCCCCGTCCTCTCCTACGATTGAGGCACGGATGGTGTCTCCTGCCTGGGACACATCCTCTGGGGAGTGGTTCATGCGACGAACGATCTGCATACTGCTTTTATGCCTCCCGCCGCTCGCGGGTGCTGCCCTAAAGACTCCGCAAGGCCGCTGGGAGGGCCCGCTGCAGATACCTGGAAGGGAACTGCGACTGGTGGTGGATCTGGCGCAGGACGGTGCGGGCGCATGGACAGGATCGATCATCATTCCTGGCCTTGGAATAAAAGGTGCGCCGCTGTCGAACCTCGTTGTGACCGACACCAACCTCAGCTTCGACCTCGGTGATTTGCTGCGCAGTCCAACCTACGGGCCGGCCGCTTTCAAAGCGCATCCGAGTGGAGGCGACGGCCTGGCCGGTGAAATGAGCCAAGGCGGCAATGTGGCCCCTTTCCTTCTCAAGCGCATTGCACCGTCACAGGTGGAGTTGCCCCCTCGCAGCACGGCCGTAAGGCAAGAGATCGAGGACCGGTGGACCGGGGACTACGAACTCGGCGGCTATCCACGTCACGTCACGATCACGCTCGAGAATCATGCTGACGCCGGGGCGACGGCGCGCTTCGTTATTGTCGGCAAGCGAACCTACGATTTGCCGGTGAGCCTCGTGACCGAAGAAGGCAATTGGCTGAGGATCGAATCGCAGTCAAGCCATGTCGCGTTCGAAGGACGCTTGATTAACGACGATGGCGGAATTAAAGGCCTCATCGAGGTGGATGAAGTCGAACGTCCCTTGGTGCTGCGCCGCGCCTCCGGGGGCTCGCCATGAAGACACCCATGTTCGCGCTCACGCTGGCGATCGCCCTGGCTTCCAACGTGGCAGGCGCGCAGGCGATGTTTCGTGGCGACGCCACTCACACCGGCTTGTACGGTGCCGACGGGCCGCGGCAATTCCATCGGGTCAAATGGACGTTTCCGACCGGCGACCGGATTGTCTCATCGCCGGTATTTGCCGACGGTGTGGTCTACTTTGGTGGCGACGACGGAAACGTCTACGCCGTTGCTGCAGCGGATGGTCGTCAACTCTGGAAGCGCAAAACCGGTGGACCGGTTGCCGCAACGCCGGCGCTCGCCGGCGGACTGCTCTACGTCGGCAGTTACGACGGCAAGTTCTACGCCCTGGACATGCACACCGGCAAACCGCAGTGGAAGTTCGCCACCGGCGGCGAGCGGCGGTTCGAGGCGAAGGGTTTGCATGGCCTGCAACCGAAGAACCAGACCATCGCCGATCCGTACGACGTTTATCTGTCGAGCCCGGTAGTCGGGGGAGGGTCGGTCTATTTCGGGAGCGGCGACGGCAACGTTTACGCGCTCGACGCCATTTCCGGCGATCTGAAATGGAGATTTCAGACCGGCGATGTCGTACACGCTTCCCCCGCGTACGCCGATGGCGTCGTGTTCTTTGGCAGCTGGGACAGTTACTTCTATGCGGTTGATGCTCGGACCGGAGTCGAAAAGTGGCGTTTTCATGGTGGTGAAGATCCGGTTATCCACAACCAGGTCGGATTCCAGTCGTCGCCCGCAGTCGTGAATGGCGTGGTGTACACCGGTTGCCGGGACTCGAATCTCTATGCGCTCGATGCGGAGACCGGCAAGGAGAAGTGGCGTTTCTACAACGACGGCAGCTGGGTGAACAGCTCTCCTGCGGTAACGCAGGGCAAGGTGATCTTCGGTACCTCGGATTCACACCTCTATTTCGTGCTCGACGCCGAGACCGGCAAACCGATCGTGCGACGGCAGGACAAGGCCTATATCTTTTCCTCGCCAGCGGTGGCCGGCAACCTGGTTTTCATCGGTGTCCTCAACGGCACGCTGGAGGCTCGCGATCTCAACAGTGGCGACCTGCTGTGGGAATTCCAGACCGAGGCGTCGCGACAGAATGCCGGTTGGGCTCTAACCGCGGACCGGCAATTCAATGAGCAACTGCTCTTCCGGTCGAGCTGGCGCGAAGCGCCTATCGTCGGGGCGCTGCAGCTATTCGGGGTCGGATCGATCCTGTCTTCGCCGCTGGTCATCGGCGGTGTAGTCTACTTTGGTAGCGCTGACGGCAATATGTACGCGCTCGAATAGCCAAGACGCAGGCACGCAGAGAAACGGTGGTGCCAACCGAGGCACTCCCGGCACCAGAGCGGCTCGACACCGCCTACCCGACACTGGCAAAATAGCGCGTTTTCCCGGTTCCGCGCCGCGGGTTGTGCCTGTAACCGCGCATGGCTACCAAGTTGGCCGCGGATGCCAGGGACGACCGGGACGCTGATCGGGCTTCTTAGCCGCGGACGCGGCCCGGATAACAAAATTCTTTGCCACAGCTTTGAGGGGATGTCATGTCATACGCACTCGTCTTCGCGCTTGTCTGCGCGGCCGCCGCACTGGTGTACGGCATCTGGTCGATCAACTGGATCCTGGCCAAGCCCGCCGGCAATGAGCGGATGCAGGAAATTGCGGCCGCCGTGCAGCAAGGGGCACAGGCCTATCTCAACCGCCAGTACACGACCATCGGCATCGTCGGCATCATCCTGCTCGTGGTCATCTGGGTGTTTCTCGGCGGCGCCACTGCAGGCGGTTTCGCGATCGGTGCGGTGCTTTCGGGACTGGCGGGCTTCGTTGGCATGAACGTCTCGGTCCGCGCCAACGTGCGCACCGCGGAAGCGGCACGCACCGGTCTTAACGAGGCGCTCGCCATCGCCTTCCGCGGCGGCGCAATCACCGGACTGTTGGTCGTGGGCCTCGGCTTGCTAGGCGTTACCGGCTTCTACATGTTCCTGACCCAAGCCGGACCGTATGTACCCAACGCGAGCAAGGAAGGACTGCATACGCTGATTCAGCCGCTCGTCGGCCTTGCCTTCGGGGGGTCGCTGATTTCGATCTTCGCCCGGTTGGGCGGCGGCATCTTCACCAAGGGCGCCGATGTCGGCGCCGACTTGGTCGGCAAGGTCGAGGCCGGCATACCGGAAGACGATCCGCGCAATCCCGCGGTGATTGCCGACAACGTCGGCGACAATGTCGGCGACTGCGCCGGCATGGCGGCGGACTTGTTCGAAACGTATGCCGTGACCATTGTTGCGACCATGCTGCTCGGTGCGCTGCTGCTCAAGGATAGCGCCGTCGCCGCGGTCACGTATCCACTTGCGCTCGGCGGCTTCTCGATCCTGGCCTCGATCGTCGGCACGTTCTTCGTCAGGGCCAAGCCCGGGGGCAAGATCATGAACGCGCTCTATCGCGGACTGCTGGTCGCCGCGGTGCTCTCCGCGATTGGTTTCTGGTTCATAACCAAGGGCATGCTGGGCGGCCTGATCGCGGCGCATCCGGAGTTCACGGTCTTGAGGCTGTGGGCCGCGGGGCTCATCGGCCTGGCGCTGACGGCGGTGCTGGTCGTGATTACCGAGTACTACACGGCAACCGAATTCAAGCCCGTACGCCACATCGCCGAGGCATCGACCACCGGGCACGCGACCAACATCATTGCCGGCCTGGGCGTGTCGATGAAGTCGACGGCGTGGCCGGTACTCTCGGTGTGCCTCGCCATCCTAGGCTCGTACTGGCTCGCGGGGCTCTATGGCATCGCCATCGCCGCCACGGCGATGCTGTCGATGACCGGCATCATCGTCGCGCTCGATGCGTACGGCCCCATCACCGACAATGCGGGCGGCATCGCCGAGATGGCACAGTTGCCTGAATCGGTACGCGCGATTACCGATCCGCTTGACGCGGTCGGAAACACGACCAAGGCGGTGACCAAGGGTTACGCGATCGGCTCGGCAGGCCTCGCCGCACTGGTACTGTTCGCCGACTATACGCACGCGCTTGACACGGCGAACATCAGCGTGTCGTTCGACCTGTCCGACCGAATGGTGATCGTCGGGCTGTTCCTGGGTGGCTTGATCCCGTACCTCTTCGGCGCGATGGCGATGGAAGCTGTCGGCCGCGCCGCCGGCGCGGTGGTGGTCGAGGTGCGCCGCCAGTTCAAGGAGATTCCGGGCATCATGGCCGGGACGGCGAAACCGCAGTACGGCGTCGCGGTCGACATGCTCACCAAGGCGGCGATCAAGGAAATGATTATCCCGTCGCTGTTGCCCGTGCTCGTGCCGGTCATCGTCGGGCTGGTGCTCGGGCCGACTGCGCTGGGCGGCCTCTTGATGGGAACGATCGTCACCGGCCTGTTCGTTGCGATCTCGATGACCACCGGCGGCGGCGCCTGGGACAATGCCAAGAAATACATCGAGGACGGCCACTACGGTGGCAAGGGCTCCGACGCGCACAAGGCGGCGGTGACCGGGGACACGGTGGGTGACCCGTACAAGGATACCGCCGGGCCCGCGGTCAATCCGTTGATCAAGATCATCAACATCGTCGCGCTGATGATCGTGCCGCTGCTGGCGCACGTTGCCAAGTGACGGCCGGCGCGGGAACCCGCGCTTAGGGGTCGGCTGCCGCGTCGCCCTGCAGGCGCAGCCTGCGACGCGCGAGCGGAGCGCGGCTATCGCCCTCCGCCTCGTGCTAGCGCTTGCGCGCCAGCATCACGCCGTCGCCTACGGTCAGCAGGCAGGCGTCGACGCGGCGGTCGTCGAGGATCTTGGCATTGAGCGCGCGCAGGGCGTCAGTATCGGCGTCGTGTACGTTGGGATCTGCAACGTTGCCGCTCCATAGCACATTGTCGAGCGCGATCAATCCACCGACGCGGATCAAACCGAGGCAGGCCTCGTAGTAGCCGTCGTAGGCTGGTTTGTCGGCATCGATGAAGGCGAAGTCGAACGTGCCCTGGCCATACTCGGTGCGCAGCGCCGCGAGCGTCTGCAACGCCGGCGCCAGGCGCAGTTCGATGCGATCGGCGAGCCCGGCCTGCTTCCAGTAGCGGCGCGCGATTCCGGTCCACTCTTCGTTGATATCGCAGCAGACAAGCTTGCCGCCGGGCGGAAGCGCAGCCGCGACGCAGAGCGCGCTGTAGCCGGTAAACGTCCCGACCTCGACCGCCCTCTTCGCCCCGATGGTGCGCGCCAGCAGCGCGAGCAAGGCGCCCTGATCAGCGCCGATCTGCATGCCCGCCTGAGGCAGGCGTGCGGTTTCGGCACGCAGTTGCTTCTGCGTCTGCGTCTCGTGCGCCATGTCCTGGGTGACATAACCCTCGACGGCTGGGGGAAGCAGCGAACGGCTCATGACGCCAAGCATGCGGTGGATGGACGCACTTGGCAACCCGACGGCGGCGGGCACGCGATGCGAATGCTCTTGTCAGGCGCGGAGCACGCCATTCGCATGCCAAGACGCGGCGGTTGCGTGCGGTACAATCGCTTTCGGGCTCATTGCTCCAGGACGCCATGCGGCGACGTTTCTCTTTTTCAGTGCTCGCCGTCGCTGCGAGCTAAAGCGGGACCGAGGCAGCTTCGTGCCAATCACGTCCGACAAACAGGCGACATGAGCGAGAAGAGCGTCCCCGTACAGCGACTCGTGGAGGCGTCGCGGCCCGCGTTGCGGCGGCACTTCCTGAGCCTCGACGGCGAGGACGTGCGGCTGCGCTTCGGCGTGACCATTCCGCCGGCGGCGATCGACAGTTACGTCGATCGCATCGATTTCGATACGGACGCCGTATTCGGCGTCCACGATGACGAACTCGCCCTCGCGGGTGTGGCCCACGTGGGCTTCACCGGGGACCTGGCCGAACTCGGCGTATCGGTACTCAGACCGCATCGCGGCCATGGCATCGGCAGCGCACTGCTCGCGCGTGCCGCCGACCATGTGCGCAACCGTTTTGTGACGCGCCTGTTCATGCATTGTCTGGCAGAGAATGCGACGATGCTGCACATCGCGCGCAAGCTCGGCATGAAAATCTGCATCGATACCGGCGAGGCCGATGCCTCTCTCAAGCTTCCGCCCGCCGATCCGGCGTCCCTCGCCGGCGAATTTGTCCTGCAGCGCATGGCGCTGTTCGACTACGCGCTCAAGGCCCAGGCCATGCGGATGCGCGAGTTCAACGCGCCGCCGCAGCCGACCAAGGATTGACGCCGATGAACTCGCCGCAGGCGACGCGCCAGCGCATCGTCATCGTCGGCGGTGGCGCCGGTGGCTTGCCGCTGGCGGTGCGGTTGGGTGACAAGCTGGGGCAAAACCGCCGCGCCGAAATAACCCTGGTCGACCGTTTCGCCACGCACCTGTGGAAACCTCTGCTGCACGAGGTGGCGGCCGGGCGCATGGACGCAGACGTGCACGGGGTCGATTATCTTGCGCTGGCGTATTGGCATCACTTCCGTTTCCGGCAGGGGATGGTAACCGGCCTCGACCGGGCGAAGCATGAACTGACGCTGGATTCGGTCTTCGACGACGACGGCGTTCTTATGCTGCCACGCCGTGTGCTGCGCTATGACACGCTCGTGTTCTGCGTCGGCAGCATCAGCAACGATTTTGATGTCCCGGGGGTCGCGGCGCACGCCATTTCGCTCGATACGCTCGCCGACGCGGAGCGCTTCCATCGCCGACTGCTGGCCGCCTGCGTGCGGGCTGACGCCGAGGCCGCAGCGGGGCGACCCGCGGGGGTGAACATTGTCATCATCGGCGCGGGCGCAACCGGCGTCGAACTGGCGGCAGAGATCCGACATACGACCGGCGCCCACGCAAGCTACGGCCTGGACTATCTCGACCCGGCGAAGGACATCCGGCAGACCGTCGTCGAGGCCGCGCCGCGCATCCTGCCCCAGCTATCCGAGCATGTTGCCGAGGCGGCAACAGGATTGCTCAAAAAGCTTGACGTCGCCGTGCGCACCGGGGAGCGCGTAACGGCGGTTGACACGCTCGGCGTGCACACCGCGAGCGGGGCCTTGTTTCCGGCGGATCTCGTCGTCTGGGCGGCGGGCATCAAGGCGCCCGATTGGCTGCGTGACCTCGACGGTCTGGAAACTGGACGCAGCAACCAGCTGGTCGTGACCACGACCTTGCAGACGACGCGCGATCGCGACGTGTTCGCGTTCGGCGATTGCGCCGCGTGCCCCTGGCCCGAAGCGGGGCGGGCTGGCGCGCTCGTGCCGCCACGCGCGCAGGCGGCGCGCCAGCAGGCGTTGCTACTGATTAAGTCTATGCAAGCGCGGCTCGACGGCCGGCCGCTGCCGACCTATCACTTCCACGACCTCGGCTCACTGGTCTCGCTGAGCGAGCTCTCCGCCGTCGGCAGTCTCATGGGCCGACTGGTCGGAGGCAGCCTGCTGATCCAGGGACTCATCGCGCGCTGGATGTACGCCTCGCTCTACAAGCTGCATCAAGCGCTGATCCTGGGCTACGTCGGCGTTGTGCTCGACACGGTCGGCCGCTTCCTGAGGCGGCGGACCGAGCCGCGCGTCAAGTTGCATTGATCGCGGCGCGATGGCCTCCGAACTCCTGTCCGCGACGATTCTGCTCATCCTCGTTATCGATCCGTTCGGTAACGTGCCGCTGGTGGCCGCCGCCTTGGCTCCGCTGCCGCCTGAGCGCCGCGTTCGGATCGTCTTGCGCGAATGCGTGATCGCCTACGGCGTGCTGCTCGCGTTCCTGTTTGGCGGGCACGCCTTTCTCACCCTCATGCGCGTTTCCGAAACGTCGCTGTCGATCGCCGGCGGCGTCATCCTGTTCCTGATTGCGCTGCGCATGATCTTCGCCCACCCGGAGGGCGTCTTCGGCGATGTCCCCGGGGCCGAACCATTCATCGTACCCCTGGCGATCCCGGCGATCGCCGGGCCGTCGGCTCTGGCAACGGTCATGCTCATGGCTTCGCGCGAACCCCATCTTCTGGGGGCGTGGGCGGCGGCGCTGACCTGCGCGATGGCGGTGACCACCGCGACGCTTGTCGCTGCCGAGCGGTTGCAGCGTTTGCTCGGCGAGCGCGCCATGCGCGCGGTCGAACGCTTGATGGGCCTGATCCTGACGGCGGTCGCGGTGGAAATGCTGTCGGTTGGGGTGCGTGAGGCAGTGGCGCAGTTTCGTACGTGAGCGCCTTGCGCAACGACGTCGCCGGCAGGCACACCTTCAGGGACAGTGCATGACCGAGCAACAGCCGTCGGCGCTGCCGCTGCGCATCTGGGACCTCCCGCTGCGCATCGTGCATTGGGCGATGGTCGCGCTGCTCATTGCTCTGGTCGCAACGGCCCTGATCGGCGAGAGCGCGATCGATTGGCATATGCGCGCCGGCGAGGCGATGCTGACCCTGGTGCTCTTCCGCATCCTATGGGGGTTCCTGGGCGGCCGCCACGCCCGGTTCGCGAGCTTCGTCTGCGGTCCCCGGGCCGTGATCGCCTACACGCGTTCGCTCCTGCGCCCACCGCATGCCGAATTTATCGGCCACAACCCGCTCGGGGGCTGGATGGTGCTGCTGCTACTCGTCGCGCTACTCGTGCAGGCATCAACGGGCCTGTTCTCCAACGACGATACCGCGACCGAGGGACCTCTGGCGCACTTCATCAGCAAAGATCTATCGGACGCGATCAGCAGCTTTCATCGCCGCGACGCCTGGTTCGTGGTGGCGCTCTCGGGCGTGCATGTCGCGGCGACCTTGTTCTACCTGATCCGCTTCCGGGAAAACCTCATCCGGCCAATGATCGACGGTATCAAGCACGTTCCGGGCTCGAGCGCGGATGCCGGCAACGGCAGGGCCACGTTGGCGCGCGCCCTGGCGCTGTTCGCGCTTTGCGCACTGGCGGTCTGGTTGCTGGTTACGCGGAAGCGGGACTTTTAGACGAAGCGGGCGGTTCGCAACGGCAGTCGCTAGCGCTACTTGTTGCGGAAATCGTCGTGGCAGTTGCCGCACGCCTTGCCGAGGTCGTTGAATGCCGGTTTGATCACGCTCATATCGCCGCTATGAGCGGCTGCGACCAGTTTGGACGCGGCCGCTTGCATGTCGACCTGGTATTGCTTGAACTTCGCTGGCTCGGTCCAGATTTCGGGCTTGGCCTTGGTCGGCGCGCCCTGGTCCGAGCCGGGTATGAACCCTTCCCACGCCATGTGCGAAAGCTCCTCGAGATACGTCGCGCGCAGCAGGAATTCGTCCTTGTTGTATGGCTTCTCGCCTTTGATCATCGCGTTCATGATGCCCGCATTCCAGCCCTGGGCCTGGAGGATACCCTGGCGGAACTTGATCGCCCGGTCGGGCTTGACGTCCTGAGCCCACGCCATGACCACAGCACCAGCCAACAGCATCGTGATAAGCACACCCAGGGGTCGTCGCATGCTCATTCCTCTCGTGAGAGTCGATTGCAATTCGCTTGCTGCCCGTCGCGATCGGGCGGCCGGGGCCACGGAAGCGCACAGTTTCCGTAAGGGCAAGACCCGCGTGCTAACAGCGCGCCGGGCGCGCCTATTCCCGCACCGAGCTTCACGCGGGAACCAGCCAGTCGCCCTCACGCCGCGCGGCACGCGCCATCTCCAGCTCGCTGATCAGCCACTCGGCCAGGTCGGACGGCGCGAGCCGGAAGTAGAGGGCGTTGAAGTCGCGATAGATGCCCACGCGCTCGACGTACGCGGCCATTCCGTCGAGGGGCAGGCGGCGGCGATCGAGCAGGGCGAAACTCAAGATGACTTTGAGCGCGTGTCGCGCAGTGCGCAGCGAATCGGCCTCGAACGCCGCAGTGCGGGCGAAGGCATGCTCGAGCGCGGCGGCGACATCGGCAAACGGCGCGCCGTGGCCGGGGATTACGACGCGGGCGTCGAGGCCGGCGATCATCTGCAGCGTGGCGCGGGTCGCCGGCAGCGCCCGCGGGTCGATCTCCGGCGGCATGACCAGGCCAAAGCCGTCGGCCCACAGCGCGTCTCCGGAGACCAGGATGCGGTGCTCGGGATTGAAGAACACGAGCGCGCCCATGTCGTGCCCCGGTGCGGAGAGCGCGCGCCATTCGAGATCGCCCCACACATGCGTCTCGCCAGCGCGTATCACCTCGTCATAGGCGAATCGCTCGGCGCTCTGATCGGCGTAGGCCAACAGCAGCGTGTGCTCATCCCAGGCATCGATGAGCGGCGCCTCGGCTTCCGGCAGCGCAATAAGGCAACCGTAGCGCGCCTGGATCGCCGCATTGCCGCCCATGTGATCGCTGTGGCAATGCGTATTGACCAGCCGGGCGAGCGGCGCCCCGTGCAAGCCCTGGGGTGTTTCCAGCAGCGCGAGCGTCAGCGGCGCATGGCGGCTGTACCCAGAGTCGATCAGCACGTGGTCGGCGCGGCTCTTGAGCAGGACGTTGTTCGACGACAACCAGTCGCGCACGAACACGTGCATCTGTGGCGGAAGCGTTGGCGCGGCAGCGGCCACGGGGCGGCCGTCGTCGCCTAGGACAGCTGCCCGAGAAACTCGCGCACCAGCGCCACGCGTTCGTCGAGACTCGGCGCGGGGCGCTCGATGCGCACGCGATCCTGTCCGGCGAAGCGAAGGCGCTGGTCGTCGCGGATGAGCGCGACCAGCCGCGCTGGATCGAAATCGGGCCTGGGGCCGAACTGCAGCTGAGTGCGCTCAGGCCCCGAGTCGATGCGAATGACGCCCAGGCGTTCGCCAACGATGCGCAGCCGATGGCAGGCCAGAAGTGCCTGCGTCGGCGCCGGCGGCAGCCCGAAACGATCGATCAGTTCCTCCTGCATGGCGGTTAGCTCGGCCTCGGTCCCGCAATTGGCCAGCCGCTTGTAGAGCACGAGCCGCTCATGCACGTCGCTGCAGTAGGTCTCCGGCAGCAGCGCCGGCACATGCAGATTGATCTCGGTCGTCACGCCGAGTGGCTCGGTAAGGTCCGCCTCGCGACCGGCCTTGAGCGCATCGACTGCGGACTTGAGCATATCGACGTAGAGTTGAAAACCGATCTGCTGCATTTCACCGGACTGCTCTTCCCCAAGAACCTCGCCTGCGCCGCGGATCTCGAGGTCGTGCATGGCCAGATAAAACCCGGAACCCAGCTCTTCCATGAGCTGGATCGCTTCGAGCCGCTTCTTCGCCTGCACCGACAGCGCTTCATCGGGCGGGGTCAGCAGATAGGCGTATGCCTGGTGGTGCGAGCGGCCGACGCGCCCGCGCAACTGATGCAGCTGCGCGAGGCCAAAGCGATCGGCGCGATCGATGATGATCGTGTTGGCGGTCGGCACGTCGAGCCCGCTTTCGATGATCGTCGAGCACAGGAGCAGGCTGCAACGCTGTTGGTAGAAGTCGCGCATCACGTGCTCGAGCTGGCGCTCGGCCATCTGTCCGTGCGCGATGGCGAGCCTGGCCTCGGGGACGAGGTCACGCAGCTTCGCCGCCTTGGTCTCGATGGTGGCGATGTCGTTGTACAGGTAGTAGATCTGGCCGCCGCGCTTGAGTTCGCGCAGCACGGCTTCGCGCACGACACCCGGTGCATAAGGGGCGACGAAGGTCTTGATGGCAAGTCGGCGCTCGGGCGCCGTCGCGATGACGGAGAAATCGCGCAAGCCCTCGAGCGACAGCGCCAGCGTGCGTGGGATTGGCGTGGCGGTGAGCGTCAGCACGTCGACCTCGGCCCGCAGACGCTTCAGCTGTTCCTTGTGGCGCACGCCGAAGCGGTGCTCCTCGTCGATGATGATCAGGCCCAGGCGCTTGAAGCGGACGTCGGACTGGATCAGCCGGTGGGTGCCGATGACCAGATCGATGCGCCCATCGGCGAGGCCATCGAGCACCGCCTTGACCTCCTTGCCGGTGCGGAAGCGCGACAACTCGGCAAGCTTAACCGGCAGCTTGGCGAAACGATCGGAGAAGGTCTCAAAATGCTGCTCGGCCAACAGCGTGGTCGGCACCAGCAGCGCGACCTGCTGGCCGTCGGCAAGGGCGATGAACGCCGCGCGCAGCGCGACCTCGGTTTTGCCGAAGCCGACGTCGCCGCAGACGAGGCGGTCCATCGGCTTGCCGGTGACGAGGTCCTTGATCACCGCCTCGATCGCCCCCGCCTGGTCGGGTGTCTCCTCGAACGGGAACCCTGCGGCGAAAGCCTCGTAGTCGTGCAGGTCAAAGCGGAACGCGTGTCCCTCGCGCGCGGCGCGCTGGGCGTAGAGGTTGAGAAGCTCGGCTGCGGTGTCGTGCGCGCGCTGCGCGGCCCTGCGCTTCGCCTTGTCCCATTGCCCGCTGCCGAGCTCGTGCAATGGCGCCGCCTCCGGCGCCGCGCCACTGTAGCGGCTGATGACGTGCAGGCTCGCGACCGGGACGTAGAGCTTGGCGTCGCCCGCGTAGAGCAGATGCAGAAACTCGTTCGGTCCGTCTCCCAGATCGAGCGTGACCAGGCCGAGGTAGCGTCCGATACCGTGCTGCTCATGCACCACCGGATCGCCAATGCGTACCTCGGACAGGTCGCGCAGCATGGCCTCCGGATTGGTACGACGCGCTTCGCGCCGGCTCGGGCTGCGAGCGACGTCGGCGTAGAGCTCGGCTTCGGTGACCAGGGCGACGCCGCCTTCGGGCCACGCGAATCCTCCGTGCGCCGGGCCGACCGCAAGCGCCGGGCTCATGTCCCCGCGCACGAATTCCGCCCAGTCGGCGACCACGGCCGGCTTGAAGCCGTATTCGGCGAAGTACTGCTGCATCGTTTCGCGGCGGCCGAGGCCGTCGGCGACGATCAGCACGCGTTCACGGGTTGCGGTTGCGAAGCGCTTGAGCGCATGCAACGGATCGCCGGCGCGGCGATCGACCTGCAGCGGGGGCAACACTTCGGTCGAGCCGCGGCGCGATCCGTCGCCCTCAAGGGTCGAGGAGCGCGCGCCGAGTTCGATGCGCGCGTACGGCTTGAGGTTGCCGTTGAACTCGTCGGCCGGCAGGAACAGCTCGTGCGGCGGTAGGAGCGGGCGCTCCGGATCGCCGCGCAACATCCGATAGCGCGAGTCGGTGTCCTGCCAGAAGCGCTCGATCGCCGTCCCGACTTCACCGTGAATGCACAGGGTGGCGTTGGCGGGGATGTAATCGGCCAGGGTCGCGGTCGCATCGAAGAACAGGGGCAGGTAGTACTCGACGCCACCCGGGGTGAGGCCGTTGCTGATGTCGCGATAGAGCGCCGATTTCAACGGGTCGCCCTCGAACACCTCGCGGAAGCGGCCGCGGAAGCGCGCGCGCGCGGTGTCATCCTGGGGGAATTCGCGCGCGGGAAGCAAGCGCACGTTGGGCACCGGATAGAGCGTGCGCTGGCTGTCGACATCGAAGCTCTTGATCGCCTCGATCTCGTTGTCGAACAGGTCGATGCGGTAGGGCAGGGCGCTGCCCATGGGAAACAGGTCGATCAGCCCGCCGCGCACGCTGTATTCGCCCGCCGCGACCACCTGGGTAACGTGCTGGTAGCCGCCGAGCGAGAGCTGCGCGCGCAGCGCCTCGACGTCGAGCTTCTCACCCTGGGTGAGAAAGAAGGTGAACGCCGCCAGATACGACGGCGGCGCGAGCCGGTACAGGGCCGTCGTCGCGGCGACAAGCAGCACGTCGCACTCACCTCGCGAGGCGCGGTACAGGGCCGCGAGCCGCTCGGACACGAGGTCCTGGTGCGGCGAGAAGTGATCGTAGGGCAGTGTCTCCCAGTCGGGGAGCGTCGCCATGCGCAACGCCGGCGCGAACCAAGCGATCTCCTCGGCCAGACGCTGCACGGCGAGGGCCTCGGCGCAGACGACGGCGACAAACTCGCCCCGCTCCGAGGCGGAAGTCGCCAATTGGGCGAGGGCGAGCGCATCCGATGAGCCGGCGAGCGGCGGCGCGAGCACCTTCCTCCCGCTCGCGGGCGCAGCGGGCAGCAGGCGTGGCAGCGATCTGGCAGCTATGGCGGGGGGCGACGACACGTTGAGCGACAAATTCAGGGCCGAGGCCGGCGAGGGTGAATCGGTCTGACTGTGAATTATACGTTGCGTTCGCCACTCCCCGTCCGCGCTGGCGCGCGGGGGTTTACGCGATCGAAGGCGTCGTATTGACGGATCGCGGCGACGCCGTTACCGTGCTCGTTGCGCGCTTGCGTGCAGGTAGCAGTTGTCAAACGCGGCATGCGCTCATCCTTCGATGCCGATACCTTCCGCGGCTTGGTCCGCGCCGATTCAAGGCGTTTGCCCGGTGCTCGCCACGCCGTTTGACGCTGGCGGGGCGCCAGACGCGGACGCGCTGGCACGTATCGTGGAATTTGCCCTCGCTGCCGGGGCCGATGCGGTTGTGTATCCAGGCGTGGCCAGCGAGGTCGAACAACTCAGCACGGAGGAGCGTGACGGGTTGCTCGACGTCGTCGCCGCAACCGTGGCTGGGCGCCTGCCGATCGTCGTTGGCGCGAGCGCGGGCGACGCGCAGACGAGCGCGCGCCATATGCACAAGGCGAGAATGCTAGGCGCCGCGGCGGCCATGGTCATGGCGCCTGCCGCACTTGCCGGCGACGCGGCGGCGCTGCTCGACTATTACCGAAAGCTCGGCGCCGGCTCCGAGGTACCGATCATGCTGCAAAATGCGCCGCCGCCGGCGGGAGGAGGCTTCGACATGGCCGCCGTGGCGCAGGTGGTCGCCGCGGTGCCGTCGGTGCGCTATGTCAAGGAGGAAGCGATGCCCTGCGGGCAGCGGATTTCGGCGCTCCTTGCGCGCGGCGAACTGGCCAAGGCGCCGCATTTCATCGGCGTCCTTGGCGGCGCCGGCGCGCGCTACCTGCTCGACGAGCTATCTCGCGGCGCAATCGGTACGATGCCGGCCTGCGAGCTGACCGACGTGCACGTGCGCATGGTCAGGGCGTGGCGTGGCGGCGACCGTAGGCAGGCCCGCACCCTCTATAACCGCTCGCTGCCGTTACTCAACTTCCAGGCGGTGTTCCGCTGGGCGGCAACCAAGGAGGTGCTCAAGCGCCGTGGCGTGATCGAATGCACCCGGGTGCGGGCTCCCGGCCCGCGGCTCGATGCGCAGGATCAAGCGGAGCTCGATATCATGCTGCAGGAAACGGCCGACCTGTTGCTTGCCTGGATGCCGCTTGCGCCGACTGGAGTAAGACCATGAAGCGAATGCTCGCTGCGGCACTCTTCGCGCTTGCCTCCGCGCTGGTTCCCGTGGCCTCGGCGCAGGTCGTAACGCTCGACTTCCCCTGCTGGCAGGCCGAAGAGCCGGGCTTTGCCGAATGGTGGAAAGGCCTGATTGCCGACTACGAGGGCAAGCATCCCGGTGTCAGGATCAAGCTCTATTCGCTTCCGTTCGCCAGCTACGTGAACCAGCTCACGGTGCGCTTTGCGGGCGAAAATCCGCCCGATATCCTCCTGTTGCCGACGCGCAACTTCGCCAGCTTCGCCAGCCAAGGTTGGCTCGAGCCGCTCGACACCGAGCTCAAGGCGTCCGACATTCCGGGCCACTGGTCGAAGCTGCAAAGCGAGATGAACTGGAACGGCAAGACCTACGGTGTCTTGCTCCTGCCGTACGGCAATCTGCTCTATTACAACGAGCGGATGCTGCACGATGCCAACGTCAAGGTGCCGACAACACCGACCGAGTGGCTCGAGGCGATGGCGAAGACGACCCATCGCGACCAGGGCGTCTTCGGCCTGGTGACGACGACGGCGGAACATCCGAACATGTTCATCGACGCCGCGACCTGGGTGCTCGGTGAGAAGCAGGACTGGCTCAAGGGCGACAAGTACAGCTTTACCGATCCGGGAGTGATCGCGGCGATGGAGCAGTTCCGCAAGTCGCTCTCCTACGCGCCGCCGGGAACGAGCTCGACGGTGGCGCGGCAACTGTTCATCGAAGGCAAAGCGGCGTTCCTGCGCGACGGCCCGTGGGTGTGGGCGACGCTGCAGAAGGCGAAACCGGATATCCGAGCGTCGCTCAGGATGGCACCCTTACCTTTTCCGGTGGTCACCGGCGGCGCCAGCAACGGCTTGCACATACCCGCCCGGGTCGATGCGCAGAAGAAGAAACTGGTGTGGGAATTTATTCTGCTCGCGGCGTCGCCGGCATGGCAGGTGAAGTATGTGCAGCTCACCGGCTCCCCGGCCGGCCGGGTCGGTATGATCAGTCCCGCCCAAGCGAAGGCCGATCCGCACCTCGCCGCGATAATCCAGGCCGCGGATGAAGCCCAGAACCTCTTTCCGCAGCAGGCGACGCTGCGCGAGAATTTCAACGAATTTGCCACGCTTTTCAGCCGCGCCGTCGTGCGCATGCAAGCCTCTTCGGAACCGACTGCAACCATTCTTGCCAATCTGCAGAAAGAGCTCGTCGCAGCCATTCCGCTGCCATGATCGGCCGCTCGCGCTGGGTGGGTTACGCGCTGCTTCTGCCGGCGATCTCCGCGGTCGGATTCCTGGTCGCCTATCCGTTGTATCTGGTCGTCGCGACGAGCCTGCGCCAGGGCAAATCGCTCAACGTGCTGCGCCTGTCGGCGTTGCCCCTGGGGGTGGGCAATTACCGCGTCGTGCTCGCAAGTGATGCGACCTGGCACAGCGTTTGGATCACCTTGGTCTATCTACTCGGCACGATCGCTCCGGCGTTTCTGATCGGGCTCGTCACAGCGCTTCTGCTCAACCGCGCCTTTCCAGGGCGGCGCTGGCTGCGCAGCTTCATTCTGCTGCCCTGGGCCGTCCCGGGGGTGATCGTCAGCATCGTGTTCCTCTGGCTGCTCGACGGCTCGTTTGGCATCGTCAACGCCCTGTTGCGCGACGCCGGATGGCTTACGACCGACCTGGCGTGGTTCGCGACCGACGACACCGCTCTCGCGGCGGTGATCGTGGCAACGATCTGGAAGGCCTATCCCTTCTTCACCCTGACGCTTCTCGCGGCGCTGCAGGCGATACCGGCGAGCCTGTACGAGGCGGCGCAGGTCGACGGCGCCGGCGCCTGGCAGCGCTTTCGTTTCGTCACCTGGCCAGGCTTGCGCCCGGCCGCCAGCCTGGCCGTGATCCTGAACACGCTCTGGGCGCTGCGCGAGTTCGACATCATCTACCTCACCACCGGGGGCGGCCCGGACCGTGCCACGGAGACACTGGCCGTGCGCATCTATCAGGAGGCGTTCGCGTTCTTCCGCCTTGGCACCGCCTCGGCACTGGGTGTGCTGACAATCGGCCTGGCGGCCCTGCTGGTACTCGCCTCGCTGCGACCGCTGCGTCGGGAGTATTTCTGATGCCCGGCGCTCGCCGCGCCTTGCTTGCGTTGGCTGCGGCGGCGGTTGCTGCGCTCGCGCTGTTTCCGGTTTACTGGATGCTGCTCACGGCGCTGCTGCCGGGCGAACTCACCCGTTCGCGCGCGCCACTGCTGCTGCCGCAATGGTCGGCGCTAAGCCTCGATGCCTTCGCCGCGGCGCTCGCCCGCAAACCGGTGCTGACCTGGCTCGGCAACAGCATCGCCGTCACCGCGTGCGCAACGCTGCTGAGCTTGGCCATCGCAACCCTCGCCGGCTACAGCCTGTCGCGTTTCAGGAGTCGCGCGCAGCAGGCAGCAGGTTTTGCGCTGCTCGTATCCAAGATGCTGCCGTCGAGCCTGATCGTCATCCCGTTCTTCATCGCCTTCTCGACCTTCGGGCTAATCGACAGCCGCGGCGGACTGATACTTGCCAACGCCGCCGTGGGCGTGCCGTTCGCGACCTGGCTCATCAAGGGCTTCTTCGACAGCATTCCGCGCGAGATCGAGCTTGCGGCGATGCTCGACGGCTGCAACGGCTGGCAGGCGGTATGGTACGTGGTGCTGCCGCTGGCGCGGCCGGGCCTGGCGGCCTGCGCGATGTACCTGGCGATAGTGACCTGGTCGGATTTTGTCTTCGCGCGGACGCTGGTGAGCAATCCCGACCTGTGGATGCTCACCGTCGGCATGCAATCGTTTCTCGGCGAGTATCTGGTCGACTGGTCGAGCCTCATGGCGGTAGGCACGCTGTCGCTGGCACCGGTGTGGGTGCTCTTCATTCTGCTCGAGCCGTTCCTGGTGAGCGGCATGACGCAGGGCGCGGTCGCAAACTGACCCTTATGCCCGTCGCCATCCGCTCGGTTGAGCCCATCGTCGTCGCGATCCCGCGCGAGGTGCCGTATCTTGGGCCGCTCTCCGGGGCCGAGCGCGTTAACGAGCGGGGTTACTTCGTGCGCGCAGGCAACCGCACGATCTATCCGAGTGTCGATCGCTCGGTGCTGGTCCGGATCGAAGCCGGCGACGGGACCGTCGGCTGGGGCGAGACCTACGGCATCGTCGCGCCGCAGGCGGTGGTGGCGATCATCGTTGACGTCCTGGCGCCGATCCTTGTCGGGCGCGCGCCCACCGATCTGCCTGCGCTCTGGGAAGAGCTCTACGCCTTGATGCGCGTGCGCGGGCATTGGGGCGGCTTTTTCACCGATGCGCTTGCCGCGGTCGACATCGCGCTCTGGGATCTGGCCGGCAAGCAGGCGGGTTGCCCGGTGTGGGAACTGATCGGCGACAGGCGTCGGCAACGCATTGCCGCGTATGCGTCGGGCTTGCCACGCGCGAGGCTGGCCGACCGCGTGGCGCTGGCACAGGAGCTGGTGGCGCAGGGTTTCCGCGGCATCAAGTTCGCGGCGGCGACGGCGCACGAGGGGGTGATCGAGGAGGCACGTGCGCTGCGCGAGGCGCTGGGCAACGACGTCGACCTCATGATCGACCTGCATTGGCGCTACACGCCGCCCGAGGCCATTGCCCTGATCGAGGCGCTCGAGCCTTGGCAACCCTATTTTGTTGAGGCGCCCTGTGCCCCGGAAGACGCCGATGGCGAGGCCGAGATCGCCGCGCGGGTCGGGGTGCCGATCGCAGGGGGAGAAGAATGGAGCACGATCCACCAGGTGCGGCCGCGGCTGGCGCATCGCTGCGTGAGCGTGGTGCAGCCCGAGGCCGCCCACACCGGGTTGTCGCAATTCGTGGCCATCGCGCGGCTCGCGGCCGAATACGCAGTCCGTGTCGTTCCGCATGCGACCATCGGCGTGGGAATTTTCCACGCCGCGAGCCTGCACGTCGCCGCGACGCTTCCCGACGTTCCGTACCACGAGCATCAGCACTCGGTCTTCGACGCCAATCTGCGCTTTGTGCGCACGCGCATGCGCTGCGCCGCCGGCTTTTTCGAGCTGCCCGAGGGCCCCGGCCTCGGGATCGAGCCGGCAGCCGAGCTTTGGGCGCACGTGGTGCAGCCCTGACCCCGGGGCGCAGCGTGCACTTGAACGCGAGGACGCCGACCCCATTTCGGAGTCAAGCCGGAAGCCCTCCCGGCAGGGATGATATGATAGGTACTCCAGCGCGCGAGCAATCGAATCACGCTCGCCGCAGAACCGCTTACCGGGGGCGACCTGGTTTCGACGGGGACTGCGAAGCAGCGCGGGGCATGCCAAGGTGCAGAACCTTGTGAATCCTCTGCAATCGCAAACTTAACTGCGAACGACGAAACATACGCTCTGGCGGCTTAATCCCGCCGGACCTCGCACCGGGCGGCGCTCAGCTCGGGTGATCAGCTGGTAACGGCGAAATCACGGCGAGGACATTTCGAGCGATCGCGTGCGCCCGGGTCACTTGGGTGCCACGCTAAATCTAGGTGACTGGCAACGGCGTCGCCTGTCCGTCAGTGGCGTCGGAGCGAGAGCAAAATGACGAGGCTAAGCATGTAGTCCTGCATGTGTAGCGTTTTCGGACGCGGGTTCGATTAGTAAATGGTCGCCTCTGCCCGCAAGGGCAGAGTGACAACGGGGCTCACATCGGCGAACCCTGCAACCGCACGGCGGAAATACCGCCGGCGGAATGGCAACGCCGAGGGGTAGGAAGAGGGCAAACCTCAGGCCTGCCCTGTAGAGACTCATAGGCCGGCTGACCGCGCAAGACGCGCGGCGAGCCGACACTAGGATTCGTCGCAACAATGGACGGATAACACGCCCCGCATCCTGTACGCAGGATGAAGGCATAGTCCGGCCCGTCTCGAAAGAGATGGATCAGCTGTCCCGCCGCCTCCACCATCACACGCCGCCCGCGATCGGGCGGCGTTTTTTTGCCTGCCTTTGGCCGCATCGTCGGAACCGGTCCTACAGTCCGGTAATGGCCTCCTACAGCGGAAAAAGCCGGCGTCCGATTGACGTAGAGACCCACCCGGCCCGACCATCACCGCATGTACGAAGGCCGATATATTTAGGCGCGATGCGAGCAGCGTTTCGTCGCCGAGCGAACCGTGCCCACTTTTGGAGAAAACCATGAACAAGCCGATCGATCCACGTCATCCGTTCCGGTGGCAGCCGCTGGCAGCAGCCTTGAGCGCGATGTTCCTGGCCAGCGGCGTTGCGCTGGCTGCCGAGGTCAACGTGCCCCTGTCGGGTAACCAGGAAGTGCCCCCAGTGCAGACCATGGCTTCTGGCTCCGGCAGCTTCACGATCAATCCGGACAAGACGGTCAGCGGGCATATCACGACCAAAGGCATCACAGCGGTCGCGGCGCATATTCACGACGGCGCCATGGGCAAGAATGGCCCGGTCGCGGTGCCCTTAGCCAAGGGTGGCGCCAACGAATGGACCGTGCCGGCAGGCGCCAAACTGAACGATGCGCAGTACGCGGACTTTCAGAAGGGCGACCTGTACGTCAACGTGCACAGTGCCGCGCATCCGGACGGTGAAATTCGCGGCCAGTTGAAGCCTTAGCGCCCGCGCGTTCCGATACCCAGACAGCGCATATGAAATCGGTCCTCGATCCCACGTTTCGATACACGCCGAGCGTCGAGACGGACGTCAGACAGACATTTGCGCGCATTCGGCGCGAGTTACGCGCCCAGGATGCAAAGGCGGTTGCCGACGCTCCCAACCGCACCAATGTCCTGGCGCTGTCGCGCCGGGAACCACAGGCCGCGACCGCCCACTGAAGGGCCCGCGGCGAACCGCGTTGCGAGTGGCCCGCCAGCGACTGTGGCGGGTCACTCGAAGGGCAACCCGACGTAATTCTCCGCCAGGGTGACCGACTTCGCCCGCGAGGCGATCACGTAGCCGAGCTCGGCGATCTGCAACCGCTCCTGGAACGGATCGTTGCCGGGAAACTGGTGCAGCATCGAGGTCATCCACCAGGAAAAATACTCGGCGCGCCAGATCCGGCGCAGCACCGTTTCGGGGTAGGCGTCGAGAAGGTCGTGGCGGCCGTCGACGTAGAAGGCGGCCAGAGCCTGCGCCAGCACGCGCACGTCGGCAACCGCGAGATTGAGCCCCTTGGCGCCGGTTGGCGGGACGATATGCGCCGCGTCCCCGGCGAGAAAGAGGCGGCCATGGCGCATCGTTTCACACACGAAGCTGCGCATGGCGACGATATTCTTCTGGATCACCGGGCCCTCGCGCGGCGTCCAACCGTCATGTGTCGCGAGCCGGGTGCGGAATTCGGCCCAGATGCGATCGTCGGACCAATTGCCGACGTCGTCGTGGGGGTCGCACTGAAAGTACAGGCGCTGAATATCCGGCGAGCGCGTGCTGACCAGCGCAAAGCCACGCGCGTGGTAGGTGTAGATCAGCTCGTGCGACGACGGTGGCGCGCGGGTCAGGATTCCGAACCAGCCGAAGGGGTAGACGCGCGAGAATTCCTTGCGTGCCGATTGCGGAATGGCCGCGCGGCATATGCCGTGAAAGCCGTCACAGCCGGCGACGAAGTCGCAGCTCAGATCCACGTCGGTTCCCGCGTGGCGGTAGCGGATCACCGGCGCCGTGCGCTCGAGATCGTGCACGCTCACGGCCTCGGCATCGAACAGGATCGTGCCGCCGGCGTCGAGCCGCGCCGCCACCAGGTCCTTGATGACCTCGTGCTGGGCGTAGACGGTGATTGCCTTGCCCCCGGTGAGCTCGGACAGATCGACGCGGTGGCCGCGGCCGGCGAAGCGCAGTTCGATGCCGTGGTGGATTGCGCCCTCGCGCTGCATGCGTTCGCCAAGGCCAAGCGAGCCAAGCAGGTCGACGGTACCCTGCTCCAGCACGCCGGCGCGAATCGTAGCCTCGATATCGGCGCGGCTGCGGTTGTCGAGCACGACCGACTCGATGCCTTGCCGGTGCAGCAGGTGCGAAAGTAGAAGGCCCGCCGGACCCGCGCCGACGATGCCAACCTGAGTGCGCATCGGCATCCCCCGAGGAGCGCCGTTCGCCGGCGCCCGTGTTGCCGCGGATAGTAGACGCGGAACGGCGAAGGGCGCAACCGTGCGTGGCGGGCGCCTTATTGCCCGCCGACGCGCCGGCCGGCGACGTGGGCGGCGATCAGCGCGCCGACATGCCGCCGCACCAGCGTGCCCGCCCGATCGAGCAGGAACAGGCGCAACAGACCGTTGACGAAAACGCAGGTGTCGAGCGCCGCGACCGCCGGCGCCAGTCCCACGCGCAACCCGCCGGCGCGCTTTGCGCGCTGGTACACGGTCGTGAGCTGGCTCACGAGCTCATGGCTGCGCCGTGTCTGGCGCGCGAGCTCGCTTTGGAATTCGTCGACGTATTCACACTTGAGGACCATGATCTCGAACGTATGCAGCGTCGCGCTGTCGCCCGCAACGGTGTCGATGAGGCTTTTCAGAAACGCCTCGATTGCCGCCAGCGGATCCTCGTCGCCGGCAGAGAGCAGGGCAAAGCTCATGCGATCGATAAGCGGCAGCGATACCTGTTCGCGCATGGCGTGGAACAGGGCGGTCTTGTCGCTGAAATGCCAATAGATTGCACCGCGCGTAACGCCCGCAGTGGTCGCGATGTGCCCCAGGGTGGTGCGTGCCACGCCGCGGCGGACAAATTCATGCCGCGCGGCGCGAAGAATCTGCTGCCGCGTTCGCTCGGACTCCTGTTTGGTTCGACGCAATGCTGACTCCGCGCAATCTCAAAGTTTACATACAACCGCGATTGTATAATAATTCGCGATTCGGGTGCGGCTGAGCCCGTTGCGCCGTTCTTCGCGGAGTGTTCATGTCGCCGACCAGAAAAGTGATGCCGGCGTTGCGACGCCGCCTTTCTTCGCCGACCGCATTCCGGCTCGTGGCGAGTGTTGCGGTGGTCCTGCTTGCGGGCTGCGGCAAGGGGGGTGGCGCGCCCAGCGCCGCGCCAGCCCCGGTCGCCGCGCACCTGGTAACCGTTGCGCCGCGCAGCGTGCCGATCCAGTTTGACATCGTCGGGCAGGTCGAAGGGTCGAAGCAGGTCGAGGTGCGCGCGCGGGTTTCGGGAATCCTCCTCAAGCAGTTCTATCGCGAAGGCGATCCGGTGCGTGAGGGCGCGCCGCTGTTCGAGATCGATCGTGCACCCTTCGAAGTCGCGCTGGCACAGGCACAGGGGCAACTGGCACAGGCGACCGCGCAGCTTCAGCAGGGTAGGCGGGAGGAAGCGCGGCTCAAGCCGCTGGTAGCCGATCGCGCGGTCAGCCGCAAGGAATACGACGATGCCACGTCGACGTTGGATCTCGCCCAAGCGGCGGTGCAGCTGGGCGACGCCGCCGTGCGCCAGGCGCGGCTCAATCTGTCGTACACGAACGTCACGGCGCCGGTTGCGGGTATCAGCGGCCGCGCAGAGCACTCCATCGGAACGTTGATTGCCACCGATACCGCCGGCAGCCTGCTTACGACGATCAACCAGCTGACGCCGATCTGGGTGCGCTTCAGTCTGGCCGAGGCCGATCTCGCCAAGCTCCCTGGGGGCCGCTTGGCGCGCGCGACGAATCCTGACGTGCAACTCATTCTGCCCGACGGCTCGCTCTACCCGACCAAGGGTCGGCTCAACTTCACCGCCACCGCGATCGACACCCGGCTCGGCACCCAGCAACTGCGCGCCGAATTCGACAATTCGCGCGAGCAGCTTCTGCCGGGCCAGTTCGTTACCGTGCGCATCGCCGCCGGCCAGCGCGACAACGTCTTCCTCGTGCCGCAGACTGCGGTCATTCAAACCGAGAAGCAAAATCTGGTGTTCGTACTCGATGCCCAAGGCAAGGCGCAGGCACGGCCGGTGAAGACCGGCGACTGGATCGACACGAATTGGGCCATCATGTCCGGGCTCCAGGCCGGGGACCGGGTCATCGTCGACAATCTTTTGAAGGTCCAGCCCGGCACCGCGGTGGTCGAAGCGCCGCAGGCGGCGGCGCCCAAAGCCGGCGCGACGACGGTCGCGAAATAGGGTCGCGGCGATGTCGTTTTCGGAATTCTTCATCAACCGGCCGATCTTTGCCGGGGTCATCTCGATCATCATCACGCTGGCAGGCCTCATCGCCGCGCAGGTGCTGCCGGTCGCCCAGTATCCGGAAATCGCGCCGCCGACGGTCATCATCACGGCGACTTATCCGGGCGCGAGTGCCGACACCCTCGCGCGTACCGTCGCCGCGCCCATCGAAGAGCAGCTTTCAGGCGTCGACAACCTGATCTATTTCAGCTCCACCGCGTCGGGCAACGGCTCGCTGACGATCGCCTGCACCTTCGAAGTCGGCTCGAACGCCGACAAAGCGGTTATCGACGTCAACAATCGCGTCGCGATCGCGCTGCCGCGCCTGCCCGACGTGGTGCGCCAGACCGGGGTCGTGGCGCTGAAGCGCTCGACCGACATTCTGCTCGTGATCGGGCTGTCGTCGGACGACCCGCGCTACGACACACTGTTCCTGAGCAACTACGCCACGATAAACATTCTCGATGAGCTCAAGCGCATTCCCGGCGTCGCGGATGTGACCATCTTCGGCGCGCGCGACTACTCGATGCGCGTCTGGCTCAATCCGGCCCGGATGGCGCAGCTCGGGGTGACGCCGACCGACGTGGCGCATGCCATCGCCGCGCAAAACACCCAGTACGCCGCGGGCAGGATCGGCGCCGAGCCGGCACCGCCGGGACAGGCGCTGGTTTATACGGTGACCGCGCGCGGCCGACTCGAGGAGCCGGCGGACTTTGGCAATATCGTCCTGCGTTCGACCGGGCCCGGCGGGGCGCTGCGCATTCGCGACGTGGCGCGGGTCGAGCTCGGCGCAGTCAGCTACGACGCGTTCACCAATCTCGACGGCAAGCCGACGGTCGGCATCGCGGTGTTCCTTCAGTCCGGTGCCAACGCGCTCAAGGTCGCCACCACCGTGCGCGCCGGCATCGCCCGGCTGGCGGAGAGCTTTCCGCAGGGCGTCACGCAGGGCATCCCGTTTGATACCACCCGCTTCGTGCAGGCATCGATCCACGAAGTGATCATCACCCTGATTGCTGCCGGGGTCCTCGTGCTGCTCGTGGTGTTCGTCTTTCTGCAGAGCTGGCGGGCGACCTTGATCCCGATCATCGCGGTGCCGGTATCGCTGATCGGAACCTTCGCGGGCCTGCTGCTGTTTGGTTACACGTTGAACACGCTGACGTTGTTCGCGATCGTGCTGGCGACCGGCATCGTCGTCGACGACGCGATCGTGGTGCTGGAAAACGTCGAGCGGCTGATGGCGGAGCGAAAGCTCTCCCCGAAGGATGCCGCGATCGAGTCGATGCGCGAGGTGACCGGCGCAATCGTGGCCATCGAGCTGGTGCTGGTATCGGTATTCATTCCGGTGGCCTTTCTGGGTGGATTGGCGGGCAAGCTCTACCAGCAATTCGCGGTCACCGTCGCCACCGCGGTCACGATCTCGGGACTGGTCGCCTTGACGCTGTCACCGGCGATGTGCGCTATCTTGCTGCAGCGCCAGCACGTTGAAAACCGCCTCTTTCGCCCGTTCAATCGTGCCTTTGCGTGGATCACGCGCGTGTACCTGGGCGCGGTCGGACTGACTGCGCGCCATCGCCTGATCGCGGTGCTCATCTTTGTGGCCATCCTCGGCGTCGACGCCGTGCTGTTCAAGCTCGTGCCGAGCGGGTTCGTCCCGCCGGAGGATCAGGGCTATGTCCTGGGCTCGCTCACGCTGCCCGACGCAGCGACGCTGCAACGCACGCAGGAGCTGGGCGCCACGGTGCAAAAGATGCTGCTGGCCAATCCGGCGGTGGAGCACGTGTTCGTGGTCAGTGGCTTCGACTTCATCGCCGGCGCGAACAAGACCAACGTCGCGACCATCTTCATCCCGCTCGTACCCTGGGACGAGCGCAAGGCGACCGCCGAGGACGTCACGCGATACGCCATGGCGCAGGCCTCGAAGTTTTCCCAGGGCGTGCTGCTGGTCCTCAATCCGGCAGCCATTCGCGGCCTTGGCTCCGCCGGCGGTTTCGAGGTCTACCTGCAGGATCGGGCCGACGCCGATCCGCAGAAGCTCTATGCCAAGCTGCAGCAATTCATGGATGCACTGCGCAAGCGTCCGGAGTTGACCGGCATCGCGACGTTCTACCGGCCCACCTCACCCCAGCTGTTCGTCGACGTCGACCGGGAGAAGGCGATGGCGCTCGGCGTACCGGTGCAGGATGTCTTCGATGCGTTGCAGAGCACGATGGGTGTGCTCTACGTCAACGACTTCAACAAGTTCGGTCATACCTATCGGGTACAGCTGCAGGCGGAGGCCGCGTACCGCGCCAAGCCGGAGGACCTGGGCAACGTCTACGTCCGCAGCAGCGGCGGAGACATGATTCCGGTCAAGGCGCTGATCAGCATGACGAGCACCATCGGCCCTGAGCAACTCGATCGCTACAACGGCTTCCTCGCGGCGAAGGTGCTGGGCAACAGCGCGCCCGGGATAAGCTCGGGGCAGGCGATTGCGGCGGTCGAGGACGTGGCGCGATCACTGCCACCGGGCTACACCGTCTCCTGGACCGGCCAGGCGTTTCAGGAAAAGCGCATCGGCACCGCGGCAGTTCTTGCCTTCACGTTCGCGATCGTGATGGTGTTCTTGATTCTTTCCGCCAATTACGAACGCTGGGCGCTGCCCGCCGCGGTCCTGCTGGCGGTGCCGTTCGGCTTGCTCGGCGCGCTCACGGCGGTGTTCCTGCGCAATTTTAGCAACGACGTGTACTTCCAGATCGGCCTACTGGTGCTGATCGGCCTGGCGGCGAAGAATGCCATCCTGATCGTGGAGTTCGCGGCACAGGAACAAGCGAAGGGGCTGCCGCCATTCGAGGCGGCGCTCGAGGCAGCGCGGCTGCGCTTCCGGCCGATCGTCATGACCTCGCTAGCCTTCGTGCTGGGCGTCCTGCCGCTGGTGCTGGCCACCGGTGCGGGCGCCGCCGCGCGGCGGTCGATGGGAACGGGCGTATTCGGTGGCATGCTCGCCGCCACCTTCATCGCCACCGTGTTCATTCCGCTCTTCTTCGTCCTGCTGTCCCGGCGCAAGGTCAAGCCGGCGCCAGCACCGGCGGAAGCCCAGCAGAGACCGGCATGACCCCCCGTGTGCTCGTTCCCGTCGCCGCACTCGCGCTCGGTGCGTGCATGGTCGGCCCGGATTACGAGCGGCCCGCGATGCCCTTGCCGGGTGCGTTCGCGGGCCCGCCCGCGGCGGTCGCCGCCGGGGCCACGGACTCGGTCCCCCCGGAATGGTGGCGGCTGTTTGGCGATCCGACCCTGGACGAACTGGTCGCAACCGCATTGGCCAACAACACCGACGTCGTCCAGGCGGTGGCGCGGATCGAGCAAGCCGACGCCAACGTGCGGGTGGTCAACGCGGCGCTGTTTCCACAGCTGAATCTGGGCGGCACAGGCGGCCGGACCGCCTACAGCAGCAGGGTTGCCGCGCCGGAAGCTCCGGGTGAGCTATTGCAAAACAACCTGCTGCTCGAACTCTCCGCGTCGTTCGAGATCGATTTCTGGGGCAAATTGCGGCGCGCATCCGAGGCGGCACGGGCCCAGGACCTGAGCACGCGCTACGCGAAGGACGTGGTGACGCTGTCGACTGCGGCATTGACCATGCAGACCTATTTTGCCCTGCGTTCTCTCGATGCGCAGATCGCCTCGACGCGTTCCACGCTCGACTCCCGGGAAGGCACCCTGGCGATCGTGCGCCGGCGCGCCGACGCTGGGCTCGCCTCCGACCTCGACGTGCGCCAGGCCGAGGGCGCCCGCGCCGACGTGGCGTTTCAACTCGACGATTTCCTGCGTCAGCGCGACCTGGCCGAACACCTGCTGGGCACGCTCACCGGCAAGCTCGACCTGACGCTGCCGCCTGGCGACATTACCCAGTTGCCGTTGCCGGCGTCACCGCCGCCGGGGCTGCCCTCGGCGCTGCTCGAGCGCCGGCCGGACATCCGTCAGGCCGAACAGGACCTGGTCGCCGCCAACGCCCAGATCGGTGTCGCCAAGGCAATGCTGTTTCCGACCATCACGCTGACCGGCGCCTTCGGCGGCGAGAGCACCGCCCTCGCCGGTCTGTTCACCCTGCCGGGACGCATCTGGGCGCTCGGCGCAGGGATCTCCGCACCGATCTTCGAGGGCGGCCAGCTTGTCGCACAGGTCGACGTTCAGTACGCGCTCCGGGCACAGTCGCTGGCGAACTACCAGAAGACGATCCAGACGTCGTTTCGCGAAGTTTCCGACGCTTTGACCAATGTGCGCCAGTACGCGGCCACGGAACGCGATGCACGGGACAGCGCTGATGCGGCGCGTGCCGCGTTGCGCCTGGCCAACATCCGCTACGAAGCTGGTTACACGCCGTTTCTCGACGTGCTCGATTCGCAGCGCAGCCTCAACGTGTCCGAACTCGCATTCATCCGCAGCCGCCAGAATTTGCTTGCCGCCGATGTCGACCTCATGACGGCGCTTGGCGGTGGCTGGCAGCCCGAACAGCACGCGGCAGAGCGTTGAAGGGCGCCGGCGGCGAGGCTAAACGCGCCGGCGATACTCCCCGGTGCGGGTGTCGATCTCGATCTTGTCGCCGGTAGCCACGAACAGGGGAACCTGTACTTCGAGCCCGCTGCCGAGCTTGGCTGGTTTGAGCACTTTGCCCGACGTGTCGCCACGGATGGCGGGTTCGGTATAGGTGATCTCGCGCACCACCGAATTGGGCAGCTCAACCGCGATCGCCCGGCCGTCGTAGAGGGTCAGCTCGCAGGCGAGGCCATCTTCGAGGTAGAGAACCGCGTCGCCCAGGTTGTCCTTCTCGACTTCGATCTGGTTGTAATCCTCATCCATGAAGACGTACATCGGGTCGGAGAAATAAGAAAAAGTCACCGCCCTCTTCTCCAGCTGGATGACGTCGAACTTCTCGTCGGCGCGGTATACCGTCTCGGTGCCGGAGCCCGAGAGGAGGTTCTTGAGCTTCATCTTGACGACGGACGCGTTGCGGCCGGATTTGTTGAACTCGGCCTTCTGCACGACCATGGGGTCCTTGCCGATCATGATGACGTTGCCGGCGCGGATTTCCTGCGCGATTTTCATGGCGGTACCCTAAGCTAGCGCATCGATTAAGTTAACCAATAATTATACCCGATCGGCGCAAAATTTGACCAAGGCGCAAGCGAGATCGGGCTCGCCCGCGCACGCCGCGGCCCAGGCTTCTGCGTGCCTACGGAGCTTCGCCCGTACGGCGGCAAACGAGGACCAGGTCGCCCCGGCGTCGCCTGCGTCGTTCCAGGCGCGCAAGAAATTGCCCCACGCGGCCGCATCTGCCTCGAGCGCGGCGGCGTAGCGCGCGACAAAGGCCTCGAGCTTCAGTCGGTGCGCGTCCTGCGTCTGCGGATACGCCTGCCATACCAGCGGCTGCGCCGCCCATTGCGCGCGGACAAACGAATCCTCCCCGCGTACGAAGTTGACATCGCAGGCCCACAGCAGCCGGTCGTAATCGTCCTGGGCCAGGAAGGGGATCGCAGCAAGGGTAAGCCGACCGCGCACGAGCGCACCCTCCAGCCGCGGCGCACGGCTTGCGATCCAGCGCTCGAGCGGCTCGCCGCCGACTCCCTCCGGTACCAAGCATAGCAGTGGTCCTTCGCCGTCCACCCACGCATCGAGCAGAGCGGGAAGCGCCGCATTGGGATAGCAGAACAGCGATACGACCAGCGTTGCCGCTGGCGGCGGAGCGAGCCCGAGTGCTCGCCACAGGGCTTCGCGCGCGCGCGCATCGGCGTGGAAGCGGTCGCGGCGGGCAAACAGGTCGCGCTCGCGCAACAGTCCTCCGCTCTTGGCGGTAAAGCCGGGGAAGAAAAAGTAGCGCGTAAGCGGCAGCGTAGCGTGGCGTGAGGCGAGGCCGTGACAGGTTTCGATCCACGGCTCCGCGGAGAGGTATTCGAGATTGATCCAGACCGGCTGGCGCGAGCACGCAACCATCGCCGCGAGATACCGCGCCGGCAGGCCGCAGCCGAAGGCTTCGATCACGACATCGGCGGCAGCGGTCGCCGGTTCTTCGTCGCCGCGGTCCCAGCGCCGCACCTCGACGCCAAGCACGGTTTGCGTGCTCGTCGCCGCATCGACTTGCGGCGCGAGTCGGGCAAGCGGCGCGAGGTCGTCGACCCACAGGCGTACGCCGACGCCGTGCTCGCGGGCAAGCTGGCGCGCGAGTCGCCAGGCAACGCCGACGTCGCCGTAGTTGTCGACGACGGCACAGAAGATGTCCCAGCGCGGGGTGGATGCGGGCATGGCGAAGGAGCGTTAGGAACGGAGCGTTGCCGCGCAGAGGGCCGCGCCTGAAAGCGCAACCGGATCGCCCGGGCGGGAAGGGAATGATCGCACGAAGCGCCATGGCGGTTGCGCCCGGTCTATCCTGCCGGCGGACCGGGCGGGACGCTGCAGTACAATCCGATGCTTGTGCCTTGTTCTCGACCGAGACCCGCCATGACCACTGCTGCGGCCGCCGGCGTGACCGCGCCCGCCGGGTCACCGCTTTTCGTCGACGTCATCTCCGACGTCGTCTGCCCCTGGTGCTATATCGGCAAGCGCAAGCTCGAGCTCGCACTCGCCCGCTTGGGCGATGCACCCGGCCTGGCGGTGACGGTACGCTGGCATCCGTTTGAGCTCAATCCCGATCTGCCCGCGCAGGGCATTGCGCGTGCCGCGTATCTCGAGGCAAAGTTCGGCGGCGCGGCACAGGCGGACGCGATCTACGCGCGCGTGCGCGCGGTGGGCGCGGAGGTCGACATTGCGTTTGCGTTCGAGCGCATCCGGTTGCAACCCAACACGCTCGCTGCGCATCGCCTCATCGCCTGGGCGCAGCAGCGCGGTGACGCGCAGGCACTCGTCGAGCGGCTATTCCGCGCCTATTTCATCGAGGGCCGCTTCCTCGGCGAGGTCGACGAGCTGGTGGCCCTGGCGGCAGACGTCGAACTTCCCGCGGACGCGGCGCGCGCGATGCTCGTGTCGGACGCGTATCGCGCCGAGGTAGAAGCCGAGATGCGCGAGGCGCGGGACTCAGGCATCGGCGGCGTGCCGTTTTTTATCTTCAATGGCCGTACCGCTGTCTCGGGCGCGCACGATCCGGATACGCTGCTCGAGGCGATCACGGCCGCTCGTGCCTGACGCTTGCTCGCCCGCGCCAGAGCGCCTCGCTCAGCACTGCCACCACGAGCAGGTTGATGCCCAGTGTGGCGAGCTTGAGGGGGGTCACGCCCTTGGTCAGTGCGTACAGCTCGAGCGGAACGTAGATCGCACCCGACACGGCGCCCAGCCACTGTGCCCACTTGCGATTGAGCCACAGTCCGTAGGCTTCGGCGAAGCGCACGGCGCTGTAGACTGCGGCGCCGACGGCGAGCAGCCAAAGGTCGATCGACGCGACGCGCTCCGCCAGCAAAACAAAGATTCCCGGTATGCGCCGGGCCGGATCGAGATGCAGGTGCAGCAGCAGCTCGCCGACGACGTCGCGGATATCGCGGTGCACGAAAGCGAGCAGGCCTGCGCCGGCGGCGAGCGCGAGCGCGCCCTTGGCAAACTCGAACATCGCCACCACGCGTATCTGGGCGCTGAACCAACCGCCAGGGGGCGGAAGGCGACCGCTTGCTGGCTCCGGGGCCACGGCGCTGGGCGCGAAGTCGAAACCGTGGCCGAAATTATTTCGAGACCGGCAGCTGTCCTTGCACGCCTTCGACGTAATAGTCCATCTTCGACAGTACCTCGTCGCTCATCACCTTGCCTGCAGCGAGCCGTTCCTTGCCCTCGTTGTCCTTGATCGGGCCGGTGAAGGGGTGCGTTTTGCCGGCGCCGATATCGACCGCGGTTCGATTGACGAGCTCCTGCACGTCCTTGGGCACGATCGGATTGAACGGAGCCATCTTGATCATGCCCTCCTTGATGCCGCCCCAGACGCTGGTGGGCTTCCACGTTCCTGCGATCGCCTCCTGCACTGTCTTGGTATAGAACGCTCCCCACTGGTGCGTGACGGCAGTGAGCTCGGAATGCGGCCCGTACTTGGACATGTCGGAGTGATAGCCGATTGAATACACTTGCTTCGCCTCCGCCGCCTGTACCACGGCGGTCGAGTCGGTGTGGTGCGTGAGCACATCGGCGCCCTGCGAGACCAGCGTTTCCGCCGCCTCGCGCTCGCGGCCCGGGTCGTACCACGAATTAGTCCAGATCACCTTGACCTCGGATTTGGGATTGACGCTGCGCATGCCGCGGGTGAAGGCATTGATACCCATCACGACCTCCGGAATTGGGAAGGCGGCGACGTAGCCGGCAACGTTCGACTTGGTCATCTTGCCGGCGACGATGCCGGCAAGATAGCGTCCTTCGTAGAAGCGCGCGTTGTAGATGCCGACGTTGACATCGGTTTTGTAGCCGGTCGCGTGCTCGAAGTCGGTCTTGGGAAACTGCTTGGCGACCTTGAGGGTCGGATTCATGTAACCGAACGAGGTCGTGAAGATGAGCTGGTTGCCGCTCTGTGCCAATTCGCGGATCACGCGCTCGGCGTCAGCACCCTCGGGCACATTCTCGACGTACTTGGTCACGACCTTGTCGCCGAGCGCCTTCTCCATCTCCTTGCGGCCGGAGTCGTGTTGAAACGTCCAGCCCGCGTCGCTGACCGGGCTCACGTACACGAAGCCCACCTTGAACGGCACATCAGCGGCAACCGCCACTGCCGTCCACGGCACGAACCCGGCGACGAGCACGACGAGCGTTGCCTGCAGCGTGCAGCGTGTCCAGCGCTTGAACATCGGCGACATCTCCCTCTCCTTGAATTGAACCGACACGGCCCGACGTGGCGCGACGGGCGGAAAGCCATTTTACCCGAGGCTGGCTACGCCTCCGGATGAAAGGGCTTGCCGAGCGATGCCGGTGCATTGAGGCGGATCGTCACCGCATCGCGCGATATGATCGTCAGCACGATGATCGTCGCGAGGTAGGGCAGCATCGACAACAGCTGCGAGGGCAGGGCGACGCCCAACGCCTGGGCTTGGAACTGGGCCAGTGTGACCGCGCCGAAGAGGTAGGCGCCCGCCAGCATGCGCCATGGCTTCCACGTCGCGAACACGACCAGCGCCAGCGCGATCCAGCCGCGGCCCGCCGTCATTCCCTCGGTCCACAGTGGCGTGTACGCCGTGGCCAGGTAGGCCCCCGCGAGTCCCGCGCAGGCACCCCCGAAAGCCACCGCAGCGTAGCGGATCGCGATCACGGGGTATCCGATTGCATGCGCCGACTCGGGCGATTCGCCGACCGCGCGGACGATCAGGCCGGCTCGGGTGTGAAACAGGAACCACTGCACCAGCGCGACCAGCACCACCGAGAGATAGACAAATGGGCTGTGCGCGAACAAGAGCTTGCCGAAGAACGGGAGATCGGACACGCCGGAAACGGACAGCGGCTTGATGCCATCGATCACGATGCTGACGTAATGCAGGCCTACGAAGGCAGACAGGCCGATGCCGAACAGCGACAGCGCGAGCCCGGTCGCGACCTGGTTGGCCATCAGCGTCAGCGTCAGCACGGCGAACACCAGCGACACGCCGGCCGCCGCCGTCATTCCTGCCGCAACGCCGAGCCAGGGCAGCTTGGTCGTCGCGGCGACGATGAATGCCGTCACCGCGCCGACGAGCATCATGCCCTCGACACCTAGGTTGAGTACGCCGGAGCGCTCGGTGACAAGTTCGCCGGCCGCTGCGAGCACCAGCGGCGTGCCCGCGGCGAGCGTCAGGGCGAAGAGCGTCGCCAGCAATTCCACTAAACGCCCTTGGCGGCGGTGGCGCCGACGCTGGCGATCGCCGGCAGCGCATGCCGCACGACGCGCAGACGGAAATTAATCAGCACGTCGGCGCCGAGCAGGAAGAAGAGCAGCGTGCCCTGAAACAGCCCGGTGACCGCCGAGGGCAGCGCCAGATTGATCTGCGCCGCCTCGCCGCCCAGATAGAGCAGGGACATCAACAGGCTCGCGAGCAGGATGCCCAACGGGTGCAAGCGTCCGACGAAGGCAACGATGATCGCGGCGAAGCCGTAACCCGGCGACATCACCGGCAGCAGCTGGCCGATCGGACCGGCGGCCTCGTTGACACCGGCGATGCCCGCGGTCGCCCCGCCGATGAGCATGCCGAGCCACACCGTTCGCCGCGCGGAGATGCCGGCGTAGTTGGCGGCGGCGGGGGCGAGACCGGCGACCCGCATCTGGAACCCCGCGAGGCTGCTGCGCATGAAGAACCACGCGACGGCGACCACGGCCAGGGCGAGCAGAAACCCCACGTTGAGTCGCGTCTCCGGCAGCAGATTGGGCAGCAGCGCCACGTCGGCGAACATCTTCGACTGCGGGAAGTTGAACCCCTCGGGGTCGCGCCAGGGGCCGTGCACCAGCAGCGACAGCGCCAACGTAGCCACATAGACGAGCATCAGGCTCACCAGGATTTCATTGGCGTTGAAACGGGTCTTCAGCCACGCCGGGATCGCGGCCCACGCCATGCCGCCCGCGGCGCCGGCGAAAAGCATCAGCGGCAGCACCCACGCGCTACCGCTGTCCTGCAGGGCGAGGGCGACGCCGCCACCGCATAGCGCGCCGAGCGTGAGCTGGCCTTCGGCGCCGATGTTCCAAACGTTAGCGCGGTAACCTGCGGCCAGGCCGATGGCGCACAGCATCAGGGGCGACGCCTTGAGCAGGAGCTCACCCACGCCGTAGAGACTCTCGACGGGCTTGACGAAGAACACGTGGAACGCCTCGAAGGGATTCTTGCCCAAGGCTGCGAACAGCACGAATCCGACGGTGAGGGTCGCCGCCACGGCGAACAGCGGCGACAGCCAGCCCATGAGGCGCGACGGTTCCGTGCGTACTTCCAGCCTAACGCGCATCGGTCAACCCGGGCGGCGAAGCCTCGGCGCGCGCGACACCCTGGGCGCCGATGAAAGAGCCGCTCATCAGCAGTCCGATGTCCTCGGCGTTGGTCTCCCGCGTGGGCCGCGGCGGCGAGAGTCGGCCGCGCGCGATGACGCCGAGGCGGTCGCAGATCTCGAACAGCTCGTCGAGCTCTTCGGAAACGACCAGTACCGCGACGCCCTCGTCGCGCAGATCGACCAGGGCCTGGCGGATCAGCGCTGCCGCGCCGACGTCCACGCCCCAGGTCGGCTGTGCCGCGATGATCACCCGTGGCCCCTGCAGGATTTCGCGCCCGACGATGTATTTCTGCAGGTTGCCGCCGGAAAGGCTGCGCGCGGTCGCGCTGGGGCCCGGGGCCTTGACGCCAAAGCGCGCGATCGTCGCCTGCGCAAAGGCGCGCACCGCATCGGGGCGGATGAACCCGTGCCGGGTAAGCTCGTGGCGGTGCGCGGTCAGCAGCGCGTTTTCCGCGAGCGACATCTCCGGCACCGCGCCACGTCCCAACCGCTCCTCGGGCACGAAGGCCATGCCGAGCGCGCGTCGGGCCGCAGCGTCGAGCCTTCCGACCGCAACGCCGTTGAGCACCACCATCTTGGCGTCGGCAACCGGATGCTCGCCCGACAAGGCGGCGAGAAGCTCCTTCTGGCCGTTGCCGGATACGCCGGCAATGCCGACGATCTCGCCGCCGCGCAGCGACAGGTCGATGTCGGTCAAGTCGGTGCCGAACGGATCGTCCGCAGGCAGCGACAGACCACGTACCGCCAGCGTGCCGTCACCCCGCGTGGTCGCTTTGCGGTGGCGCGGATGGGGCAGCTCACCACCGATCATCATCCGGGCAAGCCCGGAGGAGGTTTCCTGGCGCGGATCGCACTCCCCGGTCACCCTGCCCGCGCGCAACACCGTCGCGCGCTGGCACAGCGCACGGATTTCGTCGAGCTTGTGGCTGATGTAGAGAATGCTGCAACCCTCGCTAGCGAGCCGACGCAGTGTCGCGAAAAGCTTTTCGACCGCCTGCGGCGTCAGCACCGACGTCGGCTCGTCCATGATCAGCAGCTGCGGCTGCTGCAACAGGCAGCGCACGATCTCGACCCGCTGCCGTTCGCCCACGGACATCGAATGCACGTGGCGGCGCGGATCGAGCGGCAGACCGTAGCGTTCGGAAACATCGCGAATGCGCTCGTCGAGGGCCGCATTCGCTTCGCCGGGCTCGAGCGCGAGCGCGATGTTCTGGCTCACCGTCAGCGTCTCGAACAGCGAAAAATGCTGGAATACCATGCCGATGCCCAGCGACCGCGCCCGGGCTGGACTGGAGATCGCAACCACTTTGCCGTTCCAGCGTATGGTTCCCGCGTCCGGCCTGACGACGCCGTAGATGATCTTCATCAGGGTCGATTTGCCGGCGCCGTTTTCGCCCAGGACGGCGTGGATCTCCCCAGGCATGACGCGCAGGTCGATGCCGTCGTTGGCAACGACCGCCGGGTAGATCTTGGTGATGCCTTCGAGCTCGAGCCTCGGTAGCGCCGATGCGCTGCGTGCGTCCATATCGCCCCGCTCAGGCTTCCGCACCCACTCGGCGCGCCGGACTCGCGGCGGCGCGCTCGTAGGCCTGGACGATCTGGGCCGCGACGGCGACGGCGATGACGCCCGGGTCTCTGCCGCCAATGTCGGCGATGCCGATGGGGCAGGTTACGCGCGCAATGGTCGCGGCGGCGAAGCCGCGTGCTGCCAGGCGCCGTTCGAGCTGGGCGCGCTTGGACTTCGAGCCGATCATACCGGCGTAGCGGAAGTCATCGCGCATAAGAATCGCGGCCACGAGATCGAAATCGAGTGCGTGGCTGTGCGTCATGACCAGAAACATGCTGCCCGGCGCCGCACTGCGCACCTCCGCCTCGGGCACATCGCTGGCGACGATGGCGACATTCGGCGGCACGGAGGCCGGAAAATCGTGGTCGCGCGCGTCGATCCAGGTCACGGCGCATGGAACGGCGCCGAGCACCTGCACCAGGGCGCGTCCGACATGCCCGTTGCCGAACACGACGACATGGAAATCCGCTGTGGTGATGCGCTCGACATGCCACGTCGCGCCGTCGTGGTCGACGACCGTTGGCGGTGCATCCGTCTGGCGGAGCAGTGCCTGCGCCTCGGCCCTTACGACTCCCGGCAATGGCGTCTCGGCGACGCCGTTTAGCGAGACCGGCGTCGGCGCGTCCGCGCCCGGCCCGACCGGCGTCGCGAGGGCCACCACGGCGTCGGTCTCGATCCGACGCGCGAGTGCGTCGAGCCAGCCGGCGGCGGCGGGGTCGAAACAGCGAAACAGCACGCTGACCACGCCGCCGCAGCACTGGCCCAACCGCGCCGCCAGTGGAAAACGCACCAGCCAGCTGCCCGCAGTCCCATTCCGCAGCGCCTCGCGAGCGACGCGCAACGACTCGAACTCCAGGTGACCGCCGCCGATGGTTGCCTGCGCCTGCTTGGCGGTCACGATCATCCACGCACCGGCTTCGCGCGGCGTCGAGCCGCGGGTCGCGGCGACGCTCACCAGGACCGCCGGGCCCTCTGCAGCCAACGCGTTGCGCAGGGATCCGATCCAGGCACTCATGGCGCTCCCGAAGCCGAAGCGGGCGCGGCGGTAAGCGCAGTGGCGCGCTGCTTCGCCTCCTCCACGGCGAAAAGAATCGCTTCGCTGGTTGCTGGCGCATCGAGCCGCGGCGAGACGCGGTAGTCAGCGGCGCCGGCGATGGCGTCGCGCAGCGCGTGAAACACCGACAGGGCCAGCATCAAGGGCGGCTCGCCAATCGCCTTGGAGCGATGTAGCGTCTCCTCCCGGTTCGGCTCGCCGAACCAATCGAAGCGGAATCGCTCGGGCCAATCGCGACAGGTCGGAATCTTGTACGTCGACGGCGAGTGCGTTTGCAGCTCGCCGCGGTCGTTCCATGACAGCTCTTCCATGGTGAGCCAGCCGACCCCCTGCAGAAAGCCGCCTTCGAGCTGGCCGCGGTCGAGCGCGGGGTTGAGCGAGCTGCCAACGTCGTGCAGGATGTCGACTGCGAGCACGCGGTTCTCGCCGGTGAGCGTGTCGATCACGACTTCGGAGACCGCAGCGCCGTAGGCGAAATAGTAAAACGGCCGGCCGGAAAATGTCTTGCGCTCGTAGTGAATCTTTGGCGTCGCGTAGAAACCGGTGGCCGACAGGGACACCCGCGCCCGGTGGGCGAGTACGGCGAGTTCGTTCAGCGGCATTGCGCGCTCGCCGGCGTGCACGGCATTTTCGACGAAGCGGATCTCAGCCGCGGTGACGGCGAAGTGTGCCGCCGCGAGGACGGCGAGCCGGTCGCGCAAGGTGCGCGCGGCGGCTTGTGCCGCCATGCCGTTCAAGTCGCTGCCCGACGATGCCGCGGTCGCCGAGGCGTTGGGTACCTTCTCCGTATCGGCGGCGGACACGCGCACGCGGTCGGGCGTGACGCCGAGTTCGTGCGCAACGACCTGCGCAACCTTGGTGTAGAGCCCCTGGCCCATTTCGGTCCCGCCATGGTTGATCAGCACCGAACCGTCTGAATAGAGATTGACCAGCGCGCCGGCCTGGTTGTAATGGGTCGCGGTAAACGAAATGCCGAATTTGACCGGGGTCAGGGCGATACCGCGCTTGAGGATCGGGCTGGCGCGATTCCACACCACGGTCTCGGCGCGGCGCTCGCGGTAGCGGGCGCGCTGCGCCAGTTGCACGGCAAGCTGCGGCATCACGTTGTCCTCGACGCGCATCCGGTACGGCGTCTCGTCGCGCGGCGGATCGCCGTAGAAATTCGCCCGGCGCACGTCGAGCGGATCCAGCCGCAGGTGGCGCGCGATCTCGTCCAATATGTACTCGATCGCAAACATGCCCTGGGGGCCGCCAAAACCGCGAAACGCGGTGTCCGACACGGTGTTCGTCTTGCAGCGGTACGAGGTAAGCGCAACGTTTTCGAGGAAATAGCAGTTGTCGACGTGAAACAGCGCGCGGTCGTTGACCGGGCCGGAGAGGTCTGCCGAAAAGCCGCAGCGCGACGCGAGCACCAGATCGAGTCCGTGGATCCGGCCGTCGCCGTCAAAGCCTACCTGGTAGTCGTAGCGAAACGCGTGTCGCTTGCCGGTGGTGATCATGTCGTCGTCGCGGTCCAGGCGCAGCTTCACTGCGCGCCCGGTGCGGGAGGCGAGAATGGCCGCGACGCAGGCGAACAGCGACGCCTGCGATTCCTTGCCTCCGAAGGCGCCGCCCATGCGCCGGCATTCGACGCTTACGGCGTGCGCGGCGACGCCCAGGGCGTGCGCAACCTGCAGTTGCACCTCGCCAGGGTGCTGTGTCGAGCAGTACACCCGCATGCCGCCGTTTTCACGCGGCACCGCCAGCGATATCTGACCTTCGAGGTAGAAATGATCCTGGCCGCCACAGCGGAAGCGCCCGCCGAGCCGGTGGGGCGCCGCGGCAATGGCCGAGACGGCATCACCGCGGGAAAGCCGCTCGGTGGGCAGCACGAACGACTGTGCGGCTAGCGCCGCGTCGATCGTTAGCACGGCGGGCAGCTCGGCGTATTCGATCCGGGCGAGCTTGGCGGCCTTGCGTGCCGCGTGGACCGAGGTTGCCGCGACCGCGAATAGCGGTTGGCCGACGTACTGCACGAGCGTATCGGCGAGGATGGGCTCGTCGTGCACCACCGGCCCGACATCGTTGCGCCCCGGAATGTCGCCGGCCGTGATCACCGCCACCACGCCGGGCGCCGCAGCGATGGCAGCGGTATCGACGCCGAGGATCCGGGCGTGCGCCCGGGTGCTCTTGCCAAGGGCGGCGTGCAGCGTCCCCTGCGGCGCGACGATGTCGTCGACGTAGGCGGCCTCGCCGGCCACGTGCAGGTGCGCGCTCTCGTGTGGCAGCTCCGCGCCGATGAGCGCCGATGCCCAAGCCGGGGGTTGCGGGTCGTTCATGGCACGGCGTAATGAACGGCGCGGGTTTGCATGCCGCTGTCGGTCGTTTCCAGGTAGAACCGGCGCAGCAGATTCTTCAGCGCCGCGCGCCGGTAAGCCGCGCCCGCGCGCAAGTCCGATATCGGCTCGAAGTCCCGGTCCAGCGCCGCCTGTCCGGCGGCGACGCTGGCCTCATCCCAGCGCTTGCCGCAAAGTGCCTGCTCGCAATGCGTCGCGCGTTGCGGAATCGCGGCGAGGCCGCCGCAGCCGATGCGGATGGTATCGACACGCGCAGCTGGCGAGCGCGTATCGCGGCGCAGGCCGAAACAAGCGAACACCGCCGAGATGTCCTGGTCGAAGCGCTTCGAGAGCTTGTACGCGCGCAGCTCGACCTCCGGCTCGGGCAGCGGCACGCGTATCGCCTCGAGGAACTCACCGGGTTGTCGCGCCGTGGTCCGGTGGCCGAGATAGAACGCCTCGAGCGGCATTTCGCGCCGGACCTCGCGCCGGCGCAGGACCAGGCTCGCACCGAGCACGAGCAGTACCGGCATGGTGTCGCCGACCGGCGAGCCATTGGCGATGTTGCCGCCGAGGGTCGCGGCATTGCGAATCGGCACCGAGCCGAAACGCGACCACACCTCGGCGAGCGCCGGCCAATGCGAGGCGAGGATGGCGAAGGCATCCGTTAGCGCCACCGCGGCGCCTATTTCAAGATGCGTGGGCGTGGTGCGGATCTCGAGGAGCTCGCGCACATTGCCGGTATAGATGAGCGGCCCGAGATCGCGCTGCTCCTTGGTCACCCACAGTCCGATGTCGGTCCCGCCGGCCAGAAGCTGCGCCTGCGGGTTTGCGCTGCACAGCGCCGTCAGCTCGTCGGCGGTCGCCGGCGCGGCGTAGCGTTGGCCCCCGTGCGCCCAGACGAGGGCCCGGTCCCGACGGAGGCTTTCGAGCTGCGCGCCGAGCGCACGCTCCTCGGCGCTGACTGTTTTTTCCCCTTCTGCATCGATGCTGGGCCCGCGCCACCCTTGCGCGGGTGGAAGTTCGCGCATGCGCTTGGCTGCGGCGACGAAGGGGCGGTATCCGGTGCAGCGGCACAGGTTTCCCGACAGCGCCTCGTCGCTCGCTGCGCGGCCGCCACGCGCCGTGTTCTTGTACATGCCGAAGAGCGACATCGCGAACCCGGGGGTGCAGAACCCACATTGCGAGGCATGGCAGTCGACCATCGCCTGCTGCACCGGGTGCAGCGCGCCAGTTGGAGATTTGAGGCTTTCGACGGTGAAGAGCGCCTTGCCGTCGATCGTGGGTAGCAGCCGGATGCAGGCGTTGATGGGCCGCCAGCGCAGGCCGTCACCGCCGCAGCGCTCGGCGAGCACGACCGTGCAGGCGCCGCAATCGCCTTCGGCGCAGCCTTCCTTGGTACCGGTACGGCCGAGGTGCTCGCGCAGGAACTCGAGCAGCGTTGTTTGCGGCGAGATGTTTTCCGGGCAGACGATTTCGCCGTCGAGGACGAACCGCACTCCGTCGCCGGAGTGCGGCGCGGACCGGGCGGATACGCCGGACCGCGCCATGGACAACAGTCCGGCTACTTCCCGGCGTGGGCGACGTCCGCCAGCAGCTTGGCGGCGCCCTTATTGTGGGTCGACATGCGCACCAGGATATCTGGCGGCAGGATCCCCTGCTTGTGGTAATAGGCATCGTTCCAGTCGTTGGAAACGCTGACCACCGAACCGTCGAGGTTGACGCCGCCGTAGACGCCCTTGGCGCGGGCGAAGGAGATGAAATCGGCCAGCAGTGCCGAGCTCGCTCCGGCGCCAACCGGTCCGGCGGCGATGCTCGCGTCGGCGCCGAGCTTTGCCGACGGCGACAACATGGCGTTCATGGCCTTGTCCGTCATCACCAGCGTGACGATCTCGGATACCGAAACCCCTGCCTGAAAGCCGACGCTTGCCGTAGCCATAGTGTAGAACGCGGGCCCTGCCCACTTGCCGGTCCTCGGATCACGCGCGAGCGTCACCGCGCGACCGCCCGAGCCGCCAAAGATGAACCCCGCCTTAACAACCTCGGGCGCGATGATTACTCCCTTGGCTTCTTTAAGATGCTGCTGCAGCCAGGTCATGTCCGGGTCGCGCAGGAAGTTCGAAAGAGTCCTGTCGGCCTTGTTAACGAGGGCTTGCTGTTCGGTTTGCGCCAGCGCGACACCTTGCGCCGCCACGAACAGCAGCAGCGCATAGACTCCGCGGACGAGGTAAAGGAAGGGCTTGTTCGCCATAGTTCACTCCGTTGGTTTTCGGCAGGGGATGATTCGCCGTCACTATAGTATATACCGTGTCGCCTACCCACCCGCATTCGCCGGCGGCATCCGGCCTCGATCAGCGCAGCAACTCGATGCCGTAGTCGGTGACCCGCACCCGGTCACCGATGCGCAGGCCGGTCGGCGCCGTTTGCCGAATCGTCGCCCAGGTGCCGTCATCGTATTTGATACCGATCTGATAGACCATCTGCGATTGCGAGCGCTCGATCTGGTTGCCGGCGTAGGCACCGCCGAGCGCGCCAACCACCGTTGCGACGGTGCGGCCGCTGCCGCCGCCGATGAGGCTGCCCAGGCCACCGCCGACGAGTCCGCCGACGATCAAGCCGGCCCCGCCGGGATCCTTCGGCTCGAGCACTTCTCGTACCGACTCCACCGTGCCGACACGCGCCGGCGGCGGACTCTGGATTACCTGGTAGGTCGGTTGCGGCCCGCACCCCGTCAGCGTCAACGTAGCGCACAGGGCCGCGGCACTGGCAGCGAAACAGGAAGCTCGCAGCAGTCTGACCATGACGGCTCCTGCGCTCATTCCGGGATCGCGTTGAGCAAGTACATCGCCGCGAGCAGGCCGCTCGGTCGACCCAGCTTGCCCAGCCATTTGGCGAAAATCTGGTCGATCTCTCCCGACACGTACACCTGCGTCAGCGCGCGGTTGACCTCGAGCCGGAACGCCGAGTCGTTGCGCGGCAGCATGAGCGCGTAGGGCTCGAACGAGAGATCCTCGGCGAGCATAGCAAAGACTTTCGGATCCTTCGCCTGGGCGGCCAGACCGATGAGCTTGATCTTGTCGCTCGCGAACGCCGCGACAGCGCCGGACTCGAGCAGCGCCGTGCCCTCGACACCGTCCTTGACGTGCACGATCTTGGCATTGACCAGCCGGTCCTTGAGCATCGCGTTAAGTCGCACCTCGGTGGTGGTCCCGGTGGTGACCGCTATCGACTTGCCGGAAAGATCTCCGAAGCCGTTGATGGACGAATCGGCACGGACCAGAAAACCGCCGCCGTCGACGAAGATGAGGCTGCTGAAATCGACGTCCTTCATGCGCGACAGCGACTGCGTCGTGTTGGCGCATTCGAGATCAGCCTTGCCGCTGGCGATCATCGCAATGCGGTTGGGCACCGTATCGACGACCCAGTTGATCGCGAGGTCGGGCATGGCAACGGCCCGGCCGATGCCGGCAATCACCCGCTTGCACAGGTCAATCGAATAGCCGGCAGGTTGATTGTTGGTCTCGACGTAGGAGAAGGGCAGCGAGTCACCCGAGAATGCGACCGTTATCGACTTCGCGGCCTTGATCTTCGCCAGCGTGTCGGGGGTTCGCTGTTGCGCCTGAGCGCACAGGGGTAGCAGGACGGCGACCAGCAGGATGGTAAGAGACGAACGTTTCACGGGGCACCTCACGGCGGGGTGATCGAAGCGGCAGCGCGCGGGGGCGCGCGACTTGCATCGTCGAGGAACCGACGACATCCGCGACATTATACTGTGGCAACGGGTCTTCGGTGCGGGCCCCGGCCGCATGCTAAACTGTGACGGATTTCGCTGCAGCGAAACCCCCGCGCGCACGTCGGCGGGGTCATTGTCAAGGGAGAACCGGCTTGCCTCATCGTCGCGCCGTTGTCACGCGGGCTCGGGCTGCAGCGTGCCTGGTACTGCTTGCGGCCACTGTGGCGCAGGCCGCGGGTTCGTCCACGCTCGAGCGCATCCGCAGCGAAGGCAGCATCCGGCTCGGGTATCGCGCGGGAGCCGCACCGTTCTCGTTCAAGGAGCGCGATGGCAGCGTGCGCGGCTACAGCGTCGAAATCTGCACCCGCGTTGTGGCGTCGATCCAGAAGCAACTCGGCATGTCGGCGCTGAAGATCGAGTGGACTCCCGTCGCCGCGGCGGACCGCCTGGACGCGGTGGCGAAGGGCAGGATCGACATCGAGTGCGGCACGACGACGATCAGTTTGTCGCGCTACGAAAAGGTCGACTTCAGCCTGCCGATCTTTGTCGACGGCGGGAGTGTGCTCAGCGCGGCGGCGTCGAAGCTCGAGCGTTTCGCCGACCTGGCCTCGCACAAGATTGCGTTTATCCCCGGCACGACCACCGAGCTGGCGCTGAAGCGCCAGCTTGGAGTCATCGGCGCGAAGGCCGACCTGGTTCCGGTCAAGGACAGCTTGCAAGGGCTTGCGCTGCTGACCGCGGGCAAGGTCGACGGTTACGCCAGCGATCGCCTCGTGCTCGTTGCGCTGCGCGCAACGAGCGAAGATCCGTCGCACTGGCAGCTGCTCGATTCCGACTTTTCGTACGAGCCGTACGCGCTGGTCGTGCGCCGCGACGATCCGGATTTCCGGCTCGCGGTCAACCGCGGGCTGGTCGATCTCTACCGCAGTGGCGAAATCGATCCGATCTTCTATCGCTGGCTGGCCAATTTGGGCCAGCCGGGTCCGTTGTTGAACGCGATGTTCTATCTCAGTACCCTGCCGCAATGATGCGCGCCCACCGCCTCGCAGGGGCTCTGGCCGCGGCGCTGGTCGCGCTGCTGGCAGCGGCGCAAATCCCGGGGCCGGCGTTGTCGCCGCCCGGACCGGCGCAATCCCCGGCCGGGCCGCCGGCCGCCGCGGCGCCGGGGCAAGCGGCGTCGGACGAGTGCGTCCGCTGCGGCAAAATCGAATCGATTCGCCCGGTCACCGCCAAGGATCAATGGACGCCCTTGGGTACGGTGGCGACCAGCCCGCTGGGCGCGGGTGCGAATGGCAACCCATCGGCTGTCATGATGCATCAGATCGGGCCGGGATTCTCCAACCAGGGGACCGTGCTTATCGGGGCCGCCGGCGGGGCGGCGTACGGCTCGCGGCCGAACGAGCTCAACCGGCAGCGCTGGGAAGTCACCGTGCGCATGGACGTCGGCGGCACGCGCTCGGTGATGCAGAACTACGAACCGATGCTGCGCGAGGGCGACCGCGTCAGGGTCCTGGGCACGCAGCTCGAACTCGTCCAGTGAGCGCAGCGGTAGCGCCCGCGCCGCAGCCTCCGGTTGCGGTCGCGCGGCTGACCCTGGGCGACGCCGCCGACGGCAGCCTGATTCTGGCGCTCGCCGGCCGGCTCGATGCCTATTCGATCGCGCAGGTCTGGGCGCAGGCGCGCGCCGCGCTGGACGCGGCGCCGACCCGGCGCATCAGCGTCGATGCCTCCGCGGTCGACTACTGCGACGGCGGCGGCCAGGCCATGCTGATCGATCTGCTGCGCCAGCCGCGCGCCGCCGACGCGGCCGTGTCGGTGCGCGGGCTGCGGCCCGAGTTCCAGACACTGCTCGACCAGTATGATCTTTCCCTGTTCGCCGCGCCCGTCTCGGCGCCTGCAGTGCGCGCCAACGCCATTGAGGAGATTGGGCATGCGGCGGCGAGGCTCGGGCGCGACATGCGCACGCAAATCGGGTTTGTCGGCGAGACCTCCGCCGCGTTGTGGCACGCCATCACCCACCCGCACAGCGTGCGCTGGAAGGACGTCTGGTACACCTGCGAACAGGTCGGCGCCAATGCGCTGCCGATCGTGGCGCTCATTTCGTTTCTATTAGGCGTCATCCTGGCCTTCGATGCGGCCGTACCGATGCGGCGCTTCGGCGCGGAGCTCTTCGTCGCCGATTTGGTCGGCCTGGCGATTGTGCGCGAACTGGGGCCGCTGATGACGGCGATCCTGCTCGCCGGACGCTCGGGGGCCGCGTTTGCCGCCGAGATCGGCACCATGAAAGTCAACGAGGAACTCAATGCATTGACGACCATGGGGCTCGATCCGGTGCGCTTCCTCGTCGTGACCCGAATCGTCGCGGCGGTACTGATGGTGCCGCTCTTGTCGTTCTTCGCCGACTTGATCGGGGTGCTGGCGGGCGGGATCACCATGCTGTCGTTCAACATCCCCTTCGTCACATATGTACACGAGGTCGCCAGCAGCGTGAGCCTCACCGACGTGCTCGCGGGCCTGATCAAGACCCCGGTATTCGCCATTCTCATCGCCGGAATCGGTTGCCTGCGCGGCCTGCAAACGCAGACCGGGGCGAGCGCCGTGGGCATTTCGGCAACCCGCGCCGTCGTCTCCGGCATCGTGCTGCTGGTCGCCGTCGACGGCATTTTCGCCGTCATCTACTATATCCTCGATATATGAGCCCTGCGCCGGCGCCCGCGCCGATCGTGCGCGTCGAGGGGCTGACCGCCGGCTACGACGGCAACGTGCTCATGCGGGACGTGAGCTTCGCGGTCAATCGCGGCGAGGTGTTCGTCATCCTCGGCGGCTCGGGCAGCGGCAAGAGCACGCTCCTCAAGCACATGATCGGACTCTACGAGCCGATGGCCGGGCATGTCTTCATCAACGGCGCGGATATCGTCACCGCGGAGGGCGCGGCGCGGGAGGCGATTCTGAGAATGTTTGGCGTTACCTATCAGAGCGGCGCATTGTTCGGGTCGATGACCCTGCTCGAGAACGTGCGCCTGCCGCTCGAGGTCTACACCGTGCTGCCGCAGCCGGCGATGGACCTGATCGCGCGTATGAAGCTCGAGCTCGTCGGGCTCGAGGTGTTTTGCGGGCATATGCCCTCGGAGATCAGCGGCGGGCAGCAGAAGCGCGCCGCGATCGCGCGGGCGATGGCGCTCGATCCCGGCATCCTGTTCCTCGACGAGCCGTCCGCGGGGCTTGATCCGATCACCTCGGCGGAGCTCGATGCACTGATCCTGCGCCTGGTCGCCAGCCTCGGCATCACGTTCGTGATCGTCTCGCACGAGCTCGCCAGCATCTACGCCATCGCCGACCGCGTGATCATGCTCGACAAGCGCTCTCAGGGTATCGTCGCCGAGGGCGATCCACAGGTATTGCGCGATAGTAGCGATAATCCATTGGTGCGCAAATTCTTCCGTCGCGAAGTGGAAGACGCGACTGCGAAGGCGTGATGAGCACGCAAGCTAACAATTTCAAGCTGGGGCTGTTCGTCATCGGCGCGACCGTTGCGCTGGTGCTGTTGCTGCTGGTCATCGGCTCGGGCAAATGGTTTCAGTCGAAGACCGTGATCGAGACCTATTTCAACGAGTCGGTGCAGGGGCTCGACATCGGCTCGACGGTGAAGTTTCGCGGCGTGACCGTCGGCGAGGTGACCCGCATCGGCTTCAGCTACAACAAGTACCAGCAGGACAAGCCGATGACAGAGCGCCTGCGCTACGTGCTGGTGGAGGCCACCCTCATCGGCCGTCTCATCGGGACCCGGGCCGGCGGTGACCTGACGCGCCAGGAGAGCGTGCGCCTGGAAGCCGACAAGGGATTGCGCATTCGCCTCGCGCCGCAGGGCATCACCGGGACGAGTTACCTGGAGATCGATTACGTTGATCCGAAGCAGAATCCGGAGCTGCCGATCTCGTGGGAGCCTGACCACGTGTATATCCCGAGCACAAGTTCGACCTTCACGCAATTCTTCAGCGGGCTCGCTGACATTGTGGCAAAGCTCTCGCACACCGATCTCGATGGGGTGGTGACGCGCATCAACCGTCTGCTGGAGACGACCAATGAGAAGGTGGCGGCGGTCGATACGGCGGCCCTATCGGACGGGGCCAAGCGCGTGTTGTCCAAGGCGGACCGGAAGCTCGATCAGCTGGACGTGGAACGGATATCCAAGGAAGGCACGGCACTGCTCGTGGAGCTGCGGCAAAGCAATCAGAAACTCGGCGCGATCCTGGACGACCCGGCGTGGAAGAAGCTTCCCGGCGACGCCGATTTGGCCATTGCGCGCGCGCGAAAACTTCTCGACAACCCCGATCTGCCCAAGGCGCTCGCGCACCTCGAGAGCGTCCTCTCGCGCCTCGACCGCGTGATGGGCGGTGGTGAGTCCGACTTGAGAAGAACGCTCGAGAACGTGCGCCAAATCACCGACAACCTGCGCGATCTGACCGAGGACGCCAAGCGCAATCCATCGCGGCTGATCTTCGGCGCACCGCCGGCGCCAGCCAAAGGTATCCAACCGTGACCCCACCCGCATCCTTTTCGCGCCGGCGCGCGCTTTCGTTGACGGCCGCGCTGCTCGTCGCCGGCTGCTCGCAACCGGCACCGCTCAAGTCGGTCTATCTTCTGCAACCGCCGCCGCCCGCGCCCTCTGCCGCGCGCGCGCGGCCGGTGACGCTCAAGGTCGCCGCCGTTTCGGTGGCCGGTCCCTTCCGCGGCCGAGCGCTCGTCTATCGCGAAGGCGATCTCCGCTACGAGACCGATTTCTACAACGAGTTCCTGGTTGCTCCGGCGCCGATGATCGGGGATGCGATTGCCACATGGGTTGCGACCGCGGGGCTGTACCAAACCGTGCTGCCGCCGTCGAGCACGCTCGAAGGCGAGCAGCGGCTAGAAGCATTCGTCACCGAGCTCTACGGCGATCTGCGCGATGCGGGAAAGCCGGCCGCGGTGGTGACGATCAAGTTCTTTCTCACCGCCGAGGATGCGCCCGCGGGCACATTCATCTGGAGCGGCGAATTGCAGGCGCGGCGCGAAGTCCCGCTGCGCTCGGCGGAGGCGCTGGTCACCGGCCTTAACGCTGCCCTGGGCGACGTGCTCGAGCAGCTCGCGGCCGCGCTGCGGTCGTTGCCGGTCAAGTAGCGGCGCGAAGCCGCACCCTTAGGCGGACCGGCTAGACGGCGCGGCGCGCGTGGAGATCATGCTCGCTGCTGCCCACCACGCGCACGCGGACGAACTCGCCTACGGCAAGCTCGCGGCCATCTTCGATGAGGACCGACCCGTCGATCTCGGGCGCGTCGGCGGCGCTGCGCGCAATCGCCCGCCCCGGTTCGACCGCATCGACCAGCACCTTAAGCTCGCGTCCGACCTTGGCGGCGAGACGGCGGGCGCTGATCCCCGCCTGCGTCGCCATGAAGCGCGCGCGTCGCTCTTCCTTTATAGCCTCCGGAACCGGATCGGGCAGCGCGTTGGCGGCGGCGCCCGCGACCGGCGAATAGGCAAAGCAACCGACCCGGTCGAGCTCGGCCGTCTCCAGAAACTCGAGTAGCGCGGAGAATTCGGCCGCCGTTTCGCCGGGGAAGCCGACGATGAACGTCGAGCGGATCGTCAGGTCGGGACAAATCGAGCGCCAGCTGCGGATGCGATCGAGATTGTCCTGCGCGTTGGCCGGCCGCCGCATCAGTTTCAAAATGCGCGGACTGGCATGCTGGAACGGCACGTCGAGATACGGCAGCACGTTCCCGGCCGCCATCAAAGGCAGCACCTCATCGACATGCGGATAGGGATAGACGTAGTGCAGGCGCACCCACGCGCCGTGCTCGTGCGCGAGTTCACCCAGCGCGCGCACGAGCTCGGTCATGCGCGTCTTCATCGGCCGGCCGCGCCAGAAGCCCGTGCGGTACCTGATGTCGACGCCGTAGGCGCTGGTGTCCTGGGAGATGACCAATAGCTCGCGCACGCCGGCGCGCAGCAGGTTTTCCGCCTCGTTCATGACCTCGCCCAAGGGCCGGCTCACGAGGTCGCCGCGCATCGAGGGGATGATGCAGAAGCTGCAGCGATGGTTGCAGCCCTCGGCGATCTTGAGATAGGCATAGTGCTTGGGCGTGAGCTTGATGCCTTGCGCGGGCACGAGGTCGGTGAACGGATCGTGCGGCTGCGGCAGCTCGGCATGCACCGCGGTCATGACCTCTTCTGTGGCGTGCGGGCCGGTGACGGCCAGAACGCGCGGATGCGCCTTGCGCACGAACGCGCCGCCGTCCCGGGCGCCGAGGCAGCCGGTGACGACAACCTTTCCGTTCTCGGCGAGCGCCTCACCGATTGCCGAGAGCGACTCCTCGACCGCGGCGTCGATGAACCCGCAGGTATTGACGACCACCAGATCGGCGCCCTCGTAGCTCGGGGACACTGCGTAACCTTCGGCACGCAGCTGCGTGAGGATGCGTTCGGAGTCGACCAGCGCCTTGGGGCAGCCAAGCGAAACGAAACCGATTCGGGGCGTCGCGGCGGCTCGACGCGTCATGGGGACACCGGTTGCGCGCTGCGAGAAAGCGTTACGCTGCAATGCAGCTTGTGCGCCGCTTTCAGGCTGCGGCGGCAATCAGCGTTTATTGTCGTCGTCGCCCGGACTCGGCGCGACGAAGTTGGGAAACGGAAACGCGGTGAATAGCCCGCGCGTCTGATCCTGCATACGCTGCTGCATGTCCATGAACAGCTTCGCGCTCTGCTCGAGGTAGTTGCCCAACATGCCCTGCATCGCGGGCGCCTGCATCTGCAGGAATTGCTTCCACAGATCCGGCGTAAGCAGCATCTTATCGCCGTAGATCTGCTTCGCCTGGTCCTGCAGCTTGTTCTGGATGGTGAGGAACGCCTTGACGTTCTGCTCCATGTAGTTGCCCATGATCCCCTGCAGCGCGTTGCCGTAGAAACGGATCATCTGCGCGAGCATTTCGCTGGAGAACATCGGCAGACCGGCGGACTCTTCCTCGAGGATGATCTGCAACAGGATGCTGCGGGTAAGGTCGTCGCCAGACTTGGCGTCAATGACCTGAAAATCGATGTGCTCGAGCACCATCTGCTTCACGTCGGCGAGCGTGATGTAGCCGCTGTTGGCGGTGTCGTACAGGCGGCGGTTCGGGTACTTCTTGATCACGCGGTGCGGCTTGTTCATGCCAGGCTCCAGCAAGCGGTCGAGCATTATAAACCACTGATTTATTTGAGTGTTTGTTTTGCCTTCGCACCCGCCAAGACGTCTGTATTGCAGTGCATCAAAAAAGGCTTGACAAGGGGGTTTGGCGCTCCTAGAATTGCCATTGTGCGGTGCAGCAAAAAAAGCGGTTGAGAGAACCCTTCAACCCCGGGTCAGGCGCCAGAACCGAAGTCGCGTCAAACCTCCGCAAACGGACATTTTGTGTGGATGCAACCTACTTCAACCGAAAGGAACATCATGTACAACGCAACCGAACAGTTCGCTGAAATCAACAAGACAGGCTATGACAGCGCGGTCAAGCTCGCGGCGCTCTCGCTGGAGAAGGCCGAACGCCTGACCAAGCTCAACCTCCAGGCAGCCAAGGTTGTGCTGGAGCAAGGCGTGTACAGCGCCAATGCCGTCGCCGGTGTCAAGGACGTGCAGGAGTTCTTCACGCTGCGCGCCAAGCTCGCGGAAGCCGGTGTCCAGAACGCGCTGGGCTACTCGCGCGGCGTGTACGAAATCGCGTCGCAAGCGCAAGCCGACTTCTCGGCTCTGGCCGAAGAAGCCTGGGCTTCCTACACCAAGGGTGTGGCGGCGTGGGTGGAAAAGGCGGCCAAGAATGCGCCAGCCGGCTCGGACGTTGCGGTGACGGCGCTCAAGTCGACCGTTGCGGCCACGACCGCGGCGTTTGACCAGCTGTCGAAGGCGACCAAGCAAGTCGTGAGCTTCGCCGACGCGTCGATGCGCGCGGCGACGGCCAATGCAGCGACGGCCGCCAAGGCGACGACCAAGGGTCGCAGGGCTGCCTAAGGTTTAGGCACCCGAAAACGCAAGGGAACTTGAATTCGGAAGCACGGTCTCTATATTGGTTTTGGTGGCTCCTTCTGTATCATTTTCCTCCTCCTAAATGATACAGCCTCCGCCCCGGCAGCAATGCCGGGGCGTTTTTTTCGCCTGCGCTCGCGCCGTGTAGCAAGGGCTGCAAGAGACTGTCTCAAAACATGTGCTGGCCGCCGTTGATGGCGATGTTGGCGCCGGTGACGAAGGCGGCCTCGTCGGAGGCGAGGTAGGCCACGAGCCCCGCGATCTCGTCGGGCATGCCCAGCCGGCCCATCGGGATCTGCGGAATGATTTTGCTGTCGAGCACCTCCTGCGGAATGGCCATCACCATCTTGGTGCCGATATAGCCGGGAGAAATCGTGTTGACGGTGACGCCTTTCTTCGCGACTTCGAGCGCAAGGGCCTTGGTGAAACCGTGCATGCCGGCCTTGGCCGCGGAATAGTTGACCTGTCCGAAGGCGCCCTTCTGGCCGTTCACCGACGCGATATTGATGATGCGACCCCAGCCGCGCTCGACCATGCCGTCGCAAACCTGCTTGGTCATGTTGAAGCAGCTGTCGAGGTTGGTCTTGATTACGATGTCCCAGCTCGGCTTGTCCATCTTTTTGAACGTCATGTCGCGCGTGATGCCGGCGTTATTGACCAGCACGTCGACGACGCCGACGTCCTTGACCACCTGCGCCACGCAGGCGATGCACGAATGCCAATCGACGACGTCGCAGGGATAGGCGTGGAACGTATAGCCCTGCTTTTTCATCGTCTCGAGCCACTCCTGCGCCTTGGTATTGCCGGGTGAGTGGGTCGTGACGACGGTGTAGCCCAAAGCCGCGAGCTTGGCGCAGATCGCTTCGCCCAGCCCGCCCATGCCGCCGGTCACCAGCGCGGTGCGCTTCTTGTTTTCTGCCATGGTTTCCTCCTTCTGCTCCGTTCGAGATGTATTGATTCGACCGCGCCCGATTCAGCGTTCCAACGCCATCGCAACCCCCATCCCGCCGCCGATGCACAGCGACGCCAGACCTTTCTTCGCGTCACGCCGTGCCATTTCGTAGAGGAGCGTGACGAGTACGCGGCAGCCCGACGCGCCGATCGGATGCCCGAGTGCGATGGCCCCGCCGTTGACGTTGATCCGCTTCGTATCCCAGCCCATCTCCTGGTTGACCGCGCAAGCCTGCGCCGCGAAGGCTTCGTTGATTTCCATCAGGTCGAGGTCCGCGGGCTTCCAACCCGCTTTCTCCAGGCAGCGCCTCGAAGCCGGCACCGGGCCCATGCCCATGACCGACGGATCAACGCCCGACGCCGCGAACGCCTTGATCTTGGCCAGCGGCTTGAGTCCGAGTTGCTGCGCTCGCGTCGCGCTCATTACCAGCACCGCCGCGCCGCCGTCGTTGATCCCGGAGGCGTTGGCGGCGGTCACGGTGCCGTCCTTGGCGAATGCAGGCCTCAAGCTGCTGATCGACTCCAGCGTCGTGCCCAATTTGATGAATTCGTCGGCGGCGAACGCAACCGGGTCGCCCTTGCGCTGCGGGATCATGACCGGAACGATCTCGTCTTTGAACTTGCCCGCCTTCTGCGCCGCTTCGGCCTTGTTCTGGCTTGCCAGGGCAAACTCATCTTGTTGCGCACGCGAGATGGCGTATTGCTTGGCGACGTTTTCGGCGGTCGTGCCCATGTGATACTGGTTGTACACGTCCCACAGGCCGTCGACGATCATGCTGTCGATGAGCTTGGCGTCGCCCATGCGAAAGCCATCGCGCGAGCCGGGCAGCACATGCGGGGCCGCGCTCATGTTCTCCTGGCCACCGGCGATCACGATGTCGGCATCGCCGCATTGCACCGCCTGCGACGCGAGCATGACCGCCTTGAGTCCCGAGCCGCAGACCTTGTTGATCGTCATCGCCGGAATCGCGGCCGGGAGGCCGGCCTTGATCAATGCCTGCCGCGCCGGATTCTGCCCGCTCCCCGCCGTGAGCACCTGGCCGAGAATGACCTCCGAGATCTGGTCCGGCTGGAGGTTGGCGCGTGCGAGGAGCGCGCGGATCACCGTGGCGCCAAGTTCCGGGGCTGGGGTCTTGGCCAGGGCTCCGCCGAATTTGCCGATCGCGGTGCGCACCGCACCGACAATCACGATATCTGTCATAAGGGGTCTCCGTGGAGGGTCACAATGCGGGCGTCGGGCGTGGCCGACGCCTTCAGGGGCAGAATTTCAACCCGATGGTAACGCATGCTGCTGCAGGCGCACAATGCGTGCCGAGGGCGGTCACGCGACCTGTTCGCGCACGTAGGTACCCGGTGCGGGGCACAGGCGACGATGGCGCGCATCGCCCTGGCGCGACGGCGCCGGGGTGCGTGCGCCGGCGTGCCCGGCGAGCCACTCCGTCCAATGCGGCCACCACGATCCGGCATGTGACACGGCGCGCGCCAGCCAGTCGTCTGGATCGTCGGTGAGCAACTCGTTGGTCCAGTAGTTGCGCCGGCTGCCCGGTGGAGGGTTCACGACGCCGGCGATATGGCCCGACGCACCGAGCACGAAGGTCGGATCGCCGCCGAGCAGCCGGATCGTGCGGTATGCCGACCGCCACGGCACGATGTGATCATCGCGCGAGGCATACACATAACTCGGCAGCGCAAGGCGGGCGAGATCGATCGCCTGGCCGCACATCGTCAGGGCGTTGCGTTCGCGCAGCCGGTTTTCGAGGTACATGTGATGCAGATAGTAGGCGTACATGGGTCCGGGCAGATTGGCCGAATCACCGTTCCAGAAGAGCAGATCGAACGGCGGCGGTGTCCTGCCTTTGAGATAATTGCTTACCACGTAATTCCAGACCAGTTCGTTGGGCCGCAGGCTGGCGAACGCGTTGGCCAGCTCGCTGCCGCGCACGCGCGCCCCGGCGAGCAACGCGGGCTCGCGCGTAGCGAGGTATTCGCGCGAGATGTAGACGCCGATCTCGCCCGGGTCCTCGAAGTCGAGCAGGGCGGTGAGAAACGTGGCGCTCACCACCGGCTGCTGGTGGCGTGCCGCGAGCACCGCGAGCGCGCAGGCGAGCAGGGTCCCGCCGACGCAGAAACCGAGCGCATTGACCGTCCTGCTGCCGGAAATCTCGCGCGCGGTGGCGATGGCCCGCAGCACGCCCTGCTCGAGGTAGTCGTCCCACGTCAGGTGGCCGAGCGAAGGCGGGATGTTGCGCCAGGAGACGATGAACACGGTGTGTCCCGCCGCGACGATGTGGCGCACGAACGAATTCTCCGGCCGCAGGTCGAGGATGTAGTACTTGTTGATGCACGGCGGCACGATGAGCAGCGGCCGCTTGTAGACCTCGGCCGTCGCCGGCGCGTACTGGATGAGCTCGATGAGCTCATTGCGGAATACGACGCTGCCGGGCGAGCAGGCGAGGTTGCCGCCGACCGCGAATGCCGTTTCGTCGGTCATGGCGATGCGGCCGCGCTGCGCGTCGCCGATCAGGTTGGCGAGTCCCTGGGCGACGCTCGCACCGCCAGTTTCCAGGGCGAGCTTGAGCGCTTCGGGATTGGTCACCAGGAAATTCGACGGTGCGATGGCCTCCGCATACTGCTGCGCGAGGAAGCGCAGGCGCTTCTTCGCGTCGGCATCGCCCTGCGCCAGCGCCGCGAGCTCACGCACGTAGTCGGCGTAGAGCAGATAGCTGTCCCTGAGCCAGGCGAAAAACGGCTGTTCGCGCCATTCCTTGGCGCCGAAGCGACGATCCCGGTGCCGTGCCTCGGCGTCGGCCTGCGCTGGCGGTGCGCTATCGCCGGCGAGCGCGCGCTGCCAGAGGACTTCGAGGCGGCGATTGTAACGTTCGGTGAGTTCCGCCGCGGCCGCCGGGTCGATCCATGCGCTGGTCGGTGTCAGCACCGAGAGCGCGGCGTTTCCCCATTCGATGGGCAGGGGGACTGCCGGCGCAATCGTGGCATCGCCGTGCGACCACCACTGCAACCACTGCCGGCCCATCGCCTGCCACTCTCCGACGAGGTCGGACCGGTCACTTCCGGGCGTTTGTTCTTCCATCGCCATGCGCTCTTGCGTCGCTTTCGAGTGTAGCGACTCACGCTGCCGCGCACAAACGCTTGCCGCGGCTCCAGCTGGCGCAGCGTCGCGGTGGCCAAGGCGTCAGGCCGGCGCGAGCCAGATCAGCGTTGCCATGCGGCCCGCGGCGGCCCCGTCGCGGCGATAGGAATGGAACGTCGCGCCCTCGGTAACCGTGCAGCGACCGCCGCCGTGAATCGCCTCGACACCGGCGCGACGCAGCCGCCGTCGCGCCAGGGCATACAGATCGGCGAGCCATTTGCCGGGACGGTGAGGCTCAAAGCATTGCGCCGCACCCGGGTCGGCGGCGCAGTGCGCGGCCAACACATCGGCGCCGACCTCGAACGCGCGCGGGCCGATGGCCGGGCCTAGCCACACGCAAACCTCCGCCGGCGCAGTGCGCATGGCGATCAGCGCCGCTTCCAGCACCCCCGCCGCAAGCCCCCGCCAGCCGGCATGCGCGGCGGCGACGACGCTTCCCCGGCGATCGCACAACAGGACCGGGAGGCAATCGGCGGAACGCACCGCGCAGACGACGCCGGAGACACGCGCAACAGCACCGTCGGCGACCGGCGGGCCGGAACTTGCGGCGGCACGCGCCTGGTCTGCGTCGCAGATTGCCGTGCCATGCGCCTGGGCGAGCCAGATCGGCGCGGCGGGAAGCCAACGCATCAGCTCGTCCCGCGCGGCATCGAACGCTGGCTGATCACGCGCCACGTCGAAGCTTGCGCCGGCGCGGCCGTTGCGCGTGGTCGACAGGGCGCGGATCCCTGCCGGCGCAGGCCAGTCGGGAACGATCCAGTCGAGTTCAGCCGCCGCCAGGCGCGCCGACAACGCGCTGTCAAGCACGGCGTGGTCTCATGGCTTGCGACGCAAGGTCGCGAGGAGCGCGGCGAAGTCCTCGGGAAGTGGCGATTCCCACTGCACCGGTTGGCGCGTGACCGGATGCGCGAGCGCGAGCCGCCACGCGTGCAGGGCCTGACGGCGAAACGCGATCCCGTGTCGACGGCCGTAGGTGCGATCGCCGACAAGGGGATGCTGCAGCGACGCTAAGTGCACGCGAATCTGATGCGTGCGGCCGGTCTCGAGGCGACACGACAGCAGGGTGCAAGCGGCGAAACGCTCCCGCACCTCGTAATGGGTGACGGCGGGCTTGCCCGAGGCGACGACGGCCATCGAAGTGCGCCGCACCGGATGGCGGCCAAGCGGCGCGTCGATCCGGCCGCCGCGCGCGACCGTGCCGTGGACGAGCGCCAGATATTCGCGGCGCACGCTGCGCGCCTGCAACTGCCGGACGAGATCGGTCTGCGCCGTCGGCGTCTTCGCCACCGCGAGCAGGCCGCTCGTATCTTTGTCGAGTCGATGCACGATGCCGGCACGCGCGACCCCGGAGAGCTGCGGCGCGTGATGCAGCAACGCGTTGGCGAGCGTGCCGTCCCAGTTGCCGCTGCCGGGATGGACGACCAGCCCTGCAGGCTTGTCGACCACGATCAGCGCCTCGTCCTCGTATACGATAGAGAGCGGCAACGATTGCGCGACGAAGGCGGTCGCCCGCGGATCGGCCAACGGCGCGACGACAATGCGCTCGCCGCCATACAGCCTGCGTTTTGCTGCCCCCGTCTCGCCGCTGACGCTGACGCGACCGGCGTCGATCCAGGTGCGGATGCGGCTGCGCGAGTGCTCGGGCATGAGCCGGGCGAGGGCCTGATCGAGGCGCAATCCGGCGAGATCGGCGGCGATCGTGAATTCGAAGCGTGCCAGAGAGGCTGCGGAGGCTGGGGTATAATCCGCCGGTTCCGCCGGAGTGGGCACCATGTTGCGAAAGTCGCTGTTGGGAACTCGATGCGTCGTTGCGATCATGCTCATGCTGTGCGTGGCCGCGTGCAACCTTTTTCCCGACGTCAAGGACGAAACCGCAAATTGGTCGGCGCAGCGCCTCTACGACGAGGCGCACACCATGTCGACGACCGGCAATTATACGCGGGCGATCAAGCTCTACGACATTCTCGAAGGACGTTTTCCCTATGGCATTTATGCGCAACAGGCGATCCTGGAAGGTGCGTACGCTAATTACCGCCAGGGCGAAACGGCAACCGCGATCGCCGCCTGCGACCGGTTCATTCGCACCTATCCCAACCATCCCAACGTCGACTACGCCTATTACCTGAAGGGCGTGGTGAACTTCCGCGAGGATCAGGGGATTTTCGGCTACATCGTGGAGCAGGATCTCTCCGAGCGCGACCCGAAGATGGCCCGGGAATCGTTCAGTGCTTTCAAGGATCTGGTCACCCGTTTCCCCGATAGCAGGTACGCGGCGGACTCGCGCGAGCGCATGCGCTATCTGACCAACGCGCTGTCAAGCTACGAAGTGCATGTGGCCGACTATTACTACCGCCGCGGCGCCTACCTGGCGGCGGCGAACCGGGCGACGCAATCGCTGGTTAATTTTCCGCAGACACCCGCCAACGAGGACGCGCTGATCGTCATGGCCTTGAGCTACAACAGACTCGACTTGCCGCAGTTGCGCGACGATGCGCAGCGCGTGCTCAAGGAGTCGTTCCCCAACGGCAAGTATTACTCCGGCATTGCCAGGCCGTGGTGGAAGTTCTGGGTGCCGAAGGAAACTCTGATCCCGTCGCAGGACGTCCTGCTTCCGCCCGGATCCGTCCCCAATTCGAAGCCATGGTGGCAGTTCTGGTGACGCTGCGGCGGGCTTAGCGTCGCGCACAAGCCTCCGCCGCGCGCGCCTAGCCACCGGCGTGGGCGAAGAACGCGACCACCTCGGCAAGCTCCCGCGTCCGGCGCATCGGCGGCAGGGCGCCAAGGATACGTCGCCCGTAGGGCTTGTCGGCCAGGCGACGATCGCAAATCATGAGCACGCCGCGATCGGTTTCGGAGCGGATCAGACGACCGGCCCCCTGCTTCAAGCTGATGGCGGCCTGCGGCAGCTGATAGTCGAGAAAGGCATTGCCGCCCTGGCGCGCGATTTGCTCGAGTCGCGCCGCGAACAGAGGATCATCGGGCGGTGCGAAGGGCAGCTTGTCGATGACGACCAGCGACAGCGCCTCGCCCTGCACGTCGACACCCTCCCAGAAGCTCTGCGACCCAAGCAACACCGCGTTGCCGAGCAGGCGAAAGCGCGACAGCAACTCACTGCGTGAACCTTCGCCTTGCACCAGCAGCGGGTAATTGAGGCCCTCGCGCGCCAGGACGGCGGCGATGCCCTCGCGGGCGCGAGCGAGCGCGCGCAGCGTCGTGAACAACAGGAACGCGCGACCGCCGCTGGCCTTGAGCACCGGCAAGGCTGCGTTGACGACGGCATCGGTGTGCTCGACCGAGTTCGGCTCCGGCAGATCGCGCGGAAGATAGAGCAGGGCCTGCTCGGCGTAATGGAAGGGACTGTCCCAGCAACCGGTCGCGGCGTGGGTGAGGCCAAGTTCGCGCTGAAAGTGCGTGAAGTCGCCGCCGACAGCGAGCGTCGCCGAAGTGAAGATCCAGGCACGGGCCGAGTCGGCCACCTGGCGGGCGAAGATTTCGGCGATCGACAAGGGGGAAGCATGCAGCTGCCAGCCACGCGCGCTGACGTCGAACCAGCGGATCCAGTCCGGATCGTCCCGATCGCGCCAGCGTGCCAAGTGCGCCACGGCCTCGCGCGTGCGGGACGCGCATTGCGCGAGCATGTCGCTGCGCTCCGCCTGCAATGCGAGCTCGGCGGCGAGCCGGTCGAGCGCCGCCGCCAGCGCATCGAGCGCGACAACCAGGTCGGCACGGCGCATGGTGTCGGCGTACGACCATTTGCCCGGGGTGTCGCCAACGGCCAGGCGCACGCGCCGCAGCGCCTGCGACAGGCCTTGTGCGGCGTCGGGCAGCGGCGCGTAGTCGCGCGCGATCTTGAGGCTCTCGATTTCCGCGTCGCGCGCGAGCTCCGCCAGTTGGCCGGCAGCAAGCTCTTCGCCAAAGAAGAGCGTCGCGGTATCGGGCAGCTGGTGCGCCTCGTCGAGGATTACGGTATTGCAAGCGGGCAGCAGTTCGGAGAGGCCCTCGTCCTTCAACACCACATCGGCGAAGAAAAGATGGTGATTGATGACGACGATGTCTGCCGCGAGCGCCTCCTTGCGCGCGCGCATTACGAAACATTCGCCGTAATGCGGGCACTCCCCGCCGAGGCAGTTGTCGCGGGTCGAGGTCACCTGGGCCCAGATGGCGGCGGTGTCGGGAACCGTCGTGAGCTCGGCCTTGTCGCCGGTGGTCGACGTTCGCGCGAAGGACTCGATGCGCCCGAGATAGCCCGCGTCGGCGCGCGAGGTGAAGCTGCCGGCCTGCCGGGCCCGCCCGAGGTGGTAGTGACAGACGTAATTGGCGCGTCCCTTGAGCAGCGCCACCGTGAGCGGAACCTTGAGCGCGTCGCGCACCAGGGGCAGGTCGCGCGCGAAGAGCTGGTCCTGCAGCGTCTTGGTACCGGTCGACACGATCACCTTGCCACCGGAAAGCAGCGCCGGGACGACGTAGGCAAAGGTCTTGCCGGTGCCGGTTCCGGCCTCGGCGAGCAGGGGGCTGCGCTCGGCAATCGCCTGCGCCACCGCCTCGGCCATCGCCAGCTGCTGGGTGCGAAAGCGATAGGCCGGAAGGGCGCGCGCGAGCGGACCGTCGGTGGCGAATACGGGGGCTAAGTCAATGGCCACCTGAGAGCTCACCGGGGCGCCTTCCCGCTGCGCCGCGGCGTACGGCACGGCCGTCAAGGGCTCGATTTCTTCGCCTTGGGCGCAGGCTTGGCGGCCGGCTTGGCTGGTGCGGTTGCCGCCAGGGCACGGATTGCCCCGATCTGCCGGGCGAAGCCGGCATAGGGAGTCTCGACACGTAGCTTGTAGGTGGCGTTGGCCTCGCCCCGCGTGGGAACGACCTTCGCCAGGCTGTCGAGCCAGAAGTCATAGAGCTTGCGCAGGCTCTCGATCATGTCCTTGTTGTGCGTCGATTCGCGCAGTGCCGCCTGGTACGGGCGCACGATCGACAGCTTGTGCTTGTCGATGCAGAACTCGGTCTTGGCGCCATTGACGCCTTCCTGCGCCCCGTCCATGCCGAACTCGAGGATTTCGATGCTCTTGATCTCCCGGCACATCGTGTAGGTCTGCGGCACCGCCTCGAGAAAGCAGTCGAGGCCGCTGCCGTCGGCGGCGGTGGGGCAGATATACGGGTTGACCTTGTCCAGCGCACGGGCAGCGTTGGGCGCGAGCGCCGCGCAAAGGAGCAGAAAGACGATTACCAGGCTGGAGCGCATGAACGGATTCCCACCTATCGCAATGCTGCGAGCGCGTCCATGCTACCGCCCGCGCCGCCGCCGCTCAAGCATGGAGGCTCGAAGTTGCGACGCTAGAGCGTGATGCCGCCGGAAACCTCGATCACCGCGCCGTTGATGTAGCTCGCCTCGTCGGAGGCGAGCCAGGCGTAGGTGTTGGCGATCTCTTCGGGTCGACCGAGGCGGCCCATCGGCACTTTTTCCTCGATCGACCGCAGGACCTTCTCCGGTATCGAGTCGAGGATGGTCGTGGCGATGAATCCGGGACAGATTGCGTTGGCACGGATGCCCTTGCCGCCGAGCTCGCGCGCCCAGGTCTTGACCATGCCGATGACGCCGAACTTCGTCGCCGCGTAATTGGTCTGCCCGAAATTGCCGTACAGGCCGACGATCGATGACGCGTTGAGGATGCAGCCCGAATTCTGCCGCAGCATGATGTCGACAACCGCCTTGGTGCAGTTGTAGACGCCTTTGAGATTGACGTCGATGACGCGCTCGAACTGGTCGTCGGTCATTTTGCTCAAGCGGGCGTCTTGCACGATGCCGGCGTTGTTGACCAGGGTGTCGATACGCTGCCAGGCGAACATCACGTTCTCGACCATGCGCGCGATGGACTCCTTGTCGGTCACGTCGACCTGGAAGCCCAAGGCCTCGCCGCCGAACTCCCGGATCTGGGCGAGTGTCTCCGACACCGACGTCATATTGATATCGCAAACCGCGACCTTCGCGCCCTCCCTGGCGAACTTGATCGACGTTGCCCGGCCGATTCCCTGCCCCCCGCCGGTGATGATGGATACCTTGCCGTGCAGCCGCAGCGAACCGTTGCCATTGCCGTTTCCGTTCAAACCCATGCCGTCCCTCTCGACCCCCAACGCCCGGCCCGGGTCGCGCGCCTTGTTGCTCGCCCGCCCTGTTGCGCCGCAGCGGACTCTACCTCGTTTGATTGCAACGCACAATATGGCAATACGATGAAAATGCCTGCCTTCGGATGCGCGGGACATTGTCTACATAAAGTGTTAAAAATCAATGTTATATATGTAAGTTAGCGCCCGCCTTCGAAACCGTCACCCCTTAGGTTCGGGCCCCGCGCCCCGCAGCGCACCCAAGGATCGGCGAGGGTCTGTGCAAGCACTCACACTCAGCGCTTCAGACGGGTTGCCAGCGCTCGAGCACGAGCTGCAGGCTGGACAACCCCTGGTAGTGGTTGACGTCCATGCGGTAGGCGGCGTGAATCCGTTCGGGCAGGGGCCCGCACTCGTTGAAGCGTATCGCCGCGCAAGCCCGCCCGGCACCGCGGAGCGTCAGGCGCAGATGCTTGTCTGCCACGAGGCGTTGTTCCAGCACGGCAAATTCGCCCTCGAAGACGGGTGCCGGAAAGCCCTGCCCCCAGACCTGGGCCGCGATCTGCTGAGCCAGGCCCAAGGTGAGTTCCGCCGCGTCGAGTTCGCCGTCGGTTTCGAGTGTTTGCAACAAAGCGGCCGGTGACAGCCACTCGCGGGCAACGCGCTCGAATTCGGCACGGAAACGCGGCAGCGCGGACTCGGGCAGGCTTAGTCCGGCGGCATAGGCGTGGCCGCCGAAGCGGGTGATGGTCTCCGGGGCGCGCTTGGCGACGAGGTCGAGCGCATCGCGCAGGTGAAAGCCCGGGATGGCCCGGCCCGAGCCGCGCAGTTCGCCGTCGTTGCCGCGCGCGAACACGATCGTCGGGCGATGGAATCGGTCCTTGAGCCGCGAGGCTACGATGCCAACCACGCCTTGATGCCACTGCGGCTGGTAGACGCACAGCGTGTAATGATCCTCGGCGACGCTGGCATCGAGTCCGTCGAGGGCTTGCTCGTGCATCGTCGCTTCGACCTCACGCCGGGTGCGATTGAGCTCGTCGAGCGCGGCGGCAAGCGGCGCTGCGGCGGCCTCGTCCTCGGCCAGAAGGCAGGCGATGCCGATCGACATGTCGGCCAAGCGTCCGGCGGCGTTGAGGCGCGGCCCGGCGACGAAGCCCAGATCGTACGCGGTGGCGCGGGCGGGATCGCGGCCTGCCGCGGCAAACAGCGCGCGTACGCCGGGCTGCATGCGTCCAGCGCGGATGCGCTGCAATCCCTGGCCGACCAGAATCCGGTTGGCGTGATCGAGTTGCACCACATCGGCGACCGTTCCCAGAGCGACCAAGTCCAGAAGCACCGCGAGGTTGGGTTCGCCGCCTGCGGCGAAGCGGCCCTGCGTGCGCAGCAGCGCGCGCAGGGCAGTCAGCACGTAGAACATCACGCCGACACCGGCCAGATGCTTGCTTGGAAAACCGCAGCCGGGCTGGTTGGGATTGACGATCCAGGCTGTGGCGGGCAGTTGCGCGCCGGGCAGGTGGTGGTCGGTGATGAGCACGTCGATGCCGCGCGCGCGCGCCGCGGCGACGCCTTCGACGCTGGCAATGCCGTTGTCGACGGTGATGATCAGCGTCGGCTCGCGGGTCGCCGCCAGGGCGACGATTTCGGGCGTGAGCCCGTAGCCGAACTCAAAGCGGTTGGGGACGAGGAAATCGACTAGCGCCCCCATCGCCCGCAGGCCGCGCACACCGATGGCGCAGGCGGTGGCGCCGTCGGCATCGTAGTCGGCGACGATGAGCATCCGCTCGCGCCCTTCGATGGCTGCCGCGAGCCGCGCTGCCGCCGCATCGATGCCCTTGAGCCTCGTCCACGATGGCAGCTGCGCGAGCTCGAGGTCGAGCTCGGCGGCCGCGCGCACGCCGCGGGCGGCATAGACCCGCGCGAGTACCGGGGCGATGCCGGCCGCCGCAAGCGTCGCGGCGGCTTCCGGCACCGGGCGACGAACGATGTCCATGGTCAGCCTGCGCCCGCCTCGGCAACCAGCTGCGCCAGCGGCGCGGCCCGCCGCGGGGCGATGCGCCCAAGCCAGCGCCTGCTGCGCGATGGCCGCGGCAGGCGAAAACGCAGCGCGAGCGCACGGCCGGTGAGAATGAGCTCGACCGCGCTCAACCTCCCGGCGTCAAGCGCGCGCTCGACCGGTGCCATCCAGGCGCGATCGGCGGCCGCGAGTTGTGCCTCCCGGTTTTCGCCTTCGATCGCCGCCAGCCAGACCGCGCACGCCGCGCCGGTAGGCAAGGCGGCGAATGCGGCGGGCAGCGGCGCGCAGGTGAGCCCGACACTGCGTCCCAGGGTGCTTACCAAGCCGCCATCAGCAAAGATCTGCGGCACAAGGGGGGCGGGGGGCGTGAGCGTGCCGCCGCCCCAGAACCAGAGTCCGTCGACCGGGGTGCATAGGCTTGCCTCGCGCCGGCGATTGACGGCGTGCTCGAAGAAGAGCATCTGCAGCTCACTCTGCCAACGCCGCCAGAGCGCCGCATCCGGGCCGGAGGCGAGATAAGGCATGAGCGGCACGCCGACCGCCGCCTCGGGCGGACGGGTCACGATTCGCGGCGGCGGGTCCGCACAGGCAAACCAGTGCGCCGGCGTCGGAGCGAAGAAGCGCATGCCGTCTGCCGCAAAATGCGCGTTGAGCAAGCCGACCAGTGCCTGCGCGTCGGTGACTTCGAGATCGCCGATCAGCCCGCCGAGACGGACATCGCTCGATCCGACGAGGAATTGCGCCGGATCGGCGCAGAGCCAGTACGCGCTGCCCACTGCAATTCCTGCCGCGCGCGCGAGCCACGGTGCGACAGGCCAGTCCTGCTGCTGCGCGATTCCGCACACGCGACAGGCGCTGGCCACCTGCCCGTCGGGTTCGCGCGTGGGCGACGCATCGGCGGCGAGAAGACGCGACAAGGCGGGGGCTTCTCTGGCGACGCCGGCAAGCGCGGAGGCAGGCCAGTCAAGCAGGCCGGGTACGACCAGGGTGCAACGCATAGAAGTGGCACGGGCGGAAGCGCGGCGAGTGTAGCATGTGCACCCGCCTCCCCAGCGCACGGGTTGTGGCAAACTCTCGCGTTTGCCGGCAGGGCGCAAATGCAGGGCATGGCGATGTTCGAAGCAGGTGAGAACGATGGCTGACGTACCCTACGAGATCCTCGTCGGGCTGCGTTACACGCGCGCGCGCCGCGGCGCGGGGCGCAATCGTTTCGTCTCCTTCATCTCCGCCGTGTCGATGCTCGGGATTGCGCTCGGCGTTGCGGCGCTGATCGTCGTGCTGTCGGTCATGAACGGCTTCCAGGAGGAGTTGCGCACGCGCATCCTGGCGGTCGCCGCGCACATTGAAATCCGCGCCCTCAGCGGCGCGATCGCCGACTGGCAGGAGGTGGCGCGGGCGGCGCAGACGAATCCGCACGTGCGCGCCGCAGCGCCGTACGTACTCGGGCAGGCCATGCTCTCGTCGGGGGAGGTCAATCGCGGCGCGCTCGTTCGCGGCATCGATCCCCCGTTCGAGGACAAGGTCGCCGATATCGGCAGTCACATGCGCGCGGGATCGCTTGCCGATCTGCGGCCGGGCGCATTTGGCATCGTGCTCGGCGCCGAGCTTGCGCGCGCGCTGGGAGTGCGCGTCGGCGACAGCGTCGTGGTCATCACTCCGCAGGGCACCGTGACGCCTGCGGGCACGCTGCCGCGGGTAAAGAGCTTTCATGTCGTCGGCGTGTTCGAGATCGGCATGTTCGAGTTCGACAGCGGGCTTGCCCTCATCAATCTCTCCGACGCCCAGAAGCTCTACCGCCTCGGCGACACGGTGAGCGGGGTACGGCTCAAGCTCGACGATCTGTTCGCCGCGCCGAAGGTCGCGCAGGAGCTGCTGTCGGTGCTGCCCGTCGACGCCGAGGTACGAGACTGGACGCTCTCCCACGCCAATTTCTTTCGCGCGGTGGCGATCGAAAAGCGCATGATGTTCCTGATCCTCACCCTGATTGTCGCCGTGGCGGCATTCAATATCGTCTCGGCGCAGGTGATGGTCGTGACGGACAAGCAGGCCGACATCGCGATCCTGCGCACCCAAGGCGCGTCGCCTGCGAGCATTCTCACCATCTTCGTCATTCAAGGCGCGCTGGTGGGCGCGATCGGCACGCTGCTGGGCGTTGTCGGCGGCCTGCTGCTGGCTTTCAACGTCGACACCGTCGTGCCGTTCGTCGAGCGCCTGCTGGGCGTGCAGTTTCTCGACAAGAGCGTCTATTACATCAGCGAGCTGCCGTCGCAAGTGCTGCGCGGCGACGTGGTCACGGTGGCGGCGATCGCGCTCGTGCTGACCCTGCTGGCGACGATCTACCCGAGCTGGCGGGCGGCGCGGATCAATCCGGCGGATGCGCTGCGCTATGAATAACACGGCGCCGGTGCTCGAATGCCGCGGCTTGAGGAAGACGTACAAGAGCGGGCCGCTGGAAGTGCCGGTGCTGCTCGGCATCGATCTTTCCGTCATGGCCGGCGAGCGGGTCGCCGTCGTCGGCGTCTCAGGGTCGGGCAAGAGCACGCTGTTGCACCTGCTGGGCGGACTGGACGCGCCCACGGCGGGCGAGGTGCGGGTGCAGGGCAGGCCCTTTGCGGGGCTGCGCGAAGCCGAGCAGGGGAAGGTGCGCAATCGCGCCCTGGGCTTCATCTACCAGTTCCACCACCTGCTGCCCGAGTTCTCCGCCCTGGACAACGTGGCGATGCCGCTATTCATTCGGCGCGAAGAGCGCGCGCGCGCGCGCGCCGCGGCGGCGGCGATCCTCGCGCGCGTGGGTCTTGCCGAACGCGTCGAGCATCGTCCCGCGGAGCTGTCGGGGGGCGAGCGGCAGCGGGTGGCGCTGGCCCGCGCCCTGGTCACCGCACCGGCGGTCGTGCTCGCCGACGAGCCGACCGGGAATCTCGATCGCCACACGGCGGAACAGGTTTTCGAGCTGATGCTCGAGCTCAATCGCCGCGCGGGCACCAGCCTCGTCATCGTCACCCATGATGCCGATCTGGCGGCGCGCACCGACCGCACCCTGCACCTCGTCGACGGCGTGCTGCGCAGCTAGACGGCCAGCGGCGGCTCGTCCATTGCCGCAACCTGCTCGCGCAATTCCAGGATTCGATCCTGCCAGTAGCGTTGGCTATTGAACCAGGGGAACGCGGCGGGGAACGCGGGATCGTCCCAGCGCCTTGCGAGCCAGGCCGCGTAGTGCATGAGCCGCAGCGTGCGCAGGGCTTCGAGCAGATGGAGCTCGCGCCGGTCGAAGGCCTGGAAGTCCTCGTAGCCGGCCAAGAGATCGGCGAGGGCCCGGGTCATCTCGGCGCGATCGCCCGCGAGCAGCATCCACAGGTCCTGCAGCGCCGGTCCCATGCGGCTGTCGTCGAAATCGACGAAATGCGGCCCGGCAAGCGGTCCTTCGGGCAGCCACAGAACGTTGCCTCCATGGCAGTCGCCGTGCAGGCGCAGCGCGCGCACGGTGCCCGCGCGCGCGAAGCATTGGCGTACGCCGTCGAGCGCCATGGCGGCGACGCTTTCGTACGCTGCGGCGAGGTCGGGCGGAATGAAGCCGTGCGCTAACAGCCAGTCGCGCGGCTCTTGGCCGAAGCTCTGCCAGTCGAGTGCCGGCCGATGGGCGAAACGCACGCGTCCCCCCACGGCGTGAATGCGGCCGATAAAGCGCCCCAGCTGCTCGCGGATCGCTCGATCCTCGAGCTCGGGGGCGCGGCCGCCACAGTTCGGGTAGACCGCAAAACGAAAACCGGCGAAGGTCGCGAGCGTGCCGCTGCCCTCGAAGGCGAACGGCTCGACCGCGGGAATCTCTTCCCCGGCAAGCTCGTGTACGAAGCCGTGCTCCTCGAGGATCTGCGCATCGGTCCAGCGCCCGGGGCGGTAGAACTTGGCGACGCAGGGGGGCCGGTCGGCGAGCGCGACCTGGTAGACGCGGTTTTCGTAGCTGTTGAGCGCGAGCAGGCGACCGTCACCTTCGAGCCCGACGCTGTCGAGTGCGTCGAGCACGACGTCCGGCGTCAGGCCCGCAAACGGCGGGAGCAAGGCGGGCGCTCTCAATACTCGACCGGGATCGGGTCGAGACTGCGCCAGAGATACCACGTCGCCACCGAGCGCCACGGTCGCCAGGGCTCAGCGAGCGCAAGCATCGCCCGGTGGTCAAGGCGCTCGCCGCCGTTGTAGTGATCGGCGAGCGCACGTTGCAGACCGAGGTCATCGACCGGCAGAACGTCGGGACGCAGCTCGTGAAACATCAGGAACATCTCCGCGGTCCAGCGGCCGATGCCCTTGACGTCGACCAGCAGAGCGATCAGCGCCTCATCGTCGAGCGCCCTCCAGCGCCGAGGGGCGAGGCGACCGGAGGCGAAATGGTCGGCCAGGTCGGTCAGGTATTCCGCTTTGCGTTGCGACAGGCCGCAGCCGCGCAGCGCGGTTATGTCCTGCAAGCAAACCTGCTGTGGCCGCAGTCGCGGAAAGCTGGGGCACGGCCTGCCGGTGACGAGAACGACGCAGCGCTGCCAGATCGCGGCTGCGGCCTTGACCGAAATCTGCTGGCCGACGATGGCGCGGGCGAGCGTGGTGAAGGCGTCGCCGCGACGCTTGAGGTGGACGCCGGGATGCTGGCGCACCAGTCGTCGCAGCACGCGGTCACGACGCGCCAGGGTCCGCGCGGCTTCGTCCCAATAGGCCGGTTTCATCGATTTTCGCCACGCGCCTGGGCGCCGCACGCCCGAGGATTCGCCACCCGCCATGGCAGGCGCTTCGCGTTGAGCGTGGGGTCAGGCGGCACATGCGCCATGGTCAGCAGCTACCGCTTCCGATTCGCGTCACGTTAACTCTTGGTGCAATTGGATTTCCGCAGCGTGAGCAACGAGGCTCTGGGCAATGAAGAGCCGCATTATATCGAGCCAGCGGTAAGGTCCGGATGCGATCCCGGGCCGCGGCGGTTATTGGCCTGGGAGGGGAGGGGCCGCCGACGCGCCGCGCCGAGGCGCGAAGTCGCGCCTTAGCACGCTCGGGACCCATGTCGTCGCCGACAGCGGCAGGATCGCGCGTCGCCGGCTAACGCACTCCACCCCCGCATTGCGGCGCGACTCGCTGCCGCAACCGGATCGACGGCGAAAGTGAGCGATACTACCGGCCGCTACCCTTGCAAGTGACCGCACCAACCGTGACGACCGATTCCGGAGCCGCATTCGAGCGCGCATTCGAGCTGCACCGTGAGGGCAAGCTCGCGCAGGCACTTGCGGCCTACGAGGGCATGCTTGAGCGCTGGCCTGGGCACGCCCACGCATTGCATTACTCCGGGGTGTTGCTGTATCAGGCAGGTCGCCTGGACGAGGCCGTCGCAAAGATCGAGAGCTCGCTCAAGAGTGTGCCGGGCTCAGCCGATGCCTGGTGCAATCTGGCGCTCATCTACCAGGCACAGGGGCGCCTTCAGCAAGCGGTCGCAGCGCTTACCGAGGCGCTGCGTCACGAATCCGGCCAGGCGCAAATCTGGAATAACCTCGCCGGCGTTTTGCTGGCATCGGGCCGCGCCAAAGAAGCGGAGACGGCAGTCAGGCGTGCCCTGCAGATCGAAGCCGCCAATCCCGCGAGCCAGTTCAACCTCGCGCTATGCTTCGAGGCTCAGGGCAGATTCGACGAAGCCTTGCGCCAAACCGAAGCCATGTTGCGCGCATTTCCCGAGGCGATCGCCCCCGCCGGGCTCAAGGCGCAGATCGAGCAGTCCCTTGGCCGACTCGATGCGGCAAGGACAACGCTGGCGACCGCGCTCACACGTAACGGCGAGCGACCCGACGCGGCTCCGCTCTACTTTCAACGCGCCGCCGTCGAACAGCAGCAAGGAAAGTTCATTGAGGCGTCAAGCTCGCTGGAGCGGGTGCTGCAGCTCGATTCCGGAGTGCCAGGCGCGCTCTCCGAGTTGCTGTTCCTGCGCAAGCAGCTCGCCGATTGGCACGATCTTGGCGCCCTCAGGACCCGTTTTCGAGCCGGTGTAGCGGCGAACCGCGGGCAACTGTCACCGTTTTGCCTGCTCAGTGATCCGTCCAGCCGCGCCGAACAGCGGCTTTGCGCGCAGCGCTGGAGTTCGGCATACCCTGCCCTTCCGCCACCGCGGCGCGCGCCATCGAGCGGCATTTTGCGCATTGGCTATCTGTCTGCGGATTTTCGCCAGCACGCTACAGGCGTACTCGCGGCCGGGCTGTTTGAAAACCATGACCGCCAGCGTTTCAGCGTGTTTGGGTATTCGACCGGAGCGGACGACGGGAGCGCGATGAGGGCACGACTGATGGCGGGCTTCGACCGCTTCGTCGACGCCCGGGACTGGACCACGAGCCAGCTCGCCGCGCAGATCGCTGCCGATGGCGTCGACCTTCTGATCGATCTCAAAGGCCATACCCTGGGTGCACCTACGCATGCCGTCGCCCTTCGGCCGGCGCCCATCCAGGTTAGCTATCTGGGCTACCCCGGCACGATGGGGGCGCCCTTCATTGACTACCTGATTGGCGACCCGATCGTGACGCCGTTTGCACATGCTGCCGACTATTCGGAAACGTTGGTGCAGTTGCCAGCGTCCTATCAGATCAACGATGCCAAGCGAACGTTCCTGCCGGCGCCGCCGAAGAGCGAGCTGGGATTGCCAGAAAATGCCTTCGTTTTTTGTGCCTTCGGTCAGGCCTATAAGCTCAATCCCGAAACATTCGACGCTTGGGCGCAAATCCTTGCGGCGGTGCCGCGTAGCGTCGTGTGGTTGCTTGGCGGAGGTGATGCGACGCTCAGTCGATTGGTCGAGGCTAATCTCCTGCGCGAAGCCGTCGCACGCGGCCTTGATCCCTCGCGTTTGGTTTTTGCATCGCGTAGACCCCATGCGGAGTATGTCGGCCTTTACCGGCACGCCGATCTTTTTCTCGACACGTGGCCGTACAATGCGCATACGACTGCGAGCGATGCGCTGTGGGTGGGCTGCCCAGTTCTGACCTGGGTCGGTGACACGTTCGCCGGCAGGGTCGCGGCAAGTCTGCTGACCGCAGTTGGATTACCCGAGTTGATCGCGCCCGATCTGCGGGGATATATTGCGCGGGCGATCGAGTTGGCAAACGCACCAGGTACGCTCGCGCGCTACCGGCAACACCTCGCCGGCGCGGGTCGCCACAGCGCGTTGTTCGATACGGTAGCGACGACGCGAGCTCTGGAGGAGGCCTACACGCGCATGGCGGAGCAAACGCGCAGTGGCACACGCACAGCGTTTCGCGTGGATGCGGTGAGCCGCTGAAATGAAATTTCAGGTTGAAGGAATCAGGCTGGCCCGAATCCTCGCCCGCTGCCTTGCGCCGCGGCAACGTGACCGAGTCAGAGCGATTAATAGTTGCGCAAGAAATCATCCGCCGAAATTAGAAGGTTCGATCCAGCGCCCCATGGCACATTACGACCCGGTTCCGTTCCGATCAGACACCATGCTCGGTCTGCGCAAGATGGCCGGCGTCGGCGCTGCCGCCGTTTGCTGTGGCCTCTTCCTGGCGACCTCGCTGCCCGCGCAGGCGGCCGATCCGAACAAGGTGTTGCATGTCGGCTTCGAGATCGAAGAAACCGGGTTCGATCCGGCCAAAGTCACCGACAACTATTCCAGCCAGATTCTGCTCGAGGTGATGGAGTCCCTCCTCACTTACGACTATCTGGCACGCCCGGCGAAGCTCGTGCCGCTGACCGCCGAGTCGTTGCCGGAGGTAAGCGACGAGGGCAAGACCTACCTGTTTCATATCCGCCGCGGGATCTATTTTCAACCCGATCCGGCGTTCAAGGGTCAGAAGCGCGAGTTGACCGCGGCGGACTATGCCTACTCGATCAAACGCTTTGTGGATCCGCGCAACCGCTCGCCGTGGCGGTTCCTCGTCGCCGGCAAGATCGTCGGGCTGGACGAGGTGGCGAAGAAGGCGGAGCACGACGGCGCGTTCGACTACGACGCCCCCGTACGCGGCCTGGAGGCGCTGGATCGCTACACGCTGCGCATTCGCCTGAACGCGACGGATTTCAATTTCAGCTACATCATGGCGATGCCGGCCCTGTCGGCCGTCGCGCGCGAGGTGATCGAGGCCTATCCCGAGGACACCAATGCGCACCCGATCGGCACCGGCCCGTACATTCTCACGAGCTGGCTGCGCAAATCGAAGATGGTGCTGGAGGCCAACCCAGACTACCGCGAGGTCATTTGGGATTTCAAGGGCTCCGACGATCCGCGTGACAAGGCTGCGGTGGCCGCGATGAAGGGCAAGCGCATTCCGCAAATCGGCCGGGTCGAGATCAGTGTCATTGCCGAAGAGCAGTCGCGGTGGCTGGCTTTCGAGCACGCCGAGATCGACTACGTCGACCGCTTCGGGACGTTCGCGCCCATTGCGATCCCGGACGGACATCTCGCGCCCAGTTTTGTCGCCCGCGGCATCAGTCTCGATCGCAGCGTCGAGGCGGAGATCACCTATTACGGCCTTGACATGCAGGATCCGGTCGTCGGCGGCTCCTCCCTCGAGAAGATTGCGTTGCGGCGGGCGATCCTGCTGGCCTACAACGTCGACCAGGAGCTCGAGGTCATCCGCAAGGGCCAGGCGATGGCGCTGCAGAGCCCGGTCCCGCCGGGAGTGGTCGGGCACGATCCGAAGTATCGCAGCATCATCCACTACGATCCGCCGCTGGCCAATGCGCTGCTCGACTACTTCGGCTACAAGAAAGGGGCAGACGGCTACCGCAACAACCCCGACGGCAGCTCGCTCACCATCGCCCTGACCTCGGAGCCGCAGGCGAACAGCCGCGAATACGACGAGCTGTGGAAGAAGAACCTGGACGCGATCGGCTTGCGCTTCGCGGCGCGGAAGAACGCGTTTTCCGACAACATCAAGGCGGCGCGGGCCTGCCAGCTCATGATGTGGGGTTCTGCCTGGGGCGCCGACTACCCCGACGGCGAAGATTTCATGCAGCTGCTCTACGGGCCGAACATCCACGAAAGCAACAATGCCTGTTACCAGTCGGCCGCCTTCGATAAGCTGTTCGAAGCCGCACAGCGCATGCCCGATTCGCCCGAGCGCACCCGGCTGTTCGACCTGATGAGCCGGCAGATGGAGGTCGACAGCGTGTGGCGCATGGGGGTAGCGCGTTACCGCAACGTGCTCGTCTACCCGTGGGTTCTGGGCTATGTCTACCACCCGATCATGCCCGCGGTCTATCAGTACCTGGACATCGATCTCGCCGTGCGTCGGCCCTGATCGCCGCGGGCCGGTAGGGTCACGCCCGCGGGGCGGGCGCGGCGCTCGTGTAACATCGCCGCTTTTGCAAGGAACTCGCGTACCGTGTCCGCAGGACCGACGTGGATCGCCCGTGCGGCGCTGACCGCGCTGCTTGCCGCCGGGCCGGCCCCTGCCGCGGATCTCGCCAAGGTGCTGCGTCTCGAGTTCTACGTCGCCGAGACCGGCTTCGACCCGGTGAAGGTCCAGGACTACTATTCCCAAGCGGTCAACGAAGCGATCTTCGAGCCGCTGCTGACCTACGACTACCTGGCGCGGCCGGCGAAGCTCGTTCCGCGCGCGGCCGAGGCGCTGCCCACGGTGAGCGACCACGCGCGCACCTTCGTGTTCCGGGTGCAGAAGGGCATCTACTTCGCTGCCGACCCGGCGTTCAAGGGCAAGCGGCGCGAGTTGATCGCGGAAGACTATGTCTACTCCATCAAGCGGTTCAAGGATCCGGTCAACCACGCGCCCTACGAGAGCTTCGTCGACGGCATCGTGGGACTCGAGGCACTGAAGCAGGACGCCGAGAAGACCGGCAAGTTCGACTACGATCGCAAGGTCGAGGGTCTGCAGGCGCTGGACCGGTACACGCTGCGGGTGAAGCTCAAGGCGACCGACTACAGCTTTCCCTACCTCATGGCCCTGCCGAATTTCGGCGCCGTCGCCCGCGAGGTGATCGAGGCGTATGCCGACGACACCAACGCCCATCCGGTCGGCAGCGGTCCGTATCGACTCCAGCAGTGGCGGCGTTCGGCCAAGATTGTGCTCGAGGCCAACCCCGACTTTCGCGGCTTCGTCTGGGCGTTTGAACCCGGCGCCGAGCCGGGCGACCGGCAGATCGTCGCGGCGATGCAGGGCAAGAAGATGCCGCAGATCGGAAGGGTGGAGATCTCGATCATCGAGGAACAGCAGGCGGCGTGGCTCGCATTCCAGAACGGCGAGCTCGACATCCTCGATCTGCGTGAACAATTTGCGCCGATCGCCATTCCCGGCGATCAGGTAAGCCCGGCGCTCGCCGCGAACGGCGTCCGCCTCGACCGGAGCACCGATCCGGACATCAACTACACGTACTTCAACATGACCGATCCGGAGTTCGGCGGTTTCGCCAAGGACAAAATCGCGCTGCGCCGGGCGATCCTGATGGCGTTCGACAACGCCGAGTGGATTCGCGTCGTGCGCAAGAATCAAACGCGGGAGGCGCAATACCCGATTCCGCCCGGCGTGGTCGGGTACGACCCGACCTACCGCACCAGCCTCCCCTACGACGTCGAACTGGCCAACCAGCTGCTCGACTTCTTCGGCTACCGGCGCGGGACGGATGGTTACCGGCAGTGGCCCGACGGGCGGCCCCTGGTATGGCACTACTCGTCGACGCCGTCGAGCCGCGACCGCGAGGCCGACGAGCTGTGGCAGAAATCGGTCGAGCGCATCGGCATTCGCATCCAGATCGAGAAGAACAGGTTTCCCGAGGAGTTGAAGCGGGAACGCGCGTGCCAGCTTATGTCGCGCACCGCGTCATGGATCGCGGACTATCCCGACGGTGACGACTTCATGCAGCTGCTCTACGGGCCAAACAGCCACCAGAACAACAATGCCTGCTTCCAGCTGCCGCAATGGGATCGCATCTACGAAAGAACGCGGGCGATGCCGGCATCGCCCGAGCGCAACCAGCTGTATCGCCAGCTCTGGCGCATGGCGGAGCTCAATGGCGTGTGGAAACTGCACGACACGCGCTATCGCAATATGCTTGTCCAGCCGCGGGTCATCGGCTACAAGAAGCATCCGATACTGGCGGCCGAATTCATGTATTACGACCTCAACACCAGTCCGGGGCTGCCGTGAGCGCCGCGCCTGCCGGTTGCCGGCCGGTTGGGCGTGGTGCGCACGGGCACGCGCGCCCGGGGTAGCATATGGCGCCTGACGCGCGCGAGACTGTGGCAGGGCGCGCGCCGGGAGCAAGCCGCACAGGAGATTCCGATGACCGCATACATCACCCGACGCCTGTGGCAAATGATCCCAACCCTGCTCGGGGTCATCCTCCTCGTCTTCATCCTGTTCAACCTGGTCGGCGGCGATCCGGCTTACGTGCTCGCGGGCAAGATCTCCAGCGCCGAGCAGATCGCCAACATCCGCAAGCAGCTCGGCATCGACCAGCCTTATTACGTCCAGCTGTGGATCTTCATCAAGCAGGTGCTGACCGCCGACTTCGGAGCGAGCTGGAGCACCAACGAGGCGGTTTCGCACATCATGGTGACGCGCCTGGGCCCGTCGCTTACCGTGCTCGTCCCGTGGCTGATCCTCTCGACGCTGCTCTCGATCGGGCTCGCGCTTGCCGTCGCCTACGTCCGCGGTTCGCTTACCGACCGGGCCGTCATGATCTCCTGCACGGTCGGCCTGTCGATCTCGATCCTGGTCTACATCATCGTCTTCCAATACGTCTTCGCCTACAAGCTCGGCTGGTTTCCGGTCCAGGGGTGGGGTGACAGCTTCTGGCAAAACCTGGTCGTGTATGCGTCGCTGCCGATCCTCATCCTGCTGGTCGTGAGCATTGCCCCAGACCTGCGCCTGTTCCGCACCTTCGTACTCGACGAGATCAACCAGGATTACGTGCGCACCGCACGCGCCAAGGGTCTGTCCGAGAACCGCATCATGTGGGTGCATGTTCTGCGCAACGCCTCGATCCCGATCATCACGCAGGTGATGTCGACCTTGCCGGGCCTGTTGATCGGTGCGTTCCTGGTCGAGCGCTTTTTTTCCATTCCGGGCATCGGGCGCGAGGTGATTCTCGCCGTCGAGCGCAGCGATTTTCCGGTGATCAAGGCCATTACCGTGTACGTCGCGGTGGCGACGATGATCTTCAATCTGCTGGCCGACCTGATGTACAAGGCGGTCGATCCGCGCGTACAGCTGAAGTAGGAGGCGGGCCATGCCTTATGACGTGCCGCACACCGTCTCGCCGGGGCTCTGGACGCTGGCGTGGAGGCGCCTGCGCGTCGACCGCGTGGCGATGGTTTCGCTCGCCGTCGTGGTCGCGTTCCTGGTCATGGTCCTGCTGTCGGCGACCGGACTCATCGCCAAGGACTGGGCGAAGGAGGTCGGGGTTAACTATGCGCCGCCGAGCTTCCTCGGCCCAGGCGAACCGGCTGCCGGCGCGGCGGCCACTCCCACGGCTGAGAGCGCAGTGGCCGACCAGCCGACCGAGTTGCCGGTCCAGGACCCGCTCGCCGACGCGCTCGCCGCGATCCGCGGCGGCGGCGCGGCGCCCAAGGCAGGTGGCGGCGAGAGCGCAACCGAGGGCAAGAGCGTCGATCCCCTGGCCGATGTCATGGCCGAAATCCGCAGCAAGGGAGTCGCGAACACGGTCGCCGAAGTGCGGGCGCCGACGCTGCCGCTCGGGGGCGACAAGTGGGGGCGCGATGTCCTGAAGAAGACCATCAAGGGTTCGCAAACCTCGATCCTGGTCGGCATCGCCTCCGCCTTCGTCGCCACTTTGCTCGGGACCGCGTTCGGCGCGCTTGCCGGCTACTATGGCAAGTGGATCGATGATTTCTTCAACTGGTTCTACAGCGTTTTCACCGCCATCCCCTACCTGCTGCTCATTCTCGCCGTCGCTGCGGTGCTGCAGCAGAAGGGGACGCTGACCATCATCCTGATCCTGGGGCTGACCGGCTGGACCGGAACCTTCCGCTTGATCCGTGGCGAATACTTAAAGCACAAGGGGCGCGAATACGTGCAGGCGGCCGATGCCATCGGCGCCTCCAATGTGCGGCGCATGTTCGTCCACATCTTTCCGAACATCAGCCACGTGGTGCTGGTGCAGCTGTCGATCTTCACCGTCGCGTTCATCAAGTCGGAAGTCATCCTGTCGTTCCTCGGCTTCGGCGTGCCGGTCGACGTCGTCTCCTGGGGCTCGATGCTCAACGAGGCGCAGAACGAGCTGATCCTCGGCAAATGGTGGCAACTGGCCGCGGCCGGGACCGCCATGGCGGTGCTGGTTACCGCGTTTTCACTGTTCACCGACGCGTTGCGCGATGCGCTCGACCCGAAATTGAAATGAACGCCGGCCCCCGTCTCCCCTAGCGCCCGCGGAAGAGCCCTGCCAGCCATGGAATCCCTGCTCTCCGTCCGCAACCTGCGGGTAAGTTTCCGCCTCGATAAGGACACGGCGTTCGAGGCGGTCAAGGGAATCAGCTTCGACATTCCGAAGAATGCCACGGTCGCGCTGGTCGGCGAGTCGGGCAGCGGCAAATCGGTGACTTCGCTGTCGATCCTGGGCTTGCTGCCCAAGGAAAACGCGCTGGTCCTGCCCGGCAGCGAGATCCGGTACGGCGGCCGCAACCTGGTCGAACTCGATGCGACGGAACTGCGCAAGCTCCGTGGCGCCGATGTGTCGATGATCTTCCAGGAACCGATGACTTCGCTCAACCCGGTGTTCACGGTCGGCTACCAGCTGGGCGAAGTGCTGCAGCTGCACATGGGTCTTGCGCCGCGGCAAGCCAGGGAGCGCGCCATCGCGCTGCTGGACGAGGTCGGCATCCCCGACCCGGCGTACAAGGTAAACGCCTATCCTTCGCAGATGTCGGGCGGCCAGCAGCAACGCGTAATGATCGCCATGGCGATCGCGTGCGAGCCCAAGCTGCTCATCGCCGACGAGCCGACCACGGCGCTCGATGTGACGATCCAGAAGCAGATCCTGGACTTGATCGCCGCGCTGCAGAAGAAGCACCAGATGTCGGTGTTGTTCATCACCCACGATCTCGCCGTGGTCGGCGAGATCGCCGACTACGTCGTGGTCATGCGCAACGGCGAGATCCGCGAGCAGGGTCCGGCGAAGTCCGTGTTCGAGAATCCGCAGGATGCGTATACCAAGGCCCTGCTGCAATGCCGCCCGCGCTTGGACCGCCGCCCGGTACGCCTGCCGGTGATCGAGGATTTCATGGACGGCGGCGCCCACGCCATGAACCTCAACGAGCGCAAGCGTGGTGTGCTTTCCTCCGACCCGATCATTCTCGATGTACGCAAACTCGGCAAGGACTTCTATACGCGCGAGGGCCTGTTCGGCCAGCGCCGGTTTCAGGCGGTCAAGGACGTTTCATTCCGGCTGCCCAAGGGCAAGACGCTGGGACTGGTCGGCGAATCGGGCTCGGGCAAGACGACCGTCGGCCTGACGCTCATGCGTCTGCACGAAGCCTCCTCGGGCGAGGCGCTGTTCGAGGGCCGCGACATCCTGTCGATGTCGCCGCGCGAGTTCATGGCCTACAAGCGACGCATTCAGATCATCTTCCAGAATCCGTACGCATCGTTGAATCCGCGTTTTGTCATCGGCCAGATCCTGACCGAGCCGATGATGATCCACGGCGTCGGCGCCTCGGCGCAGGAGCGCACCGACCTCGCCTTCGAGATGCTGCACAAGGTCGGCCTGCCGGAGGTTTCGTTCTACAAGTATCCGCATGAATTTTCCGGCGGCCAGCGCCAACGGATCGCCATCGCGCGCTGTCTCACGCTCAAGCCGGATATCCTGATCTGCGACGAATCGGTATCCGCGCTCGACGTCTCGGTGCAGGCGCAGGTGCTCAACCTGCTGCAGGACCTGCAGGACGAGTTTCACCTTTCATATATCTTCATCTCGCACGATCTCGCGGTCGTAAAATACATTTCCGACGAGGTCATGGTCATGAATCAGGGCGAAATCATCGAGATCGCCAACTCCGACGAGATCTACCGGCATCCGCAGCAGCCCTATACGAAGAAGCTGCTCTCCGCGATACCCAAGGGCTGGCACCACGGCGGGGATTGACGCGGCGCCGCCTGGCGGCCCGCGCCGCGGCCTCAACGAGAACCGGCCTCGCGGGAGCGCGAGGGTTGCCCGTGCGCCGTTGCCTGCGCAGCAACGATGGCACGCTCGCAGCGCTCGAGCAGGCGCCGATACAAGGCGCTAATGGCCTCGCCAGACTCACCGGCAAGATGCGCGTCGAGGTCGATGTCGGTAGCCTGATGGTTGCGCATGTCCGCCTCGAGAAATCGATCGACTTCATCGGCGCACGGTTCGATCGCCAGCGGTACGTCGAGGCGGTGCGCGATCCGTTGCACGATACTGCGCCAATCATCGAGTAGTTGCGTGTAGCGCACGTGTACGACGTCGGCATCGCTCGCGTCGACAAACATCTCGACGCGCCGCATGTAGGTGAGCCACAACGCGAGCCCCTCAGACACCGGCATACCGCCCTGCGCCTCGATCGAACGCGCGACTTCGAGCGGATGGCGCACCACCACCACATAGACCGGACGATAGCCGCCTTCCTTCAGCGCCCGATGCCACAGCGGCGCCAGCACACAGATTCGCGGATCCTTGATCAGGATGAACGGCGCATCTTCATACTCGGTCGCAAGCACTTCGCGCGAATCTGCCAGGAACTCGTCGACCAGCGGCCCCGCCTGCGGCAGTTCGAAGGCAACACGATTCCAATCGGCTCCCAGATGGTGCAGCAGGCGCACGTCGAGGTCGGTGACGACTTCCGACTCCCAGAAGCCCTTGGGATTGAGGCCCAACTTGGCTGGCAAGACGCGCCCCGGCAGGAAGGCGCCACACAGGTTGAGGGCGCGCGAAATCGCCGACGTCCCACTGCGGTACATGCCAAGTATGACGAGCGCGATCTTGTCGGTGGGTCCCGGCGCCGATGTGTCATGCTGACGTGGCACCGGAGCGACTGGATGTGCGCGCCACGCGGCCGCCAGCGATCGAAGCATCGGGACCGGTATGCGGTCACCCCGTGCGGCGCGAAGCTCCGAACGCAGCAGCAGATCGCGATTGCCGAGGAACTGCGGGCAAAACTCGTTCGCCACCGCGGCGTCGCGGCTCAACGCGTTCAGCAAAAGCTCGGCTGCCATGCGCTCGTCCGCTCCCGTGGCCGGACTCGACGCGGCGGGCAGGCGCTTGCGATCCTGCTCGGCAAGGAAGTAGAGGCGCTGAACGACCAGCACCGGTTCCACCGCTTCGGCGGCGCGCACGCAGAAATCCCAGCCCCGATGGCGTGCGATGTCGCGGTAGCCGCCGAGTTCGTGGAAGAGGCTGCGTTCGATGAAAAGGTTGCCGCTCGATGCGCTGACATCGTGTTTCAGTAGCGTGAAGCTTACGGGCTCGTCGGCGGCGAAATCGTGCAGGCGCCAAACTGCGTTGTCCAAGTGTCTGCCGTCGCCGCCAACGCGCGTGACCTGCGAGAAGCCCCATAGCGGCGTTGCGCGCGCAATTTCGGCGAGCATTCGTTCAATGCGGTCCGGCGCGAACCAATCGTCCGCGCCAAGGAACGCAAGGTAACGCCCATCGGCACGCTCCGCCCCGTGGTTTGCCGCCTGAGCCGCGCCGCGATGTTCGCGCCGGACGAGCTTCACGGGAAAGGCGAGGCCGGAAAGGCATTTGCCGAGCACCGCCGCGGTGTCGTCGGTCGAGCCGTCGTCGACAACGACCAGCTCGATGTCGGCGTGGGTTTGTGCGGCGACCGAGGCGATCGCGCGGGCAACCGAACGCGCGTGGTTGTATACGGGCAGTACGACGCTTACAGCCGCGGCGATGGCGGGGCTCGTTTTAAGCGCGCGCGCGCGGGCGACATACGCGGCGACCAACGCTTCTTGGCGCTGGTTGGCTTGCGGCGCAAGCAGATGCGCAAGCACGAGTCCCAGATTCTGGCGGATGATCGGGTTGTTCCAGCCAGTTCGCTCCGCGGCGTCCCACAACAGGTCGAGGGCCTCGCGCCGGCGCCTGCGCTCGAACTGCACAGCGCCGAGCATGTGCAGCGAGTCGACGTCGAGGGGATTGACCTGGATCGCCTTGCGATAGAGCGCCTCGGCACGCCGGAGCAAACCCGACTGATGCGCCGCAAGCGCCTCGAGGTGCAATGCGCTTGGCGCGGCTGACTCTACGCTACCGTGACAGTGCTTGAAACGCTTGCCGCTGCCGCAGGCGCACAGCTCGTTGCGATTCATCGATACCACGCGCGCGGCGCGACTTCAACGGCGGTAACCACCATCGGCTTGAAGGCAAATCCTCTAACCGCTGATGGTAGCTTAACGATGCCGGACTTGCAGGCGAAGATTAGCCGTCCGCACGGTATGCTCGTACCGGCATCCGCAGCAGCCTTATGTGCAGAAGCTGCTCTGCGCGATATGCAACGGCTGGCACCACGGCGGGGATTGGCGCGGCGGCGCTTGGCGCCACGCGCCGAGTCGGCCGCCGGCCCGGGCGGGCCACGCGACCCGCGGCCGGGCTACCGCTACAGAGTAAACGCCATGTCGCGCACAACCGCGCCAGGCAGCCGCATGCTGCTGACGTTGCGCTCGCCGTAAGTGTCGCCGTTGACGAGCAGTTCGCGCTCGGCGGTGAGTCCGACTAACTGCTCGCCGAACAAGCGGAAGACGCTGTCGTCGAAGCGCATGACGTTGACCGGTGCCACGATTTTGCCCTGCTCGACCCAGAACGATGCGAAGCGGGTCATTCCCGTCAGGCGACACGCCGGCCGGTCAGAGAAGTTCAGATACCAGAGATTGCCGATGTAGAGTCCGCGATCAAGGGCGGAGAGCGCGTCGGCGGCGGCGAGCTCACCCCCCGCCATATCCAGCGATTCCGGGGCCTCCCCCGCATTGGCGCCGTTCTGCACCAAAGAAAATTCGCGCGCGGTGCGCGGGCTCACCAGCGAGCCGACCCATTGGCCAGCGCGAACCAGCGGCACGGCGCCGGGGCGGGCAAACCCGTCATCCTGGAATCCTGGCGCGATGCCCTCGGCGGTGTTCTCGGCAAAGGTGATCGCCGGATCGAGCGCAGCGTCACCGTCCTTGAGCCGAAACAGGCAGCTCTGGCGCGTCTCGAGTGCGCGCCCCGAAAAGCCCCCCCAGCAGAGCATGCCGGCGATCTCCTCCATCGCCGTCGGGGTGAGGTAGGCGCGGTAGCGCCCAGGCGCGATTGACCGCGGCGGGCGGGTGAGCAGGGCGAGCCGCTCCCGGGCGTCGCCCATCTTGGCGGCGAACACCTCCGGGGCCCACTCAAAACCCCCGTAGGTGGCTTTTACCGCCTTGTCCGCGCGGTGGTAGAGGCTCCACTGAAGGTCGAACGATCGCACCTCGTGCCAGTTCCGCTGCCCGAGAGAATTGGCGAAACCGCGGTAGACCGGGCCTCCGGCGTAGATGCCGACCAGATCCAGGCCGTCGGCAGCGGCGAGAACGGTCTCGACGATTTCTTCAGCTGCGGGCAAGGCCGATCTGCGAACGAGCCGGCTTGCGCAAACCTCGGTCGCAAAACTAAGGTGGGGATCGTCGGGTAGCGTCGCCAGCGTATCGCGCAGGAGAGTCAGCGCCGAGGCGATGGCCGCACGGTCCTGCGCCAGATCGCCGGACACGGTCAGACATTGCGTGGCGTGGCGGCGGCCGTCGATCAGGTTCAAGCGCAGATAGCATTGGGCGACGGTGCCAGGCTGGCGCACCTTGCCCTGGTTGAGACGCACAAAATCGGAGATCTCCGCGTCTAAGCGACAGGTATAGATTTCGCTGCCGGAGAGCGCATGGTCGAGTAGCGCGGTGACGTCGCTGAAATAGGTCTCGAGGCTGAGCTGGTTCATTGCGCATCTCCGCCGAAGACGTCGACTGAGGTGAAGACGCATGCGGGCGAGGCGTGCCCGACGCGGATCGTCTGCGAGGGCTCGCCCTTGCCACAGTACGGCGTGCCTAGAACCTGCATGGTTGCGGCGTCACCGACGCGCGTCAGGCTGCGCCAGAAGTTAGCCGAAATGCCGCGGTAGTTGGGGTTCTTGACCACCTGCGTCAGGCGTCCTTCCTCGATCAGTTGACCCCATTCGCAGCCGAACTGGAATTTGTTGCGCGAATCGTCGATCGACCAGGAGCTGTTGGTGCTCATCAACACTCCCCGCTCGATGCCCGCGATCATGTCCTCGAGCGTCGCGTCGCCCGGCTCGAGATTGATGTTGGCCATGCGGTCAATGGGCGGGCGGTTCCAGCCATCCGCACGCGAGTTGGCGACCCCTGGCAGTCCTGCGCGCGCCTGGGAGATCGCGCCGCCGAGCGGCCGCTCGAGGATGCCGTTGCGGATGAGATAGGCCTTTTCGGCCCGCGTTCCGTCGTCGTCGAAAGCGTAGCTCGCGAGCTCTTCGGAGCGGGTTGGATCGAAGCAGACATTGAGCAGATCGGATCCGTAGCGGTAGGTCCCGAACATGTCCAGTGTCACGAAGCTCGTGCCGGCAAAGTTGCGTTCGTCGCCGAGAATCCGGTCGAGCTCCAGCGGATGTCCGATCGACTCGTGGATTTGCAGCACCATCTGGTCGGGCATGAGCAGTACGTCGAGCATGCCGGTCGGGCAGTTGGGGGCGAGCAGGAGCTGCAGCACCTCGCCGGCGATGCGCCGCCCGCTGCCGACGAAGCCGAAGCGCTCGAGCATGGACTCGCCACCCTGTTGCGCCAGACCTCGATAGCCGTTGAGCGTGCGCGTCTGGGTATCGCCGTCGGCATGGGCGGTCACCGACACGTTGGGCATGACGAAGCGATAACGTTGCGTCACGTCGCCGCCAGCGCTGGTCAGGAACCGATGCTCAGCTACGCGCGTTTCCACCGCCGCTTCCCAGTCGACGATGCGCGGATCACAGCCCGCCTGGCGCGACTCTTCGCCCAGCAGGTCGTGCCAGTCGCGGCGCGAATAACCCGCTGCGTCGGCGTCCGGAGAGGCGTAGGTGCCGCAGGGCGCAGGCCGGGGAAGGGCGCGGAAATCGATCAGCGAACGCCGGGCTCCCGCCCGGGCCCAGCCCGTGGCGCGATCGAGCGCGGACTGCAGGCTCGCCAGCGACAGGTCGCTGGTCGCCGCGTAGCCGCAGCCGCCTTCGGCATAAACGGTCAGCATTGCACCACGATCGGCCAGCAATGCCGGAGGTTGAACGACGTTCTTGCGTACTGACAGCATTTCGGCGCGCTCGTCGCTGAGCCGCAGCGACCAGAATTCCGCGTTGCAGGATAGTTGCCGGAAGCTGGCCGCGATTTGTTCGGTCATAGGAGCGCCTTGTGCAACGCAACATCGCGCTGCCGCGATGCGCGCTGAAAACCCGTGATTATCGTCGAAAGCGTTGCCGGCGCGCAACGCTACATGGCCTAGATGCCGGGTCGGTGCCTGGCGCTGGGCGACGACTGGTGGCCACGGAAACGATCCCCTGCCGGCGCGATGGCGCCGTTAGCACACACTCGCTTCGGATCGACCCAAGTGCGAGCAACCAAGCCGAAGCGGCCCGGGCCGCTTCGGGGTTTGCAAAAGGCTACTGCACCGGGTGCGTCTTGATGCGCTCGAGTGCCGCGGCATAGTGATCGCGGTCGTTGGGAGACGTGCTGGTCTCGATAGCCTGCTCCAACTCCTTGCGCGCCTCCTCCCCTTGTCCGAGGCCGACGTAGGCGGCAGCAAGCCAAAAGTGGAATTCATGGTAGTAGGGCGCGCGCTCTACCTCCTTGGCGAAGAGATCTCTTGCGACGGCGAAGTTCCGCTGGCGCATGGCCTGCAGACCGCGGGCAAAGAAGGCAAAGGGTGGATTGGGGTCCATCCGTTCAAGCTTGTCGGTCAGTACCTTTGCCTCCTCCACGCGGCCCAGGTCGCTCAGCACCGTCGCCAGATTCGACATCACGTGCGTATTGTCCGGGTCGCGCTGAAGCGCAAAGGCGAGGGCCTTCTCCGCTTTGTCCAAGTTTCCATGACGCTGATAAATAGCCCCGAGCGTGTTGTAGGAACTCAAGAATTCCGGGTCTTGCGTGATCGCGGCGCGCGCCCACGCGTAGCCGTCATCGAGCTGTCCATGCGCGAGCGCTTCGGCCGCCCGGTTGTTCATGTACATGGCGACGATGGTTTGCTCTTCGACATCGCGCGTGCGCAGGCCACGGATCTCATAGGGTGATCGGAAATCGATCGTCGCCCAGTCAGTTCCCCTGTAGAGTTCAAAGTCGGGGTCAAGCGGTCTCTTGCCCAAACTGATGTTGACGTGGCCGCTGAAGAAATAAATATCGCCGTCGCGACTCCAGGTTTCGTCCAGATAGGCGCTCTGGTAGCGGAGGGGCAGACCCAGTTGCTTGGCGAAAGCGGCAGTCATGATGACCAGGGATAGACAGTTTCCGGAACGGGCGGCGAACGCCTGCGCGGCGTTCAGGGTCCGCGCCGAATCGTAATCGAGGCGCAGCTCGTCCTTGGCGTAAAGGGCGTCGATCAGTCCCTGGCGGCGACCCTTGATGCGCGCGTGGTCGGTGATCGTGGTGGCGAGGTACTGCTTCATCGCGTCGCTGGGCGCGAACACATCATCGGCGTTAATGCGCTCGGACGGGGCTAGAAACAGTCGATCGTTGAACAGCCCCTCGGGCGGCTTGGTAACTGAGGTGGTCGCGCATGCAGCGAGGAACAGCGAAAACACGAAGCAAGCCGAAGCTCTCACAGGTCGCCTCCTTCCCCGACACGCCTACAGCTACAGGGTGAGCTAGCTCATTCTAGCGCTGCGACGCCTGCCGTGCTCACCCGCCGGGCTCGTCGCGGCGTACGGCCGGCCTGGGATCGCCGCACACCGCCGGCGGGTGTGACCGGCAACCCTCGCTCGCCCCATGGAGTTCGCCGGCGGGCGCTCGCCTCACGAGCCCTCCGGCGGCGCGGTCGCGAGGCCTGAGAGTGCAGGACCGGTAAGGCGAACGATGCGCCAGTCGGGCAGCAGCACCGCCCCCAATGACTGATAGAAGGCGATAGCCGGCGCATTCCAATCCAGCACCGCCCATTCGAAGCGGCCGCAACCGCGATCCACAGCGATCCGGGCAAGGCGCATGAGCAGCGCGCGCCCGTAGCCACGGCGGCGATACGGCGGCCGTACGAATAAATCCTCGAGATACAGTCCCTTGCGGCCCAGAAAGGTGGAGAAATTATGGAAAAACAGGGCGAATGCGACCGCCGTCTGCGCTTCCCAGCCGACTAGCACTTCGGCGGCGGGACGGGACCCAAACAGCGCGGTGCCAAGGTCGCCCTCGGTGGCCACGCACAGGGGGCGCAGCTGTTCATAGTCGGCGAGCGCCTCGATCATCGAAAGGATGGCAGGGACATCCTGCGGCGTTGCCGGCGCAATGCGAAAAAGCGGTGCAGGTTCAACCACTTCAGCCGTCAACGCCCGCACCTCGCCGGGCCGAGCGCGGCGTCGGCCGGAAGCGCATTTTTCGCCCGCCGATCTTGCGCGGTGCGGCAACGCCGAATCTTATAGGGGCAATCGGCGCGAGGGCATCGCGCCGATGCTGCATGGCGCGGCGGCATCGTTTGGCATATTTGCAACACGGCGGGGAGCCAGATTCTAACAAGCGCATTATTTTGTTGCAGTTCGATTTCAGCCTGTTGTAGCCTTTCAGGCGTCTGCGAAGTCTTTTCTTTCCGGTCCTTTCCGGTCCATTTCGGTCAATTTTCTTTTGGGGGAGTTCCCGACCATGAATTTTAGACAAAAGAAGATAGCGGTCGCGCTGACGTACGCGTTCGGCCTCGGCGGTGCCACCGCGCTGCTCACTGCCGGTCCTGCCATGGCGCAAACAACCGCGCCAACAGACCAGGCGCAGGGAACGATCCGGGTCGACGTGACCGGTTCCAGCATCAAGCGCATCGAGGGCGAAGGCTCGTTGCCGGTTACGGTTATCACCCGCGATGACATTGATAAGAGCGGCGCGACAACCGTCCCGGAGATCCTGAACCTGGTCTCGGCCAACAACACTCAGGGAGCGATCCAGCTCAACCAGGCCTTCGGGGTCACCTCGTATAGCAACCAGACGGCTTCGCTGCGCGGCTTGGGCGGTACCGGCACGCTGGTGCTCGTCAACGGCAAGCGGCTCGGGGCGTTTGCCGGCGGGGTTGAGGGCACGGAAGGCACCAACCTCGCCTTTATCCCGTTCTCGGCGATCGAGCGCGTCGAAGTGCTGACCGACGGTGCGTCCGCGATCTACGGCAGCGATGCAGTCGGCGGCGTGATCAACTTCATCATGCGTCAGGACTACCAGGGGGCCGATGCCACGTTCTATTACGGCTCGCCGACCGAGGGTCCCGGCAACCATGGCAGCGAATACCAGATACAGGCCACGGCCGGTTTCGGTAGCCTGGCCAAGGACAAGTACAACGTCTTCGGCTCGTTCAACTATCAGGAACAGAAACCCCTGTACTCCAACGAACGAAGCTTCTCTAACACTTCCTACATTCCCTATATCGGTCTGAACTCCACGTCGGGCCAGACCTTCCCGGGCTATATCTCGACCGGCGGCATCGGCAGCCTCACGTATCCGAACTGCGGGCCTATAGACGTCACGATCGGCACCCGTTGCCGCTATGACCCCAATGGGCAGCCGGGCGTCGAGATGATAGCCGAGAACAAGACGTTCAACTTCTTCGGCGCCGCGCGCTACCAGATCAACAATGACTGGCAGGCCTACGTCACCGGGTTGTACTCGCATTCGGATAACGACTACATCATCCAGCCGGCGCCGATATCCGACCAGATCTCTACGATTACTACGCCGACCGGTGGGGCGCAAATCCTGTTGCCGCCCTCCAGTCCGTACTACCCGACTGCGGCGGCGATCGCTGCCGGCGTCAACGGCCAGCCGCTCAACATTCGCTGGCGCTGCTATCCCTGCGGCTTTCGCGACCAGGAGGACATCTCCGAGGCGTACCAGGTTGTTGCCGGGGTCAAGGGCTCGCAGTGGAACTGGGACTTCGACGGATCCTTCAACTACAGCGAGAATACGCTTTCGGACCAGTTAAACAACGGCTTTCCGCTGTATACCCCGCTCTTGGCGCTGCTGAACAGCGGCTCGATCGACGTGCTCAGCGGTAACCTTCCCGCCGATCAGGTCAACGCAGTTCACGCGACGGATTTCACTGGCCAGGCGGCCGCGGCAAAGCTGAAGTCGTACGGGATCGACATCAAGGGGTCGAGCGAAATCTACCAGCTACCTGCGGGGCCTCTGGCGACCGCGCTGGGCGTCCAGACCGTCCACACCGCACTGACGCAGAACTTTGCTCCAGAACTGCAGGCGGGTGACGTTGCGGGCTTCGGTGGCGCCGCCGAGAACATTAGCGCTACGCGCAACCAATGGGCGGTGTTCGGCGAATTGAACGCCCCGATCGTGAAGAACCTCGAGGGTGACATCCAGGTCCGCTACGACCACTACAGCGACTTCGGCAGCACCACCAATCCGAAGATCGCCTTGCGCTGGCAACCCTACACTCCGCTCTTGCTGCGTGCGTCCTACGGCACCGGCTTCCTGGCGCCGACGTTGTTCCAGTTGTACACACCGCAGATTCAGAACATTACCCCAGCGGGCAGTATCGACCCGCTGCGCTGCCCGAACCCGACAGGGCCGGGCGCGGGAGCCAACCCCGACTGCAACTCGCAGTTCCCGACTCTTCTGGGCGGGAACTCGCACCTGCTGCCCCAAACATCGAGCCAATGGCAGGTCGGCGGGATCTTTGAGCCTGTCGCGGGCGTTTCGTTTGGCCTCGACTACTTCCAGCTCCTTCTGTCGAATGTGGTCGCCACTGGCGTGCCGCTCAACGTGATTCTGAACCCGGGAACTTACTCCACGTATTCCTACCTGGTGACGCGCGCGGCGAGTTGCGTGGGCGGTCAGCCCTGCCCGATCACCTCCATTAACCAGCTCTACGTCAATTTCGGCAAGACAAGGATCCAGGGCTTCGACGTCGATGTAAAGCTCACCGGCCCGGCGGAGTCTTGGGGCCGGGTGAAGTTCGAGCTCTCGGGGACGTACTACACGCGGTACGACACGCGTAACCCCGACGGCAGCTACACGAGCGGAATATCCAACCAATATAGCGGACTGCTGTCGGGTACCATTGGCGTCATCCCGCGCTGGAAGAGCTACGCCCCGCTTACTTGGGAATACGGTCCGTGGTCAGCAACGATCGCCAACACCTACCAGAGCGGTTACACCGATTACCAATCGGGTCCGAACGGCCCACGCGAAGTGGGCGACTTGTGCCTTTGGGACGTGCAAGGCGTCTACACCGGATTCAAGAACACGACGTTGACCCTCGGCCTCAAGAATGCGTTGAACACGAATCCGCCGGTCAGCAATTCCTACCTCACCTTCGTGAACGGCTTCGACCCGTCGTATTGGGACCCGCGCCAGCGGTTCATTTACGGCTCGATCAAGTACGTGTTCAACGACCTGTTGGGCATGAAATAAACGCGACTTAGACATCTTCAGGAGGGGCCTTCGGGCCCCTTGTTTTTTGCATTGCGGGAGTCGCATTTTGCGGCGTTTAGCCGCTCTGACGCGAGGGCATTGCTGCGGATGGCTGGCGCGGGCCAACCCTTAGGCGCCGCAAAGTGCAGCCGCCGTGCGCTGGGGTGTGCTTCAGCGCCAATGGCCCGACGGGTCAAGGGCCCCGATGACGTGCCTTGGTTCCAAGGCTTCAGGCCTCTTGCGGCACGGGGAGCGAAACTCGCCTCCCCTGGCACTTCGCCTCAAGCGTGCTGCAGATGCGTGTGCCGATTGCAGGACGCCAGCGGCATGGCTTGCGCTTACTTTGCCGCCACGCGCTCACCACACGCAGTGAGGTCCTCGACGTAGCCCACCACCGGCTCGAAGTCCGGTGTGACGTTGTTGACGAACTGAGCATAGATGTAATAGCGCTTGCACGGCTCCATGTCGACCGTGATCGCCTTGAGATAGCCGCCACCAGGCTGCTTGTATGGGCCCTGCACCAGGATCACGTGCTTTCCGGGTTCGACCTTGATCGGCATCGACGCGAAGACCGACTGATCGTCGATGCCCTCGATGATCGCCGGGCGCAGATACATCGTGGTCGTGTCGTAGTAGCGACGGTTGGAGACCTCGCTCCAAGTGGGACCCCAGGTTTGGCAGCCTGCAACCACCAACGTAGCGGCGGCGACGGCAACATGAATCAAGGTTTTGCTCATGTCTCGGGTCCTTTCAGAGTCATCAGTACTCACTCAGGCAAAACAGTACCCAACCGGCTAACATTCCATCAAACAGTGCGCTGCAAAACCTGCGTTTTAAGGCACGCCATCCGGACCGAAACCCCCATGGGCCCCTCCACCGCATGAGCGCGAGCAGCATGGGAAAGATTACTCCGTTCGGACCGAGGGTGCCATGCCCCACCCTTGTGGCGTCGCTCTTTCGGCCCTCTCCCTAGCCACCGGTCCTCCGCCAAGGGGCAAACGGCGGGCTCGGGGCCAGCAGAGGGTGCTCGACGCGCAGAATCGATTGCTCTTGCGTTCGAGCCAGGACAAGGAGCGCCGGTTCCGAGCCAGATGTATCAAAATGCAAGCTTCCGCCGGTCCCCGAATGGACCTGCTCCTGCAGCGGCGGCGTGAAATGTGCTAAAACAGGCGCTGGCGGCCGCAAGCTCGATGACCCGAGGGCGGCTACGGGCGTCCCAAACGGGCAAAACTAGGTGGCCGTCCGTCCGGACGCCGATGCCTCGCCTCGCCGCCGCTGGTGCCGGCCGCCGGGCAGTCGATTGGCAACGCGCGAGCCTTGCATTTAACGCAACCGACTCAAGGGAAAACCCATGAAGAAAAACCTGGCCGTCATCCTGTTCGCAGCGGCGGCGCTCGCGGCGCAGTTGGCTTGGGCCGAAGGCAGTACTGCCGACGTGACCGACATGCAAGCGCTGCGTGCGGCAGTCCGTACCGACAAGAAGGCCTTCGTGGCATCGACGCTTCAGCTGACCCCCGCTGAGGCGAAGAAGTTCTGGCCGCTCTACGATGCCTACCAGCGAATTCTCGACAACGCCACGCAACGGCGCGCCCTGATCGTCATCAATGTTGTTTCCCGGGACAAGCCGGTGTCTGACCTCTACGCCAAGTCCCTCGCCAACGAATTGATCGCCTCCGACGAGGAGGAAATCAAAGCCCGGCGAACGCTCCACAACCGCGTGATGAAGGCATTGGAGCCGAAAAAGGCGGCGCGCTACCTGCAGCTCGAGTCAAAAATCCGTGCTTTTCAAGCCTACGACATCGCGACGACGATTCCCTTGATCAAATAGAGTATCGCCGATCGACGCAGCACCTTAGCGATCGTGAGCGAATGGGGAGGCGCGTACCTACCTGACCCTCGGGCCGTCCGCCCGGGCAATCTGCGTCGAAGGTCATGGCCTCGCGCCAGCCTTCTGCACCCAGAACACATACGAGCCGATAAACGTCTGGGGAAACCGGGTCTCGAAATCGTTCCAGTGGTCCAGGTTGGTCCGGGGTATGTCTTCCGGGAAACACTCCTTGTACCTGTGGATGAGCTGGGGTTCCAGCAGGAATCCGATGAAATCCAGATCAAGGTTGCTCAGCATGGCCTTGATCTGGGGCAGCGTAAGGCGATGTTCCTGAACGTGAAATAGCAAATCGCGACATTCACTGGTCGCATAAAAATCTCTGAATGACGTCAGTTGCTTGAACAGCCCGTCGCTTTCCAACGCCATGAGATCTTGGCGGCAGCGGCGAATATCCGCAGCGGTCGACGCGTATCCCCGTTCGGCAATGAATGTTCTTGCGGCGACGACCGGTTGCCGTGCGCGTTCGCTATACAGGCCCAAGAGCATCAATCCGCCCGGGCGAAGCAGCGCGACGAGCTCGCGCAATCCGGCCATCGGGTCGGCCAGATGGTGCAGCACGCCGACCGAGACGATGATGTCGAACATGCGGCCGAGCGACGCGAGCTGCGTGATATCGGCCTGTGCATACTCGACATTCTTCAGGCCGCGCTCATTCGTCTTTCTTTTGGCATAGCTAAGACTCGATAGGCTCAGGTCGATCGCAAGCACCTGAGCCTCAGGGAATTGCTGCCCTGTTTCAATCGATTCCTGACCGGTACCGCATCCTGCGATCAAGATATCCATGGCGCCGCCCTTGGGGATAGGGCGAAACGAGGCGAAGGGAAATTGGTGCCGTAGATAACTATCGAAGGAAGGAGCTTTTTCCGCGCGCGGCAATTTGATCCACCGTGGATAGGGATTTTCCTCGTACTGTTGCCGCACCTGGCGCGACACGCCATCTGCCACCGTGGTCAGCCTGCGCATGCCGTCGCGGTAACGTTGCTCTTCCAAGGGTTCCGCGATCTGCTGCACGAGCAGGGCGCGAAGCGATGAAGGCCAAGATCGCTCCTGCAGAGCGTCGGCACAGGGCAGAGACAGCAGCGGAAAGTAGGCACCGACAGCCACCGGCCACAACGTGGGAACGGCCTTTCCGGCCTGCAGGTCGGCAACAAGCCTGTCTCGTAGCGCCTGCGCACGGTCGAATTCCTCGTCGGTATAGGAAAAGACGAATTCGTTGACGAAGCATTGGCGTGCAACGGCGCAGTAAAAGGCCAGCTGGTCCTCTGCGGGGGCGCCGATAACCGCCTCGCCGGCTGCATCAAGCAGCGCGTGCCTGGTCATGGTTAGCAACCGTTCCAGAGAGAGCTCACACACGTGGGCGTTTTCCAGCAAGGACCGCAGCAACAAATCATTCGCCAGGGCGGCAAGACCGGTACGGCCGAATAGCTCGTCGCCGGCCAGTCGCGCAGGCCAGGCACGCGTTGCCCGCTCGACGCATTCCCTGATGTCTCGGTCCAGCATAATGAGCCGGATGCTCACGTTTGCCAGGTCACCTGGCCTCGCCCATGGCTCGGACAGCGCGCGGACCACCAGGCGTCGAAGATCCGCATCGACCTGAACGAAATCGATGTTCCTGATGCACCGGACAAAACTGGTCTTGAATTCGCCCGCTTCCTTCACTTCGAGCGCGCGCCGGTAACTGTCCAGCGCAACATTGACCAGTCCGCGCTCATTGAGCGCATTACCGAGGCTGTTGAGTGCCTCGGCAAAATTCGGCCTGAACGAGAGCGCCTTGCCGTAGCTGGCGATGGCCTGGTCGAGCTTGCCTTGGGTCGCGAGCGCGTTCCCGAGATCGTGATGTGCCTCGGGATAATCCGGCTTGAACTGGGTTGCCTTGCGGTGGCAAGCAATCGCGGCATCCAGTTTGCCTTGAAGCTGGAGCACGAGACCCATGTTGTAGTGTGCCTCCGCGTAATCCGGCTTCAACGACAGCGCCTTGGCGTAGCAGGCGAGCGCCTCGTCCTGTCTGCCCTGCGCCTGGAGCACCGCTCCCAGGTTGTTGTGCGCCAGAACACGGTCCGGTTCGAACGAGAGCGCCTTGGAGTAGGAGCTGATCGCTTCGTCCAGCTTGCCTTGGTCCTTGAGCGCGTTCCCAAGGTTGTAGTGCAGGTGTGCAGATTCCGGTTTGAATGCAAGCGCCTTGCGATAGGTGGTAACCGCCCCGTCCAGGTTGCCTTGCAGCTGGAGCACCGTTCCCAGGTTGCTGTGGGCCTCTGCAAAATCCGGCTCGATCCAAAGCGCTTTGTGGTAGGCCGCTACGGCTTCCTCCAGTTTGCCTTGAGCCTGCAGCGCGCTGCCGAGGTTGAGGTGGTAGTCGGAATCGTTCGCTTTTATGCTGATCGCCCTCTTCATGAGATCAACGGCAATCTCGTTTTTCCCTACTTGATAGGCGATCAATCCCAACAGGTGCAAGGCATCGGGGTGATTCGGAGTCATTTTCAGGATTTGCCGGCAGCAAGCTTCGGCTTCAGGCAAGCGCCCTGACTGATGGTGCATCATCGCCGCCTGGATTGTGGCGGGGATCGATTGCCCACCAGCCGCCTGAACGCCCTCGGACCGGATACAGCACTTCTTGTATTGCTTGCCGCTGCCACAAGGGCAGGGATCGTTACGGCCGGTTTTTTTCATTGCCATTTCAGTTTGAAAAGCCAAGTCAATCGGCCTCGGTCAAGGATTGACACTTGCGCGCCGGCATCGGGCCCGCCACAGTCTTCAAGGAAGCCGGGCCCCGAGCTCGCGCACAAATGAGAAAGGCAGGGCGGAGACGCGTGGTACTCCCTGGCGCCCGCCGGTTGACAGCCCAAGGGCGTTCGAGGGCGGTTAGATTACTCGATTTTCGTGCGCTGTTGTCGTGGCACTTGACACACAGGGGAAACGAATCCGCTCATAGCCGGGAGCGGTCGCGCGTATCGAACTATGCGCTGGGGGGCCTCTGACGGGCAATGGTCAGGACGGTCGGAATCGCTGACGCGGCGACAATGGGCTCATCGCTCACTGGCGATAACGCGCACTGAATGGATCAGGCTAAGGCGCCGATGCAGCAGCGGAAGCGGCCGTCGGCGGTGCGCATGGCGGTGCGACGGGTGAGCGCAAAGCACCAAGCCGTGACCCCATGCCCGGCCGCAGGCATGGGGCGAACGGCGCACCGACCGGTATCAAGAGCGACGGGTGACACGCTAAACATACGTCCGGCTCGCAATCCCACCCGTGCGCGAGCAGTGGCTATGGCACAGACCGCTGCGCTTAGCCCTGTTGTTTGTGCTTCGTCTGGATGTTGCGGGCTTGTGCTGCGGCAACGCTCGGTTCGCGCACCGCGATCACGTCCACCCGCAGCCGGCGGCCGTTATCCTCGTCGGCTGCCGAGGCGGCCGACGAAATTGACGAGGAGCGCAAATCGCGGCTGGCGGGCGCCATCGTCGCTGGAATGACCAGCAGCAAGCCGAGGGCAAGCGCCGTTATGGCGATGGCAGCCGTGCCGAGCGCCACGCGGTGCCTCGAGGATTCGTAGTTTTCGTAGCGGTTCATGGTCTGTCTCCTAGGTCGTCTTCCTGCCCTTGGATGCGGCGTATCGGCAATCCGGATTCACATGGGTGTTCGGTGGCGCGCCGGCGCGGTTGTTCGGGGACGACGCAACCGTACGCCGGAGCCCTGACCGCCTCAACGCGCAGGCGACGCAACGGCCGAATCGGTGGCCAAAACCGCCAAGCGGGCGACGAAGCGCGGCCGACAGGGTCGCGAAGGGGCGTCAAGCGCTGTACGCGCCGCCAGGGCACGCGAAAAGCAGGCGCACCGCTGCGCTACGGTGCCCGTACACGTCGAGCCGCATCTGGCGCTGGAAACGCGCCGTATACTGCAGCCGCCGACGGCATCGAAAGAGACTTCGGATGGACTTTTTTTTAAACTTTTGTGTACAATCCTGCGACTTTCCGGGCACAGTATTGTCGTGCCATTGGGCCGCGGGGCGGGGACGACGTATTTTGGCGTTTCTGCGCACGCCACGAAGCTGCACCCGCGCAGCGGCAGTCGGAATCGGCTAGGGGGTGGGGCCTTCTGCGCCTTGCGCCAAGAACGAGCAACTGGACCGCATTTCAGGGATTGGCGGCTGCCGGCAGGGGTAATCCCGTCGTTTTGCTTGCGCGTCTTTGTCTTTAGAAGGCCGAACCGCCTCATGTCCGAGTCAACGACCTTTTCCTTGTTGGGAGACAACATGCTTAAGATGACCCATTTGGCCGCGTTGGCAGCGTTTGTGCTCGTTGCCATTGCGGCAACGGTCGGACCGGACGCGCGGGCGCAGGGGCAAGCAGCGCCGTCCGCCGCGCCCGCCGCACCCGCTGCGCCTGCCGCGACCGCTGCGCCCGCCGATGCCGGCGCGGCGACGGCGACGGCACCAGCCGCTCCGGCTGGTGTGAAAACAACCGAGATGGTCGACAACCCGTACGGACTCCAAGCGCTGTGGCAAGGCGGCGATCTCGTCGCGCGCATTACCTTGGCGGTCCTGGTCATCATGTCGGTCGGCAGCTGGTACGTCATCGTGACCAAGGTGTATGAACAAGCCAAGATGGGTGCACAGGCCCGGAAAGCGGAGAAATCGTTCTGGCGCGCACCGTCCGTGCGGGAAGGAGCGGAAGGGTTGAAAAAGAGCAGTCCCTTTCGCTTTATCGCCGAATCCGGGTTGGAGGCGTCGAGCAAGCACACCGGATTACTGGGCAATGTCGACCTCAATACCTGGATCAGCATGTCGATCCAGCGCGCGATTGACAACGTGCAAAGCCGCATGCAGGACGGGCTGGCCTTTCTGGCAACCGTGGGCTCGACTGCGCCCTTCGTGGGACTGTTCGGCACGGTCTGGGGCATCTACCACGCCCTGACCGCGATCGGCATCGCCGGGCAGGCATCGATCGACAAGGTGGCCGGGCCCGTGGGCGAAGCGCTGATCATGACCGCGATGGGTCTGGCTGTCGCGGTCCCGGCGGTGCTCGGCTACAACTGGCTCATCCGGCGCAATAAAAACGCCATGGACCAGGTCCGCGGTTTCGGCGCCGACCTGCACGCCGTGCTGCTCAGCGCGCCGAAGACCGCGTCCCACGCGAAGGCCTAGATCATGGCCATGGGTGTCGGCCCGTCGGTCGATGACGAGGAAGTCGTCTCGGCCATCAACACGACGCCGCTGGTCGACGTGATGCTGGTGCTGCTGATCATTTTTCTGATCACCATCCCGGTGGTCACGACCTCGATCCCGGTGCAGCTGCCCAAGGAGCGCAACGAGATTCGCGAGACCAAGCCGGAGAACATCAACCTGTCGGTCGACAAGGAGGGCCGGATCTACTGGAACGAGCTGCGCATAGACAGCACCACCGCGCTCATCGACCGGCTGAAGAAGATCGCCATCCTCACGCCGCAGCCGGAGGTGCAGATACGCGGCGACGGTGGTGCAAAGTACGAGGCCGTCGGGCGGATCATCTATGCCTGCCAGCGGGCCGGGATCGCGAAGGTCGGCTTCATCACCGAGCCGCCGCCGCGCGGCAGTTAAGATGAGCGCGAGCGCTTATTTTTCGAGGAACGCATCATGGCCATGAACGTGGGCGCCTCCGGCAAGGGGGGCGAGCCGGAAGTGATGATCGACATCAACACCACGCCGCTGATCGACGTGATGCTGGTGCTTTTGGTCATGCTCATTATCACGCTGCCGATCCAGCTGCATGCGATCAATCTCAACATGCCGACCGGCAATCCACCGCCGCCGCTGGTATTGCCGCAGGTGGTCAAGATCGACATCGACAGCAACGGGGTGACCTACTGGGACGGGGAGGTGGTGCCGGATCGGGCGGCCCTCGAAGACAAGATCCGAGTCGCCGCCGCCCAGGTGCCCCAGCCGGAAGTGCACCTGCGCCCGGACAAGGACTCGCGTTACGCGGTCGCCGCCGGGGTGATGGCCTCGGCGCAGCGACTGGGCTTGACCAAGATCGGCATCGTGGGTAGCGAACAGTTCGTCGAGGACTAGCGCAGGGCGCGGGCCACCGGGAGTCAAAAGGCAATGGATTTCGCACGCCAACAGAGAGACCCGACCCGGCACCTGATCGGGATCACGGTAGTCGTTCTGCTGCATGTGATAGTGATCTACGCGCTCGTGACCGGCCTCGCGCGCAAGGCGATCGAGGTCATCAAGAAGCCGCTCACGGCCACCATCGTCGAGGAGATCAAGCTCCCGCCGCCGCCGCCGCCGCCGCCGAAGAAGATCGAGATACCCAAGACGCCGCCACCGCCACAACAAGTCTATGTGCCGCCACCGGACGTAGCGGTGCCGGCGCCGCCGTCTGAGCCGGTCGTCGCGGCGGTGACGTCGACCCCGCCGATCACGCCACCGGTAATCGCGCCGCCGGCGCCGCCGGCGCCGCCGAAACCGGCGATTCGCAAAGGTGTCACGCCGATATTCCGAGTAAATCCGACCTATCCGCGCGAGGCGATTAAGGCAGGTGTGTCCAAGGGCAGGGTGGTGGCGCGGCTGGACGTTGACGAGAAGGGGCTCGTTACGGAGGTGAGAATCATTGAAGCGGATCCGCCGCACGTGTTCGACCGCGAGGTGACGCGGGCGCTCGCGCAATGGAAGTTTGAGCCGGAAGGGGACAAGTACGTCGCCGAAATCGAGGTCAACTTCAGCTTGAAAGACGACTGACCTCGGGTTATTCGGTACGCCGCGCCGAGAAGCATCAGCCCCCGGCGAGGGGCGACCGGAGCGCTTGCCCGACGAGCAAGCCCATCGAGCTGGCGGACCCGCGGCAGCATGCAGGCCCCTGAAGCTGTGCCCAGCAGCGGCCCTACTCGGCCCGCATCACGTAGAGGAGCGCGCTCCAGGTGGTGCCGCTTAGCAACAGCAGCGCGACGGCAAGGTTCGACCAGGTGAGCGGTTGCGCGACGAACAGGGAGACGAGGCTCTGGAAAAGGCCGTAGAGCAGGTCGGGCACAAGAGCGACCACGGCGCCGCCGGCAATCAGCCACAACAGCGCCACGACCGGGCGACGCCAGGCGGGCAGGGTGGCCGGCTGCGGTAGCCGCGCTATCACGCTCGCCGTGAAGCCGTCGTCGGCGACGTAGGCGGCACCTAGCGCATCGGCCTTGAGCGCCTGCTCGAGCCAGCCGTCGTCGCTTTGCGCGCGATCCGTGTCCATCGTCAACTCTCCGCTGCCCAGGCGCCCAGCCTGGCCTTGAGTTTCTGCTTTGCCCGCAGGACGTGGGTCTTCACCGTCCCGACCGGGCACCCGAGTACGAACGCCGCTTCCTCGTGTGACAGGTCGTTATGGTAGCACTGGACGATGGCCGCGCGCTCCGCGTCGGAGAGCACCGCCATGGCGCGTTCCAGGTCGACCGAGAGCGCCACGCTGCGCGCGAGCGGTACACTCGCCTCGCCCGAGAGCGCCTCGTCCACCGCCTGCTCGTCGTCCGGGAGCGGCAGTTCCTTCATTTTGCGTCGCTCGGCGAGGAAGGCGTTGTAGGCGATCCGGTACAGCCAGGTGGAGAACTTGGCCTGCTGGCGAAACGAGCGCAGGTTGCGGTAGGCAAGCAAGAACGTCTCCTGGGCTAGGTCGTCGGCCAGGGCATGGTTGCCCGCGGTGAGCTTGCGCAGGCAGGCGCGCACGGTCGACTGGTAGCGTCGCACCAGCTCGCCAAAGGCGTGGCGGTCGTCATGGACCAGGACACGGGCGATAAGTTGTGCATCGCTGACCGCGGCAGACGACATGGACGGCGACCGGATGGGTCCGTCATCCGCCGCTCGAGCTCTTGCCGCCGTTGTCGGGGAGCGTGGCGCCGACCTGGGCCAGATGCCGCCCTTCCAGCCACCACAGCACCAGGTAACCAATCCCGACGAACAACAGGATCAACCCGACCCAGCTCGGCTCGCCGCTCCCGGTGATGCCGTAGAGCAGGAACGCCAGGCCGACCATCACCATGATCACGCCCTTGCGCAGATCCGACCAGACCACGCGTTTGCGCAGCGCCAGCGCCTGCTGGTAGATCTGCGGCGCGGCATTCGACGGCGGCGCACTCGTAGCCAGGGCCTCGGCTGCCTCCGCCGGCGGGACGACACCCTTGGCCGCCAGGGCCAGCATCGCATCATTCTGCAGCCGGGTCTTGCGCAGCTTGTACCAGATGATGCCGATGAGCAGCACGACCGGCGTTAAGAAGATCGAACCGACGACCAGGAATATCAGTCCGATCACCCAGGGCTCTTTGTGCATCTTGCTGGTGAACGCATCCATGTCGAAGTCGTCGTCGCTTTCGACGCGGATATGCCGGCCACCGTGTTTGTATTCGCCCGTGGCCGCTTTGGCGTCGTCGTTCGCCGCCGGGGTGGTCTCATCGACCTGGATCGAGGGGGGAAAGGTCTTGATTCGGACCGTGGTGTCGGCCTTGGGCTTGGCCGGGGCGTCGTCGGCACGCGCGGGGTGCGCCACGCAGGCCAGCGCCAGCGCAAGGACGATCAGGGAGCTGCCCAGGACGGCGGGGGATAAGCGGGCGCGGACGTGGCTTCGGTACGGCATGGCAAATCTCCCTGAATGGCGCTCGAGTTGATCCTTAGATGGCACCAGCGCGCCCTTTGGATTCAGGCCCCTATCCCTTCCCGCGCCGCGAAAGTGACCTTGGAGCCGCATGCTATCATTGCCCGCGACGCGGCGGCTCCGTAACGGTCACGAGCGCCGCAATTGCTCGCGCCCCCGACCCGCGCCACGTGCCCACCTCCATCTCCCGCGTCGTCCTCGCCGCCGCGCTCTTTGCCCTGCTTGCCGCGGCGCCGGCCACCGCTGGCGACGAGCCGGTGACCTTGAACTTCGTCAACGCCGACATCGAAGCGGTGGTCAGGGCGGTGGCGGAGATGACCGGGCGCAACTTCGTGCTCGATCCGCGGGTCAAGGGCGTCATCAACATCGTCTCGGCCCGGCCGGTGCCGGTGAGCCTGGTCTACCCCACGCTGCTCTCCGCGCTGCGCCTGCAGGGGTTCGCGGCGGTGGAGAGCGATGGCGTGACCAAGATCGTGCCCGAGGCGGATGCCAAGCAGCATGCCTCGCCGGTAACGCATGGGCCGGTCACCTCCGGCGGCGATCGGCTGGTGACCGAGGTCTACGCGCTCAAGAACGAGTCGGCGGCGCAACTGGTCAACGTGCTGCGACCGCTGATCACGCCCAACAACAGCATCGCCGCGGTCCCGACCGGCAATGCGCTGGTCATCACCGACTACGCCGACAACCTGCAGCGCATCGACCGCATCATCGCCTCGCTCGATGTGCCTCCCGCGGGTGAGCCCATCATCGTGCCCTTGCACAATGCGTCGGCGGTCGACATGGTGCAGGTCCTCAATCGCCTGCTCGCTGACGGCCCTGGCGCGCAGGGGGGCGTGCCCGATCTGCAACAGCGCGTGTCCGTGGTTGCGGACCCGCGCTCCAACAGCCTCCTGGTGCGCGCCGACAGTCCGACGCGGCTCGCGCGCACGCGCGCGCTCATCGAGCAACTGGACACGGCCGGTCGCAGCGGCGGCAACATCTTCATCATCTACCTCAAGAATGCCGAAGCGCTGCACGTCGCCCAGACGCTGCGCGCGGTGCTCGGCGGCGGCGGCGGCGACACGGCCGGCAACACGCTGCAGCTGAGCGCCCCCACGCCCCTCAATGCGGGCCCTTCGACCACGTCGACCGCGCCGCTCGCGACGCCGAGCGCCTCGCCGTTCGGAGCGACCACCTCCGGCACGAGCGGCGGAACGTTTACCGCCGGTGGTGCCACGATCCAGGCCGATACGGCGAACAATGCCCTGGTCATCATGGCGCCGGAGCCGGTGTACAACAACATTCGCGCCGTGGTCGAGAAGCTCGACATCCGGCGGGCGCAGGTCTACGTCGAGGCGCTCATCGTCGAAGTCAGCGCCGACAAGTTGGGTCAATTCGGTGTGCAATGGAACCTGCTCAATCCCAACGCCTACAACTCCAACGCGACGACGGTCGCCGGCGGAACGAATTTCAACCCCCGGGGCAGCGGCCAGAACATCCTCGACGCGCAGGTCAACCCCGGTTCGGTCGGCCCGGGTCTTAACCTCGGCATCATCAAGGGCAGCATCACCATTCCCGGCATCGGCACCATCACCAACCTGGCCCTGCTCGCCCAAGCCCTGGAGACCGACAGCAAGACCAACATCCTGTCGACACCGAATCTGCTCACCCTCGACAACGAGGAAGCCAAGATCGTGGTGGCGCAGAACGTGCCGTTCATCACCGGCCAGTATGCGCAAACCGGTTCCACGTCGACGGTCACCCCGTTCCAGACCATCGTCCGCCAGGATGTCGGCTTGATCCTCACCGTCAAGCCGCAGATCACGGAGGGCGGCAGCGTGCGCCTGGCGATCTACGAGGAGGTCTCGACGATTGCCTCGCAGAGCAACCCGGCCGGGATCATCACCAACAAGCGCTCGCTGGCATCGTCGGTGATCGTCGACGATGGCCAGATCATCGTGCTCGGCGGGTTGATCCAGGACTCCCTTACCGACAACGCCAATCAGGTGCCGTTTCTGGGCGACATTCCCTGGATCGGTGCGCTCTTTCGCTACGACAACCGGGAGCACATAAAGACCAACCTGATGGTGTTCTTGAAGCCGACCGTCGTGCGTTCGGGCGCGGCGGCGAACGCCCTCACGACCGACCGCTACGAGTACCTGAATGGCGAGCAGCAACAGCTCAAGCCCACGGCGGCGCCGTTCTGGACTGAACCGAACGTGCCGCTGCTGCCGCCGTTGCCGGCCCCCGTCGGCGCCGGCGTTCTGCCGTATTCCGCCCCGCAACCGAAAGCGCCATAGCCCAGAGGCACCATGGCCGCGCTACCCGGTTCCGTATCGGATCCCCACGCGACCCCCGCGCGGCGCATTCCCTACACCTTCGCCCGCACGCATGGCGTGCTGCCGCTGCAGGATGACGGCGATGCGGTGCTCGTCCTCGCCCGCAGCGATGCCTCGATCGAAGGCATCGCCGAGTTGAAGCGCGTGCTGCAGCGGCCGTTGAAGACGATGACGGTGAATGCCGAGCGCTTCGCCGCGGAGCTTGCCAACGCCTACAACCAGGCCTCTCCGGTCGCGCAGTTCAGCGAGGATCTGTCCCGCGACACCGATCTGGCCCGGCTGCTGCAGGACATTCCGCAGGCGGAGGATCTGCTCGGTGCGACCTCGGACGCGCCGGTAATCCGGATGATCAACGCGCTGTTGCTGCAGGCCTTGCGCGAGCAGGCGTCGGACCTGCATTTCGAGCCCTACGAGGGGCGCTCGGTGGTGCGCTTCCGGGTCGATGGCATGCTGCACGACGTGATCGAGCCGCCGCGAGCGCTGCATGCGGCGCTCGTGTCGCGGCTGAAGGTGATGGCGAGCCTCGACATCGCCGAAAAGCGCATGCCCCAGGATGGACGCATGGCGTTGAAGCTCGGCGACAAGAGCGTCGACGTCCGCGTGTCAACCTTGCCCACCGGACCGGGCGAGCGTGTGGTGCTGCGCCTTCTGGACAAGGATACCGCGCGGCTTGACCTCACCGCGCTCGGGATGAGCGATGCGACCTTGGCCGCGGTCGACCGCCTGATCCGCGAGCCGCATGGCATCGTGCTCGTTACCGGCCCGACCGGTTCGGGCAAGACGACCACGCTCTACGCGGCGATGTCGCGCTTGGATCGCGGCACGCTCAACGTAATGACCGTCGAGGACCCCATCGAGTTTGCGCTCGACGGGGTCGGGCAGACGCAAGTCAACCCCAAGATCGAGCTCAACTTCGCGCGCGCCCTGCGTGCCATCCTGCGCCAGGATCCCGACATCATCATGATCGGGGAAATACGCGATCTGGAAACCGCGCAGATCGCGGTGCAGGCCAGCCTCACCGGACACATGGTATTGGCCACGCTGCACACCAACGATGCGGCGAGTGCGGTCACGCGCCTTGCCGACATGGGCGTCGAGCCTTACCTGCTCGCCTCGAGCCTGCTGGGGGTGCTCGCGCAGCGTCTTGTACGCCGCCTTTGTCCGGCGTGCCGCGCAGCGGCCGCGCCGACGCCGGGGGAGGCGTCCGTGGTCGAGCGCCTCGGCCTCTCGCCCGCGCGGCCCATCTGCGCCGCGGTCGGTTGCGCCGCCTGCGGCGACTCCGGCTACCGTGGCCGCACCGGCATCTACGAATTGCTGTTGGTCGACGATGCCTTGCGCCGACTGATCCACGACCGCGCCGGCGAGGCCGTGCTGCGCGACCAGAGCGTGCGCGCCGGCACCCGGCCGCTCATCGCCGATGGCGCGCGCTGGCTCGCTGACGGCACGACCTCACTCGCCGAATTGCTGCGCGTCGCAGGCGACGCCGGCTAGCCGCAGCGCCGATGGCGAAGTCGCCGCACTCGTTCCTGCTGGAGCAGTTGCGCACCCAGGCCGACGCGGTTGCCGCGAAGCGCGTGCAGCAGCTCAAGCTCTCGCGCGAGGTAATCGACCGCATCGACCAGCGGATGCACCACGTGTTCCAGTACTTCGACGAGGCTTGCCGGCTGCTGCAGGTCATCACGCCGCCGGTGGCGCGTCAATTCGAGCTGCCGCATATTGCGCGCTACGAAGGGCTGCATGTCGAGCAGGCTTCGGTGATGTTCCGCAAGCAACGGCTGCAGGAGCGCGACGTCTACGACTACGTCGTCGTCTATTACAACCTCGTCGGCCCGGAGCCGGCGCCGCTGCGGGTCGGGATTCGCCGCGCGCCTGAAATCGAACGCGCGCTGGTGCGCGCCAACATCGAGTTCAGCTGCGATACCGATTCCGCGGTGCACGGCGGCGCGACACACACCATCATCCGCATTGCCCCGGGACTGCGCTGCGAAGTGCGCTTCGATCCGGATTTCGAGAACGGGCGCATCGTCGTCACCTTGCGCAACGTCGACCGCTTCGAGCCGGTCATCCTCGATTTCGAAACCACGGCGCTGGACACCAAGGCGCTCGATGAGTTGGTCAACTTCATGCTCGCCAAGCCGAGCCAGTTCCTGCTGCGGGCGCCGCTGCGCGGCTTCTCGCCCAAGTAGGGCATCGTGCCGGCGTTTCGCTACGAGGCCGTCGACGGGGCGGGGCGCGCGCGGCGCGGCCTGCTGGAGGCCGCTTCGGCGCGCGCGGTGCGCGACGTCCTGCGCGGCGATGGCCTGTTTCCCACCGCCGTCGAGCCGGCCAGCTGGGGCTTCGCCGCCCGGACCGACGCCACGCGACTCGCCGCCCCGACGCTCGCCCTGATCACCCGCCAGCTCGCCACGCTGGTCGCCTCCGGCATGCCCTTGGACCAGGCCTTGGCGGCGGTCGCCGAGCAGGCCGATCACCCGGGTGCGGTGCGACTGCTCGGTGCGATTCGCGATCAGGTCGCCGCGGGGGAATCCTTCGCCGGGGCGCTGTCGCGCTTCCCGCGCACCTTTTCGCCGTTGTACCGCGGCCTGGCGGCGGTGGGTGCCGAAAGCGGTCAGCTCGGTGCGGTGCTCTCCCGCCTGGGCGACTACCTCGAGACGCGACAGCTGCTGCGGCAGAGGTTCACGGCGGCGCTGATCTATCCCGCGCTGGTGACCGTCGTCGCGCTCGCCGTCATCGGGGCGCTGCTGCTCTACGTGGTGCCGCAGATCGTCGCCGTCTACCAGCAGAGCCGCCAGACCCTGCCGTGGCTTACCCGCGCGCTGATCGCCAGCAGCGGCTTCGTGCGGGCGACCGGCTGGTATTGGCTCGGAGCGCTGCTGCTGGGCAGCGCGGTGGCGGCGCTCATGCTGCGCCGGGAGCGCTGGCGCGAACGCGCGCAGGGGCTCTTGCTGCGCACGCCGGTCATCGGCACGGTGCTCTCCGGCCTCGACACGGCGCGTTTCGCCAGCACGCTGTCCATCCTGACCGGCAGCGGCGCGCCGTTGCTGCGCGCGCTGGAAACGGCGGCCGGAGTCATCTGGGCGGCGCCGATCCGCCACGCCGCGCACGCCGCCGCGGCACACGTCCGCGAGGGGGTCTCGCTCGCCCGCGCGCTGGCCAGTCAGCGGGTATTCCCGGCACTGCTCGTGCACCTGGTCGCCAACGGCGAGCAGAGTGGACAGTTGCCGGCCATGCTCGATCGCGCGGCGCGGGAGCAGGACGCGGATGTGGAACGCCGCCTAACCTGGCTCGCCGCCTTGGTGCAGCCGGTCCTGATCGTCATCATGGGCGGGATCGTGCTCGTGCTGGTCCTCGCGGTGATGCTGCCGATCGTGTCGATGAACCAGCTCATTCGCTAGCTGCACCCCGCCCGGCCGCGGCGGCGCGCTTGGACTGCTGCCGTGCCAGAGCCCAGGCCACGTGTTCGCGCACCAGCGCCGACGGGTCGCCGGCGCGGGTTTCGAGCGCGGCCACGATCGCCGCGTCGTAGGGCGCATTGCCCAAGCCGACGGCGAGATTGCGCAGCCAGCGTTGATAGCCGATGCGGCGGATCGCGCTGCCTTCCATCCGCTGCGCAAACTCGGCCGCTGTCCAGGCGAACAGCGTGAGCAGAGCGGCATCGTCCAGACCGTTGCGCACGGCGAAGTCCGGCTCCGTGCTCGGCCGCGCAAATTGGTTCCACGGGCAGACCAGCTGGCAGTCGTCGCAGCCATAAACGCGATTGCCGATCAGCGGCCGCAACGCTTCGGGAATGCTGCCCTTGAGCTCGATGGTGAGATAGGAGATGCAACGCCGGGCGTCGAGCTGGTACGGCGCCACGATGGCGCCGGTAGGACAGGCGTCCAGGCATGCGCGACAACTGCCGCAGTGGGCACGCGCCGCGGTACCTACCGGCAGCGGCAGATCGGTATAGATTTCGCCCAGAAAAAAGAACGAGCCGGCATGCCGGGTGAGCAGCAGCGTGTGCTTGCCGCGCCAGCCCAGGCCCGCCTTGGCGGCAAGCGCCACCTCGAGCACGGGGGCGCTGTCGGTGAAGACGCGGTAGTGGAACCCGCCCGCTGCGGCCTTGATCCGTTGCGCCAGGCGCTTGAGCTTCTGCCGCAGGACGCGGTGGTAGTCGCGGCCGAGCGCATAGCGCGCGATGTAGGCTCGCCCCGGCGCAGCGAGGACGGCGCCGGCATCGCGCGCCTGACGCGGCAGGTAATCGAGGCGGGCGCTGATCACGCGGATGGTGCCGGGCACGAGCTCGGCGGGCCGCGCCCGGCGCGCGCCGTGGCGTGCCATATAATCCATTTCGCCATGCCGCCCAGCGGCGAGCCAGGCCGACAGGCGCACTTCTTCCGCCGCCAGGCCGGTGTCGGCCACGCCGATCTCGGCGAAGCCGAGTTCACGTCCCCAGTGCTGAATCTGGCGCGCCAGGTGTGGGAGGTCGACAGGCTTGGATGAGAGTGCGGCGGTCATGGCGCAAAGCCAACAGGACGGGTGCAGAATTATAGAAGCGCTGCAGCGCTACCTGCCCGACCCGGCCGCCACCGCGCGCGCCGGTGCGCTGCTCGCGCCGGGCCTTTGCGGCGGCATGGTCGTGACCCTGTCGGGCGAGCTCGGCGTCGGCAAGACCACCCTGGTGCGCGGCCTGTTGCGCGCGCTCGGCTGGACCGGACCGGTGAAGAGTCCCAGCTACGCCCTAGTTGAACATTATCCGATTTCGAGCTTATACTTTTATCACTTTGATTTTTATCGCCTCAACGATGCCACCGAATGGGACACGACCGGCTTCGCCGAGCTCTTCCGCCCAGACACGGTGGGCCTGATCGAATGGCCCGAGCACGTGGCGGGACGACTGCCGGCGGTCGACGTTGCCGTGCGCCTGTGGCACGCCGGACCCGGACGCACCCTGTCGTGCCAGGCGGGTACCGCAGCAGGTAGGGCATGCCTGGACGCATTCTCCTCCCCACTGCAATAGACCGCGTGTCGCTGGAGCGGCGGCGTGTCTGTACCTGGCTGCTGCTGCCCTTCGCGCAAGGCTTGGTGTGCGCCAGCGCCGGTGCGGCGACGGTGGCCTCCGCCCGGATGTGGCCGGCGCAGGAATATACCCGGCTCATCCTCGAAGCGCCGGTGCCCATGGCGCACGAGCTCAAGGTCATGAAGGACCCCGATCGCCTGGTGCTCGATCTCCAAGACGTCGAGCTCAATGCCGAGCTCGCGCAACTGCCGCAACGGGTGTTGCCCAACGACCCGTACGTGCGTGCGATTCGCGTCGCGCTTTATCGCCCGGGCGTGGTGCGCGTCGTGCTCGACCTCAAGGTCGAAGTCAATGCGCAACTGTTCGCGCTCAATCCGGTCGGCGAATACGGTCATCGGGTCGTGCTCGACCTGTATCCCCTGACGCCTGCGGACCCGCTGATGGCGCTGCTTCAGGGCGACCATGGTGAGCGTGGGCGCGAGAGCGCAGCGGGGGACTCGGCCGCCGGCAAGGCCGCGCCCGAGAACGAATCGCCCGCGACGCGCTCGGTTGCGAACGGGAAGCGGCCCATCATCATCGCCGTCGACCCGGGCCACGGCGGCGAGGATCCGGGTGCGATCGGCCACCGCGGCACCTACGAGAAGCAGATCACGCTTTCCATTGCCAGAAAGCTCAAGGACCAGCTCGACGCGCAGCCCGGCATGCGCGCCATGCTCACGCGCGACGACGACTACTTTGTGCCGCTCGAGGGGCGCGTGCAGAAGGCGCACCAGGTGCAGGCGGACCTGTTCATATCGATCCACGCCGACGCCTTCACCACGCCGACGGCGCACGGCTCGTCGGTGTTCGCCCTCTCCGAGCACGGCGCGACCAGTGCCGCCGCAGCTTTCCTGGCGCAGCACGAGAACCAGGCCGACCTGATCGGCGGAGTGAACCTCCAGGCCAAGGACCCGATCGTCAAAAGGACCCTGCTCGACATGTCGCAGACGGCGCAGATCAGCGACAGCCTGCGCGTCGGCCGCTCGGTTCTCGACGGTATCGGCGCGGTCAACCCGCTGCATAAGGGCAGCGTGGAGCAGGCCGGCTTCGCGGTGCTCAAGGCGCCCGACATTCCGTCGATCCTGGTCGAGACCGCATTCATTTCCAATCCCGACGAGGAACTCAAGCTCCGCAGCGACGCGCAGCAGAACCAATTCGCCAACTCGATCCGTTCCGGCATCACGCACTACTTCGCCCAGAATCCGCCGCTCGCCCGCGCGAAGCTGGGGTGAGTCGAGACCCAATGCCGCGGCGATCGCGTAATACAATAGCGTCCGCCGCGGTGCCGGTCGCTTGGACTCTGCCGCGGTTCGCCGGCGCGGCCCGCCGGATCTAGGCGTGCCCCATGCTTCGCTTCTTTCTCGGATTTCTGGCGCTGCAGGCGCTGCTGTTCGGCTTCGAGCTCACGCCGTGGGGTCAACAGTGGGTCGTCGTTCCCTGGACCGACACGCTGGCCACGATCAGTGCCGATCTGGTCAAAGTCTTCGACCCGGCCGTGATTGCCGAGGGCAACGTGCTGCAGAGCGGGAACAACGGCTTCGCCGTGGCGATCGAGGCCGGGTGCAACGGGGTCGAGGCCTCTATCGTGCTGGTGGCGGCGATGCTCGCCTTTCCGGCGCCGTGGAAGCGTAAGCTCCTCGGCCTCGCTGTGGGCGTCGTCGCAGTCCAGGGACTCAATATCGTCCGCGTGATCAGCCTGTTCTACCTTGGGCAGTGGCGCCTGGACGTGTTCGAATTCGCGCACCTGTATGTATGGCAGGCGCTGATCATGCTCGACGTGCTCATCGTCTGGCTGCTCTGGGTGCGCACGCTGCCGCGCGCCGCGCCCGTGCCTGCCTGACCGACCTCAAATGGCCATTCGCGGCACGTCGCTCGGCCGCTTCGTGCTTCGCGTCGCGGCGTGGCTGCCGCTATGTTTCGTGGTCTGGTACCTGGCCGGACCGATCCTCGCCTGGCCGATCGCGCTTATCACCACCGGCGTGCTCAAGCTCGGTTTCGCCGATCTGGTGTCCCGGGTGCAGCAGGAGGGGCATGTGCTGACCATCGTGTCTACCCTCAAGCCCGCGCTCGCCACCACAGAGGCGCAGGCCAGCGGGGTGATCTTGGTGGAGGTTGATACGCTGCTCTACAGCTTCGGCCTGCCGCTGCTCGCCGCGCTGATCCTCGCCGCGCGCGAGCCGCACCGGCTGCGCAAGCTCGCCCTCGGCTACGTGGTGCTTTCGCCTCTGGTCAGCTGGGGCCTGGTGGCCGAGTTCCTCAAGCGCGTGGTGTTCGATACCGCGCCGGCGGTCGCCGCGCAGACGGGCTTCGGCTCCGTGCAGCGCGAAGCGATCGCCTTTGCCTACCAGTTCGGGTCGCTGATCCTGCCCACGGTCGCCCCGGCGGTGTTCTGGATCCTGACCCACCGCGCGTTTCTCGAGCGTTTCGCGCGCGGCGATGGCGGAGCGGCGACGCGCTCGCCCTAGTACCCGGGGCTGGCGACGCGGTGTCCGGCGTGCTCCAGCGCCTCGATCGCGGCGGCACGCTGCAGATCGGGGATGAGCACGTAGTCGGTGTCGAAGGTCGCGAGCGCGAACACCGAAATGCGCGCGGCCGCGAGCGGCCCGGTGACGCTGGCGAGAATGCCGGTCTGATCGAGCGGCAGGGGACCGGCGAAGCGCAGCGCGCGCCAGCCGCGGCTGGCGCTGACGCCGGCGGGCACCAGGGCTTCGGCGCACACCACCGACAGTTCGTCGGGTGTGCGCGTGATCGACCACCAGGCCGAAGCGGTCGCCCACCCTGGCACCGGTTCGGTTGCCTCGAGACGACAGATCGCGATCGGCTCGGGCAAAAGAGTCAGCGAATGCCGGCGTGCCATTATGTGCTTTCCTCCCGCGCCTTGCGTTTGCGCTCGCGTTCGCGCAGGACGCGCCGTTGTACCTTTCCGGTCGTAGTCATGGGCAGGGCGTCGATGAACTCGATCTCCTTGGGGTATTCGTACGGCGCCAGGAACTCGCGCACGTGGCGTTGAATGTCCTCTTCCAGCGCAGGCGACGACGCTTGGCCGGGCGCGAGAACGATGAACGCCTTGACGATATTACCTCGGGTGGCGTCCGGACTCGGCACGACCGCGGCGTTGGCCACCGCGGCGTGCTTGAGCAGGCAGTTCTCGATCTCCGAGGGCCCGATGCGATAGCCGGCCGCCTTGAACATGTCGTCGCTGCGACCCTGGTACCAGTAATAACCGTCGCCGTCCTGGCGCGCCAGATCGCCGGTGCGGCACCAGTCGCCGCTGAATTTCTTCGCCGTGCCCTCGGGGTTCTTGAAGTACTCGAGGAAGAACACCGGATCGGGCGTGCCGTCGGATCCCAGGCGATGAACCGCCACCTCTCCGGTTTCGCCGACCGGGGTTTCCTCGCCGTTGTCGGCGAGAATGCCAATGCGATGTCCCGGATACGGCCGCCCCATCGACCCGGGCTTCGCCGGCCAGAGCGTGTGCGAGTTGCCGACGATGTAGTTCATCTCGGTCTGCCCGAACATCTCGTTGATGGTCACCCCCAGCGCCTCCTGCGCCCAGGCGAAGACCGTGCTGCCGACGGCCTCGCCGGCGCTCATCACGCTGCGCAGGACGAGCGCGAAGCGCGCCCGCGGCTGCGGCACCGCCTTCATCATCATTTTGAGCGCCGTCGGGAACAGGAAGGTGTTGCGCACGCGGTACTTCGCCATCAGCGCCAACGCGCGCTCGGGATCGAAGCGACCGCGGAAGCCGAGCACGGGGCAGCCGAAGTACAGCGTCGGCAACAGCGCGTCCATGAGCCCGCCGGTCCATGCCCAGTCGGCGGGGGACCAGAACAGGTCGCCTTGCTGCGGGAACAGGTCGTGCGAGTAGATGAACCCGGGGAGGTTGCCGAGCAGGCATCGCTGCGGCATGAGCGCGCCCTTCGGCGGACCGGTGGTGCCGCTGGTGTAGATGAGCAGGGCCGGATCGCTGGCGCGGGTGGCGACCGCGGCAAAGCGGTCGGAGGCGCGCGCGAGCAGCGCGTCCCAGTCCTCGGTCCATGCCTCGCGCGCGCCGGCCACGCCGATGACGTGCGCCAGTCGGGGCAGCTTCGGGTGGATCGGCGCGAGGTTGGGCAACGACGCCGCATCGACCAGGGCGACCTTGGCTTCCGAATCGTCGAGGCGATACTGCAGCGCATCGGGTCCGAACAGGAACGACAGCGGTACCGCCACCGCGCCCAGCTGGTAGCAGGCGATATGGGCGATGGCGGTCTCAGGCCGCTGCGGCAGCACGATCGCGACCTTGTCGCCGCGGCCGACGCCGCGCGCGGCAAGCACATTGGACAGACGGTTAGCCTGCTGTTGCAGATCGGCGTAACGGTAGCTCGCCGTGGCGCCGGACTCGTCTTCCCACAAAAGCGCCAGCGACTCCGCGCCGGCATGACGGCCGCAAACCGCGTGCGCGATATTGAAGTCCGGCGGCACCTGCCAGCGGTAGGCGGCACGAATCTCCTGGTAGCGATCGGTCGCCGGCGGCATTGCGATGCGAGAGCTAGGGCGTGGCGCTGGTGGAAACCTGCGTTGCCGGTGCCAGCGGCTCGACTGTCGCCCACACCCAGTCCGGGTGCTGCTCCAGCACGCGGCCGAAGGCGATGCGCTGCGTGGACCGCGCGGCGGTCATGTGCAGGCGCTTGCCGGGCTGATACTCGCCCGGCGGGACCACTAGCGTCTGTATCGCGGTCTCGGCGTCGCGCTTGTGCAGAGACAGAAACAGGCCGCTGAAGCGGCGGTTGCTCGCCGTCGGTACTTCGCCCTCGATTGCGTACTCGGCCTCGCCCTTCTTCGCTTCGGCCAACTCGACGCCGATGAGGTTATTGGCGATTACCTGCAGGCCGATCTCGGCACGCTCGGTCGTCAGCCGCTTCATGCGGCGCACGATGCCGAGCGTCCACCGCACCTGCGACTGTTGCCGGATCGCAGCCAGCGTGCCCAGCGTCACGGCATTGATCACGCTCATCGGCGCCACCAGGCGAAAGCCAGTCCGCGAGACGTCGCGGATGTCCCAGGTTCCGCCCGGAGCGGCGAAATTGGCCAGCCGGCGGCGGGCGACTTCCAGCGCGCGTACGTTCTCGTTGCGCATGCGCCCGAAGGTGGCAATCTCGATCGTGTCGCCAAAGGTGCTGGGGCTGCGCCCGCCCTCGACGAGCGGCTCCGCTTCTTCTTCGCGCAGGAAACCGGCGATGCGGGTGAAACCGATGATCGCATCCACGCTGCCCTCGGCACTGGTGCGCTCGCCGCGGCGAGCGAAGGGCTTGAACTCGGGATCGACCTGGGAGGCGAGCTTGGAGAGCAGGTTCAACTGGTCGGCACGGCGCGGCGTGCGCTCGGACAGCGGGTTGTTGCGCACCTTCTGATCCAGCATCACCACATTCTGCATCAGCACCGCGTGCAGCGGCCGGGTGTCGAGAAAGAGCACCCGACCCTCGAGCGCCTGCGGCTGGCGACGCTTGAGTCCCGTGCGCGAGCCGAGATCGACGTAGAAGCTGGTCGCGGTCGACGCCTCGAGGGTCAGCCGCAGCGGCGCGCACCATTCGGAGAGCTGCTCGGCGACCCATTCGAGATGGCGCGGCGTGAGGTTGCCCGAATTGATCAGCTGCAGCACCAGAACCCGCACGTACTCCTGCTCGATGGTCGTCAGTCCGCCGTCGGCGAGCACCGGCACCGCCTGGCGCTCGAGCTGCGCCGAGCACGCCATCTGGAACAGCGCGTGCAGGTCGGACCACTTCGCCGGAATCCATTGCTCGTAGCGGAATAGGCGGACCTTGGCATCGAGGCCCTGATGCGTGATCTGGCGGGCGATGAGCTCGGGCAGGAGCGACTGCCACTTGTTGCTCTGCGCGTGATCGCTGACCTCGCGCGCGAACGCCTGATAGCAGAGCAGGACACCCTGGGTCAGATCGAACAGCGCCTGCCACAACTGGTTCTCCACCCGCGTCGAGCGGTTGCCATGCTCGAGATATTGCGCCGTCAGGTTCTTGCGCAGCGGGTCGGTGTAGCGGTCGGCGGCGAATACCGCCTCCAGGCGTGCCGGCGTGCGCTTGGCCACGCGCTCGGTGAGCCGGCCGAGTTCGGCCAGCACCGCGCCGTGCATCGCCAGCGGGTCGTTGGTCGGAAACAACCCGAGCCAGCGCTCGGCGGTTTTCGCGTCGGCCAGCGGGTCCTTGATGGTTTTGCCAAATCCGAACATCGTGAATGTTCACACTGCCGCCGGCACGGTGCTTGCAAAGAGTCCATCAGCATCCGTGATCGGGCCAGGTCCTGGCGGCAAGCTGCGCTGGAAGTCCTTGTTCCGAAAGCGAGATGATGGGCCAAAGCATCACGGGCGGCAATACGAGCCGCCCAATGGCCCGCGTGGCTGACGTGTTGCGGCCGGAGTTGCCGCAATTGCGTCAATGTGAAATAGACAGAGGTTTTCCTTATACTTGTGGCACACAGAATCGGAAGGAATCGTTTATGGGCATCCTTATCAAGGCGCCGACCCGCAGGCGCGAAACGGGTATGGCGGCTGCCGCACCGGTGAGCATTGTTGACACCCGTGGCGCATTGCACATCCGCGAGGTCGTGCGTATTACCGGGCTGCGCCGCGAGCAGTTGTATATGTGGCAGCGCCGCTACGGCTTCCCCGACCCCTCCCGCGACGGCTTCGGCGACCGCGTCTACCCGCCCGAGCAGGTGGCGCGGCTTAAACTCATCAAGCAGCTGCTGTCGGAAGGCTGGCGCGCCGGGGCAGTTGTCCCGCTCGCCGCATCGGCGCTGCAGTCGATGCTCGGCATTGCCGTGGAGAGCCCGCAGCCCTTGCCGGGCGAGATCGAGATCGCGGTCAAGCTCTTGGCCGAGCACCGTGTCGGCGAACTGCAGAACCACCTGTCGAAGCTTCTCGTCGGCCTCGGCCTGCGACGCTTTCTCGAGCACACCTTGATTCCCCTCAACGAGGCGGTGCACGAGCGGGTGGTGCGCGGGGACATGCAGAATTTTCAGGAACTGCGCTTCGCCGATCTGGCGCAGCGCCTGCTGCGTGACGTCACGCGGCTGGTTCGCCCCACCCGCGACGCGCGCCAGATCCTGCTAGCCACACCGCCCAACGACCCCAACCAGCTGGGGCTGGCCATTCTCGAGCTGCTGCTGTTCACGGAGGGCATCAATTGCCTGACCCTCGGACCCGGCGTGCCGGCGCAGGAAATTGGCGGTGCCGCGCGCGCCTACCGCGTCTGCCTCGCGATCCTGCTCTTCGACCGCGGCATTTCCGGCAAGATCGCCGGCCAGGAGATACGTTCGCTGCGTGGCGATCTGCCCGAGGATTTGCCACTGATCGTCAGCGGTCGTGCGGTCAATCTGTTGGCGAAGCCGATTGCGAGCGTGCGCACCGCAGCCGATTTCAGCTCGGTGATGGCAACCATGCGCGAGCTGGGGGTGGTGCCGGGTAACGGGGCAGCGGAGGCGCCGCAGCGCGCCTGATGTGCTCGCCCGGAGGACGTGGCGCGCGATCGCGCCCGTCCTCGTTGCCGCGCTCGGCTATCGCGCTTGGCGCGGCTGTCGGTAGCCGCAACTGATCCTGGAGTTTCGCAACCTGCGCCGGGGCTTAAGCGTCCGCGCCGCGGCCGCTCAGCGCTCGCGCGCGTAACGGTCCATCCAGTCGGCGGTGGCATCCGCCTCGGCGTAATGTTCGCCGCGCAGCGCGCTGATCACCCGCTCGCGATCGTCGGCGCTGCGGTTCTGCGACAACTTGAACTTCGCGTCGATGCGCTCGATCGTCAGGCGAAAGCCGACGATTGCCTCGAGCATCGCGGCGAGCTCCCGGCCCTCGAGCTGCAGGTGCCAGGGCCTGGCACGCCCGCCCTCGTAGCGCGCCACCAGGGCATCGAGCAGCGCCCGGGCCTCGGCCGGATCGGTCATGGCCTCGGCCACGCCGTGCACGTGCGCCACGGCGTAGTTCCAGGTCGGCACGGCGTGCGCCGGATCGGCGTACCACGACGGTGAAACGTAGGCGTGCGGGCCGTGGAACACTGCCACCGAGACCCGATCGGCGAAGTGCTGCCAATGCGGATTGGCACGCGCCATGTGCCCGAGCAGCACGCCCTTTTTTCCCGCGGCGGCATGGTGCTGCAACGGCACGTGGCTGACGTGGAGCTCGGTCTCTCCCGGCGTGATCAGCGTCGCGAACGGGTGGTCGTCGATCAAGCGCGCGATCGCCGCCTCGTCAGCGACGGAAAAAGCGCGCGGCGTGTAGATGCTCACGTTCGGCTCCTAGTGCGCTGCGGTGGCCGGGGACGCGATGAATAGCGAGCGCGCTTCTCCGGCATCGAACTCGTAGCGGCGGTTACAGAATTCGCAGTTGACTCCGACCGTGCCCTGTTCGGCGAGAATTCCCTCGACTTCGGCACTGCCGAGAAGCTTGAGCGCGCCGGCAACGCGTTCGCGCGAGCACGAGCAGCCAAAGCGCGGCGTGCGGGCGCCGAAGGCGCGCACGTCGTCGCCCGGGAAAAGCGTCGCGAGCAGCGTGTGCGCGTCGGCGGCTTCGAAGGCGGCCGCCGCCGCGGCCGGGGCCCGCGCCGCACGCTGCCAGGTGGCCGGGTCGCTCTCCGCCGCGCCGGGCATCTTCTGCAGCAACAGCCCGCAGGCGCGACCGCCGCCGGCCTTCAGCCAGAGCCGACTTTCGATCTGTTCCGATTTCGCCAGGTAGTGCTCGAAGAGCGCCGCGACCGAGCCACCTTCGAGCGCGACGACTCCCTGATACAGCGGCCCGCCGTCCTTGGGGTCGAGCGTGAGCACCATGCGCCCGCCGCCCGCGGCGCCGGCAAGGTCGGCTAGAAGCGCGTCATCGCCGATGCTGCCGTCCCACTGCGCGGTCGCGCGCAGGCAGAGCGCTGCATCGCACTCAACGACGAGCAGGCGCAGCGTACTGGCGCCGTGCAACTGCAGGATCAGACTGCCGTTGAACTTGAGCGCGTTGGCGAGCAGGCACATCGCGGCGAGCGTTTCGCCCAGCAGGCGCTGCAAGCCGAACGGATAGGCGTGGCAGGCAAGGATGTCGCGATAGGCGTCGTCGAGGCTCACCACCGCGCCGCGCACGGCCGCGCGTTCGAGCACGAAGCGCGTCAGGTTGTCGGCGAACGGCGGCACCACCGCGAATCGGTCCTTCAGGGGCTTTGCAGCGGCAACGTGTACAGGGTCATCGGCAGCGCGGAATTCTTGTCGAACATCGTCCCGGCCTCGATGCCCGCCTTGGCGATTCCACTCGCGCTGCGTTGGCCCGCGTAGAGCACGTGCATCGCGCCCAGCGCGAACTCGCGCCCGGTCCCAACTGCCCAGAAGCGCGTGTATTCGAATACCTCACGCATCGAGTACACACCGAAGATGCCCTTGGCGTTGGCGATCACCGCGGTGATCTGCGTCGACTCGTAGGGATCGTCTTCCTCCTCCTTCGGATTGAGGAAATGCTGATCCTTGAGAATCGGGTGCAGCTTGCGGAAGGTCTCGAAAATCGCGCCCTTGCTGCCAAAATCGAGATCCGTGTGCTGGGTGAGCAGGCTCTCGAATACCAGCTGGTGGGCGGCGCTTCCGCACAGTCCGACGTAGGTGTCGTGGTAGCGCATGATCTTGTCGAAGACGCGATCGAACTGCGCGGGCAGGCGCGTGTCGCCGAAGGTGGTCAACGAATCGGCGGCGATCGCGACTTCGTTGTGTTTGCGGACAACGACAAGCGTGGTCATGGCAGGCGGGAAGGCGAGTGCCGCTGCGTCGCCGCGATCAGCAACGCGGCGCCGCTCCGGCGAAAGACGAGCGGGAGGTGTTAATTATACCGCGTGCGGCGGGTCAGCGCGGAGCGGGCAGCATCGCCACGGGCGGCACCCGCGTCGGCGTCCATGCTTGACGCGCCCACTGCCAGAATTCGATCACCGAGACGGGCGCCGCCGACGGCGGCGGTTGGGCGAGAAATGCCCACGCGTCCAGCAGCGCGGGCAGGGGATCGGTCGCATCGAGCGCCGGCGCGCCGGTTTGCTTGGAGAGCTTCTCGCCGCTCGCGATGATCGCCACCGGATGATGAAGATACGACGGCGTGGGTAACCCGAGCGCACGCTGCAGCGCGATCTGGCGCGGCGTCGATGGCAACAGGTCCGCACCGCGCACGACCGCGGTGATGCCCTGCGCGGCGTCGTCGACGACCACCGCGAGCTGGTAGGCAAACACGCCATCGCCGCGCTTGACGATGAAGTCTCCGATGTCGCGCTGCAGGCGTTGCTCCTGCCAACCCTGCAGGCGGTCGCGAAAGCCGATCGGCTCGTCGTCCACCTTCAGCCGCCAGGCGCGGCCGCTCCTTCCCGGTGCGACGGCGTTGCGACAGGTGCCCGGATAGACACGCTCGCCGGCGGGGCCGAGTGGCGCGAGGGCAAGCTCCCTGCGGGTGCAGGTGCAGGCAAACACCCGGCCTTGCGCCGTGAGCTCTTCGAGCGCCGCCTGATAGCGCTCGGTGTGCTCGCTTTGCTGCACGACCGCACCGTCCCACTGGAAGCCAAAGGCTTCCAGTGTGGCCAGTATGTCGGCGCCGAGACGCTCGCGGCTGCGCGGTGTATCGACGTCCTCGATGCGCACCAGCCATTCGCCGCCCGCGGCGCGTGCGTCGCAGCAGCTGGCCAGGGCGGCGACGAGTGAGCCGAAATGCAGCAGTCCGGTTGGCGAGGGCGCGAACCGGCCGCGGTAACGCGCCGCGCCCTTCACCGCGCGGCGTTGGCGCCGACTCGAGCGCGCGCCGGCTCGTCCTCGCTCACCGGCTGCGGATTCCACAGCCAGTGCCGCTGCATCGCCGCGATCACGGCGTTCGGATATTCGGGGCGCCCGAGGCTGCCGTTGTAGCGCCCGAGGGCGCGGAACAGGTCCCCGTTCTCGCGATCGATGTAGTAGCGCAGGATCGTGCAGCCGTAACGCAGGTTGGTGCGCAGGTTGAACAGGTCGTGCTGCGCATCTCCGATCTGGCGCAGCCAGAACGGCATGACCTGCATGTAGCCGCGTGCGCCGGCGGAAGAGACGGCGAACTTGCGGAAGTTGGACTCGTACTGGATGATCCCGAGCACCAGCTGCGGATCGACGCCGGCGCGCGTGGCCTCGTACTGCACGGTGATTAGAAAATCGCGGCGGGTCGGCCAGTCGGGAACCTTCGCCGCCAGCCGCGACGACATGTCGGCGAGCCAGGCCCAGCCCTCGACGTCGGTGGCGAATTCGAGGTGCGGCGCGGGGTAATCGCTGACCGATCGATGCAGCGAGTTCTGCACGCTGGCCGAGAGCGCTTCCTCGACCTGCGCGCCGGCCTGCGCGGTCGCCGCCGCCAATGTCGTGAACAGCGCGAGCACGAGCTGCAGCCGCCGCGCGGCTGTGGACGGCGTTGACGCTGCGGCAAGGGCTGCCATAGTCGCGAAGGCTCTAGTTGAGTTTGGAGTGAAGAAGCGCGGCGATAGCGCTCACCGAACTCGCCGTGCCCTGCGTCTCGCGCCGGCCCTGGTACTCGACCTCGCCCTTGGCAAGCCCGCGCTCACCGACGGTGACCCGATGCGGAATGCCGATGAGCTCGAGATCGGCAAACATGACCCCGGTACGCTCGCCGCGGTCATCGAGCAGGACCTCGATGCCTGCGCCTTCGAGTTCGTCGTGCAGGCGATCGGCGGTGGCGCGCACCGCGGCGCTGCGCTCGTAGCCGACCGGGGCGATGGCAACCGTGAACGGCGCCATCGCCTCGGGCCAGAGGATGCCGCGCTCGTCGTTGCTCTGCTCGATGGCGGCGGCGACGATGCGGCTTATTCCGATCCCGTAGCAGCCCATTTCCATAAGATGCGGTCGACCGTCGGCGTCGAGAAAAGTTGCACCCAGCGCCTGCGAATAGAGGGTGCCGAGCGCGAACACGTGCCCGACCTCGATCCCGCGCACGATCTCGAGCCGGCCCTTGCCGTCAGGCGACGGATCGCCGGCGACCACGTTGCGCACGTCGGCAACCTGATCCGGCTCGCGACAGTCACGCCCGAAGTTGACTCCGCGCAGGTGATAGTCGGCCTCGTTGGCGCCGCAGACGAAATCGCTCATCAGCGCCACCGTGCGATCGGCGAGGAGCGGCATGTCGGAGGGGATCCCCACCGGCCCGAGGTAGCCGGGAGGGCAGCCGGTGGCAGCGAGGATCTCCGCGTCGCTCGCCCAGCGAAAGCCCTGAAGTCCAGCTACCTTGCCCACCTTCACCTCGTTCAGGCTGTGGTCGCCACGGAGGAGCAACATCCATACCCGGCCCTGGGCGTTGAGCATGATGCACTTGACGGTGCGCCCCAGCGGGAGCCCGAGCAGCGCCGCAACCTCTTCGCAGGTGGCCTTGCCCGGGGTCGGCACCTTCGCGAGCGCCTCGGCGGGCGGCGCGCGATGCGCCGCGGGCGCCACGGCTTCGGCGAGTTCGACGTTGGCGGCATAGTCGGAGTCCGGGCACCACGCGATCGCGTCTTCACCCGAGTCGGCGAGCACCTGGAACTCGTGCGACGCCGTGCCGCCGATGGGGCCGGTGTCGGCGGCGACCGGGCGGAACGTGAGGCCCAGCCGGGTGAAGATGCGCGCGTAGGCGTCGTACATCGCCTGGTAGGACCGGAGCATGCCCTCGCGGTCCGGGTCGAAGGAGTAGGCGTCCTTCATGACGAATTCACGTGAGCGCATCACCCCGAAGCGTGGCCGGATCTCGTCGCGAAACTTGGTCTGGATGTGATAGAAGTTCACCGGCAGCTGGCGATAGCTCTTGAGTTCCTTGCGCGCGATGTCGGTAATGACCTCTTCCGAGGTGGGCTGGAGGACGAAGTCGCGCCGGTGCCGGTCCTTCAGGCGCAGCAGCTCCGGGCCGTACTTGTCCCAGCGTCCCGATTCCTGCCACAGCTCGGCCGGCTGCACCACCGGCATCAGGAGCTCGATCGCGCCGGCGCGGTTCATCTCCGCGCGCACGATCGCCTCGACCTTGCGCAGCACGCGCAGTCCCAGCGGCATCCAGGTGTAAATCCCGGCGGCCAGGCGCTTAATCATGCCCGTGCGCAGCATGAGGCGGTGGCTCGTGAGCTCCGCCTCGGCGGGCGCTTCCCTGAGCGTGGAGAGGAAAAACCGGGACCAACGCATGCGCGGCCTGTGACCCTAAAGCTTTGATTCTAACTCAGTTTGCGTGTCTCCCGGGTACCGCCCGCCGGGCGCGGTCCCGAGTGCGGAGTCATTGCAGCGCGAGCGGAATCTTGAGCCGGGCCTCGACTTTATCCGCGTCGGCGCGTTTCGCAGCCGCCTCGTCCTGGCGCCCCAGCGACGCGAGCGCGCGCGCCCACTCGCGCAAAAGCAACGCATCGTCCGGGTCGCCCGCCGCGCTCGCGGCAAAACGCTCGGCCGCCTGCAGGGGATGACCGAGCGCGAGCTCGGCCCGGGCCCAGCCGGTTTGTGCGGTCCAATGATGCGGTTCGACCGCCAGGGCCGCCTGGTACTCGACCTGCGCCTGCGCCGGTTCGCCTGTGGCGAGCAGCGCGTCGCCAAAGTGCGTGGCGAGGTTGGCCGAGTCATTGCCGTTGTCGATGGCGTAACGGTATTCGCGGAACGCCTCGTCCATGCGGCCAAGCGAGGCGAAGGCGTCGGCCCGCGCTTCGCGGCACCACAGGTCACCGGGCCAGGCCACCAATTCCGCCCTGCATACCTCGAGCGCATCCGCACCGCGACCGATCTGCGCCATCATGAACGCGACCGTCGAGGGCAGGTCGCGGTCATCGGGGTGGAGCTTCCAGCCGTGCTCGGCGAAGGCCAGGGCCTCGTCCGGCCGGTGCACCGCATAGAGGGAATCGGCGACGACGTTGTTCGACTCGGCGCCCTCCGGATCGCGCTGCAGCGATTGCCGCGCGTACTCGAGTCGGTCGCTGTTGCGGCCGAGTGCGCCCATCATGAAGGAAAGGGAGATGAACTCATCCGCGACGGCTGCAACGTTGGCGCGCTCGCGCGCGAGTCCAAGCGCCTCGCTGTCACGCCCCATGCGCACCAGCTGCCGCACGACGAACACGGGTCCGTAGGTCGGATCGAGCAGGGCGTAGCGGCGGTAGGATGCCAGCGCATCGTCGGCATGGCCTTCCAGGCGCTGCACGTCGCCGAGCATGCGGTAGGCCAGCGCGCGCTCGGGTGTAGTTCCGCGGGCAAGCAGGTAATCGATGGCGCTGCGCGTTTCGGCGAAGCTCTTCGCCTTGACCTCGTGCCCGTACAGGTACACGGCGAGCATGGACGGGTCGGCGATCTGCACGAGGGCACGTCCGGCGTCGCGCAGCAGGCGGTCGACGTCCGCATCGTCGCGCTTCACGACAATCAATTGCGTCTGTGAGCCTTGCCGCACCCGCAACGCGAGCTTGAGCAGCTTGCCGTCCTGAAGCATTTCACCGCTGATGCGGTTGTCGGGCAGGTCGAAAAGCCGGCGCGCATAACGCACGATCGCCCGCATCGACAGTGCGCCGCCGGTGAGCTGGACGTCGGGCAGCGTCGACGCGACTTCGAGTTCGCGCCGGCTCTGCAGCGTGAACGCCTCGGCCTGCACGGCGTGAATCTCGTCGAGCACCGCTGCGGCGATCGCCGTCGAGGTGTACCCGCGCTCGGCGATCTCCTTGGGCGCGCTGAAAGTGTCGAGCTCGAAGTCGTCGCGGCGTATGTCGCGCACGAAGGCATAGGTCAGCGCCGCGAGCGCGGCCAAAAGCACGAGCGAGATGGCGATCGAAAACAGCGCCCCGGCATGCTCGGCAAGAGTCGGCAGCAGGCCGCGCCGCGGCGGCGCCGGCGGGGGGGCATGTAGTGGGGCGGCAGCTGGCGGGGCGGCGGGTGGGGCCACGGCGGGTGCCGCCGCGCGCCGGGCGAAGAAGGGGTGCGCGGCGAGCTTGCCGATCCGTTCGATGGTCCGCCCGGGGCGGAAGAGCTGGCGTTTCAGGCGCATCGGCGAACGCGGAATGTTCGGACCGGACGCTGCGGCGCTGCGGACAGCGACACCTTGATAACCGCGCCTAGCGCACCACCAGCACCGGCAGCTTCGAGTGCGTGAGCACCTTCTGCGTTTCGCTGCCGAGGACGAGGGCCGACACGCCACGCCGGCCGTGCGAGGCCATGACGATGGCGTCGCAGCGCTGCTTCTTCGCCGCGGCGAGGATGGCGGCCCAGGGCGAGGACGAGAACGCGTGCGCGGCGCCGAAGCTCACGCGCGCGGCGCGCGCCCTGACGGCGATGACATGCAGGATCCGTTCGGCCTGCTCTTTGCATTGCGCCCGGTACTGCTCCGGCGCGAGCGGCTCGAAGATCACCCCGTCGGCGTAGACGGGCAGCGGGTACTCCGGCGAGACGTGGAAGGCGGTAAGTCGGGCGCGCATGGCCCTGGCAAGGGCGATGGCGTGCCCCGCCGCCTTCAGCGACAACCTCGAGCCGTCCGTGGGAAGGAGGATGTGCGTGTACATGGCGCTTTCGAAAAGGTCCGGCGATGGCGAGCGATGTTACGCGAAACCCAAGCCGTACTGACATTGCCTCGGCGAGCGCGTGAGAGAATGCCCACGAATGACCGTCGATATCGCCGATCCGAGATTGCCCGTCGCGCCAGGCGCGGCCGCGCGCGCGCCGTTGATCGACCTTGCCGCCGCCAGCCTCGCGGCGCCGACGCCAAGCCGCGCGGAGGAGATCGATCGCGCGCTCGTGGCGGCCCTGGCCGAGCGGCTGGCCTCGGGGCAGGCGTTGCTGCTCGCCGATACCCTGGCGGCAGCGCCATCGGTTGCCATCGCCCGCCAGTTGTGGCGGCGGCTCATCGATGCCTGGGCGCTGGCCTCGCGCCCTGACCCTGGCGCCGGCGTTGCGGCGGCGCTGTTTGCCCTGCCGGTGGTCCTCGTCGCCGGCAGCCCGGAGGGAGCGGACGGCGCGGCCCCGCCGGAGTTGAGCGGTCGCCTCCCCGATACCGAGCGGCTGGCTGCGATCCTGCGCGAAGAGCGCGCGCTCGGCGGCAGCCAGACCTTCGCCTTCGCTCCTTCCCTGGTCGCCGCCGACGCCATCGATGTGGCGCAACTGAGCACGCTCCTGGCGTGGCAGAAACTCGGCCACGGCGCCGATTCCAGCGTGCGCGATCTGCCGCCGGCTCCGATCAGCGTGCAGCCTGGAGTGCAGAGCGTGCATCTGCGCTTCCTGATCGGAACCGCGCTCGTCGCGGCGCAGGCCGACCCGTTCGCCGCCGCCAGTAGCGGCTGGGCGATGCCGTTCGCGCGCGAACTCGCGCGCGAACTCGCCGTGCCGGGCCTCTCGGTGCTGGCCTTGCCGCGGCCGCCGCAGTCACCGCCAGCCGCCCTGCAGCAGGGACGCGCGGCCCAGCGCGAGGTCGGCGCGCAGCTCTTTGCCAGCAACGCCATCCGCAAGCTGCGCGCTCAGGTGGGTGAGCCTGCGGCGGTGATCAGTGCGCACCGCGCCACCTCGGCTCCCGGGGGCGGCGAGCTCCGCCTGTCGCTGTCGAGTCCTTTCGACCCGCGCCAGGCCGAGGGCTTTCGCTGCCCATTGTTTCCCACCGACCGCGCCGGCGACGTTGCGACCATGCTCGTCGACCTGCTCGCCGATTGCCGCGTTGGCGACGTGCGCATCCTGCCTGGGGTGCATGGCGACCGCGACCCGCAGACAGGGCTGACGCTGCTGTTCAAGGCGGACGCGCTCACTGCCGCCGCGCAGGCGTCGCTGCACTAGGGGCAAACGCTGTCCAAGCGGGGCTTCGTCGCGCACGACGCCGTGCCGGCGTTGTGCACCGCTTCGAGGAATTTTCCGCCGACTTCCAGGCGCGGGTGTTCTTCTAGCGGCCGCAGGGCGGCGAGGGCGCCTAAAGGGCCCCCAAAGCTCTAGTCGGGCTCGCGCCGGGCGATCTTGCCTATGCCGCTGATCGTCTGCCGCAGCTTGGGCTCACCCAGGTACTCGACCTTGCCGGCGCCGGAAATGTCTACCGCGAGCGAATTGCTGGCATTGACCACCGCCTTGCCGGCCCCGCTCACGTCGACCACGGCGTCGCTGCTGACCAGCCGCTCGGCCTGGTAGGAGCTTGCGCCGGAGAGGTCGACCTTCTGCCGCCCGACCTTGCCGGCGATGACGACCTTGATCGCGCCCGAGCCATCCAGACGCAGGGAACTTGCCTGCAGATCGCGAATGCGCAGTGCACACGCGCCAGCAAAGTCCAGGCGCAGGTCGGCGCTTTTCAGGCTCTCCGCGTCGAGGTTGACCGACCCGGCGGCTTCGATCCGGTCGATGTCCTTGAAGTGGATGGTGACGCGCGGCGTGCGACCCGCACCACGCCCGGAAAACCATTGCCACACCGTGCGTGAGATCTCGGCATCGATGCTCAAGGTATCGCCGCCGACTTCGGTGCGGATGCGCGGCAGCGCCGCCTGCTCCGCCTCGACGGTCACGCTCTCCGTCGCCCCCTGGACCAGGGTGACGTTGACCTGGCCATTGATCTCGATGCGGTGAAACGCGGCCACGGCGCGGTTCTCCTGCTGCAGCTCGGCCGCGGCCGCGCCGCCGCCGAAGGAGAGGGCGGCCAGGACCGCGAGCAGGGTCAAGGGTGGGGCGAAGGGCACGGGGAAGGGTTTCATCGGTGGACAGGCCCGGAGGGTACCGGTTAGATGCGGCGCGATCCCGGAGCGGATTCGAGCTGCCTGGCGATGTCAACCGCCCGCGCGCGGGTCGGGCGCCAGGTCCCCGAGGTAGCGGCGCGCGCGCTCGACGTAGTGCGCGGCAATGCCACGGATCTGCGCCACCTCCGCCGCGGAGAGCGTGCGCACCACCTTGCCGGGGGAGCCCAGCACGAGCGAGCGGTCGGGAATTATCTTGCCCTCGGTCACCAGCGCGTTGGCACCGATCAGGCACTCGCGGCCGATGACGGCGTGATTGAGGATCAGTGCCTTGATGCCGATGAGCGACCCTTCGCCGATGGTGCAGCCGTGCAGCATGACCTGGTGGCCGATGCTGACCTCGGCGCCTACGCTGAGCGCGATGCCGGCATCGGTGTGCAGCACGGAGCCGTCCTGCACGTTGGAGCGGGCACCGACGCTGATCAGGTCGTTGTCGCCGCGGATGACGCTGTTGAACCAGACCGACGACTCGTCCTCGAGCACCACGCTGCCGATGACCGTCGCGTTGGCGGCGACGAAGTGGTGTGAACCGCGCAGCTGGACCTGCCGTGAGCCGAGCGTGTAGAGCATGAACGGGGCCGTCAGCCAAAGCAGCGATGATACGGCAGCCGCTTCGGGGCTGCCCGCTATAATGCACGCAGTCCTCGTCCCAACGCGCAGGCCATGAATCTCGACCGCGTCTCCTCCGGCACGGACGTCCCGCACGATTGCAACGTAGTCATCGAGATCCCGATGCACGGCGATCCGATCAAGTACGAAGTCGACAAGGACACCGGTGCCGTATTCGTCGACCGCTTCATGTCGACGGCGATGCGCTATCCGTGCAACTACGGCTACATCCCGCGTACGCTGTCCGGAGACGGAGACCCCTGCGACGTGCTGCTGCTCTCGCCGGTACCGTTGATCACCGGCGTGGTGGTGCGCTGCCGCCCCATCGGCATGCTCAAGATGGACGACGAAGCCGGCGTCGACTTCAAGATCCTCGCGGTGCCGATCGACAAGCTGTCGAGCCTGTACCGTGGCATCGAGTCGCCGCGCGATCTGCCCGAGGTCACGACCCGCCAGATCGCCCATTTCTTCGAGCACTACAAGGACCTGGAACCGGGCAAATGGGTGCGCGTGTCGAGCTGGGTCGGCGCCGAGGAAGCGAAGAAGGAGATCGTGGCGAGCGCGGCGCGCTACCGGGGCAAGAAGCCGCGCCGAAAGGTGGAGCCTTGACTAGGCCGCCGGCGCGATCAGGCGCGTGCCGGCCAGGCGGTCGTGCAGGAATTGCCGCTCCCGATCGACCAGTGCCCAGGCGTAATTGACCGCCAGCAGGGGTAGCGCCCAGCGGCCGAAGCCAAGCGGCTGCAGTGCCATGTAGGCGCCAAGGGCGAGTCCCGGGCCGATCCACCAGGCGACAAAGCGCCATGCGGCCCGGGGCGACGCCACGGCGTGGCCGCTGGTGGTTGCCAGCGCCAGGCGCCAGGTTTTCATCGGCAGAGTGCGCCGGCCGCCGCTCCACAGGCCGATGCAGTACGCGCCGCAGGCGGCGAAAAGCACCGCCCCTGACCACCCCCTCGCGCCGGGAGAGGGCAAGTAGAGGCTGGGGGGCGCGTCGGCCACCGCGGCGCCCGGGGCGAGCGCTGGGGGCGTGACCAGCGGCAGCAGCACGAAGCTCAGCCCGAGCAGGAGGGCCGCGAGCATCAGCGCCTCGTACAGCGATGCGCCGAGCCGGCGCGCGAGGCCTGCCGGCGCCGCGCTGCCGCTCGCGATCAGGCGCGCCGTGTGGCCACCGTCACGGCCGCCTGTGCGGCGCAGTGCCGCGGGCGGCGAACTCGCGCCGCTTTTCCGGCGGCAACTGCTGGTACTCGTGCCATTTCTGCGCCACCTGCTGGCGTTGCTCGGGGGGCAATTGGCGGAAGTTCTTGTATTGCTGGCGCGCCAGCTGCCGCTGCTCGGGAGTCAGGTGCGCCCAGGCGCTCATCTGCTGCTGGATGCGTTGCTGCTCGACCGGGGCGAGCATCGGATAGTGGTTGGCGATGCCCAGCCATTTCTGCTTGCGCTGCGGGTCGAAGCTGTCCCACTCGGAGGCAAGGGGTGCCAGCACCTGGCGGTTGGCCGGCGACAGCTGCCCCCAGGTCGGCGCATGCTGCCCGGGCCCAACCGCGGCGGCCGGCGAACTGGCGACCGCCGCCGCCAGCAGCGCAGCTGCGATCAGGGCTCGGAGTGCTTGAGCCAAGCCTCGAATCCCTGGTCCAGATAGGCTTCGATCGGCAGCTCGGAGGAAAGGATGGCTGCGTCAGTCTCCTCGATGTCGCGCGCCTGCTGCTGCGTTTCCCAATAGCTGTAAGCGAACACCCCGGCGACGAGCAGCAACACCCCGACCGAAAGGCGGGTGACGGCGAGAAACCGGTGTGAGCCGAAACTGCCGCCGCCCGGCTCCGCCAAGGCCAACTGCGGTGCTTGCTGCTCGGAGAGTCGCGACAGCGCCAGTTGTCGCGCGCGCTGCAGCCGAAACGCTACCCCGGGCTTGAGCTCCGCCGTGCCACGATCGAGATAACCCGTTATTTTCTTTGCAGTTTCATGCTCGTTCATAAGCTAACCCCCTTGGCTTTGAGCATCTCAGCCAATGCATGAACTGCCCTTGAGCAGTGCGTCTTGACACTGCCCTCGGAGCAGCCCATGGCCGTGGCGGTCTCCGCCACATCGAGTTCTTCCCAGTAACGCAACAGAAATGCTTGGCGTTGACGTGCCGGCAGGCGGGCGAGCGCCTGCTCGATCAAGGCCAGTGTCTCCGCCTGCTGGTGCTGCTCTGCCGGATCCGCCCAATTCGAGTCCGCCTTGGCGGGCAAAGTTTCGAGCGGGTCGAAATCCTCGTCCTTGTCCTCCTTCTGCCCCAGCGCCGACAGCAGCGTCGTCCAGGTCGAGCGTACTTTCTGCCGCCGGAAGTGGTCGTGGATGGCGTTCTGCAGGATGCGCTGAAACAGCATGGGCAGTTCCGCCAGCGGCTTGGTGGCGTACTTCTCGGACAGCCTCAGCATCGCGTCCTGGACGATGTCGAGCGCGGCATCCTCGTCGCGCACGGCAAACAGCGCTTGCTTGTAGGCGCGGCGCTCGACCTGTGCAAGAAAGTTCGCGATCTCCTGGTGCGAAGCTATTGCTATCCTCCCGACGCTGATGGCGGCGATTATAATCGCGCCGCCGACGCGCCGGACCGCGCCTGGTAAGGGCGATCGAACGGCCAGCAACAAGCGGCTGACTAGGGCCAGAAACATATTGCACTGCTTGCGTGGGGAGTGCGTTGCGGGTCACAGCGTGCGGCGGCTGACCTGGAAGGCCTCGCGCGTGGCATCCAGGCCATGGCGCCGCCAGAAGTCGAGAATGTGCAACTTGCGTTGGGCGTCGGGGGCAATCATCAGCGTAGCTTGACCGGGGCCGGCGATACCGGTAACGTGGCTTTTGCGGGTTTCTTCGGGAATCCGCGTGGTGCTGCAAAAACGGCCGTTTGCCTCCCCTCCGGACGCGCCACAAGCGCGTAGGAGTTCCCGATGGGATGCGACGAGACCGGCTTTCAACCCGGAAAAGCCTTTTAAGCCTGAGCGCCTGACCGAGGCGCGGCGCGTTTTGCAGGCCCCGGCCCGCTAGGAGCGGCGCCGGGTAAACGTGTTCATCATCGCTTGGGGCACAACGCATCATGCAGCTTACCGGCGCAGAGATCGTCATCCGCTGCCTGCAGGAAGAGGGCGTCGAGTACGTCTTCGGCTACCCAGGCGGCGCGGTACTCAACATCTACGACGCGCTGTTCAACCAGGACCAGGTCAAGCACGTCCTGGTCCGGCATGAGCAGGGCGCGGCGCACGCCGCCGACGGCTATTCGCGCTCGTCGCACAAGATCGGGGTGTGCCTGGTCACCTCCGGTCCGGGAGTCACCAACGCGGTCACCGGGATCGCTACCGCCTACATGGATTCGATCCCGATGGTGGTCATCACCGGCCAGGTCCCGACCCACGCCATCGGCCAGGACGCGTTCCAGGAATGCGACACCGTCGGCATCACCCGGCCCTGCGTCAAGCACAACTTCCTGGTCAAGGACGTGGCCCAGCTGGCGGTGACGATCAAGAAGGCGTTCTACTTGGCGCAGTCCGGGCGCCCGGGGCCGGTGCTCGTCGACATTCCCAAGGACGTGACGCAGGCGAGCGCCGAATACAGCTACCCGAAGACAATTGCGCTTCGCTCCTACAACCCGGTGACCCGCGGCCACGCGGGCCAGATCAAGAAGGCGGTGCAGTTGCTGCTGGAGGCGAAGCGGCCGATGGTCTATGCCGGCGGCGGCGTGGTGCTCAACAACGCCGCGCCCCAGCTCACACGCCTGGTGCGCCTGCTCGGTTTTCCCTGTACCAACACGCTCATGGGTCTCGGCGGCTTTCCGGGCACGGATCCCCAGTTCACCGGCATGCTCGGCATGCATGGCACCTACGAATCGAACATGGCCATGCAAGGCTGCGACGTGCTGCTCGCCGTGGGCGCGCGCTTCGACGACCGGGTCATCGGCAATCCGGCGCATTTCTTTCGCTCCGACCGCAAGATCATCCACATCGATATCGACCCGTCGTCGATTTCCAAGCGGGTGAAGGTCGATGTGCCGATCGTGGGCTACGTCGCCGAGGTGGTCGACGAGATGCTCAGGCTTATCGAGTCCTCGCCGCATCGTCCCGATGCCCAGGCGCTCAAGGACTGGTGGGCCCAGATCAAGGAGTGGCAGCGCAAGGAGTGCCTCAAGTATGACCGCAAGAGCGCGCTCATCAAGCCGCAGTACGTGATCGAAAAACTCTACGAGATCACCGGCGGCGACGCGATCATCACCTCCGACGTCGGCCAGCACCAGATGTGGGTCGCGCAGTACTACCCGTTCGAGCGGCCGCGGCGCTGGATCAATTCCGGCGGTCTGGGCACGATGGGCTTTGGCTTGCCGGCGGCGATGGGCGCGGTGCTCGCCAATCCGGGGGCCACAGTCGCCTGCGTCACCGGCGAAGCCTCGATCCAGATGTGCATCCAGGAGCTGTCGACCTGCAAGCAGTATCACCTGCCGGTCAAGATCGTGAACCTGAACAACAAGTACATGGGCATGGTGCGGCAGTGGCAGCAGTTCTTCTACGGCAACCGCTACGCGGAGTCGTACATGGATGCGCTACCGGACTTCACCAAGCTCGCAGAGGCTTTCGGTCACGTCGGTATGAAGATCGAGCGCCCGGGCGACGTCGAGGGCGCGCTGCGGGAGGCATTCAAGCTCAAGGACCGTCTGGTGTTTCTCGACATGATCACCGACCAATCCGAGAACGTGTTTCCGATGGTGCCCGGCGGCAAGGGGCTCACCGAAATGATTCTCGCCGAGGAGCTCTAGGCGTGCGGCACATCCTGTCGATCCTGGTGGAGAACGAGGCCGGCGCGCTGTCGCGCATTTCGGGCCTGTTCTCGGCGCGCGGCTACAACATCGAGTCGCTGACCGTCGCTCCCACCGAGGATCCGACCCTGTCGCGCATGACCATCGTGACGGTCGGCTCGGACGACGTCGTCGAGCAGATCACCAAGCAGTTGAACAAGCTGGTCGAGGTGGTCAAGGTCATCGACCTCACCGACGGCAACCACATCGAGCGCGAACTCATGCTGGTCAAGGTGCGCGCCGCGGGCAAGGACCGGGACGAGATGAAGCGGCTCGCCGACATCTTCCGCGGCCGCATTCTCGATGTCACCGACAAGAGCTACACCATCGAGCTCACCGGCACCGGATCGAAGCTCGACGCCTTCCTGCAGGCAATCGAGCCGGGCGTGATCCTGGAAACGGTACGCACCGGGGCCTCGGGGATCGGCCGCGGCGAGCGCATACTCAGGGCTTAGGAGAACGGGATGAAAGTCTATTACGAAAAAGACGCCGATCTGTCGCTCATCAAGGGCAAGAAGGTCACCATCGTCGGCTACGGCTCGCAGGGCCATGCGCACGCGCAGAACCTCAACGACTCCGGGGTGAAGGTGACGGTCGGCTTGCGCGAGGGCGGCGCATCCTGGGACAAGGCGAAGAGAGCCGGGCTCAAGGTGGCCGGCGTCGCCGCGGCGGTAAAGAGCGCTGACCTGGTGATGATGCTCATGCCCGACGAGCACATCGCGGCGGTGTATCGGGAGGAGGTAGTACCCAACATCCGCAAAGGCGCGACGCTGGCGTTCGCGCACGGATTCAACATCCATTACGGGCAGGTTGCGCCGCGTGCCGATCTCGACGTGGTGATGATCGCCCCCAAGGCGCCGGGACACACGGTGCGCTCGACCTACGTCGCCGGCGGCGGCACGCCAATGCTCATCGCCGTGCACCAGGATGTCAGTGGCAAGGCGCGCGACCTGGCGCTTTCCTACGCCGCCGCGATCGGCGGCGCGCGGGCCGGGGTGATCGAGACCTCGTTCAAGGAAGAGACGGAAACGGACCTCTTCGGCGAGCAGACCGTCCTCTGCGGCGGCTGCGTGGAACTGGTCAAGAACGCCTTCGAGGTGCTGGTCGAGGCCGGATACGCGCCGGAGATGGCGTATTTCGAATGCCTGCACGAGCTGAAGCTCATCGTCGATCTGCTCTACGAGGGCGGCATCGGCAACATGAATTACGCCATCTCGAACAATGCCGAATACGGCGAGTATGTCACCGGACCGTTGATCATTACCGCCGCGACCAAGGATGCGATGCGTGCCGCGCTCGAGCGCATCCAGAGCGGCGAGTACGCGAAGAGCTTCATCCTGGAGAACCGCGCCGGCGCGCCGACACTGTTGTCGCGACGACGCATGACCGCCGAGCATCCGATCGAGCTGGTCGGCGACAAGCTGCGGGAAATGATGCCTTGGATCAAGCGCAACAAGCTCGTCGACCAGTCGCGCAACTAGGCGCGGCCGGCTGCCGGAGCCGCCAGCGCGGCTGGGTGGGGCTGGTCGTGATCCTCATCGCCCTGGTCATCGTGGCGTTCGTCGCCGAGCGAGCGCTCAAGGGCTACGGGCTGCTTCCCGGGCCCGATCAGGCCACCCATGCCGGCACCCGCATGCCGCCGGCGGCGAGTCAGGCCGACGTCGATCCGACCAGCGTGCCGGCCACGCCGACCACCGCCATCGAGCGTGCGCGCGGCCTGGAGCAGCAGCTGCAGCGCGACGCCCAGGATCAGGCCAAGCGCATCGACGAGCAGACACAATAAGCGGCGATGCCTGCGTCGCCTTATCCGCACCCGATCATCGCCCGCGAGGGCTGGCCGTTCCTGGCCGCCGCAATCGTGCTCGCGCTCGCGCTGTCGTGGACCGGGCCGTGGCTGCTCGCGGGGCTCGCCTGGCTCGCCGTCGCCTTCATCGCCCAGTTCTTCCGCGATCCGCCGCGGGTCGTGCCGCAGGACGCCAACGCGGTGCTCTCGCCGGCCGACGGCAAGGTCGTGCTGGTGGCGCGCGCGCGCGATCCCTATCTCAATCGCGACGCGCTGAAGATCAGCGTGTTCATGAACGTGTTCAATGTGCATTCCAATCGCAGCCCGATCGATGGCGAAGTGAAGAACAAGTGGTATCACGCCGGCAGCTTCGTCAATGCCGCGCTGGACAAGGCGTCGGACGAAAACGAGCGCTGTGCGCTGCACATCGCCACGCCCGACCGCGGCGACGTCACCTGCGTGCAGATCGCGGGCCTGGTGGCGCGGCGCATCCTCTGCTACGTCGGTCCGGGCGAGCGCTTAGCGCGCGGACAACGCTACGGATTCATCCGCTTCGGCTCGCGCGTCGACGTCTATCTGCCCGCCGATGCCACGCCTCGCGTTGCGGTGGGCGATGCGGTGCAGGCGACGACGACGATCGTCGCCGCGCTCGCTTGAGTTGACCGGGCGCGGGGTTTGTCTTGGCCCGATCGACCTGCTAGGCTGGCGCGCATGGGGGATTTCCAGCAAGAGCGGGCGTTCGCCAAGAACCGAATCCGCCGCCGCGGCATCTACCTGCTGCCGAACCTGTTCACGACCGCGGCGCTCTTTGCCGGCTTCTGGGCCATCGTGCAGGCGATGAACGGCCGCTTCGACTGGGCGGCGAGGGCCGTTTTCGTGGCCCTCGTCCTCGACGGCCTGGACGGGCGCGTCGCTCGCCTGACCCGGACGCAGAGTGCGTTCGGTGCCGAGTACGACAGCCTGTCCGACATGGTCTGCTTCGGCGCCGCACCGGCGCTCGTCATCTACGAATGGGCGCTGTTCAGCATGGGCAACCTCGGCTGGGCCGCCGCGTTCCTGTATTGTGTGTTCGCCGCGCTGCGTCTGGCGCGCTTCAACACCAACCTCGAAGTCGCCGACAAGCGCTACTTCCAGGGCTTGCCGAGCCCGTCGGCGGCGGCGCTGGTGGCCGGCTTCGTGTGGACCATGGACGATCGCGCGCTCGATCCGGAAACCTATCGCTGGTGGGCGCTGGCGGTGACGGTTTTTGCGGGCGTGAGCATGGTGAGCAACTTCAGGTATTACAGTTTCAAAACCATCAACCTGCGGCGCAGCGTGCCGTTCGTGGTGATCCTGCTCATCGTCCTGTTCTTCGTCCTGGTGAGTTATCAGCCGCCGGTGGTCCTGTTCGCCGGCTTCATCCTCTATGCGCTCTCCGGTTACGTCTGGTCGGCGTGGCTCGCGCTCAAGCGCCGCCGCGCCTGACCGCACTTCGGGCGGCCGCGCCCGACGCCAGTTGCGGGCTGGCGCCAATCCCGCTATAGTCGTTGCCATGAGCTGTTTGCACGACCGCGTTTTTCCTCTGCTGCTCCTGGCAGCCGCCGGCCTCGGCGAGCTGCTGCTGCGCCCCGCGCGCAGATAATCCACCCCGCCCCTTGGTAGTGCGCACCCGCCTGAAGCATCGTGGCGGGGAGGAAGTTTAAGCGTTCCAGCTTGGCAGGAGCTCAATCATGCAAGACCATCTGATCATCTTTGACACGACGCTGCGCGACGGCGAGCAGAGCCCCGGGGCGTCGATGACGCGCGAGGAAAAGATGCGCATCGCGCGCCAGCTCGAGCGGCTTCGGGCCGACGTGATCGAGGCGGGTTTTCCGGCGTCGTCGAACGGCGACTTCGAGGCGGTGCGCGCGATTGCGCAGACGCTCAAGGACAGCACCGTATGCGCGCTCGCGCGCGCCAACGAGAACGATATCCGGCGCGCCGGCGAGGCGCTCAAGGGTGCCCGCTCGGGGCGCGTGCATACCTTCATCGCCAGTTCGCCCATCCACATGCAGATGAAGCTGCGCATGACGCCGGAGCAGGTGCTCGAGCAGGCGGTCAAGGCGGTGCGCTGGGCGTGCGAGTACACCGACGACGTCGAGTTCTCGCCCGAGGACGCGGGCCGGTCGGAGCCCGACTTTCTGTGCCGCCTCATCGAAGCGGCCATCAAGGCCGGCGCGACCACGGTCAACATCCCCGACACGGTCGGCTACACCATGCCGTGGCAGTTCGGGGCGCTCATCGGGTCGCTGCGCGAGCGGATTCCGAACGCCACCAAGGCGGTATGGTCAGTGCACTGTCACAACGACCTGGGCATGGCGGTGGCGAATTCGCTCTCGGCGGTGATGCACGGCGCGCGCCAGGTCGAGTGCACCATCAACGGCCTGGGCGAACGCGCAGGCAACGCATCGCTGGAAGAGGTCGTCATGGCCGTCAAGACGCGCAAGGACGTCTTTCCCTGCACGACGCGCATCGACACCACGCAGATCGTCGCGGCGTCGAAGCTCGTCTCCGGCATCACCGGCTTCCCGGTGCAGCCGAACAAGGCGATCGTCGGAGCGAACGCGTTTGCGCATGAGTCGGGGATCCACCAGGACGGCGTGCTCAAGCACCGCGAAACCTACGAGATCATGCGCGCCGAGGACGTCGGCTGGGGCGCCAACAAGCTGGTGCTGGGGAAGCTTTCCGGCCGCAATGCATTCAAGACGCGTCTGGCCGAACTCGGCATCGACCTGGGCAGCGAGGAGGCAATGCACCACGCCTTCGCGCGCTTCAAGGAGCTTGCCGACAAGAAAGGCGAGGTGTTCGACGAGGACCTGCATGCGTTGGCCTCCGACGAGCAGCTCACGCCGGAGCGCGAGCATTACAAGCTCGTCGCGCTCAAGATCGTTTCGGCCACGGGCGAGGTGCCGCAGGCGGACGTCACCCTGTCCGAGGGCGAGCGCCAGCACCACGTGCACACGCGCGGCGACGGTCCGATCGATGCCACGTTCCGCGCCATCGAGCAGATGGTGCACTCCGGAGCGAAAATGGTGCTCTATTCGGTCAACGCGATAACCACCGGCACCGATGCGCAAGGGGAGGTTACGGTGCGACTGGAACGCGACGGCCGCATCGTCAACGGCCTGGGCGCGGACACCGACATCCTGGTCGCCTCGGCCAAGGCCTATCTCAATGCGGTGAACAAGCTGCACAGCCGGCAGGAGCGGCTCAATCCGCAGCTGGCGGCGTAGGCGATGGCGGCGAGCCTCGTGTCCGAGGCGGGAGAGCAGGCCGCGCTCCCTGCCACAGTGGCAGTCGCCGGCGTCGAGCTCCCGGCCTGGCCCGACGCACAGGTGGTCGAGCCGCTGTCGGCACCGCTGATGGCCGCGACCAGGTTCGCCGACTTCGAGATGTTTCACGCGCCGTTGGTCGAGGCTGTGCTCGCCGCCGAGCGCGACCCGCGCTGGCGCGGGAAGATTTTCCGCGGCGGCTGCGGCACCAAGGTGCGCAAGATCGCCGCCTGGAATGCGCCGGCGGCATTGCTCGCCCATGCCCGGGCGCTTATGCTCGCGCATCGCACGCTGTCGCGCCGGCCGGTGTACGCCGACGACAGCTGGGCCTCCGTCTACCGCGTCGGCGACTACTGCATGCCGCACAGCCACCTGCGCTGCAACGTCAGCATCGTCTACATGCTCGACCCCGGCGACGGCGACCCGGCGGATCAGATGGCCGGCAAGCTCTGCTTCGCCGACCCGCGCATCGACGCCTGCTGCCCGGACGAGCCCGGCCGCGTCACCAGCCACATGATGCCGGCGATGCTGCCGGGCACGATGCTCATCTTCGCCAGCGATTACCTGCATAGCGTCAATCCCTACCTCGGCAGCCGGCCGCGCATCACCCTGTCCTGGAACATCACCCTGGATCGGCTCGCCGGCCGGCCGGGCGAAGGCTGGGATTAGGGCCGGGGCCGAGCGGCCACGCGTTTTGCCTCAGGCTTCGTCCTGCTATCATTGCGGCATTGCAGCAGCGCCGTGGGCCCGAACGGCCTTTAGCCGGCGCTTACGGTACGCCACCCGCGTCCTCCGGCAGCCCGGATCTCTGCGCCGGTCATCGGCCAACTGTCTGATTTAAAAAAAGGATAACTCATGAGCACGCCGCAGTTCGGTCCGGGGATCGAGATCACCGGGCGCATGACGGCCGACTACGCCCAGATTCTGACCCCGGCCGCGCTGGAGTTCGTCGCCCGCCTGCAGCGCGCCTTCGGCGGCCGCCGCGCCGACTTGCTCGCCCGCCGTGGCATGCGGCAACAGGAGCTCGACGCCGGCAAGCTGCCCGATTTCCTGTCCGAGACACGCGCGGTGCGCGAGGCCGACTGGACCTGCGCTGCGGTCGGCGCGGATATCCTCGATCGCCGGGTGGAGATTACCGGTCCGGTCGATCGCAAGATGATCATCAATGCGCTCAATTCCGGCGCCAGCGTGTTCATGGCCGACTTCGAGGATGCCAATACACCGAAGTGGGACAACAACATCCAGGGGCACATCAACCTGCGCGACGCGATCCGGCGCCAGATCGACTACGTCTCGCCCGAGGGCAAGTCCTACCAGCTCAACGCCAAGCTGGCGACGCTGTTCGTGCGCCCGCGCGGCTGGCATCTTCCCGAAAAGCACGTCCGGGTCGACGACGCTCCGGTCTCGGGCGGCCTGTTCGACTTTGCCCTCTACTTCTTTCACAACGCCGCGGAGCTCGTCGCCCGCGGCACCGGGCCCTACTTCTATCTGCCGAAGCTGGAAAGCCATCTCGAGGCGCGGCTGTGGAACGACATCTTCGTGCTGGCGCAGGACGAGCTCGGCGTGCCGCGGGGGACGATCAAGGCGACGGTGCTCATCGAGACTATCCTCGCCGCTTTCGAGATGGACGAGATCCTCTACGAGCTGCGCGAGCATTCGGCGGGACTTAACTGCGGCCGCTGGGATTACATTTTCTCCTGCATCAAGAAGTTTCGCCTCAACGGCGAATTCTGCCTCGCCGATCGCGTCCGGGTGACGATGACCACCCACTTCATGCAGAGTTATGCCGAGCTGTGCATCAAGACCTGTCACCGCCGCAACATCCACGCCATGGGCGGCATGGCGGCGCAGATCCCGGTGAAGAACGACGAGGCGGCGAACAACGATGCCTTCGCCAAGGTCCGGGCCGACAAGGAACACGAGGCGACGATCGGTCACGACGGCACCTGGGTGGCGCATCCCGGCCTGGTGCCGGTGGCGAAGGAAGTCTTCGACCGGCTCATGCCCGGGCCCAACCAGATCGCCTCGCGCCCGCGCCAGGACGTGCGGGTGACCGCCGCCGACCTGCTCCGCTTCGAACCGGAAAAGCCGATCACCGAGCCGGGAGTGCGCCTGAACATCAACGTCGCCATCCAGTACATCGGCGCGTGGCTCGCCGGCCAGGGCGCGGTGCCGATCTACAACCTGATGGAAGACGCCGCCACCGCGGAGATCTCGCGCTCGCAGGTGTGGCAGTGGATCCGCTCGGCGAAAGGCAGGCTAGACGACGGTCGCAAGGTGACCCGGGAGATGGTCGCGGCGATGATTCCGGAGGAAATGCAGAAGATCCGCACGCTGCTCGGGCCGGCCTTCGGCGACGGGCGCTACGAGGAGGCGGCGGGGCTGTTCGCCAACCTCGTCAACAACGACACCTTCGTCGAGTTCCTGACCCTGCCGGCGTACGAGCGGATCGACTAGAAGCGGCAAGCGTCGCGGTGTCGCGTGCGCGGGAGTGGGGATTGAAATACACGCGATTTATTGGAAGGATTTGAACAATCAATTGGACATATGATGCACCGCTGCGGAGAATGGGTGGTTGGCATCGCCAGAGGAGACCGGCAATGAATCTGAAGGGCACCAAGACGCACGAAAACCTGAAGGCCGCGTTCGCCGGCGAGTCGCAGGCCAACCGGCGTTATCTTTATTTTGCCAACAAAGCCGATGTCGAAGGACAGAACGACGTCGCCGCGGTGTTCCGCTCCACCGCCGAGGGCGAGACCGGGCACGCGCATGGCCATCTCGATTACCTCGCCGTGGTCGGCGATCCGGCCACCGACCTGCCGATCGGCAAGTCGCGCGAAAACCTCAAGGCGGCGATCGCCGGTGAAACGCACGAGTACACCGACATGTACCCTGGCATGGCCAAGGCCGCACGTGGCGAAGGCTTCGAGGAAATTGCCGACTGGTTCGAGACGCTGGCCAAAGCCGAGCGCTCGCACGCCAACCGGTTTAAGAAGGCGCTCGACGCGCTCGCCGACTAGGGCGTTGTTGCAGAAGGTCCCTATCGAGGCGCGGCGTCTCACGCCGCGCCTCGAGTCCCGTTGCCCCGCCCGCCGCCTAAAGGCCGAGCTAGCATGACCTTCCGCGAAGGCAGTCTTGAAGCGCCGACCCGGCATCCGGTCGATTGGCGCGGTCCGGACTTCTACGACCAGGACTCGCTTAACGCCGAGCTCGCGCGCGTCTTCGACATCTGTCACGGCTGCCGGCGCTGCGTCAGTCTGTGCAACGCCTTTCCGACCCTGTTCGATCTGGTCGACGAGGGCAAGACCGGCGAATTGGACGGGGTGGACAAGGCCGATTACGGCCGGGTCGTCGAGCAGTGCTATCTATGCGACGTCTGCTACATGACCAAGTGCCCGTATGTGCCGCCGCATCCGTGGAACGTCGACTTTCCGCACCTGATGCTGCGCGCCAAGGCGCAGAAGTTCGTGCAAGGCGAGAGCCGCTGGCGTGACAGGCTGCTGACCTCCACCGACCGGCTGGGCAAGCTCGCCACGATTCCGGTGGTGGTGCAGATCGTCAACAAGGCCAACACGGCGCCGCTTGCGCGCAAGGCCCTCGCCGGACTTCTCGGCGTGGCCCCGGAACGCCGGCTCCCGCCCTACGCCTCGAAGCGTTTTGCGGCACTCGCACCCGAGAGTGGCCGCTTCCCGGTCAAGGACGGCGAGCGCAGCGCCGGCAAGGTCGCCGTCTTCGCCACCTGTTACGTCAATTACAACCAGCCGGGGATCGGGCTCGACCTGCTGTCCATCCTCGATCACAACGAGATCCCCTACGTCGTCGTCGACGCCGTCTGCTGCGGCATGCCGAAGCTGGAGCTGGGCGACTTCGAATCGGTGCGGCGACTGAAGGAGACCAACACGCCGCGCCTGGCGGCACTGGCGGCGGAGGGCTACGCGCTCCTCACGCCGGTGCCCTCGTGCACGCTCATGTTCAAGAGCGAGCTGCCGCTTCTCTTCCCCGAAGACGCGGAAGTGAGGGCGGTTTGCGCGGCGATGGTCGACCCGTTCGAGTATCTCGTGCGGCGTGACAAGGACGGGTTGCTGAAGAAGGATTTCAAGATCGCGCTGGGCAAGGTCTCGTATCACGTGCCCTGCCATTCGCGGGTGCAGAACATCGGCCAGAAGACGCGCGAAGTGATCGAGTGGGTGCCGGGCACCACCACCCACACCGTCGAGCGCTGCGCGGGCCACGACGGCACCTGGGGGGTCAAGCGCGAATTCTATGCTGCGTCGATGAAGATCGGCCGGCCGCTGTTCCGGCAGATGGCCGAGGGCGCGCCCGATTACGTGAGCTCCGATTGTCCGATTGCCGGCGGCGCGATCCTGCAGGGCATCGAAGAGGCTGCGGGAACCGATGCGAAGACGAGCCCGCCGCGCCTGGCGCACCCTTTGACGTTGATCCGCATCGCCTACGGGCTCTAGGACCGGCCATGCCACCCATCGCGCGCGCGAGTCTGCTGACACTGGAAGCCTACGCCAAGGAAAGGCAGTCATTTCGCGCCCGTGTGCTGGCACACAAGAAGCCGCGCACCGTCGCTCTCGGCGCGCACCTGACGCTCTTGTTCGAAGACGAGCTCACCATCCGCTACCAGATCCAGGAAATGCTGCGCATCGAAAAGACCTTCGAGGAGGCCGGCATCCAGGACGAGCTCGATGCTTACAATCCGCTGCTGCCGGACGGACAGAATTGGAAAGCGACCCTGTTGGTGGAATACGAGGATGTCGCGGAGCGCAGGCAGGCGCTTGCCCGCCTGCAGGGCATCGAGGACCGCGTCTGGGTACAGGTCGCAGGACAACCCCGGGTCTACGCGATCGCCGATGAGGACCTCGAGCGCGAGACGGCCGAGAAGACCTCGTCGGTGCACTTCGTGCGCTTCGAGCTCGCCGCGGCGATGATCGCGGCGCTCAAGGCGGGGGCGGGGCTGACGATGGGCGCTGATCACCCGGCCTATCAAGCCACGCTCGACCCCGTGGCCGAGGCGACGCGACGGGCACTCCTGGCCGATCTCGCCTGAATCGCCCTCGACCGTGGCGCGCCTTCGCCTCAGGTCGCTCCGTCGCCGTCCTGCAGCCACTCGGCACGGGTGAGCCCGTGCACGCAGAATGCCTCGTCCGCGCCGCGGTGATCGCGCCGCTCGGTGCGCAGCGGTTTGAGCCCGCATTTCTCCATGACCCGCCCCGACGCGGGATTGCGGACCAGGCGCGAGGCGGTGAGCCGATCCAGGTCGAGGAGCGTGAAGGCGAGCGCGACCACTGCACGCGCGGCCGCGGTCGCGTAGCCGCGACCCCAGTACGCACGGCCGATCCAGTAGCCCAGATGCTCGCGCTCGGTCGGGGCCGGGCGCAAGCTGATCGCGCCGACGACGATCGCGTCGCCGGCCGGGGTGATGGCATAGGTGTACTCGCGACCCGCCGCCCGGTCCTTCGCCTGCGCGCTAATCCACGCCTCGGCGGCGCCGTCGGGGTAGGGGTGCGGGATCAAGGCCGTCATTTCCGCCACCTCGCGCGCGCCAACGAGCGTCGAGACGCGCGCTGCGTCACCCGGCTCGAACGGGCGTAGCGCCACGGGAATTGAAAGCGCGCGCTCGGGAAGCAAGGTGTCCTGCGCTCTCGCCTGCGCCTTAGTCCCTGAAGTTGTTGAACTGGACCGGGAAATCGGTGACGGTTTTTTTTACCAGCGTGATAGCGTTCTGCAGCTCGTCGCGCTTCGCGCCGGAGACTCGCACCGCGGTTCCCTGGATGGTTGCCTGGAGCTTGAGCTTGGACTCCTTGATCGCCTTGACGATGCGCTTGGCCAGCTCCTGCTCGATGCCGACGCGGATCGCGACCACCTGCTTGACCTTGTCGCCACCTATCTTTTCGATCTCGCCGGGTTTGAGTGCGCGCACGTCGAGCCCGCGCTTGGCGAGCTTGCCCAGGAGCACGTCGTTGACCTGCCTGAGCTTGAAAGGGTCGTCAGCGTAGAGCGTAAGCTCATTCTCCTTGTGCTCGACGCGCGCGTCGGAGCCCTTGAAATCGAAGCGCGTCGAGAGCTCCTTGTTGGTCTGATCGAGCGCGTTGCGGACCTCGACCTGGTTTACTTCGGAGACGATGTCGAACGAGGGCATGCGCCACGCGCCTGAAGGTAAAGCATTGAAATTACCACGATCTGCTGCGCCGACCAAGGCCGCACGGGCTATGCCGGCAAGCCAATCTGGCGCAGCAGAGCCTGAAAACGCGCATTCGGCCGCAGCGGCGCAAATGCCGGATCGACGGCAAGCATCAGGAGCGAACTTGCCCGTTGCTCAAGGCCCTTCCCGAGCTCTGAGAGTGCGCACTCGGTATCGCCCAGCGCGAGCTCGAGTGCCGCCAGGGTTCCCGGCGCGACGTACTCCCGCGCGGAACGCGCGCGCAGGGCGCGCAGGCAATCGCGCGCGACATCGCTGTCGCCTGAGCGCGCGCCGGCGCAACCCAAGCGCATCAGTGCGTCCGGGTCCTTCGCCGACAAATCGACGTAGCGCAGGAACTCGGCGATGGCGCGCACGCAGTCGCCTTTCTGCTGCCAGGCAAGGCCGAGCACCGCGTGCGCCTGCGGCGAGTTTGGCTCGAGTTCGCGCACCGCCTCGGCCTGGACGATGGCGTCGTCGTAGCGACCCGCGAGGACATAGACGATCCCCAGCGCCGCGCGAACGATCGGCGCGAGCGGATCCAGGCTCTGCGCCTGGCGCATTTGCTGCAGCGCCTCGTCGAAGCGCCGCTGGTACATCAGCAGCACGCCGTACCACTGATGGGCGGTGGAATCGCCTGGACTAAGATCGAGCGCGGTGCGGAACTCGGCTTCCGCGCCGACGAAGTCCCATTCGCGGACGAGCTTCAGGAGCGCGAGCGCCGCGTGCGCCTCGCCCAGCTTGTCATCGAGCTCAAGCGCTCGCCGCACGGCGCGCATGGCCTTCGGCGCCAACACCTTCGGCGAGTCAAATCCGTAGTCGAGCATGACCAGATAGGTTTGTGCCAGTGCCACGTGGGCCAGGGCGTAGCCGCGGTCCATCCGAATCGCCTGCTCGAAGTAGGTGATGCTTCGCTGCAGGCCTTGCAGGGTGCGCTGGTTCCAGAAATGGCGGCCCTTGAGATAGGCCTCGTAGGTGCCCGGGCTCACCACTCGCGCGGCGGCAAACCGTGCCTGCTCCGCCGGGGTCAATACGACCCGGAGCTCGCGCGCAATCGCCCGCGCCACGGCACTCTGCAGGCCGAGGATGTCACCGCGTTCGCCTTCGTAGGCGTTGGCCCACAGGTGCGCGTCGCTCGGCCCGTGGATCAGCTGCACGGTGATGCGCACGCGCCGGCCTTCGCGCATGACCGAGCCTTCGATCACGCCGTCGACGTCCAACTCGCGCGCGATGTCGGGCAATGCGGCCTGCGCATGCTTGTAGCGCATGACCGAGGTTCGCGACACCACGCGCAAGGCCCGTATCTGGGCCAGGTCGGCGATCAGCGCCTCGGTCAGCCCGTCGGCGACGTACTCCTGGTCGGCGTCGCCGGTGAGGTTTACAAACGGCAGCACGGCGAGCGACGCGATCGGCTCGCGAAGCTCTCCCCGCGCTTCGTCGCGCACCGGCTGCACGTCGCCGACGAAGCGGTAGCCGCGTCCGGGGATGGTGACGATATAGCGGTGTTCGTTAGGCGACTCGCCCAAGGCCTTACGCAGCGTCGAGATGTTGCGGTTGAGGCTGCCTTCCTCGACCACGGTATCCGGCCAGACGCTGCGGATGAGTTCCTCCTTCAGCAGCACTTCGCCGTCATTCTCCGCGAACACGAGCAGCGTTTCAAAAACCTTCGGGGTCAGGGCGACGAAGTCGCCGTCTCGGAGCAGCAGCCGCTTCGCCAAGTCGATCTGGAACGGGCCGAAGCGGTAGGCACGCACCCGGCCACGGCTGGCGGAAGCTTTCGGAATTTTTCGGAGGTTCTGCATAGACCGTTCTGCGCGTCCCAGTGTACACAAAGGGGCAAGCGCCCCGTCAAGGGCCAATGGGCGCGAAGGAGATCGATCCATGCCGCTTTGCAGGACTGTCGTTACGGCCGCGGCGTCGCGCTGGCGGCTCTTAAAGCTCTTCGCCGTGCTGGCACTGACCGCGACAGCGTCGGCGGCCGCTGCGCTGGTTCCGCTCGGCGCCTACAACGTCGACCCCGCCCAGATTTCGGTCTCCGGCTTCTCCTCCGGAGCTTTCATGGCCCAGCAGCTTGGCGTGGCCTATTCGTCGCGGTTCATGGGCGTGGGCGTCTTCGCCGGCGGAATTTATGACTGCTGGCGCAGCGGGCACCCGGGGTGCGGATACCCCAATACACCCAACATCGTCGGACCGGAAGCCAACATGAGGGCCTGGAGCGGAACGTTGATCGACCCCGTCTCCAACATCGCCAGGCAGAAGATCTATGTTTTCGTCGGCACCAATGACACGGTCGTCGGCCCAAATACCACCAACCAGGTGGTCAATCTCTACAAAGACTTTACCGCCAGCAGCAACATCCACTACGACAATACGGTCCCTGCCGAGCATGCCTTCCCAACCAATTACAACGCGGTGGGTACGCGCCCATGCGGCGTCGAGGGCATCACCAACTGCGGGTTTGACGGCGCCGGCACCGCGTTGCAGTGGATCTACGGAGCGCTGAATCCGCGCAACACCGGGACCCTGAGCGGCAGCCTGATCCAGTTCGACCAGGGTGCCTTCGTGGCGCCAGGCAACGGAATGGATTCGGAAGGCTGGTTGTACGTTCCCGCGAGCTGCGCCGGTGGACAGTTGTGCCGGCTCCACGTTGCCCTGCACGGATGCAGCATGGACTATGCGCAACATTCGGTCTTCAATACGAGCACTGGATACAACCTGTGGGCAGATACTAACAACATCATCGTCCTGTACCCGCAAACCATCACCGATGCCCACAACTCGCCGCAGCCGGACGAGCAGGGTTGCTGGGATGGTTTCGCCTTTTACGGCTTGAATTACGACCAGAAAGGCGGTGTGCAGATCGAAGCGCTCATGCGCATGGTCAACCAGGCCAGCAGCGCATACGTGCCCAACTATTCCGGCCTGTGGTGGGGGGCGCCGGCCGGGTCGGAGTCGGGGTGGGGCATCAATTTCGCACATCAGGGCAGCATTATCTTCGCGACCTGGTTCACCTATGACCTGACCGGCAAGGCGTGGTGGCTGTCGATGACCGCCACCGAGACTTCCCCCGGCACGTACTCCGGAGCGCTCTATCAAACCAGCGGACCGGCCTTTTCCGCCGTTCCCTTCAACCCTGCGGCCGTGACGACGACCCAGGTCGGCACCGGGACCCTGACCTTCAGCGACGGCAATGATGGGGCGTTTAGCTATAGCGTCAACGGCGTGAGTCAGACCAAGGCCATCACGCGCCAAGTATTCGGCACGGTGCCGGGGTGTACGTGGGGCGTGCAACCTGATCTTGCGCTGGCGAGCAACGTGTCCGGCTTGTGGTGGGCGGCGCCGGCGGGTGTCGAGGCGGGATGGGGCATCAATTTCTCCCAGCAGGGCAGCACCATTTTCGCCACTTGGTTCACCTACAACGCCGACGGCACGCCGCTGTGGCTCTCGGCGACGGCGGCCAAAACCGCACCGGGTGTCTATACGGGGGCGCTCAACCTCACTGCCGGCCCGGCCTTCGACGCCGTGCCGTTCCTGCCTGCTGACGTTGCCCTGACACCCGTGGGGACGGCGACCTTCACCTTTGCCGACGGCAACAGCGGCACGTTCGCGTATACCGTCAATTTGGGAAACGGCCCGGTGTCACAGACTAAGGCGATCACGCAGCAGGTGTTCCGCTCCCCCGGGACGGTGTGTCAGTGAGCGCCGGGCAACCCGACCTTGCGCCAGCGCCACCGCGAAGGGTTACTGCAGACGGTCTTTTTCGGGCGGCGGCGGCACCGGGTTGAGTCCCTGCCTGCGGAGGAAGTCATACAGGCCGAGCGCTAGCGCCTGGGCTCCCGCCACCGGCATGACGATGCGGGCGATCACGACGCGATTGACCGGAGCGGGACTCATCTGGTGGTTGACGCGCGCACTCTCGAGGGTGATGTGGATGTTGCCCAGGTTCACCAGGAAGCCGCTCACGCCCGAGGCAAAATATTCAGGTGCGTGGGGGTTGTCGATGAATTCGACCTTGGCCGGTTCGGCGGGATTGGTCATGTGCGGGGTCTTTCCATGGTTTGCGCCCTGAAGGGCCGCGCGAGCGGCGCCATGCCCTCGCCGTCCGATCGGGCGGCCGGGATTACTTCTTCGCTTTGCGCGCCAGCTCGGCCTCGATGCGCAGACGCAAGGCGTTGAGCTTGATGAAACCGGCCGCGTCCTTCTGCTCGTAGGCTCCGCGGTCGTCGTCGAAGGTCGCCACCACCGGGTCGAAGAGCGAATCGGTCTTCGACTCCCGGCCGATGACCTGCACGCTGCCCTTGTAGAGCTTCAGCCGCACGCGGCCGTTCACCGCACCTTGCGAGGCGTCGATGAGCGTCTGTAGCAGCGTGCGCTCGGGCGACCACCAGTAACCGTTATAGATCAGGCTCGCGTAGCGCGGCATCAGGTCGTCCTTGAGGTGCGCGACCTCGCGGTCGAGACAGATCGACTCGATGGCGCGATGGGCCTTGAGCATGATCGTGCCGCCGGGTGTCTCGTAGCAGCCGCGCGACTTCATGCCCACGTAGCGGTTTTCGACCAGATCGAGCCGGCCGATGCCGTGCTTGCCGCCGAGGCGGTTCAATTCGGTCAGAACCTGCGCCGGGGTCATTGCCACACCGTTGACTGCCGTGATGTCGCCGCGCAGGTAATCGAGCTCGAGCAATTCCGCCAGGTCGGGCGCGGCTTCCGGGGCGACCGTCCAGCGCCACATGTCCGCCTCCGGCTCGAGTGCCGGATTCTCCAGCGCCCGGCCCTCGTAGCTGATATGCAGCAGGTTGGCGTCCATCGAGTAGGGCGCTCCGCTGCCGCGGTGTTTCATCTCGATGGGTATGCCGTGCTTCTCCGCGTACGCCAGGAGTTTTTCGCGCGAGTTCAAGTCCCACTCGCGCCACGGCGCGAGCACTTTGATGCCGGGCTCGAGCGCGTAATAGCCGAGCTCGAAGCGGACCTGGTCGTTGCCCTTGCCGGTCGCGCCGTGGGCCACGGTGTCGGCGCCGGTCTCGCGCGCGATCTCGATCTGGCGCTTGGCGATCAGCGGCCGCGCGATCGACGTGCCGAGCAGGTACTCGCCCTCGTAGATCGCATTGGCGCGAAACATGGGAAAAACGAAATCGCGCACGAATTCCTCACGCAGATCGTCGATGTAGCTCTGCTTTACGCCGGCCGCCTTCGCCTTCGCCCGCGCCGGCTCCAGCTCCTCGCCCTGGCCGATGTCGGCGGTGAAGGTGACGACCTCGCAGCGATACACATCCTGCAGCCAGCGCAGGATGACCGAGGTGTCGAGGCCGCCGGAATAGGCGAGGACGATTTTCATGTCAGTCGACGCGCACACCGGTGCGCCGGATTACCGGCGCCCACTTGTCGGATTCGCTCGCGATCAGTTGCATGAAGTCCTCCGGCGTGCCGCCGATCAGCTCGAAGCCCTGCGCGTTCAAGTTCGCCTTCACCGCGGGATCGCGAAGAATCGCATTGATCTCGCCATTGAGCCGGTCGACGATCGGCTGCGGCGTGCCGTGGGCGACCAGCACGCCGTTCCACGCCAGGGCCTCGAACCCGGGAAAGCCGGCTTCGGCGATCGTCGGCAGCTCCGGCAGGAGGGCGAAGCGCTTGGCGCTGGTCACCGCCAGGGCGCGCAACTTGCCCGCGCGGATCTGCGCCTGCAGCGGTTGCATGACCGCAAACAGGAGCTGCGTCTCACCCTGTGCGGTCGCCATCACCGCCGGCGGAGAGCCGTTGAACGGCACGTGCACCATGTCCAGTCCGGCGGCAGCCTTGAACAGCTCCATGGTCAGATGCGACGAGCTGCCATTGCCGACCGATGCATAGCTGAGCTTGCCCGGACGCGCCTTCGCGTAGGCGACAAGCTCCGCCACCGAGTGCACCGGCAGCTTGGCGCTGACTGCGAGCACGTTGGGCTGGCTCGAGGTGATGATGACCGGCGCGAGATCGCGCAGCGGAACGTAAGGCAGCTGCGGATAGAGGTACGGGCCGAACGCCAGCGGGCCATTGAAGGACATGACCAGCGCCAGGCCGTCGGGCGCGGATTTGGCGACGAAGTCGGTGGCCGCAGTGCCGCCGGCCGCCGGGCGATCGTCGACGACGATCTTAGCCCCAAGCCGGTCGCCGAGCTTGTCGCCGATGACGCGCGCGAGCACGTCGAGGGAGCTTCCCGCCGGCGCGGCGACGACCAGGCGCAGCGGTTTCGCCGGCCACGTCTGCGCCTGCGCCGCTCCGAGATCAAGCAGCGCCAGCATAAACGCCGCGACGGGCGTCATGGCGGCAGGTGACACGCAGCCTCGATGTTATGGCCGTCCGGGTCGAGCACGAACGCGCCGTAGTAGTCCGCGTGGTAGTGCGGGCGCAATCCCGGCGCGCCGTTGTCCCGGCCGCCGGCGGCGAGCGCCGCGGCATAGAAGGCATCGACCTTGGGTCGATTTTCGGCCCGAAATGCGACATGGATCGGCGGTAGGTTGGGTGCGCCCGCGCCGATCCAGAAGTCGGGCTTGGGGGGCACGCCGAACCCCGCGTATTGCTCCCATTCCATGATCAGGTCGTAGCCGAGCGGCGCGAGCGCGGCGCGATAGAACACCTTGCTCTGCGCAAAGTCGGAGACACCCACTCCGATGTGATCGATCATCGGCGATCCTTATATGTTGACGCGGCCGCAGACCAGATACTCGAGTAAGGCCTTCTGCACGTGCAGCCGGTTCTCGGCCTCGTCCCAGACGACGCTCTGGGGCCCGTCGATGACCTCGGCCGCGACCTCTTCGCCGCGATGCGCCGGCAGGCAGTGCATGAACAACGCGTCGGGCTTTGCCTGCCGCATCATCCGCGCATCGACCATCCATTTAGCGAAGGCGCGCTTGCGCGCATCGTTCTCCGCCTCGAAGCCCATGCTCGTCCAGACGTCGGTGGTGACCAGGTCGGCGCCACGACACGCCTCCGCCGGATCGGCGAATGACTGCCAGTGGCGCGTGCCATCACCTGCAGCGTTGGCATCAAGCATGTACCCGGGCGGCGCCGAGACGTGCACCGTGAAGCCGAAGATCGCAGCCGCCTGCAGCCAGGTGCAGCAGACGTTGTTGGAATCGCCGATCCAGGCCACGATCCGGCCCTCGATCGCTCCCCGCTGCTCGACCCAGGTGTAGATGTCGGCGAGGATCTGGCAGGGGTGGTACTCGTTGGTGAGGCCGTTGATCACCGGTACGCGCGAATGCGCCGCGAAGCGCTCGAGCAGAGCCTGCTCGAAGGTGCGGATCATCACCACGTCGACCATCCGCGAAATCACGCGTGCCAGGTCCTCGATCGGCTCGCCGCGCGAGAGCTGCGTATCGTCGCGGTTCAGGTTAATCGCGATCCCGCCCAGCTGATTCATGCCGGCTTCGAAAGACACTCGCGTGCGGGTCGACGATTTCTCGAACACCATCGCCAGCGTGCGATCGCGCAGCGGCTGGTAGAGCTCGTAGCGCTTGAAGCGCTCCTTGATCCAGCGCGTGCGTTCGAACAGGTAATCGAGCTCGGCCCGGCTGAAATCCTTGAACTGCAGGAAATGCTTCGGCGCCATGGGTACGATCGGGGAGGCTTGTGCGCGCGATGCGTCTTAACCTCTGTTAAAACAGCATACTAGCACGAGGCACCCGGCGGCTGGACGCCGCTTCCGGCAACAAAAAGAGCGCCGCGCGGGCGCTCTCTGCGGGAGGCCGCGAAGGCCCCTACGGCATTGCCTTGAGCGCGTGCGCCAGGCGGTGCTTGCTGCGCGAGGCCAGGTTCTTGTGCACGATCTTCTTGTCGGCAATGCGGTCGATCACGGCCTGCTGCGACTGGAACACCTTCATCGCGGCGGCCTTGTCGCCGGCGGCGATGGCCTTCTTGACGTTGCGCACGGCGCTACGCAGCGCCGACTTCAGACTGGCGTTGCGCTTGTGTGTCGCGGCCGATTGCCGGGCGCGTTTCTTCGCTTGCGCGGTGTTCGCCATGAATGCTTTCCTCGGGTTTTCTGGAGTGACAAAAAAAGACCGGGCATAATAATCGTTTTTCGCCCTCGCCGCAACCTAAGCCCCCGCTTGCCGATTCCCCTGATGCCCGCTGCGCGATCCGCTTCGCCGTTCGTTTCCAGTCACCGCCCCGCGCGATGAATCTGCTGCGGGCGCTGTCGACGGTGAGCGCCATGACGCTGCTGTCGCGCATCACCGGGCTGGCTCGCGAAACCCTCAAGGCCGTGGCCTTTGGCGCGGGTCTGCAGATGGACGCCTTCGAAGCGGCGTTCCGGCTGCCCAACATCCTGCGCCGCCTGTTCGCCGAGGGCGCGTTCTCGCAGGCGTTCGTGCCTATTTTGGCCGAATACAAGCGCCAGCGCGGCGACGACGCGACCCGCGAGCTGTTCGGCAAGGTCGGGGCGCTGCTCACCGTGGTCCTGCTGGGCATTTCCGCGCTCGGCGTGCTCGGCGCGCCATGGATGGTCTACCTCCTGGCGAGCGGTTTCGCCCGGACGCCGGGCAAGGTCGCGCTCACCGCGGACATGATCCGCATCATGTTCCCGTACGCCTTGTTCATCTCGCTCGTTTCGCTCTGCGGCGGCGTGCTCAACGTCTACCACCGGTTCGCCATCCCCGCGTTCACGCCGGTCATTCTCAACCTGGCGATCATCGGCGCGGCGATCTTGCTCGCGCCGCACGTCGATCCACCGATCGTGGCGCTTGCCTGGGGAGTGGCGATCGGCGGCGTCCTGCAGCTCGCGCTGCAGATCATTCCCCTGCTGCGCCTTGGCATGCTGCCGCGCTTCCGCCTCGACTGGCGCGACCCGGGCGTGCGGCGGGTGCTCAGCGCGATGGGCCCGGCGCTGCTCGGCGTGTCGGCGGCGCAGATCTCGATCCTGCTCAATACCCAGCTCGCTGCGTACCTCGGCGACGGGCGCATTTCCTGGATCACCTACGCCGACCGCCTGATGGAGTTTCCCAGCGCGCTGCTCGGCGTCGCCATGGGCACGATCCTGCTCCCCAGTCTCGCCAAGCATTATCACGATGACAATCACGGCCAGTATCGGGCCTTGCTCGACTGGGGGCTGCGACTGACCTTTCTGCTCGCCCTGCCGGCAACGCTGGCACTGGCGCTGCTCGCCGTGCCCCTGATCGCCACGCTGTATGAATACGGCCGCTTCACCGTCACCGACGTGTGGCAGACGCGCGCCGCCCTGCTCGGATACAGCGTCGGCCTGGTGGGCATCATCACGGTCAAGATCCTCGCCCCTGGATTCTATGCCCGCCACGACATGCGCACCCCCGTGCGCAGCGCCTTCCTGGCGCTCCTGGTCGCGCAGACGCTCGCGGTCATGCTGATGTTCCAGATCGGGCACGCCGGTTTGACGCTGGCGACCTCGATCGGGGCGATCGCCAACTCGCTGCTGCTCTACCGGGCGATGCGTCGTACCGACATCTACGCGCCATTGCCGGGCTGGGGAGCCTTTCCTGCGCCGGGTGGCGGTGGCGCTCGTCGCGCTGGCGGCAGTGCTCTGGTGGGGCGCGGGTCCGGACGCATACTGGACCGGCGCGGGGCTATGGGCGAAGGTCGGGCGCCTCGCCCTGCTGATCGCCGGCGGCGCGCTCACCTACTTCGGCACGCTCCGGCTCCTAGGCTTTCGCGTCGCCGACTTCAACCGCCGCGAGCCGTCTTGAGGCGCGGGCGAAGCGGGCGGGTCAGTGGCCCCCGCCCGGTTTGCGATAAGGACAGTGCGGCTTGACGCACTCGGCGTAGAGATAGAGCGCGTGCTCGCTGATCTCGAAGCCGCGATCCTTGGCTACCTTGAGCTGCCGCTTCTCGATTTCCGGGTCGAAGAACTCCTCGACCCGGCCGCATTGCAGGCACACCAGATGGTCGTGATGGCCGCCTTGGTTGAGCTCGAACACCGACTTGCCGGACTCGAAGTGATGGCGGATGAGCAGCCCCGCCTGCTCGAACTGCGTGAGCACGCGGTAGACCGTGGCCAGTCCCACGTCGACCCCGTCGGAGAGCAGCTGCTTGTAGACATCCTCCGCCGTCAGATGGCGCACCGAACTCTGCTCGAACAGGTTGATGATGCGCAGCCGCGGCAGCGTTGCCTTGAGGCCGGCATTCTTAAGATCGTGTGAGGTCGACATGAGCTGATCGGCTGCGCAATCTGCACCCTTCGCGCGGCGGGGGAGCTTGACGCCTATGATATAGTTTCCAATCGACTTTTGGCAGCACACTGGCAACTCATGCGCACCGTTCTTGGCGCGGCCTGCCTGGGCCTGGTACTGGGCGGCTGCGCGACCCTCAACGACTATGACTACCTTTACCACTTCGGGGTCTACAAGCTCGATATCAACCAGGGCAATTACGTCACCGTTGATCAGGTCGACAAGCTCAAGGTCGGGCAGACCCGGCCGCAGGTCAGGCTCGTACTGGGCACGCCGCTACTCACCGACCCGTTCCATGCCAACCGCTGGGACTACCCCTACGAGTTCACGCGCCAGGGTCGCACGCTGGAACACCGCCAGCTGACCCTCTATTTCGTCGATGACAAGCTGGCGCGCTGGGAAGGTGACGAAATGCCGCCACCACCGGCCGAGGTCGCGCGCGCCGGCGGCGGCGATTCCGCGCTCGACAAATCGCTGTCGACAGCGCCGAAGACTGGCGAGACGAACTGGTTGCAGGATCTGCTCAAGAAGCTCGGCTGGTGGCAGTAACCACTCCGCTCAAGGTGGCGATCGCCGGCGCCGGCGGTCGCATGGGCCAGGCACTGCTCGAAGCCATCCTGGCGGAACCTGACGTCGCGCTCGTCGGCGCGCTCGACATGGCGGGAAGCCCGGTGCTCGGTCGCGACGCCGGAGAGCGCCTCGGGCGCAGCACCGGGGTCGTCGTCGGCGCCGACATTGCGCTCGCCGTTGCCGAGGCCGACGTGCTGCTCGACTTCACCCGTCCCGAAGGCACGCTCGCGCACCTTAGGGCCTGCGAGCGTGCCCGTGTCGCGGCGGTGGTCGGAACCACTGGCCTTACCGCGACCGACCGGCGTGCGCTCTCCGAGATGGCTGCCTCGATTCCAATCGTTTTTGCGCCGAACATGAGCGTCGGCGTCACCGTCCTGCTGCGCCTGGTGGAGCAGGCAGCGCAGCTCCTGGGTGAGGGCTACGACGTGGAGATCGTCGAGATGCATCATCGGCACAAGGTCGATGCGCCGTCAGGGACCGCGCTGCAGCTTGGCGCTGCGGTGGCGCAAGCGCTCGGCCGCGATCTCAAGAGCAACGCCGTATTCGGACGCGAGGGCGTCACCGGCGAGCGCCCGCGGGACGCGATCGGTTTCGCCACCGTGCGCGGCGGCGACGTCGTCGGCGATCACAGCGTCATTTTCGCCGGCAGCGGCGAACGCCTCGAGTTGACGCACAAGGCCGGCTCGCGCCTGAACTTCGCCCGGGGCGCGCTGCGCGCGGCACGCTTCGTCGCGGCCAAACGCGCGCAGGGGCTCTCGGGCCTGTTCGACATGCAGGACGTCATGGGCATTCGCTGAAGGCGCGATGGCGAGTCCGGCGTCCTTGCCTTCGTTCGACCTGACCGGACGCAACGCGCTGGTCACCGGCGGCGGGTCGGGCCTGGGGCTCGCCATTGCCCGCGGACTGGCGCGGGCTGGCGCGCGCGTAGTCATCAACGGGCGCAACCGCGTCAAGCTCGATGCCGCCGCCGCAGAACTCACCCGCGACGGCTACATGGTTGCCATCGCGCCGTTCGACGTGACCGAGACCGCCGCGATGGAGGCGGCGATTGCGGCGCTCGAGCGCGACACGCCGCTCGATATCCTGGTCAACAATGCAGCCATGAACCGGCGCGGACCGATCGATTCCTTCGCCGCCGAAGACTGGCGCGCGCTGATGGCTGCCAACCTCGACGCGCCGTTCTTCGTCGCGCGCGCGGTGGTTCCGGGCATGAAAGCACGCCGGCGCGGAAAGATCATCAACCTCTGCTCCCTGGCGAGCGACCTCGGCCGGCCGAACATCGTCCCCTACGCCGCGAGCAAGGGCGGCGTGCGCATGCTCACCCGGGCGCTGGCGGTGGAACTCGCGCCGCACAACATCCAGGTCAACGGCATCGCGCCCGGATTCTTCCGCACCGAGATGAACGCGGCGTTGACCGCCGACGACGCGTTCTCGAGCTGGGTCGCACGCCGCACGCCGGCCGGCCGCTGGGGCGAGCCGCCGGAAATCGCCGGCGCCGCGGTGTTTCTCGCGTCCTCCGCCGCCGATTACGTGACCGGCCATCTGCTGGCCGTCGATGGAGGTTTTGCCGCCGCGTATTGACGCCGCGTCGCGACGCCGCGTCGCGATTGAGGCGCGAGCGCTCTCGCGGTATAATCTGCAGCCTGCGAGCGGGGCAGGCGGAATAAGCCTTCCCCGCTTCGCACATCTGCTTCTCGTCAACGAGGATTCTCGCCGTGTCCATCGCGCCCGTCCCAGCGATTCTCGCGCTCGCCGACGGTACGTTGTTTCATGGCCAGGCGATCGGCGCCTCCGGGGCCTCCGCCGGCGAGGTCGTGTTCAACACCGCCATGACCGGGTATCAGGAGATCCTGACCGATCCGTCCTACGCGGGCCAGATCGTCACCCTGACCTATCCCCACGTCGGCAATACCGGTGTCAACAGCGAGGACGTCGAGTCGCGGCGGATCCATGCCGCGGGCCTGGTCATTCGCGATCTGCCGCGCATGGCGTCGAACTGGCGGCGCACGCAGGACCTCGCCTCGTACCTGCGCGATGCCGGCATCCTGGGCATCTGCGGCATCGACACGCGCAAGCTCACCCGCTTGCTGCGTGAGAAAGGGGCGCAAAACGGCTGCCTGATGGCGGGCGCTGTGGATGCGCAGGAGGCGCTCTCCCGCGCGCGCGCCGCGCCGTCGATGGCCGGGCTGGACCTGGCCAAAGTGGTCAGCTGCAGCGCGCCGTACGAGTGGGCTGGCAGCAGTTGGGCGCTGGGTATCGGTTATCGCCCGCAAGCGCCTTCGCGCCTGCACGTCGTCGCCTACGATTACGGCATCAAGCACAACATCCTGCGCATGCTCGCCGAGCGCGGCTGCCGCGTTACCGTGGTGCCGGCGCAAACATCGGCCAAGGACGTGCTCGCGCGCCGGGCCGACGGCATCTTTCTGTCCAACGGCCCGGGTGATCCGGAACCCTGCGACTACGCCATCACCGCTATCCGCCGCTTTCTCGACGCAGGCTTGCCGACCTTCGGCATCTGTCTCGGCCACCAGTTGCTGGGCCTGGCGACCGGCGGCAGGACGCTGAAGATGAAGTTCGGCCACCACGGGGCCAACCATCCGGTGCTCGACAAGGACACCGGCCAGGTTCTCATCACCAGCCAGAACCACGGTTTCGCGGTCGATCCGGCAACGCTGCCGGCGAACGTGCGCGTCACCCACGTGTCGCTGTTCGACGGCAGCCTCCAGGGCATTGCACTCACCGACAAGCCGGCATACAGCTTCCAGGGCCATCCGGAGGCGAGTCCCGGGCCGCACGACATGGCCTATCTGTTCGACCGCTTCATCCGCATGATGGAAAAGCGCGCGGGCTGACGATGCCGAAGCGAACCGATATCGAATCGATCCTGATCATCGGCGCTGGCCCGATCATCATCGGCCAGGCCTGCGAATTCGACTATTCGGGCGCCCAGGCGTGCAAGGCGCTGCGCGAGGAGGGGTACAAAGTCATCCTGGTCAACTCCAACCCCGCGACCATCATGACTGACCCGGAGATGGCCGATGTGACCTACATCGAGCCGATCACCTGGCAGATGGTGTCGAAGATCATCGAGCGCGAACGACCCGATGCGCTGCTGCCGACCATGGGTGGTCAGACTGCGCTCAACTGCGCGCTCGATCTCGCCCGCGAGGGCGTGCTCACCAAGTTCGATGTCGAGCTCATCGGCGCGTCGCGGAAAGCGATCGACAAGGCCGAGGACCGCGAGAAATTCAAGGCGGCGATGACCCGCATCGGGCTCGCTTCGGCGCGCTCGGGCATCGCGCATAACCTCGAGCAGGCGCTCGAGGTGCAGGCGGAGATCGGCTTCCCGGCCGTGATCCGGCCCTCGTTCACGCTCGGCGGCACGGGCGGCGGCATCGCCTACAACAAGGAGGAGTTCGTCGAGATGTGCAAGCGCGGGCTCGATCAGTCGCCCACGCGCGAGCTGCTGATCGAGCAGTCGCTGCTCGGCTGGAAAGAGTTCGAGATGGAGGTCGTGCGCGACCGGAAGGACAACTGCATCATCGTCTGCGCGATCGAGAACGTCGACCCGATGGGCGTGCACACCGGCGACTCGATCACGGTCGCGCCGGCTCAGACGCTCACCGACAAGGAACTGCAGATCATGCGCGACGCGTCGATCGCCATCCTGCGCGAAATCGGTGTCGACACCGGCGGCTCGAACGTCCAGTTCGCGATCAACCCGGATGACGGCCGCATGATGGTCATCGAGATGAACCCGCGCGTGTCGCGCTCCTCCGCGCTCGCTTCCAAGGCAACCGGCTTCCCGATTGCCAAGGTCGCCGCCAAGCTCGCGGTCGGCTATACGCTCGACGAACTGCAGGAACGACATCACCGGCGGCGCGACGCCGGCCTCCTTCGAGCCGACGATCGATTACGTCGTCACCAAGGTGCCGCGCTTCGCCTTCGAGAAGTTCACCCAGGCCGACGACCGGCTGACCACGCAGATGAAGTCGGTCGGCGAAGTCATGGCGATCGGCCGCACCTTCCAGGAATCGCTGCAGAAGGCGCTGCGCGGCCTCGAGACCGGCGTCGACGGCTTCAATCTGAAGACTGTCGACCCGGAGACGATCGCCGACGAGCTGGCGATACCCGCGCGCCGAGCGGCTGTGGTACGTCGCCGACGCCTTCGGCATCGGCATGTCGCTGGAAGAGATCTACCAGCACACCAAGATCGATCCGCTGGTTCCTGTCCCAGATCAAGGAGATCGTCGATACCGAGCTCGCGCTCGAGAAGGGCAAGCTCGAGCGATACTCCGCCGACCAGATCGCGCGCTCAAGCGCATGGGCTTCTCCGACCGCCGTCTGGCGCACTTGTGGAAGACCACCGAAGACGCGGTGCGCGCACGCCGCCACGCGCTGGGCGATTCATCCGGTGTACAAGCGCGTCGACACCTGCGCCGCCGAGTTCGCGACCCGGACCGCGTACCTGTATTCGACCTACGAGGAGGAGTGCGAAGCGCAACCGACCGGCCGCAAGAAGGTCATCGTCCTCGGCGGCGGGCCCAACCGCATCGGCCAGGGCATCGAATTCGACTACTGCTGCGTGCACGCGGCGCTGGCGCTGCGCGAGGACGGGTTCGAGACCATCATGATCAATTGCAACCCGGAGACGGTCTCGACCGATTACGACACCTCCGATCGGCTCTACTTCGAGCCCCTGACGCTCGAGGACGTGCTCGAGATCGTGCGACGTCGAGAAGCCCTACGGCGTGATCGTCCAGTACGGCGGCCAGACGCCGCTCAAGCTCGCCCGCGACCTGGAAAAGAACGGCGTGCCGATCATCGGCACCAGTCCCGACATGATCGACGTCGCCGAGGACCGCGAGCGCTTCCAGCAGCTCCTGCGTTCGCCTCAAGCTGCGCCAGCCGCCCAACCGCACCGCGCGCACCGAAGCCGAGGCACTCTCGGCTCGCCGGCCAGATCGGCTATCCGCTGGTGGTGCGGCCGTCGTACGTGCTCGGCGGCCGGGCGATGGAGATCGTGCACGAGCAGCGCGATCTGGAGCGCTACATGCGCGAGGCGGTCAAGGTGTCCAACGACTCGCCGGTGCTGCTCGATCGCTTCCTCAACGACGCGATCGAGGTCGACGTCGACGCGGTGGTCGACGATCACGGTGATGGCAAGGACGTCATCATCGGTGGGATCATGGAACACATCGAGCAGGCGGGCGTGCATTCGGGCGACTCGGCGTGTTCGCTGCCGCCGTTCTCGCTTTCGCGCGAGTTGCAGGACGAGCTGCGCCGTCAGACCGTGGTCCTGGCGCGGGGCCTGGAGGTGGTGGGCCTGATGAATGTGCAGTTCGCCATCCAGTTCCCGCAGCACGAAAACGGCGGCAAGGGCGTGGTGTACGTGCTTGAAGTCAATCCGCGCGCGTCGCGGACCGTTCCCTACGTGTCCAAGGCGACGGGTCGGCCGCTGGCCAAGATCGCGGCGCGCTGCATGGTGGGCCAGACGCTCTCGGAGCAGGGCGTTACCGGGGAGATCGTGCCGCCGTATTTCGCGGTCAAGGAGGCGGTGTTTCCGTTCATCAAGTTCCCCGGCGTCGACACGATACTGGGTCCGGAGATGAAGTCGACCGGCGAGGTCATGGGCGTGGGCGAGTCGTTCGCCGAGGCGTTCTTGAAGTCGCAGCTCGCCGCCGGCGTCAGGCTGCCGGACCACGGCAACGTCTTCGTCAGCGTCAAGAACGCGGACAAGGTGCGGGTGCTCGACGTCGCCCGCACGCTTGCGGGATTGGGGTTCCGTCTCGTCGCCACGCGCGGCACCGCGACGGCGCTCGCTGCCGCCGGCCTCGAGGTGACACCGGTCAACAAGGTGGCCGAGGGGCGGCCGCACATCGTCGACATGATCGTCAACGACGAGATTGCCCTCATCGTCAACACCGTCGAGGAAAAGCGCAGCGCGATCCAGGACAGCTACGTCATCCGCCGCGCCGCGCTCAACGCCCAGGTGCCGACCTACACCACACTCGCGGGCGCGCGTGCCGCCGCGACCGGCATGCAGAGCCTGCGCGAGCTGGTACCCTATTCGATCCAGGCGCTGCACCGGCGATTGCATCCGCGCCCGGCGCCGCGCCAGGCGATACCGACGCACGCCGCATGAACAAGCATCCCATGACCACGATCGGCGCGGAGCGACTCAAGGCAGAGTTGCAGCGCTTGAAGACCGTCGAGCGGCCGCTGATCGTGCGCGCGATCGCCGAGGCGCGCTCGCACGGTGACATATCGGAGAATGCGGAGTACGACGCAGCGAAGGAGCGCCAGGGCTTTCTCGAGGCGCGCATTCGCGACATCGAGTCGAAGCTCGCGCACGCGCACATCGTCAATCCGGCCGAGATCGACGCCGGCGGCCGCGTCGTGTTCGGAGCCACGGTCGATCTGGCGGACCTCGCATCCGGCGACGAGGTCAGCTACCAGATCGTCGGTGACGACGAAGCCGACATCAAGGCCAGCAAGATCTCGGTCAGCTCGCCGATCGCCCGCGCGCTGATCGGCAAGCACGCCGGCGACACCGCGGAGGTCGACGCGCCGTCGGGCGTGCGCGGCTACGAGGTGCTCGCCGTCCGCTACCTATGACGGATCCCTGCCCCGGCTGTGCCGCCGCCGTTCGCAGCTCGCCACCCAGGCTTCTGCGCTGCCCCGGTCGCTGATGCACATCGTGCGCTCGGTGGTGATCCACGCCGAACGCTCGAGCAGACGGATGTCCGCCTCGTGCTGCCGCGCGACGTGCGGATCCTCCAGAAAGATCGCCCGCCGGCAGCGGTTCTCGAGAATTTCCAGCGCGATCTCGGCGTCGCCCCCCAGCGGGCCGGAGTGGAAGCGGCGCACCCATGGCAGGTGCGAGGGCGACAGGGCCGCGGCCAGGTCGTTTAGCAATTCACCGGTCGTGCCGGTGGCGATGCGGCGGCGAAAGCGGTCGAAGAACGCGAAGCGCTGGCGCACGAATTCAATCATCTCGTCCTTGCGCGCGTCGTGCGCGATGAGGGCGATGGTCTGCGACCCGAAGTCGAAGTGCGTGTCGAGCAGCGGGTTGGGCGCGAATCCGCACTCGACCCGCGCCAGCTCGAACCACTCCCGCGCGTGCGCCAGGGTGGAGATGAACAGCGTTTCGTGGATGACGCATTCGCGCTTGAGGGCCAGCCCTTCGGGGAAGACCGTGGTCGGGTCGTCGGGGTCGAGCAGATAGACCACCGCGTCGAGGCGACGGCCGGGATCGCCGCTGACGACGGCGGCCACGAGGTGAATCAGGCCCCCGTCGCGACGCGCCGGCAGGCGCGTGAGGCGCGGATAAGCGTCGAGCATCTTTGCCGCGTTGAGCGCGTCGCAGGTCTGTCCGAGAACGAGCAACTCGGCGCGCAGCTCGTCGCGGATCGTGCGCTCGAGCGGCGCCAAGAGGCGGAATAACGCGCCGTCGGGGATCGAGCGGTGGCGCGCGCTGGCGGCGAGCCCGATGCGCAGCGGCGGAAAACCGAGCGGCATCGGCGCTGCGCCTGCCCAGGGCCTCTAGCAACCCGGCCCGCGCTGCCGCGGGCGTCGCAGGCCCGAGCCCGACGGACGAGACCGTAGCGCGCGCTGCATACTCGCTAGGCGCTCTGTCCGCCGCGGCCGCGGCGCCGGGCGCTGCCTGGCTGCGACCCGCCGCGCGGGCGACGCGCTGGGACTGCGGGCGGGCGCGAAGGCGCGCGCGGCGCGGGCTCCCGCGGGCGGCGCGCCTGTGGTTTTGATTTCGCGGCGGCAAGCCCCGCGGTACGAACGCGCGGCGGAGCATCGCGCACTCGCTCACGCCGCGGCGTTGCAGGCGCCGCAGGGCTTTTCGGTCCGGGCGAAGACTTCGGCGTTCGCGCCGGTGCGCGCGGCGCGGGCTCCCGCGGGCGGCGCGCCTGTGGTTTCGATTTCGCGGCGGCAAGCGCCCGCGGTACGAACGCGCGGCGGAGCATCGCGCACTCGCTCACGCCGCCGCGTTGCAGGCGCCGCAGGGCTTTTCCGTCCGCGCGAAGACTTCGGCGTTCGCGCCGGCGCGGCAGGCGGTGGCGGTGCGGGACGCCACACGACGAGCAGCTTGCCGATGTGCTGCACCGGCGCGGCCTCGAGTTCGGCACAGATGCGTGCAAGCAGCCCCTCGCGCGCGACGTGGTCAGCGCTGAACACGCGCACCTTGATGAGTTCATGCGCGAGCAGGTTGACGTCGATCTCGTGCAGCACGCTCGCGGTGAGACCCTGTTGGCCGACGCGCACTACCGGATGCAGCCGGTGCGCCCTGGCGCGCAGCGCGCGCCGCTCGGCGGCGGTCAGCGAGAGCATGGCTCGAGACGGGCAATATCCAGCGGGCGCGAGCCCGGAGCGCCCGTCGGGCGCATTACCTTGCCTGCTTGCGCGTGCGCTTTGCGCTGCCGGACTTGGCCGCGGGCGCCGCCGTCTTGTCGTCCGGCAAAAAATCGCCGATGACCGCTGTCAGCGGACAGGGCGTGAAGGCCGGGCTTTTCCTGCAACCGACTGCGAGTGCGATCGGACATAGTGTCATGGCAATGCTGTCCCGGTGGGCGCTCGCGACATCGTACCACCGCTTAGGGCAGACGCGTCGTCGCCATCCGCGCTTGCTCCCGCGGCAAGATGAGGGCCCGCCGGGTCGTGTCACAACCTGAAAGGGCGCGCCCGAATGCCGCCATCGCCAGCAGCCGACCACCGGGGCGCGCGATCACCGGCGTGCAGCGGCCGATGCCGGGACGGCGATCGTCGGCGTCTTGTCCATCCGCACCACTGGCAGCGACGAGCCGTCGTGCAAGGTTACGTGATAGCGCTCGACGGCGCGGAACCCGCACGCGAGGTAGAGCGGCTCGCCGGCGAGCGTTGCGACCAGTTCCAGACGGCGGAAGCGAGCCGCGATCGCGGCGCGCTCGCACTCGGACAGGAGCAGCCGCCCAATGCCTTGCCGGGCATGGTTCGGATGCACGAAGAAGGCGCGGATTCGCGCCGCGTCGCGGGTCGGATCGAGCGCCGAATCGTCGCGCGCGGAGGCTGCACCGTGGCCGCCAAAAAGCGTCCTGCGCCGGCTCCAGCCGCCGCAGCCGACGATCTGGTCAGCGCGCAAGGCGACATAATAGGTTCCGTCGGCGATGAGTTGGGTGTCGACCGCGAACACGGTGCCGAGCGCGGCCTCGATCTGCGCCGGTGCATAGGTTGCCGCCTGCAACGCGCGCGCCGAGCGCGCAATGAGCGCCTCGAGCGCCGGGATATCACGCCCTTCGGCAAGGCGCAGCGCTGCGGCGCCCGTGGCCGGCGCGGCGGCGGACGGGTTACCGGTCAAAAGGCCACCACCGGCGGCTTACCTTACTTGGCGTGAAGCAGCTTCGCCGCCTTGGCGACCTTCTTCGGCTTGACCCAGAAGATGGCGGCGAAGCGACCGCCACCGGCGACCGCGTCCATGGCGGTTATGTTGATCTTGGCCTTCGCCAGCGTGCTGAGTGTGCCGGCGATCGCGCCGACGCGATCGCTACCTTGCAGCAGGAACCCCGTTTTCCTCTTTGACAGCTTGAGCTTCATTTGCTTTGCCGCGCGTTTCAACCGCGCCGTGTTCTCGGGCACCAGATCAAGCTGGCCCTTGCCGCCGCTGGGGAAGCCGGAGAATGCGAGCAGATTCACACCCTGGGCGGCGAGCCCGGAGAGCACCTTCGCTGCCTGTCCGGCGGAATTGGGCACTTTGACGTAGAAATAATCGACCTTACGCACGCGATCGCTCATGGCCTTCTCCTTCGGTTGCGCTGCGGTTGCGTCCCGCGCTGGCGTGAATTGACACTTTGTGGCCATGCGGCGTGCGCGTCAAGGGGCACTCCGGGGGTCATCGCCGCGCCGACGCGCTGCCGAAATTCACCGCGAGGAAAATTTCGCGCAGAAACATGCCCAAGCTCACGATCAACGCAACCATCGCCAGGATGAACAGCACCGCGACCAGTATCGCGATCTCGACACTGAACAAGGCGGCGAGGAATGCGCTCGCCACGACCAGGCATACGAACAGGGCAGCGACAACCGCGGCGAGGATGGCAAAGTAGATCAGTCGGGCTCGCCGCTGAAGCTGCGCAAGCTCGGCGCGCAGCTCCACCGCGTGGCCCGTGTTGGCATCGATTTGCTGCGTGACGACGCGGCGGCGATCGACCGCGCGCGCCAGGCGGTTGTTGAGCGCCGTGATCAAGGTCCCGATCGCGGTGAGCAGAAACACCGGCGCCACGGCGAGCTGGATGACGCGCGTGATATCGGGGATATGCGTTTCCATGGCGAGACCGGGATCTCCTGCGGCGGCTGCGCCGGATGGGCTCTGATCAGGATTCTGCGGCGCAGCCTGGCGGCAGGTTATTCGCTTTGCCCTGGCAGCCTGCCGCGGGCCCTGCTGGCTCGCGCGCCAGCTTGGTGCGCGGCGATGCCTTGTGACGGCGGGGCGAGAGCGCGATGCAGGTCGGTCGCCCTTTGGGAAGGGGGCGGCTATCACGCCACCCGTCGCAGCTGCCCTTCCGGGATAGGGGCTTCTACTCGGCGGCCTTGTCGCTCACCGGAGGCGGCGGCGCGCCGTCGGTTGCAGGGGGGGTGGCCGTTCCCAGCTTCCGCTGCCGCTTTTCCTCCTTCTTCTGCTTCTTGGCGAGGTCTCTCTGGCGCTTGGCAAACGCATAGTTAGGCTTGGGCAATTGGCTTGTCCTCGTTGGGTTTGGCTACCAGCCGATAGAGTAAGCCATTTCCGGCCGGCGCGGGCAAGCAAGGCAGGCGTCAACGGCGCATGTCGTCGATGATCCAGGCGACGAATCCGACCGCGATACCGCCCCAGAGAATCGCCATGAGCGTCGACTCGGCGTAGAGCTCCCACATCGCGCAGTTAACGCAGCACAGCAGGATAACCATCAATTTGAGCAGGCGCGTGCCGACGGCCGAGTCCATGCGACTAGGCTGTCAAGAGCGGGCGACTCGCGTCCGCCGAGCGGTGGCTCTGCGCAGCACGCCGGCAGCTTGCGCCACGCCAGGCGGTCGCGTTGCTACGCGCCATTCCTGGGATGACGCTTGCGCACCTGCGAACGGCCGAAGCACACCATGACCGTGGCGAGCGAAAACGCGATCGCCAGCGGAGCGACGAGCAGGGCGGCGAGCCAGTTCCAGGTGCCGTCCGGGTCGAGGGAGCGCAGGCAGGCGAAGACCAACAGGGGTGCGGCAAACGTCGCCACGCACGTGGCCTTCGACGCATCGCGAAGCAGCGCCACCGACGCGATGCCGATGAGCACCGGTAGCACGAACAGAACGACGAGCGGTTCCATGGCCAGGCGACGGGAAGGACCAGGGTCACGGCACGCAGTGTAGGACCTGTGGGTGCAACGGACAATAGCGCGCTAGCGCCCGCGGTCATCGCGCCGCGGCGGGCTGAAACAATTCGACTGCATTGCCCGACGGATCGTCGACCACAAGCTGCGTTCCTCCGGGGCCGGTGATCGGTTCGCTGCGAAAGCGGACACCGGCTGCGCGCAACACCGCCATCATCTGGGGCAGCTCCGTGCACTCGACCACGAGCCGGTTCCAGCCGCCCGGCGCCGGCCGCGAGCCGTCTTGCAGCGGCCGCGACGCCGAAGTTCCCGGGCCGCTTAGCCACAGCTGCAGATCGGCACGTTTCACAATCGCGAACGGCGGGCCCCAGCGCGCCTCGAGCGCAAAGCCGAGCAAGGCATAGAACTCGACTGCCGCATCAACATCGTGCACAAGATAGCGGACGATGGCCATGGCAATGCGCGCCGTTCCTTGCGCCAGTTGGAATGCGAAGCGCGGGGTTGCGTTCGCGTAACGCTACGCCTGGATCGGCTGCGCGCCCCCGCGCTTGCGCCGCTCCGCGCCGAGGGTGCGTCGCCAGAGGGCCGCCGAGAGCGCCACGAACGACGCAAGCAAGGCAACCACGGCCACAAGCGGGACCACCGCAAACCAGAATACCTGGAAGAACAAGCCTTGCGCGAGCGACGGATCCAGGCGCAGCGCCTCCCAGCCTATCCCCAGCACGAGCAACGCCTGCGCGAACCAGCCCGCGTCATAGGCAGCCCAGCGCAGCAGGTAGCGACTGCGCGGTTCACGGCGAAGTGGGAGCGGACCCTGGCGCGCAAACAGGATCCGGCCCGGCCAGCTTTCCGGAAAACGCGCGACCAGGCAGATGGCCACGAACACGACCGCCCAGAACAGACTTATCTCGAGGAACTGGCGCATCGGGATTCAGGCGCCGCGCGCGGCAACGGGCGGCGGCCCGGGTGGGCAACCTCGGGCATCGCGCTTAAGCATCGGTCGTCGAGTGCAGGGCGATGCGATTGCCTTCGCTGTCAAGCACGACGGCGCGAAAGCCATGCGGTCCGATGGCGTGCATCGCCTCGAGCACTCTCCCCCCCAGCGCGGTGACGCGGCCCACCGCGTCACGGATGCGTCCGTTGACGTTCATGTAGAGCAGGATGCCGGCGTTCGAAGCGACCTCGCCAGGCTTGAGGATCAGGCAGCCGCCATTGCCGTCGTGGTGCTCGAGCAGGCAAAAGGTGAAATCGTTGAACTGGGTCTTGTCCACAGCGATGGCCAGCACGCCGCGATAGAATGCGGACGCGCGATCGAGATCGGCGACGGGAATATCGAACCAGACCGCGCGATTGTGCGTGGAATTGAAGTCGCTCACAAATGGCCTCCGAGGGTTGTTGCGGAATGTCTATTCGGATTGGCGAAGCTACCTCGACGCAGCGCGCTTAGCGGCCAATAACCCGGGCGAGGAGCGGCGCACGCATGCGCTCTCGCTTTCGCTGCCGATTATCTGTCGCCGGCCGCAACACTGGCAGCAATCTAAGGGGCACGCAAGCGTGTCATCAGGGCCCGCCGGCGCTCCAGGCTTTCCCGCGGCCAATAGTCGTTGCGGTCGTAATACTCGGCGACCGCGGGCGTACCGGGTGCGAGCACGACCCACGGTTGCTTCGACGCGGTAAAGATGTGGATATCAGGCGGCAGACGGTCGGGCTCGGTGAGCGTGCCCACACGAACGAAGCGCACGGCATCTCCCGCCCCGGCGTAGGTACTCCACAGCGCGATGCGACAAATCGGACAGCGGGCGATCTTCTGGCCCTTGCCGCTGTTTGACGGGGTGACTACGACCTCGGGTTCGCCCTGCAGCAACACGACCCGATCGGCCTCGATCATGGCGTTGAGCGCAAAGGCGGTCCCGGTCTCGCGTTGGCACCAGCGACAGTGGCAGCAATGCACGAACAGGGGCGCGCTCGTCAGTTGGTAGCGCACGGCACCACAGGTGCAGGCCCCTTGCAAAGGCAACGGTGCAACCATCGGCAAACTCCGCTAAGCGGTCAGGATCGGGGCTTGTTCGGTGTGGGGTTTTGTCTATCGTCCCACGATCCACAGCTCGGCCCCGGCAGCGACTGCGCGCAGGGTCGCTCCGGTCGGAATGACCGAACCCATCCTTTCCGCAACCGAATACGCGTACGGGGCGAAGCCGGCCCGGTGCGTTTCCAGCGCGGCGCTCAGATGCCCATAGACTAAGGCCGCCAGGCCGCCGACGAGCAGCAGAACACCGAGGATTTTCTTGCCGTCCAGGGCCCCCTCCATGCCGCGAGAATGCCCGTGCCTCGGCCCGGGCGTCAGTCGCCGGTCCGAGGCGCTTCGCGGGTCCCGAAAAGCGCCATGGCGATGGGAATGGTGCTCAGCGCCCCGATGGCCAGCAGCGACCAGCCGAGTCTACGCCGGGTGTCCGGGCGGAGAAAGTTCGCGAGCAGTAACCCCGCGCCGGTGCCGGCCACGCCGCGCGTCGCCGCGACCAGGCCTATTTCCGGAGCGGTCACTTGGTAGGTCTTCATGGTGTTTCCTTTCCACGCGCTACTGGTCAAAACTACAATCTCGGGCATGCGCGCCCGGGGCAAATCGCTCAATCCTGCCGGTAAGAAGCACAAATTCGGCAAGGCCTGGATGCACGAGCACGTTTCGGACCACTGGGTGCAGGAAGCGCGACGAAGAGGCTACCGCTCGCGCGCCGCGTTCAAGTTGATCGAGCTTGCGGCCAAGGACCGGCTGCTGCGCCCCGGCATGAGGGTGCTCGACCTGGGCGCCGCGCCTGGGAGCTGGTGCCAGGTCCTGCGCGAGCGCCTCGGACCGATGGCGCGGATTGTCGCCATCGACGTGCTGGACATGGACTCCCTGGCAGGTGTGCATTTCATTCGCGGCGACCTGGGGGACGCGGCGACGCTGCAGGCGGTCGACGCCGCCCTCCTGGGGCACCGGGCCGATCTTGTTCTCTGCGACATGGCGCCCAATATCAGCGGTATCGAATCTGCCGATCAGGCACGCAGTGTGCATCTGGGGGAGCTGGCCCTGGAATTGGCCGCACGGTGGCTGCAACCGGGCGGCGATCTGGTCGTCAAAGCCTTCCAGGGAGAAGGGTTTACAGGCCTTACGCAGGCCGTGCAGGCGCAGTTTGACAAAGGTTACGTGCGCAAGCCCAAAGCCTCCCGCGACCGCAGCCGGGAGGTTTTCCTGGTCGGCAAGGGCTTTCGCCCGGCGGAGCAGGGGCGCGAATGAGGGGCAGGCGTCCGCTGCTGTTAGAATTGCGAGGTAATCGGCGCCAGCGCGCCGGGAAGGATGAACTTGAATAACCTGCTCAAGAACCTGCTTATCTGGCTCGTTGTCGGCCTCGTGGTCCTTACCGTCGTCAAACAGTTCGACGCCCGGACCGGGACCAAGGATACGGTCCCCTACTCCGACTTCATGGAGCAGGCCAAGGAGGGTCACGTCGAGTCGGCGTCGATCGAGGGCCGTACCATCAAGTGGATCGGGACCGACAAGAAGGCCAACGTCACCTACAGCCCCGGCGATCTGTGGATGGTGGGCGACCTCGTCAAGGATGGTGTCAAGGTGCAGGCCAAGCCCGAGGAAGAGCAGAGCTTCCTGGCGCAGGTGTTCATCTCCTGGTTCCCGATGCTGCTGTTGATCGGCGTGTGGGTGTTCTTCATGCGCCAGATGCAGGGCGGGGGACGTGGCGGCGCGTTCTCGTTCGGCAAGAGCAAGGCGCGCATGCTCGACGAATCGAACAACACCGTGACCTTCGCCGACGTCGCCGGCTGCGACGAAGCGAAGGAAGAAGTCTCCGAGCTGGTCGAATTCCTGCGCGATCCATCCAAGTTCCAGAAGCTCGGCGGGCGCATTCCGCGCGGGGTGCTGATGGTGGGTAATCCCGGCACCGGCAAGACGCTGCTTGCCAAGGCGATCGCGGGTGAAGCCAAGGTGCCATTTTTCTCCATCTCCGGCTCAGACTTCGTCGAGATGTTCGTCGGCGTGGGCGCGGCGCGCGTGCGCGACATGTTCGAGCAGGCGAAGAAGAACGCACCCTGCATCGTGTTCATCGATGAAATCGATGCCGTCGGCCGCCAGCGCGGCGCGGGCCTCGGTGGCGGCAACGATGAGCGTGAGCAGACGCTCAACCAGCTCTTGGTCGAGATGGACGGCTTCGAAGGCAACTCCGGCGTCATCGTCATCGCCGCGACCAACCGGCCCGACGTGCTCGACCCGGCGCTGATGCGCCCTGGCCGCTTCGACCGCCAGGTTGTCGTCCCGCTGCCCGACATTCGCGGCCGCGAGCAGATCCTGCTGGTGCACATGCGCAAGGTGCCGCTGGCCGCCGACGTCAAGGCCGAGATCATCGCCCGCGGCACGCCGGGGTTCTCCGGCGCCGACCTGGCCAACCTGGTCAACGAGGCGGCGCTTTTTGCCGCGCGCAAGACCAAGCGCCTGGTCGACATGGAGGATTTCGAGTTGGCCAAGGACAAGATCATGATGGGCGCCGAGCGCAAGTCGATGGTCATGTCCGAAGAGGAGCGCAAGAACACCGCCTACCATGAATCGGGACACACGGTCGTGGCGAAGCTGTGTCCGAAATCCGATCCCGTGCACAAGGTAACGATCATCCCGCGCGGCCGCGCGCTGGGCGTTACCATGCAGCTGCCCGAGCAGGACCGCTATTCCTACGATCGCGACTACCTGCTGCAGCGCATCGCGGTGCTCTTCGGCGGTCGCATCGCCGAGGAGATCTTCATGCAGCAGATGACGACCGGCGCGAGCAACGACTTCGAGCGCGCAACGCAGATGGCGCGCGACATGGTCACGCGCTACGGCATGTCCGATATGCTTGGGCCCATGATCTATGGCGAGAACGAGGGCGAGGTCTTCCTCGGTCGCTCGATCACGACGCAGAAGAACGTGTCCGAAGCGACCATGCAGAAGGTCGATATGGAGATCAGGCGCATCATCGACGAGCAATACAGCCTGGCGCGCAAGCTCATCGAGGCGAATCGCGACAAGGTCGAGGCGATGGCGCGCGCGCTGCTGGAGTGGGAAACGCTCGACACCGACCAGGTCGAGGACGTCATGCAGGGGCGGCCGCCGCGCCCGCCCAAGCCTTCGTCGACCGCGGCCAATCCCACCTTCGGCCCCAACGCCGGCCCGGACGCAGCGCCCTCCGCCAACCCCGCCTAAAACGGGTTGGCTCCCCCCTTCGCAGGGGTGTTGCGGCCATGGGTGGAGCGCGCGGGCTCGCCGCCTTGGCCTTCGGCCAGCGATCGTGACGAACCCGCCTCCTTTTCTTGTCTGCGGGCGCCACCGCCTCGGCCTTGACCGCCCCCTCGTCATGGGCGTGCTCAACGTGACGCCGGACTCGTTTTCCGACGGGGGCCGGTACCTCGAACCGGCGGCTGCGCTCGACCACGCCCGGCGGATGGTCGACGCCGGCGCGGACATCATCGACGTCGGCGGCGAATCGACGCGGCCGGGTGCCGCGACAACGCCCGAAGCGGTGGAACTCGAGCGCGTGGTGCCGCTCATCGAGCGCATCACCGCGCTCGGCGTCCCGGTGAGCGCGGACACGCGCAAGAGCGCCGTTATGCGCGCGGCGATCGCCGCCGGGGCGAGCATGATCAACGATGTCTGCGCCCTGCGCGGGGCCGGTGCGCTGGAGGCGATCGCCGGGGCCCCGGAGCCGGTCGCGGTCTGCCTGATGCACATGCGCGGAGAGCCGGAGACCATGCAGCAGAATGTCGCCTACGCCGATGTGCTCGCCGAGGTCAGGGGCTTTCTGGCCGCACGCGCCGCCGCCTGCCAGGCTGCCGGTATCGGCCGGGAGCGCATCGTCATCGACCCGGGCTTTGGCTTCGGCAAGACGGTGGAACATAATCTCGATTTGCTGCGGCGCTTGCCCGAGCTCGTCCTGCTCGGCTACCCGGTGTTAGTCGGCCTGTCACGCAAGTCGACCATCGGCGCTCTGACCGGTGGCGCCGCCGCGGAACGCTTGGCGGGCAGTGTTGCGGCAGCGCTGGCGGCCGTGGCGCGCGGCGCGAAAATAATTCGTGTGCACGACGTGCGTGAGACTGTCGATGCGCTCAAGGTATGGAACGCGGTAGATGCATAAGGTCCATGATGCCCAAGGCATGACCGAGCGTCGCTACTTCGGTACCGACGGCGTGCGCGGTCGCGTCGGCGAGGCGCCGATCACGCCCGAGCTGGTTTTGAAGCTCGGCTACGCCGCCGGCCGCGTGCTGGCGGCGGAATCGGCGCGCCGGACCGGCGAGACGCCGGGCGTGCTGATCGGCAAGGACACCCGCATCTCCGGCTACCTGCTCGAGGCCGCCCTGGAGTCGGGACTGTCTGCTGCCGGGGTCGATGTCTATCTCAGCGGGCCCCTGCCGACACCGGCGGTGGCCTACCTCACGCGCGCGCTGCGCCTTTCCGCCGGCATCGTCATCAGCGCCTCGCACAACGCCTTCGAGGACAACGGCATCAAGTTCTTCTCCGCCGCGGGCAGCAAGCTCCCCGACGCGGTCGAGCAGGCGATCGAACGCGGCATGGACGCGCCGCTCGTCTGCGTACCCTCGGCGCACCTGGGCAAGGCGCGACGCGTCAACGACGCAGCGGGTCGCTACATCGAGTTCTGCAAGGGCACGTTTCCCAACGAGCTCGACCTGAAAGGCATGAAGCTCGTCGTCGACTGCGCGCACGGCGCGGCGTATCACGTCGCGCCGCCGGTGTTCCACGAGCTCGGCGCGGAGGTGATCGCGATCGGCAGCGAACCGGATGGAGTCAACATCAACGCCGGTGTCGGGGCAATGCACCCGCGGCACCTGCAGGCCGCGGTCGTCGCCCACGGTGCCGACGTCGGTCTCGCGCTCGATGGCGACGGCGACCGCGCCATCATGGTCGACGCCGAGGGCCGGGCCTACGATGGCGACCAGCTGCTGTACGTGATCGCGCTCGACTACTGGCGCCGTGGCGCGATGGCAGGCGGGGTCGTCGGCACGCAGATGAGCAATCTCGGCTTCGAACAGGCGCTGGCGCGGCGCGGCATTCCATTGCAGCGCACCCCCGTCGGCGACCGCTACGTGCTGGAGAAAATGCAGGAGAAAGGCTGGATCCTCGGCGGCGAGAACTCCGGTCACATCATCTGCCTGGACAAGCATACGACGGGAGACGCGATCGTTGCCGCGTTGGCGGTGCTGCGCGCGCTGCGCGAGCAGGAAACGACGCTCGCCGCGGCGACCGCGGATGCGCCGCTGTTTCCGCAGTGCCTGATCAACGTTCCGGTGCGGCGCGGTTTCGACTGGCGCGCGAACGACGACATCCGGCGCGCCGAACGCGCAGCGGTGGCGGCGCTCGACGGGGCAGGGCGCGTGCTCCTGCGCCCCTCCGGCACGGAGCCGGTGCTGCGGGTGATGGTCGAGGCGCAGGAGGCCGACGCGGCCAATCGCTGTGCCCGCGACCTCGCCGCGGCGGTGGCCAAAGCCGCGGTTTAAAGTCCATGGTGGCGCTCATCGGCGCGGCGGGCGAGGGCTCGCTCACGCGCGCGGGTCCGGAGACCTTCGCTGCCTGGCTGGAGCAGGTAGGCGCCGCTTTTGCGCCGGACGAGCGCGCCGGCATTACCAAAGCGCTCGCCGCGGCACGCGCGCGCTACGGCGATCTCTGCACACCCGACGGCGAACCCTGGCTGGATCGCGCGTTGGGCACCGCGGCGATCGTCGCCGGGCTTAAGCTCGATGCGGAGTCGGTCGAAGCCGCGGTCTTGCTCGGCATGCCGGCGACGGCGGGCTTCGACCCGGCCGCGTTGGCCGAGTCCTTCGGCAACCAAGTGGCGCAGATCGTCATCGGCGCCGCACGTATGGGCGCGATCCGCGCCGCCGCGGACCTCGAAGCCAAGGAAGAGCGTGCCCTGCAGGCGGAGAACCTGCGCAAGATGCTGCTGGCGATGGTCGAGGACATTCGTGTCGTCCTGATCAAGCTCGCCGAGCGCACCCAGGCGCTGCGCTACCTGGTCACTGCCGATGCGGCACCGGACGAGGTGCGCGCGCCCACCGCGCGCGAAACGCTGGACCTGTTCGCGCCGCTGGCGAACCGACTCGGTGTCTGGCAGCTCAAGTGGGAGCTCGAGGATCTTGCCCTGCGCGCGCTCGAGCCAGAGACCTACCAGCGCATTGCCCGCCTGCTCGACGAGCGCCGCCTGGACCGCCAGCATTACATCGAAAGCGTGCAGGCCACCCTGAAGCGCGAACTCGCCGCCGCCGGTATCAAGGCCGAGGTCAGCGGTCGCGCCAAGCACATCTACAGCATCTGGACGAAGATGCGGCGCAAGGAGGCGGGCATCGAGTCGCTCTACGATATCCGCGCGGTGCGCATTCTCGTCGACGAAGTGAAGGACTGCTACACCGCGCTCGGCGTCGTGCACAACCTCTGGACACCGGTGCCGCGCGAGTTTGACGACTACATCGCCAAGCCCAAGGCGAACGATTACCGATCGCTGCACACCGCCGTGATCGGGCCCGAGGGCAAGCCGCTCGAGGTGCAGATCCGCACGTTCGGCATGCACCGTCAGTCGGAATACGGCGTCGCGGCGCATTGGCGCTACAAGGAAGGCGCGCAAGCCGCCCGCCGCGATCCCGGCTACGACGAGAAAATCGCCTGGCTGCGACAGGTGCTCGACTGGAAGGACGCCGTGGCCGATGCCGGGGAGTGGCTGCAGCAGTTCAAGTCAAGCCTGTTCACCGAGGTGATCTACGTGCTGACTCCGCAGGGCAGGGTGGTCGACCTGCCGCGCGGCGCCACCCCGGTTGACTTCGCCTACGCGGTGCACACGAGCCTGGGCCACCGCTGTCGTGGTGCGCGCGTCGACGGCGCGATGGTGCCGCTCAACTTCGCCCTGTCGAGCGGGCAGCAGGTGGAGATCGTGGCGGTGAAGCAGGGCGGCCCGTCGCGCGACTGGCTCAACCCCGAGCTCGGCTACGTGCACAGCCACCGGGCACGGGCGAAGGTACGGCAGTGGTTCAAGGCGCAGCAGGTTGGCGAGACGATCGCGCACGGCCGCGATATCGTCGAGCGCGAGCTCGCGCGCGCCGGCATGACCGCGCTCAATCTCGACGCCCTCGCCAGTGAGGCCGGCAGCACCCGGGTCGAGGACTTCTTTGCCGCGGTGGCGCGCGGCGAAATCAATCTGCGCGCGCTGCAGAGCGCCATCCGCGCCGTCGGCGATCCCGACGCGGCGCCGCCCGCCGACGAGCACACCGTCGTCGCCCGCGAGAGCAAGGCCGCGGGCGCCGGCAGCGGCATTCTCATCGTCGGCGTCGATCGGCTCATGACCGGACTGGCGCGCTGCTGCAAGGCGGCGCCGCCGGATCCGATCGTCGGCTTCGTCACCCACGGCAAGGGCATTTCCATCCATCGCCAGAGCTGCAGCAACGTCGCTCGCCTGCGCGAGCGCCAGCCCGAGCGGCTCATTAGCGCCGACTGGGGCGCGGCGCGGGATGAAGTGTTTGCGGTCGACGTCGTCGTCGACGCGATGGATCGGCAGGGATTGCTGCGCGATATCTCCGAGGTCTTTTCGCGCGAGAAGATCAACGTCACCGCGGTCAAGACCCTGACCAAGAACCTCCAGGCACGAATGGGGTTCACCCTCGAAGTGCGTGGCCTTGCAGAGCTCAAGCGCGCGCTCGAGCTGGTGCGCGACGTCTCCGGCGTGCTCTCGGCTGCACGCCGCTAGGGCGCGCCTCACGCCGCTTGCGATCGGCGAATCCGATCGCGGACTTCCGCAAATACGATTGGACTTGATGTAACCCGGCGCCCATATTGTGTTGACGGTGCGAAGTGCATCGGCAAACGGACGTGAGGCCTACCGGCTCTCGCGTCGAGTGGAGCGCAAACATGAAAGCGACCAGCTCTCTGTGTGAAGATCCGGGCCTCGCCGGGGCGTGGGCGAAGGTCAGCCACGCCCTGCTGTTCAATCCGTTGCGGCGCGACGCGGGCCAGAACAAAGCGCGGTCCGGCAGCCTATTCGATCGCCTGGATCACTGGTTCTGGCGCCAGGCGCAGCGCGACCGCGAGGCGTACCTGGCGGGAGCGCGCGACATCTATGAGCTCGAGGAACGCATGCGCCGTCTCGAGCGCTCCGGTCGCAGCAGCATCGTCGCCTAAGCCGTCGCGCGGTCCCACTGCCCTAACCGATCGAGTTGCAGACGCTGCGGCGCGTCAGTGGCGGCGTGGCGGCCCCGTGTACTCGGGCGTCAGGTGAGTCCTTCGAGCAGCTGTACCTCGACCAACTCGCCGGCCGCGACGTTGCCGGTGTCGCTGCCGAGCACGATGAAGCAGTTGGCCTGCGACATCGACGACAGGATGCCGGAGCCCTGGTCGCCGGTGGTGCGCACGGTCCAGCCGCCCGCGCCATCGGGCGAGAGGATGCCGCGCTGGAACTCGGTGCGCCCGGGCGCCTTCCTGACCGCCGCTGCCAGCGGCACCTTGAACGTGGGCACGGGCTGGATGTCGCGCTGTCCTTGCAGCACCAACAACGCGTCGCGCACGAATTCGTAGAATGTCACCATCACCGAAACCGGATTGCCGGGCAGGCCGAAAAAGTGTGCGCCGCCGATCTTGCCGTATGCCAGCGGCCGGCCGGGCTTCATCGCAATCTTCCAGAACAGCACTTCGCCCAGCTTGTCCAACTGCGCCCGGACGAAATCGGCCTCGCCGACCGACACCCCGCCGGAGGTGATGACGACGTCCGCGGCCTGCGCGGCGCTGGCTAACGCGCGCTCGAGCGCGGCGGGCACGTCCGCGACCACGCCCATATCGATGACCTCGCAGTCAAGCCGTGTCAGCATGCCATGCAGGGTGTAACGGTTGCTGTCGTAGAGCTCGCCGGCGGCGAGCGGCGTGCCGATGGGCTTGAGCTCGTCGCCGGTGGAAAAAAACGCCACCCGCAGCTTGCGAACCACGCTGACCTCGCCTATGCCTAAGGAGGCAATCATGCCGAGCTCGGCCGGACGCAGGCGCTGTCCGGTGCGAAACACGGTCTGGCCCTGCTTCAAGTCCTCGCCGGCGAAGCGCCGATTGCTGCCGGCCTTGGTGACCGCACCGGCGGGAATCGCAACGCCGTTGGCATCCTCGCTTGCGCGTTCCTGCATGACCACGGTATCGGCGCCCTGGGGCATCACGCCGCCGGTGAAGATGCGAGCGCATTGGCCGGGCCCGATCGCGCCCGGCCACGGTTTGCCGGCGAAGGACTCGCCGACGCGCTTCAGGACGGTCTCGCCATCCGGGCGCAGATCGGCGAAGCGTACCGCGTAACCGTCCATGGCCGAGTTGTCGTGCCCGGGCACGGCAAGCGGCGAGACGAGATCTTCGGCCAGCACCCGGCCGAGGGCGTTGCGCAGGTGCACGCGCTCGACCGCCGCCACCGGGGTGAGAAAGCTCGCGATCAGTTCGCGCGCCTTCGCCACCGGCATCGAATTCGGATCGTAATCGTCGGCGCAGGAAAGCTCGCGCAGCGTTTTGGGCGGCATTTTTTTCAGCGGCTGGCCGCCTTGAGCTCGGCGGCGGTGTTGATGTTGCGGAACGCCTCGGCCTCGTCGTCGAATGCGACTTCGACCGTCTTTAGTGTAGCGTACCAGGCGTCGATCTTGCGCCCGCCGCCTGCGAGAAAGCCGCCCAGGTGCGGCAGCACCTCCCGCCGCACCAGCGCGAACACCGGATGCGGCTGGTCGAAGGTGCGGGCGACTGCCAGGTCCGCTTTGGCCGCGTGCAACGCCGCGGCTAAGCGCGTGACCAGGTCGGCGGGCAGAAACGGCGAATCGCAGGGCGCCGTCGCCAGCAGCGGAAACGACGCCCTGGCGAGCGCGACCTGCAGTCCCGCCAGGGGACCGGCAAAGCCGCCGATCGCGTCGGCCACCACGGGGTAACCGAAGGCCGCGTACTCGGCGTGATGCTGGTTGGCGTTGATGAGGATTTCGTCGACCTGGGGGCGCAGTCGCTCGAGTACGTGGGCCACCATCGGCCGGTCGTCGAGCAGCACCAGACCCTTGTCGATGCTGCCCATGCGCCGGCCCTGGCCGCCGGCCAGTACGACCCCGGTGATGCCCGGCGCGCGCATCAGCTGCGAAACTGCTCGCTGCCGGTAAAGAGCAGGAAATGTTTGCCGGTCGCGCGGCCGATCATCGTCATGCCCACTTGGCGCGCGATTTCGTAGCCCATCTGCGTGAGGCCCGAACGCGAGACGAGAAACGGGATCTCCATCTGCGCGGCCTTGATGACCATCTCCGAGGTCAGGCGGCCGGTGGTGTAGAAAATCTTGTCGCCGCCGGCAACCCGATCGAGCCACATCATGCCGGCGATCGCGTCCACGGCGTTGTGCCGGCCGACGTCCTCGATGAAGTACAGGATCTCGCTCGTCGCCGCGGCATTGGTCGCCAGCGCGCAGCCGTGCACGGCCCCGGCCTGCTTGTAGATCGTCTCGTGCTGGCGCACCTGCTCCAGCAGGGCATAGAGCGTGGCGCGCGAAAGGGTCGCGCCCTGCGGCACGCGTACCGCGTCAATTTCCTGCATCAGGTCGCCGAACACGGTCCCCTGTCCGCAGCCGGTGGTCGTGGTGCGCCGTGCGGTCTTGGCCTCGAGATCCTTCAATCCGTGCCGCGTGGTCACGGCGACGGCGTTGACTTCCCAGTCGACCTGCACCGAAACGACGTCCTCGATCCGCTCGAGCAGGCGCTGGTTGCGCAGATAACCGATGGCAAGCGCCTCGGGCGCGGCGCCAAGGGTCATGATGGTGAGCAGTTCGCGCTTGTCGATGTAGAGGGTCAGCGGGTGTTCGCCGGCGATCAGGGTCTCGCGCGTTTCGCCGTCCTCGTCGACCGCGCGCACGGCGAAGGTTGCCGGTCGGGCCGCGTCGGTGAGCACGGGGCGATACGGCGCGTCGGGCGCGTTCATGGGTGTTCGGCGACCCCGCGGCGCAGCCAGCGCATCAACGGCACGACGTCGCGGAAATAGCCGGCGATCGAGCGCGCAAGATCCTTCGGTGGCCGCTTGCCGATATCGACTTCGATCAGCGCGAAGTAGTGCTTGAGCTTGATGGCGTCGATGTGCGGCAGGTCCGGCGCAAAGCCCTTGGGGGCCCGCGCCAGCGCTTCCTCGTCGGAGAGCCCGCCATAGGTTTTGTGGAAGCGCGGCTCGCGCAGCACGCGCGTGAGCGCCGCGGGGTGCCGCGCGATATGGCGCCGGATGCGGGCCAGGATCGCTGGATCGGGGTTATAGATGCCGCCGCCGGCGAGGAGTACGCCGCGGTGATCAATATGGAAGTAATAGCCCGGTTCGAGGCCTTTCTTCGCCCGCTCGCGGATCGCGGCGCTGAAATGGGTCTTGTACGGTGTCTTGTCCTTGGAGAAGCGGGTGTCGCGATAGATGCGAAACAGGGCTTTCTTCGCATCGACCGGCCCCAGGTCCCGGTCGAACTTGGCGACGCGGGCGATGAGATCGGCCGTCAGCGCCTCGAATTCCTCGCGCAGCACATCGTACGCCGGCTTGTGCCAGACGAAATAAGGGCGGTTGTTGTTCTGCTCGAGGCCACTTAGGAACTCGACCAGCGCTCGGACTTGCATGCAGTAGGCGGCGGCGGGGGGCGCGAGCTAGCCGCCGATGTAGCTCATCTCGATCTTGGGCAGCGCCACGGTATGCTCCGAGCGGATCGCGGAATAACGGTCGCCGCGCTGCAGCCAGATGGCCGCGAGCGTGTCGGAAATCCGTTCGTCGCTGCTGCCGTCGCGCAGCAGCGCGCGCAGATCGAAGCCCTGGATCGCGAACAGGCAGGTGTAGAGCCTGCCTTCGGTCGTCAGCCGGGCGCGCGTGCAGTTGCCGCAGAAGGCTTGGGTGACTGAGGAGATGACGCCGATCTCGCCCGTCCCGTCAGCATACCGCCAGCGCGTTGCGACCTCTCCCGGGTAGTTCGCGTCGCTGGGCACAAGCGGCAGCGAAGCGCCGACGATGCGCAGCACCTCCGCCGAGGGAACGACGTCATCCATGCGCCAGCCGTTGGTGTGGCCCACATCCATGTACTCGATGAAGCGCAGGATATGGCCGCTGCCCTTGAAGTGCCGCGCCATCGGCAGGATTTCGTGTTCGTTCATGCCGCGCTTGACCACCATGTTGATCTTGACCGGAGCGAGGCCTGCCGCGGCCGCAGCATCGATGCCCTCGAGCACCTTCGCCACCGGGAAGTCGACGTCGTTCATGGCGCGGAAGATGCCATCATCGAGCGCGTCGAGGCTGACCGTCACCCGGTTCAATCCGGCCGCCTTGAGCGCGCCTGCGTTCCTGGCCAGCAGGGCCCCGTTGGTGGTGAGCGTCAGGTCGAGCCCGCCGAGCTCGGCGAGCATCGCCACCAGGCGCTCCAGGCGCTTGCGCAGCAGCGGCTCCCCACCGGTGAGGCGGATCTTTTCGATGCCGTGCGCCTTGAACACGCGCGCGAGCCGCGTGATCTCCTCGAAGGTCAACAGGTCGGCATGCGGCAGGAACGGGTAGTCGCGACCGAAGACGTCCTTGGGCATGCAATACACGCAGCGGAAGTTGCAGCGGTCGGTGACCGAAATGCGCAGGTCGCGCAGTGGGCGTCCGTGCGCATCGGCGAGCAGGCCGGAGGGCGCGACGCGCGGCGCGGTTGCGCCTCGCGGCAGCGCGCTGCGCGCGTCGGCTAAGGGAATGACTCGAGCCATGACGAAAATCGAAAAGGCGATGGAACATGGTAGCAGAGCGGGTTGTCCACGGGTGTATCATCGCGCCGCAAGTCGGCCGCAGCGCGCACGCCGGCACCGACTCAAATCCATGTTGCCCTTGCGGTTTCCCGTCGCCGTGATCATGCACCGCATCCCGCTTACCAATCGGTGGGCAAGCGAGCGCTGGGAAGCGGTCGCGATCGAGGCCGGCGCCGACAGCGCGCCGGGATGCACGCTCTTAAGCGACGGGGCGGAGGGAACGCGCTGGCGCCTCGGCGGGCACGCGATCGAGCTGCATCCCTCCGAGAGCGAAGGCTATTACCTTAATGCGTCGGCCCGGGAGCCGAAGGTCTTCGTCCTGTGGCGCATGGCCGAGGCCGAGGACGATGCCGAGCCGCGCGCGCGGCCGCTGAGCGTCACCGTCAGTTACGCCGAGGCGGCCCGCTTTCTCGATGCTGGCGAGCAGGTCGACGCGGTGCCGATGCCGGCGGCGATTCTGGCCGCACTCGAGGCGTTTGTCGCCGCACATTACAAGCCCGAGCCGCGCAAGAAGGGGCAGCGCAACGCGCTCTATGAAGACACGCAGGCGCGCGCCGGCGCGCGCCGCGACGGACGGCGGCGATGAGCGCCCCGCGCGGCTTCGGACCGCGCTTTTCGCTTTCGCGCTGGTCGCGACGCAAGCTTGAGGCGGCGAAGTCGACGCCGGCCTCGGCGCCGGCGGCCGCCGCACCGGCGGTAGTGCCGCCGGCACCGGTCGCAGCCGAGCTGCCGCCGGTCGAGTCGCTGACCCTCGCCTCCGATTTCACGGCGTTTCTACGGCCCGAAGTCGACGACCAGGTTCGGCGCGCCGCGTTGAAGCAGCTCTTCCGCGATCCGCGCTTCAACATCATGGATGGGCTCGATACCTATATCGACGATTACACCCAGGCCGATCCGATCGCGCCCGATGTGCTCGCTGACCTCTTGCAGCGTGGCTTCGGTGCCTTGCCGGAAGCGGGCGACCCGGCGGTTGGCGGGGCGAGTTCGGCGCCGGGAGCAGCCTCTGCGTCCGACGCGACGCCCGCCTCGCTGTCGGAGGCGAGCGCAGCCGCGTTGTCGAGCGCACAACCGACCCGCGCCGCGCCGAGCACGGACGTGGGGGCCCCCGCGGCGCAAGACTCCAAGGCGGCGGACGTCGAGCCTAACCGCGCGAAGCCAGCCGAACCGGCGCAATGACGCTGCGCGACAAGGAACTGCATCTGTGCAACTGCAATGGCACGTTGCCGCTTGATGCGGAGGCGCTCGCGCGCGTGCTGGAGCTCGCCGGGCCGCTGCCGGTCCACACCCAGCTCTGCCAGAAGGAGCTCGCGGCATTTGCGGAAAAAAGTCGCGGCGATGTCGTCGTCGCGTGCACGCAGGAAACGCGGCGCATCGGCGACGCGGTGGGCGAGGGGGGCAGGACGCAGCAGCTTTCCTTCGTCAATATCCGCGAAGCGGCGGGATGGTCAGCCGAAGGGCGCGCGGCGACGCCCAAGATCGCGGCGCTGCTTGCAGCCGCCGCATTGCCCGAGCCCGAGCCAGTGCCGCGGATCACGTTCCACTCCGAGGGGCGGTTGCTGCTCGTGGGACCGGCCGCGGCGGCATTGCGTTGGGCCGATGCACTGCGAGAGCAGCTCGCGGTGAGCGTGCTCATCACCGGCCAGGCAAAAGGGAGCGAGCTGCCACCCGAGTGCAGCTATCCGGTCTATTCCGGCAAGCTCGCGCGCCTGAGCGGCTGGCTCGGCGCATTCAGCGCCGCGTGGACCCAGGAAAACCCCATCGACCTGGAGCTCTGCACCCGCTGCAATGCCTGCGTGCGCGTCTGTCCGGAGCGGGCGATCGATTTCAGCTACCAGATCGACCTTGATCGCTGTCGCGACCATCGCCAGTGCGTCGTCGCCTGCGGCGCGATCGGCGCAATCGACTTCGAGCGCACGGCGGCCGGAGCGGAGCGCAGCGAGACTTTCGACCTGGTACTCGACCTGCAGCCTGAGCCCCAATTGGCGATGCACCAGCCGCCGCAGGGCTATTGGCATCCCGGCGACGACCCGGCGGCACAGGCGCTGGCAGTAGTCGACATCGTCGCCGCGGTCGGCAGCTTCGAGAAGCCCAAGTTCTTCCACTACCAGGCGTCGCTGTGCGCGCATTCACGTGCGCAGCAACCCGGCTGCGACCTGTGTCTCGACGTGTGCTCGACCGAGGCGATTCGTGCCGACGGCGACCACGTCTTCGTCGAGCCGCATCTGTGCATGGGCTGCGGTGCCTGCGCGACCGTCTGTCCCTCCGGTGCGATGACCTACGCCTATCCGCCGCTGCCGACGCTCGGTGCCGAGGTGCGCACCCTGCTCGCGACCTATCGCGCCGCCGGCGGCCGTGACCCGTGCCTGCTGTTTTACGACGGGGCCGGCCGCGAGCTCATCCTGCGCCTCGGCCGGCAAGGCCGGGGATTGCCCTCGCGCGTGATTCCGGTCGAGCTGCACCACATCGCCGCGGCGGGCATCGACGCCTGGCTCGGTTCGCTCGCCTACGGCGCGGGCGAGATCGCGGTGCTCGCCACCGGTGCGGAGGCGCCGCAGTATGCGGACGCACTGGCGCAGCAGATGGCCTTTGCCGACGCCATCGTGCAGGCGCTGGGCTACCAGGGAACGCACGCCCAACTCCTTCGCGCGTCGGACAGCGCGGCGCTGGAAGCAGCCGTGTGGGCGCTCATGCCCGCGCTGGCGGTGCGCACGCCGGCGACGTTCCACTGGACTGCCGACAAGCGCGCGACCATCGCGCTCGCCGTCGAGCACCTGGTCGCGCACGCGCCCACCCCGCGCGCGCAGGTTGCGCTCGGCGCCGGCGCGCCATTCGGGACGATCGTCGTCAACCGCGACGCGTGCACGATGTGCTTAGCCTGTGTCGGGGCGTGTCCGGTCGGCGCCCTCCTCGATCACCCGCAGGCGGAGGCGCCGCAGCTGCGCTTCATCGAAGCGAAGTGCGTGCAGTGCGGCCTGTGCGCCGCGACCTGTCCGGAAGATGCGATCGCCCTCGAGCCACGCCTGTTGTTGACCGCCGAGGCGCGCGCGCCGCGCGTGCTCAACGAGGCGGCGATCTTTGCCTGCATTCGCTGCGGCAAGCCGCTCGGAACCGAAAAGATGGTCGCCAGCATGCTCGAACGGCTCGCCGGCCATTCGATGTTTGCGGCCCCCGGCGCGCTCGAGCAGCTCAAGATGTGCGCCGACTGCAGGGTGCTCGACCGGATGCGCACCGAGCTGCCGACCGGGCGCGGCCCGGAGGGCGCTGCGAAACCATGAGTGGGGCGCAGCTACCGGTTGCCATGCACGGAGAGTTAGCGGCCGAGGACCAGGCACGCGCCAATTTCTATGCCTTGCTCTCGCGCCTTTACGCCGCGGCGCCGGACGAAGCGCTGCTCGCCACGATCGCGGCGGCGGACGAATGGCCGGTCGTCGGCGGGAGTGCCGCGCGCGAACTCGCCGCGGCGTGGCGCGGTCTGATCGCTGCCAGCGCCGCCACTGACGCGGCAACGACCGGCGACGAATACCAGCGCCTGTTCATAGGCGTGGGCCGGAGCGAGGTAAGCCTGCATGCGTCGGGCTACCTCCCCGGGGCCGGAAGCAGCCCACTCGCCGAGTTGCGGGCGACGCTCTCGCGCCTGGGCCTGGGCCGCCGCGATGGCGTCAGCGTCTACGAGGACCACCTGACGGCGATCTGTGAGACGATGCGAGTTCTTGTGGGCGGTGCGCCGGGGATCGAACCGGGATCGATCGTGCAACAAGGCGAGTTCTTTGCGATCTATGTTGCACCGTGGATAACGTCATGCTGCAATGCAATAAAAAATTCTCCTGTTGCCAACTACTACCGCCGGGTAGCAGAATTTACCGATTCCTTCATGGCGATCGAACGTGACTCGTTCGCCATCGACTGACGAGGCATTGAGCCCTTCCGATGCGACTCGACAACGTCACGGCGCAACACCCTTTGCGGAGGCAGGCATGAGCTCGAGCCCCGGTAACGCACGCCCTGTCGTACCCTCCCGTCCCGAGTCGGATCCCAGAGCGCCCGTTTCCAAGCGGCGCGGCTTTCTGTTGGCGCTTGGCGCCGGCGGGATCGGCGCGGCCGCGATCGCGGCGCGCTCGCTTAAGGGTAACGCGCCGGCTGCGCCGGCCGACCCCGACGCTGCCTCGGGCGAAGGGTACCGGGAGACCGATCACGTCCGGCGCTACTACCGGACGGCGAAGATTTAAGGCATGGTTGCGTCCGGGTGACCGCGACGGACCGAGTCGGCTTGGCAGAGGTTAGCAATCGGTTTTTAGGAGGAGGACGGATCATGCTGCTTACGAAAATCGACAGTGGCGCGCAAGCAAGCGCCCCGGCAGCTCGTCCACGTTTCCGCCCCCGCGTCGGAGCCAAGCTCGCGACGATGGATCGGCGGACGTTTTTGCAGCGTTCGGGCCTGGTGGCAGGGGCCGGGGCGTTCGCGAGCCAGCTTCCCCTTGGCGTGATCGGCAAGGCCGAGGCCAAGGCAGAAGCCAGTACGATCGAAACCAAGCGCACGGTGTGCACGCACTGCTCGGTGGGCTGCTCGGTCGACGCCGTGGTCGAAAACGGCGTCTGGATCCGGCAGGAGCCGGTGTTCGACTCGCCGCTGAACCTCGGCGCACATTGCGCCAAGGGCGCCTCGGTGCGCGAGCACGGCATGATCGCGAATTCGCACCGGTTGAAGTCGCCGATGAAGCTCGTCAACGGCAAGTGGCAGAAGATCTCCTGGGACGATGCGCTCAAGGAAGTGAGCGACCGCCTGCTGGCGATCCGCAACGACAAGGTCAAGGGCGGTCCGGACTCGGTGTTCTGGATCGGCAGCTCCAAGCACAGCAACGAGCAGTCGTACCTGCTGCGCAAGTTCGTGTCCTTCTGGGGCACCAACAACTGCGATCACCAGGCGCGCATCTGCCACTCGACGACGGTCGCCGGCGTAGCCAACACCTGGGGCTACGGGGCGATGACCAACTCCTACAACGACATGCAGAACTCCAAGTGCGCGCTCTACATCGGCAGCAACGCTGCGGAGGCGCACCCGGTGTCGCTGCTGCATATGCTGCACGCCAAGGAAACCGGCTGTCGGATGATCGTGGTCGATCCGCGCTTTACCCGCACCGCGGCGAAGGCGGACGAGTACGTGCGCATTCGCTCCGGAACCGACATCGCGTTCCTGTTCGGCATGCTCTACCACGTCTTCAAGAACGGCTGGGAGGACAAGCAGTACATCCATGACCGCGTCTACGGCATGGACAAGGTGCGCGAGGAATGCCTGTCCAAGTGGACGCCGGACAAGGTCGAAGAGGTTTGCGGCGTGCCTGAAGCCGAGGTGTACAAAGTCGCCGAGATGATGGCGAAAAACCGGCCGTCGACGCTGGTCTGGTGCATGGGCCAGACGCAGCACACGATTGGCAACGCCATCGTGCGCGCGTCGTGCATATTCCAGCTCGCGCTGGGCAACGTTGGCGTGTCGGGCGGCGGAGCGAATATTTTTCGCGGTCACGACAACGTGCAGGGCGCAACCGACATCGGCCCCAACCCCGACTCGCTGCCCGGCTATTACGGCGTCGCGGCCGGGGCATGGAAACACTTCGGCGCCGTCTGGGGCGTGAACTACGACTGGATGAAGAGCCGTTTCGCCTCGCAGGCGATGATGGAGAAGCCGGGCATGACGGTGTCGCGCTGGATCGACGGCGTGCTGGAAAAAAACGAACTGATCGATCAGGACAACAACCTGCGCGCGGTCGTGTTCTGGGGCCATGCACCGAACAGCCAGACGCGGGGCAAGGAAATGATCGAGGCGATGAAGAAGCTCGATACGCTGGTGGTCATCGACCCGTACCCGTCGGCGACCGCGGCGATGGCCGCCATGGTGCGCACCGACGGCGTATACCTCCTGCCTGCTTGCACGCAATTTGAGACCTCCGGCTCGGTCACCGCGTCGAACCGGTCGCTGCAATGGCGCGAGCGTGTGATCACGCCGCTATTCGAGTCGCAGACCGACCATGCGCTCATGTATGCGTTCGCCAAGAAATTCGGCTTCGACAAGGAGCTGGTCAAGAACTACACGATGTGGAAGCCGGACGGCGAGTCCAAGTTCGAAGAGCCGACGCCCGAATCGATCCTCAAGGAGGTCAATCGCTGCACCTGGACGATCGGTTATACGGGTCAATCGCCGGAGCGTCTGAAGCTGCATATGAAGAACCAGGCGACCTTCGACGTGAAGACGCTGCGCGCCAAGGGCGGACCGTGCGATGGGGATTACTATGGATTGCCATGGCCGTCCTACGGCACCCCCGAGATCAAGCATCCCGGCTCGCCCAACCTTTACGACGAATCGAGGAACGTCATGGACGGCGGCGGCTGTTTCCGCGCCAACTTCGGTGTCGAGCGCGACGGGGTGAACCTGCTGGCCGAAGACGGCTCCTATCCCAAGGGGTCCGAACTCACCACGGGATACCCGGAGTTCGATCACGTGCTCTTGAAGAAGCTCGGCTGGTGGGACGATCTGACCGAGGACGAGAAAAAGGCCGCCGAGGGCAAGAACTGGAAGACCGACCTTTCCGGCGGCATTCAGCGTGTCACGCTCAAGCACGGCTGCCACCCGTTCGGCAACGCCAAGGCGCGCGCGATCGTGTGGAACTTTCCCGATGCCATTCCGCAGCACCGCGAGCCGCTGTACTCGCCGCGACCGGACCTGGTCGCCAAGTACCCGACGCACGACGACAAGAAGGCCTTCTGGCGGCTGCCGACGCTGTACAAGTCGGTGCAGCAGAAAAACGTGCAGGACAAGGTCGCGGAGCACTTCCCGCTCATTCTCACCAGCGGGCGGCTGGTCGAATACGAAGGTGGCGGCGAGGAGACGCGCTCGAATCCGTGGCTGGCCGAACTGCAGCAGGAGAACTTCGTCGAGATCAATGCCCGGGACGCGAACAACCGCGGCGTAAAGGATGGCGAGTACGTCTGGGTGAAGACGCCAACCGGCGCGCAGATCAAGGTCAAGGCCCTGGTTACCGACCGTGTCGCCGCCGGGACGACATTCATTCCGTTCCACTTCTCCGGCTGGTGGATGGGCAAGGACATGCTCGAGTACTACCCGGAGGGCGCGCACCCGATCGTACGCGCCGAAGCGGTCAACACGGCGACCACCTACGGCTATGACTCGGTCACGATGATGCAGGAAACCAAGACGACCCTGTGCCAGGTCGAGAAGCTCAAGGCGTGACGGGGGAAGGCAGATACCATGGCTCGAATGAAATTCCTGTGTGATGCCGAGCGCTGCATCGAGTGCAACGGCTGCGTCACCGCGTGCAAGCAGGAGCACGACATACCCTGGGGCGTGAACCGCCGCCGCGTGGTCACCATCAACGACGGCGTACCCGGCGAGCGCTCGATGTCGGTTGCCTGCATGCACTGTTCCGACGCGCCGTGCATGGCGGTGTGTCCGGTCGATTGCTTCTACCATACCGAGGAAGGCGTGGTGTTGCACGACAAGGATCTGTGCATCGGCTGCGGCTATTGCTTCTATGCCTGCCCCTTCGGCGCGCCGCAGTTTCCGCAGGCGGGCGCGTTCGGCGTGCGTGGCAAGATGGACAAGTGCACCTTCTGCGCCGGCGGCCCGGAGAAGGACAACTCGCCCGCGGAATTCGCCAAGTACGGCCGCAATCGCTTGGCCGAAGGCAAGCTGCCGGTCTGCGCCGAGATGTGTTCGACCAAATCCCTGCTCGCCGGCGATGGCGAGGTCATCTCCAACATCTATCGCGACCGGGTCACCACGCGCGCCGCGCGCGGCACGCGCAGCGGACCGCCGTGGGGCTGGGATACGGCTTACGGACCGACGGCGTCGGCGCCGCACCCGCCTCCGGGCGCACCCGCACCCGCGGCGCCGGGGAGCAAGTCATGATCCGCGCCGCGGGCCTGTTGCTGCTCGCGTCGCTGCTGGTCACGCTCGCCGCCTGCGGCGAGCGGCCACAGGTGGTCAACTACAAGCAGGGCACCTACCAGGGCAAGCCGGACACGCCGCCTTATGCGAATCCGCCCTTCAATGGCGACAAGGCGGCGTGGGAGCGGGCGCTGGCCACGCGCGCGCAAGCCCAGAACGAATACAAGCGTACGCACTAGGAGCGCTGATGGCTGATGCAGCGATTCCGCGGGTCGCCTTGCTGCTGGTTGCTCTGCTCTGGCTGGGCGTGACGACCGGTGCCTCCGCGCAGGACCAGCTGCCGACGCCCGCGCCGACAGCGCAAAATGCTTCGCCGGGCGCCGAAGCGAACCGGGAGGCGGCGCAGCCGCTCAATAACGCGCCGGTGTGGCGCGACGTGCGCTCGGGCGCGCCCGGGGTGACACAGGTGCGGGGCCGGGAAACCAACATCCTGATCCAGTCGCAGGGCGAAGCCTGGCGCAGCCTGCGAGCACCGCTTGCCTTTTGGGGCGGCATGCTGGTCGCACTGGCGATCCTTGGACTTTCGGTGTTCTACCTGGTTCGCGGGCCGCTCGACCTGGCCGCGAACGAGAAGCGCGGCGGGAGGCTCATCGAGCGCTTCGCGCCCATGGACCGCTATGCGCATTGGCTGCTGGCGATCACATGGGTTACGCTCGCCATCACCGGCTTGATCCTTTCGCTCGGCAAATCGGTGCTGCTGCCGGTCATCGGCTACACACTGTTTTCGTGGTTCGCGATCGTGGCCAAGACTTTGCACAACTTCGTCGGCCCGGTCCTGATCGTCGCGGTGCCTTTCCTGTTCATTCGTTTCGTGCGCGACAACGGCATCGGCGTCGAGGACATCAAGTGGTTCCTGAACATCTGGGGGTATTTCACCGGCCATGAGTATCCGTCGGGCAAGTACAACGCCGGCGAGAAGCTGGTGTTCTGGTTCGTTCTGGTGATTCTGTCCTCCGTGCTTGTCGCCAGCGGACTCGTGCTGGTGTTCCCGAACTTCGACCAGACCCGCTCGACCATGCAGATCGCCAATGTCGTGCACATGGTCGCGGCCTACGTCGCCATTTCGCTCGCGTTCGTCCACGTCTACCTCGGCACGATCGGCATGGTCGACGCCTATCGGGCGATGCGCTACGGCTATGTCGACGAGAGCTGGGCTAAGCACCATCACCTGCGCTGGTACGAGGAGGTCGCAGCCGGGCGGGCACGCGAGCATTTCGCCGATCCGAAAGCCATGGCGGCGGCGGGGACTCCGCCACCGCGCACGCGGCCGGCGTAGCATGAGGAGACCTGCATGACGACGTTGCGTGCACTCATTGCGGCCGGCCTCGTGGTTGGCATGTTCGGCTGGGCGGTGGCGAAGCTGCCGCCGCCGCCGCCGATGGACGACAAGGCGAAAGTTGCCGCGGAAGAGAAGAAGGCGAAGGACGCGGCTGCTGCCGCTGCCGATGCGGCCGCGCTAGCGCGCGCCGAGGACCGGGTCGCCGCGCGCTACATCGCGGACCAGAGGGCGAAAGGCAAGAGCGTAACCCCGGAGATGGGGCGGACGCCCCAGCTTGCGCCGCCAGCCGCGCCCAATGCCGCTGCACACACGAAAGCGAAGAAGTGAGCGGACCCGCTGTGCCGCGCGGTCCTGCCGCAGCAGCGACATCATCGCGACCATAGACCGCTTCCAAGCGTCGATGCGCGGCTGTCCGCCGCGGCCGTTGCGGCGCCAAGCCGAGCAGCGGATCAGTGCGACCCAGCAAGGGGGCGTCGATCGGTTCCCAATCCGCGGGCGGTGACAAAGCCAGGGGGGATCCGACCGGTGGGCGACCTCCGTGCGGGCCCCGGTTCGCTATTTTCTGTGCAAAATCAAACCCGTAGTAGCCTAGACAACAAAAGCCTTGACAATAGTTGCTTAGGCACTATAATTCGAGACATGAACTCAACCGCAACAGCAACGAGACAACCGATCTACGACATCAAATCGTACGATCCGAAGCGCGGCGTCGGCGGCCTGCTCGGCCGCGTGAAGATGGCGATGAGTGGGGCATTGGACGCGGAACTCGCTCCGCTGGATATCACGGCCGCGCAGTACGTCATTCTGATGTCGATCGCCCTCGGGGAAGCGGAGTCCGCTTCGGGTTTGTGCAAGGGCATTTCGTACGACCCGGGCGCGATGACGCGGATGCTCGACCGGCTGGAGCGGCGCGGCCTGGTGCGCCGCGTTGCGCATCCGAGCGACCGTCGTGCCTCCCATCTCGAGTTGACCGTAGAAGGCAAGGCGGTTTATCCGAAGCTCCGGGAGTCGGCGATGAAGGTGCTTAACCATTTCCTGCGCGACTTCACGCCGCAGGAAGCGCGGCAGCTGGAGAGCTTCCTGCAGCGGATGTTGGAGAGCGCTTGATTTTTTTTGCCTAGATTGTTGCCTAGGCATTTGGTGTCACAGCAATAGTACGGAGATGAACATGAAACCCAGGATCTCAATTCTCGACCGCGCATTTGCCTACAAGCCGTCCTATGCGACCGCAATCGTTGAAACGTGGCGGCGTTTTGGCTGGCGTCCGGTCAAGCGCAATGCGCAGCAAGCGCAAGAGCGGCCTCGCACCTTCAACCCGTTTGCGCGCACGTGGCATAGCGAACGCGCAACCCGCCGTGGTGGTTCGATATGAGAGCGGTCGAATGGATACTCGCTCAGATTCGTTCGCTGGGTCCCTATCTGGCCATCGAACTGGTCTTGCCCGGTGGCTCGATCGTGGCCCTGCTGCTTTGGGCCTATCGGCACCGCTCGGCGGCGCGCCATGCGGCGACGCCGATGGCATGAAAGGAACCTTGATGCGCTATGAACCCGTTGCCGAACACGATAACTCGCCGTCGTTTGCGCCGACAGTCGAAGTGAACCTTGCAAAGCAAGCCAAGCGGCGCCCCGGCCGAAACGACAGCGCGGCGGCGCCCGCAACGGACGCGGAGATCCCACCCCGAGAGTTCGGGTCGGTGCCTGCGGTCTTTGCCAGGGCGTTCAGCAAACTCAATATCGAACGGCGGGCGCGCCTTCTCGGCCGGTTGCTCGGTTCGGTGGGGCCTTTGGCGCTGGTCGTGATCGGTGGCGGCTTCTTCGCCAAATATTTGCGCAATGCGAGATCGGCCCAAGTCCAGATTTCTTCGGAGGATGCCGCTTGCGCGACCCCGCGCCAGGTGTATGACATCGTGCGCTATGTCGAGCAAAGCAATCCACGCCTTGTCGAAAGTCTGCTGGCCTTCGTGTTGCAGGATCGGATGACAGCGACGGCGCCCTGCGCATAGATTGCCGCCATCACGTGGATCGAAAAGTTCCGATTCGCGACCGGATGAGACATCGCTGAATCACGGATGGGTCGAGAACTGACCAGGTCACGAGACGGCCAGCGCCAAGCCAATGCCGGCGAGCGCGCTGACGACGACCACGAGCAGTGGCGGTGCGCGCCAGGCGGTCAGCAGGACAAACCCGACGAGCACGATCCCGAAATCCCAAGGCGTTCTGACTGAGCTTGTCCAAACCGGGTTGTAGAGCGCCGCACCGAGCAGGCCGACCACGGCCGCGTTGACGCCACGCATCATCGCCAAAGCCCACGTCCGCTTGCGCAGCGAGTCCCAGAAGGGCAGGGCGGCGATGAGGATAAGCAGGCCTGGGAGGAAGATGGCGATCAGTCCAAGCGCGGCACCCGCGAGCCCGTGCGGCGATACGCTGACGATGGCGCCAAGATAGGCGGCAAAGGTGAACAGCGGTCCGGGAATGGCCTGCGCGGCGCCGTATCCGGCAAGGAAGGCGTTGTCGCTCACCCAGCCGGGCGTCACGAACGCCTCGCGCAGCAACGGCAGCACCACGTGGCCGCCGCCGAAGACCAGCGCGCCCGAGCGGTAGAACGCCTCGAAAAGCGCCACTCCCGGTGCTATGCCGAGGCTGCGCAGCAAGGGAAGACCGGCAAGCAGAAGAAAGAACGCGGCAAGCGCCACGAGGCTTACGGTGCGCGAAACGGGCACCGCGATTTGTCCCGCCGCTTCGGGTGGCGCCGCCCGACAAAGCCACAGGCCGGCGATGCCACCCCAAAGGATCGCTGCGATCTGGGCCAGTGACGAGGTGCTGAACAGGATGATCAGCGCGGCGATGGCGGCGATGGAAGCCCGCTCACGGTCGGGAGACAGCGTGCGCGCCATGCCCCAAACGGCCTGCGCCACGATCGCGACGGCGACCAGCTTGAGGCCATGAAGCAGCCCGATGCCAGTCGGACCACCGAGGGCACCCGCACCGTAGGCGAAGAGCACCATGGCAATCGCGGACGGCAATGTAAAGCCGGTCCACGCGGCGAGAGCGCCGCGATAGCCGGCGCGCATAAGTCCGATGGAAAAACCGACCTGGCTGCTGGCGGGGCCGGGGAGGAACTGGCACAGCGCGACAAGGTCGGCATAGGATTGTTCATCGAGCCAACCGCGACGCACGACGAACGCTTCGCGGAAATAACCGAGATGAGCGATCGGCCCGCCGAAGCAGGTGAAGCCGAGCTTGAGGAACGCCAACAAGACCTCAAGCGGCGAACCCGGCTGGCGCGCTTTGGCCTCGGCGGCGTGCGTGGTCATCGCCAATCGGACATTTCCTGCTTTACCAGATAGACGCAAGCCTGGCTCGCTCTTTCACGAGCCATATTTCAGGGGGCGATGTAGGCGTAGCCTTTGGCCTGATAAGCCATGAGCGAAATGAACCCATTGCCGACGACGCGGATCTCCGGCAGGACAAGTTCAGTCTTTGTTCCCTGTTCCCGCGCCGCGACGGCACACTGCTCGAATCCGTCGACGCCGGGAGCCCCGCTCATTTCCTTGATCCGCGTGGCGATCTTCAGCAGCCATTGCGCGGTCTTCCGGCTTGATCTTGTCCGGATCCGTCTGCACCAGCCTCGTCGCGGGCCCGCGGAATGCCAGGATGAAATGAGGCGTTACTCCCTGCTGGATCAGCGATTGCCGGGTCTCGTCGATGATATCGAGCCGACCGAGCAGAAGCTTGCCGTCGCCATCCTTGATGTCGAATGCGACCTTGACCTCCTTGAGCCCGGTGAGCGACCCATGATCGTCGGCCGCCTTGGCGCTCCCCGGGCAGAAAAGAAATGTCGCCAAAGCGATTGACCCGAGCATCTGTGGCAGGCGGATGAAAGTGGTGCGCATGTCTTTTCCTCTTAGGATTTGATTGGACCGAAATCTGTTCTAGAGCGACAGCGGGAGGCTGGATGGCGGACAAGCCGGCTCGGCAGTCAACAATGCAGGATTGTCGCGAACCTCGGCGACCGCGCGGTGGCTAATAAGGGGTGACTCTCTTCGGCTTGGGCAGCGTAGCTCCTCCCGACGTCGCCGAGGTCATTCTACCGAGGCCATTCTAGTCCAGCCGCCCAAAAATCCGGGCCGCCCCGTATCAGGCGCCGGGCGATTATTCCGCCGCCAGGCTGCCGAGTATTCCTGATTGGCAGCCGTCGCCCATAGCGGTAGAGTGGGGTTCGAGTAACGGCCGGCTACGGAGGTCTTGGCGTGCAAGGGTCGTCCGGGGTCACCACCCTGCTATTTACCGACATTGAGGGCAGCACCCGCCTGTGGGAGCAGGAGGGGGAGCGGATGTCGCGTGCCCTCGCCGAGCACGACGCACTGTCGCGCAAGGTAGTGGAGACGCACAACGGTGTCGTCGTCAAGATGACCGGCGACGGCATGTACGCCGCCTTCGGCGACCCGGTGGACGCGCTCAACGCCACTGCGGCCCTGGCGCTGGGGCTGCGAAACTGCGTGTCGCAGAACCATGTCGCGCTACGGGTGCGCGCGGGCTGCATCTGGGCATAGTCGAGCGGCGCAACGACGACCTGTTCGGCAGCGCCGTGAACCGCGCCGCGCGCATCATGAAGGCAGCGCACGGAGGGCAGATACTGCTGTCCCAGGCGGTGGTCGACCAGGTCAATGCGCGCCTGCCGCCCGCGGTTTTTCTGCGCGACCTGGGCGCTGTGCGCCTTCGCGATCTGGCGACGAGCGAGCACGTCTTCCAGCTCGCTGCATCCGCAGCCTCCGCCAGGAATTTCCTGCGTTGCGTTCGCTCGAAGCGACGCCGAACAACCTGCCGCAGCAGTTCACGTCCTTCGTCGGCCGCGAGCGCGAACTGGCGGATGCCAAGCGGTTGCTCGAGGGGACGCGCCTGCTGACGCTGCTGGGGATGGGGGGCCTGGGCAAGACGCGCCTGTCGCTGCAGATCGGCGCCGACGTGCTGGAGAAATACCCGGACGGCGTGTGGTTCGTCGACCTGGCCCCGATCCGCGACCCTGGGCTGGTTCCGAACGCGGCGGCACAGGCGCTCAGCGTGCGCGAGGAGCCGGGCAGGCCAATCACGCAAACGCTATGTGCCCATCTGCGGGATCACAAGCCGCTCCTGATCCTCGACAATTGCGAGCACCTGGTGAGCGCGTGCGCCACCCTGGCGGATGCCCTGCTTCAGGCTGCGCCGGGCGTGCGGATTCTCGCGACCAGCCGTGAAGCGCTGCACATCCAGGGAGAGCAGACATACGGCGTGCTTCCGCTCGCCGTGCCCGACCCCAAGGCGGGGACGGAAGCGCTGCTGCGCTCGGACGCCGTGCAGCTCTTCGTCGAGCGCGCAAGGCTGCAGAAACCCGGCTTCTCGGTCACCGAAACCGACGCCCCGGCGATCGCCGAGCTGTGCGCACGCCTCGACGGCATACCGCTGGCGCTCGAACTCGCTGCGGCCCGCCTGCGCTCGCTGTCGGTCAAGGAGATCAACGCCCGGTTGAACGATCGCTTCAAGCTGCTGATCGGGGGCAGCCGCGTCGCGCTGGAACGCCAGCAGACGCTGCGGGCCCTGGTGAGCTGGTCCTACGACCTCCTGCAGAAAAACGAGCAGATCGTGCTCGACCGGCTGAGCGTCTTTGCCGGCGGCTTCGACCTCGAGGCAGCCGAGGCCGTCTGCGGCGCCGACCCGATCACGCCGGGGGACGTTCTCGATCTGGTGACTTCGCTGGTCGAAAAATCGCTGGTGATGGTCGAGCAGGAGATCGACGGATCGCGTTATGGACTGCTGGAGACCATCAAGGAATTCGCGCGCGAGCATCTGGCCAGCCGGTATGGGATGCTGCAAACCATCAAGGAGTTCGCCAGCGAGCGCCTGAAGGAGCGCGACGATGTCGCGGCCACGGCCAAGCGGCACTGCGACTACTTCTTCGCTCTCGCAAAGACGACGTGGGCCAAGCTGCAAGGCGCCGAGCAGGGAGAGTGGACAAGACGCACGGAAGCCGATATCGGCAATCTCCGCGCTGCGATTGCGCTGGCGCTCTCCGGTGAGATCGACCCGACGATCGCGGTCAGGTTCGAGGCCAGGCTGATGCGTTTCCGGCTTCTCCGCGGCTACGCCTCGGAAGGCCGCAAGAACGTCCGCGCCGTGCTGGCGCTTCCCGGAATCCAGGAGCCCAACCGCTTTCGCGCCCTGGCGCTGTACGTCGGCGGAGTCCTCGCCACCGATCAGGGCGATTATGCGGAAGCGACCAAGATGCTCACGAGTGCCTGGCCATTCGCCGTGGGCTGAGCGATCCGCGCGAGACGGCGGCGGCGCTATCCGAGCTCGCGACTCTGCATGTGCAGCGCGATGACCTGGACAAGGCAGCCGAGTACGAGGCTGAAGCCATAACATCTTCCGTGACCTCGACGACAAGCTGGGAGAGGGGCTCGGGCTGATCACCCTCGGCCAGATCTCCATGCGCCAGGCCGACAACCACAAGGCGCAGGAATTCTTCGAGAAATGTCTGGCGATTGCGCGCAGGATCGAGCACCGGGAACTGGAAAGTGATTGCGAGCGCGATCTGGGAGACCTCGCGCTGAAGGAAGGGAATCTGCAACTGGCTAACGCCCGGTTCACCCGCTCGCTGAAGATCTGCCAGGACGCACATGACAAGCGCGGCGAGGCGATAACGCTGTGGCACCTCGGAAAGGCCGATGCCGCCGGCGGCGATAACGAACTGACCCGCAAGAGGCTGTCCGAAGCGCTGCGCGCCCTGCAAGCGTTCGACATGAACTCCGAAGCGCTCGATTGCATGGCGGACTACGCGAGCCTGATTGAAGCCGCGGGCCAGGTCGAAACCGCCGTTCGCCTGTACGCAGCGATCGCCGCAGTCCGCGAGATGCTTGGCCTCCCGCGCGCGGCTTATCGCGACGCAGAAATGAAGTCGCGACTCGCCGCGACGCGGGCAAATCTGGGAGATCAAGCCTTCGACGCGGCGTGGTCGATCGGGCGCACCTGGTCGCGGGACGACGCCATCGAGCATGCCCTGGCGTCGGCCACCGTCTCCGCCGAACCCGCGTGACCGTCCACAGGTGGGGCAAGGCTCAGCACGCACGCCCGAGGGCGCTCAGTGCGGCGGAGGCGATGCAGCGCGCCGTCGCATCGTTCCGTACGGGCGACCTGGTTGCGGCTGAACGCCTCTGCCGTTTGGTTCTCAGCGCCAAGCCCGACGACTTCGACGCGCTTCATCTGTCGGCGATGGTGGCTGCAGGTCGCGGGCGCCTCGAAGAGGCCGATCGGCTGCTGAGCAGGGCGCTCGGCACGCATCGCGGATCAGCCGAAGCCCACGCGAATCGCGGCAACATTCAGAGCGCCCGAGGGCTGTTGACCCAGGCCTTGGCGAGCTACAACCGGGCGCTGGAGATGAGGCCCGAGTTTCGCGACGTGCTCAACGCTCGCGGTATCGTGCTGCAGCGCCTCGGAAGGTACAGCGAAGCCTTGGCGAGTCACGACCTCGCGCTGAAGTTCAGACCAGACTCTGCCGCGGCCCTGAACAACCGCGGCAGTGCCCTCAAGGATCTCGGACGCTTCGACGAGGCCTTCGCAAGCTATGACCGGGCGCTCGCGCTCAAGCCCGACTTCGTGGAAGCACTGAACAATCGCGGGGGCGCGCTGAAGGACCTCGGACGTTTCAGCGAAGCGCTCCAAAGCTATGACCGGGTCCTGGCGCTCAAGCCCGACCTGGCCATTGCACATTACAACCGCGGCGCGGTGCTCTCCGCCTTGAAGCAACACGACGAAGCGCTGGCGAGCTACGACCGCGCGTTGGCGCTCAAGCGCGATTTCCCCGAAGCGCTGAACAACCGCGGCGCTGCGCTCGCCGCGCTGCGGCGCCATCAGGAAGCACTGGCCAGTTACGATCACGCGCTTCTTCTCGCCCCCGCTTTTTCGGAAGCGCTCAACAACCGTGGCGCCGCCCTGTCGCACCTTGGACGGAACGACGCAGCGAGCCGAGACCTCGAGCAAGCGCTCAAGCGCAGCCCTGAGCTGCCCTTCGCGGGGGGAACGCTCCTTCACGCAAGGATGCACTGCTGCGACTGGCAGGCGTACGAGGAGGCATCGAGCCGGGTGATCGCCGACGTGCGCGCCGGCAAGCGTGCCATCGAGCCCTTCATGTTCCTCGCCGTCTCGGATTCCGCGGAGGATCAGCTTCGCTGCTCGCAGACATGGGTGAATGACCAATGTCCCCCTTCAGCAGGCGCCTCATGGACCGGCAAGCGCTACCGTCACAACCGGATACGCCTGGCATACGTGTCGTCGAGCTTCCACCGGCATCCGCTCGGCTATCTGATGGCCGGGCTGTTCGAGCAGCACGACAGGAACCGGTTCGAAACGATCGCCATCTCGTCGGGCCCCGACGATCGGAGCGCAATGCGCGCCCGCCTGAAAGCGGCCTTCGAGCGATTCATCGACGTCCGGCAACGGAGCGATCGCGAGGTGGTGCAACTGATGCGGGACCTGGAGATCGACATTGCGGTGGACCGGAACGGGTTTTCGACGGGTGCACGCCCGGGCATCTTCTATCAGCGTGCTGCGCCGATTCAGGTGAATTACCTCGCCTATCCCGGGACCATGGGTGCCGATTTCATCGATTACATCGTTGCTGACGAGGTCGTCGTTCCGCCCGAGCACCACGCGTGGTACGCGGAGAAAGTCGTTTATCTACCCGACAGCTACTTTGTCAACGACTCCACGCGCAAAATCGCCGACCGCACGCCAAGCCGGGCGGACCTCGGGTTGCCCGAGCGGGGATTCGTGTTCTGCTGCTTCAACAACAACTACAAGACCACGCCGCAGATGTTCGATGTCTGGATGCGGCTGCTGCGCGAGGTCGAAGGCAGCGTCCTGTGGCTGCTGGAGGGCAACGCGGCTGCACAGCACAATCTGCGGCGCGAGGCGGCCGTGCGGCAAGTGCATACCGACCGGCTGATCTTCGCCCCCAGAGTCGCCCACGAGGATCACCTCGCACGTCATCGGCGCGCGGATCTGTTCCTGGATACGTTGCCGTACAACGCTCACACCACGGCCAGCGACGCCCTGTGGGCGGGATTGCCGGTGCTGACCTGCAAGGGCACGACCTTCGCCGGGCGGGTGGCGGCAAGCTTGCTGCGAGCGGTCGGTCTCCCTGAATTGATCACCGACTCGCTCGACGAATACGCCGCCCTCGCGCTGCGGCTGGCGGGTGATCCGGCGCGACTGGACGAAATCAGGCGGAAGCTTCTCTGCCACCGTACGACCTGGCCGCTGTTCGACACCGACCGCTTTCGCCGGCACATCGAGGCGGCGTATGTCGAGATGTGGGAGCGCAATCAGCGAGGGGAGCCGCCAGCCAGTTTCTCGGTCGCCAGCGTCCCCTGAATCCCGCGGGGCTTGTCGAAAAACTTTACATTCGCCCCGGGCGAGTGCCTGCTCGAGCTCGCGGCGATCGGCGAAAGTCTATTCGAATCAAAGAGATTGGAAAAGGCTCAGACAGGCGGTCTGCTTCTTGCTACCTGCTGAAACAGCGGCCGGAGCGCGCTGGGTTTGCTTTTTCGAATGCGATGGAGGCTCTGTGAGCAAGAAGAGCAGGCGGGCATCAAGCACGGCGGTCCTTTCGACGCTTTCCCTGTTGGTTGGCGCGTCGGCGCAGGCGGGGCATTACCCCGCATCCAGTGATCCGGGCGGAAACGGTACCAACATACCGGGCTTCACCGGCCAATACATCCTTACTATCCCCGATGTTTGCTTTGAACAACCCGACGGCCTGTATTCGACAAGCTCAGGCGCGTGCGGCGGCGCTACCGTGTACAGCGGCAACGTCAACCTATACAGCTTCGCTACGGACACTCCGCCCAATGGATCGGTGCTGGGCACATTCGACCTAACATCTAACCCGCCCGACACGTGGCCGATCTACGATGTTTACGTCGTTGACAATGCCCTCGCGGGGGTCGATACAGGCTTGATGGGGCCCAATCCGGGGATGGGCGCTACTTATTCCTCCGATATGTTTTGGCTGGAATTCTCATCCGGCCAATCTGATCCCGTCCCACCGCAAGCCTTCATTTCACTCGATGACGGGGACACATTCTCCCAAGGCGGGAACATGATTTTCGGCCCGGCGTGCACGGATCTCAGTAACTGCACCGTTACCATCCCTGAACCCGGCTCGCTCGGCCTCCTCTTCGCCGCTCTCGGCGGTGGCTGGCTGGCGAGACGGCGCAAGGGCAACGCCGCAGTCAAGTCCCCTTAGCCCGGGTTCGGCCGGCCCGGCGGCCGGAAGCTTCGTGGGCGTTCGCTCGGGGTGGTTGCACCTCGGGCAGTGTATAGCCGCGGGCCACGAGTTTCCCCGATAAGCTTGCGCCGACCGCTGCGCGGCGAACTCCGCCACGCAGGCGGGTTGCTTGGGGTTGCTGTACGCAGATCCTACGATCGACTCCGCATCGGCTACGCGCCGGCGAGCAAAAACAACGCGCACGCCTGAGCCACCACCGTCACTTGCGTGGGCGGATTCGATCCGGGGATCGTTGCCCAGCCGTCCTTTTCGACGAAATGCCCTGCGACCATGAATCGACCTTCTTGAGCGCGGCTAAATTGGCTGCGACGTAAGCGTTGTGGTTAAATTTCTCCGCGCAGACCGGTGCCGTAGCCACTACGAGAGCCGAGTTGGCCTGACGCGCCGTCCGTTTCTTTAGCTCGGTTCGCTCGCGTCGTGCCGCCCGCGTACAAGACTCCAATGAAAATCAACCATGCAGGTCAAGGCTCTTTGAGGTCGTGGTCAGGATTTGATCCACCCTAAGACGGGTTCCTACAACGCAATCAGCGTTCCGCCGATACTGCGGCCCAGTGCGCCCAGATACGATTGCGACAGCCACAAGCCCGCACGCAGCGCCGATGTCGACAGGTAACCCGACCAAGAACCCGTGGTGCGCCAGCGCGCTGGGCGCCCTGTTCAGCATGTACGGCGCATGGGTCGCGGCGGATCCGACGCTAGTCGTCCCACCGTTGCCGCTGCCGGGCCCCTATCCGGTCGCGTGCAGCAATGTCGCACAGGACTTTACCCGGTTGGCGCCCGGAGAAAACGCGCAAGACTACTGGGACGGGACTCCACGCAGCGACGGCAGCCCGCGTTACATCACCGATTTGCTGGCCGACCCGAGTAACACCCTCGAACTGAACCTGGCCGTTCCCGCCAACGGCACGTTGTACGGCTCATTTGCCGGCCAGAATTTTCCCTTCGTCGTCATCGTCTGCTATCCCACGACCGCGGACAATCCGCGCGCGGACTATACGCTGCCCAATGGCGTCGTGGTGCCGCACATGCAGCTCGGGACCGACGCGCCACTTCTGGCTGATCCGACCGCGCACTTTCCGGTGTTGCTGTTCTCCCATGGGCTGGCCGGCAGCCCGCTTGACGATGAATACTTGCTCGCGATCTCGGTGCCGGCAAGCTACGGTTACGTGGTCGTAGCGCCCTTTCACGGCGATGAGCGCTTTTCGCCGCTGCAAATCACGGACCTCGCTGACGTAGTCTACTTGCTCGAGAACCTGTCCAATGTCGTGGCGCTGCAGGCGCTACGGCCGCCTACGTTGTCCGCGACGCTTGATCTGCTGCTGGCAAGTCCGCAATGGGTCGATCACGTCGACCCGGCCCGCATTGGCGGTTTCGGTGCGAGCCTCGGCGGCGAATCGCTGATGCTTATGGGAGGGGCGGGGATGACGACCTCGGTGGGTCTGTCCTGGACCCAGGTCGACAACGACCCCCGGCTCAAGGCGGCCGTCGGTTACATTCCCTATTTCGGCCAACCCTTTTTCCCAGCGTTCGGCCGCGGCCAGAACGGCCTGGACAAGGTAACCCTGCCGTATCTGGCCCTGAGCGGCACCGCCGATCCGATTGCGCCGATCGAATCGACCACCCAGGGCCTGGAGCAAGTCGCCGGCACGCGGGAGCTGGTAGCCCTGGTGGGCGTGACGCACGAATTCGATCCGGCGTTTACCAACGACATCTTCACGTGGACGCTAACCTTTCTCGACGCGCAGGTTAAAGGTGACGCGGCGGCGCGCGCGCAGCTCGCGCAGATGGCGAGCGTGGCGGGAGGAGGCGATGACCAAGTTGTGATCCCCTACAACGGGCCTCCCGCGACGAACTACGGCGGATTGTGGTGGAATGCGCCGGCAGGCTCGGAAGCGGGCTGGGGCATCAACTTTGCGCACCAGGGCAACGTGATCTTCGCCACATGGCTCACCTATGACACCGCCGGCACCGCGTGGTGGCTGTCCATGACCGCCCCCCAGACGCTGGACGGGAACTACTCGGGAACGATCTACCAAACAAGCGGCCCCGCGTTCAGCGCCGTTCCGTTCGACCCAAACGGCGTCACGGCAACGGCCGTCGGCTCCGGCACCCTCACGTTCAGCGATGCCAACAACGGGACGTTCGCCTACACAGTCAACGCCGTTGTGCAAACCAAGAACATCACGCGCGAGATATTTGGCCCGCTGCCGACCTGCGTGTTTGGGGCCGAGGATAACCTCGCCGCAGCGACCAACTACCAGGATCTCTGGTGGAACCCCGCGGAATCCGGCTGGGGCATCAACCTGACGCAGCAGGGCAGCACGATCTTCGCCACCTGGTTTACCTACGATCAGAACGGCAAGCCGCTCTGGCTGAGCGTTACCGCCACGCCGCAGAGCGGCGCCTACGTCGGTACCCTTTATCAGGCGTCCGGCCCCGCGTACGACGCGGTTCCGTTTAACCCGGCGAATGTCGTCTTGATGCCGGTCGGCTCGGCAACGCTTACCTTCGCCGACGGCAACAGCGCAACACTCGCCTATAGCGCGTTCGGCGTCTCGCAATCGAAGGCAATTACCCGCCAGGTGTTCCAGAATCCGGGCACAGTCTGCCAATGACAGAAACAACGCGTCGGCTGCACATGTTGATGGGTCGGACCTCTTCATCTGTTGGGTTGCGCGCCTAGGAATAGCGGTGTGGGCCTTCCGGGCCCGTGCAAGGCCGTCCGGTGATTGCTCCCAGCGGTCCGATAACCGTCAGCCGATGGACGTCATCAATCGGCCCGGTGGCGTTAGCGGGCCCCCGCGGGCGGACTTCTGTTACATTGCGCCGACATGAGCGCAAGGACCCGTCAACGCCGGCTTTCGACGCGCGACATGAGGGCGATCCTGGAAGTGACCAGCGCCCTGGCCGCGCCGTTCGACCTCATGACGATGCTGGCAGAAGTCGTCGCCGCAGCCAAGCAGGTCCTCGGTGCTGATCGGGGATCTGTCTGGTTGCGCGATCCCGCGACCGACGAACTCGTCCTGGAAGTCGCCACCGAAATGAAGCAGGTTCGCGTGTCATACGGCGTCGGCTTGGTGGGAGCCTGCGCGCTCGCTCGTCGAATCATCAATGTGCCCGACTGCTATTCAGATCCTCGGTTTGATCCTACCGTGGACAAAGCTTCCGGATACCGCACGCGCTGTATGCTGACCCTGCCACTCATCGATCACAACGACGCCCTCGTTGGCGTGATGCAGGTCCTGAACAAAATCGACGGTGTGTTCGACGCGGATGACGAGGTGCTCGCCGCCGCGCTGGCGGCGCAGTGCGCCGTCGCCCTCCAGCGGGTGCGCATGACCGAAGCGCTGATCGAAGGCGAGAAAATGCGCCAGGCGCTGGAGATGGCGCGTGAGGTGCAGATGAGCACATTGCCCGCCACCATGCCCAGGCTCCCTGGATACGACCTGTGCGGGACGTCGAGGCCCGCCGAACTCACTGGTGGCGACACCTTCGACCTGGCGCAGTTTGATCAGGGGCTCCTAGTCGTTTTGGGCGATGCGACGGGCCATGGCATTGCGCCCGCGCTTTCGGTGACCCAGATGCAGGCGATGCTTCGGATTGCATTCCGTTTGGGCGCCGATCTGGAATCGGCGTTCAAGCAGGTCAACAATCGGCTCGCCGAATCGCTGCCTCCGGACCGATTCATCACCGCGTTCATCGGGCTCCTGGATCCAGTAACGCATCGGCTACGCTTCCACAGCGGTGGGCAAGGACCGATACTTCATTATCGGGACTGCGGATAAAATCTGCGCGCTGTACAAACCTACCAGTTTCCCGCTAGGGGCGATGCCGCTGTCGCAGCTGAAACCGGCCGTGACGCTCGAATTGCTGCCCGGAGATATCCTGATACTCCTGTCGGACGGCATCTACGAGTATCGCGATGCCGCTGGCGAGCAATTCGGAGACGGGCGGGTGCAGGACATCGTGGCTGCCCACTGCGACAAGCCCATGGCCGAATTGCTGAACATCCTGATTCAGGCGGTAGACGCGTTCGCCAGTGGCGCGCCTCAGGAGGACGACATGACCGCCGTCCTGGTAAAGCGCGATGCGACGACCGAGGCGCGGCGTGCGTTTAAGCGCAGCTTCGATTCCCTCCCCGCAATCGTCGCGTTCACGGCAGAGGTGTTCGCTCGCCGGCGGATCGATCCTGGGTTGTTGCAGGTGGTCGACTTCGCGTTGGAGGAGTTGTTTACAAATATGGTCAAATACAGCAGCAGAAGCGACGCCGACGTGCGCATCGAGATCACCGACATCGACGGCGGCGTCAAGGTGACGTTGACCGACTACGACGTGGATGCCTTCGACGTGACCAAGGCGCCAGACGTCGACATCGAGCTGCCGATCGAGCAGCGCAGCCCCGGGGGGCTCGGGTTGCACCTGATTCGGCGGCTCTTGGATTCGATCGAGTACGAGTATATAAAGGAAAATCGACAGAGCCGGATCACGTTTTGGAAGACGGCAAAACCGCCAGCGCCCGAAGGTGCAGTTGACAGGGAAGGATGATAAATAGTGCTTGCCATTGATAATGGTCCTGATGGTGTCGTGGTCATCATTGGGCGGCTGGATGCCGCCCAATCCCCCGTCGCCCAGGCGTTTTTAGATCGCGTCCAGGGGACGGTGACGCTCGACTGCAGCAAGCTCGAGTACATCTCCAGCGCCGGCCTCGGCGTTCTCTTGAAAACCCAAAAACGGTTGCTCGCGTCGAGCGGGAAGCTCCGTCTCTCCGGCGTCAACCGCCACTTGCAGGATATCTTCGGCTATTCCGGGTTCGACCAGCTTTTCGAGATCGAGCCGGCCAGGTAGTCTCGGCGCCAACTTTTCGAGCCGCCGAGTGTAATTGTGGACGACGACTCCGATCAGGTGCTGGTCGAGCGCTGGCGGGCCGGAGACCGGGAGGCGTTCACTGCGCTGGTGATTCGCTACCAGAAGCCCATTTACAACGCAGCCTTCTGGATATTGCGCAAGGCCGAGGACGCAAGCGATATAACGCAGACGGTTTTCCTTAGGGTGGCGCAACGGCTGGACGAATATGATGCAGACTACAAGTTTTTTAGCTGGATCTACCGCATCGCGGTCAACGAATCGCTTAATTTGCTGCGCCGCAACGGCCGGGAGGAAGCACTCGATGACGAAGTCGATCTCCCGGGCCCCAAGAGCGACGACCCCGAGCACCGTGCGGCAGCCGCGCAGCTGTCGGCGCGCATTCGGAGCGCGCTGATGCGGATGTCGACAAACGACCGTATGGTCCTGACGCTGCGTCACTTTTCCGAATGCAGCTACCAGGAGATCGGACAGATTCTGGATCTGGACGAAAAGACGGTAAAGTCCCGGCTGTATGAGGCCAGGCAGCAGTTGCGGGGCATGTTGAAGGACTTTCCGCGAGATTGATATGAGCCACCTCAGACAGACTGAATTGATGCACGTAGTGCTCGATGGAGAGGCCACCCCTGGCGAAGCCCTGGAGTTGGAACGCCTCCTGGTCGCGGATCCCGTCGCGCGCACGCAGTTCGAGGAATTGCGGGGGCTGTTCGACGGACTGGCCGCCATCCCCAAGGAGTTTCCGCCGGAGGGGCTGGTCAACTCGGTGCTAGCCAACGTTCCACGGGACTCTACGCGCCCCAGAGGTTTCGACCAACCTTTGTCGCAGTCGCGTGTATTTGGGCAAACTACCAAGGGAGCCCGGGGCACAACCCCGGTGGGGTCGGCAACGGTCCATCGGATCTCTCAACCAGGGCCACATTTCAGAGGTACTAAGATGAGCGAACAGAACCGCGGTTCCTTCGGCAGGCGCAAGATCCTGATCGGCGCAGCCATCACCGCCGTAGCCGCCGCCGTTGTCGCAGTGATCTACGGCGTCGACCTGCCGTCCAGCGGCAAGGAGGTGGCTGGAACGATCGTGCCGGCGCAGCGGTACCGCGCCGTCCAGCCAACGGCTGATGACGTCAAGCTCGGGGGCCAGGCGGGCACGCAAACCACGCAAACTGAACAGAACAGGCCGGGCGGCAGCGCGGGTGGCGCGTCGGGTGGAGCTTCCGGCGGCGCATCGGGTGGAGCTTCGGGCGGCGCATCGGGTGGAGCTTCCGGCGGCGCGTCAGGTGGAGCTTCGGGCGGCGCATCGGGTGGAGCTTCGGGCGGCGCATCGGGTGGAGCTTCCGGCGGCGCGTCAGGTGGAGCTTCCGGCGGCGCGTCAGGTGGAGCTTCCGGCGGCGCATCGGGTGGAGCTTCAGGCGGCGCATCGGGTGGAGCTTCCGGCGGCGCGTCAGGTGGAGCTTCCGGCGGCGCATCAGGTGGAGCTTCCGGCGGCGCATCGGGTGGAGCTTCGGGCGGTGCATCGGGTGGAGCTTCGGGCGGCGCATCGGGTGGAGCTTCGGGCGGCGCATCGGGTGGTGTTTCCGGCGGCGCATCGGGTGGAGCTTCCGGCGGCGCATCGGGTGGAGCTTCGGGCGGTGCATCGGGTGGAGCTTCGGGCGGCGCATCGGGTGGAGCTTCGGGCGGCGCATCGGGTGGTGCTTCCGGCGGCGCATCGGGTGGAGCTTCCGGCGGTGCATCGGGTGCAGCTTCCGGCGGCGCATCGGGTGGTGCTTCCGGCGGCGCGTCAGGTGGTGCTTCCGGCGGCGCATCGGGTGGAGCTTCGGGCGGCGCATCGGGTGGAGCTTCCGGCGGTGCATCGGGTGGAGCCTCCGGCGGCGCATACTAAATCAGCCAACGCAGAGCACGAGTAGCACACAACCGCCGGCCGCAGTTGCCGGCGGTTTGATTTTGGGTACCGCCCCCCTTATGATGCGGCGGGTTTCGACGAGGGGGTGACGGCGTGGCTGGCCGTATTTTGTGTTTGCTGTTGGCGTTGATGCCGGCTGTCGCTCTGGCCGACGATAGTCCTGTAGGAATATCGTACGTCGAGACGAGGGACCTGGGCCTCTATTATCCCGATTCCCTGAGCTACCTCGTGCCGCACGCGGTGCGCACGTTCACCAACTCGCTCGAGTGGCAGCGTCGCATGTTCGGCTGGGTGCCGTCGGAGTCCATAACCATCCAGCTGCAGGATTTCCAGGACTACGGCAACACCACCACTACCTTTGTCGCGCCCCACAATCGTATCTACTTCGAGGTTTCGCCACTGTCCCACGCGTTCGAGACGTTCCCGGCGAGCGACCGCTTATACGCTCTGATGAACCACGAGTTGGTCCACGTGATGCAAGGCGACATTGCATCCGAGGAGGAACAGCATTGGCGGCGGTTTTTCGTCGGCAAGGTCGCTGCCGAGATGCAGAACCCCGAATCGCTGCTCTACAACTATCTGACGGTCCCGCGCTACATCGCCCCGCGCTGGTACCTGGAGGGCAGTGCGGTATTCATGGAGACCTGGAAGGGTGGCGGCCTGGGCCGCGCGCAGGGCGGCTACGACGAGATGGTATTCCGCGCGATGGTACGGGACGACGCCCACTTCTACGATCCATTGGGGCTCGCATCGCGCGGTACCCTGGTTGATTTTCAGATCGGGGCCAACGCCTACCTCTATGGCACGCGCTTTGTTACGTGGCTCGCCTACACCTATTCGCCGGAGAAGGTGATCGCCTGGCTGCGGCGCGACGACGGAAGCGAACGCTACTGGTCGGACCAGTTTCAGAAGGTGTTCGGCATTCCGGTCGAGCGGGCCTGGCAGGACTGGATCGTGTTCGAACACGAGTTCCAGCGAAGAAACCTTGCCGAAGTGCGCAAGTTCCCGATTACGCCGCAGCAAAAGCTGGTCGGTAGCGCATTGGGGTCTGTATCGCGCACGTACTACGACGAGGCGACGGGCATTCTCTACGGGGGCTTCCGCTATCCTGGCGTGGTGGAGTACGTCGGCGCATTGAACACCCGCGACGGCAGCGTACGGCGGCTCGCCGACATCAATCAGGCGATGCTGTATCGGGTTACGTCGTTTGCCTACGATCCCGCAAGCGGAACAGCCTTCTTCACCAACGACAACCGGGGCTTCGGTTCATTCCGGGACCTCATGGCGGTCGACGTCCGCACCGGCGAGGAACGGATGCTGATCAAGCATGGGCGAGTTGGGGAGATTGTCGTCAACCGGGTGGACCACGCGTTGATGGGCGTGCGCCACGAGAGTGGCATAGCAACGCTGGTCCGCATTCCGCCACCGTACGACACCTGGTACCGGGTGTACACGTTTCCCTATGGCGTCGTTCCCTACGACCTCGATGTTTCGCCCGACGGGCGGCTGCTTTCCGGCTCGGTGGAGGAGGCCAATGGCGATCAATTTTTGCGCGTGTGGAAGCTTGAAAAGATCCTGGCCGGGGACGTGAAACCACTCTCCGAATTCCGCTTCGGGCAATCCGTACCGGAAAGCTTCACGTTTTCCAGGGATGGGCGCTACCTGTATGGAAGCAGCTACTACACGGGCGTGTCGAATATCATCCGTTACGAGGTCGCCACCGGCGCGGTCGACGTGGTTTCAAACGCGGAAACCGGGTTCTTCCGCCCGGTACCGCTCGCCGACGGGCGGCTGGTCGTACTGAGCTACACGGCGGAAGGATTCGTGCCGTCGATCATCGAGCCTCAGCCGCTTGCGGACGTGAGCGCGATCAAATTCCTGGGTGCCGAGCTTGCGGAGAAATACCCCGTGGTCAAGACGTGGCAGGTGCCCGATCCGAGCACGGTCGATGACGAAAAGCTGATCACGGCAAAGGGTCCCTATGTGCCGCTGCGCAGCCTCGGGCTCGCGAACGCTTACCCTGTGCTGCAGGGCTACAAGGACTTCGTCGGCGTCGGTTATCGCTTCAACTTCGAGGACCCGCTCCGGTTGGCCATGCTGGGCATCACCGTGGCGTCCACACCGACCAGCAATCTTCCCAGCGACGAGCGTACCCACATCAACATCGTCGGTAATTACATCGGCTGGAAAGCTGCTCTGTCGTGGAACCGTTCGGATTTTTACGATATTTTCGGTCCTACCAAGCTCAGCCGCAAGGGCTACGCCGCCGAACTCGGGTACGATTGGCTGCTGATCTACGACGAGCCGCAAAAGCTGGAAGCCATCTTCGATATCGCCTACTACGACCAGATCGACACCCTGCCCAATGCCCAGAACGTCGCGACGTCGTTCACCCGCCTGGTCACCAGCGAGGTTGGGCTCCGCTATACGGACGTGAGGCAATCGATCGGCGCGGTCGACGCCGAGAAGGGCCTGGCGTGGAGCCTTATTTACCTTGGCAACAGCGTAACCGGGGAGGTCACCCCGCAGCTTCTCGGCACGTTCGATGTCGGCATGGCGCTGCCGCTGCCAAACTCAGCGTTGTGGCTGCGGACCGCGGGCGGTACCGCCGATGGCAGCCACAACCAAACCGTCGCGAATTTCTATTTCGGCGCATTCGGCAACAATTATGTCGACGACGGACCGATCAAGCGCTATCGCCAGTACTATTCACTGCCGGGATTCGGGCTCAACCAGATCAGCGGGCTCAATTTCGTGAAGGAGCTTGTGGAATTCGATTCGCCGCCCCTCGTCTTCGAATCGGCGGGCACCCCGGCCCTCTATCTGACCTGGCTCCGCCCATCGGTCTTCGCCGCGGGACTATGGACGGATGCCGCAAATGCCTCGCAGCGGAAGGAATACTACAGCCTGGGCGCGCAGGCCGATCTGCGGTTCACGGTCCTGCATTGGTACGACATGACCCTCTCATTTGGCTGCGCAGCCGGTTACCAGGATAGCCGCCGCGCAGGCACCGAGTGGATGATCTCGCTGAAGATCATGTAGTCGCGCCCACGGCACGTCATGCCGACTGAGGTCGTCTCCCACGCGCTGGTGGGTCTGGGACCGGTGCTGTGTTTCCTCGCCGCATTGCTGTACCTGGACAGCTACAAGCTTGTCTCGATGCGCGCGGTTATTGCCGTCGTCGCGTGTGGTCTGGTCGTGGCGGGTGTTTGCTATTTCGTGAACGGGTATCTGATCGGTATCGCGGGCATCGATGTCACGCTCTACAGTCGCTATGTCAGTCCAGTCGCGGAAGAGCTCGCCAAGGCACTGGTCATCGTCGCCCTGATACGCGCCCATCGCATCGGTTTCCTGGTGGATGCGGCGATATTTGGCTTTGCCGTAGGCACCGGCTTTGCCATCGTCGAAAACGTCTACTACCAGCATCTCATTCCCGATGCAGGCCTAGGTATCTGGATCGTCCGCGGTTTCGGCACCGCGATCATGCATGGCGGCACCACCGCGATCTTCGCCATGATGGGTCTCGCGATGCGAGAGCAGAAGCAGCGGGCGACCCTCGTCGCGTTCCTGCCGGGCTTCGCCCTCGCCGTGGCTCTGCATTCGGCGTTCAACCACATGTTCCTGTCTCCGAGGCTATCGACGCTCGCTGTCATCGTGGTGCTGCCGCCGATGCTCTTCTGGGTGTTCCAGCGAAGCGAGCGAGCGGTGGCCGATTGGCTAGGTCAGGGTTTCGACGCGGACTCGCAAATGCTGGAATCGATCAACTCAGGGGTGTTCTCGGGTTCTCCGGCCGGCAAGTACCTGGAATCGCTGAAGCACAGGTTCAGGGGCCCAATCGTCGCGGATCTGCTCTGCTACCTCAGGCTTTACACGGAACTCGCACTTCGCGCCAAAGGCATCATGATGATGCGCGAGAACGGGTTCGACATCCCAGTCGACGAGGAAACCCGGGCCAAGTTTACCGAGCTTCGCTACCTGGAACAGAGCATGGGCAAGACCGGCATGCTTGCGATCCATCCGATGCTCCACATGAGCCACAAGGACCTGTGGCAGCTCTACATGCTTGGGGCCAACGAATCGACGTTTCTGGGACGCCTGGCTGAAGCGAGAAGATTGAGCAGACCGGCTAACAGATAGAATAGGTCGGCATCTATACCATTAGCACTGACTTATTGGGGTGCGAATATATCCGATACACAGGAAAGCGAGGCTCGACAACGCGATTTCCATGCGCGCGCTCGTGCTCACTTCGTCCGTCCGGCGAAGCCGTCGACGCCGCGCGCGATCGGCATGGTCGGCCTATCGACAGGATCGTGGATCACGACGCCGTCAACCGGGTCGACTGCCCGGTTCCATGGGGCGCGTTGCAGCATCGCCTTCGTATCGGCGTAGCCCGCCTGCCAGCGCGCGCGAATTCCGGCCGGCGTGAAATCGATGTCCTTCGTGTGGTCCTCGCCATCGATCTTCGGCGCGATCAGGCGCGCGACGTGCATCGTCGTACTGCAGCCCCAGGATGCCAGCTCCTTGACCACGGCCGAATCGCGGGCTTTTTCCGGCACGTGCTTGGCGATCTCGCGGATGATGTGCCGCAGATGGTGGATCTGTTTCTGGCGCGCGATGTGGTTCTTGGCGCGGCTCGCGTACTGGATGTCCTTCTGGCGGCCCATCACCTGCCAGAGCGACGCGGGACTGGGCCCTTCCGGATTCCACATCTGTACCGCGAAGATCACGGAGTCCTTGCGAGGCTTGTCGTCAAGCACAGCTTCGATCGGTGTGTTCGAATAGATGCCGCCGTCCCAATACGGGTCGCCGTCGATGCAGACGGCGGGGAACGCCGGCGGCAGTGCGCCGGAGGCGAGTACGTGGTCGATGCAAACGGCTTCGTCGCGACTGTCGAAATAGCGAATTTCGCCCGTACGGACGTTGACGGCGCCGACCGTCAAGCGAACCTTGCGGGCGTCAAGATGGTCGAGATCGATAAGGTCGGCGAGCGTATCCTTGAGCGGTGCGACCGTGTAGTAGGCTGCTTTGTCTACGCCGAGTGGCGTATGCGAACTCAGCCAGGCGATCGGATTGGGCGCGAAAAAAGCTGGTACTCCGTTGAACACGGTCGCTAGGTTCACGGACACATTGGAGAGCCCCGTGAACACGCTGAAGATGTCCGGTGCGGATCCCTGCTCGAGCCGCGACCAGAATTCCCCGATGCGAGGCATCCGATCCTGCGGCGCATTGCCGGCGATCAAGGCTGCGTTGATCGCTCCGATCGATGTGCCGATCACCCAGTCGGGCTCGACCCCGGCCTCGTGCATCGCCTCGTACACGCCGACTTGGTAAGCACCGAGCGCGCCGCCGCCCTGCAGCACCAGCACGACCTGGCCGGGGAACGCAGGCCGGCCGGCCGACGCAGCGCCATTGCCCCGAGCCCGGGTCTTCTTGCGTGGTCTGGCCATATCGATCTCCTTGTCCCGGTTCCGTTGTATTACTTTGCGATCCAGCTTCGATCGGCAGGAGCGCTTCGGTGATATGACTCCCGAAAATGTCGAGTCGGATAGGGTCGGGGCATACGGTCGATTCGGCGGAACCTCTCCCAATCGAACGCGCGACACGATCGGGTGTTTACCGTGACTGTGTTTCCGTGCGCCACGTTGCAGCATTAGTCATGCGATTGCCGCCAAACTTACAGTCATCCGCGCCTGGGCCGTAATGTAGGCACTTCGAGATCGTGGCGACGAAGCCGGCTCAGCGGGCAACTGCGCCTCCGGCTGGACTCATAAGAGGACTCCTCATTCCCGTAGCCCGATCCGATGCGCGATCTGCATCTTGAGTCCGAATCGCTTTACTCGCTGTAAGCAATCACTGAGCGTCCCGACGAATCGGCATCCGGCGGCCGTTCCGACCTCGGAGACATCAATCTAAAGGAGATACACATCATGGGTATCGATAGCAAGCAAGAGCAAACGAATTGGCGACGCATGGTATTGCGCGGGAGCTGTTGCGGGCGCGCTTTCGATCGCTGCGACGGTGGCGAGCGCGGGCGAGTGCCCCGCTGACAAGAAGGTCGCCGATGGCCAGGGGCAGAAGCCCAGCACTGCAGCGGCCAAGGGGGTGACCGACGTAGTGCGCGCGACCACCGACCTCTCGATGGAGCCCGCGGCAGTGAACGGCCGGCTGTTTCGCCTGCGGCAGCTCGATATCCAGCCGGGCGGTATTGTCCCCTGGCATAGCCACGACAACCGGCCGGCGATGATCTACATCGTCTCCGGAGAAGTTGTCGAGTACGCCAGCAACTGCGCCGCGCCGATCGTGCACAAGGCCGGCGACGTAGCTTCAGAGAAGTAGGGCACAGCGCACTGGTGGCAGAACACCGGTAACACTGCCGTAATGCTCATCTCGGTCGACCTATTTCCCGTCGAGAACATGAAGGACCAGCACATGATGTAGGGCTGCGATGATGCGAGGCGTTTCGAGAGCGTGACGCCGACCGTCAGGGGTTGGCGACACGCTCGCGTGTGACCACCGTTTGCGATCGATGGGTATCGTGCTCATCACCGTCAATTACCCCAAACTGAAAAGGGGCTACCACACGGGTCGTGAGGGTTGGGTACGTACTATGGCGCCCGTCGCCGGTGCCGGCGGCCTCGAGGGCTGTGCAGCAGGCACCGGAGGGTCGTGCCGGCTGGACCTAATGCTGATTTGCGGCAAGCAGCTGCAAGACTTTGTGCCACCCGGCGAGGAACAGGTCGCTCCAATAGCCGCTCTGCGGCAGTAAATCGTCCTCGATGTGCCGTCCTGCGTTGGCACTCGGCGGTAGCAGCATCCAGTACATGCCTCGCCTCCTCTATGAACACGCGTGATCCGGGTGGGATCCGCTCGGCGATGCAATGACATGCACTGAACGTGCCAGACCGGGCGGCTCGCTACGGTTGCCTCGGGTCTAGTTCAAAGGCCTCGGCTGCCACATACGGGACCATGGACCGAATTCGGCTCACTTGCAGGGAGAACGAGGTGTTGAGTTTTAAGTTCGTTGGTTGTTTGCTCCCAGTCTTGTTTTGCGCCCGAATGGTGAGCCGCCGGCCAAGATTGCGCGGCGTTCAAAGTGCCTGGCTCCCAGTTCCGAAGGGCTGAGAACGGGCCTTCAGCGCCCCTCGACCGGACCCTAGCCCCGGGCGGCTCTCCCCCCGTGCCGTCCGGGGCTTTGTATTTAGGGTGACGATTCGCGGCCTCGTCTGACGTTTCCTGCGTCGATGGTAAACGCGAAATGGTCGCGTCTAACAACGAACCATGCCGCGGATGGTGCGTAAGCGGCCGGTTCTGGCGCCGCAAGTGGCACCTGTGCTTGACTAATGCCATCGCAACTTAGTCTGAAATTGCACGCGTAATATTTGCAAAAATATAGCGATTTGTAAAGCCATTTGGCGCCGATAGCCTGACCCTGTCCGACATGCTTGTGTCGCGGGAATATACGGCTGTATATTACGGCTCCAATACTTGCATTGGAGCAAAGTATGCGTTGTCTCAAGGGCGCGTTAGCGTCGCTTGCTCTGACGACATATCTGATCGTTGCGTCCCCAGTCGTCGTCGCTGCAGACGTGACCGTTTTTGCGGCCGCAAGCCTTAAAGAAGCGATGGACGATCAAGCCAAACAGTTCGAGGCAAGCACGGGCAACAAGGTGGTTGTCTCGTATGGAGCAAGCAACACTTTAGCGAAGCAAATTGAGGCCGAAGCGCCGGCAGATATTTTCATTTCGGCTGACCTCGACTGGATGGAATACCTGAATCAGAGACATCTGATCGCGGCAAATGCCCGGTTTAATCTATTGCGCAATACCCTGGTATTGATTGCCCCGTCATCCAGTAGCTCGACGCTCCAGATTGGGCCAAATTTTGATCTCGCTGCTGCTCTAGGAACGGAGAAGCTCGCCATGGCCAACCCCGACAGCGTGCCTGCTGGCAAATACGGCAAGAGCGCCCTCGAGAAATTGGGTGTCTGGGCGGGCGTCGAGAAACAAGTCGCCCGTGCCGAAAACGTTCGTGCCGCACTGGCACTAGTCTCCAGGGGCGAAGCACCCTTCGGCATCGTATACAAGACCGATGCCTTGGCGGACAAGGGCGTGAAGGTCGTGGCCACGTTTCCGCCCGATAGCTACCCTCCTATCATCTATCCCGCGGCGGTACTAACAACCAGCAAGTCGACTGCAGCCATCCCGCTGTTGGATTATTTGCGGTCCGCGTCTGCGCGCCCGGTGTGGGAGAAATACGGCTTCGGGTTGGCTCAATAAGCCATGTTCCAACTTAGCCCGGAAGTCCTCGGGATTCTTGCGCTTAGCCTCCGCGTCGCTGTGTTCAGTGTCATCTGCAGTTTGCCGCTAGCGATCCTTGTAGCGTATGGCTTGGCGCGGCTATCCTTTCCCGGAAAGACGTTGGTCGATGCCATTATCCACCTGCCACTCGTGTTGCCTCCGGTTGTTGTAGGCTTTGCGCTACTCGTACTCTTTGGCAAACGCGGGCCCATCGGCAGTTTGCTCGATGAGTGGTTCGGTATTGTCTTTGCGTTTCGCTGGACGGGCGCTGCATTGGCCTCTGCGATCATGGGCTTCCCGCTGATGGTTCGCGCGATCCGGTTGTCCATCGAGGCCATCGATCAGCGGCTCGAGGTAGCCGCTCGGACTCTGGGCGGCTCGCGCCTCTGGGTGTTCGCATCGATCACGCTGCCGCTTGCCCTGCCGGGCATCATTACCGGAACGCTCTTGTCGTTCGCACGAGGCTTGGGCGAATTTGGTGCGACCATTACCTTCGTCTCCAATATACCCGGCGAGACCGAGACGTTGCCGCTGGCAATCTATACGTTTACCCAGGTTCCTGGTGGTGAAAGCCAGGCACTGCGTCTGAGCCTCATTGCCGTCGTCCTGTCAATCGTGGCCTTGGCGACTTCAGAATGGCTCACCCGTCGCTCCAACCGGCTGCAGAGTGATGATCGACGTTGACATCGAGCAGGAGCTCGGTGCATTTCATCTTGCCGTCAGGTTCGCCGCGGAGGCACCTATCGTAGGGCTATTCGGGCGTTCTGGCTCCGGCAAGACCAGTGTGATCAACGCGATTGCGGGAATTACAAGGCCGCGGCGCGGCTCTATTCGCATCAATGATTTGTTCCTGTTCGATGCTGCGAAGGGTATCGACCTGCCGCCGGAAGAACGCCGCATCGGCTTCGTGTTTCAGGATGCATTGCTGTTTCCGCACATGGACGTGGAATCAAACCTGCTTTATGGACAGCGGTTGCGCTCGCCCAAGGATCGCTTCATTGACGAAGCACGCGTGGTTGAACTCCTAGGCCTAGGCGCGCTGCTGCGCAGAAAACCCAAGGCGCTATCGGGCGGAGAAAAGCAACGCGTCGCCATTGGCCGCGCCCTACTCGCCCAACCGCGGGTCCTGCTCATGGACGAACCTCTCGCTGCGCTCGATGTACCGCGTAAGGCGGAGATCCTTGACTATATTGAGCGCCTGCGCGACGAACTCACCATTCCGATTGTGTATGTAAGCCACTCAGTTACCGAGATCACCCGGCTTGCCGACACGGTTGTGATCCTTTCGGACGGAAAGTGCCTTGCGGTCGGTGAAGTCGAGGAAGTGATGGGGCGGCTTGACCTCAAGCCCGCCACGGGTCGCTATGAGGCAGGATCGGTCCTCGACACTCGGGTGACGGCACATGACGCCAAGGACCTGTTGACCACGCTCTCCTTCGATGGTGGCCAACTCATCGTGCCACACCTCGACGCATCAATTGGAGAGCGGGTGCGAGCGCGGATTCGTGCGCGTGATGTATCACTCTCCATCCAGAAGCCGACAGCAATCAGTATACTCAATGTGCTCGCTGCCCACGTTACGGCTATCGATCAAGAGACCGGCCCCATCGTCGATCTGCAACTCGCGGTCGGCAGTGCTACACTCGTTGCGCGCATTACACACCGATCTTTCGAGCAGCTTGGAATTCATACGGGGCAAGAACTCTATGCGCTGATCAAAGCCGTCTCCTTTGACCAACGGAGTGTCGGTTATGCATAGTAGTTCGGAGGATCCATGAAACCCGAGGTCCGATTTCACATTCGCGATAGAGGCCAAGAGACCAAGTTGGCTATTGGCCCAGGAAAGGTCGCGCTCCTGGAGGCCATTGCGCAGACCGGCTCGATTACGTCATCCGCTAAGAAGCTGGGTATGTCGTATCGCCGCGCGTGGCTCCTTGTCGACGAGACTAATCGTTGTCTTGTTCGGCCTGCGGTGCTAACGGCCACAGGCGGCCAACGTGGTGGGGGCACGTCGCTGACCCCGGTCGGTGTCGAGTTGATCCGTCGCTACCGCGCACTGGAGCGCCAGATCGGAGTAGCTGTGGCAGGTAAACTGAAGTCCTTATTGCGCACGATTCCGGTGAGCGCTCGCTCCACGAAGTAAAGACCCAGCCATGTCGATTTCCGTGACCCCCGTCGGCATCGTGCATTCGCCTTTTGCTGGTCCTGAAGGCATGCCGATCCAGGCGGCGCTGAGTGAAGCTGTCGGCACGCTGGAAATCTACGCCGAGTACGTCGACGGGCTGCGCGATATCACAGCGTTCGACTACCTGATTCTGCTTTATCACTTTCACTTGACGAACAAGGAGTCCCTACGCGTTACGCCGTTCCTGGACAATGAACCCCGGGGAGTGTTTGCGACGCGCGCACCAACACGGCCAAATCGGATCGGGCTGTCGGTAGTGCGACTGCTCGGTGTGAACGGAAACGTGCTTGATATAGGCAACGTCGACATAGTGTCCGGCACACCGGTCATTGACATCAAACCCTACGTACCAGCTTTCGATAGTCGAACAGGGTGTCGGGTCGGCTGGTTTGCCGGGAAGCTGGACCGAGCCGCTACAATACGCGCCGACGACCGCATGCGATAGGCGGAGCATCGAAGTGTTTTCTATCCAACACTGGAGATCCGTATGAAGATCAGTGCTCGTAATCAGTTTTCCGGAACCGTGAGGCAGATTATTAAGGGCCCGGTCAGCGCCGAAGTCACCGTGTCGATTGCGCCGGCGCTCGATGTCGTAGCAGTTATCAGCACAACGTCGGCAGACAGCCTGGGCCTCGCTATAGGCAAGCCAGCGCAGGTCTTTATCAAGGCCAGCAGCGTATTGATCGGAGTCGATTAGCATGCCTAGGCTGACCTGCCGGCAACTCATGCTCGCGCTGCTTGCGCTGTGCTCGAGTGCCGGAATCGCTGCGCAACCTGCGGCACCCATAGTGACGACCGTTACCGTTGGCGGGAATGTCTCACAATCACTTTCGTTGACCGTTGCCGATCTGAAGCGCTATACCGCGCATCAGATCGACTACGTGCCGCCACAAAACGAACACAAATCAGGCGGCGAGCCCACGCGCCACTACACAGGATGCCTCTTGCGCGACATCCTGGCGGCCGCCAAACCAGTCGAGAGCAAGCCGCGAGAGTTGCGTAAGAGTTACGTTGTAGCGACCGCTAGTGATGGATACGAGGTCGTGTTTTCTTGGGCGGAGCTGTTTGTTTCACCTATCGGCGACAACGCGTTCATCGTGTATGAGCGTGACGGTGCACCACTCCTGGATGATGAAGGACCCATCGCCTTGATTGTGGTCACCGACATGCGGCCCGTGCGCCACGTGAAATGGCTCAAGGCGTTGACATTGCGGACAGCGTAGCTCTTGCGGCAAAGGTGATTCGATAAACTCGCAACGACGAGTAGCTTTTGAAGGGCATAGCGGCAACCGAAATTTGCCCAGAGTTAGCGGTGTTTCGAGCGACAAGCTCCTGTCTTCCAGAAATTAGGCTCAAGCATTCATATATGCATATCGGGATGATCGTCGGTATCGGTCCAGCCGCTACCGACTACTATTATCGATACCTGATCTCTGCAATGGCGCAAGCCGGTCGGGATCTTCATTTGACGATGGCTCACGCAGACACGAGAACCTTGCTGCGAAACCAGGCCGAACGCAACGTCGGGGCCCAGGTCGAGATTTACCGCCAGTTGACCGAAAGATTAACGCGGTCCGGTATTGAACGAATTGCCGTCACGTCGATCGCCGGCCATTTCTGCATTGATGCGTTCAAGGAAGTATCACCCGTTCCGGTGATCGACCTGCTCGAGGTGGTCAAACTCGAGGTAAAGCGGCGTGGGTTCAAGAGAATCGGGCTACTGGGAACTCGTGTGGTCATGGAAACGCGCTTCTATGGCGTTCTCGATGACGTGGAGGTCATAGCTCCGATGAACGACCTGCTCGAGGTCCACGAAGCCTATGTGTCGATGGCTGGCGCGGGCATTGCGACCCCTGGACATCGAGAGGTATTCATGCGGGTGGGAAACGCCCTGACCAGCACACAGGGATGTGAATCGATCATGCTGGCCGGAACGGACTTGGCATTGGTCTTCGCGAAGGGCGTCGACCCTGGTTTCGTCACGTTGGACTGCGCGGAAGCGCATGCTGCGGCCATTGCCAGTCTTGCCATGACCGAATAGGGCTAAGCCGTGACCCGAGGAGCGTCGCTCGCGCTAGCCCCGCGGACGCATTAGCGGACGTCCTGTTACATCTAGCCGCCGGCCTTCTGCGTAAATTAAGCTGGAACCCGTCGCCCCAGGAACGAAAAACCCCCGTGACCGAAACCGTATATAGCGCCCGGCCCAATGACACCGGCGGCACACGCCTCTCGTTCTCGCCGGGCGAATGGGCGCGCCTGGCCGGGCTGTACGGGTTCATTGCGGTCCTGCACATGGTCGGCTGGGGGTTGTACTTGCATTACGCAGCGGATTATCCGGCGCTCGTCGGCCTCGGTTTCGTCGCCTACATGTTCGGCCTGCGGCATGCCTTTGACGCCGACCATATCGCGGCGATCGACGACACGGTGCGTTACATGCTGCAGCAGGGGAAAAAGCCTCTGGGTATCGGATTCTTCTTCTCATTGGGCCATTCGACGATCGTCTTGGGCCTTGCAGTCGGTATCGCCTTTGCTGCCGCAGCGGTCACGCGGCAACTGCCGGAACTCAAGACGATCGGCGGCCTGCTCGGAGCCGGTGTCTCCGGAACGTTTCTTTGGCTCATAGGCATTCTGAATTTGCTGGTGCTGCTGGATCTTCTAGGGGTCTGGAATAAGGCCAAGACGGGCAGTCACAACCATCAGCATCTCGAGGAGCTGCTCCTTCAGCGCGGGCTCATCAATCGCATCTTCGGCGGCAGACTGCAAAAACTCCTCAATCACAGCTGGCAGATGTATCCGCTGGGTTTGCTCTTCGGGCTGGGCTTCGACACCGCTTCGGAAGTGGGTCTCCTAGCGATGACCGCAGGCGCATCTGTGGGTAACCTGCCGCTGCCAGCGGTCCTTTCACTGCCGCTGCTGTTCGCGGCGGGCATGTCGCTCATGGACACCAGCGATGGCGTTCTCATGTCGAAAGCCTACAACTGGGCGTTCCTGAACCCCTTGCGCAAGATCTTCTACAACATCGCCACCACCACTCTGTCCATCGTTGTTGCGCTCCTGATCGGCACGATCGAGCTGTTGCAGGTCCTGATCGGCCTGCTCGATCTGCAGGGGCCGCTTTACGATTCCGTCGCCGAGATCGACTTTGGCGTTCTTGGCTACATCATTGTCGGGCTTTTCCTGCTGGCATGGGCGTCGTCCGTGGCGCTGTGGAAATTCGGCCGTATCGAAGCGCGCTATGGCATGCGCCACGATCTCCACCGTCATCCTCATCGCCACAAGAGCGGGATCGAACACTCGCATAAGCACCTGCACTAGCCGAGGTATTGTCATGACGACGGGGCGGCCGCCGACCGCAGTGTTGCGGCATTGAGCAAGGACGGCGTGTATTTGACCGAGGAGCATCGCGCGCACCTTCGAGAGCAGGGCGATCCCCGCCCCGATTCCGACGAGATCGTTGACGCCCACGTCCGGCGTCTGGGGGCGCTGGGCCGGGCGCGTATCGTTGAACGTGAAACCGAAGGCATGTGGCGGATTCCACCAGATCTGGTGGCGCGTGGTCACGCGTACGATCGACAGCGCACCGGTGGCGCGGACATCCAACTGCGTTCGCACTTACCGATCGACAGATAGATGACCAGCATGGGTGCGACCTGGCTGGGTCAGAGGCTGGTCAACGGCGACGCGGCGATCGCCAATGCTGGCTTTGGCACAACCGTAAAAGAGGCTTTACGTAAACGCGTAGATTTCCTGATCGAGCACGGTTTCGCGCAACGCGATGGTGACTGTCATAAGGCGCCGTCCAACCTGCTGACTGTGCTGCGGCAGCACGATCTGGAAAGCGTCGGCTTGGCATTGGCGGCTGAGACGGGCATGTCTTATCGGCCGCCGGTCGACGGTGAGCGCGCCACGGGCATCTATCGGCGAATGATTGTCTCGGCAAGTGGACGTTTTGCGGTGCTGGATGATGGCTTGGGCTTCAGCTTGGTACCTTCGAGTGAGGCAATCACATGCCGCGGGAATTTGCGAGGAACCGCTTACTGCGAGGGTCCGGAAATTGTGGCCAGTCGCAACGTTAGTCGTCGGCCCCTTACCGAATTGTCAGTCTCGGATAATAATTGTCAGTCAAGTTAGTAACTGCCATCGCGGAAGTTTAGGGCAGATGGTGCTGTTGAGTGGATTCGAACCATCGACCCACTGATTACGAATCAGATTACTCTAGCGCCGGGAACCTCATAATTTTGTGAATGATTCTTTCGGGCGTTGCTGAAAAAGCTAGCGATAAATTTCGGCGTTTCGCTATGGCTAGCAGGCGGGTTTTCAGCGCAACGGTTCGACTGTCGTCGGCACGTCAAGGTAGTGTCGCTCGGTCGTGCGGCGGTCAGCGTGCCCAGCCATTTCCGACGCGTCACCGCCGTCCGAACTCGGCCGTATTATCGCGCGACGGCCATGAGCGCCTATTGCCCGGCTTGGGAATCGGGGGAGCCGTAGTCTGGATGATATGGTATAGTAGGCCATATGGTGGGCAAAGCCACAAGAGCAACGTTGCTATTTCATGAAAAGGTGGTACGTGCCGACGGCGCGATTATCGAGTTGATCATTTGGCGCTTACCGCAAGCGACACTGGACCGCCCCCATGGGCTGAAGTATCGCCTCTACTACGGGCGTGGCGGGAAATGCCTCGTGCGTTACGACAACGAGGCCGGCAAGGGCGACCACCGCCATGTCAAGGGACGCGAAGAGCCCTATCGATTCGTCTCGGTGACGAAACTACGGCGCGATTTTGAAGAGGATATTCGGAAATACGGAGGCGGCAATGAAGAGAAAGATTGAAGTTACGGTCGGCGACCTTTCAGGGGCGCTGGATCGATTCGAGCAGGCGTGGCAGCGAGGCGTAGCTGGAACTTCCCGAAGCTCCGAGGTACGACTGACCTTCGAGAACCTACCGGTGCTGCTCAAGAATCTGACGCCGGCACGTTGGAAACTGCTCGAAGCGGTGAAGCGGTCGGGGCCCATGTCCATCAACGAGCTTGCGCGGCTGCTTGGACGCAACTACAAGAACGTGCACACGGACGTGACCAGACTGGTCGAACTGGGGTTGATCGAACGGGTTCCGGATCAGCGTATCCGGGTGGCATGGGACACGATCACGGCAGAGATGAAGCTGGCCGCATGAACTGACGCTCAGTCAATGATTTAAAAGCATTGATTTAGGAACATTTTCCCCGATTGGTACTTGCCGTGGCCTGCTTCTATCTGTGCTCCGAGTAGGATCGCCTGGGCGATGATCAGGCACGAAACGGACTACCGGCCTGCGCTGGCCGCACATTGCAATCGATCGTCATTAACAGTTGACACCATGTGAGTGATTGCTATCGTTAATATATAATCTGCATCTTGCGGAGAGATGGCAGAGTGGTCGAATGCGCCTGACTCTGAAACCACTTGATTGCTTTCAGTGCATCGACATTAATGACATGCGCCCGCAAATGAGCGGTTCCTAGCGATAATCCGACGCCCTACATGTAGCAAAATAGCGGGCGAGAAATTGTGCTCGCTTTCGCTCATCGGCGTGCGATGCGCATGCCGCAGAACCGGGTCGACTGCGATGCAAGGTCGCAGCACTGCTACGCGGGAGAGTCATCCGAATCAGCCTGGAAATCCGCACCACTGCTTACTTTCTGGGATTTGTGTTCCCGGGAAACCCCCACCCAGACCCCCGCACCCTTCGCTACAAGCCGTTTTTGACCCCTTGCCGTCGTTCTACTTGACGCCACAATGGCTGCAATGTCGCGCACCGGCCGTTCAGTCGCGGTTCGTCAATGGGCGCGTTCGGCCACGAGCAGCCGTTTGCATTTTTGCCCGAAACCGGACGATCGCGTCTAGAATTTCATTTTTCTGGCCGGTGCGTTCTGCGGTAGCAGCCTATGTGGTACTGGTTCTCTTTCCTTGGCTCGACTGCATTGGCCGCGTGGGTCATTTTCTTTGACGGAGCGGACGAACTCGAGGGAACTATCGCTTCCGCGTTTCTCCTGGGTCCACGCGCCTGCGTGGCGATGGGGATGGCAATGTTTCCGAGTCCGGAGGCCACATGGCCCTCGATTCGGGAACAACTACATCTACAGCCCCAAGAAGTTTGTGGCCCTGGTAGGAGTGGAGAACCTGGTGATCGTGGACACCGAGGATGCGCTGCTCATCGCCCATCGCGACCACTCCCAGATGTGGGGAAGATCGTCAAGGAGTTGGGGATCTCTGGGCATACGGAGCTGATCTAGGAACCTTCCGAGGGCTCGGATTTCAGGAGCGGCATTGGAATGTGCAGTTTGTGGGCCGCATGATGCATCGGGAAGTTTGCCAAAATAGTGGTAGGCTGGTTTCTGTGACCCTCTCCGTGAGGAGAAAGAGGATTTCCGCCATGCCGACCCGCAATGTGAATCTGACTCCGGAACTTGACCGCTTCGTTCTGTCGCGAGTGGAGAGCGGGCGCTTTGAGAATGCAAGCGAAGTGGTCCGCACGGCATCCGGGCCCTTGTGGGTGCTGCCGCCGTCATTTTGATTGGATGGCCGCTCCTTGAATTGCACTCTTGGGCACCCACCATTCGTTCTACCTGAACTCAATTGGCGGAGAGAAACAGAACATCGCACGCTACTTTGCAATGGATGAAGTGTCCGAGTTTGACACGCGCCAGGTAGCGCAAAAGGTGTGTCCCTTCGCGCCTGCTGCGGCGACAGTCGCAACCGCGAGACCGGCAACCTTCCAGGCGCTCGATGGTCTCCTGATTGAGTAGGGTATCGGGGTCGGCGACGAACGGAAATGGCACGTAGGCATGCAACGCGTGCAGCGTTCCTCGCAACGCTCGGGTGATGGCCGAGCTCGCGGTTAGAATCCGCTGATCGAGTTTCGCCGGTTTGGAAAAGGTGTGCCCGGGATCGACGGCCGCAAGAACCACCGGGTTTCGGTAGGTTCCACGTGTTTTGACGAGCAACACCGGCACGGGGCTCAGCCGTAGCAACTCCCAATCTGTCAGGTGCAGCAAGCCGGCGACGGCTGGCGGCCGAGATCATCCGGCGGCAGTTCACCGCGACCGTCGTGGCCTGCGTTGCGGAGGAGGGCGCGCTGGCGCTGCAGGGCGCGTGCCACACGCCGTACTTCCGGCCGTACACGAACACCGACGTGACCGGGTGCGAGCTCGGCGGGGCGGTGAAGAACATCATCGCGATCGCGGTCGGCATCGCGGTGGCGATGGGGCAGGGAGACAACACCAAGGCCACGCTGATCACCCGCGGGCTGGCCGAGATGGCCCGGCTGGGCTCGGCGCTCGGCGCGCGGGCGCAGACGTTCGCGGGGCTGGCGGGCATGGGCGACCTGGTGGCCACGTGCTCGTCGCCGCTGTCACGCAACCGGACGTTCGGGAGAACCTGGGACGCGGGATGTCGATGGCGGAGGCGGCCGCGCTGAGCCCGACCGCGGAGGGCGTAGCCTCGTGCGAGCCGGTGCTCGAGCTGGCCAGGTCCCGCGGCGTGGAGGTGCCGATCACCGAGGTCGCGGCGGCGGTCATGCGGGACGGACTGCCCGTCGAGGCAGCCGCGTCGATGCTAGCGTCACGGTCAGCCAAGCCTGCTGAGTGGTACGGGCCGTGATTGTCGCGTTCTTGGGACGGAGATCTTGGACATAGTGCGCAAGCAGGCCGGGGAGAACACGCGGGCGGTGCATCTCCCGGCCCCGCCGACGCCGTTCCGCAGCAACCGCTTCGGCACCCCGGTGTACCGCACCGCGGCGTTCTCGTTCG
>CAVXPH010000004.1:0-15364 GCA_963763625.1 uncultured beta proteobacterium | reverse complement strand
GGCCAGCAGCGCGGGCACGCCAAGTTCGTCGAGCAGCGTGCGGGTACGCGTGCCGGCTGATTGCGGCAGGCGCAGGAAAAGCGCCAAATCGACCGGATGGTCGATATCCATCGCGATTCCGGGCTGACGGATCACGGTCGGCTCGATGCCCTGAAGGCGCGCGGCGTCGAGGTGCGGGAAGTAGCTGTTGTCGCCGAAGCGAAGCGGCACCGATTCCGGCGGCGAGCAGACGACGGCATTGGATCCGAGATCGTCATGCGCCGGCGAGATCGTGAAAGAGGGCGCTGCGAGATGCGCCGATAACACCGCGTCTATCTCGCCGGCGCGGGTGGCTGGAATGTCGCCGGGCATCGTGATCATGCCGCCACGCCCTTCGCCCGCGAGAAGGCGGCGGCCGGCGTTCACGCTGCCGGTATGTCCGTCCCGCGCGCCCTCGGTCACGATCCGCGCACCGATCTTTTCGCCAAGAGCCGTCGCATGCGGATCGAGCGTGACGATCATCACGCCGGCCAGAAGCCGGGAGCCGGCAACGGCGTCGAGCATGTCCGTCAGCATGGTCTCGGCGAGAAGACGGCGTTCTGGCGGCGACAGCAGGCCCGACAGCCGATGCTTGGCGCCATCGAACTCCTTGACCGGAATGACCGCCCAGATGTCGCTCATCGCTGCGCGGCCAGTGCGTCCGCCGCGTCGAGCGTCACGCGCGCCAGCGTCTCCCGGTCATGCAGGCTCGTCATCAGGGTTCTGGCGATCGTGACCCGCGCGCCGACATTGCCGATCCCATCGGCGTCGGCGTGGTCGACGATATAGCCATCGAGCAGGTCGCCGTAGCGTGCGGCGACGCCGGCGGCACTGGCCTCGAGGCCAAGTTCGCGCATCATCTTCGCGGTCGGGCCCTTGACGGCCTGCCCGCCGATGATTGGCGACACCGCGACGACCGGTGCGCCACTCGCCTTGATCGCATCGCGCATGCCCGGGATCGCCAGGATCGGCTCGACGCTGATGAAGGGATTGGACGGACAGACGATCACGGCCCGCACGTCGCCCGAGCGCAGCGCCGCCGTGATGTCGGCGTGCGGCCGGGCGAGCGTCACGCCGTCGAAAGCCAGCTCATGGACAACCGGCCGGCACTGCTGGCGCACGAAGTAGTCCTGGAAGTCGATCCAGCCCGCGTCGCCGCGCACGCGGGTACGCACGCGGTCGTCGCTCATCGGCACCACGCGGGCACCGATGCCGAGGCGCCGGCAAATGTCGGATGTCACCTCGGACAGTGTCTGCCCCAAGCGCAGGCGACGGGTGCGCTCGACATGCAGCGCGAGATCGCGATCGCCGAGCCGAAACCAGTCCTCGCCGCCGAGCGCGCCGATGCTGTCCATGAACGACCACGTCTCGTCACGCCGGCCCCAGCCGGTGGCGGGATTGTCGATGCCCGCGAGAGCGTAGGTCAGCGTGTCGATATCGGGCGAGATGCTCAGTCCAAGATGCTCGAAATCGTCGCCGGTGTTGGCGACCACGAGCAGTTCGTCGGCCGGCAAGACGAGGCTCAGACCGAGCGCCAGTTTGGCGCCGCCGACCCCGCCGGACAGCGCCACGACAAGTCGTTTGCTCATCGGAACATGTCCTCGGCGGCTGGGCGCACCAGCTCGGACGCACCATTGTCGGGACCGCGCCATGTCAGACCGCGCACGACCACGACAGGCTGGCCTTCGGCGCCCTGCCCCATCACGAGCGACGCCGCAGCGGCGATCTCGTCCGCATGCCCGGTGATGCTGACCTGAAGCTCGCGGCCGAACAGATCGGGCGAGCCACGCAGATCCATCAGCGACGGGAGGCCGGCGGCACCGATCGCGACGCCGCAGGTACCGCGCCGCCAGGCACGGCCGAAGCTGTCGTTAATGATCACCGCCACCGGCACGCCGAACCTTAGCGACAGGCGCCTCCTCAATATCGCCGCGCTGCCGTCGGGATCGACCGGCAGCAGCAGGGCTCGCTGGGGGTCATCGGGCGAGGCCACGTTGGACTGGTCGATGCCCGCATTGGCCATCACGAAGCCCAGCCGGTGCTCGACGATCAGGAGGCCCGGCCTTGCCCGCACGACGCGCACCGATTCCGACAGGATCAGTTCGACGAGGCGCGGATCTTTCTGGACGTTGCCGGCGAGTTCGATCGCCTCAGTCGAGGGTTCGACGGTCGCGAGATCGACCATGCGCCCTTCGGCCTTGGACACGATCTTCTGCGTCAGCACGAAGACGTCGCCGCCACGTGGCACGATGCCACCGCGCGCCAGCCCCTCGCCGATCAAGGCGACGAGATCGTCGTCCTTGCGCACCAGCGGAATGCCGGGGACGGCGAGGATCTCGACGGCGTTGCTGCGTTTCATCGGCCGGTCCCGCGCACTCAACCGAAACGCTTGCGCAGCCGCGGCAGCACGTGCTCACCGTAGAGTTTCAGGAAGCGCGCCTGGTCTGGTCCCGGCGCGTGGAACACCAGATTCCGGAAACCGAGACCGACATAGTAACCGATCCGCTCGACGTGCTCGTCGGCGTCGCTGGACACGATCCATCGACTGGCGGCGCGCTCCAGCGGCAGCGCGTCGGCGAGGCGCTGCATCTCGACGGGATCCTCTACCGTCATCTTTTCCTCGGGCGTCAGCGCCAGCGCCGCCCAGTGGCGCGTGTCCTCGAGCGCTCGCACCTTGTCGGTGTCGAACGACACCTTGACCTCGATCATGCGATCGTAGGACCGCGACGGATCCTCCGACGCCGCGATGCCCTCGGCGACCTTCGGCAACAGGGTCTCGGTGTAGAGCTCCGGCTTCTTGCCGCTGGTGCAGATGAATCCCTCGGCGGAGCGGCCGGCGTAACGCGCCACCAGGGCACCCGCGGCTGCGACATAGATCGGCACCGGCGTGTCGGGGCGGTCGTAGATCGTCGCCTTCTCGGTCTTGTAGTACTGGCCTTCGAAGCTGACCCGCTCCTGCGTCCAGAGTGCCCGAATCAGCGTGACGGCTTCACGCAGGCGAGCGAAGCGCTCCTTGAATTCCGGCCAAGGCTGGCCGGTCGAAGGCACTTCGTTGAGTCCTTCGCCGGTGCCGATGCCGAGCACGACGCGTCCCGGGAACATCGCGCCCATCGTGCCGAACGCCTGGGCGACGATGGAGGGATGGTAGCGGAAAGTCGGCGTCAGCACGCTGGTGCCGATAACGACGCGCGACGTTCTGGCGCCCAGCGCGCCCAGCCACGTCAGCGAGAAGGGCGCATGGCCGTCGACGTGCTTCCATGGCTGAAAGTGGTCGCTGATGAAGACCGAATCGAAACCGACTTCCTCGGCAAGACACGAGAAGCCCAGCAACTTGCCCGGCGCGAACTGCTCCGCCGATGCCTTGTATCCGAGCTTGATCACCGCACGTCTCCTGGCTGGCGCCGGTCGATGCCGATGCCGTGGTACCCGTCGCGGAAATCTATAGATTAGCGGGAAACCAGCAACCAGCCAAAGCAAGGAAACGACCATGCATCTCGGAATTGCCCTGCCTTTCGGCGACATCGGTGGCGATGGCCCGATCGTGCGCGAATTCGCTGAGCTCGCCGAGGCCGAAGGTTACGAAGGTCTGACGCTGGCGGACCACGTGCTCGGCGGCAACCCGGCGAACCCCGCCAGCGGCCGTGCGGGTGGGCTCGGCCTGTTCCACGACCCCTTCGTGGCGTTCGGTTTCATCGCTGCCTGCACGAAAAAGGTCGAACTCTCCACCCAGGTGCTGATTCTCGCGCAGCGTCAGACGGTGCTGGTTGCCAAGCAGGCTGCCAGTCTCGACGTGCTCAGCGGCGGCCGCTTCCGGTTCGGCATCGGCGTGGGCTGGAACGAGATGGAGTTCGTCGGCCTCAACGAGAATTTCCACAACAGGGGCAAGCGGTCCGAGGAACAGGTCCAGGTGATGAAAGCGCTGTGGGCCAATCCCTACATTACGTTCGAGGGCAAGTGGCACCGCCTCCAGGACGCCGGCATCAATCCGCTGCCGCCACGCCGCAAAATTCCGCTGTGGTTCGGCGGCCACATGGACGTGACGCTGCAGCGGATCGCAAAGTGGGGCGACGGCTGGATCATGCTGTCCGAACCGCCGGGACCCAAGGCCGTCGCGGAATTCGACAAGCTGCGCCGCTTGGTGGAAGCCGAGGGACGCGATCCGGCGTCGGTTGGCCTCGAAGTCTGGACCTCAACCGGCACAGGCACCGAAAAGGACTGGCGCGAGGAAATCAGCTTCTGGAAGAAGGCGGGCGTCACGCATGTCACGCTGCACAACACCTTCGGCGGCTACCACCACAAGCGCATGGCCGGCCGGAGCATGACCGACCATGTCGACGCGATGCGCCGCTACCGCAACGCCGTCGCCGATCTGCTCTGAGGGAGGGCGGCACACACGCGCCTCAGGTATCGGCGAGCGCGGCCAGCATGCGGTCGCGGGCGGCGAAATCGCCATCTGCGTGGACGGGCTGCAGACAGACATGCGTGGCGCCGGCCGTGAAGTGCGCCCGCAGGCCGCGCCTGATCGTGTCGGCGTCGCCCCACAGAACCATCGCATCGATGAACCGGTCGCTACCGCCGTCGGCGAGCTCAGCCTCGGTGAAGCCCTGGCGCAGCCAGCTGTTGCGGTAGTTCGGCAGCACCATGTAGCGCGACAGTTCCTTGCGCCCGAGCGCCCGCGCCTTCGCGGGATCGGTCTCGAGCGTTACCTTCTGCTCCACCGCGAGCCACTTCGAAGGCCCGAGGATCGCGGCGGCCTGAGCCGTATGCTTCGGCGTCACGTTGTATGGGACAGCGCCACGCGACTTGGCACCGCTCAGCGCCAGCATCTTCGGTCCGAGTGCTGCGACCACGACCGGCGGCAGTTCGCCGGCGGGCGCGAACTTGTTGATGCCGTCGAGATAGGCGCCCATCGCCGCCAACGGTTTGTCGTAGCGATGGCCGCGCAGACCCTCGACCATCGGAATGTGGCTGACGCCGAGACCGAGAATGAACCGGTCGCCGTAGAGCGCGTTCAGCGAGACCATGGCGCGCTGCGCGGTGAAGGAATTGCGTGCATAGATGTTGGCGATCGAACTGCCGATCACCAGCTTCTCGCTGCTCGACAGCAGCCAGGCCGCCAGCGACATCGACTCGTAGCCCCGCGATTCGGGGTACCACAGGGTCGAGTAGCCATTATTCTCGACCGTGCGCACGAAATCGCGCAGCTGCGATCCGTCGAGTTTATCGGTGCCGTACCACACGCCAAGGCGTCCGAGTTTCATGTCGATTTTCTCCGGTTGAAGGTGCGCTCGAGCCGCTATCAGGCTGCGGTTCCGAGAATGGTGCGCCGGGCGCGCGCGACACCTTCGGACTGGATGTCGCTGGCGAGCTGGCGCAGACGCTCGCGATCGCCGTCGTTCTTCACCGCGATCGAGAATTCGCAGTTGGTGACTACGCCGCCATAGCGGTCGCAAAGCTTGCGGCCGATCGTGTCGTAGGTGGCGATCGTCACGAAAGTGTGCAAGACGTCGTCGTTGATGTGCTGAGGCATCTCTTCCCATCGCTGCGCTCGCGATAGCAGCTTCAGCCGGTCCGCGAGATCGCCCAGACCGAGATGGTCGAACGCGGCGCGATATTGCGGCGTCGAGGCATAGAAGGCGATCCGCGCGCGCGCGTCGCGCACCTTGGGCACCAGCTCCGCCTCGTTGGCGGCTGTGGCGACCAGCGGCTTCATGCAGACCCGAAAACGATCCAGCGACCTCCCCGCCTTGACCGCACCCGCCCGCACGGCCGGCAGCATCACCTTCTCGATGTAGGATGGCGTGCATACTGGATGCGGCCGGAGGCCCTCGGCGACTTCGCCCGCCACCTGACACATCACCGGGTTCACCGCCGCGATATGAATGGGAATGTCGGGATGCTCGATCGGGCCCGGATTGAACAATGGCACCATCAGATTGATGTTGTAATGCGGCCCCCTGACGTCGAGCGGCGTGCCGTTCTGCCAGCAATCCCAGACCGCGCGAACCGCACTCACGTACTCGCGCATCCACGGCCCGGCGGGCGTCCAGGGCATGCCGAAACGTCGCTCGATATGGGCCTTCACCTGCGTGCCGAGGCCGAGGGTAAAGCGGCCGCGGGACAGCTTCTGCAGCGTCCACGCGCTCATCGCGGTCACGGTCGGACTGCGCGGAAAGGCGATCGCGACCGACGTGCCGAGCTTCAGGGTCCGCGTCGTCTGGGCCGCCAGCGCCAGCAGGATGAACGGATCGTCCTTGGTTTCCTCGACCACGAGTCCGTCGTAGCCGATCTCTTCCAGCAGGCGCGCGTCGGCGGCGATGGAATGGAGATCGAGTGGCATTTCGGGCGCGCGCAGGCCGGGGTCGACCTTGCCCAGCGGCAGAAGTGTTTCAAGCAGCACGTCGTCACTCCACGATGAACGGCTGCTGTAACTTATCACGCCAAGGCTTCGGGCCAAGCCGTCGCACGAATACGGTAATTTCCTCTTTTGAAGCATCCCGCGCAAATCCCGACGGAAACCCGGAGTCGGGCCGCACAATTTGCATCGAGCTGCAGTTATGTCTGTCTTTACTTGGGCGCTGGTTGGTTGGGCGGCCCCGCCTGCCAAGGCTGCGGAGTATCAAACACCGTGGAGCACCCGTCCAAGAGTACACAAGCTCAAAACCTTGCACTTAGATGGACCGGTTCGGGTCAAAAAGTTAGGGTCACTGGCATTCTTTGCTCAGTCACCACAATCACCTTTAAGGCACGACCGAGCGACCGGTCCCATCGCTCTAATTCTAAGCGTCCACCGGCTCTATCCAAGCTTAGCGCAGTTTGAAGACGATCCGCTGTTGGAATAGGCGTCGATCCATTGGAGACGCCGGGCGCCAATGTCCACCCACCAAGCCAAGCAGCGTCAGAGCGTGCGCGACTATGACGATCTCCTGCTGTACTGGGCACAAACCATGAGCGATCCGGCGCTCGCCCATGATATTGGCGGCCGCTTTGATCATGTGCTGGTCGACGGGTACCAAGACACCAACCGCCTTCAGTCATCCGTCCTGCTGGTGCTCAAGCCCAGCGGCCACGGCCTGACGGTCGTTGGCGACGACGCGCAGTCGATCTATTCATTTCGCGCCGCGACGGTTCGCAACATCTTGGATTTCCCGGATCAGTTCTCCCCAGCCGCTCGAACTCACATCGGAAACCTCGCGCTCGGTCAAAAAGCCGACTTAGACGATGCCACTTCGAACGTTCGCTCTTACTTGTAAGAGATATCGAGAGCGCCCATCAGATGTTATGGAAAGGCGATGTCTGCTTTACCCCCAAAGAACGAACCCGCTTCGCAGGAGCGCGCTGCGCGCGGAGGCGGTGGCGCCGATCGAGTGACGGGGTGAGGTAAGCGGGCGGCGGTGACAAGCCGGGCGTCCTGTCTTGAGAATCGAGGGGTTCAACAAACTCCACCTCAAGACAGGAGCACCCCGATGAGTGATAAGCCCATCAGCCCGCTGCGCCAGCGCATGATCGAAGACATGACGGTGCGCAACTTCGTCGAGAAGACGCGCAACGATTATATACGGCACGTCAGGACGTTCACAGCCTTTCTTGGCCGCGCGCCGGATACGGCCGTGCCTGAGGATCTTCGCCTTTTCCAGCTGCATCAGACGCAGACCGGCGCGCGTGCGCCGAGCATCAATGGCTCGGTTGCGGCGTTGCGCTTCTTCTTCACCGTGACGCTGGACCGCCCCGAGATGGCGCGGCACCTCACCTTCGTGCGGGAACCGCGCAGGATCCCGGTGATCTTGAGCCTGGAGGAGATCGCACGGCTGCTGGAAGCGGCCCCCGGGCCGAAGTACAAGGCCGCGCTGAGCGCCGCCTATGGCGCCGGACTGCGGGTCTCCGAAGTGGTGGCGCTGAAGGTGTCGGACATCGATTCCGAGCGCATGCTACTGCGGATCGAGCAGGGCAAGGGGCGCAAGGATCGCTTTGCAATGCTTTCCCCGTTGCTCTTGGGGTTGCTGCGCGATTGGTATCGCATCGCCCGGCCCGCGGTCTGGCTGTTCCCGGGCCGTGATCCGCTGCTGCCGCTGACGACGCGGCAATTCAATCGCGCCGTTCATGCCGCTGCCGATAGGGCGGCGATCAAAAAGCGAGTGACGCCTCACACATTGCGCCACAGCTTTGCTACCCACCTGCTCGAAGAGAAAACCGATGTGCGTTTGATCCAAGTTTTGCTCGGACATGCCCGGGTCGATACGACCGCGCTCTACGCGCAGGTAGCCACCAACGTGATCCGCGCGGTCATGAGCCCGTTGGATCGGCTCACGCCGCTGACACCGGAGAACAAGCCGCCGGCATAAGCCACGGCGATCATGGCTCGCCCCGCCCTGGAGATCGCGGATATCTTCCGCGACCACGGGCCCGCTTGGCGTAAAGCCAATGCAGGTCACGTCAGCCTCGGCCAGTTGAAGGTGATGTCGGCGATCGAGAGCTGCCGCACGGTGGCTCTCGGCGGCCATGTCATGCGATGCGAGGACTGCTCGTACACGCAGATCGCCTATAACAGCTGCCGTAATAGGCATTGCCCCAAGTGCCAGGGCTCGCAGGCGCTGGCATGGATGAAGCAGCGCAAGTCAGAACTGCTGGACGTCCCTTACTTCCACGTCGTGTTCACGCTGCCGGGGCGGATTGCCGCCATCGCCTACCAGAATAAGGCCGTCGTCTACGATCTCTTGTTCAAGGCTTCCTCGCAGACAATGCGCACGATTGCGGCCGATCCCAAGCACCTCGGCGTCAAGATCGGCTTCACCTCGGTACTCCACACCTGGGGCTCCGCGATGACCCATCATCCACACGTCCACATGATCGTGCCGGGGGGTGGGATATCGCTCGACGGCACGCGTTGGATCGGCTGCCGTCCAAACTATCTCCTGCCGGTGAAGGTGCTGTCGCGGCTGTTCCGCCGCCTGATGCTGGAGATGCTGCTCGCCGCGCACGAGGCCGGCCGCCTGCAGTTCTTCGGCGACCACGCCCATCTCGTCGGCAACGCCGCGTTCAAGGCCTATCTCGCGCCGCTGCATCGCACCAAGTGGTTCGTCTATAGCAAGAGGCCGTTCGCCGGGCCCGAGCAGGTGCTGGCCTATCTGTCCCGCTATACCCACCGCGTCGCGATCTCCAACAGCCGCCTCATCGCCGCCGCCGCGACCGGCATAACGTTCAGCTACAAGGACTACCGGATCGAGGGACCCGGCCGCTACAAGACCATGACGCTCAAGCCGGACGAGTTCATCAGGCGGTTCCTCATCCACGTCTTGCCCAACGGGTTCCACCGGATAAGGCACTGCGGTCTGCTAGCCAGCGGCACCAAGACCCAGACCATCGCGCGGGCGCGTCAGCTTATCGCTGTGGCGGCACCTGTGCAAACCGCGCGCCAGCCGCAGCCTCCCGATAGTGCCGCGGCAACCGACCAGGCGACCCACCCGTGCCCGTGTTGCGGCGGTCGCATGAACATCATCGAGACCTTCAACCGCGGCTCGACACCGCATCACCGGCCGACCGCTCCAATCATCGCCGTCAGGATCGACACCTCATGACCATACTGAAACGACGCACTCACAACCTTGCCCAGCGTCGGTTGCTGACCGGCGCCGACCACGCTCGCGCAGATGCGCCGTCCCGACAGCTACCCATCCCTGCAACCGACACACTCAACAACAGTCTCAATCATCAACCCGAGCTATCGCTGCCTGCCAGCCGCCTCGAAGGACACGGCACTGCCGTGCTCGCACCCTCTGCATCAGCCAAATCCCCATAGCGGAGTGCGCGGCATTCTCCACGCCCCGTCCCCCGCGGGTTCTTTCCTTGGCGGCTTTCGGACGCCGGCCACTGGTGTATGTCGCGCCGCTGTCGATGGCCGGCATCCGAAACCCTCAACAGAAGGGGACTTCGCTCGACCCGAGCGCTACGTCCGCTTTGTGCGCCAATAGCGGCCATCCCTCAAAGTAGTATGGACAGCTTGCTTTGGGTTGAGGGGAGCTAAAGTCGCGCCAAACGGTTGGCTGCTTTACACCGACCAATACTGCGGATGACGATAGACCGCGGAGCGGTGGCCCCAGTCGCAGGCCTCACCGTCGAGCTCCGATGGGCCGCTCCGAAGGTCTTCTAACGTTAGGTTCGTTGTGTAGGCCTTACGCGCCACATCGTACTTCAGCGAATCCCAAGGCACCGGATAGTGGTGTACCTCACCTTGGGGTAATCCGCCGCATCTCACGACCGCGTAGGCAACTGTTCCGCTCTTTTTTTCAAGCATCAGTCGCTCGATCATGCCGATTTTTCTCATCGCCGCGACCGTAGACCGATGCAGTCTCTACATGATCGCTGGGAACCAGGTTATGAGCCATGGCCAACTCCCTGCACTTCTTCGACACCGAATATTCCCGTTTGGTAGACCCACGAAGAGCCTGAGAACAACGGAAGCTTAGTCTTTCGATTTAAGGGCTCTCAGTCCATTTGCGCCAATGCGTCGGCTGGATATCGACATGCTTTTTATTTGAAGCATCGACCCAATCGGCTGCATTTTTGCGACACGGGTACGCTAGTGCGAGGACGATCCCATCAAAGTCCATGACGCAGACTTCGAGGTCTCCGTCAGGTGGCGCGATTGAAACGGGCAGCCATTCTGCGGACAACGAATGAATTTGGGTCATGATGAGCACTCCTCTTCGCGGGAAATGCCCCAGTCTGCTTTTTGTGATCTTGCGCCTACCGATGGCAGTAATTGCCGATTAGGGAACTGCGACTTCGGAACATCGCCGAGAACAGAGTTTTTATCAACGAAATCGCCAGCGCACAATGTTCCGGATCAAATCGTCAGTAGCGCTGATAGAATTGTATCAACCGAGAAATCCTTCTCGCCCATTTATCGTCTTCGGATCAACGGCCCCTGGCGCGCGCTGCAGCGAGGTCCGTTTTCCCTAAGGGAACTCCGGCGCGTAGAGCAGCAACCAGCCGGATCGGATGTCCAAAGTAGGTCATTCTCTACCTAATTCGGCTGTCCGCGCGACGTCCGGTTTGCCCCCGATAGCGACCGAACTGCGGACATCCCGGATTGGCAGCTTCCTGCCAAAGGCAGACATTCAGCGGGAAATGGCTAGGCGGCCAGCGACGCAAGCGTTCACGGAGTGTAGCAGGCACCGAGCGCGTTGACGGCTTGCTGACCTGACACGCTCGCGAGATGGTCGTACGCAGGCGAGCGCCATGCCCTGGTGGATCACGGCGATCTTTTCTTCGCACGGCTAGTGCGCCGATGGCCGTTTGAGCCACATCTTGCGACGCCGCGACGAGCGCGGCCGCGCGCAATGCGCGCGCAACCTTGGGCCTTCTCCGGCGATCCGTTGCCGACTATGCTCGCTGACGGATCGCAATCACCGGAGACCCCCATGCCGACCCGCCTCGGATATCTGCTGCCCACGCGCGAGAAGATCATGGCGGGCGAGCCGGCGACGGAACCCTTGCTCGATCTCGCGGCGCGGGCGGAGCGGCTTGGCTTCGACGCCATCTGGGTCGGGGATTCGCTGTTTGCGCGGCCGCGCCACGAGCCGCTCACTTTGATGAGGGCGATTGCGGCGCGGCTTAAGCGAGTCGAGGTCGGCACCGCGGTGCTGCTGCCAGCGCTGCACAATCCAGTGCTGCTCGCGCATCAGGTCGCGACCCTTGATCAGTGGCCGAGGGGCGGCTCATCCTCGGCGTCGGCATCGCCGCCGACGTGCCCAACATCCGCGCGGAATTCACCGCCGCCGGCGTGCCGTTCGAAAAGCGCGTCGGGCGCATGATGGAAGGGCTGCGCCTCATGCGCGCGCTGTGGAGCGGCAAGCCGGTCGATTGGGACCGGCGCTGGAAGGTCGAGGGCGCCGTGCTCGGGCCGACGCCGCATAGCCCCGGCGGCCCGCCGCTGTGGGTCGGTGGCTCGCTGCCCGCGAGCATCGAGCGCGCCGGGCGCTATTTCGACGGCTGGATGCCGATCACCCCGGACGCGGCGCAATGGGGCCGCCAGTGGCGCGAGATCAAGGACATCGCGCGCGCGGCCGGCCGCAACGCCGACGCGCTCGTCGGCAGCATGTATCTCACCATCGTGCTCGACGACGACGCCAAGCGCGCCAATGACAAGTTCGACCGTTTTCTGGAGGCTTACTACGGCCAGCCAGCGGCGGTGCTGCGCAAGCGCCAGATGGGCTACGCCGGCCCGGCGTCGGGTGTCGCCGAGTGGCTCACCGGATACGTGCGCGCCGGCTGCTCGCACCTCGTTCTGCGCTTCGTTGGCGAGCACGAGCGCAATCTGGAGACGCTCGCCGGGCTACGGGAGAAGATTGTCTAAACCGTTATTGCGACGAGGCGAAACGAAGCCGTGCGCGACTTCGCGTCGCGCCGAAGGTCTCTGCTATGATCACCTCCGCGCGTCCGACCATGTGTGTCTTGAAATTGCAGCCCGTTCCAACGCTTCCCCGTCGGCTCCATGTCGCTCGTGGGCCAGTAACTGACTTTCACTGCCCAAGCTATTCAATCACCTTGGCGGCATGAGCAACGATACCGGTTGCCGGATCAAGGTTCGCCGTCTTGGCCGTTCTCAGGTTGATGACAAGTTCGAACGCGGTCGGTTGCTCGACCGGTTTTTCGGCAAGCGCCGCCGCGCAAAAATCTTGATCATTTGCCGGTTAACTTGCGTCCGATAGATGCCGACAATTGGCGGACTATATGCTGCTAGTCCTCCAGCCTCGGCCATTTCTGGGCCAGAACCGGCCGCGCGCGAGGGCGGTCGGACGTCCTTTTTGTCAAACTGCGAATAACTCCAGCTGAGCATTTCTCGCCCGAAGTGGCGCAGGGCTGCAAGCTCGCTGTTATGACGTGACCGGATTCTCGGCACGCATCTCCGCAAAGGTCTCCTTCGCGACTAGCAACGCCTCGCGCACTAGGGGCGCGCCGACATAGCCGAGCAGGTGCAAAATCGCCTCGACGAGCTCGTCCTCGGCCCAGCCGTGGTTGCGCGCAAAGCGGATATGCAGTTTCAGCTCCGGGGTCCGCCCTGTTGCGGTGTCGGAGACGACGCAGATCAGCGTCCTGGTCTTGAGGTCGAGCTCGGGCCTCGTCCACAGCGAGCCGAACACCGTCTCCTGCGTCAGTGCCGCAAATTTCTCCATGATCGGATCGGTATAGAGCTGCCGATCGAGCTTGTCGGCGTAGGCCGCGCCCATGAGATTGCGGCGCATCGCGCGGCCTTTGGCGCGCAAGGGGCTGTCGGTCATTGCGGCGTTCCTCCTGAGTCAGTTTCCAAATTTCCGTTGGGATCTCGAACGGCGCGTTACGCCGGTTGAGATCGCAGCCGATCGTAACCGATCAATTGTCGTAGTCGAATCCCAAAAAGCGCCGATCGTGGCCGTCGGGCGGCGCCGAGTGCCCTGATGAACTCTCCGTCACAGCTCTTGCGGGCGCCCCGTCGCCGCGGCAGCATGTGCTCTCACCGGGCCAACTGCGCCCTACTTCATATGTGAAACACGGGGAGCATCATGCAAATCGGTGTTCATCTGCCGCATATCGGCCGCAAGGCCACGCCCGAGGTGGTCACGCGCGCCGCGGTTCAGGCCGAGGAGCTCGGGCTTGCCGACGTGTGGGTGAGCGAGCACGTCATCCTGCCGAAGGACGCGCCTTATCCGCCCTCGCCCGCCTTCCTGGAGCCGATCCTCACCCTTGCCTGGGCGGCCGCGGCGACCAAGCGTGTCCGGCTCGGCACCAGCGTGATCGTGCTGCCGATGCATCATCCGGTGCCGATCGCCAAGCAGCTCGCCACGTTGCAGACGCTGAGCAACGGGCGCGTCATCTTCGGCATCGGGGTCGGCTGGCTCGAAGCGGAATTCTCCGCGCTCGGCGTGCCGTTCCGTGAGCGCGGCCGGCGCACCGACGAGAGCATCGCGCTGCTGCGCGCGCTGTGGAGCCAGGACCCGGTGACCTTCAAACCGCGCTACTGGGCGACGCAGATCGAGGAGATGCGCATGCAACCTCCCCCTTCGGCGCCCATTCCGCTGTGGGTCGGCGGCAGTTCCGAGAAGGCCCTGGAACGCGCCGTGAACCTCTGCGACGGCTGGCACGGCTCGCGGCTCACCGCCGAGGCGGCGGCGCCGGTGATCAAGCGATTGCGCAAGGTGCGGCCGGACAAGACCTTCACCATCTCGCTGCGCACGAGCTTCGATGGTAAGGACCCTGCCGAGCTGGGCGCAAGGCTTGGCGCCTATCGCGACGCCGGCGCCGATCACATCATGGTCCAGCCCGAAGATCGCGACATCGACGACTGGATGCGCACGGTGGAGAAGATCGCCCGCGCGGGGAGCGCGCATTAGTCCCAGGCGAGCTGACGTCCGATTTGGGTGTGCGCCGTGCAAAGACGGCGCTTTCCAGTGGGTGCAAGCCCCACCCGGCAACCGCTCCAGCCGGAAGCAATCGGAGCAGTCATGGAGGTAACGAAGTGGCTGAAGCCTTCGATTAGCGTGTCACGAATTGGTGACAGCGCGAGTGTGCAGGCCGCAACGCGAGTGAACGTCGAGCAAGCCTCGAAAAGGAAGATGTGTAGGCCGATCCGACTGCCATATCGGGGAAGGCTGAAACAGCTGGGCGAGTTGAGCGAAGAGTACGGCCAGTTGCTACACCGGGGTATTGGCGGCGGCATGTACACAAGGAAAGCGTACGCAACACGGGAAGCCCCAAGGCGAGGTCAGCGATGACCAACCGAACGCCCGCGAGGGACAGGTCGGCCGCCATGGGGTGGCGGAGAGGTTCGTATTACCGCTGAGACCGGGTAACTCCGGTGGAGGGAAGGGACCTCAGTTCAAGACAGACGCAACAAGTAGTGAGGGATTTGGAGATTGGGCAACCTATCAACTCCGAAAACTGTTCAGAAACTGCAGAAGGCGTTGCACGCGAAAGCGAAGGCAAAATCCGGCTATCGCTTCTACGCGCTGTACGACAAGATCAGCCGCGAGGACATCCTGGCACACGCCTACGCCCAGTGCCGCTCGAACAAGGGCGCACCGGGGGTAGACGGTCAGGACTTCGCGGACATTGAGGCGTATGGCGTCAAGCGGTGGCTAGGTGAACTGGCGCTTGCGCTCCGGGAGGAGAGCTATCGACCGGATCCCATCAGAAGAGTGTTTATACCGAAGGCCAACGGCAAGCTCAGGCCGCTGGGCATCTCGACCGTGCGGGATCGGGTCTGCATGACAGCAGCGATGCTGGTGCTGGAGCCGATCTTCGAAGCCGACCTTCCACCCGAACAGTACGCGTACCGTCCTGGGAGAAATGCCCAACAGGCGGTGGTCAA
>CAVXPH010000003.1:0-546763 GCA_963763625.1 uncultured beta proteobacterium | reverse complement strand
ACGGCGTCCGCGCACCTTCGCCATCGCAGTCGAATGCAGTGCAATGCAGGGGCATGCAAAACTACGCTGCTACGTTTTTGTATACAGCTCATCCCCGATCCTTGTCGGAGCGAGAGGCGCAGTAGGTCGCGCGCGGTCCGCGCAGGAGCTCAACACCCGGTTGAGCTGCGAGCGGCTGGCCGTCATCTTCTTGGCCATGTCCAGCTTCGTCAGCTTCGCCGCCTGCATGCCCCCTCAAGCCATCCAGCTGGGTAGGCTCAATCAACCTTGTAAACGCGGCCGGTTTGCGCCCCCAAGATAGCGCGTTTGTAGGCTTGTCCAACTTTCCATCCTTCGACCGGAATCATGCCGCTGAAGAACTGGGCAAATTGAGATTCGGATTCTTTTAGCATCGTGGGACTCACCACATTGATACGCAAAGCCTCGCCTCGCTTGCTCGCCGCCTCGCCGGCCTACCTGGCGCGGGCCGGGTCACCCGACACGCCGGACAGCCTTGCGAACCATGAAGTCCTCGTCAGCCCGCTGGGCGTCGGTTTGGGCTGGTGGAGCTTCGAGCGAGACGGACGCACGACGTCGGTACGTGTCCAGGGCCGACTGACCACTTCCGTAAATCAGGCCGCTGTTGCCGCTGCCGTTGCCGGGCTCCGTATCTTAGCGATAGGACTTTGGAACTGCCGTGCGGAGCTCGCAAGCGGCGCCCTCGTGCAGGTGCTCCCCGACTGGCAGCTGAAACCCTTCGAGCTTCACGCAGTCTTCGCCGCAGGACGGGCGGCGAAACCCTCCGCTCGCGCCTTCGCCGACTATCTGGCCAGCGCGCTGAAGGAATAGGAACGAAGTTGATCGGGAGGCGAACGGTGCTTCAAGCCGGTTGTAGGAGGGCGACCTGCTTTGCTACCGGGTTGACAGCATCGCGACGCAAATGCACGAGAGCCCGCGGATTAGGAATCCGCTGGTCGCATGAGGACGGGTTCGCCGGTCACCCACTGCATGTCACCTTGGGGTGCGCTCACGCGGCGAGTTTCATCTCCGCAGCGATTGTGTCCCACGCCACCACGATCTGCTGATCCTCAACCCGTTCGATCAATCCGAGTTCGAGCAGTCTGGTCACGTCTGTATGTACATTCTTATAATTGCGCCCAAGGAACCGAGCAAGCTCGTTGATGGACATCGGCCCGGACCGCTTCACTGCTTCGAGCAGCGTCCACCGCGCCGGGGTCAGATTCTTGAGCAACACCGGTAGGCTTTCGAAGGTAAGCCGTACCTCGCCAGTCCGGGTTCTTCCGGCAATGCCCCGATGCCACGCCTGCTCGAAGCGGTCCAACGCGCCCGAGACATTGCCGACTGTAACTTCAATCTTCCTCTTCATGCTCGCCTCCGAATTTCTGAACGTCCGCCTCGAAGTCGCGCCGTAGCTTCGCTACGGAGACGAATCGATATGGCTCTTCGCGTCCGCCGATATGGCGGTGGTCGCCCTTTCCCGATTCGTTGTCGTAGCGCACGAGGCATTTGCCGCCGCGACCGAAGTAAAGCCGATACTTCAAGCCATGGCGCCGGTCCGCCGTTGCTCGAGGGAGGCGCCAGATGATCAGCTCGACAATGGCTCCGTCGGCCCGCACGACTTTTTCATGGAAGAGTAAGGTCGCGCGTGTGGCTTTTCGTGCCATATGGCGTATTGTACCATAACACAATAGCCGAAGGGGTGAGTGTTGTAGCGCGGCCTTCTACGCCGTACTTGCGTAGCGCCGATCAGTCGTCCTCGTCAGTCCTGAAAACGAAGGCGATGTATGTCACTCGAATCCTTCAGCGAGTCGTCCGAACGACGGACGAAAAATCCGCGGGTCGATGCTGTGTGTGTGTGTGCCAACCGCTATCAGTCTGGCTGACGATTCAAGACGATAGCGCAATCGACAACCGCTCTCGAACTGCCGACTCACGGATTATTTAGCTACATGTAGTCACACTGCTAATCGGCGCGGCCACTGGGTTCAGCGGCAAGTTCTTGAAGGACAGCGCGAAAGTTTCGCGGTGGCCGCATGCGACCTGCGGATTTTTTGCTACATTTTTGTATGCAGCACGCGTAGAAACATATTTAGGAATTGCGCGCATGCTGCTGATTGATTGGCTCCCCGACCAAGGCTCGAACCTGGGACCTGCGGATTAACAGACCGGCGCTCTGCGGCTACTTTTTTCGTATAAATTCACAAGCTTACCGCACGTACGCCCCGTCTATTTTTGCGGAGATACTCCGAGTTACAGCCCCGTACGGTGCGTTGCTGAGCGTTAATATACCGAGCGAGTCGTTGTTACTCCAAGAGCGTGAATGCCTGCCCATCCGGCAAACGGTATCGTGAAAAGTCCGCTACGTCCGTGGTCAGAATTGCCGCAACACCGGTCTCGATCGCCAGCCAGTACAGCGAAGCATCCGCTAGATCCATCTCCCGGCGGGTCTTCTTCGAATATTGTCGCATCCACTTGATCATGTCACCCAAATGATAAGGTTCAAATGGATACACGAGTGACCCGCCCAGCTCGACCCAATGAAGCAGTTCATACCGTTGCGGTGCGGCGAGCAAGTACGAAGCCTCGACGATACACGGCCACGTGGTCAGCAGGCGTAATCCACCCTTGGACAGCGAGCTGATGAGCGCATCAAAGCGCTGATTATGCTTGTCGTCGACGGCGAACAACGCGATAAGCGGCCCCGAATCAATCAGGACGCTTTTCACGGAGCCTCGCTTTCATTCTTGCGGAAACATTCTCCGAAGCCTCGGGATTGCCCATCGGTCTTCGGCTTCTGACCGCCTTAAGCAGTGCCGCTGGATCCTTGAGCCCTAATACCCTCTCGAGCGCGTCCTTGACGAACTCTGATTTGGTAATACCCAGACGCTTGGCTTCCTGGTCCACCTTCGTCTCGAGCGCTACATCCAACCTGACGGTGAGGGTCATCTTTCGCTCCGTATTCATAAAATACGGTAATACAATACTCAATTCCGGAGTTCTTGGCAAGTGCGATAGCTCGAGCTCTGTCGGCCGGGATTGATGGGGTTCTATTGTGGCCGGCCCTAGGTCATCCGGAAAGTTGCCCGCGAGCCGACTGATCAGGTATTCGTCGCAGAACCCAGAGCGGACCGTGAATGGTTCCCGAAAGCTTGATCTGGCGAGCCGACACCGGGGCGTGGTGCGGAGGTGAATCTGATGGTCGTCGTCAAGGCGCTCGGTGAGTACTACGGAAGGGTGCCCTAGCTGTGCGGCACCCGGACCGGCGGTTTGAGGCGAAGCTTTCTTGCCCGACGCGCATAACCTCGGTCGTCGAAGGTCAGCAACTCGGTGCACGCTTTGCTCGCCGCGAGGTGCAGCGCATCGGCAAAGTCGATCCCATTACGACAATGGTCCAACGCTGCCTCAATCTCGTCGCGATCCTCGACGGTAACTCCAGGCAACGCGATCAGATGCGCCAGGCATTCCGTCACCTTGTCTCCCGGCTGATCGGCGACATACCGTAGCACCCACTCGAGCTCGAGGACCACGCTCTTCGGAATAAAGACGTCGCCGGTCGTAAGCACGTCCGCGGCAATCCGTCCCTGAGTCGTATCATCGCGCAGGTAAAAGCGCGCAAGAATGTTGGTGTCAACGGCGCGCACGTTTCGCCGCCTTTTTCATCGCCAGCCCACCGTGCATCTTGTCTACAGGAATCCTCGGACCCCTGTAATCGAGAATGGCGGCCCCTTCTTCAACGCGTGAAGAGGCATGTCTCTTGACCAGCTTGAGTCGCGCGCCACCGCCTGCGACGTCGAACTCGACTTTGCTACCTGGCGTGATGCCCAAGGCTTCCCGGACCCGCTTCGGGATGGTGACTTGACCCTTGCTGGTGACCGAAACCGCCATCGCCTGCTCCGAAGTAATACCGAGTAAGAATTCTACCAGTATTTAGACGCCCTGACGGGGATCGCAATGTCGTATCGCGCCTTCCTACGATCCAGTCGAGCGACGGACTAATAATCCGCAGGTCGGCTGCGATAAGTTCTTGTGCGGAAAACAAAAACGGCGCCACTAGGACGCCCTGTTACCGCTTATGTGCTACGTTTTTGCTACAGTTTTCGCCTGATGTTAGTGAACGCTATCGCGGAAAGGCTTATCTGTGGCTCCCCGACCAGGGCTCGAACCTGGGACCTGCGGATTAACAGACCGCCGCAGAAACTATTTGGAACAATAACTTAGCTCCAAATCCGTTCCGCAATTAGGTCAATTTAGAGCTCCGTAGTGCCAATCACGGCGCGGGAGCCATTAGATTTGCGGAACAAATCTCTTGAAAATTTTTGGTAGCGGGACGGTCTTCGCGCTGCCGTACCGCGTGAACTTCCCGACGTGGGCTTTCTTGCTCCGGGAGCGTTAGCGTCGAGTCTACTTTAGGCCGGGAGGATGGATCGTCTAGATCGCGGCGAAGCTAGGTCCTAGTCATCCCAAACCTTTGCCGATACTCTCCTGGGGTGAGTCCCATGACTCTGTGGAATATCTTCCTAAACGATCCGGTGTCCTCATAGCCCACCATCCACGAGATCTCATTTACGCTCAGCCTCGAGAACTCAAGCGATTCGCGCGCCTTGCCGACACGTAACTGCTGCACGTACTCCTTTGGTGTCAACCCCGTCGCCTTGCAAAACCGTCGTAAAAATGTCCGCTCACTCAGGTTCCCCCGCGCCGCCATTGCTCCGACGGTTACGGGCTCCGAGCTGCGCTCCTGCAGCCAGTGTTGAACCTTGAGTACTGCCTTGTCGCCGTGACCTAGTTGTGGAGCAAAGCTCGAATAGAAACGCTGCTGACGTCCCGCGGGATCGACCAGGAAGAACCGGGCTGCAGCAAGCATGATCGTTGGACTGATATACCGGTCGATCAGACTCAAACCAAGATCGACCCATGCCATGACGCCTCCCGCAGTGATGATGTCGCCGTCGTCAATCAGCAGTTTATCCGTGTCGAGGCGAACTTCGGGAAACCGCTTGGCGAGTGTCTCCGTGTGAATCCAATGGGTCGTGGCTGAGCGCCCGTTGAGCAATCCCGTCTCGGCGAGCAGAAAGGCACCGACGCACACTGAACACACGATTGTGCCTGCCTCATGCTGTTCATTAATCCAGCGCACATGGCGTGCCATTGCCTGACCACCAGGTTCGGTATCGAGGCTCGGCGGCAGGATCAATACTGTCGACTTTCCGGGACGCTGTAGGTGTGAATCAAATACTCGCTCGAGTTCATTTTCCTTGTCGTCGAGGCGCCAGTGACTGACTCGTAGTTGTCGTGATCTAGGCCCGCCCCGCTCGACACTCAGACGATTTGCAACCGTGAACAGGTCCGTGAGTCCATGGATCGCGGCATCTTGCGAATCCGGGTAGCAAAGAATCCCCACCTCAACTGCAGCGTCCTCAGCGCCTTTGGCGGTCTTGCCACGGCTTATGTCGTTTTTGCCCATTTGCGGCCGTCGCTGTATAGCGCCCAATTGTCGCGTAGTAGATGTCATAGGGGCTGGCCTATGAAAAATCCTCAGACACATTCGGATATCAATTGCACCCGACGCGATCTCCTCATTGCCGGTACGGTTGCAGTAGCCAGCGTGGGATTGTCACCGATCGCGTTCGCCCAACCCAGCTCTACGAGTCCTGTGAACTCGGCGATTAATCACGAAGGACAAATACAGATGAATACGGTTACGGTGAAGGACGGTACACAGATATTCTACAAGGACTGGGGAAGCGGACAACCCATAGTCTTCTCGCATGGCTGGCCACTGAGCGCGGACGATTGGGACGCGCAGATGATGTTCTTCCTGAACCACGGCTTTCGCGTCATCGCGCATGACCGCCGGGGTCACGGGCGTTCGACGCAGACGGCCGAAGGTCACGATATGGATCATTATGCCGATGATCTCGCCGTTCTCACTGCGCAGCTTGAATTGAAGAACGCCATCCACGTCGGCCACTCAACCGGGGGCGGCGAAGTCGTGCATTATTTGGCGCGTCATGGCGAAAGGCGTGTGGCCAAGGCCGCAATTATCAGCGCAGTGCCCCCACTTATGGTAAAGACGGCCACGAATTCGGGAGGCCTTCCCAAGGAAGTTTTCGACGGATTTCAGGCGCAGCTCGCCAACAACCGGTCGCAGTTTTATCGTGACGTAGCGTCGGGCCCTTTCTACGGCTACAACCGGCCAGGCGCTAAAGTATCGGAAGGGGTGATCCAGAACTGGTGGCGCATGGGTATGGAAGGAGGTGCCAAGGCACACTACGATGGCATCGTGGCCTTTTCCCAGACAGATTTTACTGCCGACTTGAAGAAAATCACGGTGCCCGTGTTTGTGATGCACGGCGATGATGATCAGATCGTCCCCTATCCCGACTCGGCGCCGCTGAGCGCTAAATTGTTGAAGAACGCCACGTTGAAGACCTACAAGGGATTTCCGCACGGCATGCCAACCACGAACGCCGACACGATAAACGCGGATCTCTTAGCGTTCATTAAGTCGTGACGCGCCCGCTCGATTGCGCCACAGCTGCGGATAACCGCCGGACTGATTGGAGCAGGTCGCCCTGCGTACGCGAAAGCCTGAACATGTCGAGAGCTCTATTTGCCGTATACCTTCGGACCAATGTTCGTACTCTGGAGAACTGGGAACAAGGACGCGCCAAACCGAAGGCTCAAGCGGCGCTACTGATCAACTTGCTAAGGCTCTTTCCGGATACGGTCCAGCGGCTCGCGGCCGTTTAGTGCGCGACGCTGTCCCACGGGTGCTCGCTCAAACCCGATAGAAAGTAGTTTTTTCTTTCTCGTCGTGATGACGCAGAACGATCGCACAGCTTGCGCCGAGGCCGAGTGCGCGAGGCTTCGGTCCGAGAATGAGAAGCTTCGCGCCATCATCGAGCGACGAGAGGTTCGCGACGGCACCCTGCCCGATGGCACAAGAACGGCCGATGCTTCGGTCCGTCACGATTCACCCACCGCCAATAAGGTCGCCCTCTTCCACCGCGGCTTTCCGCGTTCTTGACTAAGTCTATTTCACGGCGCTTTCCGCGACTTTCAGCTGGGTACAAGTCCGCGCGCCACCAGTTAATAGGCACGATTTGACGAGGCGGCGCGTTCAACTCGGCGCCGCGGTAAACCGAATTGCCGTTCCGAGTCCGTCACGGCTCAGCGACGAAACCGCCGGCAATAATCGACGAGGGCTTCGACAAAAGCTTTTGCCGCAGGCGACATCGACCTACCGCTGAGCGCACAAACACAAAATACCAGCGGATCCGCCTTAAACTCCTTGACCGCGATGGCGCAGAGGGTTCCTTCGGCGACTTCCTGCACGACAGCAGATCGCGGCAGCAAGGTGCACTGACTGCCAACACTCGCCACCGCCTTTACCAGCGCCAGCGAGTTGGTGACGCAAAATACTTCCGGTTTGAGGCTATTGCGAGCAAACATTCGATCGCTCTGCTGCCGCAATCCGAATGCAACTTCAGTCAATACAAACGGGAATTCGACAAGCTCTCGGAGAGATACGATCTTACGCTTTGCCAGCGGATGAGCCGGGGAGACCGCGGCGACCATCCTGTCACGAAACAACTCGACGCACGCGATCGTGTCGCGGACTGGCGCGTTGAGGATAAGTCCGATTTCGGCGGCGCCGCTCGCCAAACCCTCAATCGCCTCATCGGTACTGCTCGTCCTCACGTTGAACAGGACATTCGGATATTGCACGTGAAAGCGGTGTATTACCGGAGCAACGATGCTTTCGATCGCTGTCTGGAAGGAACAGATGTCAACTGTTCCGGCTTGCAGGTCTCGTAGCGCAGCGATATGAGATTTGACGCGTTCGAATTCACGCATCATGCCTTCAAACTTTGCCTGGAGAATCGTGCCGGCCGGTGTCAGCGTCATGCCTTGCGCGCGCCGGTCGAAAATCGGCGCGTGAAGCTCATGCTCAAGTTTTGCGATCTGACGACTGATCGCAGACGGAGACACATGCAGCCTCTCAGACGCAGCCCTGATTGAGTGCAAATTTGCAGTCTCGCTGAAATAACGCAATGCGGTAAAGTCCATGGCGCGTTCACCATATCAGGCTGTTGCAGTTTAGGCAACACGATGGTGTCGCAATTGATATGGACTCAACGCTGGTTGGGATCTACCTTACGGATCGCAACACCGACCAAATCAACGGAGAATAGCTATGCCCTTCATGCACATGTTGCCCGACCCGGGCATGAACTACACATTCAATCGGCCGCTGCTTGACGGCACGTCGCCAGCCCGGCTGAAGGAAGTTGGTGCCATCGCGCCACGCATCAAGGACTACGATTCCTGGTATACCGCCTGGCTGGATCTCGCCAAGCGCGCCGAAGCCGAAAAGCGGTGGCTGGACGCGGCCTCTTACTACCACGGAGCTGAATTCTATTTGCCTGCCGGAGACATTCGTAACGGCCTCTATGATGACTTCGCGCGCAATTGGGCTCTTGGAATGAAAGGTGTGGCGGGGTACGAGCCCATCGCAATTCCATACCCTGGCGGAAATCTGCCCGGTTTCAGACTTCAAGCAAAAGGTAAAGAACGCAGCACGTTCATATTCACCGGTGGGTACGATTCGTTTGTCGCGGAGTTCTATAACTTTCTTCTTCCGCTGACCGAGCTTGGATTTACGGTCATCGCCTTCGACGGTCCCGGACAAGGGGGCGCGCTGCGACAAGGAATCTATTTGGATCATGCATGGGAGAAGCCGGCGAAGGCAGCAATCGACTACTTCGAGCTCAACGCGGTCGACTGGCTGGGCGCTTCCTGCGGCGGTTACATGTCAATCCGCGCAGCGGCATTCGAGCCGCGCATCAAGCACATCATCTCGATGCCCACGTCGTATTCTGGTCTCGACATGACACTCAAGCAAATGCGGCCCGGCAAGGCACAGGAGCTCGTCTCGCTGTTCAAGGCTGGAGACCGCAGGGGGACGGAAGCGCTCGTCGCTAGGGAGCGGCTGCCAAGCTCCGTGTTCGAATGGTGCATCGTTCAGGGGATGCACATTACAGGCACCAAGACGCCGTTCGACTTCCTCACCTCGATCGCGAAGTCCTCATTGGATGGGATTCTGCACAACGTGAAGCAGGATATCCTGCTAACCGAAGGCGAACAGGATCATCTGTTCGATGTGGGCTGGATCCACCGGACCATGCGCGAACTCGTCTGTGCCCGGTCCGTCACGGCGCGCATCTTCACCGCGCGCGAGGGAGCAGAGCAGCATTGCCAGTTGGGGAATTCCGCCGTGGCACGAGAGGAAATCGTATGCTGGCTGGCGCGCTTCTATCCCGACCTGCAGGGCGTCCGCAACGTTAAGGCTTCGCCACCCGTAGCGGCGGCGACCACAGCGGAACGGTCGACCGCGCACCAGGTCAGTTAAGGACTCGGCATCGAACCAACAGGGCGTCAACAACGACGTATTTGCGGATAGGCAATCAAGATGAAGCTGTCATCCTTGTCAGCAGCCGCACTGGCTGCGGCGCTCGTCGCCGCGGCCTCTGTCTTCGCCTTCTCGTACCTGCCCCATCTGTTCGTGTGGGCCGCCTTCATCGGCTGGGCGAGCTACGACCACTCGGGGGCGGGCAACCAGGCAGCGGTGCGCAGTTCGGCCGCCCTCCTATTCGGTGTCGTCATGGCGTGGATGGTGGCAATCGTCGTCGCCACGGGCGCGCTACCGCTGAGCGTCCCGCTATCGACGGCGATCTGCGCCGGCATGGCCTCGTTCCTGATTGTCATCGCGTCGCGAGTGACGTACTTGAGCGTCGTCCCCGCCACGTTCTATGGTTTTGCATCGACGTTCGCGTATCTCAGCCTTGCACCAGGCGCGTTCACAATTGGCGCCATGATCGCACTCGGCTGGAAAAACGCCATCTTTAGCATGCCGATCTCGTTGCTCATCGGCACCGGGCTAGGCATCCTACACGGCTGGCTGGCGAGGGTTCTCGCCGCTGGCGGGGCCGATGCTGCGTCACGGCGCGCACTCAGCTTGGGAGGAATGGCGCGATGAACACAGACGCGCGATCCATCGCTTGGTCGATACCATTCAAAGCTCAGTCGTCTTGCAGATTACGACCAGCGCAGATCACCTGTGCCGCGGCAGAGATATCGCAAAGTGTGGTCGTCGTGCGGCGTTGCGCAAGAGTTGCTTGCGGGAGCGCAGCGCGAGCTAAGACATCGCGCAACTTTATTGCTCAGGCCATCGGTTACGTTTCGAGAGTCTGTTTGAGTCTGGTGAGTTTGATATCGATGAGCTTGCTCTGTTCGTCAAAAAAGGATTCCGAGAAGGTCGCCGGCTGGAGGAACGTCATCATGAACTCTGCGCCCGCACCGTTTGCGACGACTTTAGCAGGGGCCGTCCAACTCGCTTGGCGATCGCGCCAGTCGTGATCCGAGGATCCTGTAGTGGGCCTCAGAGCAAATGCGGAGCTTGGCTAAACCGTGCGGTGTCATCATATCCAGCCACGCGGAGCCGTCCGGTCCAGACCACAGATTCCACAATGGAAACGCTCGATGCACGTCAGCGGCGCCTGGCAGGTCTGGCACGATCTGTGCGAGCCGCAGTCGTCCTACCATCATTGTTTGCATTGGCACTGTTAGTAATAGGACAGCCCGAGGTGGCGGGTTTTACAATATTCGGAACTTTCGCCCATCTGGTGGTGGTGAACTACGATCGTGCCTGGAGAGCGAGGTCTGCGGAATCCGCCATGCTCACGGGTTTGGGCGCAATCGTGGTGAGCCTCGGAACGTTGGCTTCCGCAAATGTTTGGCTTGCCGTGAGCGGCGCTATCGTAGCGGGATTCCTAGCGGGATTCGCTACGGTGGCGGCCGCAGGCCGCATTGCGGTCATTCGCATAGCGCTGCTACTGGCATTCATGCTGGCAGTTGCTGTCCCCTCACCCGTTCGCTCCGTGCGTCCCAATCTGGAAGGCTGGCTGCTGTCCGGGATTGTGGCCCAACCAGCACTGCTGTTGCTCTGGATTCGCCTCGAAAACATTGATGTGGCGGGAAACGACGGGGCTCCTAAACCGGTGAGGCCCTCTAGTCCTTCTACTTGGATTGGAAATGCCACCAGTGCCGCAGTAGCCATGGGACTTGCCGTTCTGCTAACACGTCTCATGAAGGTGGAGCACGCTTTTTGGGTTGTCCTTGGGGTGCTTCCGGTGCTGAATGTTACGCAAACATCGGCAGCTCGCACGTTTTGGAAAGAACAAGCCGGAACCCTGACCGGCTTCTTGGTTGGCGTCTCTCTCGTTGCAGTAATAGGAGCGCATCAAGCATGGTACTGGCTAATCCTGCCCATAATCATTTTTGCTGCCGCATATGCCGCTAACGCCGTCGGCTTCATATCAGGTCAAGCGGGATTCACGGTATTTGCCGTCGTGCTTTTCTGCATTCTCTTGCCCCAACAGAAGGACATCGGGATCCGCCGGGTTGAGGATATTGCCCTCGGCGGCGCGGTCAGCTTGGTCGTGAGCTTAATCCGCCGTGCTGGGGAGCGCAGACCTGCAAGCGAAAGTTAACGAGAAATACCTGCTGGCGCCGACGAACGTTAGAAAGGAAGTCAGGCGCCCGCGCAAATCCATCCGTGAGCGCCTGGTCACTGACGCCGAGTATATTGCGGTGCATGCGGTAGCTGGCGCATCCGTGCAGCTAGCCATGATTCTCTGTGTGCGTACGCTTGGTCTGCCAGCGGACGTGCTCCGCATGGGCCGGCGTAACCTGTTGCGCAACGACGATGGCCGACAGACCATGCGCTTCAAGCGCGGCAAGACAGGAGTCGCCGTGGAGATCGAGATCGTCGGCGAGCTTGCCGCGGCGCTCGAGCCGTTTCTGTCAGCGCCAACGCTGCACCCGACGTTCGTACGGCGAGAGGATGGAAAACCGTACACCGTCGATGGGATTGGGGCGATGTTCCGTCGCTACTGCATCAAAGCGAAGGTCGAGGACTTTGGTTTGCGAGATCTCCGCGCTAAGGGTGCGACCGAAATGTACCGTGCGGATCCGAATAGCGTCCGTAAGATTCAACTGCTACTTGGGCACAAGAGCGTGCAGACGACAGAGATTTACTTGAAGGGATTGTTGGCCGAGATCGTTCGTCCGAACGAGCGCCCGATCATCGCGGAAGTGCTGAAATAGACCGGGAACCCGGTATATCGATAGACCGGGTGAAGTGACCACTACCACGCGAAGCAAGAGTTTATTGGCTCCCCGACCAGGGCTCGAACCTGGGACCTGCGGATTAACAGTCCGTCGATTCAGATGCCAAAATAGGAATGCCAATCAAGTACTTATATGCTTCTCGGTTGGGTCAGTTATTTGGCGCTTAATGGGAGTTAGCGCCCTTTACCAGATAGATGTGCCGAACTAATAGTAAGCAGCTGCCGAATGAGGGTTGAGCACCGGCGCTTCCTAATGGCGTAAAGGAGCAGTGGCTATGGACACTTCGTTTGGGGTGGTGCTTTCTGCAAAGTCACCGCGTGCGCCGCGGTCGGCGGCATCGTACGAATCCGGGATCGCGCTTGCTGACAACGCGAAAGCTTCGGAAGGCATGCAGCATTCAGGCGCGCCCCTGTCGGCGCGCGAACGCATGATCGTGCTCCTTATGGGTCACGGGTTAACCAACAAAATGATCGCGCGCCAATTGGGTATCGCTCCCGATACAGTCAAGGCGCATGCGAAAAACATCTTTTGGAAGCTGACCGCCCAGACTCGGGCCCAAGCGGTCTATCGAGCATCGGAACTCGGCTTCATCTGAGTGTCGCATTTGAGCAAATCGTGGCCAGACCAGCCATGGGACTTCTTTGACAACAGATGCCGCGTCAGAGGGAGATGGCAACGAAAGTCCCAACCATCCCTGAAGGAGTTTGCAATGAATACATCTACACGGGCCATAGGCCCTAGCGCCAGTGCCGGCAAAGGTGAGTTCCAGCGCGAAACGGTAGCCCCGCCCCGAGATAGTCGCGATCGCTTCCGGTCCCAGGATCTTGCGCAACGCGGACACCTGCGCTTGCAAGGTGTTCTCTTCGACGATCGCCTTCGGCCATACGCGCTCGAGCAATTGGTCCTTGGTGACCAGATACCCGTCGCGTTCAACCAGCATTACCAGCAGATCGAAAGCACGCGAGCCAACATCGACCGGCGCGCCGGATGCCAGCAAGCGTCGTTTATTGGGTTGTAGCTCGAAGCGGCCGAATCGATAGCAAAGGGGTGAGGGCGCAGCGGTCATTGGCGAGTCGAGAATTACGATGAAAGCACGCCAGCGCGTTGCCCGGCACACGATTTGGCAGTTCTGGTGCGATCGCGCCCGCTACTGCACAGCCAACCGCACTTGTTTGCCGATGCGCGCCAACATGCTCACCAGCGCATCAATGGTGAATTTCTCGACCTTGTGATTGACCACGTCGGACACCCGGGGACGCGTCACGCGAAGCACTTCCGCCGCGACAGCTTGCGTCACACTCGCCTTCTTCATCCATTCAGCAATCTCATTCATCAGCTGCTGTTTCAGCTGGATCGATTCATCGATCTGAGCATCCGCATGGGCGAGCAGCCGCTTCGCCTCCTTCGGTGGGAATCCGAGATCCACGAACACATTGCCACCGGCCTTCGTCCGATGACGGGATTTCGTATCAACCTTCATTTCGATGTCTTCCTTTCTGCAACCACCGCGCGGTAGCGTGTCTTGGCAATTTCGACATCGTTTCGAGCGGTCTTGCGAGTGCTCTTCTGGAAGCTGTGGAGCACGTAAATAGCTTCCTCAAACTTGGCCACGTACATCACTCGGAACCAGCCGTCGGGGGAGTCAATGCGAATCTCGTTGACGCCCTGCCCTACTTCGGGGAACGGCCGCCAGTCGTCGGGTGCTTCACCCCGCTGCAGCTTCCGCAATTCGTAGCCCGCCTGCCTCCGCGCCGTCTCAGGAAACTCGCGCAAGTCATCGAGCGACGATCCTCGCCAATCGATCGGCTTGTCCATTCAGCGCCAATGTATCAAAATTTATACAACGGGACAAGTGTTCCTCTTACCTCGGTTGGCAGCCGCGAGAGCGCCTCGAGAGTAAATGGAAACTGACGTGAAAAACTGTTTCAAGGGACGCCGCAACGACAGCGAGCGACGGACCGCTATAGACCCAATTAACAGCGCGCAGACGATGGAGATTGCGTGGAAGGATCTGATATCAAAGACAATGCGGCCAGAGCAGAGCGACGGACCACAATATACCCAACGTTAGTGGGTGCTATCGCTGCAAGCCAATGCAGATTGGCTCCCCGACCAGGGCTCGAACCTGGGACCTGCGGATTAACAGTCCGTCGCTCAGAAGTCTAATTTTACTTTTTCATCAATTGCTTACAGCGTCCGCGCAACCTCACGGTAGCAGTCGAATGCAGTGCAACGCAGGGGCATACAAAACAGCGCAGCTACATTTTCGTATACACCTGAGTTCATCGAACTCGCATTTGGGCCCGGCTGATGCGGGATTCGAATCCGTCGTTCGCGGCCATCCCGTTCAGCATAAGCGGCGCCTAGGCAACGCGCGGGTTAATCGGGTGGTGGCTGCCGCCATGATCGGTGCAGTCATGCGCACGATTCAGTCGGCGTGACGCTACTGCCGGGCGCCGGCGCCCGCGACGCGCGCGCGCACCCGAGGCACCATGACCTGCGTCACCCTTAACCCGGGTTGCCAAGCCGCTCGCCGACACTCTCGCGTAGCGAGGTGACGATGGTCTCCACCAGCAGGCGCGTCTTCTCGCCGCCGAGGGCTTCGAGCGCGTCTTCTCGCACCGAGTAGTGCATCATTATTAGCGCGCGCAGTTTGTGGAACGCAACTTGATTCGCCGTGCCGCAGACCGAAGCGTCGTTTCGTAGCACCCGCTCGATGACCCCTGTATCGAGAATGCGTACGTTGCAGATCGTGGCGAGCCGCGCGATTTCACGGCCAATGTCCGCGAATTTCGTTGCCCAATATTCGGCTTGCATGTCTTTTGGTTTGTCTGGCACGACACTCTCCTCGGTAACGTTGACTAAGGCTGCGTTACGGCTGCCTCAATGAATTTCTGGAATCACCTTGAACGGGTAGTTGCTCTCTTTGTACTTGCCCGGTTTGTCCCGCTTCGGAAGCTTGACCTTTGCCCTCGGCGCCGTCTCGTAGGGGATACTCGAGAGCAGGTGCGATATGATATTGAGCCGCGCTCGCTTTTTGTCGTCCGAGCGGGCGACATTCCACGGCGCCCAGGAGCTGTCGCTTGTCTGGAACATCTCGTCACGTGCCTTCGAATAGTCGTACCAGCGGCTGTAGGATTTGAGGTCCATAGGCGAGAGCTTCCAGATCTTGCGGCCATCATCGATGCGCGCCTTGAGGCGGCGGGTCTGCTCCTCGGGGCTCACCTCCAGCCAGTACTTGAGCAGGATGATGCCCGAGTTGATTAAAACCTTCTCAAACAGCGGCACCATACTCAAGAAGACCCGCGACTGTTGCTCAGTGCAGAAACCCATTACGCGTTCGACGCCTGCGCGGTTGTACCAGCTGCGATCAAAGATTACGACTTCGCCGGCCGCTGGCAGGTGCGGGATGTAGCGCTGCATGTACATCTGCGACTTTTCGCGCTCGGTCGGGGTAGGAAGCGCGATGACGCGAAACACGCGCGGACTCACGCGCTCAGTGATCGCCTTGATGGTGCCGCCTTTGCCGGCACCGTCACGGCCCTCGAAGACGACGCAGATCTTGAGGCCTTTGTGCACGACCCACTCCTGTAGCTTGACGAGCTCCACATGGAGCTTCTTCAGCTCCCGCGCGTAGTCTTTCCCGGAAATTTTCCCGTCAGGCGCCGCCGCGCGAGGCTTCCCCGAACGCACTTTCGCCGCATCACCTTCGGCTTTCCTCCCCTTGCGCTTGATCTCGTCTTTCCTTGCTGCGTTTTTCTTTCCCATGTCGTCTCCGTAGACCCCGCGCGGCGAAGCATTCGCCGATCATTGCAATGAGCACGCCGGACCGCTCCGGATGCCCGCCAAAATTGTTGCTGTGCCGCCGCCGCCTTTAGTCCTGGACGAAGGCTCGCGCGCAACCGTCGACCTAGTCAAGACACGGGAGATTGTGCCACGCCGCCAGCGGTTGCCCGCAGCGACTGATAACATTCGATCGCTGCGCGTGCATTGAACAGCATACGCTCGCGTCCGAGTCGCTTGTCCAATCCGGCCTTTCGCACGACCTCCGTGGTCGTGGAGCTGGCGCTGAAGCACGCGCGATGACCCAAGCATGGCGTAGATCACCATAGGGACGAACGCGGGTTCCGACAGCTTGGCTTTTCGCGGCCAGCGAGTATATGAGATGGACAACTGTGAAGGCTCGGAGGAGCATTGGCGAGAACTTCCAAGGACTTATGGTGTGGCAGCCTACCGCAGGCTCAGCGGCGCACATTGCGCTAAGTCAACAGTGATGCGCCCCACACGGCGAGGGGCCGGCCAGTTCAAGTTCTCTCCCGGCTACAGCTTTCGCGCCAGCGACTCGAAGGATCGTCAATTAGGCACCTCTCGGGCCACGAGCGGAAATAGCAAGCGACGGTCATTACCGCCCATAAGCGGACACCCGCCCTTGAGGCAAATCAAGCTTGGCGGCAGCAACTCGGATATGCTGGCTCATGCCGATCCCCAATATGACACGTGAACGTACCGCCCTTGCGATGCACCATATGGAAACGCGATGGCACGTAGACCTCTTTGGTTGCTTCGTCAGGGCAGGCACGGCCGCTTCTCCGGCGTGCTCCGCAAATAGCGGTACAAGATCCACCATGCACGAGGGCGGCGAATGACAGGCGGAAAATTGGTCGGACTGCGCCGCCGTAAGTACACTGTGCTCCTGGTGTTGCTGTGCGTTGCGTTGGTGATTGAAACAGTCAGTGCCCAAGGCGGCGACCGATTGCTTTCCGAGGCCTTTGGTACGGTGGTAGCGTTTGCGATCTGGTTCGTCGTGTTCGAGCGGCCGCGCGAGCGGGCCACCATGGCGGCACTCCTCGTCACGGCCTTAGCGATCCGGTGGGGAGCCCACTTCGCCACAGCGAGCCTCGATCATGCGCTATCGCTCGGAGAGCAAACGCTGCTGACCTTGCTCCTCTGCAGCGCGGTTTACGCGATCCTGCGCGACGTTCTTCGCAAGGCAGCAAGCGGTGCCGAGAACGTCCTCGGCGCGATCTGCGGCTACATCATCGCTGGCGATGCGTGGGGACGTATCAACGCAATTGCGTATCTGCTGGTGCCCTCGGCCTACAGCATCAATCCAGAGGTGGTCGCGCTCCTCCCCGATTGGCATGGCCGGGTGGCATTGTTTACGTATTACGCCTTCACGCAAGTATTGACGATTGGCTACTCGGACGTGATACCCGTACGCGCGCCCGCGACGACGTTGAGCTTATTCGCCGCATTGTTTGGCGTGTTCTATACCGCCGTCGTGGTGTCGGTGTTCGTCGGTCTGGCGCATATTGGGAGTCGCAAGTCGCCAGAAGATAAATGACTCCCGCGTGTCAGTGTATTATCGCCGACCTGAGAGACAGGATTATCCACCGCTTCGCCGCATCGAATGCCGGCTTCGCGGAAGCTCGGCGGCCCGGAGCGGGTCGAGGGCCGGCTTGGCCTACTACTCTCGCCAGTCCTCCGCCGACCCCTTGGCATAAGGCGAACTGCGAGGTTCCCGAAAAGAGGCCCCCAGAGTTGGTTGAAGTCCAGGCGCGTTGACTTGCATCAATGAATGGAGTGCAAGGCGGTGTAGTCTACGTTCCGGGCAAATTGTGCCCTCTCGCGATTCCGTGTCGGCTGCTTCAAAAGCAAGGTAGAGAGTCCTTCGTGGATTCGCGATCAGCGCCGCTCGGTGGGAAAAAGCGCGCCGACGACGGGCCGGTGCGCCACGTATCACAAGGACGATGCAACTGACTGAGCGTAAATTCAGCGTCCGCAGATAGAAAGGTACGACATGAAACCCGGATATATTTATTCAAGCGCGATTATCCTCGCGACCGCAATAGCCGTGCCAGTGGCGCTCGCCCAGCAGTTTGTCTATCCCGCTAAAGGCCAGAGCACACAGCAACAACAGAAGGACGAGGGCGAGTGTTACACCTGGGCCGTCAAGCAGAGTGGCTTCGACCCGGCCAAGCCGCCGCCGCAACAACAGGCAGCCAAGACAACGGCGACCGGCACGACCCCGGGTGCAGGCGTTCGCGGTGCCGCGGGTGGCGCCCTCGTGGGCGCAGTCGCCGGGGATGCCGGTGCCGGCGCAGCCGCGGGTGCGGTTGTTGCCCGTTCGCAGAGCCGCCGACAGAACGCTGCGACCGCGCAGCAGCAGCAGCAACAACAACAGGCGTCCACTACGCAGCAACAGGCTGCTTTCGGCAAGGCGCGCGCCGCATGTCTCGAGGGTCGGGGTTACACGGTCAAGTAAACCATGCCCAGCAAGTTATGACGCCCATAGGCGCATGCAGGGCCCAGCACGGTCGGGCGTAACTTATTAATCTCGGGGTGCAAAATGGATTCTGATCGCTGCCAGAATAGTGGCACGAAGCCCGAAACCCGCTTCCTGCCGGCAATTTCGCTCGCCGCAGTGCTCGGTCTGGCCGGCTGCGCGACGACGTATCCGCTGATGCCGACGCCGGCGTTGTACACCGGGGCGGAGGCGAAGCCGCTGTTCACGGAGGCGCCTGCTGTGGTCCGGACGCCTCCGCTGGATCTGCTGTTCATTACCGACCGCGCGCCCGCGACTAGCCCCGACGATCCTGAACCGTACACGGCGGACAGGTCGCGCTCGATGGCCTTTGGATCGACGACGATCCTGTTCGGCGAAGGCATGACGTGGGACGCGCTGGTAAAGCAGAGCCTGCTCGTCGAGCGGCCGACCGAGACGGACCTCAAGCTTGGGCCAACGAAGGAGCTCGGGCGCTACCCGCGGATTCCTTACGCGGTTGAGGTGACGCCTGCGGGGCTGACGCGCGCTCCCGCTGTAGTCGATGCGCACGAAACGGCCAACCGGGCGCTGCAGGCCGAAATCGCGCGTCGCCTGGCCTTGAGCCCGCGCAAGGAGATGGTGCTGTACATCCACGGCGTCAAGAATACCTTCAGCGAAGCGGCCTTCACGATGGGTGAGCTGTGCCACTTCCTGGGTCGCGAGTTCGTTTGCGCGATCTTCACCTGGCCCGCGGGCGGAAAGCACGGAATCCTGTTCGGCTACGAAGAAGACTACGAATCGAGCACATTTGCGGTCGAGCACTTGCGGAAGGCGATCCGCACCATCGCGGACACGCCGGGGCTCGAGAGAATCCATATCCTGGCCCACAGTCGCGGGACCGATGTGCTCGCTACGGCGCTATCGGAGCTTTCCTTCGAGTCGTACATGCAGAAGACCACGCTGCCCCGGCGTGTCAAGCTCGGCAACGTCGTACTGCTGGCACCGGATCTGGACGTCGAGGTGGCTCCAGAAAAGGTCTTGGCGATAGTCTCCGATCCCGACGTGCCATACGGCGCGACGGCGGACCCGCATGCGGTGTTCCGAGCCTTGGACCCGTTCCATCTGACCATTTACGTTTCGCCCGACGACAAGGCCCTCGCCACCTCGAGCTGGTTATTCGGTAGCCTTGCCCGGCTCGGACGCGTCGACACCTCGTTGCTGACCCCGGAGCAAATCGAGCTGGCGAGCCGACTGGGCTTCCTCGACGTGATTCAGGTTCGCGGCACGACCGACCTGTTCGGACACGGCTACTTCGTCTCAAACCGGAGTGCGAGCGCCGATCTCATCGCGATGATTCGATACGGCCTGAAGCCCAACGAACCGGGCCGGCCGCTCGAGGAGATCAAGCGACCGTTCTGGCGCGTGCTGCCGCAAGGCGGGACAAAGGCTGGTGCCGGTGGGGCTGAGTGAGCCACGCATCGCCCGGACTCGACTGACCCCCGCGATGCCGAGGCCACGCTTACTTGTGCGAGTCGCCAGGGGTTTGGGGCTTGCTGCCCTCGCTCTTCTGGTAGCGGGGATCGGCGTCTGGGGCGCACTGCTGCTCGAGTATGCCGGGCCGGACAATGACCTGCTGCGCCTAGCACTGGTCATCGGCTTCTCCCTGGTTGCTGCGGGGGCGCTTATCGCGCTCTTCGTGCGCCGCTGGCGCTGGCGTGCGATCGGTGCTTATGGGGTCCTGTGCGCAGGCCTCGTGGTCTTGTGGTCGAGTATCGAGCCGACCAACGACCGCGACTGGCAGCCGGAGGTGGCGGTGCTGCCGTCCGCCACGATTGAGGGCGATCGCGTCACCGTCTACAACATTCGCAATTTCGACTATCGCAGCGAGACCGACTTCACCCCCGCGTATTACGACAAGTCCTTCGATCTGGGGGAACTGCGATCGGTCGACGTCGTGACCTCCTACTGGATGGGCCCGGCGATTGCCCACGTCTTTGTGAGCTTCGGTTTCACCGGCGACGACTACCTTGCCATCTCCATCGAGGTGCGCAAGGCGAAAGGAGAGGGTTACTCGACGCTCAAGGGTTTCTTCCGGCGGTACGAACTCGTCTACGTCGTGGCCGACGAGCGGGACATCATCCGGGTGCGTACCAACTATCGCCATGATCCGCCCGAAGATGTGTACATTTACCGCGTCAAGAGTCCGATCGAAGCCGAGCGGCGGCTGTTCCTGGAGTACATGCACAAGATGAACGCGCTGCGGACGCAACCCGAGTTCTACAACACGCTGACGACCAACTGCACAACCAACATCTGGATGAACACTCACGTTAATGCCGGGCGCGTGCCGTTGAGCTGGAAGATCCTGGTGAGCGGCTACGTGCCGGAGTATCTGTACGAGCTGGGACGGCTGCAGACAATGGGCTTGTCGTTCCCGGAATTGCAGCAACGGGCCCATGTCAACGCGCGCGCTCAGGCAGCCGATGCGGCGGCCGACTTTTCCCGGCGCATTCGCTCCTCGGCCGATCCGAGTTCCAGCGATGGCAGAAACATCCCGAAGTCAAACTGAGCCGCCGATGGACTACGCTGCTGCAATGACTTGATGGCAATGCACGGATTGATATCCATTTGCATCAGACATCAACGGGGAACAAGACAGCAAAAAGCATCATCGCCAACTGGAGACGGTCCCACCGGGCCGGCGTGTAGCCACCCTGAAGGAGTAACAAGATGCACAATCGCAACTGGATGCGCAGGCCCATGACACGAATTCTGATGCCGGTACTCGTTGTCGCCGCGGTAGGTGCCGGTGTCGCTCGCGGCAAGGAATGCAAGGGAGTCAATTTTCCCGACCAGGCCCAGGTCGAGGGCAGCGCTCTGATGCTCAATGGTCTCGGCTTACGCCAGGCGACGGCGTTCAAGGTCAATGTTTACGTCGCCGCGTTGTATGTGGCCAAGACCTCGAGCGACCCGAACGCCCTGCTGGGATCGAACACACTGAGCGAGCTGATCCTTCATTTCGTGCGTAACGTCGGCGCGGACGATCTAAGGAAAGGCTGGAGCGAAGGATTCGAAAAGAACGCCAACGATCAACTGCCGGCGCTGCAGGAGCGTATCGCCACGCTCAACGGATGGATGGCCGATGTCAAGACCGGCGAACGGCTAACCTTCATCCACAAGCCGGGCACGGGTCTGCAGGTGGGCGTGAACGGCAGCGTGAAAGGGACAATCAAAGGCGACGATTTTGCAAAGGCATTTCTGGCGATCTGGCTCGGTGGCGATCCGCCGAACCCCGAAATCAAGGCGGGGATGCTCGGTGGCGCCTGCGGTTAGGGAGGGTCGCTACAAAACATCCAGTGCCCCCGATTCTGGCAACGAAACAACGCATAGCGCTGCTCGCGGCCGGCGCGCTCATGGGGGTCACTTTGGCGGCGCGTGCGCAGGACATCGAGCCGCGCGCATTTTCCAATGCTCCAGTCGGCGTCAATTTTCTGATCGCGGGCTACGCTTACACGAGAGGCGGGATCGCTTTCGGTCCATCGCTGCCCATCACTAATCCGAACCTCCATTCGTCGAGCGCGGTGACGGCGTATGCGACGGTCTTGGACCTATGGGGGATGTCGGCGAAGTTCGAGACGGTCGTCCCATATACCTGGCTCTCGGGAACGGCGGATTTCAAGGGAGAACCCGTAGCACGAAAGGTAGACGGGCTTGCGAATCCGGCGTTTCGCCTGTCGGTCAATCTCTACGGCGCACCCGCGCTCACGCCGAAGGAGTTTGCCGACTATGAGCAGGACCTGATCATCGGCGCAAGCCTTCGGGTCGTGGCACCTTGGGGACAATACGATGACAGCAGGCTCGTCAACATTGGCGCCAATCGCTGGTCATTCAAACCGGAAGTGGGAATCTCCAAGGCAGTCGGGCCATGGACGCTGGAGGTCATAGCCGGGGCAACGTTTTTCACAACCAACGACGAATTTTACGAAAATTCTACGCTTTCCGAGGCTCCACTCTATTCGTTGCAGGGACACCTGATCTACGGCTTCCGTTCAGGGATTTGGGCTTCGGCCGACGCCACGTACTTTGCAGGCGGCCGAACCACCGTCAACGGCGTGCTGAACGGAGACCTGCAGCAGAACTGGCGTGTCGGGGGAACCCTGGCGTTCCCGGTGGACCGAAAGAATTCGATCAAGTTCTACGCGAGCAAGGGCGTGTCGGCGCGCACCGGCGACAACTATGACTTGATCGGTGTCGAGTGGCAATACCGCTTTGGCGGTGGACTGTGACGCCCGCGTGACGTTTACGCGGATGCGACACGGTAATTTCACCTCATACCACAAGATGCGACCGCGTCATGTAATCCTGCAGGCGCTCGCGCATCGCACCGGCGACTCCGGGACCGTGGAACAGGATTGTTCTCGTAACTGCGCTCGAAACCTGCGCGTATATAATATTCCGTTCGCCGCACACAGTGGCGGGGCATAGCGCGAGCGCTAATGATTGCCTCTGCAAAGCACGAAATGACCGCGGCAACGAGCGCCGCGGGACCCGGCAAGTCGGCCTCCGCTTTGCATGCTACGTCGGTGCGCGATAGCGGCATGCTTATATTGCCGCCGCTGCTGGTCGGAAGTTGGCGTGAGTACGGGAACACGCGACGTGAATGACCTTGTGGCCTCTTTCGAGGCGTTCCTGGACGAGCTTGCGGCAGCGTTCGTGCGCGTATCCGCACCTGACATCGACGGTGAAATCGAGCAATGGCTGCGGCGGATTGTCGAGTATTTCGATGCTGATCGGAGTTCCCTGGCGCAGGTGACACCCGAGGGGTTTGTGGTGACGCATTCCTGGGCGCGGCCCGGCTACCAGTCGGCCACCGGCCTTCGCGAGCAGACGCTTCCCTGGGTCGTTGCCAAGTTCCGGCGCGGCGAACTGTTGGTGTTCTCGAGCCTCGACGAGCTTCCTCCGGAAGCTGTCGAGGAGCGCAGAGTGTTGGGACAATTCGGGCTTAAGGCGTGCGTTGCGATTCCGCTGATGATCTCTGGCAACCCAGCCGGTGCGCTGGCCATCGGATGCATCCGGAAGTCGCGGCCGTGGCCGGCGGAGATTCTGCAACGCCTTCATCTCCTTAGCACGGTATTCGGGAACGCGCTCGCGCGAAAGCGCGCGATGGAGGAATACCTGCAGATCACGCATGCCCTTGCGCACGCGGGCCGGGTCGCAGCAATGGGCCAACTCGCTTCGTCCTTCGCCCATGAGATCAATCAACCGCTTGGGGCATCGTTGACCAACGCGCAAACCGCGCTGCGGCTTCTGGATGCGCCGCAGCCGGATCTCGCCGAAGTGCGAGCAGCGCTCGAGGACATTGCCGCCGACACCCGTCGCGCAGACGACATCGTGCGCGAGTTGCGTCACTTTCTGCGCAAGCGGGAGCCAAATTTCTCGAAGGTCGCCGCTCGAGAGTTGCTCGAGGCGACTGTGCATTTCGTGTCCGCGGAAGCACGCAGCACGGGTGTCGACCTAGCGATCGACGTGGCCACCGGCTTGCCCGACGTGACGGTCGACCGGGTGCAGATTCAGCAGGTGCTGGTCAACCTTTTGCTCAACGCGTTCGATGCCCTCGCGGCGATGCCTCCGGCGCAGCGGCGAGTCGTGATCATCGCAGCGATGGCACCGCCGGGCCGCGTCGCGATCTCGGTCAGCGATTCCGGCCCCGGGGTGCCCGGCCATTTGCGCTCTAGGTTGTTCGAGCCGTTCCTGACCACCAAACCAGAGGGCCTCGGGATCGGCCTCGCCACCGCACAGACGATCGTCGCAGCGCACGGCGGCCAGCTCGAGTATCGCGAAGCCGGCGGAGCAGTTTTCTCTTTCTCGCTGGCTGCTGTCGAATGAACCGCGCGATGACGAGCGGCGCCGCGCGCGGCATCGAAACCGTTTACGTCGTGGACGACGATGCGTCGATGCGCAAGGCGCTCGAACGCATGTTTCGCACGGCCGGATTCGCGGTGGAGACGTTCGACTCGGCAACATCGTTCCTCGCCCACCGGGAAGATCTCCCGCCGTGCTGCGCCGTGCTCGACGTGCGCATGCCGGCGGTTGATGGGCTCGCCTTGCACGCGCGGCTGAAGGACGCAGGGCGGCTACTTCCGGTCGTGTTCATTACCGGCCACGGCGACGTGACGACTGGAGTCCGAGCAATGAAAACCGGGGCGATCGATTTCATCGAAAAGCCGTTTTCCGATGAGGACCTTCTCGCCGCAGTGCGTTTGGCGCTCGAGGCCAGTCAGGCCGGAGCGCTTGCACAAGAAGAACGCGTCGCGCTCGAGAAGAAAATCAAATCGCTCACTCCACGCGAGCGCGAAGTCTTCGTCCTCGTCGCGCAGGGCCTGCCGAACAAGGTCATTGGTGCGCGTCTCGGTGCCTCGGAGAAAACGATCAAAACGCACCGTGGCCGCGTCATGCACAAGATGGGAGCGGGGTCACTCGCCGATCTCGTGCGCATGGCCGAGCATCTGCACTTGACGGAGTAAGAATCGCGTCGCGCCGCGCGATCGATTCGCGCGGCATGGGACCAAGGTCTCATTGCGGTGGGCGCGCGCCGGCCCGACACTGATGGCCTCCCCCTACGGGGATTGCCCGCCGGTTCCCGTGCTTTGTCCACTATTCGCAAGCTGATAATCGTCGAAGACGACGCGTCGATGCGCCGCTCTCTCACCCGCTGGGCCAAAGCCAGCGGTTACGAGGTGTTCGCCTTCGCCTCGGCAGCGGCGTTTCTCGCCTGCGACATGCACGTGAAGGATGCATGCCTCGTCCTCGATCTGGGATTGCCAGATGTCAGTGGTGCAGAGTTGAAGCGACGACTCGTTGCTGCCGGACGGGATCTGCCGACGGTCTTCATCACGGGGTTTAGCGATGCCCAGATCGCGTTCGCCCTGGCCGGGATCGACGCGCCGCGCGTATTGCGCAAGCCATTCGATCCCGCGTCGCTTGCGGCCGAGATCGATGTGATGCGTTAGGTTGACCTGTGTCAAGGTTCGCGCCAACGACCTCCCAGAGAATACCTGTCGGTTCCACCTATGAATGGGACCAAAGTCCAATATCGCCGGCTTGTCGCCGTTGATACGCTCGGTGCCGGTGCACGCGTCCGAGCGATGGGTCGGATCGCGACACTTCCGCATTGCGTGCGATGCACGCTGTGTCCTTCCGGTGTTTTGTTTGTTGAGTAGAACACGATGGTGACGAAATCGCTGTGGCGCACGGCGATGCTTCTGCTGTTCACGACGTGGGTGGTCGTGTGGTGCGGTGCCCGCGCGGACGCAGTTCTCCTGGGGAGTCACCGCTGAGCGATTAATTCACGACTCCGTAACCGAAGGAATTAACTATGCCATCTCACAACACGCTCTACGTAAGATTCGCGGTTGTCGCACTAGCGTGCTTTATCGCTGGCTACGTTACGCTGTCACTGTCCGCGACTTCCGAAACGGACGCACCCGGTAAGTCGTCCACCGTCGCGCAAGACAAGGCGAATATTTACCTCTATCGCGACCCGAATATCAAAGTTGCCGTAACGACGAAGCTTTCTGTAAACGGCAAAGAGGTGGAAGCTACTAAACGAAATACATGTGGTCATTGGGAAGTCAATCCAGGGACTTACGACATCAGCACAGCGTCCGCGAGTGCTTCTACCGTCCATATAGTTGCGGAAGCTGGCAAGTCTTACTACGTCTGGCAAGAGGTCAAGGTCAGCCCCATGGGCCTTCCTACAAACGAGTTGCATGTCGTAGACGCTGATACTGGGCGACGTGGTGTAAAAGCATGTCGGAACTTCCTCGAGGCAACACCGGCAAAAACACCGTAGGACGAATTTGCTAATAAGTCGGAGCGGCTCCTCATGTGCGAGGCAATGCATGGCGACCGCTGATCAGGTCTCAACGCCAATAATCGAGCAAGGAACTCATGCCATGACAAACCAGGCCCCAAGCGTCACGCATCTGGATCACTTCTTTTCTACTTCGGCGGCGCGGCTGGACCGGTGGCGCGAGCTGAATGCCAAGGCGCAAACCTGGGCGGCTGAGGCGCAAAGCGGCAAGTCGCGCGATGGCCGCGCCGCAGTGGAAGCCGCCCTCGTGGAGCTGTATGCGCTTGAGGATTTCTTCGCCTATCCCGGGCCGCGGTTGATGAAGGCGCTTGCTGAACGTATCAGCAGCGACGACACGCTCGGTGTCTTACGTCTGGTACGGCGGATCAGCGGCTCGCTGTTGTCGGGCAGCTATCGCTACGACGGCGGTGAATGGGAGACGGCGGACGGTGCGGATGACGCCGTATCAGAACGGGAGTCGCCCACGTTTAGCGGCGGTGACACCCATCGACCGTACTTCGAGACCCTGTTCGTCACTCCGGTGCCGGCCGTAAGCCGGGCAAAAATTGCTCGGGAGCTCCGCCGTCTGCGACGCGTCGAGGACGCGATGATCTACGAGCCGGTGCTCGTCGGCAGCGTCGAGGATGCGCTTGTAGCAACCATCCTCAACGGCAAGATCGAGGCGGTGGTCATCTTTGACGGCATCCCGGTGCCCTCGCAGCACGACGTGCCACTGGTGCACGACCTTCTGGCCTCTCGTACCGAGCTGGATACGTCGAGCTTTGCGCCGCACGAGGTCGGGGTGACGCTGGCCCGGCTCATTAAGCGCGTCCGCCCCGAGCTCGACATCTACCTCCTCAGCGACCGGGAGGTTGAGAAGGTGGCAGGGGATCCGGCCGCCTCAATGATCCGGCGCGTGTTCTACGAGGTCGAGGAACTGATGGAAGTGCACCTCAACGTTCTTGAGGGCGTAGTTGACCGTTATTCCACACCGTTTTTCGACAACCTCAAGCGTTACGCAGCCCGGCCGATCGCCACCTTTCACGCCCTACCGATTGCGCGCGGCAAGTCGATCATGAAATCGAACTGGATCCGCGACATGGGCGAGTTCTACGGCCAGAACCTCTTTCTAGCGGAGACCTCGGCAACGACCGGCGGCCTGGACAGCATGCTCGAGCCGACCGGCAACATCAAGGTTGCGCAGGAGAAATTCGCCCGTGCCGTAGGCGCGGACCATGTCTTCTTCGTCACCAACGGCACCTCGACGTCGAACAAGATGGTCTACCAGGCGGTGACCGCGCCGGGCGACATCGTGATCGCCGACCGCAACTGCCACAAGTCGCACCATTACGGCATGGTGCTGTCCGGCGCCCAGCCTCTGTACGTCGAAGCGTTCCCGATGACGGCATACTCGATGTATGGCGCCGTCCCGCTGCGCACGATCAAGCAGGCGTTGCTCAATCTCAAGGACGAGGGACGACTCGATCGCGTAAAGATGGTCACGCTCACCAACTGCACGTTCGACGGGCACATCTACAATACGCGCCGGGTGATGGAGGAGTGCCTGGCGATCAAGCCGGATCTCATTTTCCTGTGGGACGAGGCGTGGTTCGGCTTCGCGCGCTGGTCGCCGTTCCTGCGACCGCGCACCGCCATGGGCGCGGCTGCGGCACTCGAGGAGTGGCGGGCAAGCCCGGCCGCCCTGGCAGCGTGGCAGGCGCAGGCCACCGAGCTCGGCGAGGATCTCGACCCGAAGGACGCGCGCCTGCTCAAGCGGCACCTGGTACCGGACCCGCGCAAGATGCGAATTCGCGTCTACGAGACCGACTCGGTTCACAAGTCCATGTCGGCGCTGCGCCAGGGTTCGATCGTTGCGGTGCGGGACGAGGATTACAACCACCACGTCTCGGCGTTCCGCGAAGCAGTGTTCATCCACGCCTCGACGTCGCCCAACGCGCAGATCATCGCGTCGCTGGACTTGGCCCGCCGCCAGATGGAGCTGGAGGGCTATGAACTGGTCATGCGCGCGATCGAGATTGCGATTGCGATCCGTCGTGCAGTGGCCGAGCACCCGATCATCTCGAAGTACTTCCGGGTGCTCGGTGCCGACGCCATGGTGCCGGCCGAGTTCCGCGCCTCGGGCTTTCGCGACTTCTTGACTCCGGGAACCACCTGGGTCACGGGGCTAAAGTCGGTTCAAGAGGACGAATTTTTTCTCGACCCCACGCGCATGACGCTGGTGTGCGGCACGGCCGGTTATGACGGCACGGCGTTCAAGAACCTGCTGGCCGCCAACTACAACATCCAGCTCAACAAGACCTCGCGCAACAGCGTCCTGCTGCAGAGCAATATCAACAACACGCGCAGCGACGTTGCGCTCTTAATCAAGGTATTGCTCGAGATCTCGCAGGAGATCGACGCACGGCTGGACGAGGGCGGGGAGGCCGAACGCGCCGCATTCGCGGCACGGGTGAAAAGCCTCATGCAAGACGTTCCCGACCTGCCGAACTTCAGCCGCTTCCATGATGGCTATCGCGACAACCCCGGCAGCGTCACGCTCGAGGGAAACATGCGCAACGCCTTCTTTGCCGCCTATGAAGAAGATGACTGCGAGTACCTGCCGCTGATGAGCCCGAAGATTGACGAGCGCCTGAAGAGTGGCCCGGAGCTGGTGTCGGCCAACTTTGTGATCCCATACCCGCCCGGCTTCCCGATCATGGTGCCGGGGCAGGTGATCGACGCCGGTACGATCGGCTTCATGCGCAAGCTCGACGTCAAGGAAATCCACGGCTTCAACGCCACGCGTGGCCTCAAGCTGATCAAGCTCTCGGCGATCGGCAAGGCGCGGCCGGGCGGGCAGCGAGCTGCGCCGGCGCCCGTGGCCGCCCCCAGGGACAAGGATGTCGCCAAGCGAGGTAAGTAGATCGTGCAAGCGATGGTTCGATGGCCGGCAGTTTGCTGCTTCACCGTGGCCCGGCCACGGCGCGAGCAGCCCGTTAAGAGAATCTCTGCCCGTAGCGGAAGTGCTGGTTCCTCCCACGCACCAACCTTGCAATCGAAACGGAGAAGGCCATGATTGAGTGGATTTTTGAAACGCTGCGCGGCAAGCCAGAGCTGGTCATCTTCCTGACCTTGGCGCTGGGCTACCTCCTGGGGAAGCTCAAGCTCGGCTCCTTTAGCCTCGGCTCCGTCACTGGAACGCTGCTGGCGGGCCTGCTCATCGGCCAGATCGGGATCGAGATATCGGGCCAGGTCAAGTCGATCTTCTTCACGATGTTCCTGTTTGCGGTGGGCTATAGCGTCGGGCCGCAGTTCGTGCGCGGCGTTGCTCGTGATGGCGCGCCGCAGGCGATCTTCGCGGTGGTCATCTCGGTGCTTTGTCTGATCTGCGTGTGGCTGGCGGCCAAAATCGCCGGCTACGACGTCGGGTTTGCGGCCGGCCTGCTGGCGGGCTCGCAAACGATTTCCGCGTCGATCGGTCTCGCGACCGACGCCATCAACGGCTCCGGCATCGCAAACCCCAAGAACGTGCTGAACAACATCCCGGTAGCCTATGCCGTCACCTACATCTGGGGAACCATCGGGACAGGGCTCATCCTCTCCGTCCTCGGCCCCAAGATCCTGAGAATCGATCTCGTGGAGGAGTGCAAGCGATACGAGGCCGAGATGTCTCAGGGAGCGCCCGCTGGCGGTATGGCCTCCGTCTGGCAGCAGTTCCAAATCCGCGCCTTCCGGGTCGACGCGGGCCTCCCGGGCGTCGGCAAGACGATCGGCGAAATCGAGCAACTGAACAAGGCATCGCGGCTGTACGCCGAACGCATCCGGCGCGACGGCAAGATCATCGATTTCGACGCCAACACGGTACTGAAGGCCGGGGACGTGGTCGCGGTGTCCGGCCGCCCCGAAATGCTCGTGGCCCTTCAGGACCGGGTCCGGGAAGTCTCGGACGCCGAGTTGCTCGACATTCCCGTGGAAGCGGTGGACCTCGTGGTAACCAACAAGAAGGTCGATGGACGCACCCTCATCGACCTGGCGAAGGAGGACTTCGTCCGCGGCGTGTATCTGGAGAAGATTACCCGCGGTGCAACGAGTATCGACGTCCCGATACTCGCGCAAACCGTGATCAACCGTGCGGACATCCTGAGAATTGTGGGTCGGAAGACCCACGTGCGAGCGCATCGAAAAAGCCCTGGGCTACGCCGACCGCCCCTCCGAACTGACCGACATGGTCTGGGTTGGCTTCTTTATCGCCGTCTTCGGCCTTATCGGGGCGCTGACCTACAAGGTCGGCGGGGTTCCGCTCACGCTGTCGACATCTGGCGGCGTCCTCATCGGGGGCTTGGTTCTGGGCTGGTTGCGCGGGGTGTACCCGACCTTCGGTCGCCTGCCCGCGCCCACCCAGTGGTTCATGAACTCGGTGGGTTTGAACGTGTTCATCGCGATCGTCGGCATCTCGGCCGGCCCGGGATTCATCAGTGGCCTCAAGTCGGCGGGAATCTCGCTCTTTTTGTGGGGGGTCTTCGCCACTTCGGTGCCGATGCTGCTCGCTCCGCTGATCGGCAAGTACATCTTCAAGTTCGACCCAGCCATCAACCTGGGCTGCTGCGGGGGCGCCCGCACCAGCACCGCCTCGGTCGCGATGGTCGGCGACGTCGCCAAGAGCAACGTTCCCATGCTCGGATACACGGTGCCCTACGCCGTGAGTAACACCCTGCTCACGCTATGGGGCATGGTGCTGGTGTTGATGATGGCATGACGCTGTCAGGACAACGAGTGACTTCGCTAAAGGCCAACTCACGGGCTCGAGGGTTCCGGTTGGTCGTAATCGCCGCTCTTGTGGCCGCGGCCGGCTGCTCGCCGTCGAGCGCACCGTCCGGCGCGTTCCAATCCACGACGGAATGGCACGAATTTCAGGGAACGTGGACCGCGGTGGGCAGCCGTCATAGGATTCCCCTCGGGACCGATCGGCGGGCGTCCATCGCGGACCTTAACGGCACGTTGCTGCTCGCGGGATCTTCGCGCCTCGGCGTCGCATTCCGAGCGGAGGCCCTCGCGTTCAACGACAGTGCCACTGGCATGATAGGTCGTGCCGTCTGGACCGATGAGCGCGGGGACCAGGTGTACAGCGAGCTGCGAGGCGAAGGTACGGCGACAGGCAGCAGGGTTGTCGGGACCTTCGTTGGAGGCAGTGGACGCTATGCGGGCGCGACGGGCACCTACGAGTTTTCTTGGCGATTCGTTCTCCAGACGGAGGACGGGGACGTGCAAGGGCAATCGGAGGGGCTCAGGGGGCGGGTGCGCGTCGGCTCGCCGCAGGTTGCGCCGGATGCGGGGGGGCCGCGGCAATGATCAGCCCTGCTCTTCTGATCCGGCGCGCCGTTCCGTTCGCTCTGGCGATCGGCATCTGGTTCACGCCGATTCCGTCGGGGCTTACCGCGCCCGCCTGGCACCTCTTCGCCGTTTTCGTGGCGGCGATTGCGTCCGTACTGGTCGGTGCATACCCGCTCCTCACGGCCAGCATGCTGGCCGTGGCGGCCGTGGTTCTCACGGGCACCATTGCTCCCCTGAAGGCGTTTGGCGGCTTCGCCAACGCGAGTGTGCTGCTGGTGGTGGTCGCCTTCATCGTCGCGCAGGCGGTCGTGAAGTCGGGCCTGGGCCGGCGCATCAGCCTCTTCATGGTAAGTCTTTTCGGCCGCTCATCGCTGGGGCTCGCCTACAGCATCGTCATCACGGACGCGGTGATCGCACCCGCGTTTCCCAGCAACACCGCGCGCGGCGGCGTTCTCTTCCCCGTTGTGCTGTCGTTGGCGCAGGGATTGGGTTCGCGACCCGACGATCCCGAAGGTCGTCGACTCGGCGGCTATCTGATGTTCTGTGGCATGGCGAGCCTTGCGCTTTCATCCGCCCTTTGGATGACGGCCACGTCGACCAATCCGATCGGCCTCGACATAGCGCGGCAGTTCGGACTGGAGATCGGCTTCGGTAAGTGGTTTATCGTAGCCTCGGTGCCGGCATTGACCGCGATCCTGGCATTGCCGTGGGTCGTCGCGCGCCTCTTCCCGCCCGGTGTGGGCGAGACGCCGGATGCTCCGGCCGCTGCGCGGAAGGCGCTCGCGGAGTTGGGCCCGCTGTCGCGCGACGAGCGGATCACCGCCGTGGCGTTCGCGCTGATGGTCTCAGGCTGGGTTTTCGCTGAAGCGCTGGGATTCAATGCGACCGCTATCGCCTTTGGCGGGCTCGGTCTGCTCCTGATGACCAACGTACTGACGGCCGACGACATCGCAAGCCAGGGCAACACGCTTGCCACGTTTCTTTGGCTCGCCGTGCTGTTCGCCCTGAGCGGGCAGTTGAACGAACTCGGGTTCATGGGCTACGTGGGACAGCGGCTGGCATCGCACCTTGGCGGCCTGTCGTGGCCGGTGGCGTATGTAGCGCTGGTCGTGCTTTACGTCGCGATCCACTACCTGTTTGTAAGCCAGTCGTCGCAGGTTCTCGCCCTCCTGGGCGTCTTCCTCGATGTCGGCATCCGCGAAGGTGTTCCTGCACCGTTGATGGGGTTCGCACTGCTCTTCGCAAGCAGCTATTTTTCCGTGATCACGCCGCAGGGCGGCAGTCAGAACGTCATCTTCGTAAGCAGCGGCTATCTCAAGCAGAGCGAACTCTACCGCGTCGGATTGCTGACAACGCTCTTCTTCCTTGCCGTGTTCCTCGTGATCGGAACGGCGTGGATCCTACTGATCACAAGGTAACCGGCCGGTCGGCAACCGAACCCATGCACAGAGCGGGCTTAAAGCAAGCACGTTCTGATCTAGCACCTTCAATCCTAAGATGCGGTAGACAAAGTAACGAGAAGGCCTGTCGAATGAATTTTTGTGTTCTCGATCTTCCGGAGGCAGTTCCCGGCGCAGATTGGGTCGCCCTTTCTCAGCAGGCAACGGAGAATGCAGGAGAACTACGAGCATATTTAGGCGTTCTCTTGGCTCCAACGCCGCTGAGGCTGCTCGGTCGTATTGCGTAATGGGTTTGGGAGCTCGCCCAGAGGAGATTGAGATGGCCGTGTTGCAGTGGTTCCTGAATGACCGATCGCGGGCCAGGATCGTGACGGCGCTCGGCGCCGTATCGTTGGTTGTCTCGCTGACCGCCTGCGACCAGAGCAAAGAAAGCGACAAGGCCAAACAAGCGGGTGCAGCACCACCGCCTCCAGCGGTAGTCGTCGCCGACGTCATCCAGAAAACGGTACCGATCTACAGCGAGTACGTCGCGCAGATCGAGGCCAAGGAAACGGTGGAGATCCGCGCCCGGGTGCAGGCGTACCTCGCGGCGCAACACTTCGCCGAGGGCACGATCGTCAAGAAGGACCAGCTGCTGTTCACGCTCGACCCGCGCGAATACGAGGAGAAGCTGCTGGAGGCCAAGGCGCAGCTCGAGGGCGTTCAGGCGAGACTCGCCAAGGCCGAAGCGGACGAGCGACGTCTGAAGCCATTGGCCGAGCGACGCGCCGTTCCCCAGCAGGATTACGACAACGCCGTGGCGAATCTGGACACCGCCCGCGCCGGCGTCTCGGGCGCCAAGGCCGCTGTTGTCGGGGCAGAGCTCGACTTGAGCTACTGCACGATCCGCTCACCGATCAGCGGCCTTATCGGCAAGCGGCTGGTCGATCCGGGAAACCTCGTCGGCAAGGGCGAGGCCACGCTGCTTGACACGGTATCGAGCGTCGACCCCATTCGCGTCTCGGTCACGGTCAGCGAGGCGGAATATCTCAGGCTTCGAAGCCAGCAGGCGGCAGGGCGAGTAGCGATCGGCGTGCCGCTCGAGTTGGTTCTGGCCGACGGTAGCGTGTATCCGCAGAAGGGCAAGATTGTCTTTGTCGATCGGGCCGTGGACGTCAAGACCGGTACCCTCACAGGCATAGCCGAGTTCCCGAACCCGAATGCCGTGCTGCGTCCAGGCCAATTCGGCCGCGTGCGAGCGTCCATCGAGACTGCCGAAAACGCGATCCTCATACCCAAGCGGGCAGTTCAGGAAATCCAGGGGATGCAGACTGTGCTGGTGGTCGGTGCCGACAACATGGTGGCGCTGCGCACCATCAAGCCCGGCCAGAGCGTGGGGCCGTTGCTGGTCGTCCAGGACGGTCTCAAGCCCGGCGAACGGGTGATCGTGGACGGGGTTCAGAAGGCCCGGCCGGGAACCAAGGTCAATCCGTCTGCCGCGCCAGCGAACGACCCATCGCAAGCGAAGGTGGACGAGAAGGATCCGGGCAAACGGGCCGAGCCGATGCCAGCGACGAAGGCAGAAGGGAAATAGCGCGTGGGCAACTTCTTTATCAACCGTCCGATCGTCGCGATCGTCATCGCGATCCTGACCGTGCTGCTCGGCGCGATCACCATCACCGGATTGTCGGTCGAGCAGTATCCGTTTCTCGCCCCGCCCAACATCCGTGTGACGGCGAATTATCCGGGCGCGTCGGCGGAGGCGGTCGAGCAATCGGTGGCGACGCCGATCGAGCAAGAGGTCAATGGTGTCGACAGGCTGATTTACATGAAGTCCTCGAATACCAGCGATGGCCGCATGCAACTCGATGTCAATTTCGAGGTCGGCACCGACCAGGACATCGCAAACGTCCTCACGCAGAACCGCGTGTCGGCGGCGCAGGCGCGCCTGCCGCAGGAAGTCGCGCAGCAAGGGGTCACCGTCAAGAAGCAAAGCCCGAGCGTCCTGATGCTGATCTCGATCTACTCGCCCACCGACTCATACGACGCCAACTTCCTGATCAACTACAGCGGGATCAACCTGCGCGACCAGCTCCTTCGCATTCCCGGGATCGCGCAGGTCGATTTGTTCGGCGGCACCGATTACGGCATGCGCATCTGGTTCCAGCCTGACAAGCTGGCCAAGCTGGGGCTCACGCCCGCTGACGTCATTTCGGCGATCAAGGATCAGAACATCCAGGCGCCTGCCGGCAAGGTCGGCGCGGCACCCACGCCCAAGGACCAGGAATTCACCAACACGGTCAGCGCCCCGGGCCGCCTGGCCACGCCCGAGGAGTTCGAGAACATCATCGTCCGGCAAAGCGCGAATGGCGCAGTGGTCCGGATCAAGGACATCGGCCGCGCGGAGTTGGGCTCCCAGGATTACAACGCGTTCGGGCGGCTCAATGGCAAACCGGCCGGCGCGATGGCGGTCTACCTTTTGCCCGGTGCGAACCAGCTCAAGGCCGCCGAAACGATCTACGCGACCATGGAGCGGGCGAAGGCGCTGTTCCCGTCCGGCATGGACTACAAGATCGTCTACGACACGACGCCGGCGGTCCAGGCGTCGATCCACGAGATAATGAAGACGTTCGTCGAGGCACTCGTGCTGGTGACGCTCGTAGTCTTCATCTTTCTGCAGAACATCCGGGCGACGATCATCCCGCTGCTGACCATTCCGGTCTCCCTCATCGGTACGTTCATCTTCTTCCCGGTCCTCGGATTTTCGGTTAACACCCTGTCGATGTTCGGCCTGGTGCTCGCGATCGGCATCGTGGTCGACGACGCTATCGTCGTGGTCGAGGCGGTCATCCATCACCTCGAGCACGGGTTGAAGCCCAAGGAGGCGACCATCAAGGCGATGGAAGAGGTAACGGCGCCCGTCATCGGGATTGCGCTCATCCTCTGCGCGGTGTTCGTCCCCGTCGCCCTCCTTGGCGGGCTGGTCGGCAGCATGTACAAGCAGTTCGCGCTGACCATTGCGATCTCGGTCCTTTTCTCCGCGTTCAACGCGCTGTCGCTGACACCGGCGCTTTGCGCGATGCTCCTCAAGCAGCCGCGCCCGACGCGCGGGCCGCTCGGAGCGTTCTTCCGGGGATTCAACAAGGTATTCGACGTCACGACGGCTGGATACGTGCGGGTGTCCAGCCTGCTCGTGCGCCGATCGCTGCTAACGATCGGGATCGTCGCCGCGGTGGCCGTCGGCGCCGGCCTTTTCGCACGTGTCCTACCCGCCGGGTTCATCCCGGATGAGGACCAGGGAATCCTCGGCGTCGCCGCCCAGCTTCCGCCCGGCGCCTCTCTCGAGCGGACCAGCGTGGTACTGAAGAAGGTCGAGGATATCCTCGCCAAGACCGACGGCGTCGAATCCTTTCAGACCATTGGCGGCTACGGTGCCGTGACCAGCACGTATCAGCCGAACTATGGAACGATCTTCGTTCGGCTGCATCCTTGGGAGGAACGCAAAGGTAGCGCTCTCCACGTGAAGGGCATCATGGCGGGGCTGCAACGGCAGTTCGCAACGATCCCCGAGGCAGTCATATTCCCGTTCAATATTCCAACCTTGTCCGGCTTCGGGGCCGCGTCGGGATTCAACTTCCTGCTGCAGGACCGCAGCGGCTCCCTGACCATCGACCAGCTTGGCGGAGAGGCGCGCAAATTCATCACCGAAGCAAGGAAACGGCCAGAGCTCGGCACGCTGTTCACCGCGTTCGATCCAAGCTACCCGCAGGTCAAGGTCGAGCTGGACCGCGAGAAGGCGCGCACGCTGGGCGTCCCGGTGAACGACGTGTTCCAGGCGTTGTCGGCGAGCTTGGGGGGCGCGTACGCCAACGACTTCAACCGTTTCGGGCGGCTTTATCGCGTCTATGCACAGGCCGATGCCCAGGCGCGGCTGAATGCGGAGGACATCGGCAAGATCTACGTTCACTCGAAGACCACTGACGTGATGGTTCCGCTGTCCACGCTGGTAACGATCACGGAAGTCACCGGGGCCGAATTGACGACCCGGTTCAACCTGCAGCGTTCCGTCGAGATCCAGGGAGCGCCTGCGCGCGGCTACACCTCCGGACAGGCGCTCGCGGCGCTGGAGCAGGTGTTCGCGGAGACGATGCCCAAGGAGATGGGCTTCGCCTACTCGTCGATGTCGTACCAGGAAAAGGTGGCACCGGCCGCCGCACCGACCTTCATCCTGGCCATCGTCTGCGTATTTCTTCTGCTGGCCGCGCTCTACGAGAGTTGGCGACTGCCCTGGGCGGTGCTCCTGGGGTCTCCGCTGGTGGCCTTAGGTGCCTTCTTCGGCGTGTGGCTGATGGGCTTCGACAACAACGTCTACGTGCAGATCGGCTTGGTGATGCTGATCGGGCTGGCGGCCAAGAACGCGATTCTGATCGTCGAATTCGCCAAGGCGAAGCATGACGCAGGCGCGTCGCTCGAGGAGTCGGCGATGGAGTCCGCCCGGCTACGCTTCCGACCGATCCTGATGACGGCCTTCGCGTTCATCCTGGGCGTTGTGCCGATGATGCTGGCGTCCGGTGCCGGCGCAGGCGCGCAGAACGTGATGGGCACCGGCGTGTTCTGGGGCATGCTGATCGCCACCGGGCTGGGCGTGTTCATCATTCCGGGCAACTACACCTTTGTCGAGGGACTGGGCCGCCGCCGACAGGGCACGAAGATTGCGCCAGTCGTGCCCAGCGAGGAAGGAGCCGATTGACATGACTCCTAGACAGCTTTCCTTGCTCTGCGCAGTCGGATGCCTTGCCGCCGGCTGCATGGTCGGCCCGGATTACAAGCGTCCCGAGCTTGCGGTTCCGCCGGTCTATCGCGGCGCCGACGCCGGAGCGCCTGCCCCCGGGGCGGCGTCGTACGGCGATCTCGCATGGTGGAGCATCTTTCCGGATCCGGACCTCCAGACGTTGATCCGCACGGCCCTGGCGCAGAATTACGATCTACGCATTGCCGTGGCGCGCATTCTGCAGGCGCAGAGTCAGGTCACGATTGCCCGGTCCCAAGAGTTCCCGACGGTGGACGGCAGCGTCAACGCCCCGTACGCCGCATACACGGGCTCCCACATCCCGACCCCGTATTTCGACCACAGCTTTCAACCGCAGGCTGGATTTGATGTCGCATGGGAGCTCGATTTCTGGGGCAAGTTTCGAAGGAACACGGAGTCCGCGCAGGCCGACCTGCTCGCGACCGACGAAGCCCGTTACGTGGTCACGGCGACGTTGGTCACTGATGTCGCCGACGCTTATCTGACACTCCGGGCCTTGGACCTCACGCTGGAAATCTCCGAGCGGACCCTGCGCTCCCGGGTCCAGTCCCGCGACCTCGTTCAAGCCCGGCTGGACGGCGGCGTGGCCGGGATCCTCGACCTGCGGCAGGCCGAGTCGCTGCTCTATGACGCCACGAAAACGATCCCCGACATCCAGCGCCAGATCGAGCAGCAGGAGAACTACATCAGTATCCTGCTCGGACAGAATCCGGGCCCGATCAAGCGCGGGCGCCCTCTGGAGCAGCAGATCGCCGCCCCGGCGTTGCCTCCGGGTCTGCCGCTGGACCTCCTCACGCGGCGGCCGGACATTCAGCAGGCGGAGCAGCAATTGATTTTTGCGAACGCACAGATCGGCGTCGCCACCGCGGCACTTTATCCGCAGGTCACCCTCTCCGGATTTGCGGGAGTGGGGGCGCGACGATCAGCGGCTCGAACTTCGGGCCGTTCGGGATCTTCAGCGCCCTGCCTGCGGTTACCCTGCCCTTCTTCAACATGGGCCGCCTGCAGGCCAACGTCGACTACAACGAGGCCGTGGCTCAGCAAGCGGGGCTGCACTACCAACAGACGCTGCAGCAGGCGTTGCGCGAAGTGTCGGACGCACTGGTCGGCGTCCGTAAACGGCAGGAATACCGCCAGCAGCAGGAACTGCTCGTCAAGGCTCTCGAGGACGCCAGCGACGTCGCCAGCATGCGATACTCGGGCGGGGTGTCCAGTTACCTCGAAGTCCTGGATACAGATCGTGACCTTCCAAGCGCAACAGGATGCTGGTCCAGGCGAAGCGCGACGAGTCGTCGAGCGTGATCCAGCTCTACAAGGCGCTGGGCGGAGGATGGCAGACCGACCCGTCCGCCATGGTTCCAGCCGGAGAGCGGAAGACGGCAACCGCGGCCGTCACTACGCAGTAGGGTCCGCAAGCGCAAGGACGAAAGGGCAAATCACGAACGCATTTGCAGTCTCGCTGATCGTGCTTTCTTGCGTGCTGGGCGGTGCAGCTCTGGGCATCGTTCTGCGCGTGTCCCTGGCCAGGGACCAGTTGCACGACGACTCAAAGGACCTAGTGAGACTAGGGGCGGCGTTACTCTCGACGCTGACTGCGCTCGTACTTGGCTTGCTGATTACGACGGCCAAGAGTTCTGCCGACGTTACGGCGGACGAGATCAACCAGATCGCCGCTACAGTCATCCAGCTCGACCGCAACCTAAGACACTATGGGCCGGAGGCAAGTGAAGTGCGCCATCTCTTGCGCCGTATGGTCACAGCCAATACCGACCTCCTGTGGGCCGGGCCTGCCGCGCCGGTCCGCGTCGCCTTGGGACGAGGCGGCACGAGCATCGAGGACGTCCAGGAGAAGTTGAGAGCGCTGACACCTCACGACGATTCGCAGCGATGGCTGCAGACACGCGCCTTGCAAATCACATCCGAAGTGGAGCGTGCACGCTGGCTCGCTATCGAACGAAGTGAAAGATCGATTCCGATTCCTTTCCTGGTCGTGCTGGTGCTCTGGCTCGCCGTCATCTTCGCGTGCTTCGGTTTGGTTGCGCCGCGCCATGGGGTCATATACGCGGTCATCGTCGCCTGTGCGCTGTCGGTCTCCGGCGCAATCTACCTGATCGTGGAGCTAAACCAGCCCTTTGCCGGACTGTTCAAGATCTCCGACGCACCGATGCGCGATGCGATCGCCGAGATGAACCAATAAGCGCCGCGAATGAAGGCGTTCAACGTCCGCTTCGACAAATAGCTTGCTTGAAAAGCTATAGAAATGAAATTGGTCACAGGTGCGAAACAGATTTAACCGCTTGGTCGGCGTGCATTGCCGAGGGAGGGAGGGCCGCCGCCTCTTAATCAGTAGATTGGTGGTTCGAATCTACGTTGCCGAATGACCCGAAGACTATCTCGAAATATCTCGCTGACGGCCAAAGCTCCAGGTAACGTGAACACCGTGTAGCGTCGCACTCAACTGCTGGCCAATGCGTTGCTCAAGGACCGGACGCCAAGGAACCAAACTAAACCCTAGGCCATCATCCAGCATCGCAAACCGTCCGCTTGCGATGACAACCATTCGCCGATAGACGCCAGTGGATCGCTCACCGTCAACCTGCGGTCGATAAGACATGCCAGTCTCCGCCGCAAGCGTCTTGGCTATTGCGTCAAGGTCGCGCTGCCGCAGCACCGTCAGCAGATTCGCCTGCAACTTCAGGCGCTCGCCATCGCGTTGGGCGAAACCGTGCTCGACCAGGAAATCTACGCGTTTACGTAAAGCCTCCTTTACGGTTTTGCCAAAACCCGCATTGGCGATCGCCGCGTCGCCGTATACCAGCCTCTGATCCAGCCACGTCGCACCCATGGTGGCCACCTGCCTGTCGATAGGCAGGTGCGAACGCAGCTGGATGTCCACTCCACCGGTTCGCTGCCTATCGTACGCGTGACCACGCGCCACCAGATCCGCGGGAATCCGCCATGCGCCTTCGGTTTCACGTTCAACGATACCCGCCCGCCGCAGCGCTTCCAGCCGCCGGACGTGAGCGTCAACGATCTCGTCGGGGTGGTGGTGGGGATCACCACGCGCTCGGAGATGCGCGCGATGCTCCTCGGCCAGGTACACGCCGTCCTTGCTTAATGCCGCAATATTGCGGTCCGCGGCCCGCAGCGGCGTCAGGTTGCACTTCGACAATGCCCCCGACCGGAAGCTCGCTCAGGTCTGCCTGCCCAGGCGGTACGTGGTGAGCGCGTCCGTCGATCCCGTCGACGACGACATAGGCCCGCTCATCGAGCTCGTCGAGGTATCCAGTAGCCACGATGCGGCCGACGACCGGCGCCGCGTTGGAATCCACGTGAAACAGCGCTATCTCGCGCTGCTGGCCGCGCAGCGCGCGTTGCATGGTCCGGATGATGTCGCCGCGTTCGCCAGCGCCTTGAGCGTTGCCTCCGCCTTGGACGCGAGCTCGCCAAATGCCGCTCGCTTGTTTCCGGGCCAGGCCCATGCCCTCGAGCACCTGGAGGCGACCGATCAGCAGGTTGCGGTGCTGCAGCGCTTCGACGTCGGCGTCGGGCCGGGCGAGGTTCATGGCGCCTTCGCGTGCGAGGGCTTGCAGCTGGCGGTCCATTCCCGTCCAAGCTTCCTGGCTCACGTCGCGCTTAAGGCTTTCCAGGATCTCCATTTCGGTGCGTGGGCCGAGCCACCGGGTTGACAGTTCGCAGGCGCGCAGCCGCATGCCGTCGGTCAGGTAGTGGCGGGCGATGATCAGGTCTTTGCCCCATTCGTCCTTACCCCGCAGAACGACGTGGGTGTGCGGGTTATCGGTATCCCAGTGGTCGACGGCAATCCATTCCAGGTCGGTTGCCAGATCGCGCTCCATGGTCGTCATGAGCTCCCGCGTGAAGTCACGCAGGTCGGTGAGCCGGGCACCGTCTTCGGGGGAGACGATGAGGCGAAACTGATGGCGATCCTTACGGCCGGCTGCGGCGAATTCGTGCCAGTCGGCCGCGTCCGTGTCCGGTCCGTAGGGCTGCGTCGGCTGGCCGTCGTGTCCGACCCCTGCCCGCGTGATGTAGCGCAGGTGAGCGTCGACCGCCTGGGGGGTGACGCGCTTGAGATTGACGATCCGGGACTTGACCACCACCCGCCGTGAGCGCGGGCCCAGCTTGGATCCTGCAAAGGCCGCCGCACCAGCGCCCCGGCCCAGCCGCGCCAGGGTCGGTCGCGGCTTCGTCGACGAGGTGCGCGACGGCATTCCACCGGCGCGATTGACGCCACGTAGGACCCTGGACAGGAACCTTTCACCTGCACGTGACTGCTTGCCCCTCGGCGCTGCGGGCTTCGGGCGAAACTCGTTATCGTCGCGTCGATTCATAGTCCTCCTGCTGCCCTAGTACACGTGCTTCAGCGTGCTCCAGCGCAGACGGCACGCCCAAAGCCCAATGCGTTCATCGATTTAGCTTAGGTCGCGGCACGCGCATTTGATGCCGTGCCGTCTCGAACCCTGTGCAGACGCGCTTCTCGGACACGAGAAGCACGCTTCCTTTCCTCTTGCCCTAAACCATTTCGCTCCGCTCTGCACCGGCGCCCCTGTTCCTCCGTTCGCGATCTCGCGTTGCCGCGAGTTCACAGCGTCGCCTTCCATTCGACCTTGCGCTCACGCATTCGATCCAAAGCGGGATGGTTTCAATCGCGGTCAAATCGCACACCCGCACAAAAAAAGTTACCGCAACTACGCTGTCGCACGCTGATGTACTCCCTAGATGGTTGGCGATCAGGATACCGGCGCGCATGCTTTGCGACATGACAGGCAATGCTTGCAACGCAAAGGAGCGCCGATGAATTTCACCTTCAATCCCCTCGATCATCCCGATGCCGAAGTCACGCGCGCGTACTTCTGTGCGCTCACCGGCCGTTCACGCATCTCGGCCTACCGGCTCGAACGCTCCGATCCGCAGTGGCCGAAGCCGGTGCTGCGCGACAAGCGCGTCTTCTACAAAGCTGCCGATTGCAAGCGCTATCTGCTGTCGGTGCGTGCGGGAGACTCCACGTCGTGACGCTGTCGATCTAATGTCGTCAGCCACCCTTATCGGATGCACTTAAATGGCCTCGGATCGCGTCGTCATCGAGCTCGAGGACCGCGCCAGGCAGGTTGCCAAGGAACCGCCGCCGCGTGGTGATGCAGCGCCCTCTGAGGACGCCGTGGCTTCAGCGCTTCTGGCGCATCAGGGGCCCGAATACAGGCACATCGCCCCACAGTGCCGCTGGATCAAGTGGGGCGGCAAGCGCCGGGTTTCAGGATTTCACCGGAAGCGTATTCGCGCCCATCCGTAAATTCATGCTCCAGGCGGTGAGCGGTACCAAGGATGAGTGCGGGACCGCCACCGCGGCGTGCGTTACCGGCGGCGCTGCTGGCGCGACGCTAGGACCCGCGGCGGCGGCTTGAGATCAGCATTCGGGTGATGACCTCGGCCTGGTCCAAAGCGCCTGCCGCCAACGTCTAAGCCCGTGCTCATGGCGCTCGCCGATATCGCCGATGACCAGGGTGTCTGTTGGCCCAGCCACCCTACCCTCGCGGCCAAGTGTTCTCTGGCCGATCGCACGCTGCGACGAATCCTAAGCTTGTTGCAAGCGCAAAAGCTGATCTTCATCGAGCCGCGCTTCAACACCAATGGATCGCGGACAAGTAATCGCTATCGGCTGGCGGTCGACACCCCCCTGGACAATTTGTCCGGGGGGATGGTCACGCGTGGCCAGGGGGGTGGTCGCGGATGTCCAGGGGCCCTGGTCAATGGTGTCCTAGTAACCACCACTGAACCATCACTTGAACCATCACTACAACCACCACCACCGGCGCCTCACAGAAAGATAGGGCCGCGCCCACCGGGTGGTGGTGGTGACCTTATCTACCCCAAGGGCCTTACCCCGGCGCAAGAGCAGGCGCTGCAGGAACGCCTGGCGGTCCTGACTCAAGACCAGGCGCAGCAGATCCTCGATGAGCTCTCTGGGCGCATGGCGATCGAGCAGGTCAAGAATCCGGTTCGGTACTGTGCGGCCCTGATTGAGCGCATGGAACGGGGCGAATTCTCACTTGAGCTGGGTCTCAAGGTTGGGGACGCGCGAGACGCCGAGGTTGCCCGCCGGGCCGAGCTCGCGCGGATCGACAGGATTTCGGTAGTCGAGCCTGGCCCACACCCACGCGAGGTGCCGATCGAGTTCCGGGAAACGATGGACCGCATTTTCCCGAGATCGAGCGCGATTTCAAAAAAAGGCCACTGAGTTTGGGCACCATCAGGGCTCCATGAGAGGCACTTGGCTGAAATGTTGCTAATGCTCGCCGAAGCCGCGACGACACTTCGCTTGCACCCCGTTACGCTGCGTGCGTTGGCCGCGGCCGGTGAAGTTCCAGCGTTCAAGATCGGTCGAGCTTGGCGCTTCGTTGAAATTGACTTGCTCGCCTGGGCCCGCGCAAACTATGGCCGCGCGGACGCCGTAGGCGACAAGCAGAGTACATGTCGCTCTACAAACGTCCAAATAGCCGCTACTGGTGGGCCAAGATCCGCCTACCGGACGGAGGCTGCGTATGCCGCTCTAGTGGCACAGCGAAAAGGGAAGAAGCGCAGGAATGGCTCGACCACACGCGCGCCGGACTCTGGCGCGTCCACCGTCTCGGCGAACGTCCAACCTATACGTGGCAGGACGCCGTAGTCCGGTGGACCGAGGAGAAGGCCGAAAAGGCCACCGCGCTCGAGGACCGAGTCAAATTCCAGTGGCTTGACGGTTATCTCCGTGGTCGGCTGCTACATACGATCACGCGTGACGATGTTCAGGCCATTGGCGCGGCGAAAGCTCGCGAGACTTCGCGAGCGACCGCCAATCGCTATCTCGCCCTCGTGCGTGCCGTGTTGAAGCGGGCCGCAGGTCCGTGGCAATGGATCGAGAAGGCGCCCGCCGTGAGCCTTTACCTAGAGGCGAAGCGGCGGGTCCGGTGGCTCACCAAGCAGGAGGCAACTCGGCTCTTAGACGCGCTGCCAACGCATCAGAAGCAGCTCACGCGTTTTGCACTTGCCACGGGATTACGTCAGGCCAACGTGCTTGCACTGAAATGGCCTGATGTCGATATCGAGCGCCGCACGGCATGGGTTCATGCCGATGAAGCGAAGGGCGGCGAGGCGATCGGCGTGCCGTTGAATGATGAGGCCGTGGCCGTGCTCCGCGAGGAGCTCGGCAAGCATCCGCTTCGCGTATTCACGTTCAATGGCAGACCACTGGGGCAGGCCAATACGAGGGCCTGGGAGGAATGCGCTCAAGCGCGCTGGCATCAAGAATTTCCGCTGGCACGATTTGCGGCACGTATGGGCGACCTGGCACGTGATGGCCGGTACAACCATGGCGGAACTGCAGGAACTCGGGGCGTGGAAATCCGGAGAGATGGTGAGGCGCTACGCGCACCTCGCGCCGGAGCAACTACGGGCGGCGGCGGACAATCTGGCTACATTTTCGTATACACCGCCGAAAAACGAAACGCAGGAATCAACGCAAGCTATTGAATAGTTGGCTCCCCGACCAGGGCTCGAACCTGGGACCTGCGGATTAACAGTCCGTCCAGTCACCGCCCGTAAAACCTTGGCAGACAAAGATTTCAGCGAAAATAGCCGGTAATATTTTCGGCTGATTACCGGCCCTTTCCCCCAAGGAACGATTGATTCGGGGTCTCGATATTACCTGGTTCGTCGCGCGCGAAGGGCCCCGATACGCGAACCTAGGCCCCTTTTCCGGCTGACAACTCCGAGAGCATTTATTTGTGCCGGCCGGCGCGCGCGGCCGTCCGGACGAACGCCTTGCGGTCGCGTGCGGTTTGCTCGAATTGGCGGGCGATATTGCCACAAACCAAGTCGCATAGAGCGTAGACCGAGTCATCGGCGATGCGGTAATAGACGCTCGTGCCACGGCTTTCGCGCGCAACCAAGCCATGTTTGGTCAGCATGGCCAAGTGCCGGGAAACGTTCGCGGCTGTGTAGCCACATAGCTGCGCCAGTTCCCCGACGTTGCGCTCACCTTCACGCAAGTAGTTGAGGATCTGCAGGCGCGTCGGCTCCGACAGCGTCTGGAAATACGCCGCGACCTCCTGCAGCGCTTCTGGGGAAAGACCCTTCATTCCGGCACAAATGGGTTGTCGGTAAGTGCTCATCATGCCTCAAAAATTCCCCTTGGGTTGACCCAATCGTGGATTAAGTTGTACTTGACTATTTACGTTCTTAGCTAAATAATAGCAGCACCAGATGACCTGAATCCAGTCCCTGCGAGAGGTCGGGGTGGCAATATCGATCAGGAGAGGCGGAATGCTGAAAGAATGCCTGTTGGGTGCGGCGTTAATCGCGGATCTAGTTGGCTTGCCCGTCGGTGCTGCAACAGCGGCGGAGCTGGCGACCGCCTTAGTGCAGGCTCCCGGCGCAGGCGACTCCGCGAGCTTTGACGGTGTCGTGGAAGCCATCCGGCAAACGGTCATCGCTGCACAGGTCTCTGGCGCTGTGGTCGCCCTCGACGTGAAGGTCGGCGATGTCATTAAGGCCGGCCAGGTTCTGGCGCGAATCGATGCGCGGGCAGCGGAACAAAACGTGGCCGCCAGCGACGCGCAGGTCCAGTCGGCACGGGCCACGCTCGAAGTTGCGACCAAGGAATTCGACCGCCAGAAGCAGCTCTACGAGAAGAACTACACTAGCCAGGCCGCCTTAGAGCGCGCGGAGGCGCAATTCAAGGCCACGCAGGCGCAGGTTTCGGCGCAACTTGCCGAGGCGGGCGCGGCACGGGCCCAATCCGGTTTCTTCGTTGTCAAGGCGCCGTATGGCGGCGTGGTGGCCGAGGTTCCGGTCGTGCTCGGAGACATGGCAATGCCGGGCCGCCCGCTGTTGACGATTTACGATCCCGCTGCAATGCGCGTTACGGCTGCGGTTCCGCAGACTGACATTGCGAGGCTTGCCTCGGGCAAGCCGATCAAGATCCAGTTCCCCGGACTGCCCGCCGATCGCCAATGGGTACAACCTGCCCGCGTTACCCTGCTGCCGACGGCGGATCCGGGCACTCATACCGCGCAAATCCGGCTCGACCTTCTCCCGGCTGCCGAGCAGGTAACACCAGGGACGTTTGCCCGCGTCTGGCTGCCGTTGCAGGGCGCGACGAACGCTCGTCTGTACGTGCCCGCCAAGGCCATCGTGCGTCGCGCGGAAATGACGGGTGTGTATGTGATCGATCTGAACGGCCACCCGATCCTGCGTCAAGTGCGCGTGGGCCGCGGGGTCGACGACTCGATCGAAATCCTGAGTGGCGTGACTGCAGGCGAACGTGTCGCCGTCGATCCGCAGATTGCTGCTCGCGCGCCCTGACGGACAGGCCATGCACAAGGTGTTCGGAATATCAGGCCGCATCGCAGCCTATTTCCAGACGGCGCGGATTACGCCCCTGCTAGCCATCGGCGCCCTCCTCCTGGGGGCGTTCGCTGTGCTCGTCACGCCACGCGAGGAAGAGCCCCAGATCAACGTGACGATGGCCAACGTGATGATCCCCTTCCCCGGGGCTTCGGCACGGGATGTCGAACAGATGGTCGCTACACCGGCGGAGCAGGTGTTGTCACAAATCGCCGGCATCGAGCACGTGATGTCGGTCTCACGACCTGGCCTCGCTGTCTTGACGGTGCAGTTCAAGGTTGGGGTGCCTCGCACTGAGGCGCTCGTGCGGCTATATGACACGGTCAACGCCAACGCCGATTGGCTGCCGAAGGGCCTGGGCGTTATGAACCCGCTCATCAAGCCAAAAGGCATCGACGACGTGCCCATCGTAACGCTCACGCTTTTTAGCAGGAACGTTGCAGTTGGCCCCTTCGACCTAGAGCGCGTTGCGCACAGCATCGAGACCGATCTGAAACGGGTCGGTGGAACGCGCGAGGTACACACCATTGGCGGCCCCGGACGCGCGGTGCTGGTCGAGATCGATCCGTCGCGCATGGCCGGCACCGGCGTAACTGTCCCCGACCTTCGCGTCGCGCTGGACTCGGCCAATTTCGGTCTGCCGGTGGGCGACTTGCTTGTAGCCAATCGGGCGGTTGCGGTCGAATCCGGTCCGTTCCTCAAGGATGCCCGCGACGTTGCGGAACTGGTGGTGGGAGTGCGTGCCGGCAAGCCTATCTTTCTTCAGGACGTCACCACTGTCCGCGAAGGCCCACCCCCAGCCAGCCGCTATGTCTGGCAGGGTGTAGCGGGTAAGGGCGGCGGCGAGTATCCGGCCGTAACGATTGCCATCACCAAGAAACCGGGCGAGAACGCCATCGATGTCGCCAACGCGGTAATGCGTCGTGTGGAGCTTTTGCGCAATACCGTAATTCCGCAAGACATCGAGGTCGCGGAGACGCGTAACTATGGTGCGACTGCCGACGATAAGGCAAAGAAGCTTATCCAGAAATTGCTGTTTGCCACTGCCTCGGTCGTAGCACTCGTGTTCGTCGCGCTCGGTCGGCGCGAAGCCGCCATCGTCGGCACTGCGGTGATCTTGACACTGTCCGCGACGTTGTTCGCCTCGTGGGCATGGGGGTTCACGCTGAACCGAGTGTCGCTGTTCGCCTTGATATTTTCGATTGGAATTCTGGTTGACGACGCCATCGTCGTCGTCGAAAACATTCACCGCCATCAACAGTTGTCCCCGGACAAGCCGCTCTTGGAGATCATCCCGAGTGCAGTAGACGAGGTCGGCGGACCCACGATCCTCGCCACGCTGACCGTGATCGCTGCGCTGCTGCCGATGGCGTTCGTTTCTGGGCTGATGGGGCCGTACATGAGTCCCATTCCGATCAACGCGAGCATGGGCATGTTGCTGTCGCTAACAATCGCCTTTGTCGTCACGCCATGGCTGTCTCGGCTATGGCTTAAGGCACCGCACGCCGCCGTGGACCTTCCGAAACCGCGAGGCCTTGCGGTCAAGCTCGCACCGCTGTTCAACCGCATATTCAGGCCACTACTCGACGACACCCTCGGTCAACGCAACCGTCGCCTGCTGGGATTGGGCGTTGCCGCCCTGATTGCCGTTTCACTGGTGTTACCAGCGGTTGGCCTCGTGCAACTGAAGATGCTCCCGTTCGATAACAAGTCGGAGTTCCAAGTCGTCGTCGACATGCCCGCGGGAACACCGGTGGAGCAGACCGCGGCCGTGCTCCACGAACTAGGAACGTACCTCGCCACCATGTCCGAGGTGACCGATTACGAAGCCTATGCCGGCACCGCGGCACCGATCAACTTCAACGGTCTTGTGCGCCAGTACTACCTGCGTCAAGGTGGCGACGTCGGCGACATTCAGGTCAACCTTGTCGACAAGCACCTCCGCAGCGAGCAGAGCCACGCCATTGCGACGCGCGTACGGCCCGCGTTGCAGCAGATCGGCCACCGCTTCAATGCGAATGTCAAAGTCGTTGAGGTGCCGCCGGGTCCGCCGGTACAGGCCCCCATCGTCGCCGAAATCTATGGCCCGGAGGCCCAAGGCCGCCGCGATGTTGCGAAGGCCGTACGCGCGGTCTTTGAGAAGGCCCCTGGCGTGGTCGATGTCGACGACAGTAGCATCTCCATGGCACCAAAGACGCTGCTCCTGGTCGATCGACGCAAGGCCGCAATGCTGGGTGTGCCGCAGGACGTCATCGTTAGCACGTTACGGGCGGGCCTGGCCGGCGAGGCGACGAGTTACCTGCACGATGAGACCAAGTACCCGGCTGCGGTGACGCTCGAGTTACCCGCCGAGCAGCAGGGCGATCTCGACACGCTGCTGCAACTAGGCGTCCGCTCGTCCTCGGGCATGCTAGTCCCGATCCGCGAACTGGTTACCGTGAGCGACTCGGTGCGAGAACAGCCGGTCTATCACAAAGACCTGCTGCCGGTGAACTACGTAATCGCTGACATGGCCGGTCGCATCGACAGCCCCCTGTACGGCATGTTCGCAATGCGAAGGGACGTGACGGCGATACCGACGCCAGGCGGCGGCTCATTAGTCGAGTACTTCATTCGACCGCCTGATGATCCCTACCGCAATTATGCCATCAAGTGGGATGGCGAGTCCCAAATCACTTACGAGACCTTTCGCGACATGGGTGTCGCCTATGCGGTTGGGCTGGTGCTGATCTATCTGCTGGTCGTGGCCCAATTCGGTTCATACCTCACGCCGCTGATTATCATGGCACCGATTCCGCTGACCATCATCGGTGTACTGCCGGGCCACGCACTGCTCGGCGCCCAGTACACCGCTACCAGCATGATCGGGATGATCGCGCTGGCCGGAATCATCGTGCGCAATTCGATCCTCTTGGTGGATTTCATCAACCTGCAACTACGCGATGGCGTTCCCTTCAAGGAAGCCGTGGTGCGTTCTGCGATTACCCGCGCGCAGCCGATTATGCTGACCGGCCTTGCGGCGATGCTCGGCGCATTCTTCATTCTCGACGATCCAATCTTCAACGGACTCGCCGTGTCGCTTATTTTCGGGATCTTCGTCTCCACAATGCTTACGCTGGTGGTCATTCCATTGCTGTACTACATGGCCTACCGCAAACGCCTCGGGCCATTATCTAAAGGAGCATAAATCATGAGCTCTTGGCAAATTGTTCGACTCGTCGCTGGCACATTCATCCTGCTGTCGCTTGCGCTCGGCGTTCCAGGCAGCCCTGTGTTCGTCAACCAATGGTGGCTCGCATTCACCGCGTTTGTCGGCGCCAATCTGCTGCAAAGCGCATTGACCCACTGGTGCCTGATGGAAACCATCGTGCGCAAGCTCGGCGCGCGCGAAGGCTGCTGAGCAGGTCCTAACAAGAGATCGCAAGATGCGAAGTTCAGTCATCGTCATTACGTCTCTGGTGATCCTGTTTCGCGCGGGAGGCCAGCGCCACTGATCTGATTGACGTGTGGCGCGCTGCGTTGCAACACGACCTCGAGTTCGCTGCCGCAGACGCTGCGCATCAGGCCGGCGAGGCACGGCGCGCGCAGGGTCTTTCGCTGTGGCGGCCCACGGTACAGGTCACTGGGACTGCCGGACGTATGAGCAGCGAAACCGCGACCAATGGAGCCCAGTTTTCCGCACCGGGTTTCGCGCAAACGGACGGCGCAAGTTTCAACACGTCGGTCACGAATGGCGCTCTTGGTCGGTGGGCGGTCGAGGCACGCCAACCTCTCATAAGTGGCGAGCGTGTCGCGCAAAGCCGGCAGCTGGAACTCTCGGCCGATATCGCCGACCTCGACTGGCAAAACGCCACGCAGACACTGATTCTCGCTATGGCGCAGCATTACTTCGACGTCGCGCTCGCGGGCGAGTCGTTGCGCGTGCTGCGGCAGCAACAGGTCGCAGTCGATCATGCGCTTACCGAGGCGCGGGATCGACATGCCTTGGGCGACATACCGGTAACCGACACCTTTGAGGCGTCCGCGCGTGCCGAAGCCATCAAGGCCCAATTGCTGGCAGCGGATACGGACCTGCAATTGAAGCAGATCGCGTTGTCCGACGTTACCGGCCTGCAGCCGGAGGCCATGCACCTGCTCTTACCCGCTAATGACGCTGCACCGAACGAAGTGCACGCGCTAAACCAATGGCTCGCCGACGCCGCGGACCACAACCTTCTGCTCCGTACCTATCTCACCAGAACTGAGTTGGCGATGGAAGAATCCGCAAAGTTCAGTTTAGCAGCGTCTCCAAAAATTGACATCGTGGCCCAGATCGGCCAGGATCGCCTGAACGGGAGCGGTGACTTCGGTGCGTCGACCATCAATTCGAGCAACAAGATGATTGGCGTGCAAATTACTGTGCCACTCTACAGTGGGGGCTATCGCAACGCCCGGCAGGAAGAGGCACTTCATCTCGCCGACAAAGCTCGAACAGATGCTGAGCGGACGCGGCAGCAGATTGTGCAGCAAACACGGGCAGCGTGGCTGGGCCTCACCGTTGGCGCGAGCCGGGTTGCGGCACTTGCCGAGGCCTTCCGGGCCAACAGATCCAGGCTCGAGGCCACGCGGCTAGGCCTTCAGGTTGGCGACCGCACGACGCTCGACCTCCTCAACGCAGAAAGCGACACCGCGAACGCTGAGCTCGCACTGATGCAAGCGCGCGTTGCCTTGCTCATGGATCGTTTGCGGCTCGCGGCACTTGCCGGGCAACTCGACGAGGCGGCGCTACAAGCGGTGAACGCTACGCTTCAAGCAGCGGACAACCGCTGAAGAAACACGGGATATCACCGCCTGGTCGGAACATCCACGAACGACAAGACACACCTTCACGGAGAAGACCATCGCACATATCCGAAGTGGCCCTGCTAGAGCGCCTCGGCATACCCGAAGCTTGAGCCGTGGCGACATGCACTGAGTTGGCATTTCGACAAGATTGAAAGGCTACCGAACAGGCGCCGATTACGTTAGCGGCCAGCTCGCGATACGCGCTTGTCACAACGCTGGAACCCGAGGGTTAAGTGAAGGAATGAAAGCATGACGAAGGTATATCGGGAAATCACCCGCTCAGTGTCAACCTCCCTTGCGAAACTGCGTGTTGACACCCCTGACATCATGAAGGGGTTTAGCGCGTTGGCTGATGCGGCGACTCGTGATGGCGCACTCACGCGCAAGACGAAGGAGCTGATCGCGCTGGCGCTGGGCGTCGCTGGACATTGCGATGCGTGCCTCGGCCTCCACCTAAACACGCTGATCAAGCTCGGGACCACGCGAGCCGAGATCGAGGAAGCACTGGGCGTCGCGGTTTACATGGGCGGCGGGCCATCGCTCATGTACGCGGCCGATGCGCTGGCCGCATTTGAAGAGCTATCGGCGCCGAGCTGACTTGGTGCAGGCAGGACGGCAAATGAGGCCCGAGACCGACAAAATATTACCGAAACGGAAGACCGAGCAGCCGAAATCCGCTCGGAAAACCACACCGGATCGATTTCAGTGCAAATTATCGGTAAATATTTGCGCTCGATTCCCAGCGTTTTCCCCAAGCAGCGATAAATTCGGAATCGCGATATTCCCGGGTTTGTCGCGCCAAGGCTCCCGACTACGAGCCTAGGACACGCTGATTCGCTAGCTTGCGCCTCGCGTCGAATGCGCAATTGAGCAGCGTTCCGCGGAGCGTATTTTGCGCATTCGTGGACCGGGCTATTGGTGCATGTGCGAGTGCGCGGCGTGGTCGGAGCGCTGGGCCGCGAACCAGGTGTGGATCGCCGTAGCCACTGCGGGGTCACGGCTCGCAAAGGTTAGGCTTGCGCCGGCAGGCAATTTCTCGTACCTCACTTGGAGCTTGCTGCCTGCGCGCGTCAACTCGGCGAGGCCGGGCATGTCCTGGCCGTGAATCTTAGCCGGATCGGAGAAGTCTCCGTTGCCGAAGCGCTTTGCCTCCACCGCCAGATGCGACTGAATCAGGGCGATCTGTTCGGCGTCGCTTTTGTCGTTGGCGGTGATGGTCTCTACTCCGCCGCTTGATGTGTCATCGAAGAAATGCGTGGTGCGCGTCAGATCGAATGGCATCACCGACGCGCCGGTGCGTGCCACCTCATCCTGCCGCGACACATTGGGTCTCGGCTCTTGCGCATAAGTGATCGCGATGCTGAGCAGAGCGCTTGCCGCCACTGCGATGATTGTTTTCATTGCCTTGCTCCTCTTTAAAGAACTCGGGATGCGTTGCCCGATATTAGCGACCATCCTTCCGCCGCCATATGATTCTGCTCATATGGTGCCGATGCCGCCTCTTGCCTCATAAGCACAAAATGCACCTCGATTCGCTTTCGCATATCGCGTCTGCGCGTTGCGCCGGCGGTTTCAACAGGCTCGCATCGGTGCGATCGTTCGGAGTGCCCGAATTGTCGGCCATTCTCGAGGCCATCTATCCGGATGCCGGACGCTGCGGACCTGCCTTTCGAGAACAGGAGCGGTCTGCCGCTCCTACCCCATTAGCTTGAATACGGGCCGGAGTGCATCGCGTGAGGGCCCATCATGTCGAAGTGCTGATCAACAATTGTCTTTTGTTCCGGCGTCAAGGCCGCATAAAGATCCTTCAGCGCGCTGGCCATCGTCGCCATTGCGGTAGCGCGCTGCTGCATCGCCGTCGCACGTTGCGCCATGCGCTCTGGCGCGGTTCCGGTGCCTTGCTGCATCTGCGCGTGCATCGCCTGCATGCCCGTGGCCTGCTGCTTTGCCGCGTTCGTGAAGGTTTGCCATGCGGCTTCCTGCGCCGTGGTGATCTTCAATTGAGCCTTGAGGTCACCCAGGTGCGAGTCGATCATTGTCGCAGGGTCGACTCCAGCCATCGATCCGTGACCTGGTCCCATGCCCATTCCATGCCCCGAGCCGGGGCCCATGCCACCAGACGGCTGTGCATAAGTAACCGCGGCGACTGCCAGTGAGAGGCCGGCTACAACGCCGGCAACGACAGCGTTAATCCTTTTCATCGTGTATCTCCGGTAAATGGTCAGAAATCCGTTCGAAGGAAGACTCCAGAACTGGCAACCCCTCGCAACGGTTATCATTTCAGCACCGTCGTGTAAGCGCAGCATGTCAAGGCGAGCCTTTTTAGTAGCGCACTGCGACAAATCGCCGAATGACACACTACGTTACTTTTCTTGTCACCCGCCCGTCTGGAACCGTCCGAGAATTTCGCCTATGGACACGCTCGATCACATTCTGATCGTCGATGACGACGCCGAGATTCGGAGCCTGCTGAGCCAATATCTGCAGAAGAACGGCTTACGGGTGACGGCTGTCGCTGATGGTCGTGCCATGTGGCAGGCGCTCGACGCGGTGCGGATCGACCTGATCGTGCTCGACCTGATGCTCCCGGGCGAGGATGGACTGACCCTGTGCCGGAACCTGCGCGCGAAATCGTCCGATATTCCCGTCATCATGCTCACCGCCCGTGGCGAGGAAACCGATCGCATCGTCGGGCTCGAGATGGGTGCCGACGATTACCTCGCCAAGCCATTCAGTGCGAGGGAACTGCTGGCCCGCATCAAGGCGATCCTTCGCCGCGCCCGCAGCCTGCCGGAGAACCTCCGGCCCGACGACGCGCGCAACATCCGCTTTGGCGACTGGCTACTCAATACCGTTCAGCGTCAGCTGGTCTCCACGGTGGGCGTGGTCACACCACTCTCCGGTGCGGAATACCGGTTGCTCCGGATATTTTTGAGCCACCCGAATCGTGTGCTTAATCGGGATCAACTCGTGGATCTAACGCAGGGGAAGGAGGCGGATCCGCTCGATCGCAGCATCGACGTGCAGGTGAGCCGCCTGCGGCAACGGCTCGGCGATGACTCGCGCGAGCCGCGCCTGATCAAGACGGTGCGCGGTGAAGGCTACGTGCTCGCGGTGGCGGTCAGCGCCGAGCCATGATGCGCTTCCTGCCGCAATCGCTATTCGGCCGCCTGATGCTCGTGCTGGCGAGTGGCCTGATCGTCGCCCAGCTCTTGAGCGCGGCGATCAACCTGGCCGAGCGCGATACGGTGCTTGTCCGGGCCATGGGCATGCAGCCGGCGCAGCGCATCGCCGATGTGGTCAGGCTGCTGGACTCCCTGGGCCCGGCGGAACGCGCACGTATCGTCAGTATTCTCAACGTGCCGCCGATGGTCGTATCGCTCGATCGTGCCCCTGTGTCCGAGGAATCGGATTCGACGAGCGGGGCCCATGCGGCAATGTTTGCTGCCGTGCTGCGGGCGGCCCTTGGCGACGAGCGGCCGATCCGGGTCACCATGAAGGGCACACCGCCCATGTGGGCGCCGGGACCGGCTCACGCGGGAGGTCGATTTGCCATGGACGGGCCCCTTGGCTCGTCGAGCATGCATCGGTTTCCCCCGGATGGTGTGTCGATGCTGACCCAGGTGCGCCTGCAGGATGGAACTTGGGCGAGCTTCGACACGCAGCTCTCGCCGGCAGCGGCAGGCCTGCCATGGAGAGTGTTGCTGACGCTCGCCATCCTGCTCGCCGCTGTGCTGTTGCTTTCCTACGTCGCGGTGCGTTGGGTCACGCGCCCACTGAACGTGCTTGCCACGGCCGCCGACGAGCTCGGCCGGGATATTAATCGCCCGCCATTACCGGAAAACGGCCCGATCGAAGTCAGCCGCGCTGCCCGGGCATTCAACACGATGCAGGCTCGTCTGGTCCGGTTCATCGACGAGCGGACTCGCATTCTCACGGCAATGTCACATGACCTCAAGACACCGATCACACGGATGCGCTTGCGTGCCGAGTTGCTGGAGAACGACGGCCTTCGTGAAAAGTTCGAGCACGACCTGATGGAAATGGAAACCATGGTGACCCAGACGCTGGAGTTCATGCGTGGCCTCACCCAACGAGAGCCACAGCAACCGGTGAACGTCATGGCTCTGCTCGAAGTCCTGCAGGCCGACAACGAAGCAATGGGGCGGACCGTCACGATCGACGGGCGCGCAACGCGGCCCTGCCTGGGCGCACCGCAGCTACTGCGCCGCTGCATCGCCAATCTGATCGACAACGCCACCTGCTATGGAAAACGAGCGGAGATCCAGGTCAAGGAAAGCGCCGCGGAATTAATCATTCGAATTCGCGACCACGGTCCCGGCATACCGGAGAGCGAGCTCGAAAAGGTCTTCGAGCCATTCTTCAGGCTCGAGGGCTCGCGCAGCCGGGAAACCGGCGGAACGGGACTGGGCTTGAGCATCGCACGCAACATCGCGCGGGCGCATGGCGGCGACGTCCGCCTGGAAAACCATGAGAATGGAGGGTTGGAGGCGGTCTTGACGCTGCGGTGGGATCGGGCGTCCGAGGTGTTGCCCAGGCAAGCCGCTGAATCTCCGTCGAAGACCGACCCTACCGACGGACCCAACGATAGACTGCCCATCGTCTAACCGTCGCGGCTACCACCTTCCTTCCATGCTGTCCCGCCTGCACGAATCCATTCGGCCCCTCCTCCGCGGCAATCGCTTCGACCGGATGGAGTGGATGGGTGCGCTCGGCGGGCGCCGTTTCCGACCCGTGTTGACGTTCCTCGTTAGAGGATCACCGTTGACCATGATCAACACGTTTGTCTGAACGGCGCGGAGCCATCTCGGCCGGCCCGCCCAGCGGGGCCGCGGTCCCAACGAGATTAATCTGGTTAGACAAGTACCGCTTCAGTACATTGCAAAACTGATCCTGTTTGCGCTGGCATCTCGAGTCAACGACGAAGGCAAGTGCTGGCCTTCGATCGACACCATTTGTCACGACACCGGGCTCAAGCACCGCACGACGCAGCTCCATCTGAAGTCGTTGGTTGAAAGTGGTTACGTCATCCGGCAAGAACGCCCAGGACGCACAGCCCTGCTGTGGATAAACATGCGCATGTTGGCCACCGGTGCGTCGGAGACAGCCCCGCACGACTTGCATACGAGGGTGCATGCGCTGCAGAAATCCGGTGCAGGATGTGCACCCGAAGTAGAAATAGAACAACCAATAAATCGCCAAACACAAAAGTTATCCACAACCGACATCCAACCAGCCCGCAACACTGCACCGACGAGTTGGTGGACAACCCCCGCCGGAATCGACGCGAAAGGCCGAGAACTCCAAGTGCTAGGCCGCCCAGGTGAGGGCTACGCCGCGTACAAGGATCGCCTCTTTGCCATCGAGAAGCAGCGCCGGAAGCCACAGTGAACCGAACGAGCGGAAGCGCGGCTATCTCTGGGCTAGGCAAACAGACGTTGCAATCAATGACTGATCCGATAAACCACGTACCCACCCTCCATACTCGAGAGGAGCTTTACGCATTGACGCGCCGCACCCAGCCCGCGGCACAAGCGCGGTGGCTAACGCGCGCTGGGTGGAAGTTCGTCCGTGATTCCGACGGATACCCGATCGTCGCGCGGCAAGAATTCCAACGGAATATGATCGGTGCCGCTGCCTTAGGGGAAGACCGGGCCGTAGATCCGGCATTTGACGTAGACGTGGGCGCGTTGCAACGACTACGCGCAGTGGCGTAAAGTCTACAGTCCTATGGGCCGTCGCCGCCGCATCAACACCGATCAGGAGCTGCCGCCGAGGGTATACCTCCACCACGGCAGCTATCGCTACGTCCCTCGCTTTGGCAATCCCCTATCGCTCGGGCGCGATTATCCAGAGGCGATGAGGAAGTGGGCGCTCCTGAAACAGCCGGTGAGCCCGGCCGGTACCGTCGCCGCGTTGATCGATTGGTACCTGGTCACCGTCGCCAAGAAAAAGGCGACGCGTACCTACCGCGACAACATCAAGGAAGCGGTGTATCTAAGGGCAGGCCTTGGGCATATCCCGATCAAAGGATTGCGCCCCAAACACGTCGCGAAGTACCTTGAGCAGCGAGAAGATGACGGCGCCGCTGTGCGCGGCAATCGCGAAAAGGCACTGCTGTCGCATTGCTTCACCAAAGCGATGGTCCAGGGCTGGGTCGACGCCAACCCGTGTCGCGGCGTGCACCGCAACCGCGAGCGACCGCGCGAGCGCATGATTGAAGACGCCGAAGCCGCCGCCGTGTTCGCGATTGCCATGCCGTCGGTGCGGCGCATGATGACGCTGATCTACGCGAGCTGCCAGCGCCCCGAGGATTGCCTCCGGTTCGGCCCGGCGCATATCAAGCGGCTCGAAAAGGATGGGCGTGAAATCCGCGTTCTGCGCGTGCGCCAGGCAAAGACCGGTAAGTCACTCGATATCGAACTGCGCGGCGAGCTAGAGAAGGTCATCAACGAGTGCCTCGCGGAAGCCGTTGTGCACCAAACCTTCGTGCATCGCGACGACGGCAAGCGCTATACGTACGATGGTATCTCGTGCATGTTCCGCCGCTACGTGAAGAAGTGCGGTCTGAAGGACTTCGGGTTTTACGACCTCAAGGGGAAGGCGGCCACCGACATGTACCGCGCCGGGGTTCCGCTGGAACAGATCCAGCACCTGCTCGGCCACACCAGCATCAAGACCACCGAGATCTACATCAAGGCGCGCCTGCCGGACTTGGTGGCGCCGACCTCGCGTCCGATGGTCAAGCTGCAGGCAGCGGAGGGCAAATAAGGCCCGAGGCCGGCAAAAATATTACCCAAAGGACCAGAAAATATTACCCAAGCGAAAGGCGGACCGGTCGCAACCCGCATGGATATTGGCTCCCCGACCAGGGCTCGAACCTGGGACCTGCGGATTAACAGTCCGTCGCTCTACCAACTGAGCTATCGGGGAATAACTGGTGATTATAGCGACCCAGACATTTTCGGGTCAAACCCATTTGCCCTTTAGGCCGTTTCGTCTCCCGCCGGAATCGATCGCACCGACAACACGCCTTCTATCGCGGCGAGATCTCGAATGACGGCATCCTGGATCGGGCTGTCGACGTCAACCAGGGTATAGGCCATCTCGCCACGGGATTTGTTCACCATGTTGTGGATGTTGAGACCCGCATGTGCCATCGTCGTCGAGATTTGTCCCAGCATGTTCGGTACATTGGCATTGGCGATGGCAACGCGAAAAGGTGATTCCCGCAGCATTTCGACATTGGGGAAATTTACCGCATTGGATATCGTGCCGTCCTCGAGAAACCCGCGTACCTGATCGACCACCATCACGGCGCAGTTTTCCTCCGCCTCCGCGGTGGAAGCTCCCAGATGCGGCATCGCCACGACACCCGGTTCTGACAACAGCTTCGCACTGGGAAAATCGCATACATAGCACTTCAGGCGCTGTGCCCGCAAAGCGGCGACGATAGCGTCCTCGTCGACAATCGCGTCGCGCGCGAAATTGAGCAGCACCGCCCCCGGCTTCATCACTTCGAGCCGCTTCGTGTCGATAAGATGGCGAGTCATCGCGACGAGCGGCAAATGCAGTGTCACGAAGTCGGCCTGCTTGAGCAGCTCCTCGATGCTGTTGGCCTTGCGCACGCTAGACGGCAGACGCCATGCGGCATCGACGGTGATTTCCGGATCGAAGCCGATGACTTTCATCCCCAGTTTGATCGCCGTGTCAGCCACCAGGCTGCCGACTGCACCGAGACCAATGATGCCTAGCATTCGATTCGGCAACTCAACGCCGGCGAATTGCTTCTTGCCGTCCTCGACACGCTTCTCGAGCTCCGAGTTGCCTTTGAGGCCGGCAACGTAGGCCAAAGCTGGAACCACGTTGCGCGCCGCCAGCAACAGCGCTGCAAATACGAGTTCCTTGACCGCGTTGGCATTGGCGCCTGGCGCGTTGAATACCGGCGCGCCGCGGCGCGACATCTCGGCTACTGGAATGTTATTGGTACCCGCTCCCGCCCGGCCAATCGCCTTGACACTGGGAGCAATGACCATCGTGTGCATATCATGCGAGCGCACAAGAATCGCATCCGGACGCTCGACCGATTTGCCGATCGAGTAGCGCGCCGCGGGCAGTCGATGCAGGCCATGGCTCGAAATCTGGTTCAGCGTAAGGATCTGGTACTTAGCCATGCCGCAGCTCGAATTCCCGCATATAAGCTACCAGCGCCCGCACGCCTTCGACGGGCATGGCGTTGTAGATCGACGCACGCATACCACCCACGGCGCGGTGCCCCTTGAGCTGGATCATTCCACGCTCTGCGGCACCTTTTAGGAAAATCTCGTCGTTCTTCTCATCGCGGAGCCTGAAAGGAACGTTCATCCGCGAACGATCCTCCTTGCGCACGGGATTCGTGTAGAACGTCGTCTGGTCAAGGTACTCGTAAAGTAGCTGCGCCTTGGCAATGTTCCTCGCTTCAACCGCCGCAAGTCCGCCCTGCGTCTGAAGCCATTCGAACACCAGACCCGCCATGTAGATTGCATACGTCGCCGGCGTGTTGAGCATCGACTCGGCCGCAGCCTGTTCCTTCCAGTGAAACACCGAAGGAGTGATCGGTAGCGCGCGATCGAGCAGCTCGTCGCGCACGATCACCACGGTCAGTCCCGCGATACCCATGTTCTTTTGCGCACCGGCGTAAATGACGCCAAACTTCGCGACGTCGATCACGCGCGAAAGGATATGCGAGGACATGTCCGCCACCAGCGGTACGTCACCGGTTGCGGGGGTCCATTGATATTCCACGCCACCGATGGTTTCGTTGCCGCAAATGTGAACGTACGCGGCATCGCGGTCGAGCTTCCAGCCGTCCTGCGCCGGGATGTAGGTGAAATTCTTGTCCGCGGCGGACGCAGCCACATTGACCGTGCAATACTTCTGTGCCTCCTTGATCGACTTCTTCGACCATTCGCCGGTATTGACATAGTCGGCTGAGGATCTGCCCCGAAGCAGATTCAGCGGCACGACGGCGTTTTCCGCGATCGCGCCGCCCTGCAGAAACAAGACCTTGTAGTTGGATGGCACCGCGAGCAGGGAGCGCAGATCGGCCTCCGCCTTGGCCGCGATGGCGATGAACTCTTTGCTGCGATGGCTCATCTCCATCACCGACATGCCACTGCCGCGCCAATCGAGCATTTCCGCAGCGGCCCTCTGCAACACCAGTTCGGGAAGCACGGCGGGGCCGGCGCTGAAATTGAAAACACGCATGCAATCGTTCCTGTTGGGTTGTGTTGCCGGGCCCGCCGTCAACTGGCCCGCCGAAGAGTGCTTTGGAATCGCGTATTTTACGCGATGCCTTCGTCCTGCGCTCGCTTGCGACTCTGGTCACGTTGTCGACCCGGGTCGACCGCGGAGGCTCCGCCACGTCCATGCGAGGGGCGCGCCACTTCCGCGTTGCCATGCTGCCGCCTGGTTTGCTGGCTAGTCGACGACGCCGATCTCGCGTGTCCACAGCTCCCAGGCTCGCGGCAGCTGCGAATCGTTCATCCCTGCGGCTTTCGCCGCCTCCCGCGCGTTCAGAAACGTAACTTCACCGAGTTGCGTGGCCTGGATCTGCAGCCGCGCGTTGACCTCGGCGTAAATGGCGCGGTACACCGCCTGCTCGAGCGAGGAACCGACGACCGTCGATCCGTGCCCGCGCATCAGCACCACCGACCGTTCCCCCAGCGCAGTCGCCAAAGCCGTCCCGAGCGGCCCGTTGCTGATGAGCATGTCCGTATCGCCGGCCACGTCGCGTATTTCGAACGACGCCGCGCCCTCACCGAGAAAGCCGCACATGTGGAAAACGGGCCGCAGCGACTGCCGGGTTACGCCGAGGGGAATCACACCCGGCGAATGGCTGTGCACCACGGCCTGCACGTCGCTGCGGGCGCGATATATCCCGGCGTGGATGAAGCGCTCCAGATACACCCTTTGTCCGCGTGCGTCGACCGCCACGCCGTCGAGGTCGAAAACGAGGATATCGTCGCGCCGGACGAGCCCTGGCGCCATGTTGCGAGCAAGCAGGAAATGGCTGGACGATTGGTCGTGCCGCACGCTCACGTGCCCGAAGCCATCGACAATGCCCTGCCGGTAAAGGATCCTGTTGGCGAGTACAAGCTTGTCGACAAGCGCGCGATCGGCGGCGGTCAGCATGATGGGCACCAAGCGTTGGCGGGCGGTGCGCCCTATTCGAGCTTTTCCGCCTCGCGCGGTTCGATCCGGTTCACGCTGCGCGCAGTCGGCGCCATCGCCGAGGGGGTCAGGTGCGGCGCTGCCAGGCGCAGGTAATGCAGCATGGACCACAGTGTCAGGATCGCGGCGACCCAAAGCGCGGTAGTGCCGAGCAAGACCGTGTTGATCCCGGGAATGACCGGCTGATAGAGCAGGAGCGCGATAATCGCCGTTATCTGTGCGCCGGTCTTGACCTTGCCGATGAAAGCCACCGCGACGCTCCTGGCCTTGCCCAACTGCGCCATCCATTCGCGCAGCGCGGAGATCGCGATCTCACGGCCAATAATGATGATGGCAAGCCATGCGTCGGCGCGGTCGAGCCAGACGAGCACGATCAATGCCGCCGCGACCATGAGCTTGTCGGCGACCGGATCGAGAAATGCGCCGAATGCTGACGTCTGGCCCCAGCGCCGTGCCAGATAGCCGTCGGCCCAGTCGGTGAATGCCGCCAGGGCAAAAATGCCCATTGCCAGCCAGTTCTTGTTCTGCATCGACAGCAGCGTGTTGGGCAGATAGTACACGCCGACAAACAGCGGTATGAGCACAATCCGCAGCCAGGTCAGGGCAATTGGCAGGTTGAACTGCACCATGGGGAGCCTATTCTACTTTGGAAAGTGCGAAGCGCGCTGCGGTCGGGCCGCGGTCGGCCTAGTGCAAGGAGGCGAAAATGCGCTCGGCCAGCGCACGGCTGATGCCCGGGACGCGCGCCAGGTCGTCGATGCTGGCCGCCTGCACCCCCTTCAAGCCCCCGAAATGCGTCAGCAGCGCATGGCGCCGCTTGGAGCCGATGCCGCCGATTTCCTGTAGCGACGAAGCCACGCGTGCTTTCCCGCGCCGCGCGCGGTGGCCTTGGATTGCAAACCGATGCGCTTCATCGCGGATCTGCTGCAGCAGGTGCAATCCGGGATTGTCAGCCGGTAGTGAAAGTGCGTGCGGGCGGTCGGGAAAAATGATCTCCTCCAGCCCGGGCTTGCGCTCCGGACCCTTGGCGATGCCGATGAGCTGGGTCGCGTGCAGCCCCTGCTCGGCGAGCACTTCGGCGGCAACGGATACCTGCCCCTTGCCACCGTCGATCACCAGCAGGTCCGGCGCCGGGTACTCTCCGGCAACGATGCGCGCCACGCGCCGGGTGAGCGCCTCGCGCAGCGCCGCGTAATCGTCGCCACCGGTCGGCGGCGTGACGTTGAAGCGCCGGTACTCGCCCGTCTGCAGGGCGCGCCGATCAAAAATGACACAGCTCGCCACCGCAGCCTCGCCCATGGTATGACTGACGTCGAAGCATTCGATCCGCTGCACCGACGACGGCAGCCACAACGCTTCCTGCAGTGCGGCGAGGCGCTCGTCCTGGGTCGCTTTCTGCGCCAGCCTCTGGCGGATGGCAAGCCGCGCATTCTCGCTTGCCATGGTGACCCACACGCGCCGCTCGCCCCCGGGGTTGGCGACCAGACTGACCTTCCGGTCCGCTTGCGCCGACAACACCGCGGCGAGGACTTCATCATCGACGCCTTCGGCAATGATCGTCGGCGGCGCCGGCCGGTCAAGATAGTGCTGCATCAGGAACGCGGCGCTGATCTCGGCGGGCAGCGCGCCTTCGGCATGCTCCGGAAACAAGGTCCGGTCGCCGACGTGGCGCCCGCCACGAATCATCACCACGTTGACCGCAGTCAGCCCCTGCTCGGTAACCACGGCGACGACGTCGATGTCGCCAGCGGTCGCGCTTTCGACGAACTGGCGCGATTGCAACTGCTGCAAACGGGTGATCTTGTCGCGAATCTTCGCCGCGCGTTCGAATGCAAGCGCCGCAGCGGCCTCATCCATCTGCCGCTGCAGGTGCTCGAGCACCTCGGTTGTCTTGCCGTGCAGGAACAGCGTCGCGTTCTTCACGTCCTCCTGATAGTCGTGCTCGTTGACGAGCCCGACGCAAGGGCCGGTGCAGCGCTGGATCTGGTAGAGCATGCACGGGCGCGAGCGGTTGGCAAAAACGCTCGCCTCGCAGGTGCGCAGCTGGAAAACCTTCTGCAGCACCGCGATGCCCTCGCGCACCGCACCCGCGCTGGGAAACGGACCAAAGTAGGTATGAGGTTTTTCCAGCTTGCCGCGGTGGAAGCGCAGCTGCGGGAACCGTTCCCCGGTTAGGCAGAGATAGGGGTAGCTCTTGTCGTCGCGAAAGACGACGTTGTAGCGCGGCTGGTGCGCCTTGATCAGGTTGTTCTCCAGCAACAGCGCCTCACCCTCTGAGCGCGTGACCGTCGTCTCGACCCGCGCGACCTGCCCGATCATCAGCGCGGTACGCGGCGCGTGGCCCGTTTTCTGGAAGTAGCTGGCAACGCGCTTCTTCAGGTTGCGCGCCTTGCCGACGTAGAGTGTCTCGCCTGTCGCATTGAGCATGCGATAGACGCCCGGGCGGTTGGGCAGCGAGGCGAGTAGCTCGCGGGCGTCGAACCCCTGCGCGGGCGTTGCCGAGTCAGCGCCTGGCGCGGTCATGCTGCGGTTGGGCTGATGCTGCGGCGCAGTCGTTCCCGCCCCAGGTGGTGCGCGATCGCCGCGAATACCTGCTCGAACATCGCCGTGGTCAGGCGCTTGGTGTTGGTGTTGTAGCGGCTGCAATGGTAGCTGTCGAACAGCCGCACACCGCCCTCGAGCGAGTGCTCGGCACCGTGGGCAAATGCGCGTCCCCGCGGCGAGAGCCGAAGGGCCCGCAAAGCCGCGTCATGGGCGATACGCCCGAGCGCCAGCACGGCCGCGCCGGGCGGCAACAGCGTCATCTCGGCGGCAAGGTAGGCGTTGCATTCCCGGGCCTCCGAGGGCAACGGGGCATTTCCGGGAGGCAGACACTTGACGGCGTTGGTAATGCGCGTTTCGATGAGCCGCAGGCCGTCGCTGGCGGCGTGCGACTCGGGAGCGGTCGCAAACCCGAACTTGTACAGCGTTGCATAGAGCAGGATGCCGGCGTGATCACCGGTAAACGGCCGCCCGGTGGCATTGGCACCGTGCATGCCCGGCGCGAGGCCGACGATGACCAGCCGCGCATCTGCGGCACCGAACGGCGGCACTGGCCGGCAGTGGTACTGCGGATGCTGAGCATGCACAGCGTCGAGGAACGCCGCGAGCCGAGGGCAGCGGCGACAGTCGGCGGCGTACACAGCGGCCGGGAGCGCCGCGGGAACGAGGGCGACACCGCGCCCGGAACTTCGAGTCATGTAGAATGGCGCGCTTTCAAGCGCGCGATCGCGCGCGAACGGCGCGGCATGCGTGACGTGCCTTATCTTAGCATGTCGCCCTGCCGCACCGGCCCAATTAACCGCCAATGCTTCCGCCCGAGCTAAACCTCGAAGTCCGCTCCCGCCTCCCCGCGCGCCGCAACTCCCGGCCGCCGCTGTTGTTCGTACACGGCGGCTACTGCGATGCCTGGTGCTGGGAGCCGCATTTCCTGCCCTGGTTCGCCTCGCGCGGCTACCCTTCGCACGCGATCAGCTTACGTGGCCACGGCGCGAGCGGCGGCCGCGAGTCATTGTTTGTCGCGAGCCTGGACGACTACGTCGCCGACGTCGAACGGGTGCGCACTGCGCTACCGGCACCCCCGGTGCTGATCGGGCATTCGATGGGTGCGGCTATTATCGAGCGGCTGCTTGCCACCTCGGTGGTGCCGGCTGCCGCGCTGCTCGCGCCGGTGCCTCCGGCGGGGCTGGGTCCGGTTGCCAGCCGCCTGCTCGTCTGGCAGCCGGAATTCCTGGTCAATATGCAGCGCCTTGACGCCCCTCACCTCGCCGGCAACGTTCTCGCTGCGTTGCGGCCGATGTATTTCAGCGCCGACGTCGCGCCGGACATTCTGGCGCAGGCAGTCACGCACCTGTGCGTCGAGTCACCGCGCGCGCTTCTCGACCTCACGCTGCCAGTCGGACGTGCGCGCGGCCCGCTGGCGACTCCGCCATGCGTGCTGGGGGCCACGGGCGATCGCATCGCCACGCCCGGCGACGTCAAGGCAACGGCGCTGTTCTACGACACGACGCCGACCATGGTGCCGGGCCTGGCGCACATGATGATGCTCGAGCGCGGTTGGGAGAACGTCGCGCAGCCGCTCTTGGAATGGCTAGAACGCGATGTGCGGCGCGGCGGCCGGTCGTAGCCGCTGCCGAGTGGCTAGTGCCGCATCCGGCTGAACTCGGCGAATGCGTCCGCCGGCAGTGCCTTGGAGATCCAGAAACCCTGGAAGCGGTGACAGCCGCGCTCGGCAAGGAAATTGAACTGCTCGCGCGTGGCCACGCCCTCGGCGACAACCTTCAGCTCCAGGCCGTGCGCCAACTTGATGATCGCCTCGGTGATCGCGCGGTCACCCCGATCGGTGTCGATATCGGCGATGAAGGAGGGGTCAATCTTGAGCGTGTCGATCGGAAAATGCTTGAGGTGCGAAAAGTTTGAGTAGCCGGTCCCGAAGTCGTCGATCGCGACGGTGAAACCCTCTTTGCGCAATTGCTCCAGCACCTTCTTGTTCGCGTCGAGGTCGTGCAGCAGGCTCGACTCGGTAACCTCGAGTTCGATCCACTCCGGCTTGCAGTCGGCCTCGCGCACGATTTCGGAGATGCGCAGCGCCAGGTCCTCGCGATAGAACTGGTGCCCGGAGAGGTTCACCGACACCTTGAGCGGCATGCCCGCCCCGTGCCAAGCCGCGCACTGCGTCGCCGCGGTGCGCATGACCCAGTCGCCCAGGGCGTGAATCAGGCCCGATTCCTCGGCCAGCGGAATGAATACCTTGGGCGGCACGTCGCCGTGCACCGGGTCATGCCAGCGCAGCAGCGCTTCCGCCCCGACGATCGCCTGGTCCTCGATGCGCAACACCGGCTGGTAGTGCAGCATGAGCACCCCCTCGTTGAACGCATTGCGCAGCGCGGCTTCCAGGGTGTGCTGTTCGAGGCGGAGCGCAGCCAGGTCGGCGTCGAAGAATTGGTAGGTGTTGCGGCCGAGCTCCTTGGACCGGTACATCGCCACGTCGGCGTGCTTGAGCAGTTCTTCGGGTGCATCGCCGTCGTCCGGGTAGACCGAAATGCCGATCGACGAGGTAACGTAGATGTCGTGCTCCTCGACCTCGAACGGCTGCGACACGGCATCCTGCAGTTTCCGTGCGACGCGTTTGAGGACCTCCGGGTCGTCGAAATCCTCGACGATGACCATGAACTCGTCGCCGCCGAGGCGCGCCAGCAGATCGGATTCGCGCAGGGCGTGCGACAGCGTTGCCGTCACGCGCTTGAGCAGCTCATCGCCGATGCGGTGTCCGAGCGTGTCGTTGACGTTCTTGAATCGGTCAAGGTCGATAAACAGGACCCCGACGCGCTGATGGCTGCGCCGCGCCTGTGCTATTGCCTGCGTGAGCCGCTCCTGCAGCAACACCCGATTCGGCAGACCGGTCAGCGCGTCGCGCGTCGCCAGGTACTGCAGCCGTTCCTCGGCCTGGATGCGCGAGGAGACATCCTGCACGAATGAAAGGATCGACACGATGCGGCCCTGCTCGTCGCGCAGGCAGGAGTGATACCACTCGCACCAGATCGTCTCGCCATCCTTGCGATAATTGCGGTTCAACCCCGTTGCGCGCGGCTCGTCACCCCCCATCAACTTGTCGATCAGCTCGACCACGGTCTCGCGATCCGATTCGTGGGTAAGCTGGCTGCCCGTGAGCGGCATCCCCAGCATTTCCTCGGCGCGCCAGCCAAAAATGTGCTCCGCCTGCGGTGACCAGCGCACCAGGCGGAAGTCGGGGTCCCATTCCAGCACCGCGAGCGGCGTGTTGTTGATATGCGACGAGAGCATCCAGTTGGCGCGGCGCAGCGCCTCTTCGTTGCGTTTCTGGTCGTGAATGTCGGTGTGCACCGCGTAGATCCCGATCACGTTGCCTTCGCCGTCGCGGTTGGGAGCAAAGTGAATCGATTCCCAGCGTTGATCGCCGTTGGGCTGCATGAGCAACTGCTCGGTCGAGATCGTTTCGCCGGCTAGGACGCGAGTGAGCAATGGCTGCAGCTGGCGGCCGCGTTCCTCGCCCACCACCTCGCCAATGCGGCGTCCCGTGAGCTCCTTGCGGCTTTCCGACAGCCACTCTTCGTTGTGGCGATTAATGAAGCGGAATCGATACTCGCGATCGATGTAGGCGACTCTTGCCGGGACGTTGTCCATGATGAGCCTGAGCTCGGCCTCGCTCGCGCGCAAGGCTTCCTGCGCCTGCTTCAGGCCATGGATGTCGTTCATGAGCACGAACGCGCCGGCGATCTCGCGCTCCGCGTTCATGTCCGGCACGACGCGGATGGTCATCCATCGCCGTACGCCGTTGGCACCCGGCACCAGCCGGTCGAACGACATCGATTCGCCGCGCAGGGCGCGTCCCAGCATGACCTGCGCGCTCTGGTAGATGCCGTGGCCGACGATGTCGCGCAAACGCAGCTCGGCGATCTGCTCGGAGGTCAGCCCGAAATAATGGAGGAAGGTGCGGTTAACGTACTGGCAGCGCTCGTCCCGGTCGATGTATGCCACCGGCGCCGGCACGCCGTCCATGATCGCGCGCAACTGCGATTCGCGCGCGGCCAGGGCATCTTGCGCCTGTTTGAGGTCGGTGATGTCATGGCCGACGATGTAATAGCCTTTGATCGTCCCGTCGAAGCGGAAGTCGGGAACGATGCGGTTGCGCAACCACCGCTGGCGACCGTTGGCGTCGATGCTTTCGCGCTCGTAGGTGACGCTCTCGCCGCGGGCGGCGCGCTCAAGGTAGGGCGTTTGAAACTCGACCACGTCCGCCCCGAGCACATCCGCGGCCGACTTGCCGAGCACGTCGTCGCGCTCCAGGCCGACCAGGCGGAGGAATGCGTCATTGACGAAGGTGTAGCTGCGGTCCTCGTCGACATAGACCACCGGCTCGGGTATGTTGTCGGTGAACAGACGCAGCTGCTCCTCCCGCGTCGCCAGCGCCTGCTCGGTCAACTTCAGGTCGTGGATGTCGTACTCGGTGCAATACAGGCCACGGACCTTGCCGGTGCCATCGAGGTCGGGCGCGATGCGCCCGTGCATCCACCGCCGCTGACCATCGACCGACTTGCCGACACGCTCGTATTCGACGTTCTCTCCCTCCTGAGCGCGGCGGATGATCGGCCGCAGGAAGGCGGTCACGTCCGAGGGCATGACCTCGTACGGGGTCTTGCCGTAGATCTGGTCCTGCGGCCGACAGAGCCAGTTGGCGAACGCCTGGTTGACGAACGTGTAGCGCAGTGACTTGTCGAGGTAGGCGATCGGGCCCGGGATGTTGTCCGCGAACAGCCGCAGTTGCGCTTCTTGCGCCTTGAGCACTTCGCGGATGCGGACGTCGTCCTCGATGTCGTTGAGGACGACGAATGCGCCGCCGATGCGGCCGCCCGGCTCGCGGTCGGGGAAGAGCGTAATGCGCACCCAGCGCAGTTCTCCCGACGCGGCGCGCTCGCGGCGGTCGTAGCTCACCGTCGCGCCGGCAAACGTCCGCTCGATGTAACCCTGCATCTCTGCCAGCGCGTCCGGGGCCACGAAATGCTTCAGCGGCTGGCCAAGCAAATCATCAACCGGGCCGCCGATATACGTGCCGTACGGCTTGTTGGCGAAGCGCAGCCGCAGCGCGCGATCGAAGTAGAAGATCGGCAGGCCGACGCTGTCGGTGACGATGCGCAGGCGGTGCTCGCGCTCGCCCGCTTCGAGCTCGAGCCGCTTGACGGCGTCGACGTCGGTATAGGTGGTGAGCAGGCCCCGGATGTCGCCGCGCGGTCCGCGGTCAGGGTAATAGTCGACGCGGATCCAGAACGCGTTGCGCTTGGCGCTGGAGAGCTGACGCTCGAAGCTAACCCGCTCCCCCGACAGCGCTGCCTCGACGTACGCGCTGTAGAGTTGATACAGTTCGCGGCCCTCGACCTCGACGATTTCGCGGCCGATGATCTCGGCGGTGGCCTTGCCGGTCCAGTCGAGGAAGGCGCGATTGACGAAGCGATAGCGATGGCCGGCGTCGATATAGGCAACCGGCATGCCGAGCGCATTCAGCTTGCGCTGGGAAAGGGCAAGCAGTGCCTCCCGCTCCCCCGCCTCGCCTTGCGTCTGCAAGGTCGGGGCATCGAGGCGGCTCAGTGATTTGGTCTGCGCCATCGCCATGGGCTAAGGTCGATCCTCCTGCGTTAGCCCCTCATTCGGTAGGTGAACTGGGCAGTCTAAGGGTCCAACCGGGTACTGACAAGCAAGGAGCTTGCCATGGTCCGACCGGGGACAAAGGCTGCGGCCAAGGGCGCGCCGCGGTCGGTCAGCCCGGTTTGGGGTTGCAGACCGCAATCGGCGGCATAAAGATACCCCCCTGCGGCACCGTCCCCGCGGGCCATTGCCTCGGGCTGCCGACCCCATTGGCGTGGGAGGGGTCCGTTGCCGCGACGCGCAGCCGGGCCCGGATTTCGAAGGGATGGGTTTGCGCCCGCCGGTTCGAAGCCGGCCCGGGCGCTGCGCCGGACCGAGTGTTCCCGGTACCCGGCACGAAATGCCAGCGCGGGCCAACCGCCACCCACTGTTCAGGCACCCAGTGGGAGCCGCGCCGCTCGTGCACCCAGCCGCCGTCGATCCTGACGCAGCGCTGACCGCTGCTCCGGGTTGATGCCAGCCGGGCACCCTCGGCGGCCAGCCTCAACGAGCGTCTGCGCGCGCGTTGACATCAGCCCCGTCGCGGCGCGCGCAACGCCATCGGCAACAGCCTAGCGATCGACGACGAGCACGTGTACCCGGAACGGGCCGTGCGCTCCGAGCACGATCGTCTGTTCAATGTCACCGGTGCGCGAGGGACCGGAAATCAGGTTGACGGCGCGCGGCAGGACCCCGCGCTCGTCCCGTATCCGTGCGAAGGCGTCCTCCATGCCGTCGACTATGCGGCTCGCGGGCAGGATTGCAACGTGAGTATCCGGAAGCAGCGCGCTCGCCGTCGGTGCATCCGCGCCGGCGAGCAGGACCATCGTACCGGTCTCGGCGATGGCGCAGAATGCGCCGGTAATGCCAATCCGGTCGTCGCCCTGTGTCGGCCGCGCCTCGATGCGGAGGCCTGCCCCGGCCCAGTCGAGCGCGCCGAATTCAGGCCAGCACACACCGGCGTGCGACTTCTGCCCCGAGAGCGCCGGCGACAGCTGCAGCGAGTCGAGATAGCGGGCAACGGCAGCCGGGATCAGGGCGTCCTCGGCGATGCGTTCGACGCTGCTTTCCATGTCGCGCGCACGCTGCATGAAGCGCAGGACGCGATCACCCGCGAGTGCAGGGCGCGGACCCTGCGCGTGCGCCGCGATCGTGGCTTCGGCGGCAGCAACCCGCGCCGCATCGCGCTCGCGCTTGCCGAGCGCCTTGCGCACCCGGCCAAGAACGTTGTCGCGGGCCGAACTCACGCGCACCTACCTGCCGCCGCGGCGCACGAAGTTGTCGATGCGCGCGACGCCCTCCTCGATCGCTTCCCGCGACGCGGCATAGGAAAAGCGGATATGCTGGCCGTCGCCCCGAACGCGGCGGCCGAAATGGATATCCGCCAGCACCGCAACGCCCGCCTCGTAGAGCAACCGCCGGCGCAGCTGCTCGGAGTCGGCGCAGCGCGTGCGCTTGCAGGCCTCGGTCACGTTGGGCCAGGCATAGAACGCGCCACCCGGCGTCTTGCACTCGACGCCCGGCACCAGATTGAGCAGTCCGACGATCAGGTCGCGGCGCGCGAGAAAGGAGCGGCGCATCGCCTCCGCGGCGTCTTGCGGGCCGGTGATGGCTTCGACGACCGCCCACTGGCTTATCTGCGAGGCGCAAGAGTCGGTGTTGGTGATCCAGCGCGTGAACACCGGCGCCAGCGTCGGGTTGGCGACAAAGCCGATGCGCCAGCCGGTCATCGCCCAGGTCTTCGACGCACCATCGGAAATGATCGTGCGCTCACGCATTCCGGGAAGCGCCGCGATCGATATGAACTCGCCGTCGTAGAGCAGACGCGAATAGATTTCGTCGGCGAAGATCCACACCTGCGGGTGCGGGCGCAGGATGTCGGCGATCGCCTCCAGATCGGCACGCTTCAGGCTGCCGCCGGTCGGATTGTGTGGCGAATTGAGGATCAGCAGTCGGGTCTTGGCGGTGATCTTTGCCTCGAGTTCGTGCGGGTCGAAGGCAAAGTCGCGCGCTTCGCGCAGGTGAATGGGTACCGGCACCGCGCCGTTGGCGACGATCTGCGACTCGTAGATCGGGAACCCGGGCACCGGATAGATCACCTCATCGCCGACGCCGTAATCGGTCACCGAGGCCACTGCGTAGGCGATGAACGGCTTGGCACCCGCGCCGACGACGACCTCACCGGCAGCGATGTCGAGTCCTCGGCGCCGCCCCATGTCGAGTGCAGCCGCCTCGCGCAGCGCGTCGATGCCGGCTGACGGCGTATAACCGTGCCTGCCGTCGCGGATCGCGGCGATCGCCGCGTCCTGGATATTGACCGGGGTCGGGAAGTCGGGCTGGCCGATGCAGAAAGAGACGATGTCGCGGCCCTGGCGAACCAGGTCGTTGACCTCGGCCAACACCACGAACGCGTTTTCCGTTCCCAGGGCCTCGCCGCGACGGCTGATGCGCGGCACGGTGTGCGGTGCGGTCACGACTTGGCCCTCGCTTCATAGAGATCGCGAAACGTGCGCCCCTCCGGCGCCGGCATGTCGCGCCCTTCGGTCCAGCCGCTGCCAAAGGGCAAGGTGTGCAGCAGCCCTTCGCGGCCAGCCATCGCACGCAGCAAGCGCATCCCCAGGCGCGTGGCCAGCGCATACAGGCGCGGACGGGTCGCCAGCCACGACCAGAGGCGCAGGCCGGCGCGTTCAGTCCACGGCCGCAGATTGCGTTCGAACTGCTGTTCGCGCAGCTTGCGCAGCAGATCGGGCAGCGGAATCTTGACCGGGCAGACGACGCCGCACTGGTTGCAAAGCGTCGACGCCTGGGGCAGGTCGAGTGCGTTCTCGAGCCCCACATAAGACGGGGTGAGGACGGAGCCGATCGGCCCCGGATAAACCCAGCCGTAGGAATGGCCGCCGACACTCTGGTACACCGGACAATGATTCATGCACGCCCCGCAGCGGATGCAGCGCAGCGCTTCCTTCAGTTCGCCGCCGAGCACCGCCGAGCGCCCGGCGTCGACGACGATGAAGTACATGTGCTCGGCACCGTGGAACTCGCCCTGCCCCTTCACGCCGGTCAGGATGTCGACGTAATTGGAGATGGACTGACCAGTCGCCGAGCGCGGCAACAGCCGCATCAGAGTCGCCACGTCCTCGAGTGTCGGCACAACCTTTTCGATGCCCGAAATGGCGACATGCACGCGCGGCAGGGTCGTGGTCAGGGTGGCGTTGCCTTCGTTGCTGACCACGACCACCGAACCGGTCTCGGCGACAAAGAAATTACCGCCGGAGATACCCATGTCGCCGCTCAGGTAATGTTGCCGCAGCACGGCTCGCGCCTCGAGACACAACTCGTTGATCTGCGTCTTGTGCGGTGTCGCGTGCGTCTTGGCAAAGAGGTCGGCGACCTCCTCTTTGCTCTTGTGCAGCGCCGGCCCGATGATGTGCGACGGCGGCTCGTAATCGTTGATTTGCAGAATGTATTCGCCGAGGTCGGTCTCGACGACCACGAGTCCGGCCGCCTCGATCGCCCGATCGAGCGCCGACTCCTCGCTCACCATTGACTTCGACTTGATGATCTTGTTGACGTCATGGCGCCGCGCGATGTCGAGCACATGGCGGTTGACGTCGGCCGGGGTCTCCGCCCAGAGCACGGTCGCGCCGCGGGCGGTCGCATTGCGCTCGAAGATTTCCAGCCAGACGTCGAGGTTGTCGAGCGCACGCTGGCGGATCGCCCGGGCCGCTTCGCGCGTGGCCTCGAAATCGTCGAGCTCGGTCAGCGAATCGCGGCGATGGGCGACGAATTTGCCCTTGATCTTCTGCAGATTGCCCTGCAGCTGCGCGTTGCCCAGGTTGGCGTGCGCGCGCTCCTTGAAATGCATCGAAGCGATCTGCATGGCGTTCCGGTCAGTGTGTGTCGTCCGCGCCGGCCAGCACCTCGGCGACGTGCAGCACGCGCGTCTTCGTGTCCCCGCGGCGGCGCAGCCGGCCCTCGATGTTGAGCATGCAGCCGAGATCGCCGAGGACGACGGCATCCGCGCCGCTCGCCGCAATATGCTGGCACTTGTTGTCCGCGAGTCGGGTCGAAATCTCGCCGAACTTGACGGCAAAGGTGCCGCCGAAGCCGCAGCAGGTCTCGCATTCGGCCATTTCGGTAAGCTTGAGTCCGCGCACCCGCTCGAGCAGCGCGCGCGGCTGTCCCTTGACGCCCATTTCGCGCAAGCCGGAGCAGCTGTCGTGGTAGGTAACCGTCGCCGCCAGCGCCCCGGGCACCGCGTCGAGCTTGAGCACGTTGACCAGGAAGTCGGTCAATTCGTAGGTCTTTGCCGCCAGCGCGGCGGCCCGGTCAGAGAGCGCGGGGTCGTCGCGGAACAAGTCGGCATAATGGGTCTTGATCATGCCGCTGCAGGACCCCGAGGGCGCAACCAGGTGCTCGCTGCCTTCGAATTCGGCAATGACCTTGGCCGCCAGCGCCTTGGCGCCGGTGCGATCGCCGGCGTTGTATCCGGGTTGCCCGCAGCAAGTCTGCGGCGGCGGGACGTAAACCTCGGCTCCGCCGGCCTCGAGCAGCCGCACCGCGGCCATGCCGATCGACGGTCGCATCAGATCGACCAGACAGGTGACGAATAGACCGACGCGCATCGAAAGTCTCCGGCTAGTACGAATGCGTCAAAGCCAGAGCGCACAGGCCCATCAGGCTCTGCGGAAAAATCCCGAGCAGCAGCAGCGCGAGCCCGTTCACGGACAGCAGCAATCGGGTGTCGCCACGCGCTTGGAGGGGCTCCTTGTCGACCGCATCGTCGAAGTACATCAACTTGACGATGCGCAGATAATAGAATGCGCCGACAAGCGAGGTCATCACGGCGACCACCGCGAGCCAGACGAACCCGATGTCGACCGCGGCCCAGATTACCGAGAATTTGGCATAGAAGCCGACCGTGGGCGGCACTCCGGCGAGTGAAAACATCGTCAGCAGCATCATGAACGCGTACCAGGGGCTGCGCTGGTTGAGGCCCTTCAGGTCGTCGAGCCGGTCGGCCTCGAACCCTTCGCGCGACAGCAGCAGCACGATGCCGAAACCGACCAGTGCCGCCAGCACATAGCTCACTATATAGAACATTGCCGCGCTGTAGCCATCGTTGTTCGCGGCCAGAAGGCCCATAAGCATGAAACCCATGTTGGCGATGGTCGAATAGGCCAGCATGCGCTTGATGTTGGTCTGTGCGATGGCGACCACATTGCCGAGGATCATCGACAGCAGCGACAACACCAGCAGCATGCCCTGCCATTCGATAGCGAACGCGGACATTGTGCCGACGAGCAGGCGCACGGCGAAGGCGAACGCGGCGAACTCCGGCGCGGTGCCGATGAACAGGGTGACCGCGGTCGGCGCGCCTTCGTATACGTCCGGCACCCACATGTGGTACGGCACGGCGCTGAGCTTGAACGCGATCGCCGAGACGACGAATACCAGGCCGAAGAGCAGAATCGTCCGGTTGGGGTGCCCGTGGACCATCGCGTCCGCCGCGCCGCCGATATCCAGCGTCCCGGTCGCGCCGTAGATCATCGACAGGCCGTAGAGCAGCAGACCCGATGCCAGCGCGCCAAGCACGAAATACTTCATCGCCGCTTCGATCGCGCGCTCGGACTCGCGTTGCAGCGCCACCATGGCATAGAGCGACAGAGACATCAGCTCGAGTCCCAGGTAGAGGGTCACGAAGCTGTTGGCCGCGATCATGACCAGCATGCCGAGGAGCGCTGTAAGGGCGAGCACGAAAGTCTCGCCGCGGAAGAGGCCCCGCGCCACGAGGTAGCTGCGCGAGTAGAACAGCATCAAGGACACGGCGACGCAGGAGAAAATTGTCAGCACGCTCGCGAGCTGGTCCGCCACGAACATCCCGCCCAGGGCTCGCAGCGGCGCCTCGTCGTGAAAGAGCCACAGACTCAGCGACCCCGCGGCAAGCAGGGCGAGCTGCGTCAGCCAATAGCTGATCTGGCGCCGTCCGTCGGCAACGAATTGGTCGCCGACCAGAATCAAGCAGGCGGCGCCGGCGAGCACGATTTCCGGCATGGCGACGCCGAAGTTGAACGCGGACGGCATGGATGCAGGCGTCATTGCTTGGTCCTGCCTACGTGGGTAAGCAGATCCGCGACCGAGGCGTGCATCACGTCGGTAAACGGCTTCGGGTAGATGCCGAGCACGAGGATCGCCGCGGCGACGGTCGCCAGCAGCCAGAATTCCCGCCGCGAGACGTCCTTGAGCGCGGCCACGCGGGGGTTAGCCACATCGCCGAACCAGACCCGCTTGTACATCCACAGTGTATAGGCGGCTCCCAGAATCATGATGGTGGCGGCGAGGAAACCGAGCCACAGGTTGGCGCTGATCGCGGCGAGGATCACCATGAATTCCCCGACGAAGCCGCTGGTTCCGGGCAGCGCCGCGTTGGCCATCGCAAACAGCATCGCCAAGGCCGCGAATTTGGGCATGGTGTTGACCACGCCACCGTAATCGCCGATGAGCCGGCTGTGCATGCGGTCATAAAGGACGCCGACGCAGAGGAACAGGGCAGCCGATACGAAACCGTGCGAGATCATCTGCACCAGGCCGCCTTCAAGCCCGAGTTGGCTGAACAGGAAGAAGCCCAGCGTCACGAAGCCCATGTGCGAGATCGACGAATAAGCAATGAGCTTTTTCATGTCGGGCTGCACCAGGGCGACGAAAGAGATGTAGACGATGGCAATGATCGACAGCGTGATCACGAATCCGGCGAGGTAGTGGCTGGCATCGGGCAGGATGGGCAGGATGAAACGCACGAACCCGTAGGCGCCGACCTTGAGCGTGATGGCCGCGAGAACCACCGAGCCACCGGTCGGGGCCTCGACATGGGCGTCGGGGAGCCAGGTATGGACCGGCCACATCGGCACCTTGACCGCGAAGGCGACGAAAAATGCCGCGAACAGCCATATCTGGGTCTTGAGCGAGAGTGGCAATTGGTACCACTCGAGGATCGAAAAACTGGCACTCACCGAGTACAGGTAGATCAGCGCCACGAGCATCAGCACCGAGCCCAGAAACGTGTAGAGGAAGAACTTGAGCGCGGCATAAACGCGGTTGGGGCCGCCCCAGATGCCGATGATCAGATACATCGGGATCAGCATCGACTCGAAGAAGACGTAGAACAGCACCCCATCGAGGGCCGCGAACACGCCATTGATGAGCCCGGATTGGATCAGGAACGCCGCCATATACTGCGCCACCCGCTTTTCGATGACCACCCACCCGGCCCAAACGGCGATGACGGTGATGAAGCTGTTGAGCAGGATGAGCAGGACCGAGATGCCGTCGACACCGAGCAGGTAGTTGACGTTGTAGCGCGGAATCCATTCGATGGTCTCGACAAACTGCATCTCGGCGGTACCGAGCGCGAAGCGCGTGTACAGCGGAATGGTTACCGCGAAACCCGAAAGGGCACCGACCAGCGCCAGCCAGCGCGCGGCCGCGGCGTCTCCGTCGCGATGCACCGCCAGCACCAGCAGACCGGCGACGATCGGCACCCAGATGGCGAGACTGAGGTAAGGCAACATCAGATGACTCGCAGCGTGAGCCACCAGAACAGGAACACGACGATGCCCAGGACCATGGCGAAGGCGTATTGATAGATGAAGCCGGACTGGATCTGCCGCAGCACCGCCGAGGTCGCGGCGACGAGCCGCGCGCTGCCGTTGACGAAGAAGCCGTCGATGATCGAACGGTCGCCGACGTCGGAAAACAGCGTGCCGACGCGGCGGAACCCGCCGGCGAAGAACCAGTCGTTGAAGCGGTCGATGTAGTAGTTGTTGGCCAGCAGGCGATACAGCGCACCGGCGCGGTCGGCGATCCGGGCCGGCAGATCGGTGCGCTTGAGGTAGAGGTACCACGCCACGGCGATGCCCGAGAGCGCAAGCCAGAAAGGCAGCGTGGTCAGGCCGTGGAGGACGAATGCCCAGGGCCCGTGCCATTCCTCGGTCAGCGTCGCGACTCCTGCGTGCTGCGGCGCGATCAGGATCGAACCGCCGAAGTAGTTGCCGAACAGCACCGGGTCGATGTACGCCCAGCCGGAGTAGATCGACGGGATGGCCAGCAGCACCAGCGGCACGGTCACGACCCAGGGACTCTCGTGTGGCTCGCTGCTATTGCCGTCGGCCTGGGCGTGCCCCGGATCCGGCGCCGAGTGAACTGCGCCGGCGTGGCGGAAACGCTCCTCGCCGTGAAAGGCCATGAACAGCATGCGGAAGGTATACAGCGCGGTGATGAACACCGAGACGGTCACCGCGAACTGGGCGTAGGCATGCCCCCCGACCTGCGACAGCCCGACCGCCTCGATGATCGAATCCTTAGAAAAGAAGCCTGCAAACGGAGGCACGCCGGCGAGCGCCAGCGACCCGATCAGTGCGGTCCAGTAGGTGATCGGCATGTATTTCTTCAGGCCGCCCATCTTGCGCAGGTCCTGCTCATGATGCAGGGCAATGATCACCGAGCCGGCCGCCAGGAACAGCAGTGCCTTGAAAAAAGCGTGCGTCATGAGGTGGAAGATCGCCGCCGGATACGCCGAGACGCCGAGCGCGACGGTCATGTAGCCCAGCTGCGACAGCGTCGAGTAGGCAATGACGCGCTTGATATCGTTCTGCACCACGCCCAGCAGCGCCATGAACAGCGCGGTCGTCGCGCCGATGATGGTGACAAACGACAAAGCCGTCTCGGACAGCTCGAACAGCGGGCTCATGCGTGCGACCATGAAGATGCCGGCGGTAACCATGGTCGCCGCGTGGATCAGGGCGGAGATCGGTGTCGGGCCCTCCATCGAATCGGGAAGCCACACGTGCAGCGGGACCTGTGCCGACTTGCCCATCGCGCCGACGAAAAGCGCGATGCAGATGGCGCTGAGGACGGACCCCTGCTGCTGGCCGCCGACATGGAGCGTCACGGCGGCGAGCGCGGGCGCGCCTTTGAACACGCTCGCGTAGTCGAGCGAGCCGAAGTAGGCGACGATGAGGCCGAGCCCGAGGACGAAGCCGAAGTCGCCGACACGGTTGGCCAGGAACGCCTTGAGGCTGGCGTAAATCGCCGTCGGGCGCGTAAACCAGAACCCGATCAGCAGGTACGACACCAGCCCGACCGCCTCCCAGCCGAAGAAAAGCTGGAGGAAATTGTTCGACATCACCAGCATCAGCATGCTGAACGTGAACGCCGAGATGTAGGCAAAGAAGCGCGTATAGCCGGGGTCGTCGGCCATGTAGCCGATGGTGTAGACATGCACCATCAGCGATACGAAGCTGACGACCGTGATCATCAATGCGGTCAGCGGGTCGATCAGGAAACCGATGGCGAACTTGAGCGCGCCGCTGGTCATCCACGTATAAAGGTCGCCGTTGAAGGTGTTGCCGGCTAGCACGTCACGCAGGATCAGCGCCGACGCCACGGTCGACACCGCGACCCCCAGGATGCACAGCGTGTGCGCCGCGACGCGGCCGAGCTTCGGTCCCCACAGGCCGACGACGATTGCGGCGAAGAGCGGCGCGACCGGCACCAGCAGGTAGAGGGATTGCATGTTCATCCGCGTCTCATCCCTTGAGCTGATCGAACTTCTCGACGTCGATCGAGCCGATGTTGCGGAAGAACAGCACCAGGATCGCGAGCCCGATGGCCGACTCCGCGGCGGCGACGGTGAGGATGAAGAAGACGAATATCTGCCCGGCGGTATCGCCAAGGAAACGCGAGAAGGCGATGAAGTTGAGGTTGACGGCGAGCAGCATCAGCTCGATGGCCATGAGCATGATGAGCACATTGCGTCGGTTAAGGAAAATCCCGATCACGCTGATCGCGAACAGGATCGCCCCGAGGACCAGGTAATGCGCCAGCGTCGGCTGCGACAGGTACGACACGTTGCCCCTCCCTGCTGCCGGCGCACAGAGCGCCGGCTCTGGTTCAAGATCCGTCGCCCTTTTCCACAGGCATGTCGAGGATGCGCAGCCGGTCATTGCGTCGGACGCGCACCTGTTCGGCCGGATTCTGATGCTTGGTCGCGCGCCGCCGGCGATGCGTCAAGGCGATCGCCGCGATGATCGCGACCAGCAGGATCATGGCCGCGATCTCGAACGGATAGGCGTAGTCGGTGTAGATCTGCGCTCCGAGGACCTTGGTATTGCTGTAGCCCGGGCCCGCTGCCGGCCGCGGCGCAACGCTCTGGCCGAAGGAACCGCCGATGAGCACCAGCGCCATCTCGACCAGGACCAGGGTGCCGACGGTCGCGGCCACCGGAATGTAGCTCTTGAAGCGCTCCCGCAGCTTGTCGAAATTGACGTCGAGCATCATGACCACGAACAGAAACAGCACCATCACCGCGCCGACGTAGACCAATACCAGCACGATGGCGAGGAATTCGGCCTGCAGCAGCAGCCACACGCCGGCCGCGCTGAAGAACGAGAGCACGAGCCACAAGGCGGCGTGCACGGGGTTACGCGTCGTGACCACGAGCAACGCGGCGAATGTCAGCACCGCGGCGAAGACATAGAAGATCCCGGTCTGAAAGGTCATCGATACCTCGCGTCCTCGGCGCGGTCGGCCGCGATCTGTGCCTCGTAGCGATCGCCGACGGCGAGCAGCATTTCCTTGGTGTAGATCAGATCACCGCGCTTCTCACCGTGGTATTCGAGGATGCGCGTTTCGACGATCGAGTCGACCGGGCAGCTTTCCTCGCAGAAGCCGCAGAAGATGCACTTGGTGAGATCGATGTCGTAGCGCGTCGTGCGCCGGGTGCCGTCGCCGCGCTCTTCGGATTCGATCGTGATCGCCAGCGCCGGGCAGACCGCCTCGCACAGCTTGCAGGCAATGCAGCGCTCCTCGCCGTTGGGGTAGCGACGCAACGCGTGCAGGCCCCTGAAGCGCGGGCTCATCGGCGTCCTTTCCTCCGGATATTGCACCGTCACCTTGGGCGCACCCAGGCGCCGGACGGTGAGCCAGAGGCCGCGGAACAATTCCAGCAGGAGGAAGGTGTTGAAGAAGTCCTTGAGGCGTCGGAGCATCGCTGCCTCGCTTCAGTGAACCAGAAAGGCCCAGCGCGTCTGCATCAGTGCGCCGATCAGCACGATCCACACCAGCGTCACCGGGATGAAGACTTTCCAGCCCAGGCGCATGATCTGGTCGTAGCGGTAGCGCGGAAAGGTGGCCCGGATCCACAGAAAGACGAACAGCACCGCGCACACCTTGACGAACAGCCAGCCGAACCCGTCGCCGAGGAAGTGGAAACCGGACACGCTGACGTCGTTCAGCTGCGGCAGCGGCGCGAGCCAACCGCCGAGGAACATGGTCGAGCAGAGCGTCGCGATGAGAATCATGTTCATGTACTCGGCAAGGAAGAACACCGCGAACGCGACCCCCGAGTACTCGACGTGAAAGCCGGCGACGATTTCCGACTCGCCCTCGGCGACGTCGAACGGATGGCGGTTGGTCTCGGCGATGCCGGCGACCAGGTAGACGAAGAACAGGGGCAGCAACGGCCAGATGTACCAGCGCCAGAAACCGCCCACCTGCCCGAGCACGATGTCGCTAAAGTTCAGGCTCGAGGCAGCCATGAGGACGCCGACGAGTGCGAAACCCATCGCAATCTCGTAGGAGACGATCTGGGCCGCCGAGCGCAGCGCGCCGAGAAATGCGTATTTCGAGTTCGACGCCCAGCCGGCGAGGATGACGCCGTACACGCCCATCGAGGTCAGCGCGAGCACATACAGGAGCCCCGCATTGATGTTCGAGAGCACCAGCGTGCCGGTAAAGGGAATCACCGCCCAGGCCGCGAGCGCGGGCCCGATGGAGAGCAGCGGCGCGATGAAGAACAGATACCGGTTGGCACCGGTCGGGACGATGAGTTCCTTGAATACCAGCTTGAAGACATCGGCGAAGGGCTGCAACAGGCCCAGCGGACCGACGCGGTTGGGGCCGATGCGCACCTGCATCCAGCCGATGACCTTGCGCTCGGCCAGCGTCAGATAGGCCACGGCGAGGATGAGCGGCACTGCGATTGCCACGATCTTGGCCAGCGTCCACACACCCGGCCAGGTCCAGCCAAAGAAGTCCTGGGCGGCTTCCATCAGAGGCCGTCCACCGCGATCGGGCCGAACATCGGCCCGATCGTCCGCGTCGCCGGATGCGCGGCGGCGACGCGCACGCAGCCCTCGGGCACGCCGGGATCGAGCTCCGCGGAGAGCATGGCCTCGCCCCCGCCCTGGCTGACGCGCACCGCCGCGCCTTCGGCCAGCTTGAGCTTGGCGAGCGTCGCCGCGTTCATGCGTGCCGTCGGTGCCTTCGCGTCGCGGGTCTTCTGCAGCGAGGCTGCGCGCCGCACCAGGGGATCGGCGGCGTAGATCGGCACCTCGGCGATGCGCTCGAGGCCGTTTTGCCCCGCCGGCGGGCCGGGCGATTCGATCGCCGTGTGCGTCGCATTCGACAGCCAGTTGCCGATCTCGTCGGCGCGCGGCAGTTCCTCCCGGATAGCCTGGATGCTCTCGTAGCCAAATCCTGGCAGCGAAAGGAGCGAACCGAGCACGCGCAAAACCTTCCATGCCGGGCGCGTCTGGCCAAGCGGCGGCACGACGCCGTTGAAGGCCTGTACCCGGCCCTCGCAATTGATGAAGGTACCGGCGGTTTCGGTGAACGGCGCCACCGGCAGCAGCACGTGCGCATAGGCTGCAGCGCCGGACAGGAAGGGCGAGAGCGCGAGCACGAATTCGGCGCCAGCCAGCGCGGCGCGCGTGCGCGCCGGATCGGCCGAGTCGAGCTCGGGGTCGGCATGGAGCAGCAGGTACGCCCGGCGCGGGTCGGCAAGCATGGCCGCAGCATGTAGTCCGGTCTTGCGCGGATAGGCGCCGGCGACGGTTCCACCGACCGAATTGGCCGCCTCGGTGAGAAAGCCGAGCTTCGCGCCGGTGAGCTCGGCGAGGGCAGCGGCGAGCGCGTGCAGCTGGGCCGCGCGCGGATGCCAGTCGGCGAAGCTGCCCAGGAAGACGCCGCGGCTGGCGCCGCTAGCCAGGGTGGCGGCGATCTCTCGCGTGGTTGGCGAGGGCTCGACCGCAGCCAGCGCCGCGGGCGGCGCGACGCCAGCCGCTGCCGCCGCCGCAACCACGATTTCGGCCAGCGCCCGCGGCAGCGCCGACGGGGCGACGATCAGCTTGTGCGCGAGCTTGAGCAACAGCTCGTCGTCGGCGCTGTGCACGAGCGAGAGCTGGGCGCCTTTCTTGGTCATCTGCCGCAGTCGCTGCGCCAGCAGCGGATGATCCTTGCGCAGGAAACTGCCGACAATGAGCACGCGGTCGAGCGTCGCGAACTCGGCAATCGACATGCCGAGCCAGGCGGCCCCTTCGCGCTGGCCATCGCTGCTGAAGTCGGACTGGCGCAGGCGATAGTCGATGTTCTCGCTGCCCAGGCCACGGATGAGTTTCTGCACAAGGTGCATCTCCTCGAGCGTCGAATGCGGAGACACCAGTGCGCCGATGGCCGCGGCACCGTGGCGCTCACGGATGCGCCGGGTCTCCCGCACGACATGCTCGAGCGCGGTCTGCCAGTCGGTCTCGACCCATTTTCCGTCGCGCTTGAGCATCGGCCGGGTGAGCCGGTCCTCTGAATTGAGGCCCTCGTAGGAAAAGCGATCCTTGTCCGACAGCCAGCATTCGTTGACCGCTTCGTTCTCCAGCGGCACGACCCGCATGACCCGATCGTTTTTCGCCTGCACGACCAGATTGCTGCCGAGGCTGTCGTGCGGGCTTACCGACCTGCGGCGCGCGAGCTCCCAGGTGCGCGCGCTGTAGCGAAAAGGCTTGGACGTCAGCGCCCCGACAGGGCACAGGTCGATGACGTTGCCGGAAAGCTCCGAATCGACCGTCCTGCCCACGAAGGTAATGATTTCGGCGAACTCGCCGCGGCCGATCATGCCAAGCTCCATGACGCCGGCGATCTCCTGCCCGAAGCGCACGCAGCGTGTGCAATGGATGCAGCGCGTCATGTCGGTGGCGATTAGGGGCCCGAGGTTCTTGTTCAGCACCACGCGCTTGGGCTCCTGATAGCGCGAGTTCGACGCGCCGTAGCCAACGGCGAGATCCTGCAGCTGGCATTCGCCACCCTGGTCGCAGATCGGGCAATCGAGCGGGTGATTGATGAGCAGGAATTCCATCACACCCTTCTGCGCGTCGACGGCGGCGGCGGAGTGCGTCCATACCTTCATGCCCTCGCTCGCGGGCGTGGCGCAGGCCGGGAGCGGCTTGGGCGCCTTTTCAACCTGCACCAGGCACATGCGGCAATTGGCGGCGATCGAGAGCTTGTTGTGCCAGCAGAAATGCGGCACGTAGATGCCTAGCTTGTGCGCGGCATCCATCACCGTGCTGCCGCCGGGCACCTGCACCGCTTGCCCGTCGACTTCGAGGTTGAGCGTCGTCATGGAGGCGTCAGACGTAGTCCGGCACCAGGCACCGCTTGTGATCGATGTGGTGCTGGAACTCGGTGCGGAAATGCTTGATGAAGCTCTTCACCGGCAGCGCGGCGGCGTCGCCCAGGGCGCAGATCGTGCGCCCGGCGATGTTGTCCGACACCGACAGCAAGACGTCGAGGTCCTCGTTTTTGCCTTCGCCGTGCTCGATGCGGTTGACGATGCGCCACAGCCAGCCGGTGCCCTCGCGGCATGGCGTGCACTGGCCGCAGGACTCCTCGAAATAGAAATACGACAGCCGGAGCAACGAGCGCACCATGCAGCGGGTGTCGTCCATGATGATCACCGCACCGGATCCGAGCATCGACCCCGCCTTGGCGATCGAGTCGTAATCCATGTCGGTGCCGAGCATGACCGCCCCCGGCAGCACCGGCATCGACGACCCTCCGGGGATGCACGCCTTGAGCGGACGCCCGCCGCGCACGCCGCCGGCCATCTCCAGCAGCTTGGCGAACGGCGTGCCCAGCCGGACCTCGTAGTTGCCCGGCCGCTCCACGTCGCCCGAGACCGAGAAAATCTTGGTGCCGCCGTTGTTCGGTCGGCCGAGATCCAGAAACGCCTCGCCGCCGTGGTTGATGATCCACGGGACCGCGGCGAAGGTCTCGGTGTTGTTGATCGTCGTCGGCTTGCCGAAGAGCCCGAAGCTCGCCGGAAACGGCGGCTTGAAGCGCGGCAGGCCCTTCTTGCCTTCGAGCGACTCCAGGAGCGCGGTCTCCTCGCCGCAGATGTAGGCGCCGTAGCCGTGGTGATTGTGAAGGTGGAAGGAGAAGCCGGTGCCGAGAATGTCGTTGCCCAGGTAGCCCGCCTGATAGGCCTCCTCCAAAGCTTCCTCGCAGCGCTCGTAGTCGTCCCAGATCTCGCCGTGCACGTAGTTGTAGGCGCGACGGCAGCCCATCGCGTAGGCCGCGATCGCCATGCCCTCAAACACGATGTGCGGGTTATAACGCAGGATGTCGCGATCCTTGAACGTCCCCGGCTCACCCTCGTCGGAATTGCAGACCAGATACTTCTCACCGCTGTACTGCTGCGGCATGAAGCTCCATTTGAGCCCGGTTGGGAAGCCCGCGCCCCCGCGCCCGCGCAGGGCCGAGCGCTTGACCTCGGCGATGACGTTGGCAGGCGGGATCTTTTCGGTCAGCACCTTCTTTAACGCGGTGTAGCCGCCGCGCGCCACGTAGTCGGCGAGGCGCCAGTTCCTGCCGTTGAGACCGGCCATGATGATACTGTCGGGGCCGTAGTCGAGGAATTCGGCCGGCGCGTTCATCGCCCGCCCTCCGTAGCCAGCTCGGCGAGCAGGCGGTCAATCGCTTCGGGGCGCATCCAACTGCACATGCGCTTGTTGTTGACCAGCAGCACCGGCGCGTCGCCGCAGGCGCCAAAGCATTCACCCTCCTTGAGCGTGAACATGCCATCGGGCGTGGTTTCACCGAAGCCGATGCCGAGCTTCTGCTGCAGATGCAGCGCCGCCTTGGCCGCATGCTGCAGCGCGCACGGAAGGTTGGTGCAAAGAGTCAGCTTGTACCTGCCGGTAGGCGCCGTGTTGTACATTTCGTAGAAGGTCGCCACCTCGTAGACGGCGATCGGCGGCATGCCCAGGTAGTCGGCGACGAAGTCCATCGTCTCCGTGGCCAGCCAGCCCTTCTCGTCCTGCGCGATGGCGAGGGCCGCCATCACCGCCGACTTTTTCTGGCCGGACGGATACTTGGCGATTTCGCGATCGATTTTGCGCAGCGCGGCGTCGGTCAACACGCTCTACTCTCCGTGCCAGTAGTCCACGTCGGCGCCCTCCGGAACGAATTTGCCGGCGAAAGTCGCCTCCGTCGGCGGGCGACCGGGCTGGCGACCGCCAACGGCGCCGAATTTGCCCGAATCCGGATACTGGAAGATGTCGGTATCGATTGTCGTGCTGACCGCGAGATAGGTGAGTTCGCCGCCGCCAGTATTGATCAGCTGGTGCGCCATTTCGGGGCCGCCGCAGGGACAGCAGATGAAGTGCCCCTTGCGCACCGGGTATTCCGCGTTGCCGAAGCGCAGCATTCCTTCGCCTTCAAGAATGAAGAACATCTCCTCGTTGGCATGGTGATTATGAAACGGGAATGCGCGCTTGCCCGCCGGCACCGAGGTCACGTTGTAGCCAAGCTTGCGCGCACCGATCGTCGGCGCGACCAGCGCGAGCTTCGCTTCGAACCGGTCCCCGTGGCGCAGGTCGCGCGTGAATTGCAGTTCGTCGAAGTGCACGATGGGGGTGCTCATCGGTCAATCTCCCCGAATACGACATCCTGCGTGCCGATGATGGCAACGACATCGGCGATCATGTGCCCGCGCGCCATCTCGTCGAGTGCCGCCAGGTGTGGATAGCTCCCCGCCCGGATCTTCAGACGGTAGGGCTTGTTCGCGCCGTCGGAGATGAGGTAGATCCCGAACTCGCCTTTCGGATGCTCGACGGCGGCGTACACCTCGCCCGGCGGCACGTGTATGCCCTCCGTGAAGAGTTTGAAGTGGTGGATCAATTCCTCCATGTTGGTCTTCATCTCTTCCCGCGATGGCGGTGCGATCTTGTGGTTGTCGACGATTACCGGTCCCGGATTCTGGCGCAGCCAGTCGACACACTGGCGTACGATCTTGTTGGCCTCGCGCATTTCCTGCACGCGAACCAGATAACGGTCGTAGCAGTCGCCATTGGTCCCGACGGGAATGTCGAAAAGCATCCGGTCGTAGACCGCATAGGGCTGCTTCTTGCGCAGGTCCCAGGCTACTCCCGACCCGCGCAGCATCGGTCCGGTGAACCCGAGCGCCTGCGCCCTTTCCGGGGCGACGACGCCAATGCCGACCGTGCGCTGCTTCCAGATGCGGTTGTCGGTGAGCAGTGTCTCGTACTCGTCGACGTTGGCGGGAAAGCGGGTGGTGAAATCGGCGATAAAGTCGAGCAGCGAGCCCTGGCGGTTTTCGTTCATCCGCGCCACCGCCTTGGCGTTGTGAATGGGCGAGGACTGGTACTGCGGCATGCGTTGCGGCAGATCGCGGTAGACTCCCCCGGGGCGGTAATAGGCCGCGTGCATACGCGCCCCCGATACCGCCTCGTAGCAATCCATCAGTGCCTCGCGCTCGCGGAAACAGTACAGAAACGGCGTCATGGCGCCGACATCGAGCGCGTGCGCCCCCAGCCACAACAGGTGGTTTAGGATACGGGTGATCTCGTCGAACATTACGCGGATGTACTGGGCCCGGATCGGGACCTCGACTTCGAGCAGCTTTTCAATTGCCAGGCAGTACGCGTGCTCGTTGCACATCATCGAGACGTAATCGAGCCGGTCCATGTAGGGCAGCGACTGCACGTAGGTCTTGTATTCGGCCAGCTTTTCGGTCGCGCGATGCAGCAGCCCGATATGCGGATCGGCGCGCTGGATTACCTCGCCGTCGAGCTCGAGAACCAGCCGCAAGACGCCGTGGGCCGCCGGGTGCTGCGGCCCGAAATTCATGGTGTAGTTGCGAATCTCGGCCACGTCGTCAGCCCTTGCGAAAGCCCTCGCTCTCCGCGTAGTTCGTCTCGCGGATGATGCGCGGCGTTTCCTCGCGCGGCTCGATGGTCACCGGCTGGTAGATTACCCGTCCCTGCTCGGGGTCATAACGCATCTCGACCTGCCCGGAAAGCGGGAAATCCTTGCGGAACGGATGGCCGACAAAGCCGTAGTCGGTAAGCAGCCGGCGCAGATCCGGGTGACCGACAAACACGATGCCGAAGAAGTCGAAGGCTTCGCGCTCGTACCAGTTGGCCGACGGCCAGATGTCGAGCACCGACGGCAGAACGGGAAAATCATCGTCCGGCGCGAACGCGCGCACGCGCAGGCGCCAGTTGTGGACCAGCGACAGGAGATGGTAGACGACGGCGAAGCGGCGTCCAGTCGCCAGCTCCACCCGAGGCTCCGGCGGGGTTGCATTCGAAACGAAGTCCGCAACGTGGGGCGGCTCGCCGCCGAATGCCGAGTAATCAACGCCGCAGACATCGAGCAGTGTCGAGAACTGCAGTTCGGGCCGGTCACGCAGCGCCCGCATGGCCGTCGCCAGGCCGTCCGCAGATACGATCGCGGTGACCTCACCGAGCGCGATCGTGACGCTGTGCAGCGCGTCGCCCAGCGCCACGGGGAGCGTGGCGGCCAGCGTCTCAATTTTCGTCGCCATCAACGTGCGATCGTGTTGGTCCGCCAGACCTTGTTTTGCAGCTGGAGTATGCCGTAGAGAAGCGCCTCGGCGGTCGGCGGGCAGCCCGGGACGTAGATGTCGACCGGGACGATGCGGTCACAGCCGCGCACGACCGAATAGGAATAGTGGTAGTAGCCGCCGCCGTTGGCGCAGGAGCCCATCGATATGACCCACCGCGGCTCGGCCATCTGGTCGTAGACCTTGCGCAGCGCCGGCGCCATCTTGTTGCACAGCGTGCCGGCGACGATCATCACGTCCGACTGACGCGGACTGGGGCGAAACACCACACCGAAGCGGTCGAGGTCGTAGCGCGCCGCGCCGGCGTGCATCATCTCCACCGCGCAGCATGCGAGTCCGAACGTCATCGGCCACATCGAGCCGTTGCGCGCCCAGTTGATCAACGCGTCGAGCGACGTGGTGACAAAGCCCTTTTCGAGGATACCTTCAATGGGCATGAGCCGTCTCCGCGACCGGCGCAGCCGTGCCGCTCGCCTGCGCGCCCTGCCGCTTCATGGCGGACGCTATTCCCATTCCAGCGCACCCTTTTTCCACTCGTAGACGAAGCCGACGACCAGGATCCCGAGGAAGATCATCATCGACCAGAAACCGAACACGCCGATGTCGGGTAGGACGACAGCCCAGGGAAACAGAAACGCGATCTCCAAGTCGAAGAGTATGAACAGGATCGCGATCAGGTAATAACGCACGTCGAACTGCATGCGCGCGTCTTCGAAGGCCTCGAAACCGCACTCGTAGGGAGCGAGCTTTTCCGGGTCGGGTCGATTCGGCGCAACGAAGCTGCCGAGGGTGAGCAGGATTACGCCGACGCCGACGCCGACGACGATGAAGAGCAGGATCGGGAAGTACTGTTCCAGCATGATCGGATCAATCCTACCCTTCTATCACTCGGGCTATGCCTTCGCTGCGTCGCCGGCCGTCCCCGTGGCCATTGCTCCAACCGGGCGTCGCGCCCTCTTCTCCTGGTGCCGACGGTGAGACTCGAACTCACACGGCTTACGCCACTGCCCCCTCAAGACAGCGTGTCTACCAATTCCACCACGTCGGCGCGCGCTCGGTCACTTCGGTACGTCAATGGGCTTGGATTCGCTATCGGGTGCCGGCGCGGCTTGTGCCGCCGGCGCGGCGGGTGTCGCCGGCGCGGCGCCCTGCGGCACGTCGGTCGCTTTGCCGTCCTTGCTGACCGGTGCCGGCGCGCTCGGTGTCGCACCCTGCTTCATAATGTCCCCAGGCCCGGTGCGAGTGGCCCCGAAATAAGTGAGGCCAAGGCTCGAGAGAAAGAACGCGGTCGCCAAGACGGCGGTCGTACGGGAAAGAAAGTTCGCCGACCCCGCCGCGCCGAAGAGGCTCCCCGAGGAACCGCTGCCAAATGCCGCGCCCATGTCGGCGCCCTTGCCATGCTGCAGCAGGACGAAGCCGATCAGCGCCGCCGCGACCACCAGGTGCACACCTACCAGAAGCGTTTCCCAAACCATTTCGTCGATCCTTTAAGCGGCCGCCCCGTCCCGTTCCATTTAGGCACAGGCGATCGCCAAAAATTCATCCGCCTTGAGCGACGCACCGCCGACCAGGGCACCGTCGATATCCGGGCACGCGAACAGGGACTTCGCGTTGTCCGATTTGACGCTGCCACCGTAGAGCAACGGCACCGCCGCCGCCGCGCCATCGATGTCCCCGAGGCGCTCGCGCAGCAGCCGGTGTACTGCCTGGGCCTGATCCGGACTTGCGCTCTGTCCGGTACCGATCGCCCACACCGGCTCATAGGCGACCACGATCGCGCCAACCCGGGCGCCAAGCCGGGTCGCCACCGCGTCGAACTGGCGCAACACCACCGTGCGGGTCGTTCCAGCCTCGCGCTCGGCCAATGTCTCGCCGACGCAGACGATGGGCGTCAGACCCGCACCCAGCGCCGCTGCCGCCTTGTCGGCCACCGCCACGTCGGTCTCGCCGCAGCGCGCGCGCCGCTCGGAGTGGCCAACGAGCGCGAAGCGGCAACCAAACTCGGCCACCATGGCCGCGGAAACCTCGCCGGTATAAGCCCCGCCGGCGTGCTCACTGACGTTCTGCGCGCCCCAACTGATCGCCGACCCTGACAGCGCAGTCTGCGCCTGCCAAAGGTACGGATAGGGGACGCAAAGCGCCAGATCCCGGCCCACGGGCGCCGCCCATCGTGCGCGCAGTTCGGCCAGCAGCGCGTCGTTTTGCCCCAGGCCGCCGTTCATTTTCCAGTTGCCGACGACCAGCTTGCCGCGCATCGCGCACCCGAGAAGCGTGGCCCGCGGCTCAAAATCCGGGCCCCATGCAAACCCTGTGATTTTAACCCGCGCCGTCGGAGCGGGTCAACGCGCTGCAGCGCAACAAGGCTGGGCTGCAGGGCTTCAAGCGCCGGTCTTGTTGAGGTAGCAGGCGGCCAAGCGGCCCGGGGCGATGGGCTCGAGCGGCGGCGCCGCCTCTTTGCAGCGCGGCATCACGTACGGGCAGCGCGGGTGGAATTGACAGCCTGCCGGCGGCGAGCGCGGCGACGGCATTTCCCCCTTGACCGGTATGGCGGCGAGCCTTTTCGCCCCCAGCGTGCCGCTCGCCGCGAGCAGCGCCTGCGTGTAGGGATGGTTCGGGGTCGCCAAGAGCTCACGCGCAGGGCCCGACTCGACGATCCGGCCGAGATACATGATCAGGATCCGGTCGCTTAAGTGGCAGACGACCTCCAGATCGTGGCTGATGAACAGGTAGGCGAGGTCGAGCGCGGCGCGCAAGTCCATGAACAGGTTGAGCACCTGCGCCTGGACCGACACATCAAGCCTGGCCACCGGATCGTCACAGACCAGAAACTCCGGCTTGACCGCCAATGCCCGGGCGATGCCGATCCGGGTGCGCTGGCCAGCGGAAAACTGGTGTGCAAAGCGCCGCATTAGCGTCGGATCGAGCCCGACCCGGTTGAGCTGCAGGCCGACGTATTCGATTTGCTGCCGCGAGCCGATCAGCCCGTGCGCTACCGGAGCCTCGCCCACGATGTCGATGACGCGCAGCCGCGGATTGAGCGCCGCATAAGAATCCTGGAAGAGCATCTGCATTTTGAGCTGGCGCGCGTGCGCCACCGCGCCGCCCGCGTCAGCGCAGCGCTCTCCGCGCCAAAAGCGCTCGCCCGCGGTCGGCGCGAGGAGCCCTACCGCGAGCCGCCCCAGCGTCGACTTGCCGCAACCCGATTCGCCAGCCAGCCCCACGACCTCGCCTTCGGCGATGGCCAGATCCACGCCGTCCACGGCGTGCACGAACTCCTCGCGCCCGCTGCGAGCAAACAGGCCCGCGATCCGGGCCGAGAGGTCACGTTTCGAGACAAAGCGCTTCGAGATTGCCTTGAGCTCGAGCAAAGGCGCGATGTTGCTGCTCTCGGCAGCTGCGATCATCGCCTCACCCCGGCGGCGGCAGCGGATGAAAGCAGCGCAGAGCCTGGCCGCTCGCCCCGTAGGCGCGCATCTCGGGAGTCTGTGCACATTCGGCGGTCGCGTACGGGCAGCGCGGCCGAAATGCGCAACCCGGCGGCAGGTCGGTGAGCGTTGGGCTCATGCCGGCAGTCTGCCTGAACTTCTCGTGCGGGGGCGCGCTGCCCGGCATCGAATCGAGCAGCCCGCGGGTGTACGGATGGCGCGGAGCGCGCAGCACGTCCTCGGTGTAGCCCTGCTCGACGACGCGACCGGCGTACATCACGGCGACGCGATCGGCCAGCCCGGCGATCTGCGCCGGGTCGCGGGTGATCCAGATCAACGCTGTCCCGGCCTCGCGCGTGAGTTGCTGCATCTCGAAGACGATCTGCGCCTGGATCGTGACATCGAGCGCCGTCGTCGGCTCGTCGGCGATGATCAGATCGGGCCGGTTGATCAGGGCAATGGCGAGGGCGACCCGCTGCCGCATGCCGCCGGAGATCTGATGCGGATATGCCGTCAGCCCTGAGTCGGGGGATGGCATGCCGACTTTGGCCAGGGCTTCGCGCGCACGGGCCCGCGCCGCCGGACGCGCGATCGGCTCGTGCGCGAGGACGGTTTCGACCATCTGGGTGTCGATGCGCAGCACCGGGTTTAGTGTCAGCATCGGGTCCTGGAAGATCATCGCGATGCGGTTGCCGCGAAGCTGCCGCATCTGCTCGTCCGAAAGCCTGGTCAGATCGCGGCCGGCGAACGCGATGCGTCCGCCGACGATGCGTCCCGGCGGATCGACGAGCCGCATGATTGAATGGCCGGTCATCGACTTGCCCGAGCCGGACTCGCCGAGCAGACCCAGCACCTCGCCGCGGCCGAGCACGAAACTCACGTCGTCGACCGCCTTCGCCACGCCCTCCTGGGTAAAGCAATGCGCACGCAGGCCGTCGACCTGGAGTAGAGGCTCGGTCATCGTTGCCGCCGCGGGTCCAGAATATCGCCCAGTTGGTCGGCCACGAGATTGATGCTGATGATCGTGAGCAGGAGCGCGACGCCGGGGAAAAAGCTGATCCAATACTTGCCCGAGAGCAGATAGGGGTAGCCGTCAGCGATAAGCAGTCCCAGGGATGGCTCGGTCGGCGGCACCCCGAATCCCAGGAACGACACCGTGGCCTCCAGCGTCATCGCCACCGCGACCTGCACCGCGGCCACGACGATCAGTGCCGGCAGGCAGTTCGGCAGCAGGTGGTGAAAGACGATGCGCGAAGGCGTGAGCGCGAGGCAGCGCGCCGCCTCGATATATTCCTTGCCCATCTCCACCCGTACCGCGCGGCGACAGCTGCGCGCGAAATAGGCCCACTGCACCGCGACCAGCGCGGCGACGGTCTTCTCCATACCCTGGCCGAGCACCGCAAGCAGGACCAGGGCGATCAGCAACGCCGGAAAGGAGACCTGGATATCGGCGATACGCGTGATCAGCGCGTCGGTGCGGCCGCCGAAGCACGCTGCGCCCAGTCCCAGAGCGAGACCGATTGCCAGCGCCACAAAAGTGCTCAGGATGCCGACGGCGAGGCTCGTGCGCAACCCATAGAGGATGGCGGAGAGCACGTCCCGGCCCTGCGCGTCCGTACCGAGCCAGAACGTTGACCCGGTACTCGACGTCGCGCCCGGGGGCAGCCGGCCATCCAGCGCGTCGAGTTGCGCCGGTTCGTAGGGGTTCTGGGGCGAAATCAAAGGTGCGGCAAGGGCCACGACCAGGACGAGGCAAAAGAGCGCGATCCCGACAACTGCGGCCGGGCTCTCGAAGAAGGCTGCACGGAGGCGCCGGGACGGCGTTTCGTCGCGTGCCATGACAGCTACCCACTCGCTTCGCGCACGCGCACCCGGGGATCGAGCGCCGAGTGGAGAATGTCGACGATCAGGTTGACGACGATGAACAGGACCACGGCGACCAGAAGATAGGCGAGAATGACCGGCCGATCGAGTACGCTGATCGAGTCGATCAGAAGCTTGCCCATGCCAGGCCACGCAAATACGGTCTCGGTGACGATGGCGAGAGCGACAACCGAGGCGAATTCCGGTCCGATGATAGCGACAATCGGAATGAGGACATTGCGCAGTACGTGGACGCCGATCACGCGCTCCTTGGCGAGCCCCTTGGCGCGCGCGAACTTGACGTAGTCCTGGCGCAATGCCGCGCGTGTGCCGGCTCGGGTGAGGCGGGTGAGCAACGCGATATTGGACAGGGCGAGACTGGTCGCCGGCAGGATCAGATGGCGCCAACCCTCCAGCGACAGGAAACTCACCGGGACGCCGAGCAGGAGTGTGGTCGGTCCCCTGCCATACACCGGCAGCCAGCCCAGGGTCACCGAGAACACCATGACCAGCAGCAGGCCGACCCAGAACGCCGGCAGGGAGAGAGCGAGAAACGATGCGGCCAGGATGGTGCGGCCGGCGCCGCTGTCGGGCTTCAATCCGGCCCACAATCCAAGGGGAAGCCCGAGCAAAACGGCCATCAGCATCGCGACGATGACCAGTTCAAGGGTCGCCGGCATCCGCTGCAGGATCAATCCCAGCGCCGGCGTGTCGTGCACGAAGGACCGGCCGAGGTCGCCGTGCAACACCCCGGAAATGAACACCAGAAATTGCGTCCACATCGGCCCCTCCAGGCCGAGGGCGGCGAGCGAGCGCCCGCGCTGCTGCGCATCGACCGGCGTATTGATCAGGATGTCAACCGGGTTGCCAACGGCGTGCGCGGCGATGAATACGAGCAGCGACACGAACAGCAGGGCGAGCACCGCCTGCAGACTGCGGCGGACAATGAACGCGAGCATGGCAGCTATTCTACCTGCCGCGTGCAGCAGGCGTTTCGATTACACTATCGCCGTCAAGTCGCGTCGCCGTGTGACATTTCGCGCCGGCAGCGACGGAGGGAGCGCACATGCGTGCCATGCTGGACTCGCTGCTCGTCATCGTTGCGTTGTCGCCGCCTCCGCCGGGACGCCGAATCGACGCGGGCTCGCACCACACCGCACCGGCGGCGCGACGCTGGTGACGTGCCGCTGGTCGACGACATCGCCGGATTGCGCCGCATCCTGACGCGGTCGCAAACGATCGCCGTCGTCGGACTGTCGGCGAACTGGTACCGTCCGAGCTACTTTGCCGCCAAGTACATGCGCGATCACGGCTATCGCATCGTCCCGGTCAATCCGACCTATGGCGAAGTGATGGGCGAGCGCTGCTACCCCGATCTCATCTCCGCCCACCAGGGTGGAGCGAACGCGATCGACATCGTCGATTGCTTCCGCAAGCCCTCCGAGCTGGTCCCCATCGCCCGTGACGCGATCGCGATCGGCGCGAAGGTGCTATGGATGCAGCTGGGCATACGCAACGAGGAGGCGGCGCAGCTCGCGAGCGCCGCCGGGCTCGATGTCGTCATGGACCGCTGCGTAAAGATCGAGCACGCGCGCATCCTTGGCGGACTGAACTGGGCGGGCGTCAACACCCGCATCGTCTCGGCGAGACGACCGGTGTAGCGCCGATGGCGGACCGCGACTACGGCTTCGACACGCTCTGCCTGCACGCGGGGCAGATCCCTGACAGGGCAACCGGCGCGCGTGCGTTGCCGATCTATCAGACGACCTCGTTCGTGTTCGACAGCGCCGACCACGCGGCGAGTCTGTTCAATCTGCAAACGTTCGGCAACGTCTACTCGCGCATCTCCAACCCCACCGTGTGCGCCCTCGAAGAGCGGGTCGCCGCGCTGGAGGGCGGCCGCGCGGCGCTGGCCGCGGCAACGGGCATGGCGGCGCAGACGGTTGCACTGCTGACGCTCGCCAAGCGCGGAGACCATATCGTCTCCGCGCGCACGCTCTACGGCGGCACCTATAGCCAGTTTGCCGTGACCTTTGCCGAATTGGGCATTGACACGACGTTCGCCGATCCTGACGACCCCGACAGCTTCCGCCGTGCCTTGAAGCCCAATACCAAGGCGCTCTACGCCGAAACGATTGGCAACCCGCAGCTTAACGTCATCGACCTTGCCGCGCTGGCCGCCATTGCGCACGATGCGGGCGTGCCGCTGGTCATCGACAACACGCTTGCGTCGCCGTATCTCTGCCGGCCGATCGAGCACGGCGCCGACATCGTCATTCATTCCGCCACCAAATACCTTGGCGGCCACGGCACGACGATGGGCGGAGTAATCGTCGAGTCGGGCAGGTTTGACTGGGGAAACGGCAAGTTTCCCCAGATGACGACGCCCTCGCGCGGCTATCACGGCGTGATTTTCCACGAGACCTTCGGCGATTTTGGATTCACCATGAAGGCGCGCATGGAAGCGATGCGCACGCTGGGCCCGGCGCTGTCGCCGTTCAACGCCTTCCTGTTGCTCCAGGGCATCGAGACGCTGCATCTGCGCATGCCCCGACACTGCGAGTCGGCGCTCGCCATCGCGCGCCATCTCGAGCTGGACCCGCGGGTTGCCTGGGTGCATTACCCGGCCTTGCCGGGCAACCGCTACGAGGCCCTGGCGCGGCGCTACCTGCCGCGAGGCGCGGGAGGCATCCTTACGTTTGGCCTCAAGGGCGGGGCCGAAGCCGGAGTGCGCTTCATCGAGGCAGTGCAGTTCCTTTCTCACCTCGCCAATGTGGGCGACGCAAAGACGCTGGTCATTCACCCGGCTTCGACGACGCACCGCCAGCTCGACGAGGCGGAACAGCGCGCCGCCGGCGTGTTGCCGGAGATGATCCGGCTTTCGGTCGGCCTGGAGACGCTCGACGATATCCTTTGGGATATCGACCAGGCGCTCGAGGTGGCGTCGCCATGAACAGCCCGCGCTACCCTTCGCTGACCTGGCCCTGGGTCGGCCTGCTGCTTTGCCTCGCGCTGCTGGGCCAGGAATACCTCCAGCTCGCTACCGGCCCGGACGCATCGCTTAGCGCCTATCGCATCGCCGTGATGGTCGTCGGGGTCACCTCGCTGGCGCTCATTCTGCTGCCGCCGCGACGCATCGGCTACGCGCTTGGCTTCCTGGTATGCGTCGGACTCATGGGCTACGCGCTGTATCTGCAATATGTTCTCAACCTCGACCCCTGCCCGCTGTGCGTGCTGCAGCGCTTGTGCGTGATCGCGATGGGCCTCATCTTTCTGCTGGCCACTTTCCACAATCCGGGACGCACAGGGGCGGCCGTGTACGCGCTTCTTCAGCTGTTCGCGGGCGGCGCCGGCGCCGCGCTTGCGGCGCGCCAGGTATGGCTCCAGTCGCTGCCCAAGGACCAGGTGCCCTCGTGCGGGATGAGCTTGAACTACATGCTTGAAACGCTGCCTTTCAGCGCCGTGTTGAACAAGGTCTTTGAGGGCAGCGGCGAATGCGCGGAAAAAAGCTGGGAGTTCCTGCACCTTTCGATCGCCGGCTGGACGCTGGTGTTCTTCGTGGCGATGGTCAGCGCCGCCTTCGCCCTCGTCCGGCGCGACTGAAGCCGTCTATTTCGGGGCCATGCGAATGGCGCCGTCGAGGCGGATCACTTCGCCGTTGAGCATTTCGTTGCGAATGATCTCGCCGACCAGCGAGGCAAACTCTTCCGGTCGGCCGAGCCGGGGAGGAAACGGCACCATCTTCCCCAGCGACTCGGCGACGTCGGCGGGAATCTGGCCAACCATCGGCGTCTCGAAGATGCCCGGCGCAATAGTCATGACGCGAATCCCGAACCGGGCCAGCTCGCGTGCGACCGGCAGCGTCATGCCCACGAGGCCAGCCTTCGACGCACTGTAGGCAGGTTGCCCGATCTGGCCGTCGAATGCGGCCACCGACGCGGTATACACGATGACACCGCGCTCGCCGCCGCTGTTGGGCGCATTGCGGCTCATCGCCTCCGCCGCCAAGCGGGTCATGTTAAATGAGCCGATGAGGTTGATCTGGATGACGCGGGTAAAACTCGCCAGAGCGTGCGGGGCTTCCTTGCCGAGCACGCGTTCACCGTGGACGATGCCGGCGCAATTGATCAGACCGTGCACCGCGCCGAACGCGGCGAGCGTCGCCGCGACCGCGGCCTTGGCGCTCGTCTCGTCGGTGACATCGGTGCGCACGAATCGCGCCGCGCCGCCGAGTTCGGCCGCCAGCGCCTTGCCCTCGGCCTCCTTGAGGTCGGCAAGCACGGCCTTGCCGCCGTTGCCGACCACCATGCGCGCCGTGCCGGCTCCCAAGCCCGACGCGCCCCCGGTGATGAGAAATACGCTGTCGCCAACTTGCATCGCTTCTATCCCCTGTGTGTCAGAGTATGCGATTGAACCACAGCATGGACAGAAACGCCGCCAAGAGCGCCGTGAGGGCCGCAGCAGCGGCCAGCAACGCGGTAATCTCCGTCTGCCTCGTCTCCAGCGAGAGCCGGGTGTTGAGGCTCTGGTAGACCGTGTTGAGCTCGCTCGCGTTACTGGCGTAGAAATATCCGCCGCGCGTGATGTCGGCGATGGTCTTGAGCGCTTCCTCGTCAAGGCGCACGCGCATCGACCAGCCCTCGCTGCCGAGTATCTGGCCGTTGGCGGTTCCAATGCCGACCGTATAGACGCGCACGCCGTGCTCGGCCGCCACGCGCGCGGCCTCGATTGGATTGGGTCCGGTCGTCGTCTGGCCGTCGGAGAGCAGGATGATCGCCGCCGCGGTGTAGGAACCCGGCGGCACGGTTTTCGCCGCAGACTCGCCGGGCTCCCCGGCACGGCCCAGGGGCCCGCCGCGCCCTGCAGCTTCGCGCGCATTCGACGCCCGCAGATCGATTTCAACCTCGGGAAAGATCGTCTTCAGCGCCACCAGGATGCCGCTGCCGATTGCCGTCCCACGCTGCAGCTGGAAGCGATCGATCGCGGCCAGAATATCCTCGCGATTGTGCGTCGGGGGCTGCACGACCGACGCCGTCGCGGCGAAGGAAACTACGCCGATGCGGGCGCTTGCCGGCTGGTCGGCGACGAACGCCCGGGCCGCGTTCTGGGCTGCGACGATCCGGCTCGGCGCGACGTCGGCCGCGCGCATGCTGCCCGAGACGTCCATCACCAGGATGATCGTGTCATGCTGCGACGGCAGGGTGACGATCGCCGTGGGTCGCGCGATGGCGACGAGGAGCATCACGAGCGCGAGCAGGAACAACAGCGGCGGAAGGTGGCGCCGGAACCCCTGCCCCGCGCCGATCGCGTCCCGGATCATGGCCAGGCTCGCGTAGCGCCGCAGGCGTCCCTTCTCCCGCCGCAGCAACAGAAAATACATGCCGATGAGGGCTGGGACGGCGAGCAACAGCCACAGCAGCTCAGGCCACAGAAAGCTCATGCGTCGGTTCGAGGTGCCGAGGCAGCGTGCCGCCGCCGGCAAGCTGGCTGCGCCGCTTGCGCAGATCGGCAAAGCGCAGCATCGCGTCGAGCAGGTCGTCGTCCGTCGACAGCTCGAGGGCGTCGACGCCTGCCTGCCGGAACGTCGCCCGCAGCGCCAGGTCGCGCTGCTCGACGATGCGCGCGAAGCGAGTGCGGAAGCGACGATCGTGCGTGTCGACGGTGAGCTGTTCGCCCGTCTCGGCGTCCTGAATCGGCACCAGGCCGAGATCCGGCAGCTCCATCTCCAGCGGATCGTACAGCCGCACCGCGACGACCTCGTGCCGCATTGCGATGCGTGCCAAGGGCTCTGCCCATCCGGGTGCGCTGATGAAGTCGGAGACGATGAACACCAACGACCGGCGGTGCATGAGTGCAAACGCAGTCTGCAACAGAACCGCAAGATCGGTCGCGGCCGAGCGCGCGCGCTCCGGGCGGGCGAGCATGGTGTGGAGGATGTGCAGCACGTGGCGGCGGCCGCTCCTCGCCGCGATCACGGTATCGACGCGGTCGCCGTAGAAGATCGCCCCGACGCGGTTGCCGTGCCGACTGAGCAGACGCGCGAGCACGGCGACCAAGTCGCCGGCCACGCTGCGCTTTCGCACCGCGCCCGAGCCGAAATCGAGCGACGGGCTCAGGTCGAGCAGGAACCACGCGGTCAGGTCGCGATCCTCGTGATACTCGCGCACGTAAGGCGTTGCCAGGCGCGCGGTCACGTTCCAGTCGATATGCCGCACATCGTCGTGATACTGATACTCGCGCAGATCGGCGAGATCGAGTCCGAAACCGCGAAACAGCGTGCGGTAATCGCCGTGCAGCAGGCCATCCAGGCGACGGATGACCGTCCACTCCAGCCGGCGCAGAGTCAACTCAGGATTGCGCCGCGGCTCGGACATGGGTCTCCAGCGGCTTGTCCGGCACACGCACGTGGCGCATGATTTCCAGAATCAGGTCATCGGGCGTCTTGCCGTCGGCGAGCGCTTCGTAGGTGAGCACGAGGCGATGCCGCAGCACATCCGGCGCGAGGTCGGCAACGTCCTCCGGCAGCGCGTAGTTGCGGCCGCGCAGGTAGGCAAGCGCCCGCGCCCCCTCGATGAGGTGAATCGACCCGCGAGGGCTCGCCCCGAAACCGATGTAGCGCGCGAGGTCCTTCGCGCCGTAGCGCTCCGGATAACGCGTCGCGGAGGCGAGCCGCACGGCGTACTGGATGAGCGCCGGATCGACGTAGCCGTTGCGGCACTCCTGCTGCAGGGCAGAGAGTTCTTCGGTGGTGCAGACCGCTACCACGTCGCTTGCGCTACCGGTCACCCGCTCGACGATCACGAACTCCTCTTCCTCCTTCGGGTAGCCGACGAGCACTTTCATCATGAAGCGGTCGACTTGCGCCTCCGGCAGCGGATAGGTGCCCTCGGTCTCGATCGGATTCTGCGTGGCCATTACCAGGAACGGCTCTGGGACGCGATGGGTCACCCCGGCAATGGTCACCTGGTACTCCTGCATGACCTCCAGCAGCGCGCTCTGGACCTTCGCCGGTGCGCGATTGATCTCGTCGGCGAGGAGCAGATTGGTAAACACCGGTCCGAGCGAGGTGGCGAATTCTCCGGTCTTCTGGTTGTAGATGCGTGTGCCGACCAGATCCGCGGGCACGAGATCGGGGGTGAACTGGATGCGTCGGAAACTGCCACGGATGGTCCGCGCGAGCGTCTTGACCGTCAACGTCTTGGCCAACCCGGGTACGCCTTCGACCAGCAGGTGGCCCTGGGCGAGAATCGCCACCAGCACGCGTTCGAGAAAGTGGTCCTGGCCGACGACGATCTTCTTCACCTCGTAGAGGATGCGCTCCATCTGCGCGGAGGTTGTCGTGCGGACGGATTCTCTGGTGTCCATGGCTTCCTTTGGGGTGCCGAAGTGGCGGCGGTTAAAACGGCGAGATGCCAATCGCCGACGCCGCGTTCTCGATGGGCACCGCGAACCCGATGCCGATGAACACCCGCTGGTCGGTCGGGTTGAGGATTGCCGTCACGATGCCGACCACCTCTCCGTCCGCGGTGACGAGCGGGCCGCCGGAGCTTCCGGGATTGACCGCGGCGTCGAACTGGATGAGGTTGACCAGATCGCGCTTGCCGTCGAGCGAGCGGTGCACGCGCTGCAGGCCGGACACCACGCCCGCCGTGACCGTTGGCCCGATGCCGAACGGAAAGCCGACGGCGACGACCTCGTCGCCTGGTGCCAAGTCAGCGGTGGAGCGTAACGTCGCCGGCATGAGATCGTCCGGCAGCGTCTTGGCCTGGATGACCGCGAGGTCGTTTTCCGGTTGCACGCCGATGACCGTCGCCTCGGATTCGGTCCCGTCGGCGAAAACGACACCGATCCGGTCGCCGCCGGCAACGACATGCAGATTGGTAAGGATGATGCCCTTGTCGACGATGACCACGCCACTGCCGACGCTTTTTTCGACGTCGCGCTCGCCCTCCGCGGAAGGGGTGATCTGGCGTACCCGCACCACCGACGGCCGGATGGCCTCGTAGGCGCGCGCCGCGCTCGAGGGCAGCGTCTGGGTCTCGAGCGTGTGCAGCACGGCGGCATCGATGTCCGTCTGGGTGAAGGTATGCGCCACCGGCTTGCGTGCCGTGTAGGCGACGAAGAGTGCCAGCACCACTGCCGCGCCGGCCGCCACCAGGAGGGGGCGCTGCACCCTGCGCACCAGGGCCAGAGCGCGGCCACCGCGGCGAGTGCTGCCGGCGGCGGGCGCATCGGGCGCCGGCCCGCCTAAGTCGGCGCCTCGATGCGGCGGGCGGAGCTGCGCCCGCTGCGCGCCCGGGTGCGATCGCCTCGAACTGCTGTAGAGCGTTACCCGTCCCATGCTCGCCCGTCCCGTGTGCGCGCCCTCGACGCTGCCTGAAGGTCGACAGCCGGGCACAGCAATCGTTTCCGCGCCCGCGTTATTTTCCCACAGCCTGGACTGCGCGCACGCACGGTCGCGGCACATCGGCACCCATCGCCCACCGGCGCCGTGCCGGTTCTGCCGTCGTCAGCGTTCCTGCGCCTTGAACATCGTCGTCACCGCCGTCACCAGGGTCGCCAGGTCGGAGAGGTTCGACGGCACGATCAGCGTGTTGCCTGCTTTGGCCAGGTTGCTGAAGGCGGCGACGTACTGCTCGGCCACCTTGAGGTTGACTGCGTTCATCCCACCCGGGGAACTGATCGCCTCGGCGACTTGGCGGATCGCCTTGGCGTTCGATTCGGCGATCGCAAGGATCGCGGCCGCCTGCCCTTGCGCGGTGTTGATCTCGGCCTGCTTCACCCCTTCCGATTGGGCGATCGCCGCCGCGCGCGCGCCCGCGGCAAGATTGATCTGCTCCTGCTGGCGACCTTCCGAGGTGGCGATCACGGCGCGCTTCTCGCGCTCGGCCGTAATCTGCGCCTGCATGGCGTGCAGGATCTCCTTCGGTGGCGTCAGATCCTTGATTTCATAGCGCAGGACCTTGACGCCCCAGTTCGCCGCCGCCTTGTCGAGCGCCTCGACGATCTGGGCATTGATGTGGTCACGCTCCTCGAAGGTGCGGTCGAGCTCCATGCGACCGACGACACTGCGCAGCGTCGTCTGCGCGAGCTGGGTGATGGCGACCACGTAGTTCGACGATCCGTACGACGCGAGCCTGGGGTCGGTGACCTGGAAGTAGAGGATGCCGTCGACCTGCAGCTGCGTGTTGTCCTTGGTGATGCAGATCTGCGACGGCACGTCGAGCGGGATCTCGCGCAAGTCGTGTCGATACGCCACGCGATCGACGATCGGCACGACGAAATTGAGTCCCGGCTCGAGTACGGCGTGGAACTTGCCCCACCGCTCGATGACCAGCGCGCGCTGCTGCGGCACGACGCGAATGGTCTTGGCAATGATGATAATGGCGACGATAAACAGCGCCAGGGTGACGATCGAAGAGCCCATGACGACGTCCATTTCTTAGCCTTCCACGGCGGAAGGCCGGCTGGCGGCAAGAATGAGCACCGAACCACGGGTTGCCGCGATGTACATGGTTTCGGCCTGCGGTGTATCGGGCGTTGCGAGTTCTGCGTCCCAGGTCGAGCCACGGTAGCTGACCCGCGCCGTGCGGCCGGGGCCCCAGCTCTGCACGTGCACCATCTGCCCCACGTCGAGGCCCGGCTGTTGTGGCGTGGCCCGGCCGCGCTTCCACCATTGCAGCAGGGCAACAGCGACGATACCCAGGACGCCCGCGGTAAGCCATTGGTTCGCGGCGCCCCACCCCAGCCATGCGGCGATGCCGCCACAGGCGAGCGCAACGCCGACCGCGAGCAGATAGAAGGTCCCGGTCAGAAGCTCCGCCGCGATGAGCGCCGCCGCGACAATCCACCACATTCCATAACTACTCATCGTTTGCGCTCCCGGCGCTCGCGCGGACCCGAACCAAGCATAAAGGAATTCGCGCGCGCTCGGGCGGGGCCACGAAACGCAGCCTGGGCGGAGGCCTTGTGTGGGCCCGGAGCGACCTCAGATTAGAGTATAATTCTTCTTTTGGATCATACTCTTCGCGACGTTTACCGAGATCGCCATGCCAATTTACGAATACCGCTGCGCCGCATGTGGCCACGAACTCGAAGCGCTGCAAAGACTTGCTGACGCCCCGCTGAAGAAATGCCCGGCCTGTGGTCAGAGCCAGCTGCGCAAGCTCGTTTCGGCGGCAGGGTTCCGGCTCAAAGGCAGCGGTTGGTACGCCACCGACTTCAAGAACTCCAGCCAGCCGGCGGCAAAAAAAAGCAACGGCGAGAGCGGGAAGAGCGAGCCCGCGACCCCCGCCGCCACGGCCCCCGCCACCGAGGGTGCCAGCGCCAAGCCGGCCGCGAGCGAAGCGAAGGCGGACAGCAAACCGGCCTCCGGCGGCGACACGTGCCATTGATCCGCCGCCCTCGCGCGAGCAGCCGCTGACGCCGCCGCTGCCGATGCGGAGGGCTCGATGAGACGCTATCTGATCGCCGGATTGCTGGTCTGGGTGCCACTCGGTATCACGATTTGGGTGCTGGTCTTCCTGGTGACGACGTTCGACCAGACCCTGCTCCTGCTCCCGAAGAGCGCCCGGCCTGAAGCGGTGCTGGGATTTCACATTCCCGGCCTGGGCGTCGTCTTAAGCGTCGGCATCCTGCTGCTCACCGGGGCCATCGCCGCCAATTTCTTTGGGGCACGTCTCATTGGTCTCTGGGAACGCCTGCTCGGCCGGATCCCCTTCGTCAAGTCCATCTACTCCAGCGTGAAGCAGGTAAGCGATACGCTGCTCTCCGATTCGGGCAATGCATTCCACAAGGCGCTGCTGGTCGAATTCCCCTATCCCGGGAGCTGGACGATCGCCTTTCTAACCGGAACGCCAGGCGCCTCGGTGGCGATGCACATGGAAGGTGAGCACGTCAGCGTGTACGTCCCGACGACGCCGAACCCAACTTCGGGCTACTTCGTGATGCTGCCGCGTGCGCGCGTGCACGAGCTCGACATAACAGTCGACGAGGCGCTCAAGTACATCATCTCGATGGGCGTGGTCGCGCCGCGCCCGCACGCGGTCGCCGAAACGTTGGCGATCGGCGCGCAAGCCACTCAAGCTCTGCGAAATTGATCGGTCAGGTCGCGGCGGGTCGCCGTGTCGGCGCGGCGACCACGGCCGCGATTGCCTGACCGCAGCCGACCATACCCTTGCGTTCCTGCCGGAGAAGAACTTGAAACGTACCGACTACTGCGGCCGCATCGACCGCCGACGCCTCGGCCAGACGGTAACCGTCTGCGGTTGGGTCCATCGCCGCCGCGACCACGGCGGCGTTATCTTCGTCGATCTGCGCGACCGCGAAGGCCTGGTGCAGATCGTGTGCGATCCCGACCGCGTCGCGACCTTTGCCGTCGCCGAAAAGCTGCGTCATGAATTCGTTGTCGCCACGACCGGGCTCGTGCGGCCCCGACCCGAGGGCACCGTCAACCCCGAGCTTGCCAGTGGCGAGATCGAAATCCTCGCCCACCATATCGAGATCCTCAACACCTCGCTCACCCCGCCCTTCCAGCTCGACGAGGAGAATGTCTCGGAAACGGTGCGGCTGGAGCATCGCGAGCTCGATCTGCGCCGGCCGGCGATGCAGAAAAACTTGCAACTGCGCCATCGCGCCGCCATGGCTGCGCGCCGCTTTCTCGACTCCAACGGTTTCATCGAGATCGAGACACCGGTGCTGTACAAGTCGACGCCCGAGGGCGCACGCGAATTTCTCGTTCCGTCGCGCGTCCACCATGGCCAGTTCTACGCCCTGCCGCAATCGCCGCAGCTGTTCAAGCAGATGCTCATGGTGGCCGGGTTTGACCGCTACTACCAGATCGTCAAGTGCTTCCGCGACGAGGACTTGCGCGCCGACCGCCAGCCCGAATTCACGCAGATCGACATCGAGACATCCTTCCTCGACGAAACGGAGTTGCGGCTGCTGATGGAGGACCTGGTCATCGCGCTGTTCGAAGACGCGCTCGGCGTCGCGCTGCCGCAGCCGTTTCCCGTGATGACCTATGCCGATGCGATGCGCGACTACGGCTCGGACAAGCCCGACCTGCGCATTCCGCTCAAGCTCACCGAGTTGACCGATGTAATGAAGGCGGTGGAGTTCAAGCTCTTCCGTGTGGCGGCGGAACTGCCGAACGGCCGCGTGGCGGCCCTCTGCGTCCCCGGTGGCGGAACCCTGACGCGCAAGGAGATCGACGATTACACGGCGTTCGTCGCCATTTACGGCGCCAAGGGTCTGGCGTACATCAAGGTCAATGATGCGGCCAAGCCGAATGCCGAAGGCCTGCAATCGCCGATCGTCAAGTTTCTGCCCGAGGAGGTGCTGCGCGAAATTGTCACGCGCTCGGGTGCGGCCAGCGGTGACCTGATCTTTTTCTGCGCCGATCGGGAAAAAATCGTCGCCGACGCGCTCGGCGCGCTGCGCACAAAGATCGGCCACGAGCGCGGCCTCGCCGTCGCCGGCTGGCGGCCGCTCTGGGTTGTCGATTTCCCGATGTTCGAGTTCAACGACGAGACCAAGACCTGGGCCGCACGCCACCATCCCTTCACCGCACCGAAGGATGGTCACGAGGATCTGTTCGTTACTGATCCGGGTCACGCGCTCGCCAAGGCCTACGACGTCGTGCTCAACGGCTGGGAGATTGGCGGCGGCTCGCTGCGCATCCACCGCCAGGAGGTGCAGGCCAAGGTGTTCCGCGCGCTCAACCTCAGCGCGGAGGACCAGCAACGCAAGTTTGGCTTTCTGCTCAAGGCACTGCAGTACGGCGCACCGCCGCACGGCGGCATCGCCTTCGGCTTCGACCGGCTGGTCGCGCTGATGGCCGGCGTGGAGCAGATCCGCGACGTGATCGCGTTCCCGAAGACGCAGCGCGGACAGGACCTGCTCGTTGAGGCGCCCTCGCCGGTCACCGAGCAGCAGTTGCGCGAATTGCACATCCGCATCCGGCCCTCAGACAAGATAGGGCCCACGTAGCGGCGCGGCGGCCAACGGCCGGTCAGTCCGCGGGGCGATATTTGTGCAGGTTGCCCATCAGCTGGCGCTGGACCTCGCACAGGCGCGTGAACTGCGCATCGCTGTAGGCATGGTACGCATCGAGCAGGGCGAGATTATCGCCGTAGTGCGGATGGCCGAAGGTTGTCTCGGCCGAGCGCGGATGCCACAGATGCAGCGCTGGCGGCCCGTCGATCTGCGCCACCGGGACGCCGGCGCGCCGGAGCTTGTGCGTCATGGCATCGTCCTCGCCACCCCAGCCGCGGAAACGTTCGTCGAATCCGCCCAGGCGAATGAGCCACTCGCGCTGGATCACGAACAGGCCGCCGGCGAATACCACGTACTCGCCCTGGCCCTCGCGGTTGGGCAGCGCATTGCCAGGACGCGAGGGCCTCAATTCCCACTCTCCGGCGCGCACGTGCGCGCTCTCCTCCGGTGTGAGGTCGACAATGGTCCGGTACGGCTTCACCGCCGCCACGTGTCGGCAGCGCTCCACCGCCGCCGCGAGCGTATGGGGCGCGATCACGTCGGCGTCGCCGATGGCGAGCAGCGGCTGGCGCGAGAAACCCAAGGCGAGATTGAGTCCCCAGGCCTTGTTGAATGGCCCCGGGTTGTAGGCAAATCGGGCCACACCGCCAGCGTATTCGAGCGGCGGGTCGAGGCGCGGCGCAGCGTCCTGCTCGACGACGACGAGTTCGATTTCCGGCCATCGCCCGAGCCAGGACAGCACCGCCAGCAGATTTTCACGCCGCTCGGCGCTGCCCGATTCGCGATACGTGATGAGATAGCTCAGCCCTTGCATAGCGAGCGCGGATGATAAGCTGTTTCACGGTGACACAGGAGGGGCGGCTGGGTGTACTCCGCCGCGCCGTCGCGGACTTCTGCGCCCAGACCATACGTGACCGCGAGTTGGTCATCGTTCACGACGGTGGGCGCAAACTGCATGAAGACGTGCTGCGCCTCGCGCACGAGCGCGATGGCGCACCGATCCGCGTCCTCCAGACTCGCGGGCGGGCAGACGCTCGGCGCATTGCGCAATGCAGCGATTGGCGCGGCGCGCGGCGACTACGTCTGCCAGTGGGACGACGACGACCGCTACCATCCGCGGCGGCTGGAAGCGCAGCTCGATGCGCTTCGCGCCGCAAAGAGCGACTGCAGCCTCCTTTGCGATCAGCTGCACCTTTTCGCCGAGGCGCGCGAGATGTACTGGGACGATTGGTACGATGAGCCTTATCCGCTCAACTTCGCACCCGGAACCCTGTTTGGTCGCCGCGATGCCCTCGCGCGCTACCCAGACCGGCGGCGCGGAGAAGATACGGCGCTTTTGGTGTCCATGCTGCGCCAGGGGCGCCGCTTCGCGCGCCTGCGCGAGCATGGCTATCTGCATGTCTACGTGTACGACGGCTGCAACAGCTTCGATCACGCGCACCACGCGGCGATCAGCCTGCTGCGCGGTTTTCGCGCTGCGCGCCTGCTGCGCCTGGAGACGATATTGCGCCAGCGCATCGCCGAATTCGACCCGCCGCTGGGACCTTTCGTCATGCCTTACACGGGCGGCGCGCTCGCCTTCCCCGGCGTGTGAATCCGCGTCGACGACTGCGGCTCAATCGAGAAATCGACGCGCCAGCACCGCATAGGTCGTCTTCATGTTGCGCAGGTAATGTTCGTCGAGGGTACCGGCGTGCAACGTCGCGAAGTCCGTGCGCCATGCGTCCCACCAAAGGTGTGCCCAAAGGTGCAGGCTGTACACGCCGGCGACATCCGGATCGAAGCCTTCGAGCAGGGTGCGCACGCCGCGCGGGGTCGCCGCGTGCTTGTAGAAATAGGGTTGCGGCACCACGTGCACGGCCTCGGGCATCTCGCCCCATAGGCGGGCAGGTTCCTGGCATGCGTGCCGGCTCCAGGTCCCGTCGAACGCCTGAGCGATCGTCGCCTGCCAGCGTCGGGCGAAGGCCGCGCCGGGTTGCGCCAGCATGAGCGCGTTGCAGAGCGACGGTTGCAGCACACCATCGGCGCCCGGAACCGGCGCCTCCTCACCCAGCACAAACGCCTCGCGCAACAGGTGCTCCGGCAGTGGCGCGATGAAAAGCGTATCCATGTCGGCGTAGACGCCGCCTTCCTCGAGCAGCACGGTCAGACGCAGGAAATCGGTTTCGTGGGCATAGGTCCAGCCTGCGTCGCGGATGAGCCTACCCTCGGCTGTCTCCTCGTAACGCGCTGGGTCGGGAATGAGACTCGCCGGACCGACGCGGCGCAGGCACAGGTGCGGCCTGATACGCTCCCACCAGGGCCCGTAAGGTTCGTGCCGGTAATGCAGGCAGATTGCGCGCGGCCGGTTCACCCGCCGGCAGGATTCCAGGCAAAGATAGTGCACGACGTGCATCGGTCCTTGCTGCGGCTTGAGGCCGAAGACAAAATGAAAGACAGGGGCAGTCTCAGCCACGCAGTGCCGCCAGGAGCTCGCGCGCCACGACCGGCTCGGCATAGCGATTGGCGATCGTCTCGCGCGCCATCGTAGCCGCTTCGCGCAGACGCGGCTCGCGCGCCGCGGCTGCGCGCATCTGCCGCGTCGCGTGCCCCGGATCGGCCGCGGCCCAGCGTTGCGTCGGTTGATACGACGCATGCGGTAACCAGCCGGTTATGCCGACCAGCCGATAGTCGATCAGTCCCGGATAGTCCGCCCCGAGGTAGTCGAGTTGGCCGCCCCATCCGGTCATGAGCACGGGCTTGCCCGCAGCCGCAGCGTCGAACGAAGCCATGCCCCAGCCTTCGCCGTGGCTCAGCGAAACGAAGCAATCGCCCAGGGAATGGATGGCGTCGATGCTGCGGCCAGCGATGTCGTCGGCGGCGATCAGCGCCAGGCTCGCGGGCCCGCTTCGCGCGTCCGGCTGCGCGGTACGCACGATCTCGCGCAGCGCGCCTTCGGTCGGCATACCGGCGCGTGCGTCGGCGGCGTTGCTGACCGTGGCCGAGGTCTTGAGCAGAAGCGTCACGCGTTCGTGACTGCCGAACGTGTGCAAGTACGTCGCCACCAGATCCTCCAGCGCCTTGCGCGGGTCCCAGACGCCGATGGAGTAAAACACGAAATGATCATCCGGAATGCGCAACCGCAGACGTAATGCGATCGCATCGTCACGCGCGGACGCGCTCCAGGCGTGGCGGCGGATGTGGGGAACGACGTAGAGTGGCCGCTTGATGCCGCCGCGCGCGAATACCTCCGCGTTCATCCGCGATGGGACGACAAGCGCATCCATTGCGTTAAGTAGCTTCGGCCAGTGCGCCGGCAAGGCATCGGCCTCCCACACGGTATAGCCGACAGTGCGCTTGCCGGCCTCGAAAAAACGCGGCCAGTGCTCCGGCACCGTGTGCACCAGCACCGTGTCGTAGTCGATCGGGCGCGAGATCGCCTTGACCAGCGCGGGGAGATCCGCGAGCGCGGCATCGCCTTCCGCGGCGTGCGCCAGCGGCAGGCTGGAAAGGCCCGCCTCCGGGCGCCACATGGCCGGGCGCGGGCCCAGGAACCACGGCTGCCACCATACGGGCACGCCCGCGTTGTGCAGGGCGCGCGCGTAGGCGATGGCCGCCAGTGCGTAACCGCTGCTGTTGCCGTAGGCGATATACTTGACGCCGATGGTCATAGCCGGACTGGCTCAGCGGTGGTAGCTAATGTCAACCTGCTCATCGGCACGCCGGCGTATGCGGGGCAGGTACACGTGGATTACCTCGCCGCGCTGCTGGAATGTCGGCGCCAGGGCTTGCCCTTCACGCTGCTTACCGTCGGCAACGAGAGCCTGCTCACCCGCGCGCGCAATACCATCATTTCAGCTTTCCACGCCCGAGGCGAATTCTCGCACTTGCTGTTTCTCGACGCTGAGGTCTACCTGCCGCACGAAAGCCTCGTGCGCATGCTCGAATGCCGCAAGGACGTCATCGGCGCGCCGGTCGCGCTCAAGGACCTCGGTCCCGACGGAGGCCGGCGCTTCAATGTCGGCAGGGCGCAAAATGAGGACGGCCCGCTGATCGTCGTCGATCGCGTTGGCGCCGCCGCGCTGCTGCTCTCGCGCGCGGCCGCCGATGCGCTCGTCGCCGAAGCCAAGCGTGCGCAGCGTGTCTACGAGGATGGCGGCAACGGCAGCATCCAGTACGACGTGTTTCGGGTCGGCGCAGTTGACGGCGATTACCTGTCCGAGGATTCCTGGGTCTGCCACGAGTTGCGCCAGTTGGGCTTTCTCATCCACGTCGATCCGACCCTCGTGACGCGCCGCGGCGGGGCTTAGCAAGCCGGCGAGGCCGCCTTCGGCCCGGTTCGGGCCGGCGCATTGTAGGAAGGCTTGATTTAGAGCGTCAACTCGCGCGCTTAACCGTGCCCGGAGGACGCTTCGGCGCAGTTAGAATGGGCGCATGATGCGCACGCGCAAACGCCGATCCCCGGCCGCCATCGGCCGCCTGCTGCTTTGCTCCCTGCTCGCGTTGGCGCCGCTTGTCGTCACGGGCAAAGCCCCGGCGCCCGCCGAGATCGCGGCGCAAGCCCTGCCGGCGGAGGCGCGCGCCACGTTAGCGCGGATTCGCGCCAGCGGCCCGTTTCCCTACGAGCGCGACGGCGTCGTGTTCGGCAACCGGGAACGGCTGCTGCCCGCCGAACCGCGCGGTTACTACCTTGAATATACCGTGCCGACACCCGGGGTGCGCGGGCGCGGCGCGCGGCGAATCGTTTGCGGGGGTCATGTTGCGGTCGACTCCGAGTGCTACTATTCCGACGACCACTATCGCTCATTCAGGAAGATCGAGCCATGAAGCCTCCGGATCTCGCGATCGCGGCCGACGCCGGCGTGCGCGAATGGTCGGGTGCGCACGACACGATCAAGGCGGCGGCGTCAGCAGCCAAACTCAAGTACCAGCTGGTCGACCTGCAGGGCGTGGGCGGCAAGAGCGAACTCATGCAGGCGCTCGGCAAAGGGCTGCGGCTGCCATCGCATTTCGGTAACAATTGGGACGCGCTGGCTGACTGTCTCGAGGACAGCGACTGGGTCGGCAGTCACGGCATCGTCGTCGTGCTGCGTCACGCAGCGAGCTACCACAAGGCTTACACCGTCGATTGGGAGACGTTGCTTGACACGCTCTCCGAGGCGGCCGAATACTGGCAGGAACGGCACAAGCCGTTCTGGGTTTTTGTCGCTTGAGCGGCGGGTTGGCGTACAAGATCCCGATTTCGACGCTGGTACTCGTGCACACCCCCGATCTGCGCGTGCTATTGCTCGAGCGAGCCGACTATCCGGGCTACTGGCAATCGGTGACCGGCAGTCAGGAGGCCGGCGAATCGCTGACGCTGACGGCTACGCGCGAACTCGCCGAGGAAACCGGGATCGATGCCGGCGCATACGGCGGTGTGGTCGATTGGCAGCTCAGCAACCAATACGAGATCTTTGCCCGCTGGCGGCACCGCTATCCTCCCGGTACCACGCACAATACCGAGCACGTCTTTTCGCTGCAGGTTCCGCAGCCGATCGAAGTGCGGCTCGCCCCGAAAGAGCACCTCGCGCACGTCTGGCTGCCGTGGGCCGAAGCGGCGTCCAAATGCTTTTCCTGGTCGAACCGCCAGGCGATCAGCGAGCTGCCGCGGCGCGCCGCAAGGAGCATTCCATGAACCCGGTTGGCGTCCGTAGTCCACTAGGGCGCGGTGCACGGCTGCTCTTCGGCCTGGCCGCCTGTACAACGGCCTGTGCCCTAGCCCAGGTGCCGGCGCCACCGCAGCCCACGGTCAACGTCAGCGCGTCGGCGACCACGACAGTCGTCAACGATCGCCTGCAGGCGTTGCTGCGGGCCGAGGCCGAGAGCCCGAACGCGGCCGCCGCGGCGAGCCAGGTCAACGCCGCGATCGCCAAAGCGCTGGCGACGGCGAAGGACTACCCGTCGATCAAGGTTGCGACCGCCGGCTATTCAACCCAGCAGGTGAGCGACAAGGCCAGGGCACAACGCTGGCACGTCGTACAGTCGATCAGTCTCGACGCGAGCGACTTCATTGCCGCTGCAGCGCTGATCTCGCGGCTGCAGGACGACAACGGCCTGCTGTTGTCCGGGATGGGCTTCTCGCTCTCGGAGAAGGCGCGGCGCCTGGCCGAAGACAGCGTGACCCAGCAGGCGATCAAGATGTGGCAGGCGCGCGCGCAGGAAGCGGCGCGGGATTTTGGATTCTCGGCCTGGAAACCGGGCCACGTCACGCTGCAGACGGCAGACGGCGGCCGGGTCTTCCCGATGCCGCGCGCCGCGGTGATGAGCGCGATGCCCAGCGCGCCGGTCGCCCTCGAGGGCGGCACGAGCGAGGTGACCGTCACCGTCAGCGGCGAGGCGCTGCTGCAGTAGCGCGCGGCGTCAAGCCGTCGGCCCGATCATCTGCTCCGGTCGCACCCACGCGTCGAACTGTTCTTCGGTGACGTAGCCCAACTCCAGGGCGGCGGCCTTGAGGGTCGTGCCTTCGCGGTGCGCCTTCTTGGCTATCGCCGCCGCCTTGTCGTAGCCGATATGCGGGTTGAGCGCGGTCACGAGCATGAGCGAGCGCCCCACCAGCTCGGCGATCCGCTCCCGGTTGGGCTCGATGCCCCGGGCGCAATAGGCCTCGAAGCTCGCCATGCCGTCGGCAAGCAGCCGGATGCTCTGCAACACATTGTGGATGATCAGGGGTCGGTAGACGTTGAGCTCGAAATTACCCGACGCGTCGCCGACATTGACCGCCACGTCGTTGCCTAGGACCTGGACCGAAAGCATGGTCAACGCTTCGCACTGCGTGGGATTGACTTTGCCCGGCATGATCGAGCTCCCGGGCTCGTTCTCGGGAATCGTTATCTCGCCCAACCCGGAGCGCGGTCCGCTGGCGAGCCAGCGCACGTCGTTAGCGATCTTGATCAACGCCGCGGCAAGCGTCTTCAGCGCACCGTGGAGACTGACCAGTGCGTCGGCCGCGGCCATGGCTTCGAACTTGTTTGGAGCGGTGACGAAGGGCAGGTCCATATAGGCGGCGATTTCCGCGGCCACCCGCTTGCCGAACTCCGGGTGCGTATTGAGCCCGGTACCCACCGCCGTACCGCCCAGCGCCAGCTCGAACACGTGTGGCAGCGCGTCGGCGATGTGAGCCTTGGCATGGGAGAGCTGTGCCGCGTAGCCGGAGAATTCTTGCCCCAGCGTCAGCGGCGTCGCATCCTGCAGGTGCGTGCGGCCGATCTTGACGATGGCGGCGAAAGCGGTCGCTTTGGCCGCCAGCGTGCCTTCGAGCGTGACCAGCGACGGCAGCAAAGCGCGCGATACGGTCTCCGCGGCGGCCACGTTCATGGCCGTGGGAAACACGTCGTTGGACGACTGGCCGCGATTGACGTCATCGTTGGGATGCACGAGTCGGCCCTCGCCACGCGTTCCGCCGAGCAATTCCGAAGCACGATTGGCCAGCACCTCGTTGACGTTCATGTTGGTCTGGGTGCCGGAACCGGTCTGCCACACCGCGAGCGGAAACTCTTCCGCGTAGCGACCCGCGAGCGCCTCGTCCGCGGCAGCGATGATCGCCTGGGCCTTGGTCGCCTCGAGGACGCCGAGCGCGACGTTGACGCGCGCGGCGCTGCGCTTGACGATGAGCAGTGCGCGGATCAGCGCGGCAGGCATTTTTTCGCTCGAGATGTGGAAATGCTCGAGCGAGCGTTGCGTCTGCGCACCCCACAGCCGGTCGGCCGGAACCGCGATCGGCCCGAAGCTATCGCGTTCGATGCGCGTCGGCGCTGCAGTCATGGAAAGCCTCCGAATGCAAGGAGGGGGCGCTAGGGCCCCCTCCCGGTTTCCTCGCCGAATGGGCCTGCGGTCAGGCCGCCGGCGTCGCCGGCGCTTCCGCTTGCGCGCCCGCGGGCGTGACAGCTTTTTGCGCCTCGTCCTCGGCAGCGGCCTTCATCGACAGCCGGACCCGGCCTTTCTCGTCCGCTTCCAGTACCTTGACGCGAACGTGCTGGCCTTCCTTCAGGTAATCGGACACCTGGTTGACCCGCTCTTTGGCGATCTGCGAAATGTGCAGCAACCCGTCGCGGCCGGGAAGGATCTGCACGATCGCACCGAAATCGAGCAGCCGGATCACCTGACCTTCGTAGGTCCTGCCCACCTCGACGTCGGCGGTTATTTCCTCGATGCGCTTGCGCGCGGCGTTGCACGCGTCGGCATTTACCGAGGCGATGGTCACCGAGCCGTCGTCCTGGATATCGATGGTCGTGCCCGTCTCCTCGGTCAGCGCGCGGATCACCGCGCCGCCCTTGCCGATGACGTCGCGGATCTTCTCCGGATTGATCTTGAAGGTCATCATCCGCGGCGCGTGTTGCGAGATCTCGGTGCGCGCATGCGGTAGCGCCTCCTGCATCAGCTGCAGGATGTGCATGCGGCCTTCTCGCGCCTGCGAAAGGGCGACCGCCATGATCTCCTTGGTGATGCCCTGGATCTTGATATCCATTTGCAGCGCCGTTACGCCACGGTCGGTGCCCGCCACCTTGAAGTCCATGTCGCCCAGGTGATCCTCGTCGCCCAAGATGTCGGAGAGCACGGCGAAGCGGTTGCCATCCTTGATGAGCCCCATGGCGATACCCGCAACGTGTGCCTTGGTCGGCACGCCGGCGTCCATCAACGCGAGACTTGCGCCGCACACCGACGCCATCGATGAGGAGCCGTTGGACTCGGTGATCTCGGAGACGACACGCATCGAGTACGCGAATTCCTCGGCTTTGGGCAGCACGGCCATCAACGCGCGCTTGGCGAGCCGGCCATGGCCGATTTCCCGCCGCTTCGGCGACCCGACGCGGCCGGTCTCGCCGGTCGCGTACGGAGGCATGTTGTAGTGAAACATGAAGCGCTCGCGATACTCGCCCATCAGCGCGTCGATGATCTGCTCGTCGCGGGCGGTACCCAGGGTGGCAACGACCATCGCCTGTGTCTCGCCGCGGGTAAACAGCCCCGAGCCATGGGTGCGCGGCAGGACCCCGGTGCGGATGGCGATCGGGCGCACGGTGCGTGTGTCGCGGCCGTCGATGCGCGGCTCGCCGGAAAGAATCTGATTGCGGACGATCTTCGCCTCGATGTCGAACAGGAGGTTGTTGACATGATTCTTCGCGTCCGCGTCGGCGTCCGGTCCGAGGCATTCGGCCTCGACCTGGGCGCTAATCTCCTTCAGGCGGTGCTGGCGTGCCTGCTTCTGGCGCAGCGCATATGCGGCGCGCAGATCGGCTTCGGCGACCGCCGCAACCTTCGCGATCAACGCTTCGTCCTTCGCCGGCGCCTGCCACTGCCAAAGCGGCTTGCCCGCTTCTTCGACCAGCTGGTGGATGAGCTCGATCACCGCCAGCTGTTGCTGGTGGCCGTAGACGACCGCGCCGAGCATCACCTCCTCAGCGAGTTCCTTGGCCTCGGACTCGACCATGAGCACGGCGGCCTCGGTGCCGGCCACCACCAGGTCGAGTTGCGAGGTCGTAAGCTCGGTCTTGGTCGGATTGAGCACGTATTGGCCGTCGATGTAGCCCACGCGCGCGGCGGCTATCGGACCGTTGAACGGAATACCGGAGAGCGCGATCGCCGCCGAGGCGCCGATGAGTGCCGGGATATCGGGATCGATCTCCGGATCGACCGACATCACCGTGGCGACAACCTGCACTTCGTTGTGGAATCCATCCGGGAACAGGGGCCGGATCGGCCGGTCGATCAGGCGCGAGGTGAGCGTTTCCTTTTCCGACGGTCGCCCTTCGCGCTTGAAGAAGCCGCCGGGGATGCGCCCGGCGGCGTAGGTCTTTTCCTGATAATCGACGGTCAGGGGAAAGAAATCCTGGCCCGGTTTCGCCTGCTTGGCGGCGACGACGGTCACCAGCACCACGCTGTCGTCAAGGCGCGCCAGCACCGCACCGCCCGACTGGCGAGCGATCTCGCCGGTCTCCAGCGTCAGGGTATGCTTACCGTAAGGCATCGACTTTTTCGTAATGTTATGCACGTTGGTCCCTCGGAATACGAAAGCGCCAATGGCCGCGTGCGATACGCGGCCATTGGCAGGTTGATCAAACGGGATGAGGCGAAGGCTGCGTCATGAGTATCGCGGTCGCTTGCCAGCCGGCGCCTTGCCAATGCCGGGCGCTATTTGCGCAGGCCCAGCTTCTCGATCAAGGTGCGGTAGCTGTCGCTGTTGCGCGTCTTCAGGTAGTCGAGCAGCTTGCGCCGGCGGGAAACCATGCGCAGCAACCCGCGCCGGGAATGGTGGTCCTTGACATTGACTTTGAAGTGATCAGTGAGGCCGTTGATACGCGCCGTCAAAAGCGCGATCTGTACCTCCGGCGAGCCGGTGTCACCCCTGACCCGTTGATGGTCGGCGATGACCTTGGCCTTCTCTTGAACCGTGACTGCCATTAGCTTGCTCCAAACCTCGCGAAAGAGCGCGATTGTACCCCAGAAAATGCTTAGGATTCAAGCGAGTTACCGGCTCGGAAATGTCTCAAGAGCTCGCGCCGACGGAAGCAGCACACCAAGTCGAGCGGGCCGTCGCCATACACCTGGTAGGCGATCTGGATTTCTCCGTTCTTGGCGTAGTGCGTGCGAGCCATGCGCAAGCGTGCGATAGAGGCGCGGATTTCGTCAATGGGCCAGAACTTCCTGCAATGCGCGCCTGAAGCCGGCTCGCAAACCAAGGCATTAGCGCAGGCTCAAGCTGCGCTCGAGCGTGTTGCGGCTTGCGCTACCAGCCGCCGCGCGCGCAACACGCCTCCGGCGACCGTTGCGACACCGGCGAAGATGCCCGCCGCGTAGACGCGCACCATGCCGTCTTCGACGCCGGCCTGCGTCACCGATTGCCCGTTCGCCAGTCGCGCCGCATCGCCGCGATCCAGATCGAGCCGGGCCAGGGCGGTGACCAGTGCATCGACCGGCAGCAGCGCCGCGTCGCGCGCCGCCAGGGCTCGCTGCTCCAATGCCTCGAGCGTGAGGGCATCGTCCAACGTGAAGTCACCGCTCGCGGTTCGCGCCAGGGCACCCAGATGCGCACCGCAGCCCAGCGCCGCGCCGATATCCTCGGCCAGCGCGCGGATGTAGGTGCCCTTGCCGCAACGCACGCACAGCTCGAATTCGGTCTCCCGCCACGCGAGCAGCGCAAGCTCACGGATCTCCACCGGGCGGGGATGGCGCACGATTTCTACCCCCTGACGTGCGTATTCGTAGTAGCTGCGCCCGTCGCGCTTGAGCGCGGCGTAGCGCGGGGGCACCTGGGCGATGCGGCCGACGAATCGCCGCAGCACCGCCTCGACATCGTCCCGCGATGAAGTCACGGGAAGTGTTTGCACGACTTCACCCTCGGCATCGCCTGTGGTGGTCGTCACGCCGAGTCGCAGCAGCGCGACATAGGCCTTGTCCGCATCGAGCAAGGCGTGCGCGAATTTGGTCGCATCGCCGAAGCAGATCGGCAGCAATCCGGTCGCCAGCGGATCCAGGGTTCCCGTATGGCCGGCTTTTTCGGCCTGGTAGAGGCGTTTCGCGCGCTGCAGCGCGGCATTAGACGACAGGCCGGCGGGCTTGTCGAGCAGCAGCACGCCGTCGATGCGGCGCCGCGGCAGCGCCGATGAACCCGCGAGGGTCATCTCAAGTGGAATGCTTGCGGTCTTCGGCGACGGCGTCGTCGATCAGCTTCGACAGGCGCAGCCCCGACTCGATGGTATCGTCGTAAGCAAAGTGAAGCTGCGGCACGCTGTAGAGGTTGAGGCGATGCGACAGCTCGCTGCGCAGATACCCGGCGGTGTGCTGCAGCGCCACTACCACGGCCGCAGCCTGTTCGGCGCCACCGAGGTGGGTGACAAAGATCTTGGCGTGCGACAGATCCGGCGACACCTCAACCGCAGTTACCGTCACCATGCCGATGCGCGGATCCTTCACGTGCAGGCGGAGCAGATCCGCGAGCTCACGCTGGATCTGGTCGCCGACGCGTTGCGCGCGTTGCGAATGTTTTTTCATGCGCTCTGCCCTGCCTCCCGGGCCGCGGTACGGTACTTGCGGGCGGGCTCGCCCCACCGCGGCCGGTCCCTGACCGGATGCATCCGACCTACAACGTCCGGGAGACCTCGACGATTTCGTACACTTCCAGCTGATCGCCCTTTTCGATATCGTTGAAGCCCTTGACCGAGAGGCCGCACTCGAACCCTGCCTTGACCTCCCGCACGTCGTCCTTGAAGCGCTTGAGCGAATCGAGCTCGCCGTCGTGGATGACGACGTTGTCGCGCAGCACCCGGACCTTGGCGCCGCGGCGCACCAGGCCCTCGAGCACATAGCAGCCGGCAACGGTTCCGACCTTGGAAATACGATACACCTCGCGCACTTCGACCAGGCCGAGCTGGCTCTCCTTCTTTTCCGGCGCGAGCATGCCGGAGAGCGCCGCCTTCACCTCGTCGACCGCCTCGTAGATGATGTCGTAGTAGCGGATGTCGACCCCGTTGTGCTCGGCGAGCTTGCGCGCGGCCACATCGGCCCTGGTGTTGAAGCCGATGATCACCGCCTTCGAGGCCAGCGCCAGGTTGACGTCGGACTCGGTAATGCCGCCGACGGCGGCATGCACGATGTTGACCTTGACTTCGTCGGTCGAAAGCTTCGCCAGTGCCGTCGCCAGCGCCTCGTAGCTGCCCTGGACATCGGCCTTGACGATCAGTGTGAGCGTCTTGACCTCGTTCTCGCTTCCTTCGGCGAACATGTTCTCGAGTTTCGCCGCCTGTTGCTTCGCCAGTTTCACGTCGCGGAACTTGCCTTGACGGAACAGCGCGATCTCGCGCGCCTTGCGCTCGTCACCCAGGACCATGACTTCCTCGCCGGCGAGCGGGACATCCGACAGGCCCTGGATTTCCACCGGAATCGCGGGACCGGCGCCTTGCACGCTCTTGCCTGCCTCGTCGGTCATCGCCCGGACGCGGCCAAACACCGCGCCGGCGAGCACGATGTCGCCGCGCTTCAAGGTTCCCGAATGAACCAGCACGGTTGCCACCGGCCCCTTGCCCTTGTCCAAACGCGACTCGATGACGATGCCTTTCGCCAACGCGTCCCGAGGCGCCTTGAGCTCGAGTACTTCAGCCCGGAGCAGAATCGCGTCGAGGAGCGCATCGATGCCTTTGCCGGTCTTCGCCGACACCTCGACAAACTGCGCTTCGCCACCGTATTCCTCGGGCAGCACGCCCTCGGCGACGAGCTCCTGCTTGACCCGCTCCGGATTGGCTTCCGGCTTGTCGATCTTGTTGATGGCCACGACAATGGGCACCCCAGCGGCGCGGGCGTGGGCAATGGCTTCCTTGGTCTGCGGCATCACCCCGTCGTCAGCCGCGACAACCAGGACCACGATATCGGTCACCTTGGCGCCGCGCGCACGCATCGCCGTGAACGCCTCGTGCCCGGGCGTATCGAGGAAGGTGATCACACCCTTGGGCGTTTCGACGTGGTACGCGCCGATATGCTGCGTGATACCTCCGGCTTCGCCGCTGGCGACCCGCGTGCGGCGAATGAAGTCGAGAAGCGAAGTCTTGCCATGGTCGACGTGCCCCATGACCGTCACCACCGGCGGCCGCGGCAGGGCCTCGGCGGTCGAGGTTTGCGCCGATTCCGCGAGCAGCACATCCGGATCATCGAGCTTGGCCGCGATCGCCTTGTGCCCCATCTCCTGCACGATGATCATCGCGGTTTCCTGATCAAGCACCTGGTTGATGGTGACCATGGTGCCGAGCTTCATCATCGTCTTGATGACCTCGGCGGCCTTGACCGCCATTTTGTGCGCGAGATCGGCGACGGTAATCGTTTCCGCCACCGATATCTCGCGGATCACCGTCTCGGGACTGGTCAGCGATGCCCCCTCGCCCTGCTCCTCGCCCTCTTCATGGCGATGCTTGCCGCCCTTGGGCTGCTTCCACGCCGTGGTGGTCGCGCCGGCGGAGACGTCGCCGCGCAGCTTCAGCGCACGGCGGCGCGCGGCTTCCTCCTGGAAGGCGGTGGCCGAGGGCTTGCGCGACGGTTTGTCCTTCTTCGTTCCGGGCTTGGTCGCAGGCTTGTGCAGCGTGCCTTCGGTCTTGGCGGCGGGCTTGGCTTCCGCAACCGGCTGTCCCGCCGCAGCCTCCGCCGCCTTGGCGGTCACCGCGACCGCGGCCTTGGCCGCAGCGTCCTCGGCTTCCTTCTCCTTCTTGGTCTTGCGCGTGGCCGCCTGTTCCTGTTTTTTCTGCACCTCTTCCTGCTGCTTGGCGATGAGCGCTTGCGCTTTGCGCGCTTCTTCCTCGCGCGCCGCAACCTCCGCCGCCGAAACGACGACCTGTGGCGGCGCCGTTTCTTCCGCTGCCGGCGCGGCTTCGGCCCCATCGCGCTTGACGAAGACGCGTTTCTTGCGCACCTCGACCTGGATCGTGCGTGCGCGGCCGGTGCTGTCGGCGGCCTTGATTTCGGAGGTCTGCTTGCGCGTGAGCGTGATCTTCTTCTTCTGGTCCTGGCCACCGTGCTGCTTGCGCAGGTAGTCGAGCAGACGCGTCTTGTCCTGCTCGGAGAGCTTGTCGCCTTCCTTCTTGCCGGCGACACCCGCCTTGGCGAGTTGCTCGAGCAGTATCCCCGAGGGCATCTTGAGCTCGGTCGCGAATCGTTCGATGGTCGTCTGCGCCATGATCTTCTCCAGCCTCGATGCGCCTAGGGGCTCTGTTCGGCGTGGCTTGGCTCGGTGTTTTCGAACCAATGCGCGCGCGCCTTCATGATCAGATCCTGGGCCCGCTCGGCGCTGATTCCGGTCAGCTCGGTCAGTTCATCGACCGCGAGGTCGGCCAGCGCATCGCGGTTGGTAATACCCTTTTCGGCCAAAAGCCCGGCGGTTTCGGTATCCATGCCGTCGAGGTTCAGAAGATCCTCGGATACGTGCTCGACGCTCTCCTCGCGCACGATCGCCTCGGTCAGAAGGGCGTTGCGCGCACGGCTCCTGAGCTCGTTGACCGTATCCTCGTCGAACGACTCGATCTCGAGCATTTCGTTCAGCGGAACGTAGGCGATCTCCTCGAGCGTGGAGAAGCCCTCCAGGATCAGGATGTCCGCGACCTCCTGGTCGACGTCGAGCTTTTCCACGAACAGGGCGCGGATCTTGTCGCTCTCGACCTGATGCTTCTGCTGCGACTCCTCGACACCCATGAGGTTGATTTCCCAGCCGGTCAGCTCGGAGGCAAGGCGCACGTTCTGGCCGCTGCGGCCGATGGCCATGGCCAGGTTTTCCTCGTCGACCACGACGTCCATCGCGTGCTTCTCCTCGTCGACCACGATGCTCGAAATTTCGGCCGGCGACAGGGCGTTGACGACGAACTTGGCCGGATCGTCGGAATAGAGAACGATATCGACGCGCTCGCCGGCCAGTTCGTTGGTCACCGCGGTCACGCGCGAGCCGCGCATGCCGATGCAGGTACCCTGCGGATCGAGCCGTGGATCGTTCGACTTGACGGCAATCTTCGCGCGCACGCCCGGATCGCGCGCCGCGGCCCGGATCTCGATCAACCCCTCTTCGATCTCCGGCACCTCGAGCTCGAACAGCCGTACCAGCAAATCGGGGACGATGCGCGAGAGGACCAGCTGCGGCCCGCGCGCCTGCGCTTCGATCTTGGTCACGTAGGCGCGCACCCGGTCACCGACGCGGATGTTCTCCTTCGGGATGAGCTGATCGCGGGGAATCATCCCCTCGATGCGGCCCGACTCGACGATGGCACTGCCGCGCTCGATGCGCTTGACCGTGCCGGTGAGCAGGTTGTCCTGGCGCTCTAGAAAATCGTTGAGGATCTGCTCGCGCTCGGCGTCGCGGATCTTCTGCAGGATCACCTGCTTCGCGGCCTGCGCCCCGATGCGCCCGAATTCGACCGGCTCGAGCGGCTCCTCGACGACGTCGCCGAGCTCCAGCTCGGGATCGCGCTCGGCAGCATCGGTTATCGCGATCTGGTGCGCAGGCTCCTCGTGCTCCTCGTCGGGCACGACCGTCCACCGCCGGAACGACTCGTAGTCGCCCGTCTCGCGATCGATCGAGACGCGCGCGTCGATGTTATCGGCATACTTCTTCTTGGTCGCCGACGCGAGCGCGGCCTCGAGCGCCGAGAAAACGATTTCCTTGGGAACATTTTTCTCCCGCGCCAGCGCGTCGACGAGAAGGAGCAGTTCGCGGTTCATCTTGAGTTTCTCCACTCAATCTTGGGTACCAGGCGCGCCTTGTCGATGTTGGCCAACGGGATCGCCTGCACGCCAGCGGCGGTCTCCACTCGTACCACGCCCTCGCCGCTCCCGCGCAGCACGCCCTTGATGCGACGCGAATTGCCGATCGGCTCGCGCAACTTGAGCTGCGCCTCCTGCCCGTCGAAACGGGCAAAATCGGCTTCCTTCGTAAGCCGCCTGTCGAGGCCGGGCGAGGAAACCTCCAGCCGGTCGTAGGCGATATTCTCGGCCGCGAACAGATGCGTCAAATGACCGCTCACCTGGGCGCAATCGTCGATGTCGATCCCGCCCGGCTTGTCGATGAAAACACGCACGAGCCGACCCCCGGCCGACAGCTCGCAGTCGACCACTTCGTACCCCATATGGGGCAACGTTCGTTGCAGCAACTCGTTCAGCTTGACCGCCGCCGGCATCGTCATTGGGAAATCGAAAAAGCAAAAAAAAATGGGCTGTCGAGCCCATTTCTCTTACTTATCGGGTGCTATCTTACCAGAAATCCGGGACTACTTGAAGGGGCAAATCCCCTCCCCGTCCGGCGCCGCAGCGCCCAAGGGGCCCTGGCGTGGCAACCGCATCGGAGGTCGGTATGACACGAACCGCCTTAGCCCTCCTGGCCGCGCTTTGCGTAGCCGCCTGCAGCCGGCCGCCGCCCGCGGCGCCGGTCGCCGCGGCCCGAACCGAGGCACCTCCTGCGGTCGCTCTTCCGGCGGCGCCGACTACGGCGGGGGCCGGCGCAGCGACGCAGGCCGGTTCGGCGCCCGCGGTCGCCGTGCCCGCCGGTGCGCTCTACGCCTGCGTGGTCGACACCCACGGCGAGCGCCGGGTCAGTGCCATCGAGCTTGCTCCCCGGGTGAGTGCGCTGTGCGCGAAAAACCCGGAAATGGGGCCGTGCCGCTACGCGCGCGAGGCCTGCCGGGCCGAGGGCGGCCGGGTCTTCGGCCCCGAAGGGAGCGAGATCACCCGGGCAACCGAGGCAGATTACGATCGGCGCGTGCTCCGGGTGAGGCTGCAGGCGAACTGAGGCCAGCCGGGCTTTAGAAGGCGACGTTGTTCCTGCCCTTGAGCGCAAGCATCTTGCGCGCCTCGTCGGGGGTGGCGATGGCAAGCGAGAGCGCGGTCAATATGCTGCGAATCTTGGCCACCTGCTCGGCGTTGCTCTTTGCCAGCTCGCCCTTCTGCAAATAAATGCTGTCCTCGAGCCCGACGCGGCAATGTCCCCCCATGATTGCCCCCATGGTGATCAGGCCCATCTGATGGCGGCCGGCGCCCAGAATCGACCAGTGGTATTGCTCGCCGAACAGGTGATCGGCGATGCGCCGCATATGCAGCAGATTCTCCGCCTCGGGCCCGATGCCGCCGAGGATCCCGAATATCGTCTGGATGAGCATGGGCGGCCGGACGAGGCCGCGGTCGACGAAATGGGCGAGGTTGTACAGGTGGCCGACGTCGTAGCACTCGAATTCGAACCGTGTACCGCACTCCTCGCCCAAGTGGCGGAGCGAAAACTCGATGTCCTTGTAGGTATTGCGGAAGATGAAGTCGCGGGTATTTTCCAGGTACTGCGGCTCCCAGTCGAATTTCCACTGCGGATACTTCGGCACGAGCTGGAACAGGCCGAAGTTCATCGAGCCCATGTTGAGCGAGCACATCTCCGGCTTGGCCGCCAGCGGCGCCTCGAGCCGCTGCTGTACGGTCATGTTATGGCCGCCGCCGGTGGTGATGTTGATCACCGCGTCGGTCTCGGCCTTGATCGCCGGCAGGAACTGCATGAATACCTTCGGATCGGGCGTGGGCCGGCCGTCCTTGGGGTCGCGCGCGTGCAGGTGCACGATCGCCGCACCGGCCTTCCAGGCCCCGATCGCCCCTTCGGCGATCTCGGCTGGCGTGATCGGCAGGTAGGGCGTCATGGTCGGCGTGTGGATCGCGCCGGTGACCGCACAGGTGATGATGACCTTGTCGCGAGGGGCCGTCATGCCGTTCTCCTTCTGGAATTGCGTTTGCTCGCCTGCGCCGGCCGTCGTTTCAGACCAGGGACTCGACGTTGCCGCACACCGACAACGCCTGGCCGGAAATATTGCGCCCGGCATCGGTGGCCAGAAACAGTGCCAGGTTGGCAACGTCGGCCGGACTCACCGTCCGCCGCAGCGATACCTTCGACAGCAATTGCTGCTTGTAATCGTCGTGGCTCAGTCCGAGCGCCTTGGCCTTGGCCGCGATGACGCGTTCGATGCGTTCGCCTTCCACCGCACCGGGCTGGATGGCGTTGACGCGGATATTGGCCGGCCCCAACTCCATGGCCAGGCTCTTGGTGAATCCGACCACCGCCCACTTGGCCGCCGCGTACGGCGTCCGCAGCGGGAAACCAAGGCGCCCGGCGACCGAGGACAGGTTGATGATGCTGCCACCGCCGGCCTGCTTGAGCAGCGGTACCGCGCGCCGGGTGCAATAGAACATCCCGCTCAGATCGACGGCGATGGTGCGGTTCCAGTCGGCAATCGCGATCGCCTCGACCGGCGAGGTTGGACCGGCGATCCCGGCGTTGTTGATGAGCACGTCGAGCCCGCCGAGAAACGCGGTCGCTGCGTCGAAGAGCGCGTCGACTTGCGCCGGCTCGGCGACGTCGGCGACACAGCTGCCGATTTCTGCCTGCGTTGCGCGCAGCGCGTCGAGCGCGCCCGGGTCGATGTCGCAGACAAAGACCTTCGCGCCGGCGGCAGCGAAGGCGGCCGCGAACGCCTTGCCGATGCCGGCGGCGCCGGCGGTCACCAGCACGCGCAATCCTTGGGCGGAATGGTTCATAGCCTGGGCCCTGGGGTCAAGAAAAGCGAGCGCGTAGATTACCCCGGAGTGCCGCGCAGGAGTTCCAGCACCGGGCCGGTGTCGGGGCGCAGTCCGCGCCAGAGCCAGAACGACTCGGCGGCCTGTGCAAGCAGCATACCCAGGCCGTCGGCCACCCGGGCCGCGCCGTGGTCCTTCGCGTAGAGCAGAAAGGAGGTCGATTCGCTGCCATACACCATGTCGTAGGCGAGTGATCCGGGCGCCAACACGCCTGCCGGCAGCGGTGGCAGCTCGCCCATCAGGCTCGCCGAGGTCGCATTGATGACCAGGTCGAACTGCCGCCCCGCCAGGCATGCGTAGTCGCCACCCGGCACCGGCCCGAAAGGCGCAAAGCGCCGCTCGAGTTCCTTGGCCTTGGCGACGGTACGATTGGCGAGCACGAGCGCGGCCGGTCCGGCCCGGAGCAGCGGCAGCACCGCGCCTCGCGCCGCGCCGCCCGCGCCCATGAGCAGCACGCGCTTGCCGCGGATCGAGAAGCGCAGCCGGTTCTCGATATCGCTCACCAGCCCGGCACCGTCGGTGTTGTCGCCGAGCACGGCGGCAGCCTCGAACTTGAGGGTGTTGACCGCTCCCGCCTGCTCCGCGCGCTCGCTGCGCTCGGTGGCCAGCTCGAAGGCCTCCAGCTTGAAGGGCACCGTTACGTTCAGGCCCCGGCCGCCGGCGGCGCGAAACTCGGCCACGGCCGCGGCGAAGCCGTCGCGCGGGGCGAGAATGGTCGTGTAGCGGAGGTCTTGGGCGAGCTGGCGCGCAAACTCGGCGTGAATGCGCGGCGACTTACTCTGCGCGACCGGGTTGCCGATCACGGCGTACAGATCGGGCATCGGCCGAGTCGCCCTCAGGCCTTCGGGCTCTTGTCCGCGAAGAGCTTGAGGCCGGCGATGGCCAGGGCGTAGCCCTGGGCACCGAAGCCCATGACGATGCCCTTGGCCACGGGCGAGAGCCAGGACTGGTGGCGAAAAGGCTCGCGCGCATGGATGTTCGACAAGTGCAGCTCGATCAGCGGTACGTTCGCACCCTTGACCGCATCGTGCAGCGCAACCGAGGTGTGGGTGTAGGCTCCGGCGTTGAACACCACGCCGATCATGCGCCCCGCGGCGCACTCGCGTCCGGCCTCGTGCAGCCAGTCGATGAGCTCTCCTTCGTGATTGGATTGCCGGCATTCGACCGCGATGCCGAGTCGGGCGCCTTCGTCGACGCAGATCTTTTCCACGTCCGCGAGCGTTTCGCGACCGTAGATCGCCGGCTCGCGCGTGCCGAGCAGATTGAGGTTGGGACCGTTAAGCACGAGTGCAGTCTTCATGGTGTCGTAGAGCCTTTCAATCCAGGGTGATGGCTTTCCCGGTCCGCGCCGCCTCGGCGATCGCCTCCGTGACGCGCAGATTAGCGAGCCCGTCGCGCGCTGTCACCCGCGGCTGCACTTCGCCGCGAATGACGGCGCAGAAATGCAGCAGTTGGCGCGCCAGCGGATCGGCGCGGTCGATGGCGACGACCTCGGCGCGCATCGGCTTGTACCACGACCGTTCCTGCTTCGTGGCGTAGGTCTTCAGGCGCATCGTCGGCACGGCCAGCGAGCCCTCGGTGCCGACGATCAGGTAACAGTCCTCGTCGCCATAGGTTGCATAGCTCTTGTTCTCCTGCGCGGTCTGCTCCCAGCTGCGCGCCGAGGCCGCGCTATCGCAGAGCATGAAGGTGCCCAGCGCGCCGTTGGCAAAGTGCAGGTTGATCGCCACCGTGTCCTCGACCGGGAAGCCGCGGGCGGCGTTGGAGGCGAAGGCGAACACGACAGTGATCTCCCCGCACAGGGCGCGCAGGTTGCCGATCTCGTGAATCAGGTTGATCAGGATCGGGCCCCCGCCGGGCTCCCGCCGCCACGGTGCAGCGTCGAAATAACTGTCCGGCTTGTAGAACATGGCGCTGCCGGTCACCGCGACCAGCCGCCCCAGCTTGCCCTGGCGCACGATCTCGCTTGCGGTGGCAAGCAGCGGACTGTGCAACCGATGGTGCCCGACCAGGATCTTCGCCCCGGCACGCTCGGCGGCGTCACACAACCGGATCGCCTCGCGCACCGAATCGGCCAGCGGCTTTTCGATCAGCGCCGGCACACCCGCGGCGATGCAGTCCAGGCCGTTGTCGACGTGAAGCGCATTGGGGGTGGCCACGATCACCCCGTCGGGGCGCTGTGCGGCGAAGAGCGCCGGCAGCGATTCGTAGCGCGGCACACCGGCGGCCTGCGCGACTTCTGCCGCGGCCGCCGCCGGGTCGACAATAGCCAGGAGGCGACAGGCGTCGCTCGCCTGAATGAGCTCGATATGGGTGCGACCGATCAGGCCGGCGCCGGCGACTGCGATGTCGAGTTGCGGCATGGCGGGTATGCGGTTTGGACGCAGCGTGGGCGGTGATGATCGATTATCGCGCAGTTGTGCGATAGTCGGTCATATGCTAGAGTCGAGCCTGGCAATTGTCAACGTCGGTCACGACGCCGCTCGTGCCCGACATCGCCAGATCGATCGCGCCCCGATGCGGAGGAAAGCGTGCGCAAGTCCATCGCCACCGTCTGCCTGAGCGGCACGCTCGGCAACAAGCTCGAAGCGATTGCCGCAGCGCGCTTCGATGCGGTCGAGATGTTCGAGAACGACCTTATCTACTGCAACGACTCGCCGCGGGCGATCGCGGCCATGGCCGCGGACCTGGGCCTCGGCATCGACCTGTACCAGCCCTTTCGTGACTTCGAAGGGGTTCCGGATGCCCTGTTCCGGCGCAATCTCGATCGCGCCGAGCGCAAGTTCGACACCATGGCGGCGCTGGGTGCGCCGCTGCTGTTGCTGTGCTCCAACGTCGCCACGGCGGCGAACGCGGACCGGCCGTGCGCCGTGGCGCAGCTGCATGCGCTCGCCGAGCGTGCTGCGGCGCGCAATCTGCGCGTCGGCTATGAGGCGCTGGCGTGGGGCCGGCACGTGCGCCATTACGCCGACGCCTGGGCGATCGTGCGCGAGGCTGATCACCCGCACCTGGGGCTCATCGTCGACAGCTTCCACATCCTGTCGCTCGGCGACGATCCGGCGGGCATCGCCGACATCCCGGGCGACAAGATTTTCTTCCTCCAGCTCGCCGATGCGCCGCGGCTGGCGATGGACGTGCTGCAATGGAGCCGGCACTACCGCTGCTTCCCCGGGCAGGGTCAGCTCGATCTGACGCGTTTTCTTGAACAGGTTCTCATCGCCGGCTACAGCGGACCGCTGTCGCTGGAGATATTCAACGACGTGTTCCGCGAGGCGCCCAACCGGCGCACCGCGATCGACGCCATGACGTCGCTCTTGTTTCTCGAAGCGGAAACGCGTGCGCGCTTCGAGGCCGCGGGCGCGGCGCAGGGTGCGCCACGGGCCGATGTCTTGCGCCGGGTCGAGCTTTTCGATCCACCGCCGGCGCCGGCGATCGACGGCATCGCGTTTGTCGAATTTGCCGTCGACGACCATGCCGCAGCGACGCTCGCGGAGCTCCTGCAGCGGCTCGGATTCGCGCGCGCCGGTCGCCACCGCTCCAAGAACGTCACGCTCTATCGCCAGGGGGGCATTCATCTGGTCCTCAACGCCGAGCCCGATTCCTTCGCTCACGCCTACTTCGCCGCGCACGGCCCCTCGATCTGCGCGCTCAGCCTGCGCACCGATGACGGCATCCTTGCCCTGAATCGGGCAACCGCGCTGCATTGCCCGCGATTCGACAGCAAGGTGGGGCCGCACGAGCTAAGGATTCCGGCGATCCGCGCGCCCGACGGGAGCCTGATCTATTTCGTTTCCACGGCACCGGGGCAGAAGAGCCTCTACGAGATCGATTTCGCCCTCGAGGCTCCCGCGCCTGGGTTCGACGCCGGATTGCTCGCGATCGACCACGTCGCCATGGGCCTGCCGGTCGATCAGCTCGACACGTGGATTCTGTTCTACCGTGCGGTGCTCGGCATGCAGCCCGGCGATAGCCTTGAGCTTTCCGATCCCTACGGCCTGATCCGCAGCTGCGCCGTCGCCACGGAGGAGCGTGCGCTGCGTGTCGTGCTCAACGTCTCGCCCAGCCCGAACACGCAGACGGCGCGCACGATTTCGACTCTCGGCGGATCGAGCGTGCACCACATCGCATTTTCCTGCGCCGATATATTCGCCACGGTGGCCAAGCTGCGCGCCAACGGCGTGCGCTTCGTTCCGATCTCGCGCAACTACTACGACGACCTGCCAACCCGCTTCGAGCTCGAACCGCGGTTGGTCGAGCGGCTGCAGGATCTGGGCGTCCTCTACGACCGGACGGCGGACGGCGAATACTTCCACATCTACAGCGAGGCCTTTGCCGAGCGCTTTTTCTTCGAGGTCGTGCAGCGCGTTGGTGGCTACGACGCATACGGCGCGCTCAATGCGCCGGCGCGCATGGCGGCGCAGGCGCAGACGCGCTAGCCGGCCGCGGCGGCGGCCTGCAGCGTCGCGAGCAGGGCCTCGGTCTTGGCGCGAATGCGCCTGGCGCGCTCGAGCGCGGGTACGGTCCGCGCCAGCGTCAGCTGCGGAACTTCCAGCGCCAGCGGCAGGGCGGACGGCAGGGCGCGCAGGATGCCGGCGAGGTCGAGACCTCCGTCGCCGGGCATGAGGCGCTCCCCCCGCGCCTGCTGGAGCAGCGTCGGCACATCGCTCGGACGTTGCGCCGGCGCGTCGCACAGCTGCGCGTAATGCAGCCGCTCCGGCGGCACGGCAGCGATGTCGGCGGGCAGGTTGCCGCCGCGATCGAAGTGGATCGGGTCGATGAGCACGCCCGCATTCGCCCGGCGCGAGGCAGCGACAATGTGCGCTGCCTGCTGCAGATCCTTGACGTCGGTCCACGGCATGGGCTCGAGATCGCAGGTGAGCCCGCATTGCGCGGCGAGTTCGCAGAGCGCGGCGAAGCGCTCGGTCAACCGCGCCGGCTCGGGATCGTTGCCGGCGACCAGGACGTGCTTGGCGCCCAGCCGCGCCCCGGTTTCGAGCGCCGGTAAATAGCGTGCCACCGCGGTGTCGGGCCGCAAGCGGAAGATTTCGATGTCGAGGGTGTGCACGCCGCTGTCGGCGAGGCGGTGCTCGATCTCGCGCACCATCGGCGTGTCGCCGATCACCGGCCAGGTCGGCTCGTGATCGGTCGCTGGAATGAGCCGCAGGCCGACGTGCGAATAGCCGGCGTCGGCCGCGCAGCTGACCATCTCGGGCGGCGAGAGCTCGAGCACGGTCAGCGCCGCGAGCGAGAGCGCGCGCATCACCGCGGCGGTCGGCACCGCGCCGGCTGCCTCACGCGGCGGCCTTCACGTGCCCGCCGAGGAACAGCCGGTTCAGGTCGGGATCGGCGAGCACCTCGGAAGCGGGGCGGTCGAGCGCGAGCCGTCCCATCTCCAGCACCAGCGCGCGGTTCGCATACTTGAGCGCGGTGCGCACGTTCTGCTCGACCATGAGCACGGTGGTGCCGCCATCGGTAAGCTGCCGCAACAGCGTCATCACTTCCTGCACCAGCTTCGGCGAGAGGCCGATCGAGGGCTCGTCGATCAGGAGCACGCGCGGGCGCAGCAGCAGCGCCCGCCCGACCTCGAGCTGCTTCTGCTCGCCGCCGGACATGGTCGAGGCCTGATTGTCGATGCGCTCCTTGATGCGCGGAAAGCGCGCGAGCACCTCGTCGATGCGGCCGGAGAGCTCCCGGCGCGGGAGCGTGATGCCGCCGAGCTCGAGGTTGTGGCGCACCGACAGCGAGCCGAACAGGTTGCGGCCCTGGGGCACGAAGGCGATACCTTCGGCGAGCAATTTCCGCTGCGACTTGCCGTTGACGCGCTTGCCCTCGAAGCGGACTTCGCCGCTGCGCGGAACGAGCATGCCGAACAGGGTCTTCAGTACCGTGGACTTGCCGGCGCCATTCGGGCCGATGAGCAGCGTGATCTCGCCCTTGCGCGCGTCGAGGGTGAGCTCGTTGAGGATCGTAAGGCTGGGCGTATAGCCGGCGACGACACGCTCGAATTCGATGATCTTTTCGGCAGCCATGATCAATTCCCCAGGTAGGCTTCGAGCACCTGCCGGTTCGCTTGCACTTCCGCCGGCGGTCCCTCGGCAAGCACCTTGCCCTCGACCATGCACACCACGTGCGGGCAGAGCTGCATGATGAAGTCCATGTTGTGCTCGATGACCACGAAGCTGCCGCCCTGGGTCTTGTTGAGCTCGACTAAGAGCTCGCGCAACTCGTCGACCAGGCTCGGATTGACGCCCGCGCAGGGTTCGTCGAGCAGCACCAGCCGCGGGGCTGGCATGAACGCCATCGCGATGTCGATGAGCTTCTGCTGGCCGTAGGACAGGCTGCCCGCGGGAAGTCCGGCGACGTGCTTGAGGCGGAAGAGCTCGATCATCTCGTCGGCATGGTGGCCGAGCCCGGCGTCGGGCCTGGCGAACATGCGTCCGATCATCGTGCCCTTGAATTCCTGCGCCGCCGCGATGAGGTTGTCGCGCACGGAGAGCTTGACGAAGACCTGCAAGGTCTGAAATGTGCGTCCGACGCCGCGGCGCGAGAGCTCCAGCGGCGACATGCCGGTGATGTCTTCGCCGCAGAACTCCACGCTGCCGGCGGTCGGCTTGATCTGGCCGAGGATGCTGTTAAACAGTGTTGTCTTGCCCGAGCCGTTGGGTCCGATGACCCCGACAATCTCGCCCGGGCCCACCGACAGGCTGACCCCGTCGACGGCCTTGATCGCGCCGTACTGCTTGCGTACTTCCCGCACCTCGAGAAAGCTCGGCAGCGTGGTCATTTGGCACCTCCGCCGGCCTTGAACCGGTCGGCGAGCGAAAGCAGGCCTCCAGGCAGGAAGACCATGAGCACGATCACGGCGAAGCCGAAGATCGCCAGGTACCAGTCCTGCAGGAAGCGCAGCCACTCGGGCAGCAGAATCACCACCACTGATCCCAGCACCGGGCCGAAGAAACGCCCGGAGCCGCCGACGATCACCGCCAGCAGCATCAGCAGCGAGACTGACAGGTTGAACTGGCCCGGCTCGATGAAGTTGACCAGCGTGGCCAGGTAGACCCCGCCGATACCCGCACAGGCGGCGCCGATGGCGAACGCCAGCAGCGTGTAGGCAGTAATGTTGACGCCGGTGCTCTCGGCGCGAATCGGATTGTCGCGCAGCGCCGCGAACGCCCGCCCCCAGGGCGAGCGCAACAGCCACCACAGCAGTGTGGCGAGCACGATCACCGACCCCAGGGTGAAGTAGAAAAATGGCAACGCGCCGTCGAGCGAATAGCCGAAAAGCGACGGCCGCGGAATGTCAGAGATGCCAAAGGTGCCGCCGGTGAGCGCCTCCTCGTTGCGCATGACGAGGAAGACGAGAACGTTGAACCCGAGCGTCGCAAAGGCGAGGTAATGGTGCTGGACGCGCAGCGCCGGAAAGCCCAGGGCGAGCCCGACCATGAAACACGCCACCGCCGCGATGGGCAGCACGACGAAGAACGGCCAGCCGAGCTTGAGCAGGATCGCCGCATGGTAGGCGCCGATGCCGTAGAACGCGGCCTGCCCGATCGACATCTGCCCGGCGTAGCCGACGATCAGGTTCAAGCCGAACGCCGCCATCAGATACACGCACAGCAGCGTCATCAGGTAGATGCCGTAGTTCTTGAGGAACAGCGGCAGGATCGCGTACAGCGCGAGCAGGATCAATAGTCCGATCTTTTGGGCGTTGTTCATACCTTGCGCTCCTCGGCTTTGCCCAGAAGCCCCTCGGGCCGGAAGATGATGACAACCAGGAACAGCAGCAGCGCCACGCCCTCCTTGTACGCCGGCGAGACGTACGCCCCGGTCAGGTTCTCCAGCACGCCGACCAGAACGCCGCCCAGCAGCGCGCCGCGCGTCTGGTTGAAGCCGCCGATGATCGCGGCGTAGAACGCCTTCAGGCCGATCGACTCGCCCATGTCGAACTTGGCGAGGTAGACCGGGGTGACGAGCAGCGCCGCGACGACCGCCAGCACCGCATTGATCAGAAACGTGTAGAGGACCATGCGCTGCACGTTGATCCCGAGCACGCGGGCCGCATCGGTGTTCTGCGCGACCGCCTGCATCGCCCGGCCGGTCAAGGTGCGGTTGAGGAACAATTGCAGGCCGATGACGATCAACCCGGCAACGAGCAGCGTACCGACGTCAGCGTAGGAGACCTTGAAATCACCCAGGGCCAGCAGGCCGTCGGGAAACGGGCTGTTGAACGGCATCGCCTGCGCGGTCACCCCCGCCTTGACCAGCTGCTTCACGCCGATCGACAGGCCGAGCGTGGCGATCACGAGCGGAATCACGCCGTGCCGGATCAGGGGATCGACGATGGCACGCTTGAACGTGTAGCCGAGAAGCAGCATCGCCACGAGACAGGTCAGCAGGAACGCGAGCCAGAGCGGAAGGTTTGCGGTGTTGATGAAGAACAGCATCATGAACGCCGGCAGCATCACGAACTCGCCCTGGGCGAAGTTGATCGTGCCCGACGCCTGCCAAAGCAGCGTGAAGCCGAGCGCGCACAGGGCGTAGATCGCGCCGGTCGCGGTTCCGGAGATGATCAGTTGCAGGAAATCAGCCATGCCGTTCCCCCGTGCGGGGCGCGACCGCGTGCCGCGGCCGCGCTGCGTTCTGCAGCTACTGGATCGGGTGCACCGGCGGCAGCGTCGCGATCACCACCTGCTTGCCGTTGACGACCTTGACCAGGAAGCTTTCGCGGTCCAGATCGCCGTTGTCGTCGAAGTGCACGTCAAGCAGCACGCCCGGATAATCCTTGACCTTGATCGTCGCCCCGTGCATCGCCTTGGCGAACGCTTTGCCGTCGAACTTGCCGACCCTCTCGGTAATGGCCTTGACCACGTACATGCCGCTGTAGCCCTTCATGCCGTTGTGATCGCTCTTGTAGTGGTATTCCTTTTGGAATTTGTCGTCGAACGCCTTGATCTGCGGCTGCGGCGCGTCGACCGTGAGCCCGACGTGGGCGACCGCGCCGTTGGCCGCATCGCCCGCCAACTCGATCACCTTCTGGCCGGTGAGCGTGGTCTCGCCGATGATCGGTTTGTCGTAGCCCTGCTTCTTGAGCTCGCGCAGCGCGCGCGCCGATTCTTCCTCGTTGGTATAGACGAACACGGCATCGGCGTTCGACTGCTTGACCTTGAGCACGGCGGCGGAGAAATCGACCTGGCCGGGGTCGGTCGAGATGTCGGCGGCGACCTTGATCCCCTGCGCTTCGAGCGCCTTGGTCATCGCGTCGCGGCCGCCCTTGCCGAAGTCGTTGTTGACCCAGACCATGGCGACGGATTTTGCCTTCACCGTATCCTTGATGTAGCGCGCGAGCTTCGGCATCGCGGTCGACTGCGTGAACGAGGTGCGAAACACGTAGGGATTGCCCTTCTCGGTGATGTCGGCCGCCTCGCCACCGGTGAAATTGGGAATCTCGGCGCGCCGGGTCTCGGTCATGCTGACGATGAAGGAGCCGGAGAACACCGGGCCCATCACTACGTACGCCCCTTGATCGACCGCCTTCTGCGCCAGCGCCTTGGCCGTCTGTGGCGCCGACTGCGTGTCCATCGAGGTGTACTCGATCTTGCGCCCGAGGATACCGCCCGAAGCGTTGATTTCCTTGACCGCGAGCTTGACGCCGTTGTCGAAATTGGTCCCCGCGGTCGCGCCCGTGCCCGACAGCTCCATCAGGCCGATGATGGTCACCGGGCCCTGCTGGGCAAAGACGGACACGGATGCCGCGAGCGCGAGCGCTGCGGCGGTGTGGCGCAATACATGCTTCATGGTTTCCTCCTTGGCGTAAACGCCGTCGCTGTAATAAATGAACGGTAAACGGCTCGAATCATCGCTTCAATGCGGCGCGCCGGGCGGCGGGGTCTTCGCCCCCAGCCAGAGCGCGGCCTTGCGCCCGCGGGCGGCAACCGCCCCGGCCGGCAGGTGCACGTAGTCGTCGTTGACCACGTCGAACGAGTAGTCCCCGCCGTAGCCCGTGCGTTCGATGCGCTCGACCAAGTCGAGGATCGCGGCGCTGTGATTGCCTTCGGAAGGAAACACGCGGCGATGGCGCGCGGTCTCGATGAGATCGTCCATGTCCCACAGGTAATCGGCCAGCTGGACTAAGAAGATCCGCTCGCCCGGAATCGCGCCGAAGTGCTCGCGCGACGTGCCGCGGGCGAGGACGTGAAACGAATCGATTGCCAGCCCGACGTTGCGCTGGCCGGCCATGCGCACCACGTCCCAGGCGGCCGTGTATTCGTTGATCCAGCGTCCCCAGGCCAGGGCACCGTAGGCGATGCGAATCCCCGGCGGGACTGCCAACGTCCCGAGCATGGCCAGGTCGGCGGCCATCTTGGCCGGATCGCCGCTGGCATGGGGCGATGTCGTCGAGGCGACGATGAGCAGCGGCGCGTCCACCGCGCGCATCATGTCGAAAAGCGCGCGCGCGACGTCGATCTTGTAGTCGAGCATGTGTCCCGACAATCCCTCGAAATCGTGCAGCATCTGAAACGCACTGACCTTAAGCCCGCTGTTGTTGACCAACTCGACCGCAACGTCGAGGCCGTCGGGATGGCCGACCAGATCGCCGCCGGAGAGCACGATGGCGCCGAAACCGGCGCCCTTCACCGCGCGCAGCTTTTCCTCGAGCGTCCCGGCGAGGGTGTTGGTGTTCATGGCAAAGCGGGCCATTTCGAGCATGGGACCCTCAGTTGAGGGCCGCAACGGCCCGCAGCGCGTCGGACGTCACGCGGCCGAAGCCGAAGAACTCGAGGTAGAGAGGGATCTGCTCGAAGAGCATGTCGGTGCCGACCTGGGTACGGCAGCCGCGTTCGCGGGCAGCGCGCAGGAGCGGGGTGATCTCCTGCTTCATCACCACCTCGCCGACGAAGGCCGCCGGACTCAATTGCGCCACATCGAACGGCAACGGGTCGGTGGCGTTCATGCCGAGCGGGGTCGCGTTGACCGCCAGGTCGACGCCTGCGGCGTCTTTCGATCCGGTCTTGAGTGTGAGCTGCGGATAATGCGCCCGCAACCTGGCGGCGAGCGCGTCGGCGCCGGCGCCATCCTGGTCGTAGAGCACGAGCGCGGCCGCGCCGGTAGCGGCCAATGCCGCGGCAATGGCCGAGCCTACGCCGCCGGTACCGACGACAAGACAGCGTGCGCCCTTGACGTTGAAGCCGTGACGCTCGATGCCGCGGACAAATCCCGCCCCGTCAAAAAGATCGCCCAGGAGCGTCCCGTCGGGCCGGCGCAACACGGCGTTGCACGACTGCGCGATCTGGACGGCTTCACTGCAGGCGTCGAGCAGCGCCACCGTCGTCACCTTGTGCGGCATGGTCACCAGCGCGCCGCGAATGTTGGTGAGGCGAAAGAGCGCGCGCAGGACCTCGGGGTAGTCTGCCGCGCGTACCCCCATGGGCACGACCACGGCGTCAATGCCGGAGCGTTCGAAATACGGGTTGTAGATCATCGGCGCCTTGACCGGGGCGATAGGATCGCCCAGATGCGCGATGATCGTCGTGGTGCCGCGAATCACGACCTACTCCTCCGTTGTGCGATTATCGAATTATTGTGCGACTAACGAACTTTAGGCTTAGCACCGGGATCGTGTCAAGGGCGATTATCGCAATACGGGGCGATTATCGCCCTTTTCTTCGGGAGGGCGTGGATACTTCCACTTGTTCTCGATCCATAGCCAGTCCGCGGGATTGGCGCGGATTTCCGCCTCCAGTTTGCGCGCGTAGGCCTCGACGATCCAGCCGCCGCCGGCCTCCCCCTCGTCCTCGTGCCCATCATAGGGTGGTTCAGCCAGCACGTGCAGGCGCACGGCGTAATGACCGCGTCGAAGTCGGCGCATCGCCACGTACACCACCGCTGCGTCGAGGAAGCGGGCGATCTTTTCGGCGCCAACGTAGAACGCCGTGTCCTGATTCAGGAAGCGCGTCCAGTGCTTGTCCATGTGCTTGGGCGGCGTCTGGTCGGCCACCATGCCGTAGGCCCGCGGCTGGCCCGCGCGCCGCAGCAGTTCGAAAGCAAAGCTGTTGATCGGGATCGGCTGGCCGCCGAAGCGGCTGCGCGCCTCGCGCATGTAGGCGTCGACGCTGGCCACGCGCAGCGGCTTGTACACGGCATCGATGGGAATGCCGAAGTGCGCGCCGCCGCCGGGCAGCAGCCATTCCCAGTTGCATACATGCGCGGTGAGCAGGATCACCGAGCGGCGCTCGGCGACAAAGCGCGCAACAAGCTCCGGGTTGTCCATCACCAGCCGCCCGGTGAGCTCGTCCGCGCTGGCGCGCCAGCCCCACAGCAGTTCGGCGAACACCTCGCTCATGTTGCGATACGCCTGCTGCAGGATCGCGGCGCGCTCTGCGGCGGATTTCTCTGGAAACGCGCGAGCGAGGTTGCCCACGGCCATATCACGCCGCCAGCGCAGCAGATAAAACGTGACAAAATAAACGATCCGGGCGAAGCCGTAGAGCGTGGCGAGCGGCAAACGACCGAGCGAGCGCAGGAGGAAGACCATCCGATACCGCGATACGCGACGCGAAGCGATGCGAAGTCCGCGCCACAACGATCCCTGAGGCAGAACGGCGAGTGAGGGTAGACGATTTCCCTGCCCCGGGCAATCCGGAGCGCGTCCCGACGGCGCTTGCGTCTGCCGCGACCGAGGTGGCGCTGTGGTGGGCCCCTCTCGCCGCAGGCGAGGCCGACATCGCGCGCATCTCGCCCTGGCTGTCGCCGGCCGAACATGCCCGTGCGGCGCGCTTCGGGCGCGAAGCGCTCTCGCGCCACTACATCGCCGGCCGTGCGTTGCTGCGCTGGTTGCTCGGGCGCGCCCTGGATCTCTCGCCGCACGCAGTGCCCATCGTGCGCGGCGAGCGTGGGCGGCCGCAGCTTGCCGGCGACACCGGGGTCGATTTCAACGTCTCCCATACCGCGGGCGTCGCCCTGATCGGAATTGCCCGCGCGCGGCGCATCGGCGTCGACATCGAGCGTGCCGACCGCCGCGTTCGCGCCGACGGACTGGCGACGAAATTCCTCACCGCCGCCGAGCAGGCGACGCTCGCCCCGCTGTCCGAGGGCGAACGCCGAAGCCGCTTTCTGCGCTACTGGACGTGCAAGGAGGCGATGAGCAAGGCGACCGGCGAGGGCTTGTCGGCGCCGTTCCGCCACCTCGAGGTACGCCTATCCGGGGCGATCGAGCTCGCGGCGGGCCCCTACCCGTACCAGCCGGCGCGCTGGCAGCTAAGCGAAGTCGGTGTGCCGCCGGGCTATCTGGCCACGGTCGCGCTCTGGTCGCCTGGCGCCGGGCCATGACGCGCGCGACGCAAAGCCCAAAGGTGCCTTCGCCTCACGCCACCGCAACCAGGCGATCGAGTCGCGCCGGGTCCTTGAGCAGTTCCTCGCTCGCCGCCCGGTGGACGACGCGCCCGCGATCGAGCACGACCGCCTGTTGCGTCAGGCCCAGAGCCAGGCGTGCGTGCTGCTCGACGACGATGACCGCAAATTCGCCGGCGCGCACGATCTGGCCGATCACCTTGACGAGCTCGGCGACGATGATCGGGGCCAGGCCCTCCATCGGTTCGTCGAGCAGCAACAGCTTTGGATTGGTCATCAGCGCGCGGGCAATGGCGAGCATCTGCTGCTCACCACCGGAGAGCTGATTGCCGCGGTTGCGCCGGCGTTCCTCGAGGCGCGGAAAAACCCGATACGCGCGGTCGAGATTCCACGGCCCGCCGGGTCGCTCAACCACCGTCAGATGCTCTTCGACGGTGAGCGAGGGGAACATGAACCGTTCCTGCGGCACCCAGCCGAGGCCCGCTTGGGCGCGACGCCATGGCGGCAGGCGGGTGATTTCGTTGCCGCGCAGTGTGAGCCGCCCCTGCTGCAGGCGCGTGAGCCCCATCAGGGTAAGCAGCAGGGTCGACTTGCCCACCCCGTTGCGGCCCAGCAGCGCTAAGCTGCCGCCTTCGTCGAGGGTCAGCGACACGTCCTCGAGCACGATCGACTCGCCGTAGCCGGCGGTCAATCCTTCCGCCCGGATGAGCTCAGCCATGCTGTGCTTCGCCAAGGTAGACCTCGCGCACCTTGCTGTCGCGCGCAATCTCATCGGGCGTGCCCTCGACGAGCACGGCGCCGGCGACGAGGACGGTGATGCGCTCGGCGAAGCGAAACACCAGGTTCATGTCGTGCTCGATGAAGATGATCGTGACCTCGCGCGGCAACTGCGCGATCACGCCGAACAGCTCCGCGCTTGCCGCCGAGGGAATGCCTGCTGCCGGCTCGTCGAGCAGCAGCACGGTCGGTCGCGTGGCAAGCGCCAAGGCGATTTCGAGCAAGCGCTGCTTGCCGTAAGGCAACGCGCGCGTGGGCGTAGCGGAATCGGCGTCGAGGCGCAACCGCGCCAGGATGTCTTGCGCCTCGGCGATCGCGCCATGCTCGGCGGCAACGGTACGCCACCACACGCCGCCACGGCCCGCGCGTTCGCAACAGGCGAGCATCACCGACTCGAGCACGGTGAGCCCGGGGAACAGGGTGTTGATCTGGAAGGTGCGCGTCATGCCGCGCTTCACCCGGGCGTGCTGCGGCAGGCCGGTGATCCTCTCCTCGCCCAGGTAGACCTCGCCCGCGCTCGGCGCGAGCACCCCGGTCAAGAGGTTGATGAACGTCGTCTTGCCTGCGCCGTTGGGCCCGATCAGCGCGTGTCGCGCTCCGGCCGAGAATGCCAGGCTCACCTCCGAGTTGGCCTTGAAGCCGCCGAAGGATTTCGACAGCGCTTCGGTGCGCAGCGCCGCCGTCACGCCGTCCTCCGCCGCGCGTAGCGCGAGAGCGCCAGGAGCGCCCCCATCAGGCCGCCGCGCGCGAAGAGCACCAGCAGCACCAGCAACATGCCGAGCCAGAACTGCCAGTAGACGGTGTTCAAGTTGGAGAGATAGTCCTGCAGCAGCATGAACACCGCAGCCCCCAGCAGTGCGCCGTAGAGGGTGCCGGTGCCGCCGAGCACGAGCATGATCATGACCTCGGCCGAGCGCTGGAAACCAAACACGTCGATGCCGACGAATTGCGTCGTCTGCGCCAGCAGGGCACCGGCGATGCCCGCGATCGCGGCGCCCACGGTGTAGACGGTGACGAGCTTGTGGCGCACCGATGCGCCGATCGCCGGCATCCGCCGCTCACCCTCGCGAATGCCCATGAGGCTCAGACCGAACGGCGAACGGACGAGCACGCGCACGCCGTTGAAGACGATGAACAGGACCGCGAGGCTATACAGGTATGCCGTCTTGCCGTCGAGGCCGAAACCGAACAGGCCGAAGATCTTTTTAATTTCGATCCCCGACAATCCGTCGACGCCGCCGGTGACCGAGGAGGCCTGGTTGGCCGCCTCGTAGAGCATGAGCCCGATCCCGAGCGTGACCATGAGCCGCGTCAGGTCCTGGCCGCGGACGATCAGGAAGCCCGTGACCCAGCCGACGAACGCGGCGATCGCCGCCGCAGCGAAAAGCCCGCTCAAGGGCTCGCCGAAACCGTGCACGGCGAGCAACCCCGCGGTATAGGCGCCGAGGCCGAAGAACGCCGCATGGCCGAGCGAAATGATCCGCGCGTAGCCGAGAATGAGGTCGAGCGACAGCGCGAACAGCCCGGCGATGAGGATCTGGCTGCCCAGCGTCAGATAGGTCGGGAAGAGGAAGAATGCCGCGATCGGGAAGAGCCAGAAGGCCACCTCGAAGCGGTTCCACCTGAGCGTCGGCAGGGCACTCACGCGCGCCGCCCCGCGAGGCCGGCCGGAAAGAGCAGCAGCAGAACGATCATCACCGCATAGATGACGAAGGAGCCGATCTGCGGCACGTAATATTTGCCCGCGACGTCGCACACGCCGAGCAGAAGCGCCGCCACCAGCGGGCCACGAATCGTCCCCGCGCCGCCGACGGCGACGACGAGCAGGAAGTACACCATGTACTTGAGCGGGAAGGTCGGATCGAGGCCAAGCACGTCGATGCCCAGCGCGCCGCCGAGACCCGCCAGCGCCGAACCGAGCGCGAAGGTGATGCTGAACACGCGCTCGACGTCGATGCCCAATCCCACTGCCGCCTGCGGGTTGTCGACGGCGGCGCGCACCTGCGCGCCGAAGCGCGTGCGCTCGACCAGATAGGTCAGGGCGAGCGTGGCGAGGACGACCATCGCCATCAGGAACAGCCGATAGGCGCCCAGATCCAGGCCGAGCACGTGCACCTGCCCGGTCAGCAACGGCGGCAAGTGCACCGGCTGCTGCGCCGGCCCGAAGCCATAGGTCGCGGTGGCGATGGCCATGAACGTGAGGCCGATGGTGAACAACACCTGGTCTAAGTGCGTGGACCGATACAGGCGGCGATAGAGAAGGCGCTCGAGCAGCGCGCCGGCCGCGCCGCTCACGGCAAAGGCGATCGCCAGGGCCGGCAGGAACGGAATGCCCAGCCGCGACATCGCGACCACGGCGGCGTAACCGCCGAGCATCGCGAATGCGCCGTGGGCGAGGTTGATGAAGTTCATCAACCCCATGGTCACCGACAGCCCGATGCTGATCAGGAACAGCAGGCTGCCATAAGCCAAGCCGTCGAAGACGACGCCGATGAAGCTTCCGATCGCCGCCATCGCCATGTGCTCCTCGCCGCAATCAGGGCTTGCCCGGGTCCTTCTGCTCGGGAAACTTGTCGAACTCGATGTTGTAGAGCCCTCCGGGAGTCTTCTCGACCTTGCGGATGTACACCGTCTGCACGATGTCGCGGGTCTCCGGATCGATCAGGATCGGCCCGCGCGGGCTCATCAGCCGCACGCCTTTCATCGCCGCCACCAGCTTGTCCCCGTCGGTCGACCCGCCGGTCTTCTTCAGCGCTTCATAGATCAGCGCCATGCCGTCGTAGCCGGCCGCGGCCATGAAGTTCGGCCGCAGCTTGTCGCCGTTGACCTCGGCATAGGCTTTCTTGAACGCGGCGTTCTCCGGCGAGTCGTGCGCGGCCGAATAGTGAAAGCTGGTGATGAGCCCGAGCGTCGGCTCGCCCATCGCCTCGAGCACCCCGTCGTCGGTGATATCGCCCGTGGCGATGAGCCGGATGCCCGCCTGTTTGAGCCCGCGCTCCTCGTAACCCTTCATGAACGCGATCCCCTGCTCGCCCGCCGGCAGGAACAGGAACACCGCCTCCGGCTTGGCGTCCTTGACGCGCTGGATGAACGGCGCAAAGTCCGGATTCTGCAGCGGCGTGTGCACGCCGCCGACGATCTCGCCCCCGGCGGCCTTGAACGCCTCGCCGAACGCCTTTTCCGCATCGAGCCCCGGACCGTAGTCGGCCACCACCGTGTACACCTTCTTGATGCCGTTCTTCGCCGCCCAGACCGCCATCGGCTGCGTCACCTGCGGCAAGGTCATCGACACGCGCACGATGTAGGGCGACTTGGTGGTGATGATCGAGGTCGCCGCGTTCATGATCACCATCGCCTTCTTGGCCTCCGTCGCCACCGGGGCAACGGCCAGCGCGTTGGGCGTCAGGCCAAACCCGACCAGCAGGTCGACGTTGTCACGGGTGACCAGCTCCTGCGCCAGGCGCTTGGCGACTTCAGGTGCCGGCCCGCCGGTGTCCTTCTGCACGATCTCGATCTTCTTGCCGGCAACCGTATCCCCGTGCAGCTTCATGTACGCCTTCATGCCGCCCAGGATCTGCTGGCCGTATTGCGCAAACGGCCCCGAGAACTCGCCGACGAAGCCCAGCTTGACCACGTTCTGCGCCGACGCCGCTGCGGCGACGGCGAGGACCACGGCGCCGACCAGGAGCCGGCAGCCCCGCTTTGCGTATCGCATTGCATCCTCCCTCATGACCGTTACCCGCGGCACGGGTCGGCGCCTCGCGCCGCCCCGCCCGATTTGGATTTTATTCAACCGCCCTGCCCCAGCTGCGCGAACACCTCCTCGGCCATGTGGAAAGCGGAGTTAGCGGCGGGAACGCCGCAGTATATCGCGCACTGCAGCAGCACTTCCTTGATCTCGTCGCGCGTCACGCCATTGTTGAACGCGGCGCGCACGTGCAGCCTGAATTCCTCGCCCCGGTTCAACGCCACCAACAGGCCGATGGTGAGCAGGCTCCGGCTGTGCGCCGGCAGCCCCGGCCGGGTCCAGATCTCGCCCCAGGCATAGCGGGTGATCAGCTCCTGAAACTCCGCGTTGAACGCGTTGCTTCGCGTCAGCGCGCGATCGACGTGTGCGTCGCCGAGCACCGTACGGCGCAGCGCCAAGCCCTTCTCGTACCGTTCACGCTCATCCATCCGTTTCGCCTCCTTTAGGGTCATTCCCGTCGTCGTCACTCGAGCTTCAGCAGCCGTCGCGCATTGCCCTCGTAGATCGCATGCCGCTCCGCCGGCGAGACATCGAGCCGGTCGATGATCTCGATCGTAGTGCGGGTATACATCGCGCCCTGCTCCGGATCGAACGGCGCATCCGAAGCGAAGAGCACCCGTTCGGGGCCGAAGAACTTGAGCCCGCACCGGGTTGCCTCCATGGCGCCAAAGAGTGCCGTGTCGGCGTAGAAGAAGTGAAAGTAGTCGACCGGCCGGCGCTTGAGCTGTCGCAGGAGCGCGCTGTAATCCACGTCCGAGGTGCGCGCGCCGAGCTGATCCCACCCCGGTCCGACGCGACCTTCGAAATACGGAATCATTCCCCCCATGTGATGGGTGATGATCTTGAGCTGCGGATAGCGCTCGAACAGGCCCTCGAAGACGATGTGCGCCATCGCCACACTGGTCTCGTAGGGCCAGCCCAACGTCCACCAGATCTCGTAGTGGCTTCTTTTTTCCTGCTGGTAGTCCGCAAAATCCGCGCCCCGTGCCGGATGCAGCCACAGCGGCAGGTCGAGCTTGGCCATCAACTCGAACAGGGGTAGGGTCTCCGGCGCGGTGAGCGGCCTGCCCAGGACATTGGTGAACACCTGCACCCCGACGGCACCGAGCTCGTGCACGGCGCGCTCGGCTTCCTTGAGCAGCCCCATCGGATCGTTCATGGGCAACGAGGCGATGAAGGCCGGAAAGCGCTGCCGATGCCGGTCGACCAATTCAGCCATGCCGTCGTTGGCAAGCCGTGCCAACTCGGTCGACACGGGGGGCGGGCCGAAGACCTCGATCGGCGGCGAGCCCAGGCAGATCACCTGCGCGTAATCGTCGAACATGTCCATGATGCGAAAACGCTGCGCCAGGTCGACGATGCAGGGGATCGCGCGCACGCGCTTGTGCATGTCCCTGCCGTTGGGCGCGACCTTGAGCATGCGGTCGTAGAAGCGCTGCGGGAAGATGTGGTTGAAGATGTCGAGTTTCATGCTGGGGGGTAGACGATCAGGGGTGTCAATCGACCGTGATCTTCGCCGCGCGGATGAGCCGCGTCCAGCGATCGAGGTCGGTGGTGATCATGCGCTCCAGGTCTGCCGGGGTGCCCGGTCGCGGCTGCAGCCCTTGCCTGCCCAGGACGTCGGCCACATCAGCCTCGCGCAGAATGGCATTGACCTCGGCATTGAGCAGCGCCACCTGCTCCCTGTCCAGGCCGGGCGGCCCGAGCAACGCGTACCAGATGTCGACGTCGATGTCGGTGACGCCTTCGTCGGCGAGTGACGGCACGTCCGGCGTCGCAGGCGAGCGCTGCGCACCACCGGCCGAGAGCATGCGCAGCCTGCCGCTTTGCACCAGGGGCAGCGCCACATGCACCGGCAGAAACATCACCTGCACCTGACCGCCGATGAGATCCGTGACCGCACCAGCCGTTCCGTTGTAGGGGACGTGCGTGATGTCGACGTCGAAGTGTCGCTTGAAGAGCTCCATCGCCAGGTGATGCGGGGTGCCGTTGCCCGGTGAGGCGTAGTTGAGCTTTCCTGGCTCCGCCTTCGCCAGCGCGACGAGTTCCCGCACCGAGCGCGCCGGCAGCGACGGGTTAACGACCAGCGCCAGGCTCGCGCTCGCGGTCGGGCCGATCGGTGTAAAGCCCTTGACCGGGTCGTAGGGCACGCTCGGCTGCAGTGCCGCGTTGAGCACGTGCGTGCTCGAGGTCATGAGCAGCACGTAGCCGTCGGCTGGCGCCTTGCTCACCGCCTCGGTGCCGATGTTCCCGCTCGCGCCCGGGCGATTGTCGACGACGACCGCGACCTTCAGCCGGCCGGCGAGCTGCTGCCCGACGACGCGCGCCAGAATATCGATCCCGGTGCCCGGCGTGTAGGGCACGACGATGCGAATCGGCCGTACGGGATAGGATGCCGGTGTTCCCGCGGTCGCGGGGAGCGGCAGGCAGAGCAGCGCGCAGAGCAGCGTGAGCGAGCGCGTTTGCCCGCATGGCGTTTTTCTCGCCCGCGGCATCATGGGCTGCCTGCGGCCAGGAAGGCGATCAACTCGGCGGTGAAGCGGTCGGCCGCTTCGACGTTCGAGATATGCGCCGCATCGAGTTCGACGTAGCGCGCGCCGGCGATCCGCTCCGCCGTCTTCCTGCCCTCTGCCGCCGGCGTGGCGGCGTCGTGCGTCCCGGTGATGACCAGCGTCGGGGAGCGGATGCCCGCGACGCCTGGCCACAGGTCCGCATCGCGTATCGCGGCACAGCAGGCCACGTAGCCTTCCGGCGGCGTGGCGGCGAGCAGGGCCCTGGCGCGGCCGACTGCCTCCGGGGCGCAGGCGCGGAATCCGGCTGTGAACCAGCGCTCGAGCACGCTGTCGGCGATCGCCTGCATGCCGCCCCGGCGCACGGCGTCGATACGCGCGTTCCAGATGTCCGCCGCGCCGATGCGCGGCGCCGTATTGGCAAGCACCAGCCGGTCGATACGTTCGGCGGCGTGAATGCCCAGCCACATGCCGGTCATTCCGCCCAGCGACAGGCCGCAGAAGTGCGCGCGCTCGATCTTGAGCGCATCGAGCAGCACCAGCAGATCGCTCGCCAGCATGGCGATCGAGTACGGTCCGGTGGTCAGCGGCGATGACCCGTGCCCGCGTGTGTCGTAGCGCAGCACCCGATAGCGTGCCGTCAGCGCGGGCATCTGCCCGTCCCACAAGGCCATGTTCGTGCCGAGCGAATTGGAAAGGACGAGCACCGGCGCGGCGGCAGGGCCCTCGACCCGCGCCTTGCAGCGCTCGCGCTGGCTGTCAAGCGTCGGCAGCACCATCGCCCGCTTCCTGGCGCGTGGCAAGCACGCGCGCCACCAGCCGTCCGGCTTGTCCGGTGTAGCGCTTCGGATCGAGCAGGTGATCGATCTCGGAGGGCGACAGATGGGCGCTAATGCGCGCGTCGGCCGCGAGCACGTCGCGCAGGCGCATGCCCTCGTGCACCGCTCGAGCGGACGCTTCCTCCAGCAGCTGATGGGCCTGCATCCGGCCAATCTTCGCGCCGAGCGCCATCGCGATCGCCTCGGCAAGTATGAGCCCGCCGGTGAGCTCAAGGTTGGCCGCCATGCGCGCGGGGTCGACCTCCAGACCTTCGACGATGGCAATCGTCTGCGCCAGCGCCCCGGCGCAGAGCGTGCAGATCTCCGGCAGGGTTTCCCATTCGGCGTGCCAGCCGCCGAGGCCGCGCTCGTGTTCCTGCACCATCGCCGCGAGCATGACCGAGACCAGCGCCGGCGTTCGCATCGCCGCGGAGAGGACGACGGCGCATCCGACCGGGTTGCGCTTGTGCGGCATGGTGGAGGAGCCGCCGCGTCCGGGCGCACCGGGCTCGGAGGCTTCGCCCACCTCGGATTGCATCAGCAGCGACACGTCGCGCGCGAGCTTGCCCAGCGTTCCGACCAGAAGGCCCAGGGTGGTAGCGACTTCGGCCAGCCGATCGCGTTGCGCATGCCAGGGAACGTCGGGTAGCGCGAGCTGCAACTCGTCGGCGAGCGCGGCGGCAATTTCGATGCCCTGCTCGCCGAGCGCGGCGAGCGTTCCCACCGCGCCGCCGAACTGCAGGGTTGCGACGCGTCCGCGCAGCGCAGCCAGACGCAGGCGGTGGCGCTGCACCGCGGACAGGGTCCCTGCCGCCTTGAGCCCCAGCGTCACCGGAGGGCCCTGCTGCAGCCAGGTGCGGCCGGCAAGCACCGTATGCGCGTGCCGTTCGGCGAGTGCGGAGAGCGCGGTGGCCAGCCGCGCGAGGTCGGCTGCGATCATCGCCAGGGCGCGCCGCAGCTGCAGCACGAGCCCCGTATCCATGGTGTCCTGGCTGGTCGCGCCCCAATGCACAAAGCGCGCGGCCTCGGCATCGCGGGCGGCGACCTGCGCCGTCAGCGCACGCACGAGGGGAATCGCCGAGTTGCCGGCCTGCGCCGCCGCCGCGGCCAGCGCGTCGAGGTCGAACTGCTCGGCGCGGCAGCCCTCGCCGATCGCCGCGGCGGCGGCGTCGGAGAGCAGGCCTGCACGCGCTTCGGCGCGCGCCAGTGCCGCCTCGAAGTCGAGCATCGCCTGCACCCGGCCGTGATCGGAGAAGATGGCGCGCATCGCCTCGGTCGTGAACAGCGGGTCGAACAGGCGCTGCGAGCGTCGGGCATCCACGACCGCTTCCTCCTCCGTTGGTAACTGCCACGCGTCGGCGGGCGTCGGCTGGCGCGTAGGCAACGCCGCCGCCGCGCAGCGCTCGGTCATCGCGTCAAAAATCGAAGAATACGGTCTCTTCCGCTCCCTGCAGCATGACGTTCCATTCCAGCGTGCCCTTCTCGCCCGGCGCGCGCCGGGCGATCAGTGTCGCACGCCGCTCGGGGGGCACGAGGTTGAGCACCGGATCCTGCGCATTGGCAGGATCGTCGGGAAAGTAAACGCGCGTGATGAGGTGCTTGAGCAATCCGCGCGTGAACACCGTGACGACGATATGCGGTGCCTGCGCAGCGCCCTCCGGGCCCGGCACGCGCCCCGGCTTGATGGTCGTGAAGCGAAAACGCCCCGCTTGATCGGTCAGGCAGCGACCGAAGCCGCGGAATCCGGCGTCGATCGGCTTGTCCTGCGCGTCTTCCGGGTGGGCGTACTTGCCCTGCGCGTTGGCCTGCCAGATTTCGACCACACCATCGTTGACCGGCTTGCCGTCGCCGGCGATGACCCGGCCGGCCAGGGTGATGCGTTCGCCGCCGACACCTGGGGCGGCGAGGTCGACCACGACGGAGGACTCGAAGCCGATCTTGACGTAGGGGCCGACGGTTTGCGATGCCGTGGTGAGTAGGCTCATGGCGGGATCAGGCGCGTGACGATTCCATCGGCGTCGCGTCGCGACCGCGCAGCACGATGTCGTAGCGGAAGGCGAGCGCGATGTCGGGCAGGGTCGACTCCCAATCGAAGCTGGAGACCATGCGCTGGCGCGCCTTGTCGTCGGGAACGCTGTTGTACATCGGATCGTATTCGAGCAGCGGGTCGCCGGGAAAGTACATTTGGGTCACCAGGCGCTGCACGAGCCCCAGGCCGAAGAGGGAAAAATGCAGATGCGCTGGGCGCCACGCATTGTAGTGGTTGCGCCAGGGATAGGCGCCGGGGCGGATGGTCAGGAAGCGGTAGCGGCCCTCGCCGTCGGTCAGGACGCGGCCGGCGCCGGTGAAGTTCGGATCGAGCGGCGCGTCGTGATCGTCAACCGCATGCCGATAGCGACCGGCGGCGTTGGCCTGCCACACCTCGACCAGTGCGTGCGCGACCGGCCGGCTGTTCTCGTCGAGCACGCGCCCCGAGACGACGATGCGTTCGCCGATCGGCTCGCCTTCATGCTGCCGTGTCAGGTCGTTGTCGGTTGGCTGCACGTCGGCGTAGCCGAACACCGGTCCGGTGACCTCGGAGAGGGTGTGCGGCAGGAATACCAACGGCTGCGTCGGCGCACGCGTCAGCGTCGAACGATAGCGGGGGTACGAGTATGGCGGCTGGGTGTTGAAATACGGTCGCCGGTAGGCGGTGACTCCACCGACGACAAACTCCTCGGTTGCCTTGTTCATGTCTGCCTCTCGAAGTCTCTATACCCGCCTGATCAGCATGGCGATGCCCTGGCCGACGCCGATGCACATGGTACACAGTGCGTGGCGGCCACTGCTGCGCTGCAGTTCGTAGAGCGCGGTGGTGACCAGCCGCGCACCCGAGGCGCCGAGCGGGTGGCCCAGCGCGATGGCACCGCCGTTGGGATTGACGAAGGTCGCGTCGTCGGCGATGCCTTGATCGCGCAACACCGCCAGCGCCTGCGCCGCAAATGCCTCGTTTAGCTCGATCACGTCGACGTCGGCAAGCTTGACGCCGGTCTTGGCCAGCACCTTGCGCATCGCCGGCGCCGGGCCGAAGCCCATGATGCGCGGCGCCACGCCCGCGGTCGCCGAGGCAAGCACGGCCGCGCGCGGCGTCAGGCCATATCGGCGCGCCGCTTCCGCCGACGCCAGCAGCACCGCGCAGGCGCCGTCGTTCACGCCCGAGGCATTGCCGGCGGTGACCGTTCCGTCGGGTCGCACGACACCCTTGAGCTTGGAGAGCGCCTCGAGGGTCGTCTGGCGCGGATGCTCATCCTTGGTGACGAGCAGCGCATCGCCTTTTTTCTGGGCGATGGTCACCGGCACGATCTCCTCTGCCAGACGTCCCGCCGCGACCGCCGCCGCGGCACGCTGTTGGCTGCGCAGCGCGAACGCATCCTGGTCGGCGCGCGAAATCCTGAACTCGGCGGCGACGTTCTCCGCCGTTTCCGGCATCGAATCGACGCCGTACTTGGCCTTCATCAGCGGATTGATGAAGCGCCAGCCGATGGTCGTGTCCTCGATTTTCGCGCTGCGCGAAAACGCCGACTCCGCCTTGCCCATGACGAACGGCGCACGCGACATGCTCTCCACGCCCCCGGCGATCATCAGCGCCGCCTCGCCGCTCTTGATCGCTCGCGCCGCGATGCCGATGGCGTCCATGCTCGATCCGCACAGCCGGTTGATCGTCGAGCCGGGAACCTCCTGCGGCAAGCCGGCGAGCAGCAGCGCCATGCGTGCCACGTTGCGATTGTCCTCGCCCGCCTGGTTGGCGCAGCCGTATACCACGTCGTCGACTGCGCCCCAGTCGACGCCGGGATTGCGCTCGACGAGGGCCTTGATCGGCACCGCGCCGAGGTCATCGACGCGCACCGTCGCCAGACTGCCACCGTAGCGCCCGAAGGGGGTGCGCACCGCATCGCAAATGAACACGTCCTGCATATTCGCTCCGGGCGTCCGGTTACACCGCGACCGGCGCGAGCGCATCGATCAGCGGCACGCCGGTCAGGCGCTGCAATTCGGCGTAGGAGAGTCCGGGCGCGCGTTCGAGCACCTGCAGGCCCTCGGGCGTGACCTCGAGCACCGCGAGGTCGGTGAAGATGCGGTTGACGCAGCCGACGCCGGTCAAGGGATAGGTGCAGCGCGGCACGATCTTCGAGGCGCCCTGCTTGGTGAGGTGCTCCATCATGACGTAGACGTGCTTCGCGCCGATGGCGAGATCCATCGCGCCGCCGACCGCGGGAATCGCGCCGGGCGCGCCGGTATGCCAGTTGGCGAGGTCCCCGCTCACCGAGACCTGGAACGCGCCGAGCACGCAGAAGTCGAGGTGGCCGCCGCGCATCATCGCAAACGAGTCGGCGTGGTGAAAAAACGATGCGCCGGCCACTGTCGTCACCGGCTGCTTGCCGGCGTTGATCAGGTCCGGGTCCTCCGCGCCGGGCGCCGGCGCCGGCCCCATCCCGAGCAGTCCGTTTTCGGTGTGGAGAATGATTTCCCGGTCCGCCGGGAGATGGTTGGCCACCATCGTCGGCAGCCCGATGCCGAGGTTGACGTAGGCGCCGCTCGGCATTTCGCGGGCGACGCGCGCGGCCATCTGTTCACGGCTAAAACGGTTCATCGCTGTTTCCCCTGCGTTGCGCTCGGTTCGCGCTTCACGCCGCCGCGCCGGGCGAGGCGATCAGTTGCGCCGCGGCCGGGACCTCGACGACTCGATGTACGAAGATGCCCGGTGTGACGATGTGCTCGGGGTCGAGGTCGCCGAGGTTGACGAGCTCGCGTACCTGGGCAATCGTGCAGCGGGCGGCGGTGGCCATTATCGGACCGAAATTGCGCGCGGTCTTGCGATACACCAGGTTGCCCCAGCGATCGCCGCGCAGCGCCTTGATCAGCGCGAAGTCGGCGCGGATCGGGTACTCGAGCACGTAATCGCGGCCGTCGATGCGCCGCGTTTCCTTGCCTTCGGCGAGCGGCGTGCCGTAGCCGGTGGCCGTGTAGAAGGCGCCAATACCGGCCCCCGCGGCGCGGATGCGCTCGGCCAGGTTGCCCTGCGGGACGAGCTCGAGCTCGATGTCCCCGTTCTGGTAGAGGCCGTCGAATACCCAGGAATCGGCCTGCCGTGGAAACGAACAGATGATCTTCTTCACCTGCCGCGCCTTGAGCAGTGCCGCGACGCCGGTGTCACCGTTGCCGGCGTTGTTGTTAACGATGGTGAGCCCCGTGACGCCGTGGGCAATCAGCGCATCGATGAGCTCGCAGGGCATGCCCGCAGTGCCGAAGCCGCCGATCATGACCGTCGCGCCGGGCGGAATGTCGGCGACCGCAGCAGCCGCCGACGCAACCAGCTTATTGATCACAACGTCCTCCTGGTGCGTTGCATGGTTTCTAGGCGCCTCGCCCGGCCCGTTTGGGCGATTACCGCACATATGTGCGTTCAACGAACACTTTACGCAACACACCAACCGCCGTCAAGGGCGATTATCGTTAAAACGTGCGGTTATCGCGCAGCCGTGCTATCCTGCTCCTGTTCATCTGGCGCAAGGAATTACCGTGGCCAAAAGCGCAGCGGCCGGCCGCACCCGGGTCGCCGCCAAGCCGGCGCCGGCGAGCATCATCGCCCCGAACGCCTCGCCTGTCACCTCGGCGGCGGAGATCCAATCCTTTGCCGGTGACCCGAACTTCATGGCCTCGCTCGCCCGCGGCCTTGCAGTCATCCGGGCATTCACGCAACAGCGGCGACACCTGACGATCGCCCAGCTGAGCCAGCGCACGGGCATTCCCCGGGCGGCGGTACGCCGCTGCCTGTACACGCTCTCCGCGCTCGGTTACGTCGCCAGCGAAGATGGCCGCAGCTACGCGCTGCGGCCGCGCATCCTGGCGCTCGGCCACGCCTTTCTCTCCTCCACCCCGCTCGTCTACGCCGTGCAGCCGTTGCTCGACCAGATCACCAGCATGTTGCACGAATCGAGCTCGATGGCCGTGCTGGAAGGCGATGAAATCCTCTACATCGCCCGTTCGAGCACGACCACGCGGCTGCTGTCGATCGAGCTCGGCATCGGCAGCCGGCTGCCCGCGTATTGCACCTCGATGGGCCGGGTCCTTCTCGCCGGACTTTCGGCCACCGAGCTTGACGCCTACCTGTCGCGCGTGCCGCTGGTGAAGCTCACCGGCAGGACCGTTTCGACCGCCGACGAGCTCAAAGACGCGCTCCAGGCGGTGCGCCGCAACGGCTATTGCGTGGTCGATCAGGAGCTCGAGATCGGCTTGCGCTCGATCGCGGTGCCAGTGCACGACCGCGTCGGCCGGGCGGTGGCCGCCATCAACGTCGGAACCCAGTCGTCACGCGTGTCGGTGAGCGAAATGGAGTCGCGGTTCCTGCCGCCGCTGCGCGCTGCGGCGCACGAGCTCGCGTTGCTGCTCGCTCGCTAGGCAAGACCGGCCATGGCGCCGGCGTCGCCGCCACGGCGGGCTGCCGCTCGCCGCCCCACGGAAGCATGACCCGCGATCGGGCCCTCGCGCTTCGACTCAACCGAGGTCGTGATCGAATTCGGTTGCCTCGGCGAGGCGGCGTAGCGCGAGCTTGGGCACGCCGAACACCGCGATCGCGGGCGCGAGTCCCGGGTCTGCGACGTAGAGCCGGATGGGTGGCTCCCCGTGCTCCTGCGACAGCCGACGCAGCGCCAGCATCGCCCGGTAGAGCTCACCCATGTGCGTGCCGGCGAAGCGCACCCGCAGCGGCGCTGCCGGCCGAAACGGATTGCGCCGGAGCTCCGCCTCGAGTTCGGCGGCATCGAACTCCGCGACGCTGGTGTGCGCATCGCCTTCGCCGTAGAAGGCCAGGACCCGGCGGCCGAGGCGCAGCAGGGCGCTCACGTAGAGCACGCCCGGCTTGTAGCCCGTGGTGACTTCCTGACCGTCTAGCAGCACGCCGGTCCGATAGCGAATGCGCAGGTCGGGACCGAGCAGCAGCGCCCCCTGAACGTAGCGGCCGGCAACGATGCTGTGCCAGAAGCCGAGATAGCCGTCCATGAAGGCGATCAGATTGCAGGAGTTGCTGAGCGTGCTGCTGAATTCGTCGCCCCAGCCGTTTTCTTCCCGCAGCAGGAGCTTCCACGCAGCGTCGGGCTCGCGGCGAAGCACCGTCAGCGGATCGAGCCGGTACAGGCAATGCAGCGCGCCGTCGTGCACGAATAGCACCCAGTTCTTCTCCACGAGCGCCTCGCGCACGGGCAATGCAAGCGCATCGACTCGTTCGATGTGGCGCTCGTCGAAGCGCGAAAGCGTCGGTCGGATACCGCCGGCTTGAATCAGGGTGTGGATGCACAGTGTGGCGCCGTCGAAGTCGAGGCAACGGAAATCCTCGATGCGGGCTGCCTCCGGGAAGCCGCGCCGGAGCAGCGTTCCGTGCTCAATCACCGACAACGTCTCGGAATCGAGCAGGATCCGTTCGGCGTGGACGATCGGCGAGAAACGATAGTCGATCTCGCGTCGGCACAGCAGGATGACCTTCGGTCCCCGCGCCAGTGCGCCGGGATTGTAGATGCCGCCGTCGCTGCCCGGGATGTCGCCGCGCGAAAGCAGACGCCGCTGGCGCACCACGGTCGTCACAGATCGCAGAGCGGCCGCCGGTCGAACCAGTGCCGGCGTGGAAAGCGCCGCGTGGTCGCCGCGAGCGTGGCTTCAGTCAGGTCCGCAAGCCAATAATAATTGCCCTGCGTCTGTACCGACTCGGTGCCATAAACCACGTCGAGCAGCATGTGCGAGCTGTCGCAGGCCCCTGGAATGTGCCGCCGGTGGACGCCGAATTCCCCGAGGCGCTCAAGGTATGCCGCGGCAGGCAAGGTTGGATCGATGCGGGCGAAGGGCACTCCGCGGCGATGAAGGTCTTCGCTTTCGATGCTCAGCATCCTCCGATCGTAATAGATCGGCACGCCGGCGAACTCGAGCCGGACGCCGAGCTGCCAGTCCTCGCCTCCGATCGCGTCGCACAGCTCGTCGAAGCCGTTTACCTGCAGCAGCAGGTCGCGCGGGGCACCGATGCTGGCGCCGAAAAGCTGCCCGCCCCCGACGCGGACCGGGCCGCTGTCGTCGCCCTGCGGCCAGCGCGAGTCCAGCCCGGAGCGCGAGCGACGGTTAACCAGCACGCCACGCAAGACCTCCATGCCCCAATCCTTGCGGTACGCCCCGGTGACAACCCGGCCGGCGGCTACGGCTTCGCGCGCCGCCCGCCACCACCCTTCGGCAAGCACGCAGGCGTCGTCGACGAAGATGACGTACGGCTTGCTTGCATAAACAAGGCCGGTGTTGCGGGCGCTCGCCGCGGCGAAGAGGTTGCGCCGCGTCAGCCGGTTGGCGCCGTTGTACGGCGAGGGCTTGGCCGCAACGTGGCGCAGCGTCACGCGTCCGGCTACCGCGCAGGCGAAGCGTTCTGCACGTTCACGATCGTGCGCTCCGTCGACCAGAATCAGCTCGATGTCGTCGCCGGGGTCGAGTTGCGCCGCTAGGCTGTCGGCAAACCATTCAAACCCAGGCTCGTTGCGATAGGTCGGGTAGACAAGCGTCGCCACAACACCACTCATCGCCTACATCTCCTTGCGAAATACCTTCCAGTTCGGGTACTCCTCCACGATGGCGAAGCGCTTCTCCTGCAGCAGGCGTTGCGCCCGCTCGGTCGTGACCCAGTCGGTGTCGTCGGCCACCCAGTAGCCGCCGGCGCAAAGCTTCGGGGTCCACAGCGCGACCTCTGTCGCCGAAACCTCTACCGAATGGTTGCTGTCCTGGTGCAAGACAGCGATCGAGCCATCGCCGAAGCGGTCTGCTGCGACTTGTGAGCGCAGGCGCAACACGCGGCAGTACGGTTCGACCCGGGATTCGGCGAGCGCCCTGACGAAGCTTTGGTAGATCGCCTCATGGTCGAGCCCGCCCCACCATTTGTCGTTTTCCGGTGCGTTCACGCCCTCGAGCGAGGCGGCCCTTTCCCACGGGTCGACGGCCACGACGCAGCCGCTGCCGAGCGCCTCGTGGCCGATCGCCATGGAGATCGTTCCCCGGCCGCCAAACACGCCGAGCTCGACGGAGAGGCCGGCCTGCGCGCCGACGACCAGCTCGGCCAGACGCAGTCCCTTGTCGACCGTGGTCCAACCGTGCAGCGAGACGATGCATGCCTCGATGCGGGTGCGAAGAGAGGCGCGAAGCGCCTCGGGAGCGTAGGCCGCTTGCATGAATTCTGCGATCAAAGCTAGCATATCATTGCGCTAGAATTCTCAATCGGCGCTGAGGCGATCAAGCATGGATTGGGAGATGCGCGCGCAACGTGCGCCGGATATCGAGATCCGCGAGGTGAGCGATGGCTTCGTCGCTTACGACCCGGCGCGCGACCGGCTCCATTACCTCAATCCGACGGCGACCATGCTGCTCGAAAGCTGCGACGGAAACATCCCGGCGCGCGAGTTGCCGGAGCTGCTCGCCGCCGCGTTCCGGCTCGACGCGCCCCCGGTGGCAGAAGTCGAAAGCTGCCTGGCCAAGCTCCTCGAAGAGGGCCTGCTGGTGAGCAAGGACCCACGCCTTGCCGGCTGAAACGCGATGTGTTATCTAGGCTTAGGGTGGAATATCCGGCCAGCCGTGCGCGACAACCCTTGAACGAGGTCCATCGATGAGCACCAATCCCCGCTTCGAACGCTTCCTCGAACGCGTCGATCCCAGCCGCCGGGAGGCACTGCGCAAGATACTCGCCGGAACCGTGCTGTACAGCGCGCCGCTGATTGCATCCTTCTCGATGCAGAGCCTCGAGGGCGTGGCTCAGGCGCAGGGGCCAAATCAGACCCTCCCACAATCGGTGCCGGCGAGCTCCGGCTGGACCTTAACCGCGATGGCCGCCGCGATCGGCGCCGCCGCGACCCTTCTGCTACGCCGCCGCCGCGACCGTTAGGGCCGCGACCGCATCCGCAGCGACCCGGCTGCCGGCGTGCCGCGCCCGCTGCTTTCCGCGGCACTGATCGTTCGCAACGAAGAGCGGTTTCTCGCGACCTGCCTGCGCTCCCTCGCCGCCCGCGTCGATGAGATCGTGGTCGTCGACACCGGTTCGACCGATCGCTCGCCTGAAATCGCGAAGAGATTCGGTGCACGCCTCCTGCACCGCGCCTGGACTGACGATTTTTCCTCCGCGCGCAATGCATCGCTCGACGCCGCGTCCGGGGAGTGGATCCTCTACATCGACGCCGACGAAGAGGTCGTCGCCTTCGACCGCGCCGCCGTGGAGGCCGATCTCGCCGATGCACGTACCGCGTGCTACACGGTGCGCTTGCGGCCGCGCGCCGGCTACACGCGCTATCGCGAGCACCGGCTGTTTCGCAACCGTCCCGACCTGCGCTTCCGCGGCGTCATCCATGAGAGCCTGATTCCAGCATTGACGGCGTTGCGTCAGCGTGAGGGCCTTCGCGTGGGCGCGAGCACGGTCGCGCTCGAGCACTACGGCTACGCCGACCCGCAGGCCAAGGCCGCGCGCGATCTGCCGCTGCTGCGCGCGCGGCTGCGGAGCGAGCCGAAGCATGTCTACACGTTGGCGCATCTGGGTGCGACGCTCGCCGCACAGGGCGACCTTGCCGGCGCCGAAGCCGCGTGGCAACAAGGCGTCGAGGTCGTGCGCGAACTGCGGTCGCGGACTTCGGGGGACAGCCTGCCGCACCTGCACCTGGCGCGGCACCTGCTCGAAGGGCAGCGTGACGCCACTGCGCTGCTCGACGAGGGTTGTCGCTGGTTTCCCGACAATCACGCACTGACCTGGCTCCTCGCGCAGAACCTGGTCGGACGGCGCCAATACGCCGAGGCCATGCCGCTGTTCGCCAAGCTCGCCGCGACCGATGCCGCCCTACTCGACGACGGCGAGCTGGCCTACGACGCGTCGATCTTTGGCGCCAACGCGCATGCGGCGCTCGGCCTGTGCGCGTTTCATCTCGGCCGCTACGCCGAAAGCGCGGCGCACTATGCCCGCGCCGAGGCCATCGCCCCGGACGACGTGGCGATCCGCACCAAGCGCATGTACGCGGCGGCCAAAGCGCTGTCCGGATAGAATGGGGTGTTGTCTGCCACCAGGGTAGCCTTATGCTTCGCCTCGACGATCACCCCAGCGGTCGCCATTTCCTGCAGATTCCCGGGCCCACCAACGTTCCCGACCGGGTATTGCGGGCGATCGATCACCCCACCATCGATCACCGCGGGCCCGAGTTCGCGCGTCTGACGCGGACGATCCTCGACGGACTGAAGTCGATTTTCAAGACCGCCGGGCCGGTGGTCATCTATCCCGCGTCGGGCACCGGGGCGTGGGAGGCGGCACTGGTCAACACGCTCTCCCCGGGCGACCGCGTGCTCATGTTCGAGACCGGACACTTCGCAACGCTGTGGCGCAAGATGGCCGGAAACCTCTCGCTCGAGGTCGAGTTTGTCAGCGGTGACTGGCGCAGCGGCGTCGATCCGGCCGTGGTCGAAGAAAAGCTCGTCGCGGACCGCGCACACGGGTTCAAGGCGGTGCTGGTCGTGCACAACGAGACCTCGACCGGGGTCAGCAGCCGCATCGCGGAAATCCGCCAGGCAATCGATCGCGCGCGGCATCCGGCGCTGTTCATGGTCGACACGATTTCCTCACTCGCGTCGATGGACTATCGCCACGCCGAGTGGGGCGTCGACGTGACGGTCGCGGGCTCGCAGAAAGGCTTGATGCTGCCGCCCGGCTTGTCCTTCAACGCGATCAGCGACAAGGCGCTCGCGGCGAACCGGAGCGCGCGTTTACCGCGCTCGTACTGGAGCTGGGAGGAGATCGTCGCTGCGAACCGCGACGGGTCCTTTCCCTACACGCCGCCGACGAACCTGCTCTACGGGCTGCACGAGGCGATCGCCATGCTGCTCGAGGAGGGACTGCCGGCGGTCTTCGCGCGTCATCATCGTCACGGCGAGGCGACGCGGCGCGCGGCGCGCGCCTGGGGACTCGAGATCCTGTGCCGCCACCCCGCCGAGTACAGCGACTCGTTGACCGCGATCGTGATGCCCGAAGGCCACGACGCGGATGCGTTCCGCCGCCGGGTGCTCGAACGCTTCGACCTGTCGCTCGGCACCGGACTGGGACGGCTCGCGGGGCGCGTGTTCCGCATCGGCCACCTTGGCTTCTTCAACGACCTCATGCTCTGCGGCACGCTGTGCGGCGTCGAGATGGGACTGGGAGCCAGCGGCGTGCCGCACCGGCCCGGTGGAATCCAGGCTGCGCTCGAGTACCTGCAGGGCAGCGCCGCTGCGCCGACGCCCACGCGCCAGGCGGAGACGACACAGGCATGACGGCCGAGCCCACGCTCGCCCTCGCCCGCTTCGTCGCCACGGCCGATGCCGCCCGCCTGCCCGCTGCCGTGCGCCACGAAGCGAAGCGCGCGCTGCTCAATTTTCTCGGCTGTGCGATCGGCGCTTCGCGCCACGATGCGGTAACCCGGGCCATCGCCGCGCTCTCTCCCTTCGCCGGGGCTGCGCAAGCGACGATCCTCGGCAGGGCCGAGCGCTTCGATTGCCTGCATGCCGCACTCCTCAACGGGATGGCGTCCCACACCTTCGATTTCGACGACACGCATCTGAAAACCATCATCCATCCGAGCGGACCGGTTGCGGCGGCGCTGCTGGCGCTTGCCGAGTACCTGCCGGTCACGGGCAGCGAATGGCTGCATGCGTTTGCGCTCGGAGTCGAAGTCGAGTGTCGGATCGGCAATGCCGTCTACCCGTCGCATTACGACATCGGCTGGCACATCACCGGCACCGCCGGCGTGTTTGGCGCCGCCGCCGCGGCCGGCCGACTGCTCGGCCTGTCCGAAGCGCAGTTGGTGTGGGCCCTGGGAACCGCGGCAACGCAGGCTTCGGGCCTGCGCGAAATGTTCGGGTCGATGTGTAAGCCGCTGCATCCGGGCCTGGCGGCGCGCAACGGCATGGTCGCAGCACTGCTCGCGCGGCAGAATTTCACCAGCGCCGTCCAGGGAATCGAGGGACGACGCGGCTTCGCCAACGTGCTCGCGACCGCGCGCGACTATGGCAAGATCACCGCCGGACTCGGGGAGACCTGGGAGCTCGCCGACAACACCTACAAACCGTTCGCCTGCGGCATCGTCGTCCACCCGGTCATCGACGGTTGCCTGCAGCTTCGTGCTGAAGAGCACCTCACCGCCGAGGCGATCGAAGGCGTCGAGCTTAGCGTGCATCCGCTTGTGCTGGAGCTCACCGGGAAGAAGACTCCCAGCGTCGGCCTCGAGGGCAAGTTCAGCGTCTTCCATAGCGCCGCGGTAGCGCTGATCGACGGCGCGGCGGGCGAGGCGCAGTATTCGGACGCGCGCGTGGCCGATCCGCGCGTGATCGCGTTGCGCGACCGCGTCGTGGCTACGGTCGACCCGGCATTGGCCGAGGACGCGGCGCGGGTCCGCATTCGTCTCAAGGACGGTCGCATGGTCGAGCGCTTCGTCGCGCACGCGCTTGGAAGCCTCGCGCGGCCGATGACCGATCGCGATCTCGAGGACAAGTTCCGGGCGCTGTGCGCGCCGATCCTCGCCGACGATGCCATCGAAGCGCTGCTCGGCGCATGCTGGCGTCTGGAGCAAAGCGCGGACGCCGGGGCGCTTCCCCGGCTGAGCGTCCCAGCGCGTCACGGCGCCACCGCAATCGCCTGAGGAAGGATGACAGCATGATGCGCAAATGGTTGTGGGTCGTCGCCGCGCTGCTCTTCGCCGGTGCGGCCTGGGCGCAGGCGCCGATCGTGATCAAGTTCAGCCACGTCGTCGCGCCGGATACGCCAAAGGGGATGGCGGCGGAGCGATTCAAGCAGCTTGCCGAGGAGCGCACCAACGGCAGGGTGCACATCGAGGTCTATCCCAATAGCCAGCTGTACAAGGACGGTGAGGAACTGGAGGCGCTGCAACTCGGATCGGTGCAAATGCTCGCCCCGTCGACGTCCAAATTCGGCCCGCTCGGCCTGCCGGAGTTTGAGGTGTTCGATCTCCCTTATATCTTTCCTGACCGGGCCGTGCTGCGCCGGGTGGTCGACGGCGAGATCGGCAAAAACCTTCTGCAGCGGCTTGAAACCAAGGGCATCGTCGGGCTCGCGTATTGGGACAACGGCTTCAAGGTGATGAGTGCGAACCGGCCCTTGCACCGCGTCACCGATTTCCGCGGCCTGAAGATGCGCATCAAGTCGTCCAAAGTGCTCGATGCGCAGATGCGCGCGCTCGGGGCGCTGCCCCAGGTCATGGCCTTTTCGGAGGTGTACCAGGCGTTGCAGACGGGCGTGGTCGACGGCACGGAGAACACGCCGCCGAATCTGTACACGCAAAAGATGTACGAGGTGCAGAAGTACGTGGCCCTGTCGAACCACGGCTACGACGGCTACGCCGTCATCGCCAACAAGAAATTCTGGGACGCGCTACCAGCCGACATCCGAACCACGCTCGAGGGCGCGATGCACGAGGCGACCGACTACGAGAATCACCTCTCGTTGCAGGACAACGAAGAGAGTATCGCCAAGGTCAAGGCATCTGGCAAAACCAACGTCTATGCGCTGACCGCCGAGGAGCAGGCGGCCTGGCGCCTGGCGCTGCTGCCCGTGCATCGACAGATGGAAGAACGCATCGGCAAGTCCCTGATCGAAGCGGTCTACCGCGAGGCCGCCGCGCTCGGTTACAAAGTCGGGCCCTGATCGCCACGGCGCTCATTGCGCTGATCTTATCAATTGTCACCCCGGGCCAACGTCGGTCCGGGCCAGTGAAGACGTGCTACGGTGCTCGCGACGGTGCGTCGAGAGCGTTGCATTTACTGTCCCCGAAACGATAGAGAAATAAGCAGCTAACCTGCACCAAAATGCGACCGCCGGTCTTTCGGCGCGCCAGGATAGATTCATGGGTGACGACAAGGTAACGGTGGTGTCAGCCTGCACCGGCAGCAAGTCCATTCTGCGGGCCATCTCAAGCGTGGCTGCCCAGACGTGCAAGCAAGCGATGCATTTGTTGTGTGTCGATGGCCCCGCCTTCAAGCGCGAATTCGACTCGAAGGTCGTTCCGCATCTGGGTGCAATCGATTCCAAACGCCAGATTCTCGAGTTGCCCTGGAATACTGGCCATAGCGAATTCTATGGCTATCGCATCTACGCGATGAGCATGATGATCGTCGATACGCCGTGGATCGCATTTCTGGACCAGGACGCCTACCAGGAGCCCGATCACATCGAGGAATTGCTGAGCTTGTGTGAAAGCAACAAGCTGCAGTGGGCCTTTTCGCAACGCAAGGTCGTGGACCTAACCACCGGGGAGTCTGTTGACGACAACTGCGAAAGCATTGGCCCGGAGGCCTCGTGGGTGTTTCAGAGAGATGCCGACACGCGAGGAGTACAGCCCCCTCGACCGTGGTCCAATCTTGTTGATACGAACTGCTATCTGATATCGCGAGAACTGGCACCCGTCGTCGGGGGGCAACTGGTCCAGCACCGGCTCGATCCCAAGATGCGCAAGGCAAGCGACCGGGTGCTGTTCGACGCGTTACGCAGATCGAACGCCCCTTATATGTGCTCTGGACGTGCGACCGTCGTCTGGCCGGTCAACGATCCAGCAGAAAAAATAGATGGTCATCCGGAACGCAACAATACCTGGCGCGGAAATAGAGACCTGCCGATCGGCTTTTTCAAGGAAGGCAACGCCTTCATGAGTGCCAAGTACGGTTCCGAATTTCCTTGGAAGGCAAGATGCGTGCTCCAAGGTTGAGGGCATACCTTGGCCGGTACTGTCGACCGGCGAACATGACCATCGTGTGCGCTCCGGGAACTTGTCCACAAATGCTCCCGACGGGGCGTCAGACCGATCCGACGCTGGCAATCCCCCATCAGCAGAAGCATGACTCGTCGCCTCATGCCGAGACACCGCGGAGGGTACGATCAGCCCACGCCGCTGCAAAGGGCGACGCAAAGATTGTGGGTGTCCCGAAATCGGCCAATCGCAGCCGGTCGGCGTCCCCGGCTAAATTGCCTCGGACCGACACAGGGTTCGCTTATCGCTTCAACTACGAGTTGCCCGCTCTGCCTTTGTGGCAGGGTTGCCTCGCAAATCCCGGTGATTCCGAGATGTCGCTGGAAACATGTCAGGAAAGTTTACAGGCTCACATTGCCAGAAGTGCCGACGCACCCTTAAGTGACTGATTGGCAGCGGTTCAGAGAAACTGGCATCGTACTTGCATGCCGGATAACATTGGCTCATTTTCCGATAATGAATGGAGGCTCAATGAAGTACCTGCGGACGCGTCTTGCCTTGGCGGCAGTGCTAGCAATCGTCGCGGGCGCGGGGCCAGCCGCCGCCGACGTGCTCTTCACCGATAATACTATGAGCCTTGCCAGCTACTCGGCAAGCCCGACCTATTCTTCGGACTCCTCCGCGAGCATCGTTTATGCGAACCCGGCCACTCCGGCCGACACGTTGCAGTTCACGGCGAGCTACACTTTGGATGGAACTCTCACGACCCATATGGTCGCACAGGGACTAACCAACAACACCTTCGACTATGATCCGTCGACCCAGGGTGCGATCAACTCGATCGATGCTTCGGCGCTTAAGAACGCCATAACAACTGTCACGGGCACCGGCTTTGGCAATACGTTTCGCCCTACGATCTTGCAGGATGGTCTCTACTACGCGGCAGCAATTCCTGGAGCGGTTTTCGACGGCCCCAACAACCCCGGCGGAACCGGGTTTAATTCCTTCTCGCAATCCGACTTGGTGGCCTCGAATTTTCTTGAGTTCAACTTTGCGACCGGCTTGTTTGGTACGACGAATCCGAACTTCGACGGCGATCCGATAGTGCTCGGGCTCACGCAAATTACAACAGTCGGCGCCGCTGAGACGGGAACCTTCACTTTCGTGACGCAGTATCAGGACCTGAGCTTCGATATTCATAACGTCCCAGAGCCCGCCACGCTGGCGCTGCTCGGCCTCGGCCTCGCCGGACTTGGCTTCTCGCGCCGCAAGCAGTAACCGATTCAACGCCAACGCAGGCCCCGCTCCGGCGGGGCTTGCTGTTTCTGCGGTTCATCTGGAGTGACGTGGGATTGTCGATATCGGGGTTCGGGTGCGACAGATTGCCCACCGGTATTCGTGTTACTGTCCCAGACACAACGCTCACTGCCGGTCGCGTTCGCGAGACGCTTGCCCTGCATCGAGAGATTGCACATGTGACCGTAGAAATCCAGCAGTGCCCGTGCCGATCCCGAAAGGATGAGCTGCATTCAGGTAATCAGCGCTAATCAATCTGGCTGACGGTTACAAGGCGAACTCACGCATGGGCCTCAGTCGGGCCGTATTGATGTGCCGTCGTCGAACTACGGCACCAAACGTCCGCTTCGCCGCTACCGAATGGCGGCAAAAATTGACGGACCGCAGAGGGTCGCTAGGAAACCCTCACCCTGGGCTCAGTGCCCAGATTCGGTCTGGAGGGGAACCAAAGACGGGCTAGAAGTGGCGCAGGTTTCTTCCCCGGGGCGAAGCGACGACCGACATGAGCGAACCGCCCTGGTCATCTCGCTCGCGCCGGGTCGCAAGTTACGGACTTGCTCGCGGGCAGCTTAGCGCCTGTGCCGCGTGTCGACCATCGACACTCAGCGTCGAGGGATGCAAGGACAGTCGCGGCGCGCCCGCGCGGGCCCAGTCGCAATTGCCGGGGCTCCAGCTCGGCTCAGGCCCACTTCATCATGCGCAGCGCCGCAACCAATTCCGGCCGCATGATCCATTTGAACTCGCCGTCACCCGCGTCGTCCTCGCCGTTGGCTGCAATCGACAGGGCAAACCACCAGCGAACCGGGCCCTTGCCCTTCTGCGGCGGCGCATATCCGAGCTTTTCTGCGATCGCGCGAGCCAGCGTGCCGTATTGCAGGCGGGCCGCCGCACAATTCTTGAAGCTGAGCTGCGTGGCGAGCTGCGCCGCGGTGATGGTCGCTTCCGGCGCCCGACACTGCGCCTGAAGCATCTGCAACTGGGTTGGCGAGATACCGATCCAGTCACGCGTGGCAAGCAGCGCCGCGGTGAACTCCTGGGTGGTGGCGATCGGTCCTGCGTCAGCGTATTCGCTGCTTGCTGGCCGGACGGCGAGGATTGCCTGCTTCAGCATGGCTTTCGCTCGATGACAGCCCGCGCGCCCACGGCGTAGGTACTTCCGGCCGGAAGTCCCAACAACACGCACGTCGTGCTCGGAAGAATGTTGGTGCAACTGCGCAGATGCGTGGCCAAGTCGCGGAGCAGGAGCTCGTCGCTCGCGTCCAGCGCGCAGAGAAACTGGTCACGCAAGCCGGCCGAAGCGCGACCGGACCCGAAGACGGCCACTGCCGTCACCGTCCACCTCCATCGATTGGGCACCCAAGCCCCATTGCCGAGCCAACCTCCAAGCGTCGCGCAGCACCTGCCGCAACAATCAGACTATATACCGGTATTGCATTCACGTCTCAGCTAAACGCGATAGGTAATTTGACGTGCCGGCCAAATACGTGTATAGAAGAGCTGCCGGTTCCTCAAGCGAATTGCCAGTCCCGCGTTGCCGCTTCGGCGGTACTCATCAGGTCTTCGTCTCTCTCCCTTGAAGTTCCAGCGCCGGGCCAAGGCCCGTCATTTATCTTTCCCAGGAGCAGTAGACATGAGTACAGGTACAGTAAAGTGGTTCAACGATGGCAAGGGTTTCGGCTTCATCACTCCCGATGGCGGCGGCAAGGATCTGTTTGCCCACTTCTCGGCGATTCAGGGTGAAGGCCACAAGAGCCTGCGCGAGAACCAGAAGGTGAGCTTCGACGTCACCACCGGTCCCAAAGGGGATCAGGCCGCGAATATTAGGATGCTCGATTAATTCAATCGCAGCGGTGAATCAAGAAAGCCCGGGCAACCGGGCTTTTTTCTTCTCTGCCAGGGGGTCAGCCAACCTGCGTCAATCCCGTCGGCGGGCCGTCGATCGCAGTCCATCCGGCGTCGATCATCAGGGTGCTGCCGCTGATGTAGCTCGCTGCGTCGGACGCGAGGAAACCCACCACGCTCCCGACTTCGTGCGGCTGACCCCAGCGCCCGAGGACGGTGTGTTTGGCGTAGGTTTCATAGATGTCTGAACGGGTCTTGATCGGCGCAGTGAGCGGCGTCTCGATGATCGAGGGCGCGATCGCGTTGACGCGGACACCGTAGCCGCCGACCTCGGCGGCAAACCCCTTGACGAGCAGCGAGATCGCGGCCTTAGTCGCGCCGTAGACCGCCAGCCCCGGCTCGATGGTGAAGGCGCGTATCGACGATGAGGCGATGATGCTGCCACGTTTCTGCGCCACCATGACCCGGCCGACCTCGCGCAAGAAAAAGAAAGTCCCTTTGATGTTGAGATCGAGAATGCGGTCGAATTCGGCTTCGCTGTAATTCAGCAACAGCTTGCGGATGTTGATGCCCGGCGTCGTCACGGCGACGTCGATGCCCCCAAGAGAAGCTTGGGTCCGGTTCACCAGCGCGGCGACCTCATCGCCGCTGGCGGCGTCGGCACGCGATGCATCGGCAACCCCACCGCCGGCGCGGATCGCCGCTGCAGTCGCCTCCGCCAGCGCCAGATCGAGATCCGCGCAATGGACTGCGGCCCCGAGCGCGCCGAGCGCTTCCGCCGCCGCCTTGCCGATACCGGAGGCGGCGCCGAGGACGAGCGCCTTGCGCCCGGTCAGATCGAATAGTCTGCGATAGTCTGTCATCCGGAACTCCCGCCCGACGGCCACGGTGATGCCGACAGCGATTGACTCGCGCCCGACGGCCGGGAAATACTAGCACTCGCGGGCACATCCGGTCGGAGCATCGTCGGATGGTTGCCGCGATTGGCGCCGGCGACCCAACGGCCCGCCGGCGGGCCATGCAGCAGCACCTTTCGGGCAGTCGCCGTCGTTACCAGCGCTTCGCCACAACGGATAAAACGCAGTGCAACCGGTCGGCGTCGAAACGCAGCAGGCGGTGCCCTCCCCATCCTATCCGCTCGCCGCGCACGACGGTGTCGCGCTGCGCGCACTGGACCGGCTCGCCGAGTCGGTTGTCGTGGTGGCGCTCCTGGGCGAACTGGTCATGGTCCTGGCCAACGTCGTCGCGCGTGCATTCTTCCATCATTCGTTTCTCTGGGCCGACGAATTGGCGCGTCTGACCCTCTCGATGCTGGCGTTCATCGGCGGTGCGGTCGCGTATCGGCGCCGCGATCATGCCTTTGTCCGCGTAGTCCTCAACCTCTGCTCGGCACCGACGCGCAGCGTCTGCCTGGCGCTCGCCGATGTCCTGGTGCTCTTCGTCGCCGGCCTGACCGGCATTGCCTCGATCGAATTCCTTGCTTCGAGCTGGAACGAACGCACGCCGGTGCTGCAGCTTCCGGCGGCGATTATCGGCCTGCCGCTTCCCCTGGGCATGGCGCTGCTTGCGATCTATGCATTCATCCATCTCCGGCGCGAGCACGGACGGATCGCGTGGCAGGTCGGATCGGTGTTTGCCGTGGTGCTGGCCGCGGCGACGCTGACGCGCGCAACCTGGCAGGCGTGGTTCACCGCCGACGTCGCGATCAGCGCCGTCCTCGTATTCTTCCTCGTGGCGATCCTGGCCGGCGTCCCGGTTGGCTTCGTGCTGCTCCTGTCCGCGGCCGCGTACATGTGGGGCACCGGCACGGCGTCGCTGGTGGTGTTGCCGCAAAGCATGGTCAACGGCACGGGCAACTTCATCCTGCTCGCGGTGCCTTTCTTTATCCTGGCGGGGCTGATCATGGAGCGCGGCGGGATCAGCGTGCGCCTGATCCGCTTCATCCAGAGCGCGGTCGGCCACGCCCGCGGCGGGCTGCTCCAGGTCGCCGTACTGAGCATGTATGTGGTATCCGGCCTTTCCGGCTCCAAGCCTGCGGACGTCGCGGCCGTGGGCACGGTCATGCGCGACGAATTGCGCGAGCGTCACGGCGCAGCCGAGGGCGCGGCGGTGCTCGCCGCAGCGGCGATCATGGGCGAGACGGTGCCGCCGAGTATTGCCATGTTGATTGTCGGCTCCATCACCAGTGTTTCGGTGGCGGGCCTGTTCATCGGGGGCCTCATCCCGGCAGCGGTGATGGCCTTGTGCCTGATGCTGCTTATCGACCTGCGCACGCGCCGCGCCGGCACGCCCCGCATCCCCCGCGTGCCGCTCGTCACCCTGCTCCGCGCCGGACTCGGCGCGCTGCTGCCGCTGCTCATGCCGGGAATGCTTCTGGCGGGCATTCTGCTGGGGATCGCCACGCCGACCGAGGTGGCGGCCTTCGCCGTCGTCTACGGGCTGTTGCTCTCGATGCTGGTCTATCGCGAGATGACCCTGAAGGGACTTCTGCGCACCGTCGCCGATACCGCCGCGCTGACCGGCGTGCTCCTCTTTATCTTCGCCGCCGCGTCGGGATTTTCGTGGACGCTGACGGTGGCGTACCTGCCGCAGCGGCTGGTCGACCTGCTGCATTCGATCGGCAACAGCACCGCCATCTTCATGGTCGGCTCGATCGGGCTCCTGATCGTCGTTGGCGTGCTACTCGAGGGCCTGCCTTCGCTCAACGTCCTGGCACCCTTGCTCATCCCCATCGCCGGCAAGCTCGGCTTGAGCGAACTGCACTACGCCCTGGTGTTGATCATCGCCATGGGCATCGGTGGCTTCATGCCGCTTGCCGGCGTGGGTTTCTATGTCTGCTGTGCGATCATGCGTGCCGATATCGAGGCCGCGTCGCGCGCCATGCTTCCGTATCTGGCCATGGTGCTCGTTGGCTTGCTGATCGTCGCGTTCGTGCCGTCGCTGGCATTGTTTCTGCCGCATCATTTCGGCTTTCGTGGCTAACACTGTGCGGCAGCATTCGGGACAGTTCTTAAGGAGGAGAAGGCTATGGACCGCAGAAGGTTTCTGAAGACTGCCAGCGCCGCAGCGTCGCTGGCCACTCCCTACGTTGCGCGCGGGCAGGCGCCGCTGACGTTGCGCTGGGCGCACTTTGCACCGGAAGATCATCCGGCCAATATTGCGGCCAAGCAGTTTGCGAGCCGGGTCGAGATGCGTACCAACGGCGCGATCAAGATCAACATTTTTCCCAACAACGTGCTCGGCGGGCCGCCGGAGCAGGCGCAGCAGATCAAGCTCGGAACGATCGACATGGGACTGCCCACCCAGGGACAGCTCGACAAGTACGACACCGCGTTTGGAGCCGTCATGCTGCCGTTCATCTTCGACAGCCCGGCTCAGGTATTTCGAGTCCTCGACGGGCCGGCGATGGACTGGCTTGCGCCGCTTGCCGAGAAGCAGGGCTTCATCTTGCTGCACAACTGGGAATACGGGTTTCGAAACGTGACCAACGGCGTGCGCCCGATCAACGTCCCCGCCGATGTTGCGGGGCTCAAGATCCGCACGCCGCCCGAGTTGCAGATCCAGGCTTCGATGGAGGCGCTCGGTGCCACCGTACAGGCCATTGCGTTTCCTGAGCTCTACCTCGCGCTCTCGCAGGGGGTCGTCGACGGCGAGGAAAACCCGATTCCGGTGATCTATTACAGCAAGTTCTACGAGGTGCAGAAGCATCTCGCGCTGACCCGGCACATCTACAACAACATGATCCACACCATCGGCGTCAATTCGTGGAAGAAGCTGACGCCTGCGCAGCAGGCGATCTTCCGCGAGGAAAGCGCCGCCGCCGGCGACCTCATGCGCAAGCTCATCGCCGAGGGTGAGGCCGACCAGTTGGTCAAGCTCGCAGCGGCCGGCATGCAGATCACGCGCCCCGACCTCGCGCCGTTTCGGGCCAAGATGGAGCCCGCCTACAAGCGCATCGCAGCCTACGCCGGCGAGGACAACGTCAAGAAATTCCGGACCATGGTCGAGGCGGCGCGCACGGCGTAGCGTCAGGTTGACTTCGCCTGCAATACCCGAATCGGCTTGCCATCGAGAAACGCCAGGGCGTTCTCGACGCTTTGCCGGTAATACTCGCGGTATACCTCGATCACCGAGTAGCCCAGATGCGGCGTGAGCACCGTGTTGGGCGCGCGGGTTAAGGGGTGATCCGCCGCTAGCGGCTCGCGATAGTACACATCGAGTGCGGCAATGATCCGTCCCGACACAACGGCAGCGACCAGCGCCGCCTCCTCGATGAGCTGTGCGCGCGCGGTATTGATCAGGATCGCACCGGGCTTCATGCGCGCCAGGTCGGCGGCACCGAGGATGCCGCGGGTACGCTCCGACAACACCAGGTGCAGGCTGATCGCGTCGGCGCGGGCAAGCAGCTCCTCCTTTGACGCCAGTGTTGCGCCCGCCGCAGTCGCCGCTTCGGCGGTGAGATTCTGGCTCCATGCCAGCACGCTCATGCCCAGGGCGCGGCAATAGGCAGCCATGCGCGAGCCGATTCGGCCCAGTCCAATGAGCCCGACCGTCTTGCCGTCGAGAACCGGGCCCGCCTCGGTCCCCAGCTGGAACCGACCGGCACGAACGGCGACGTCGCCTGCGGGAATGCGCCGGGCCGCGGCGAGCAGGAGGCCGAGCGCCAGCTCCGCGGTTGAATTCCCCGACGGTCCTGACCCGGTGTAGCACACGGTGATGCCGCGAGAGAGCATGCCATCGATATCGATGAGCGCCGCACGCGACCCGGTAAGACCGAACATGCGCAGACGAGGCAGGCGTGCAACCAGCGAGGGCGGGAACGGCGTGCGCTCGCGGATGGCCAGGATGATGTCGCTCTGGGAGAGCCCTTGCGCGGCGGCGTCCTCGCTTGCAAACGGTGCCTCGAAGAAGGTGACTTCGGCGCGGGCCATGAGCGGCGCCCAATCTGCGCTCGCGCGCGCAACGCGCTGCCAATCATCAAGCACGGCGATCTGGGTCACGACTCGCTCCTCCTAGCATGGCGCCAAAGGATCGCAACGCAGATCCGCTGTCGGAGCCGCGTCGGGTCAGGTCCCGTCGTTCGGATGCTGGCCGATCGGAGAGTCCTCGGCGCAAGCATACCCGCGATCGGTCGGAAGCCGCATGGTCCCGTCGCGCCGGCCCCTAAGCGACGGGTTTGGAGCAGGGGGGATCTTCTGGCATGCTACGCGGCATACCTGCCGTGGCTGGCGACGAAGTGCAGGGAGTCACCCAAACTGTGGAGAGCGCAATGAGAATCTTGAGGACATCGATAGGGATCGTGCTGGGGATGCTGATAGCGGCGATGGGCTACGCGCAGGCGCCTGCCGGCTCGACCGGGGAATGCAAGGATGGCAGCTACACCACGGCGACAAGCAAGCGTGGCGCCTGTTCCGGTCATGGTGGCGTGAAGGATTGGTACAGTGCCGCGCCGGCGGCCAAGAGCGCCGCCCCGGCGCCTGCTGCGGCGGCTCCAGCCGCACCGGCGGCCAAGACTGCGGCGCCGATGGCGCCTGCTGCGGCGGCTCCGGCGGCCAAGACCGCTGCTGCCCCTGCCGCGCCGGCTGCCGGCGGTGGCCCCGGACAGGTCTGGGTCAACACCGCGTCGAAGGTCTACCACTGTTCGGGCGACAAGTATTATGGCAAGACCAAGCAGGGCGCATACATGACCGAAGCCGCCGCCAAGGCGGCGGGGAACCATCCCGATCATGGGAAAGCGTGCTCCTGATTGCAGCCGAAGAGGGCGCACCCAAGCGCCCTCGGATGCAACGCGTACTCGAAGCGCGACGTACCTAAGCGGGATACCGGCGGCGTAGTGGTTTTTGAGTCTGCCGCGCCGAAATTAACCGACTGCGGGGGGGCACGATGGAGTTCGTCTGGTTCATTTTGATTGGCTTGGTTGCCGGCTGGCTGGCGGGCAAAGTGATGGGCGGAGGTGGATACGGTGTCATCGGCGACATCGTGGTCGGCGTCATCGGCGCGCTGCTCGGGGGATTCATCTTCGGGGCGCTGGGGATATCCGCCGGCGGCGGATTGATCGGCAGCCTGGTCGTAGCGACGATCGGCGCGATCATCCTGCTCTTCCTCGTACGCCTGATCAAAAAGGCCTAGTGCCGGTTCGCGGTGTCGGCCGCGAGCCGCGGTGGGTCGGGCAGTCAATCGCGCCGGCGGCGGGACGCTGCCCGGTACGTTCCCACGGGCCAGGCCGACCTCGGCCCGGAGTTGCTCGTCTTGGGCTCGGTCCAATCCGCTTGCAAGCGCTCCGGGTTGGGCAAGCTCCCACATCGACCTTCCACCCGGAACGGTGCGGAGCGAGGGCGCGGCCCTAAGGCTTTGGCGGCTTCGGCAAATGGGCCATGATGCAGTTAAAGGAACGATCGTTATAAGTGCCGCCGCCGATGAAGGCGGTGAGCGAGCTACGGTAAATGTCCGGCGGAATGCCCCCGTTGAAGAGCGACCGCGTCATCATCAGGAAATTGTTGTAGTTGCCTGGATCGACGCCTAAGCCGTTGAAGACGATCGCCTGCGTATAGTCGTCGGAGCCGATGATCAGCGGCTTGCATTCCCGCGCAATCTGTTCCAGGAAGGTGTTGTAGTCGCTCTCGGCGGCGCTGGTCGCACACGAAGCGCCCGTCAGGACGAGCACAACCATCATGATCCAGAAAAGCGGTCGAGACGAATGCATCATGACCTCGAGGTTTGAGCGCAGTTAAGAGAATAAGCGCTGCGCATGCCCCTGTGAAGGGCAGTCGCTTGTGCGCAGTGTGCAGGCGAGCAACGAGCGAAAGCTGCCCAGGTTGTTTGAAAATGAAACGCGGTGCACTTCTGCACCGCAGCGCCGGCGCCAATCGGGCCCTGCCCCAAGTATTTTCCAATAGCGGTATGAGCCTGAACTCGGTAGGTCTCGTAGGTGAGTCAAGCAACGGCTTTGGATCGACGGTGGATGGATTGGAAGAGCCTTGACCGGGCGTCGGTCAGGGCCTTCGCGGCTTGATTATCGGTCATTTGGTGGGCTTGGTGTTCGAGGCTCCTGAAGGTGATGCCGGGTGCGAGGTTGATGAGCGGTGGTGGCAGGGCTTTGAGTTTGTCGAACGGGGTCATGATGAGCTGGTGCGGATAGCGCTTGCGGATCTTGCCTTTGGCGTCGACCTCTTCGATGGAGAAGTAGCAGGGGCGGCGGAAGTTGACGTAGGGGTTGAGGAAGTCGCGGCAGAAGGCATTCATGTCACGGGCAAAGCGCTGGGCGATATGGGCGTAGCCGAACTGTTTGCGGATGACGCTGCCGTTTTTGCTTTCCACCAGGGCGTTGTCATTGGTGTGCTGCGGTCGGGAGCGAGTGAACTCGACGCGTAGTTTCTCCAACAGCTGGGCCACGTCGTGATTGATGTACTCGCCGCCGCCATCGGAATGAAAGCCCTGGACCACGAAGGGGAAGCCGGCCAGGAGCTCGGCAATCACGGGCAGCAAATAGGCTTCGCTGATACGCTCGCAGCTGGCGACCAACTGCCACTGGGTGACGATGTCGACGGCATTGATGTGGTAGAGCCCCTTGAGGCCGTCGTGATCACCCTGATGGACGGTGTCGATGCGGATGAACCCGGGACGACCTTCGGGAGCGGGCGCGCGCCGGATGCCAATGCTGCTGGGCCGGGTCTGGGTCTTGCTGTAATGGACCCGGCGCTGTTGGTAGAGGGGCTTTGCCCGCAGGTTGTATAGATGCGAGACCGAAATGGTGGCCAGTCGCTCATAGCTGGCCTGGCCAAAGCGGTGGAAAGCGCGCTGCAGCAGCACCCGGGTGGCTGGGCCGGAGAGCGTGCCGTGCAGGCTGTCGAGCTCGGCGAGCAGCACGATGTCTTCCGGGGTGAACTTGCGCGCGTAGGACGTCGTGGTGGCTCGGTAGCGCTGCACCAGGCGTCCGCTGTGCAGGTACTGCGCGATCAAGCGGCTGAGCTGCGGGCGCGAATAGCCCGTCACCCGCCGCAGATAGCGGCGGATCAAGCCGCGGTGGGCTTTGCTCTGCAGCGGATACTTGAACCGCTTGAGCACACTCTTGATATGGCCATAGCGAGCCACCGCGTCGGCCGTTGGGGTGAGGCCGAGGTCGACGGCGCCGGCCAAAAACCCTCGCAACTGCTCGAGGGTGACGAGTTGCACATCGTTCATATCGATCACCATGCTGTGATGATCGATCCAAAAACCTCATTTCAGGCTCATACCCCATTGGAAACACGATCCAGCCTTCAGGCTCACACCCCATTGGAAGAGGCTCCCCATAGCCAAGAGCGCTCAATCGTGATATCATTTTATGGTGCGCCTTTTGTGGCGCTAATGGTGTTTCTCGCGATGAATTCCGGCCGCAAACGGCACGCCCGTTCCCAAAGGCCGAGAGATGCAGTCTTTCTCCGCGGCGCCGATCGCTTGGCGCGCCGCAGCAGCACTTGACGAATTTCCCTATAGCGCATGACCGCTCACGCAATACAACTCGCCGACGACTATCCTTTGCCCCAGCGTCGGGTCCGCTGGCTCGGGCTCATCTTTTTCATCATTCTTCACGTCGTTGCGTTCATCGGAACGCCTCTTTACATCTACTACCGCGGCGTGACGGCGCCCGAACTTGTGCTGTTCTTCTTCTTTCTTGTCGCGACGGGCATGTCGACAACTGTCGGCTATCACCGCCTGTTTGCGCATTCCACGTTCAAGGCTGCTGCGGTCCTGCGCTTTTTTCTTCTGCTCTTTGGTGCCGCGTCATTCCAGGAATCCGCCCTGAAGTGGTCCTCGCAGCACCGCCAGCACCACATGTTTACCGATACGGAGCATGACCCTTACGGCGTCAACCAGGGCTTCTGGCACGCGCACATCGGCTGGATACTATTCTGGCGCCACCGCACCAACTACAACAACGTGAACGATTTGAAGCGGTCGCGTCTGGTGTCACATCAGCACGCTTACCACGCCTGGTGGTCGGTCGGCGGAGGGCTTGTCCTTCCCATGCTCATTGCCTGGTGGATCGGGCATCCGCTGGGAGGATTTATCATGGCCGTCTGCCTGCGCATCGTCCTTGTCCTGCATTCCGCTTTTTTTGTCAATTCCTTCGCCCATACCTTCGGTACCCAACGCTATGCGCGCGGGCAATCGGCGCGTGATAACTGGATCGGCGCGGTGCTGACCAACGGCGAAGGCTTTCACAATTTTCATCACCGCTTCCCGACCGATTATCGCAACGGCGTTCGCTGGTATCACTGGGATCCAACCAAGTGGTCCATCTATATCCTGTCGAAGCTCGGTCTTGCCTGGGACCTCAAGAGAACTTCTGAGCAAAGGATTGCCGCCGCAGCGCAAGGTTGAGCGTTGTTTCTGCGTCGCCCGTCGCATTTCACCCGCGGCTCCCTCCGGGACCGGCTCCCGAAGCGCCCCGACCGAGCCACCCGGTGCAATCGCAATGCGCTGGCTCGTTCCGCCCACCAAGCTCCAATGGTTCAGGGTCAGCGCACCTCGTCACACCATACTTTGAAGCTGGCGAGCGTGTTGGGCCCGAACGTGCTGCTGATCGCCACGTCGCTCGCGTCGCGGCCTCGCGCAATGAGCACCCTGCCGATGCGCGGCACGTTGTTGCGGGGGTCGAACGTGTACCAATGACCATCGAGAAAAGCCTCGAACCAGGCTGCGAAATCCATCGGGCCGTAGGGCGGCGGCACGCCGATGTCACCGAGGTAGCCGGTGCAGTAACGTGCCGGGATGTTCATGCACCGACAGAATGCAACTGCGAGGTGGGCATAGTCGCGGCAGACTCCGGTTCGGTCGTATAGGGCCTCGAGCGCCGTCCGCGTCATACGCGCGTGTTCATAACCGAAGGTGATCTGCCGATGAACATAGTCGCAGATTGCCTGGACGCGATCCCATCCCGTGGGTGCCTGCCCAAAAAGATTCCACGCCATCTCGGATAACCGGTCCGTTTCACAATAGCGGCTTCCCAGCAGGAAAAGCAGCGTTTCCTCGGGGAGGTCCTCCACGCGAAGTTGTTGCGCCTCACGAACGATCACGTCAGGGACTCCGCTGTCGTTCACAATCGCATCGGCCGAGATGCGGGTGCGGCCCTTCGGAGCGACCAGACGCGTGCACCAATTGCCAAAGCTGTCACGATACGCCGCCATCGGTACTGGCGGGTCCACCACCAAGTCATCGCGGCCAACCAGATCCGACACGCGTGTGAAGTGGACGTTCAGGTTCAATATCATGGGAGTGGGTTGCGGGCACTCGTAGATCATTTCGAAGCCGACGCGGATTTGCACGGGGAACCTCCGGTAGTCTTTGGCTTGGCTTGCGTCCTGCGGCCGAGTTCAGTCCGCGCACGCGGCGCGTAGCGAATCGATAAGCATGCGCCGCAGCACCGTCCAACGTCGGCCCGCAGCGAGCACAATGTTCTGGTTGAGCTCGAGCTCGACCCCGACGTAAACGCGGCGCGAGAAGCGAAGGCGCAAATACGACGTTAGCCCATCCCCTTTGCCGGCGTACGGATAGTTGCGCCGGACCCGGAGTTCCGGAGAGAGCGCTGCGAGCGATGCCTTCCAGCGGGCGCAAAGTGCGGACTCCCCACGCCGAGCAGGGTGATAAAGCAAACCCACGTCGGCGCAACGCACTCTGCCGTCCAGCTCCCCTGTGAAACTGTGCGCCGAGATATGGATCACCCGTCCGTGGCGCGCTACCGATTGGCTGACGAAACGCTCAACTCTCAGCCGATAGGGTCGGTAGTATTGCGCGACAATCTGCTCGCGGATCGGCGCTGGCGTTGCGCGGGTCGCCGCGGAAAAGAGCCGGGGATGACCGATCGAGCGATTGAGGTCGATGAGCAGACGGCTCACGGTCGACGCCACGAGCGGCGCCCTGAAAGCCGCCGCCAGTTCCCTCGCCATTGCCAGCGCGCCGCGATCGTAGCCGCGATGGGAATTTAGCAGCGCATGATAACCATCGAATAACGGTTGGTAGGCCGCGGGAATCCGGTTGCCCCCGTGTTCACAGCTGATCAGGAAGCAATCGTTCACTCCGCCGGCCTGGTCACCAACGCAATTCGGGCAGCTGCCGAAATGCCTGTCGCGTGCCTTCGCTCCAGGCGTAGCTCAGCGCGGTGAAATAGGGATCACCGTCGTCGAAGCGGCAGCGCATCCGCACCTCGAGACTGTCCCGTTCGTAACAAAGCAGGTCGATGGGCATTCCCACCGACAGGTTGCAGCGCATGGTGGAATCGAATGACACCAGCACACACTTGGTAGCGTCAACCAGCGGCGTAGAGCGGGTGATCACGCGATCGATGATTGGTTTGCCGTACTTGGTCTCACCGGTTTGAAAGTAGGGCGTGTCCAGACCGGCTTCGATGAAATTGCCCTCGGAGTAGATCCGGAACAGCCGTAACGGCTCACCGCATATCTGCCCGCCGATGATGAAGGAGGCGTTGAAGCCGATTTCGTTCTCCTGCAGGTACTCTCCATCGCGGCGCTCGATATCGCGCATGGCGTCGGCAACGAGCATCGCGACCTCGAACATTGTTGGCACGCTCCAGATGTTGGCGAAGGCGGCGCCTGCGGCGCAGCGCTGATTCAGTATGCCGATCACGGCCTGTGTTCCGGCCAAGTTTCCTGAGCTCAACAAAACAATGACCCGGTCGCCGCTTCGCTCGAATACCGTCATCTTGCAGAATTTGGCAAAATTATCCACGCCGGCATTCGTTCGGGAGTCCGAGGCAAGGATCATTCCCTGGTCAAGCATTACGCCAATACAATACGTCATGACCTCGTGTCCTCTGCTCGCCAGCCAGCGCGTTTTATGCGGCGCGGCGGCGATACCCATCACATCCATTCCGGGCGTTTAGCTTTCTCCGCGCTGTGCCTCGGGAGTGTGGCTACCGGACGGGCGGCGGAAGAATTGCCGGGTTCCCACAACGCCGAGGCAGCACGATCACGTGACGCCGAGCAACCCTTCCGCGTCCTCGGGCACCGGGGGGAGCACATGTTCGTACGTTCCCACGCTTGAGTGCCCGGTTCCGACCACCGGATTTCCGATTTCGATTAATTATACTTGACATTTTTTTGAGCAGCGTTAAAGCTAATGGCGCACTGGGGGCCGGTCGCAAGCGCGGTCTGGATCGACGCCTCAGAACAGATAATCGGCAACCCCTGCGGTCCAGGTTACGGCACCAAGGACAACAGGCAGTCAAAATGATGCTGGGGCTGTGGAGGAACTCTGACCCATCGCGCGTTCCGCGCATTCCGTCCAACTGTCGCGACGAGAGGCTCGTCAACATCTCATGAACGATTCGCACAACAAGCCGGGCAAATGGAGCTGGTGGTACTTGCTCTTCGTGGTTCAGCTGGTGGTCTTATGGCCGCCTTTCTACAATTCGGCCGAGCCGTACTGGCTGGGTATCCCATTCTTCTACTGGTATCAGCTTTTGTGCGTCCTCATTGGCGCGGTACTCACTGCGGTTGTCTACTTCGCGACCGAGAAATGAGTCGTCGAAGCATGGCGCGATCCGAGATCTCAGGCTATTGAGCCGAAGGGAAAAATGCCGTGCAGGGTGTAAACTGGATTTCGCTTTCCGTCTTCTTGGTCCTGTTCGGTTTCATCACCTGGCTGGGGTTCGCAGCGTCCAGGTGGCGGCGGGGCGATCTCGATCAGCTGCATGAATGGGGGCTCGGCGGCAGGCGCTTTGGCACCGTTGTCACCTGGTTCCTCGTCGGGGGCGATCTCTACACGGCCTATACGTTTATCGCCGTGCCTGCGCTGGCGTTCGGTGCCGGCGCGATTGCCTTCTTCGCCGTGCCTTACACCATCGTCATCTATCCGATCCTGTTTCTGGTCTTCCCGCGCCTCTGGAACGTGTGCAAGAAGCACGGTTACATCACGGCGGCGGATTTCGTGCGCGGCCGCTTCGGCAATCGGTGGCTGGCGCTGGCGGTCGCCGTCACCGGCATTGTCGCGACGATGCCCTACATTGCCCTTCAGCTGGTCGGCATTCAGGTCGTTGTTGGCGCGCTCGGCATCTCAGGGACGGGCTTTGCGGCTGACCTGCCGCTGATCATTGCATTCGTGGTGCTCGCGGCGTTTACCTATTCGAGTGGCCTCAGGGCGCCCGCCTCGATTGCGATCGTCAAGGACATTCTGATCTATATAACTGCTTTTGCGGCCGTGATCGTCATACCGATCCAACTCGGCGGGTTCAGCAAGATCTTCGCGGCGGTGCCCGCCCAGAAGCTGCTGCTGGCGGTCCCCGGGGCCAATACGACCGGCGCATACAGCTCCTATGCGACGCTCGCCCTGGGCTCGGCGTTTGCCCTGTTCCTCTACCCGCATTCGCTGACGGGGATTCTCAGCGCCAGCAGCGGCCACGCCATCCGCCGCAATGCAGCGATGCTGCCGGGCTACTCCTTTATGCTCGGCCTGCTCGCCCTGGTTGGCTTTTTTGCCATCGCTGCCGGGGTCTCCGGGCTTCCCGAATACGCCGCCGGCTTCAAGCAGTTTGGAAATAACTTCGCCGTACCCGCGCTTTTCCTGCATAGTTTTCCAGCCTGGTTCGTCGGCTTCGCCTTCGCGGCCATCGGCATCGGCGCCTTGGTACCGGCGGCGATCATGTCCATTGCGGCGGCGAATTTGTATACGCGCAATATTTACCGCGAGTTCGTCAACAAGACGCCGACCGACCGGCAGGAAGCGCAGATGGCCAAATGGGTGTCGCTGATCGTCAAGCTCGGCGCGCTTGTGTTCATCATCTTTGTGCCGACACAGTACGCGATCCAGCTGCAGCTTCTGGGTGGCATCTGGATCATCCAGACGCTTCCCGCGGTAATGCTCGGTACCTATACCCGCTGGTTCAATGACTGGGCACTGCTTGTCGGCTGGGCCGCGGGGACGATTGCGGGTACAGCGATGGCAATCGCTGCAAACCTTACGCCGACCTTCCCGCTCGCGGTTGCCGGCCACACGTTCCCCGGTTACACCGCACTTTACACGGTGCTTCTCAATCTGCTACTGGCCATCGTGCTGACGCCCGTGTTCAACGCGATGCGGGCGCCACAGGCACGCGTTGACGAGACCGCCGCCGCCGATTATTTTGCCTGAGTGGCACTCGCAGCCCACCGTCGGGGCAATTGCTGTACCCGGCGCTCGACGCGCTGCCGCACCGGGTAGCTGCCCGCGACAAGAAGAACTGATGCTTCGCAGGCGCGTGCACCCACCTGCGGTTCGCGCTGCACCTCACTGCATGCCGTGCGCAGCTTGTTGCAGAATGGTTTTTCTGCGGGCCGCTTGAACGGCCAGCAACCTGACGAGCCACAACGCCGGCAGCACGACGAACGAACCGGGCGCTATCAGTAGCAGGACCCAGGCGCAGCATTTGCCCAGTTTTTGCAGTAGTACCATTGAGTCTCCCGATGCAGGCGCTATCCAGGGTTAATCGCTCGCTCCTATTCAATAGTCGATCGGGATTGGGCCAAATCGACACCCGCCGATGTAGGCGCCACTGCTTTTCGCCGCTGACCCGCTCCAGCACGACTTGGCCGCATTTGACCGGGAGGGATATATTGACCGGCGCTGAATCCTGGTGGCGCAGGGACCCAAGCCGATGAGCGAGGATGCAGACGAGAAGATGCGTGCGATCGTGGACGGCGTCTATCGTTCCGAGTCGCGCCGCGTCTTCGCCACGCTGATCCGCCTGCTCGGAGACATCGGGACTGCGGAGGAGGCATTGCACGACGCTTTCCGGGCGGCGCTGGAACAGTGGCCCAAGGATGGCGTGCCTGGCAATCCACGGGCGTGGCTGGTGTCGACGGGCCGCTTCAAAGCCATCGACGGCATGCGCCGCCACGCCCGCTTCGACGCGCTCGATGACGTCGCCGAGCAGGTCGAAAACATTGCCGACGAGACGGTGGCCTTCGATGGCGAGGATATCGAAGACGACCGGCTGCGATTGATTTTTACCTGCTGCCATCCGGCGCTGACGCCGGATGCGCAGGTCGCTCTGACACTGCGCGAGGTTTGCGGCCTCTCGACGGAGGAGATCGCGGCCGCGTTCCTGATCGGGGCGCCGACGCTCGCGCAGCGTATCGTTCGCGCGAAGACGAAGATCCGCGATGCGAAGATTCCCTACGAAGTGCCGTCGCCGGACGAACTGCCGGAGCGTCTCGACAGCGTCCTGCGCGTGATCTACCTGGTCTTCAACGAGGGCTACTCGGCCTCGTCGGGCGAAACGTTGACCAGGCACGATGTTTCGAGCGAAGCGATCCGACTCGCCCGCCTCGTCGCCGAGCTACTGCCGGAGCCCGAGGTAATGGGACTTCTCGCGCTGATGCTTCTGCACGAATCGCGGCGCGTGGCGCGTACCTCGGCGACCGGCGATCTGATCCTGCTCGAAAACCAGGACCGTGGGCTTTGGAATCGGGAACGGATCGCCGAGGGGATCGCGCTACTCGAGCGCGCATTGCCCATGCGCGGGAGGGGTCCGTATTGCCTGCAGGCAGCCATCGCGGCGACGCACGCGGAGGCACCCGATGCCGGCGCAACCGATTGGGCCCAGATTGTCGGCCTATATGATCTGCTTCTGGAAACGGCTCCGTCGCCTATCGTCGAACTGAACCGCGCCGTTGCCGTCGCCATGCGCGACGGGGCACAAGCGGGCCTGGCGCTCGTCGATGCCCTTCTCGCGCGTGGCGATCTCCTGGACTACCGCCTCGCCCACGCAGCGCGGGCGGACCTGTGCCGGCGTCTCGGACGGGCGGCGGAGGCGCGGGATTCCTACCACCGCGCGCTCGAGCTCACCTACCAGGAGCCCGAGCGCCGGTTTATCGAGCGCCGGCTGGCCGAGCTTTAGAATTTGATCGGAGTCTGTCGATTTCGGGCTGCCCCAATCGACTATCAGTCGAGGCCGGCCGCTTCAGGTGGCCGGGCGATGGGTCGCGCACGGTCGCGGCGACCGGCGCCCAGCTTAGAAGCTACCGATACGACAAGGAGATACCATCATGCGATTCATGATCATCGTGAAAGCCACCCGGGATTCGGAAGCCGGCGTCATGCCGGGGGAAACCCTGCTTGCCACCATGCAGAAATTTCACGAGGAACTGGCCAAGGCCGGGGTGCTGCTGGATGCCTCCGGACTCCAATCAAGCGCCAAGGGTTGGCGCATCAAATTCTCCAAAGACAAGCATACCTTCGTCGACGGCCCCTTTGTCGAGACCAAGGAGCTGGCCGCCGGCTACACCATTATCCGCGTGCAGTCGAAGCAGGAAGCGATCGAATGGACCAAGCGCTTTCCCAATCCCGCGGTCGACGGGAACGAAGGCGAAATCGAGGTGCGCCAGCTGTTCGAGCTGGAGGATTTCGCTCCCAGCGAGGCGATCGACCGCTTTCGCAAGATGGGAGTCGGTGCGAAATAGGCTCGATCGGGCGGCAGGTCGGCGCCCTGTCATTTAACCCAACGTCAGAAGGAGCATCGAATCATGGCCCAGGTTAAGCCTGTCCCGGAAGGCATGCACACGGTAACGCCGCACTTGACTTGCGCCGGCGCCGCCGATGCAATCGACTTTTACAAGCGAGCCTTCAACGCTCAGGAAATAGCTCGACTGAAAGGCCCCGACGGAAAGCTCATGCACGGCATGATCCGGATTGGCGATTCGACGGTGATGCTGGTCGACGAATACCCCGATTGCGGTTCGTTCGGGCCCAAATCGCTCAAGGGTTCGCCCGTTACGATTCACCTCTATGTCGAGGATGTGGACGCGTTCGTGCAGCGTGCCGTCGACGCGGGGGCGAAGGTCACGATGCCGCTCGCGGACATGTTCTGGGGCGATCGCTATTGCAGGCTCGACGACCCGTTTGGCCACCATTGGTCGGTAGCCACGCACATTCGTGACGCAACGCCTGCGGAAATGCAGGAAGCAATGCGCAAGCAGTGAACCGCGAGACACCCGAATTCATGACCGGTGGCGAAGAGCCGATGCCACACGGCGGCTGAGAAGGACGCGGCCACCGTCCTTAGGAGAGTATGCGATGAAGTATCTTTGTCTGGTCTACCTCGATGAGAAGCGACGCGACGAAGTGCCCGACGAAGATTGTGTCGAATACGACACGGCCATCCGCAAGAAGGGCTATTGCCTTGCGTCGGAGGCATTGCAATCCGTGCAGACGGCCACCAGCGTGCGCGTTCGTAACGGCAAGCTGTCGGTTACCGATGGCCCGTTCGCCGAGACCAAGGAACAGCTTGCCGGCTTCTACATGATCGATGCCAGGGACTTGAACGAAGCGATCCAGATTGCTGCAAAAATCCCACCGGCGCGCATCGGCTGCGTGGAAGTGCGGCCGATAAGGCCGATACGGGAGACGGTCGCCGCCCGGTCGCGACCGGACCCGTCGTGACCGGCGCTACCCGGTTTTGCCCACGATCCGGACGGGAGCCGTGACGCTCCAAGTCCGTTCTGCTTGCAGCCTCATTGAAGCCAAGACCAAAGGCCCCGGCACGGATAGAATGACGCGGTGGTCGACTGCCCCAATTGTCGTGTGCCCATGGCCACGCAAACCGTCGCGGTTAACGCTTCCGTCCCTCGCACGATCGAGATCGGCAGTTGCGCCCCATGCAATCTATTCTGGTTCGACGAGGCGGCAAGCGTCGCGCTCACACCCCAGGCCGTCCTCGGGCTTTTCCAGTACCTGGGCCAGGCGGGATCTGCCAGGAATGCGCTGGCCTCGAACCTCAGCTGCCCGCGCTGTCACCGTGCCCTCGCCTTCACCCATGACCTGCAGCGGGCGACCCGTTTCACCTATTGGCGTTGCGCCGATGACCATGGCCAGCTGATCACTTTCGGCCAGTTCCTGGCAGAAAAGAACTTCATTCGCCCTCCCTCAGTAGACGAACTGGCCAAGTTGCGCGCCACCGTGCGCCAGGTGAGCTGTAGCCAATGCGGAGCGCCGATCGATCTCGCAACGGAAACCGTTTGCGCGCATTGCGGAGCGCCCATCGCGCTGATTGACGCCGATGGCGTTGCCAAGGCCCTTCATGACCTGGTAGCCGGAGGCACGGCAACTCCGAGCCAAGCGGCGCCAACGACGACCGCATTAAGTGAAGTGCAGCTCAATGCGCTGTTTGATGAGGAGCGCATTCGAGAACACGAAGGCAGTCACGATCTGCTTGCGATCGGTGCGGCGGCGATCGGTACGCTAGTCGGCGGCTGGCTGTTATCGCACTAATGGGTGGGCGCAGAAAATGACCACACGTCGGGGCGGCGGCTCGCGACGCCAAACTGGTGGTCTTTCCGGAGGCGTCTTGGAGTGACCGGCAGCGTACGGCGCAGCACGCGCCGGATCCGGCACCCCTGCCACGAAAAGCCCGCCCACCAAGGCCCGCACATGGCGAGCGGGCTCCACACCGCTACGCCAGCTTGAACTTCAGCTCGCCGAGCTTCTCGATGGAGCTCTTTATTTCATCACCCGCTCTCAGCCACACCTGCTTTTCTTTCGGATATCCGTAAATGACGCCCTGGGGCGTTCCCGACCAGATGATGTCACCGGGCTCCAGCGTCCACATCTTCGTGATGTAGGCGATCAGCTTCTGGGGATTGAAAATCATGAAACTGGTGTTGGACGATTGACGCTCCTCGCCATTGACATGAGTCTCAATCTTCAGGTTGTTCGGATCGCCGACCAAATCCGCGGACACGAAGTAAGGGCCGATCGGGCCAAAGCTGTCCAGCGTCTTGCCGATCATCCATTGCACGTTCGGTGTTTCCCACTGCAGATCGCGCGCGGAGAAATCGTGCGAAGTGCAATAGCCCGCGACATAGTTCAGGGCATCGGCCTCCGACACGTTGCGGGCTGTCTTCCCCATGACGATCAGGAGTTCCGTCTCGTAGTCGAACTTGTACGCGACGTCCCTGGGCGGAAGCTTGATGGTGCAATTGTGGGCCGCGAGCGCGTTGTTGTACTTGTTGAACAGGATCGGCACCGAAGGAAGCTTTTCATTCGTTTCCTCGATGTGGGCCCGGTAATTGAGCCCGATGCAGACAATCTTGCCTGGATTCGTGAATAGCCTGCCGAAGGTGATGTCCGATTCGTTGACCCTCGCAGCCTTGGCCTTGGGCGAGGTCTTGGCGGCTGCCACGAGCTTATCGAGCCCCCTCGCATTGCCGCCCCTGAGCAACTCCTCGAGCGTGACCGGTGCGGCAATGCCGAGCAAATGGGACGCCTTGCGCACGTCGAGCACGGTGCCATGGTCCAGTTTGACGCCCAAAGTCTCCGATCCATCGGCGTTCTGTATGGAAAGCAGGGTGACATTGGTCGGCATTTCGTGAGGGCCGTCATACTTTTTGCCGGTCGCCATCTTCTCGGTCGAAGCCGATGTCGAGGCGGCCCCCAAGCCGGCGGTGACAGCCCCGGCGGTCTTTAGAAAGCTACGTCTGGAAGTCATGCTCTCCTCCTGTCGAATTCGGGCTAACTAACGTCGGCCTCGCCGCTCGGCGAGGGGCAAGCCTAGTAGTTGCCTATCATACAAAGTTTGCAAACGACGATCCATATGATCGCCATCATTCCACGTCCCGGCCTAGAGAAACCCGGTGGATATCCATGGCACGGTCGCAACGATGATCAGTCCGACCATGAGCGCCAGCAGGTATCCGACAATCGGCTTCATGCCCGCGTCTGGCTTGACCCGGCCGATGGCACATGCGGCGTAATAGCCGACCCCGAAGGGTGGCGCAAACAGGCCGATTCCCATCGCCAGCACAACCACCATCGCGTAGTGGACCTCGTGCACCCCAACTTCCCGGGCGATGGGAAAGAGCAACGGCCCGAACAGGACGATGGCAGGTATTCCTTCGAGTACGCTGCCCAGTACGATGAATGCCGCGATGGAGGCACCGAGAAAGGTAACGGATCCACCCGGCAGATTGGTCATGGCCCTGGCCAGGTCGCGGGAGAACCCGGACTGAGTGAGCGCCCATGCCATGCCCGTCGCCGCGCCGATGATGAGCAGGATCGCACCGGATAGCGCAGCGGTCTCCACCAGCATCGGCAGCACCCGTCTGAGGTCGAACTGCCGGTAGATGAAGATCCCCGCCAGGATGGAATAGACAACACCGATGGTCGAAACCTCGGTCGCGGTCGCCACGCCCTCGACCACGGCGGCCCGAATCACGAACGGCAGCGCCAGTGCCGGTATGCCGATCAGGAAGCTGCGTCCGATCTCGCGCAGCGTTGCCCGGCGCGTGCCGGTCGGGTCTTCGCTGCGGTAGCGGTAGCCGATGACTACGCACAACGTAAGGCCGAGCACCAGCGACGGCAGCAAACCACCGGTGAACAGCGCCGCAATTGACACGCCGGTCACCGACCCGATGGTGATAAGCACCAGGCTCGGGGGCACGGTCTCGGTCTGCGCGCCGGTCGCCGCCAGCAGCGCTACCAGGTCTCCGGGCATGGCACCGCGCTTCTGCATTTCCGGGAACAGCACCGGTGATATCGCCGCCATATCCGCGGCCTTCGAGCCAGATATGCCGGACACCAGGTACATCGCGCCCACCAGCACGTAGGAGAGTCCGCCGCGCACGTGGCCGATGAGATTGGCGAGGAAGGCGACCATGACTCGCGCCATGCCGGTCATCTCAATCAACAGGCCGAGGAACACGAACAGCGGCACCGAGAGCAGGATAAGGTGACTCATGCCCTCGTCCATTCGTCCGATCAGTACCAGCACCGGCACCTGCGTGGTAAACAGCAGATAACCGAAAGTGGCCAGTGCGAACGCGAACGCAATTGGCACTCCGGCCAGGACCATTGCCCCGGCGAAACCGACAAAGAAGATCACCAGGTTCACATTGCCGAGGTTCTGCAGCGCGGGCTGCAAGGCAAAAAGAGCCAGGATGACCGCCGCGATCAATGCGAGGGCCGTAAGCACCTGCTTCCATGCACCAACCAGAAACAGACGCAGCGTAGCGCTCAGGGCCATCAGTCCGAACCCCACCGGAAGTGCCGCCGCACGAAAGGCCCCCGAGACTTCCAAAGCCGGTGTGGTGATGAGGCGCTCTTCGACCGCGTACTCGAACGCGGGGTACAAGATTAGAATGACAAACACGAATGCCGCCACCGTCGCCAGTGACTCGAAAAAAGGACGCCAGCCCGACGAGCACATGGCGACGAGTGCCGTCATGCGCATGTGCTCGCCGCGACGGAACGCAACCACGGCGCCGAGCATGGCGAGCCAAAGGAACAGGATCGAGGCCGCCTCGTCAGACCACACCAGCGGCGAGTGGAGCACGTAGCGCGCCACCACCCCCGCAAAGAGAATGACGGTTTCCGTGACGACCAGCAACGCGACAAGTATTTCGGCGAAGCCTCCCAGGAGGGAGTCGAGCTTCGCCGCCGCCTGTCTCACGGCGACGGATTCCCGCGGGTACCTGCGGCAAAGCGCTCAGCGCGCGGCATCAGGCTACGCCAACTTGCCGGAATACCTCTCGAGGATGGCCCAAGCATCCGCCCCGTACTTCTGCTTCCATTCGACGTAGAAGCCCGCGTTGCGCAGCACATCGCGAAAAGGTTGGTTCGCCGGGGCGTTGAACGTGAGCCCCCTCTTCTCCAGGTCCGCCCTGAGCGTGGCGTTGAGCCTCGCCACGTCGGCGCGCTCTAGAACCGCCGCGTCGTTGAGGTGCCCGGCGACAATCGTCTGCAGGTCCTTGGGCAGCCGCTCCCAGGCGCGCAGATTGGCGATGACCCAGTATCCATCCCACATGTGGTTGGTCAGCGAACAGTACTTCTGCACCTCGTAGAGCTTCGCGGTAGCAACAATGGCGAGTGGGTTTTCCTGACCTTCTACCACCTTGGTTTGCAGCGCTGAATACACCTCGTTGAAGTTTATGCTGGCCGGCGCGGCTCCAAAGGCCTTGAACATCGACGTCCACAGTGGACTTGGCGGGACACGGATCTTGAAGCCCTTGAAATCGTCCGGCGAGTTGATTGGCCTGGTTGAACTCGTGGTCTGGCGAAAGCCGTTGTCCCAGATCTTGTCCATGACCATGAGCCCGGCCTTCTTGATCTGCTCTCGAATGTAGGCCCCAAGATCGCCATCCATCGCCGCCCACACCTTATCGTAGTCCGGAAAGGCGAAGCCGATGCCGCTAATCGATGCGGGGGCGACAAGGATGGAGAGGATAAGCCCTGATAGGGTGAACAGTTCGATTCCTCCGGCGCGCACTTGGCTCAAGGAATCGGTATCGGAACCAAGTTGGGAATTCGGGAAGACTTGAATGTCCACGCGACCCTTGGTGTCGGCGCGGATCTTGTCCGCCGCTTCGACAGCGCGGATGTAGAGAGGGTGCGTAGCAGGAAGGTTCTGGGCAAACTTGTAACTGAATTCCGCCGCCTGCGACCGGCCGGGCACGATGATGGCTGGGGCAATAGCCGCAGCAGCGCCATACTTGATGAATTTTCTTCTTTGCATGTTGCGCTCCTCCTTCGTTTGGACCCCAAAGCTTACTTCATTCGTCAGTACGCCGGATTCCGCTTCGCGCTTCATATCTCCAGGACACCGGCCGCCATAAATCCGCCGTCGACGGACAGGATGTGGCCGGTGATGTAGGACGCATCGTCTGAGGCCAGAAAACTGACGGGACCTGCGATTTCTTCGGGGGTGCCGTAGCGCGCCGCGGGCAGCATGCGAAGATAGTTCCTGCGCGTCGTTTCGGAATGGAGCTCCTGAGTGAGAGGCGTGTCGATAGGCCCGGGAGCGATGGCGTTAACCGTGATGCCGTACGCCGCCAGTTCGATGGCCATCTGCCGCGTCAGACCGATCACTGCCGCCTTGGACGTGCCGTATGCCGTACGACCCCCGCTGGCGCGCATGCCACTTACCGAGGCCAGGTTAATGATCCGACCCCACCGCCGCGAACTCATCAGCCGCGCCGCGTGCTGCCCGCACAGCATCGAACCGGTGACATTGACGGCCATCACCTCGTTCCAATGTTCGATCGGGTAGTCGACAAACGGATATGTCTTGGCGATGCCGGCGTTGTTGACGAGCACATCGCAGCGGTCGTAACGCTGGGCTACCGCGGCGAACCCGGCGGCGATCGACGCTGCATTGCCGACGTTCATGGTCACCGGCCAGGCGTCGAAGCCCTGGGCGTTTAGCTCGGCTGCCGTCTCGCTCGCCGCCAGGGCGTTGATGTCGGTGATGGCCACCGCATAGCCGTCCCGCGCGAGCCTCCTTGCTATCGCCGCGCCAATTCCCATTGCAGCCCCGGTGATCAGGGCAACCTTCTTATCCATCACGCTATTCCCACCGCCGAAGCCGGCGCGTTAGCAATCACCACCTGCGTCCCACCCGGGCGCACTGCGACAGCCGCAAGCTTATACGAGCCACCTGAAATGGCCCGACCGCGCAACGCAGGCACAGATGTTGCTGATGTCCTGCCGAGCGCCGTAGGGATTGCGCGACGCGGTGGGACCCGCGACAAGCAGCCACTTTGGCACATCTCAAGCGTGCCGTGGTGAAGTCGGAAGTGCCCTTGAACGGCAGATGAAAATGTCATGAAGGAGAGTCGGATGGATGCGATTACGAAGGCGATTTCCCTAAAGGGAACAATGACTTCCACCGTCTTGGCGGTGGCAGGCCGGCAGCGATTGGGAGGGCTGGTATCAGGCGCCCTGCTCCTGTTCGCCATGGCGTGCTGCGGGCTCGCGCCCGTCGACGCCGTGGCGTCGAACGTCAAATTTGTCGGCAACGCGGCTTATACGTACGCCGGCAATGTTGCGGTGCTGACGGCAGACGAGATCCGCAACTTCGACTCGTCAGGCGCTTCCGGTCCTTTGCAACTGGAACTCTGGGCGATCGCTGGGCCCTTTGGTGGCGGCCCGGTGACCGGTTACAAACTGGCCGAGTACACGCTAGGTCAGCTGGGCCCGGGATTCAGCTATTCGAATGTCTCGTCGGGCTCCGTTCCGTTCACCCCTCCCCCCCCCCGGCGATTGGACCTTCACCATCGTCGTCACGGAATACACGGCCGGAGCCCCGGTGGACGATGGATGTCTTTCCGTCAACAGCGCGAGAACCGAAAGCTACACGTACACTTCGTGCATGCACGCTTCGGGCTACCTCAAGCGCTAGCCACCCGACACCCCCACGCCCCGGCGCGGCGGCGCTAGCCGATCGCCCTGCCGGGGATTGCATCGTGGGGACGATTCAATCACGGTTTAAGCTTCCGAGTCCTGCGTTGCCAGGCCCCGATCCCGGTCGCCGCTCGATCTCATCGGCGAGGGCCTGGAAGCGGAGCGTGACGTTCTGGCGCACCGCAAGTTGCTCGAGTGGGCCAAACAGCGCCAGTCCCGAGTCCAGCGTCCCGGTATAGTCGAGCCGCACCTGGCCGCCCGCGGCAGTGAGCACGTAGCGGCTGGTGAAAGCGCGCAGATCGCCCGCCACGACACGCGAGTCCAGACGCGTGGGGGCCATTTCGGTGATCTCGAATGTAACGTCCAGCGGCCTATGCAGCAGCCACAGCATGACCTCCCCGGATTGCTCCACCGTGACCGTCGCGCCCTTGCGCGCAATCACACGGCACTCCTGCAAACCGGGAATGAAGTCCACGTAGCGCGGGTAATCGGTCAGGACGCGCCATGCCGTTTCTGCATCGGCATTCAACAACGCGCTGGCCTCGATTTCGATCTGGTCAGCGACGCTTGTAACGCCGATTGCGATCGTTGCTGCTGCAGCGCCTTGGGCCAGCAGCGCGAGCAGCAAGAACAAGACGCTCGCGATTCGATAGCCAAGCCTACGCAATGCACACACGCGAGCGTCGCGGCATGGGCAAGCGATCGCAGTCAGGGCCGCGGCACTGCATACGGCGGTCGCGGCGCGAAACGGAGCGGGTGCTGCAGTTTGGGCTTGCGGTGGTGCATCGGATGATGCCGCGGAAATGACATGAGTCCGTAGCCCGAAGCGTATGCTGAACCATCATCAGGCGTTGCCCCCCCCTCTTCAGGCTGATACCCAGGCAGCGACGCGTCTTCACCGTCGAGCATGGTGCGACGTTGCTCGGCGACACGCTGGGAAATGCTCTGGTCAAGTTCTTCGCGCTCTCGCTCGAGCAGCCCCACAGCTGCGGGATCCGCGTCGCCCGGCCGAATGTCCAGTCGCTCTCCGTCCTTACAGGGCAGGTCGGTGTAGACCAGGCCAAGGTTCCTGTCGAGGCATTTGTAGATTGCCGCGGTGGCCGCCCAACTGCTCCCGCCAGGGGCGACCAGGCACAACGCCAGAAATCCGGCGACAGCGGCGCTAGCCTTGCTCCGTATCTGCGATTGCATCGCATTGCCCTCGATAAACGAAAAACAGGAGTCGGCCGCGGTTTATTCCCCAGCAAGTCGTGGCCGGCGGGGCTCACCCGGGATTTTTGACGCCGCGCGATCTCGGTTGCACGCTGGTCGACTCGGTCGTCGGACCGGCATCGCCGCCGGTTCGCGCCGGCGTGGCCGTTCCCACGCCGAGGTCGTACACCCGACCGCCCCACTGCGTGGGCACGCGGGAGCGCAGGTCGTCTGCGGCTTCGTACAGCAGCTTTCCGATAAGCCATGCGCCGACGAAATGCAGGGGCGCGGTCCAGAACGGTGCCCGCGCAACTGCAGCGATGCGCAGGAGCGCGCCCAGCCACACCAGCGTCGCCACCAGCGAGAGCCCGAGCAGGGTTAATCCTGTTGCCAAATCGCGGCCGACGAGCAGTCCGCCGTAGAGGCCGCATCCAAGCGTCCATAACGGCAGGACCACCCCAAGAAAGTGGACCCGCATAGCTGAAAGCGACAGCCTCGGGGCCTTGCGATCCGCTGCCTCGGTGTAAATCCGCTTCCAGCCACGCCGGAACTGTGCCCAGCCCGCGTACATCCGGCAGTGCAGAAGCCCCTCCGCAAAGAAAACGCCGGCGTTGCGTCGACGGTCGTCCACGATGAGGCGCGCGAGCGCCAGGTCTTCGAGCAGGGCTCCCTTGACCGCGGCGTGACCACCGATCGCGTCGTAGGCGGCCCGCGTGAACAACATGAACTGGCCGTTGGCGAACGCGCGCCGATCCTTAAGACCGTTGGCCCGCAGCAGTGGATATTGCCGCATCAGTTCCAGGGCTGCCGCCGTCTGTACGACCCGCTCGAACCACGTGTCGTGCGTCAGCGTGCTGATGAGGCTCAGCAGATCGAGCTTGCGCTGCCGCATGAGGGCGAGCGAGGCCGCGACGCAACCCGGCTCGAAGACCGTGTCGGCGTCGGCAAAGAGCAGGTATTCCGCGTCCTGCGCGCCGCGCGCTTGTGTCACGCCGGCGTGCACGGCGTAGGTCTTGCCTGCCCAGCCATCCGGACAGGCATCGATTTCGACAACCTCGAAGCGTTCGTCGCCCGCGATCCCCGCCCGGACGAGCCGCGCGGTGTCATCGGTACAGCGATCCAGCGCGAGCACGACGCGCAATTGCGGGTAAGTCTCCGCCCGCAACGCCCGGACGAAGCCCTCGATCACCCGTGCCTCATTGTGGGCGGGCACGACCGCGCACACCCACCCTGTCGGCGGGTCGGCGGCTGCAAGCGTCTGCCCAAGCCGCAGCGTCGGGACCGCGCGCATCGAATGCACGACGTCAGTCCACACTATTCCCCACACAACGGTGGTGATGATGGCGCCGGCGCCGAACACCCAGGCGATTGATTCCAGTATCCAGTGGGGGTTGGTCAAGGCGTCTGCGGCGATCTGCGGGTCGTGCGCAGGGTAATTCGAAGTCTACACGATGCAACCCGCGGCGGAGGTCACGATGGCGGTCGGCCGCCGGCAATCGCCCCTGCCGAACCTTGTGTCGCAGGCCGCCCGGCTTCCGTTCCTGCAGCGCACCGCCAGGCCGCGCCCGCTGTCGGAGCCCGCGACAGCCTGCGCCGAAGCCCCCGGCTGCTTACGGTGGCGTCGGCCAGAGGCAAACGCGATCACTGATCCTTGGATTTTTGCCAGGTCGCATCGGGATCAAACAGCGTCATTTTTGACGCAATCGCTTGCGTGTCCTGGCCAAGGCTCTTTTCGTAGACCACGCCGTCATGATTGCAAACGAATGTCATTACACCGGAATTCCCCCAGCGCGCCGGATAGGCGACCAGTCCAAAGCCACCGATCATTTTGCCGTTGACGATGTAGTCGTAAGCTCCGCCCGGGGCGCCCTTGCCCTGGCCGGTGAGGATTTTGTAGAAGTACCCGTGATACGGCTCTCCGGGACCCGCCCGGCCATAGCCCTGGCTGCGTGCGCTTGCCACCAGCGGCCCGAGAGGGCTGGGTGGTTCGCCCTCCTTCGTCTTCCAGTAAAGCCCGTCGTGCTTGCCGGGGGTGCTCGTCAGTTTCTGCGCGTACTCGAGCAAACCGTTGCCACTGCGGTCTAACGTCGCATATTCGCGCTGCGCATCGACATACGCCAGGCAGACGCTGATCGCGGACAGTTCATTGCGCCCGATGCGACGATCGAGCACCTGCTCATCGCCCTGCTTGGCATCGAATTGCCAGCGGTCGTTCTTCATCACCAGCGGATACGGAAACGGAAAGTCGTTCGGACCGACGAGCAGCGTCGCCTTATCGTCAGAGCGCTCGAACTTCACCGACTTCTCGTAAGCGGCCACAAAAGCTTCGCGCGCGTCCTTGTCCTGCACGGGGTCGCCCGAGCGGACGAGCTTACTCGCGCCCGGTCCCAGCACGCGCCAGATCTGCTTACGCTCATCGGAGCGCATCGCGTCGGCAAGCGCCGCTGCGGCCTCCTCCGGCGTCGCAAACGTGCTTTGGACGTAGCGGGGATGAGCGGACGGGGCTGCCGCGGCCGGATCCGCGGCGCGCGCGATTGGCACGGCCCAGGCGATCACGGCCAGGGACAGGATTGCCGTTTGCGGGATAACGCCCCACCGGGCGAACTTCATGAAATTCAGTTTGGATTTCATTAGCGACCTCGTCCCTGTCCACCACCACCACCGCCGCCGCGGTTTCCATTCCCGCTCGGCGCCGTGCGTTGCGGCGCCGTGCGTTGCGGCGCAGCGCGTTGCGACGACTGCGCCGCTGCGCGACTTTGCGCGCCGCGGCTTGCTTCGCGCTGCACCTGGGGACGCGAGTCGGACGTGTAGGACGGCGCCGGTCGGGATCCAGACGGTACCGACGGTCGCGTCGCAGGCATCTGCGGCGACGGCCGCGCCTGGTTGCCGCCGGCTGCCGGAGACGGCCGTGTCAGGTTGTTGCTTCCTCCAGGCGAGGGCCGCGTCACATTATTGCCCGTTCCCGGCGAAGGCCGCGTGAGGTTATTGTTCCCGCCCTGCGATGGACGCGTCACATTGCCTGCGGAGCCCGGCGTGCGGTCCATGGTGGATGGCCGGGCAGCGTTGTCGCGGCCACGATAATTTTCTCGCGTCTGCACGCTGGCGCTATTGGTCGGCCGATACTTATTGCCGGTCGCCGTGTCGCGATACGCCACGCCGCGTCGATTCTCGACGTTGTGATTCCAGTTGCCGTTTTGCGTGTAGCTATTGCGGTACTGCGGTCGATTCACCCAGACATTGTTGTTGTTGATGTTGATATTGATGCTGTTTCCGCCCCAGTTCGGCCGGCACCAACCCCAATTGTTGGCGGTGATCGCCCAGGCCGTGCCCCAGAAGATACCGGCTGCGACCGCGCCCGAATACGGCGGGTAGCCCCAAATCGGCGGCGGATACCAGAACCATGGCCGGTAGGCGGGCGCCCACCATGCCCCGTAAATCACGGTCGGGTTGTAAACCGGGACGTAGACAACTTGCGGCTGCGCCGGTTCGATGATGATCGTCTTTTCCTGAACCACGACCTTTTGCTGTTCCGTGCTCTGCAGGTTGCCTGCCTGCTGCGCCTTCAGGCGCAGCGACTGCACCGTGCGCATCACGCCGGCCTCGTCGTCCAGAAACGCGTCGCCGAGCCGCTGTGTCCAGTCGAGGTGCTCATTCATCATGTCCAGAACCTGCGGAAATGCTGCAAGCGAGAGCACGCTCGGGTCCCATGTCTTGTCCTTCAACGCATCGTCGAGCGCCGTGCCCTTCAGGTTTGGATTGGCCTTGACAAAACGCGCTGCCTCGACGACTTCGAGCGGGTACGTCGACGCCATCAGGACCTGCGTCAGCAGCTGATCCGGATAAAGCGCAATCGGCGCTAGCAGCGAATCGAGCAGGTCCTGGGAGATCGGCGCGGCGGCGGCCGGCGCCGCGTTCGGGGGAGGCGGCGCCGTGTCTTGCGCCCGTACGGTGATCGCCAGCGTCAGCATCGCAGCCGAAGCGACGACCGCCACGTAACGGAAGAATTTCATGGGTGCTCCCATAGGAAAACCGGGCGAGCGGCCGACTTTGCCGCACGCAGAGGCGACATTATGCCAATAATCGTCCTCTCCGCGCAGAATCTTGAGGTTCCCCGGAAGGCTCTAAGCGGTCCAGCCTCAGGCGACCGACCCGATTATGGCTTAACGTCGGCGCAGCGAAAACGTTTGGGGGCTGTCACGGTGTTGCCGCGTGCGTGTCCTTGCGCTGACATGCCGGACCCGGAGTGACCTTTGACGCAGATCCATCCGGCTGATGACCGCGCTCGTGTGATGCATCCACGTTTGAAGGGACACCGGCCAGCGCTCGTGATCGGGGGTCCATGCGCTATCACTCTCTTGAGCCGCGAACAATCGGGCGCAATGGCGCGGAAAATGGGATTCGGCATCGGGGCGTTAGCGATATCTGCTCCGATTCGCTGACCTGATTTGCTTGGAGTCGAGCCCCGTACGAGCCTTGCCTGGTCCTCTCCTCGGCTAATCCCGCAAGCGTGGATGCGGAGGCGCTCGGCTCTGGACTAGAATTCTGTGTGCAGCCCCACCATGACCCCGTGGGGTAGTACGCTCAGGATCAGGGGCGTTTCGCGCGTGTAGGCCCAGTAGCCGGTTACCCCCCCAAGCGCCCAGGATGCCAGGACATCGGTCTGCCAATGTCCCCATTCCTTCATTCGCGCCACACCGCTGTACAAAGGCAACAGCGCGAGCGCATAGGTCGCCGGATATTCGTGTCCATACTGCAGCATGAATGGCGTGACGATCGAGGTGACTGCAGTCACTTCACCGCTCGGGAAGCTGTAATTGCCCTTGCCCTGGAACCACAGGTTGGGATTGTCGGTCTGGCTCGGTCGCGAGCGCGTGAAGATGTACTTGCCGGCCTGCGCGAAGACGGCGCTGACCGCCGAGGAGTCAATGGCCTGCCAGCAGGTCTTGCCGGGGAGGGTCTCTCCTCCTTCCCAGAATCCGCAGGCGACTTCGCCGCCGATCAGCGTATACATCATCGCCAGTTCAACGTTATGGTTCCAGATTCCACTATCGTCATAGGCGAGCCGGTGATCGATGCCTCCGGCACGAGGCGTCGTGGCAAACAGCGCAAGGCTCATGGTGGCGATCCAATGCCTTACCGTTGTGATCTTGGTGGGCATGTGTTGACGCTGCGGATCGATCCGGAAGAGGGGCCGATTGGATGCACACGCGAGTGCTTGATTACTCCGTTTGCAAGGTTTACACGGTACAGGAATTCCCTTACGGTCAGCTGAAGCGACCCTGACAACTGAGTACGTGAGGCGCGTGTAAGTCGCGGATTTTCATCAAAGCCGGCAAGAAGATCTGCTACTCATTCTCATCCTGAATCTTGCTGGCGCTTAGGGCGATGGAATCGGCCACCTGTTCTCGAACGTTCGCTAAGCGGGAGTGAGCCACATGACCAATCAGCTGCACCACCCGGCCGAATCGGCCGCCGAGCGCTGGGCAAAGCTTCCGCTTCAGGAACGGGCAGCGTGGTTTCATCTGCTTCCGCGAGGGCAACAAGACAACTTCTTTCTGGCGCTCCGTGTTCACGACCAAGCCGCGCTCCTCGGCGCCCTGCCCGAGAGCGAGCGTCGGTTGTGGATGCGATTACTCGCCCCGGACGATGCAGCCGACGTGCTTCAGCACGTCGACGAGGTCGAGCGAACAGGCTTGCTGGATCTTCTGGATAATCCAAGTCGCACGGAGGTCAATGCCCTATTGGCCTTCAAGGAGGATGAGGCGGGCGGCCGAATGGATCCCCGCTTTGCACGTGTTCGCGCCGACTTGCCCTGTGGCGAAGCCATTTCCTACGTGAGGAAGCAGGCGGGTTATCTCCAGGCGATCGATTACGTTTACGTTCTGGATCCACACCAGCGTCTAACTGGCGTCGTTTCGCTGCGCCAACTATTCCTGGCCGACCCGGATATATCGGTCCGGGAGATCATGCGCACGGACCTGGTTTCGGTCAGCGGACACATGGACCAGGAACAGGTCGCGCGCCTGCTGCGCAAGAGCCATTTGCTCGCGGTGCCCGTGCTCGATGCGCACCAGCGCATGGTAGGCATCGTGACACTGGATGACATTGTCGACGTCATCGACGAGGAAGCCAGCGAAGACATGCAGAAAGTTAGCGGCATGGAGGCACTGGACGAGCCATACCTTGAAACCGGCTTCTACCAACTGGTGAAAAAGCGCGCGGGCTGGCTGGCGGTCCTATTCCTCGGAGAAATGCTCACGGCCACGGCCCTGGGCCACTTCGAGAGCGAGTTGGATAGGGCAGTTGTGCTGGCACTGTTTCTGCCCTTGATCATCAGCAGTGGCGGAAATTCCGGCTCGCAGGCGACCACTCTGGTCATCCGCGCGATGGCGTTGGGCGAGGTAATGATGCGAGACTGGTTTCGGGTGGTCAGGCGGGAAGTATTCGCCGGCATCGTTCTGGGCGGCATTCTCGGCGTCATAGGCGTGGCTCGCATATTTGCCTGGCAAGCGATGTTCGGAAGCTATGGTAAGCACTACGTCGTTCTGGCGCTCACGATCGCGTATAGCCTCGTTGGCGTTGTTCTGTTTGGAACGATGGCCGGTTCAGCGTTGCCATTCATCCTTCGCCGCTGCGGCCTCGATCCAGCAAGCGCCTCCGCGCCATTTGTCGCAACTCTGGTCGACGTGACCGGCCTGATCATCTACTTTACCGTGGCAAAGCTCGTTTTGACCGGTACGCTGCTCTGAGCCCCGGCAAGATCAATAACCTCCGTGTGCCCCTTCGGCCGGAAGGGGCGCTAAATGCGGCTGAGACCAATCGCGTATCAACCTACGTTGCCTACTCGTTCACTTACTGAGCGCTCCGAGCAACGGAGCGACGCCGACGGCGCGAACTCATGCGGGGCGATCGCGCTCTACCAGAGCAAAGGCAACAGGCCAGCCACCGCCAAACCGCACAACAACGCCAGACTCTTGCTACCGGTACCGCGTGGCGACAGTGCATAGGCGTACGCCCCTTTGGCGACGTTGTTACTGGCCGCGGCAATGAGAATGGCGGCCGAGGCCAATGTCGGACCGGTCGACGCAGGCGCCTGGGTCATGCTCATAATGAATGGATCTACATCCGTGATTCCCATGACCGCGGCAAGCGTGTAGACGCCTGATTTGCCCAGGTATGCGACGGCGAGATGGCTCGCTATCAGCATGGCCACGAAGAGCAATGCGAACCCAAGGGCCGCGCGCATCTCCAGCGGGTTTGCCGGTTCACGGTCTGCGTCGGGCAATGCCGAACTCGATGCGTCTCGGCGCGCCCACAACCAGCCTACGCCGATGCCAGCCGCTGCCAGCAGGATGAACGTCGGTGCCAGTCGCATCATCAGTTCGTGGTTGAACAGTGCCAGCAGCACCGCCAGGCGCAGATACATCACGCCGGATGCCATCAGAATCGCTCCCGATATCATGTATTCCTGGACGTCGCCCTTCGCCCTTTTAGCGAGAACTATTGTCGTCAAAGTTGACGAATAGGCGCCCCCAAGGATGGCGGCAAGGAGCACACCGCCTCGTGCCTTGGCCAGCTTCTGTACGACGTAACTGCCGTAGGAAATGCCGCTGACCGCAACGACGACGAGCCAGGTCTTGAACGGATTGATCTGGAACGAGGTGAATTCCTGATTGGGAACTATCGGCAGGATGACCGCGGCCAAAAGCAGAAATTTCGTGAAGGTAAAAATGTCTTCCGGCGCTATGCGTTGAGCCAGCCCCTCGAGCGCAGTCTTGAGCTCCAGCAGGATCATGCAGGCAACGGCCAGGGTGGTTGCAATCCAGAACTGCTCCTGCGAGACCAGCGCGCCTATGAGGTAGGTGGCCAGTGCCGCCATTTCCGACGTGGCGCCGGGCACCGCCAGCGTTACGAGCTTGTGCCAGTAAGACAGCAGCAGGAACGCGCTGATTGCCACGAAGACCAATGCCACCGGCCAGATCTGGTCGCCCGCCAAGAGCGCCATGGCATAGCCAATCAACCCGATAAGCGGAAAGGTGCGAACGCCTCCAAAACCGCGGTGCGCGTCGCCCGCATGCTCCTCGCGCTCCAGGCCCACGAGAAAGGACAGGAAGAGCACGAGCAGGATCTTGAATCCCTCGGGGGGAAGCCAGTCGAAGACGCGCATTGATTCAGGCACAGGAGTCATCCTGCCAAGGTTTTTTCATCTTCTTGCGCTCAAGCGCTCTCTGCCCTGCTCTGCCGAAATCTAGCGCTTAAGACTCCGGCGAATGGCCAACAATTCGCGCCGGCGTGCTGCACCTGGTTTCGGGTACGACATTCTAAGTCCTTCGAGCGTATCGAGGACGATTCGAGAAACGATCAGTCCAGTATTTTTCTTGTCGTCCGCAGGCACGATATACCAAGGAGCCTCGCTCGTGCTTGTCGCGCTCAGGCATTCTTCATACGCCTTCATGTACTGCTTCCAGTATTTTCTCTCCTCTATGTCCGCAAGACTGAGTTTCCAGTTCTTTACCGGCTCCTCGATGCGTGCGAGGAAGCGCTTTCGCTGCTCCTCCTTCGAGAGGTGAAGGTAAAACTTGATGATGCGGGTTCCATTGCTGGAAAGATGTCTCTCTAGGCCCACGATGGAGCGATAACGGTTGCGCCAAACCAACTTCCTGTCCTCTAACGCGTCCGGGAGACCTTCGCTGCGGAGGATTTCCGGATGCACCCGAACGATAAGCACCTCCTCATATTGGGAGCGGTTGAATATTCCGATCCGCCCACGCGCTGGCAGATTGCGCGTCGTGCGCCAGAGAAAATCGTGTTCCAACTCCTCAGCGCTCGGATGCTTGAAGGTAAATACCTGGCAACCTTGGGGATTGACGCCGGACATCACATGCTTGATGGAGCTATCCTTTCCCGCCGCGTCCATAGCCTGAAATATGAGCAGGACCGCATAGCGGTTGGAAGCATAAAGAAGCTCCTGCAGCGAGCTTAGTTTCGCCACGTGCTCCTCCATCAGAAGCTTGTAGTGCTCTTTGGATTTGTACACTGGGTCCACGCAAGTCGGCCACTGCTTGAGATTGACCTTCTCCCCCGGCGGCACACGGAAATCGCTGGAATCCATCTTGGTCCTTTCAGTCGTATCGGATGCGCGGGTCATGGCAGGGAAAGAAACGTGGGCAACACGCAACGCGTGTCAATTGGACGTGCCGACCCAGCGGTCACTCATGTTCCATAGCAAATCCTGCAGCTCGATGTCCAGGGCAGGTCCTGCCGCCGGCTGTATCTTCTGGTTTTCATCGAAATATTGACCACTCACATCAGCGACTTCGCCTGACAATGCGAGGTACAGGGTGGTTTTTGCACCGCGCTCGGCGTCGAAAATAACCCGACTTAACAGTGGCTTCACGACACGCAGCCATCGCGGCAGCAGGTTGGTCGCAACAACGCCAGGGTGAAGACAGTTTGCCGTGATCCGCGTGCCGGATAGCCGGCGTGCCAGCGCAAAGGTATGACAAACGTTGGCCAGCTTCGAACGGGCGTACGCGGCGATACTGCTGTAGCGAGCGTGCCGATTGGTTACCTGGTCCAGGTCAAGCCGCCCACGATAATGAGCGCGCGAGGCGACATTGATGATGCGGCCTGATGGCGTCACGCGATCCAGCAGCAAACGCGTAAGCAGGAATGGACCGAGATAATTTGTCGCGAAGGTGAGTTCGAATCCATCTACCGAACTCCTGTGCTTCGTGCTGATCATGCCCGCGTTGTTGATGAGAAGGTCGATTCCATCCAGCTGTTGCAGGTTCTTTGCGCACTCACGTACGGACCCCAAGGACGCGAGGTCACATTGAAGCAGGTCGAGCGATGCGTGTGGCACCTGTGCCCGAATTTGGTCACGCACCCGAGAGCCTGCATCCATGTCGCGACACAGCATCACCACGCTTCGTCCTGCTCTTGCAAGCTCAAGACTCGTGACGAGGCCGATGCCGTGCGTGGTGCCGGTGATTACAGCCGTATCCTTCAGGTGTGTGCCCCCATCGTTCCGCCCGATGCAGCGGGAGCGTTACCGCATGACCACGCCGCCGACACATAAGTCAGCGACTGGCCCAACAGCCGAATCGGCGAAATACTCTTGCTCCCTGTCAACAAAGTCACGGCGTGGGTCTGAAACACTCCACGTTCATTTCCTTGCACACCGCCAGGATCTTGTCGACAATGATTACCGTTGGCGGCGGCTCATTACCGTTGGTGGTGCCGATTCCCGCGCTGGCAGCCGGCCGTGCTGACGACACCATCAAATGGGTCAGATTGTCGCCAAGCATGGCGAGCTGGATGGCTACGCTCTGCTCGCCTTTGCTGAACGCGACGTAACGTTGCGCATCGTCCTCAAGCGTGATGGTGATGCCCTGCGTCGCTTGCGCGCGCTCCAGGGAGCTCTTCAGTGTGGCATAGACCTTTTCAACCGGGACGTCGAGGATAACTGCCGCCGTGTCGAAGGTCGACGTCCCATCCTTGGTGGTTTGCGACATGGATTGGACGCGACCGACGGCGCGCCGCGCGAGCAACACCCACTGTGCTTCGGCGATGCTGGAGGTCAACAAACCCGCAATGGCAAGCACCACCACAGCCATGCGGATGAATGAACGCGACATGATGGCTCCCCGGGTTATTCACCAAGCCCACACCACTGCGAGAGCAGCGCAGCGCAGGCGGCGATCGGTTACTGCTTTTCGATGAGCCCTTTGCTCGCATGCCAAGCGGGTCCGCATGCTGCAGCAATGTATCATAGACTGATGTGCATCGTGAGCTGCATGCATGCCGAATCTTGACGGTTGCAAGGCGGGGTAAAACCGTGAACTCAAGGGGACGATCATGATGGCCACAACACGAACACCTTGGTGGGCATGGGCATGGCCCGCCGTGGGATTGGCCATGCTGAGCGTGACAATCTTTGCCCAAACGGACGGAGTCGTCGCAGCAGCTGCCGGAGCGGCTTTGATCGCGGCCGTGTTCGCGGCCGTATATCACGCGGAAGTAATCGCGCATCGGATTGGCGAGCCCTTCGGTACGCTTGTCTTGGCGGTCGCGGTGACCGTCATAGAGGTGACGCTGATCGTCACCCTCATGATCGGGACTGCAGCGCCATCGCTGGCGCGCGATACAGTGTTCGCGGCCATCATGATTGCGTGCAACGGCGTCGTGGGCCTGTGCCTGCTGGCGGGCGGGGTGCGCCACCACGAGCAGGGCTTTCAGGTCCAGGGTGCGAGCGCAGCGCTGGCCGTGCTGGCCGCGCTGACGACGCTTTCCCTCATTCTGCCCAATGTCACGACCAGCGTACCCGGTCCGCTCTTCAGCACGTCGCAGCTTGCTTTCGCCGGCACGGTCTCGTTGGTGCTCTATGGCTCGTTCGTTTTCGTTCAAACCGTGCGCCACCGCAACGACTTTCTGCCTGTTGGAGGCGGCAGCGTCGAGGCCCCTGCCCTGCGCCCCTCCGGCAGGAACACGCTTGTCAGCGTCATCCTGCTTCTTATCTCGCTGCTCGTGGTCGTGGGCCTCGCCAAGGCCCTCACACCCACGCTGGAGATCACCGTGGCCTGGCTTCATGGGCCAAAGGCCGTGGTGGGGATTGTCATCGCCACGCTGGTGTTGCTGCCCGAGGGCTTGGCGGCGCTGAAGGCAGCGCACGCCAACCAGCTGCAGACCAGCTTGAACCTGGCCCTCGGGTCGGCGCTTGCGACAATTGGCCTGACGATCCCGGTCGTTGCCGTCACTTCGATCGCGCTCCGCCGGCCGCTCGAGCTTGGATTGGGTCCGAAGGAGGAGGTCCTGCTTGGGCTGACGCTCTTCGTCGGCGTGGTCACGTTAGGAACCGGCCGCACCACGGTGCTTCAGGGTATCGTGCACCTTGTCATCTTCGCCGCATTCCTGTTTCTCGCGGTGGCGCCCTGAAGCCTGCCTGCCCGGTGTTCAAAAAAACTCTGGCGCGTACTAGACTTCCATATGGCAGCCATGACAATCACGTCGGCTGGGCAATGCTTACAGGGGCATCACGATGCGATTGACACGCCGAAATCTGATCAACCTATCCGTCCTTGCAGCCACAGGGATTGCATTGCGAGGACAGATTGGTCTTGCGGCTTATATGTCGGGGCCCCCCGTGAAACAATTGCGCATTCTTATTTTAGGCGGCACCGGTTTTATGGGGCCGCACCAGGTGCGGTACGCGCTCGCGCGCGGGCACAAGGTGACCCTGTTCAATCGCGGCAGAGAGCCGGATGCATGGTCCGGCCAGGTCGAGGAATTGATCGGCGACCGGAACACGGGGGATCTGAAGGCGCTGGAAGGTCGCGAATGGGATGTATGCATCGACAACCCCACCACGCTCCCGTTCTGGGTGCGAGATGCCGGCAACGTGTTGCACGGCAAGATTGAACAGTATGTTTTCATATCGACGATTTCCGTATATGCCGATGGCGACAAACCGGCCGATGAGTCTGCTCCCCTGGCCAGCTACAACGGTAAGGATGCAATGGCTGAGACGTGGGACTCATTTCGCGCAAACATCGGCGAACTCTACGGGCCTCTCAAAGCGATAAGCGAGCAGGAAGCGGAGAAACAGTTCCCTGGAAGGACCACAATCATCCGACCCGGCCTCATCGTCGGGCCGGGCGACCAGAGCGATCGATTTACCTACTGGCCCGTCCGCCTCGCGCGCGGGGGCGAAGTCCTGGCGCCCGGCGACGGCTCCGACCCTGTGCAGTTCATTGATGCCCGCGACCTCGCCGAGTGGACTGTCCGTGTCGCCGAATCGCGTACGTTCGGCACGTTTAACGCTACCGGTCCCGAACTCCCCATCAAGATGCGCGACATGCTGACCGGCATCGCGGCGGCGGTTCACGCCGACGCACGGATTGCGTGGGTGCCCACCGGTTTCCTGGAAGCGCAGAAGGTCGCACCGTGGAGTGATATGCCGGTATGGGTCCCCGGCCAAGGCGAGAGCGCGGGGTTCGCAAGGCGCAGCATCCGCAAAGCGCTTGCCAAGGGGTTAACATTCCGTCCCCTCGCCACCACGGCTTCGGATACGCTTGCGTGGTTCAAGCAGCAACCGGCGGAGAGGCAGGCAAAGTTGAAGGCGGGCTTGCCTCCGGAACGCGAAGTGGAACTGTTGGCAAAATGGAGGGCCACGTCCCGCGTAGGCTAATAACGCGCCAACGCGCCCGACCGTCGCCTTGGCACGGTACAAGTGGGCGTCGGTGATGCGCCAGGTCCCGTGCCGGTGGCGGTTGCGGCATTCCCCTAGTGGGTCGTCTGCGCGATCTGAGGAAACAAGTGGCGCCGAGCGTCGTCGTCCATTTCCGTTTTGAACGTGTGCCTGTCCTTTAAAGCCAGCGCCCGCGCCGCTGCCGGCCGCGCGCTGATTTCGTCCACGAGCCGCTTGAGGCTGGGGAATTTCGGCAGCGCATCGTCGCCCAGCACAAACGGCACGAGGCGCGCCCAGCCCCAGACGTCCATATCGACGATCGTGTAGGCGTCGCCTAGCATGTATCGGTGCTTGGCAAGTTGTGCGTCCAGAATGCCGTAGTGTCGCTTGGCCTCGAACGCGTAGCGATTGATGGCATACGTCAGCTGCTCGGGCGCATGGTGCTTGAAATGCACAGCCTGACCGGAATACGGGCCAATGCCGGAGGCTACAAACATCAGCCAGGAGTAAAGGCGACCACGGGCCGCCGGCGTGTTTTCAGGCAGGAACTTCCCAGTCTTCTCGGCCAGGTACAACAGGATCGCGTTGCTGTCGAACACCGTAGCTTCGTCGTCGATGATCGCCGGGACTTTGCCATTGGGATTGATTGCCCGATACGTCGGTGCGTGCTGCTCGCCCTTGCGCGTATCGACTGGTATCGGTTCGTATGGCAGGCCCGATTCCTCGAGGAACAGCGCCACCTTGGTGGGGTTGGGTGCGAGATTGTAGTAAAACTTGATCATGGATTGTCCTCGAGTAGTCGACGCGGAAAAGCGAAGTCTGTGGATCCTGTATCAGCGAAAAAGGCGAAAAGATCGCGCCTCGCTAACCAGGGGTGTCTGCATTAGGTGGAACTGGCGCCTTGAGGGACCTCCGTCGTCTCCACCACCTGGCGATAAAGTAGGCCGCAATTATGGCAGCAATTGCCGCGAGCGCGACTTTGCCGGAGTGCTCGACAAGAGCGAGAATCCGACCAATCTGGTCGCGAAACAGGAGCCCGGCACCCAGATAGATTGCTGTCCATAACGCCGCGCCGAGTGCGCTGTAAAACAAGAATGGGGTCGGGGAGAGTTTCTCCGCTCCGGCAATTGATGGCGCGAGCGTCCTTATTCCGGGAATGAACTCGGCGACAATCAACAGCACCGCGCCCCAGCGCTCGAAGTGCCTGTCGGTTTTGCCGATACTGGCGTTCGGCGTCACCGCCAGCCGGCACAACGCGCCCATCGCCTGCCTGCCGTAACGCCCGCCCACGAAGTACAGAATAACCTTGCCGAGCATCCCGGCTACCCAGGCCACGGCGGCGACCGACAACGCGGCTACCCGCGCCTCGCTGGCCAAGGCACCAGCGACCATGAGCAGTGGGCCCGATGGCAGGGGCGGGCCAATCTGTTCGACGAGGACCGCCCCGAATACGAGCAGCAATCCGTACTGTTCGAACAGCGTGCTCAGGGTATCCATGGCCGACCAGGTCTACGCGCCGGGTGCCGGTCGGGGATGCAAGCCTGCGAGCGGAGCGCGGCGGAGGAAGGCCGAGTCCCGGCCGAGGATTAACCGCACCAGATCTTCGAGCACGGGCTCTTCGATTGAGTTGCTGTGAAATTCCAACGTCACGCGATCGAGTCGATCGACGTTCGCGAGTGCCACGGTTACCAGTCCGGTCTGATAGTCGCTGCGAAACAAGACCGCTGCCGGTATCGCTGGCGGAACCGAAATCGAACACTTGTGCACGATCCCGCCCGCGTCTTCCACGCGGCGGCTGGTGTACTGCAGCCCCGCGTCGTCGAGTGCCTTTTCCGCGAGCGCCACACCTCCGGGTGCGACTTCAAGGGCGAGTGGCTTGGAGGCCGTGATCTCATAATAGATGTTGATTTCGTCGATCACCGGGAAACCAACGATGCGCTGCTCGTGAAATCCGACAGACCCGTGTCCGAACCGCGGCGATTCGAACACGAGGCCGTGACCCAGATCGAAGCGGTGAGCGATGGGGGATTTGAGCCCATCGAGGTACGTAACCGCCCTTTCCAGCCAACGAAATGCCTTGCGCAGCCGCGAGTCGATTGCCTGGAAGGTCTCGACATCGGCATGCTCATGCGACGTTTGGCGCACCGTCTCGTATTGAGTCCGCAGCTCGTCGAGCAGCGAGGGTGATTTATTCATCTACCGCCTCGTTCGCATCCAAATTGGGATTGCCGTCGTTCGCCCGGGCACGCAAGCGAACCTGGCCCACGAAAGGTGATCAACCCGACGTGTATTCTGCCTCGGCCATGGTAGCGCAAGGCTGCCCGGCGCGCGACTTACCGGCACTGGAGGAAGCGGCGTAAAGGCTTCCCCGGCGATCCATCCGGCCGGATCGGCGCTAGCCGCATTCCGCCGCCTAGAGGTCGAGCCGAGCCTGCTGCAACGGCCCAGTGCCGCAGTGTCAGTGTTGGGCTGCGATCGATCAACGGCCCGGTGCTTCGCCAGGCCGGCTTGCCTCGAACAGATACCAAACGCGATGCTCGGCCTCGTCGATCCAATTCTCCAGAAGGCTCGCCGTCGCGACATCACCGTGTTCGTCGCATAGGCTGTGCGTTTCGCGCATCCGTTCCGCGAGCTGCTTGTTGTCGTCACGCAATTCGGCCAGCATGTCGAGCGGCGTGACGAAATCTGCGTCGTTATCCAGCACGCGCTGCAAGCGGCCGATATGGCCAATCGAGTGCAGCGTCGTCCCGCCGACCTTGCGCACGCGTTCGGCAATTGCGTCGGTGGCCCCAAACAGCTGGTCAGCCTGCTCGTCCAGGAGAAGATGATAGTCTCGAAAGTGGGGACCGGACATGTGCCAGTGGAAGTTCTTTGTCTTCAGATACAACGCGAAGATGTCCGCGAGCAACGCATTGAGCGCACCGGCGATATCGCCTCTGGCCTCAGACCGAAGGCCCGTTGGCGTACCGAGTGGCGCAACCCGCTGTTTCGCTGCAGATTTGGTGTTCATTGCCCAGCCTCCTTACGAGTTGCCTGAAGTTCAAACCGCATTTGGTGCCAGTGCGTCGGGCCGCGGGTAAAACGATCGCACGGCCAAGACACCAAGCACGATGAAGACAAGCAGTACCACAGCTTGCGCGACCACGAACGGTGGTTCCGATTGCGTCGGGGCCAGCCTGTTTAGTGTCGGCACCTTCAGGAATGCCTGCACAACGGCGACGAACACATTCAAGTAAAGGGCCACCACTGCCCCCACCACGTAGATCCAGCGCCAGGGTCCCGCCAAGTGGCGAGAGTAAAGCGCAAAGATGGCAATCGCCAGCACGACCAGCGATATCACGCCGACGATATGAGACGGCAAAATGTGGTCCCGTGGGAAGGGGAATCCGGTAAGGCTCGTCAAGACGGTCGTTGTGAGGAAGAGCGCTGTCCAGCCATCGGCTTTTTTCGAGCTCAATATGCCGAATAGCACGACGAACCCCGTGAAGATCCCCACCAGGCTCAAGAGAACGTGAACCAAAGTAAACGTGGATGTCGACATACCTAAGATCATGGCAAATCTCCTTTCGAAGACCTCATGTCGGAACGAGGATGTTGCGGCAATACCCCTGCAGGGTTATTGATCGCGGCCACCCCGCGGCATTTTCCGTCCATTATCTTCGCCTGCACCGCGGCTTGAGAACGTTTTCTCACCCCTGCCTGAGCGCGAGCAGCTCCGCGTTGAGCTGGCCTATGCGCTCCCGTCTTCCGTGGTCGAGTAAACGAGTGTCCGGTGGGTGCGCATCCCCCTTGTGTCCGGGCACTCGGGTTTTGTGTCAGGTGTCGGAAAACAATTGCGTATGCAATACCCGCCATGCGCCGGCGATCAAGTCACACCCGAGGAGCTCCCGCTCATCGTCGCACTGCGGGCCTTGGGGCCGACGACGCAGCCCGCGCGCGCCGTCCTCCGCCGGCCACTGACCCTGTCAATGCCGAACGGCGTGAACCCTGCAGTTTTGTCCCTTGCAATACGCGGTCGAGGCTCGTCGCGAGCTGGCGCGCGGAGAGGGGCTTTCTCAGAACCTCGTCGGCACCCGCTTCCCGGGCCCGCCGCACAACCGCGGTGCCGAGATATCCGCTCACCAGCAAGATCGGGATCTTGGGCCGGATCTGCCGTAACTTGAGAATCAGTTCCGATCCTGACATGCCTGGCATGCTTTCGTCGGTGACAACCGCATCGAACTGCTGCGGGTCAGCGAGGAAGGCGTCAAGCGCCGCGGCGCTGGTCGTAAAGCCGACCGGCGCATACCCCAGATCAGCTAGCGTCTCCGTCACAAGCCTGACGAGCGACTCCTCGTCGTCGAGCACCAGAACCCGCTGCCGATTGCCGCGCCGCGTCTTGGGCTGCGCGCGCGACCTGGGTTTGCCCACGTTGCTGACATCTCCGGCGCGGGGCAGATACACGGTGAAGACGCTTCCCTTGCCAACCGCCGTCTCGACGTTGATCACACCGCCTAGGCCGGTCACGATACCGTGCACCAGCGACAGCCCGAGTCCGGTGCCAACGCCGACTTCCTTGGTCGTGAAAAAAGGATCGAAGATCTTTTCGAAGATCTCCGGCGGAATGCCGCTTCCCGTATCGGCGACCTCCAGCACCACGTAATCCCTTGCGTCCACGATACCGCTCGTGACTGCGTGTGGCACATCGTTGCTGACACGGGCAACCGACACGTGCACCCTACCGCCCGCAGGCATGGCCTGAATGGCATTGGAGACCAAATTCATTACCACTTGATGGATCTGCGTTGCGTCACCCATAACGGCTGCCCCTCCGGCGCGCAACCGGTCCTCGACGGTGATTCCGTGCGGCAGTTTTGAAGTTAGCAGCTCCAGGGTCTCGCGCACGACCTCCTCCACGTGCACCGCGAGCCGCTCACCGACCCCGCTTCGGCTGAACGCGAGAATTCGATCCACCAGCGCCCGTCCGCGCTCCCCCGCAATCATGATGCTTTCCAGGTCGCGACGCAGCCGGCTACCTGCGGGGACGTCTCGCAGCGCCATCTCCCCGTAGCCAAGGATGGCGCCGAGTAGATTGTTAAAGTCATGCGCGATGCCACCGGCGAGCGTTCCCATCGCTTCGAGACGCTGAGCCTGGCGCAGCAGGTGCTCCATCCGCTGCAACCCTTCCTCGGCAAGATGGCGATCGGTCACATCGAGCATGAATCCGACCACGCGCGTAGGCTTGCCATCGTGGTCGAACAACATGCGTCCTTTCGCCTGCAACCAGCGAATCGCTCCGCCTTTGGGCTTGATCCGGTATTCCGCGGCGATATCGCCCGACTCCTGCGCGGCTTCGATCAACGCGCGGACCTTCGGCCAGTCATCCGGATACACGAGTTTTTGCCAGGATTCGTAGGTGCCGTCGTAGGACCCGGGTGGGATCCCGTACATCGCTTCAAGGTCGGGCGACCAGCGATTTTCGCCATCGCCGGCACCCATCCGCCACTCGAACGCCACTGCGCGCGCGGCGTTCTGCGCCAGATCGAGCATCTCCTGCCGCGCCCGTAGTTCCTCGTCGACGCGCTTGCGCGCGGTGACGTCGGTAACCGAACCGGCCCAGCGGATCGGTGTACCTGAAGCGTCGCGCGAGCAACGACCGGTCATGTGAATCCAGCGCGTTTCTCCGCGTGGAGCGATGCGAATCTCCACATCGAGCCGAAGCGTCTTGCCGGCGAAATGCTCCGCAACGGCTTGCTCGTACCTCGGACGTTCACCAGGATAGAACGGAAAGCGGTCGACCCATTCGGCGCGGCTGGCAAAGGTCAAGTCGGTTGGCAACCCGCACATCTCGAGCAACAAGGGAGAGACGTAGATCTTGTCGACCGGAATATTCCAGTACCAATGGCCGTCTCCGGTGGCCTCCATGGCAAGCGCATAGCGGTGTTCCGAAAGCCTTAGCGCCTCCTCAGCGCGCTTGCGCGTCGTAATGTCAGCGACCGAACCAGTCCAGCGCAACGGCTTCCCCGAAGGGTCGCTCCACAACAGGCCCGTGAGAAGAATCCAACGCGTTTCGCCGCCACGGAGGATGCGTATCTCGAGTCCGTCCCCTGCTGTTTTCCCGGCGAAACGCGCCGCAACGGCTTCCTGCCATTTCGGGCGATCCTCAGGATGAAGCGGAAACCGGGCCACGAAGTCCGACCGGCTGGCAAACGTGGTCCCGGGCGGAAACCCGAGGAGGTCCAGCATCCGTGGCGACGCGTAGTACTCGTCGGTGAGAATGTTCCAATCCCAGTAGCCCTCGCCGGAGGCTTCCATGGCGCGCGCGTAGCGCTGTTCCGAGGCCTGCAGCGCAGCTTCGGCGCGCTTGCGCGCATCGATATCGCTGATTGAACCGGAGATTCGGGTAGCGCGCCCCGTCTCGTCACGCACGCAAACGCCGCGCGTTCGCACCCACCGATAACTCCCGTCGGATCGCTGCACGCGCCACTCGCCGTCGTACGATGTGGTTCGCCCGGCGATATAGTCGTCGATGGCCTCGGTCCGCGTTTGTGCATCGTCCGGGTGGACTTTCCACAGGGCGCGCCATTCCGCCCGCGTGCGCACCGTTGGTCCGGGCGTGAGTCCGTGCAGGATCTGCGCTTGCTCGGAGAGAAACATTTCGCCGGTCAGCAGATCCCAGTCCCAGATACCGTCGGTCGATCCGCCCACGGCGAGCGCAAACCGCTCTTCCGAGCGGCGCAAGGCGTCCATCGACCGTGCGCGCTCGATAGCAATGCTTGCCAGATAGGTAAATTGTCCGATACTGCCTTGCTGTTCCGGCGTGGGAGGACCGGGTTCGCGGGAATAAATGGCGAACGTGCCCAGGACCTTTCCCTCGGACGAGGTGATCGGCGTAGACCAGCACGCGGCCAGACCGTGCGCCAATGCGAGCGCGCGATATTCGGCGGTCCACCGGGTGTCCGAAGCAATGTCGACCGCCACGACTTGCGCCCCCGAGCGCGCGGCGGTTCCGCACGGACCGAATGCGAGTCCAATTGGTCTGCCGTCGATCTCCCTGGTGTAGCTGTCCGGGAGACTGGGCGCTGCGCCGTGCAGGACGTGATCTCCCCTGGAATCCAACAGCAAGATTGACGCCAAGGATTTGCGGCAATCCTCTTCGGCGAGGCGACAAAGCGCACCCAGCGTCGCACCAAGCGGACTGCCCTTGGCGATCATCTCGAGCAGGCAATTCTCACCGGCGAGCAGCGCTTCGGCCTGCTTGCGATCTTCTATGTCGGTGCTCTGCCCGTACCACATGACCAGATTGCCGGCGATGTCGTACAGAGGCTCGGCGCGAAAAAGGAACCAGCGGAACACACCGTCGTGTCGGCGCAGTCGCGCCTCGGCTTCCCCGGGTGCGCCGGATGCCAACACCTTTCGCCAGATACCCAGGAGTCCAGGGAGATCGTCCGGAAAAACGGCAACCTGCCAACCCGAACCGGTCGCCAGTGCAAGGGGGAGTCCCGTGTATTCGAGCCAGCGCTGGTTCAGAAAATCGATGTTGCCGTCCGGCAAACTGCTCCATACCAGCCCCGGGATGGTATCGATAGCCAATCGAATTGGATCGCTCATGGCCTGTTCCGTTATTGCGTGTTTTAGAGCAAGCAGTCAAGCGGAGTGATCCTCGTGCGGCACACGCATCAGGGGTCCTCGATCGCTTCGCCGACCGCAGCAAGCAATTCTTCGCGCGTGAACGGCTTGGGCAGAACCTTTCCCACATGCAACCGATGGGCCGCTTCGATGGACCCACCCAGCCCTCGCCGAAAACGAGCGGACAACGCCAGAATAGGCGCAGAATACGCCGCTTCAAGAGGTGCAATGGTGGTTCCCGCGCAACTTGGGTCGGAAATGTCCGCGATTACGAGCTGCGGCTTGACCACGTCTTTTCCATGGTCTTTTACCGAGACGACGACTCCATAGCCCGCTTCGCCGAGCCAGCGCTCGAGCAGCTCCCGAATAAGGTCGTCCGGTTCGACGATTACAATGCAGCCCTTCGAGCTCACGACTTTCCTTGTGGCATGCGGAGGCTTGACCCGCGACCGGTGATTGCCCAGCGATCATTCGATCCGCGTTGCGGTTCCGCAATATGCCTGCGGCCGGCTCGCCAGATGACATCTGACACACTTGCCGGCCCAGCGTGACAAATTCCGGTCGTGCCATCGGGCCAATGTCGAGGCACAATGCTGACTAGAGCTATCGAGCCCGTGCAGAAAAGCCTCGCGATGGGAGTCACGCCTGCGCCCATTCACGTCCTGGTGATCGACGACGACCCGTCGGTGCGGCAGATGATTGCCGACTATCTCGGCGACAACGACATGAGGGTCAGCACCTTGCCCGGCGGGCAAGCCATCAGGGACGTCATGGAGCGCAACACGGTCGACCTGCTCATCCTCGACCTGAAGCTACCGGGTGAGGATGGGATGCAGATCGCCCGAGCGCTGCGTGTCGATTCGGACGTTCCGATCATCATGCTGACCGGTCGCAAGGAAGAAGCCGACCGCGTGATGGGCCTGGAGCTCGGGGCGGACGATTATCTAACGAAGCCTTTCTCGCCGCGCGAGCTTCTCGCCCGGATCCGTGCGCTGCTTCGACGGTCGCGGACCCACGAAACGGTGGCGGACAGCCTCGCCAGGATCCGGGGCTATCGCTTCGCCGGCTGGGAGTTGAACGTCCGGCTGCGGCGGCTCATCTCGCGTCAGGGACAGACAATTCCGATCACCAACAGCGAGTTCAATCTCCTGGTGGCGTTTCTCGCCGCGCCTCAGCGCGTGCTCTCGCGAGAGCATTTGCTCAATGCGTCGCGTCTGCACAATGATGAAGTCTACGACCGTTCGATCGACGTTCAAGTTGGCCGCCTGCGGAAGAAGATCGCGCCCGAGGATGGGCAAGCGAAGCTGATCCGCACCGAGCGCGGTGTCGGTTACGTCTTTACGGCAACGGTCGAGACGGTGCGCTAGACAGGCGCGAAGTGTGTCGAAGCAGCTTCAAGTGACCGACGCCATTCGTGCCGCTGCGTTGAGCCTAACTCGACGTTGCTGTAACGATAGCGAATCGCGCTCGAAACATAGGAAGTGGCGGCCTTAGTCGGTCGCCTAGCAGCGCGCGCGACTATGGCGAACGGCGCCGGACGCAATCCGTGGCTCGTCACCCTGGCGGCTGCGGGGATCCTCATGGTGACGATGGGTGCCCGGCAAACGCTTGGGCTTTTCGTCTCTCCGCTCAACAGCTCGACCGGGCTCGGCATCACCACGATCAGCCTTGCGCTCGCCGTCGCGCAGCTGATGTGGGGTGTCATCCAGCCGGTGGCCGGGGCGCTGGCGGATCGCTACGGCCCCGCAAGGATTCTTGTCGCGGGACTTGTTATCCTTGCCGTCGGTACGGCTTTGACGCCTTTCATGACCTCTGCGCTCGGTCTGATTTTCTCGATCGGGCTGCTGACCGCGATCGGCGCCGGCGCCGGCAGCTTTTCTGTGCTGATCGGCGCCGCCGCGCAACACCTCACGACCGACAAGCGCGGCAAGTCGGCCGGCATCATCAACGCGGGTGGATCGTTCGGACAATTCGTCTTCGCGCCGGTCGCGCAAGCGCTAATCCAGACGCTCGGATGGATGGGCGCCATGTGGTCGCTTGCGGTAGTCGCGCTCACGGCGCTGCCCCTCGTTCGTGTGGTGGGTCCGGCCGCACCGCTGCGCCGCAGTGGAACCACCGGATCTACCCCCTGGCGGGCGGTGCAGGATGCGATGGGCGATCGCAGCTACCTGTTGCTGCACGCCGGCTTCTTCACCTGCGGATTCCATATCGCGTTCCTGGTGACGCATCTGCCAGGCGAGGTGAACCTCTGCGGGCTGCCGCCGGCAGTGGCGAGCTGGTCGCTGGCTCTGATCGGGCTCGCCAACATCGCGGGGAGCCTGATTGTCGGCTCCGCCACCCAGCGCTTCCGCAGTAAGTACATCCTCGCCTTGATGTACGGCTCACGCGCACTGCTGATCGGCTGGTACCTGCTGGCTCCGAAAACCGCGGGGACGTTTTATGTGTTTGCCGTAGGTCTGGGTCTCACCTGGCTGGCCACGGTGCCACCGACCGCCGCCCTCGTGGCCAAGTTTTTCGGCATCCGATACCTGTCCACGCTGTTCGGCCTAACGCTGCTTTCGCATCAGATCGGTGGTTTTCTTGGCGCATATCTTGGCGGGATCGCGCTTGCCCAATCGGGCAACTACCTCTGGATGTGGTACGCCGACATGGCCCTGGCGGGCGCCGCCGCGATCGTCAATCTTCCTATCCGCGAGGTTCGAGTTACTCCGCTATCCTTGGCCCGATGAGGTTGCGGCTAGGCGAAAGACCCTTCTCGCAGCGTGTCTGGCCCGCATGGATGGCAGCGGGGGCGCCACGAGGTCCGCAGGGTTATTTCCGATTGGGCCAAGAGAGGTTCCAATCCGTGTCCGTTGACATGATGCGCTCCGTCACGGACACACACGAGTTATTGATGCGGACGAAACTGCGGTCACGAAGACAACGACCGGTGTGTTTCGCGGCGTCTTCGAAGGGACAGATGGCCATGACAGGCTCGTACCGGCTCGGATTGGTTGCGCGATGGGCACTCGCCCTGGCCATTGTGTCGATCGCCATCGGCGGCTGCAAGAGCGATCCACCACCCCCGCCTCCGCCGCCCGAGGTATCCGTGATCGAGGTGAGGCCCGCTCCGGTCACCGTCTACGATGAGTATGTGGCGCAGACCCAGGCGCCGGACACCATCGAAATCCGCTCCCAGGTTACGGGACTGCTTCAGTCCCAGGATTTTGTGGACGGCGCAAGGATCAAGAAAGCAGACTTGCTCTACGTCATCGATCAACGGCCCTTCGAGGCGCAACTTGCCCAGGCCAAGGCAAGCCTGGCCCAGTCCGAGGCGAATCTGGTCAATGCCCAGCAGAATCTGGCGCGCAATTCACGCCTGATCGCGCAGAAGGCGGTCAGTCAACAGGACTATGACACGGCGGTAGCGCAGGAACACGCAGGGACGGCATTGGTGGAAGCCCAGAAGGCTCTGGTGCGCAACGCGGCGCTCAACCTCGAGTTCGCCACGATCCGCGCGCCGCGGGACGGCTTCATCAGCAGCTCGCTGGTCAAGCCCGGGGCGCTGATTACCGCCCAGCAGACACTGCTTACCACGCTCTATTCCAGCGACCCGATGTGGGTGTACTTCAGCCTGAGCGAAGACAAACTGCTGGAGTTACAAAAGAAACTGAAGCGTCCGCCGGGAGAGCGGACCGATCTGGCCCCGCCATTTCATATCCGGCTCGCCGACGGGACCGACTACAAACTTGCCGGAAAGCTCAACTTCGTTGATGCCGCGATCGACCAGAAGAGCGGAACGCTGCAGGTGCGCGTCTCGGTGCCCAATCCCGAGCGCATTTTGCGCCCAGGACTGTTCGTGCGTGTCACCGTCGCCGCGTTCGACAATCCGAGCGCGATCCGCATCCCGCAAAAGGCGGTGACGGAACTGCAGGGACTGAAGTCAGTATACGTCGTCACCGCCGGCGACAAGGTCGAGCCGCGGCAAATCGTTGCGAGCTATCGCCTCGACAATGATTGGGTAGTCGACAGTGGCCTCGCCGCCGGAGACCGGGTCGTGGTTGAAGGCATCGGCAAGATCCGTCCGGGCGCCCAGGTTAAGCCGCTTGTGACAAAAGCTGCTTCCAGTCCCGGCGTTGCGAGCCCTGCGCCTGCAGCTCCCAAAACATAGGCAAAGCAGGCGCGTGGTCGCGAATGCTGCCGCTTGCCTACCGAGTCAGGTAATCAGCAAAGGCCACTGTGTTCAACTACTTCATCGAGCGCCCGGTCTTCTCCACGGTTATCGCGCTGATCATGATCCTGATCGGGGGGCTTTCCATTCTCGGTCTTCCGATTGCCCAGTATCCGCAGGTGGTTCCACCCCAGGTCTCCGTGTCCACATCCTTCCCCGGCGCCAACGCGGACGTGGTGGCGCAGTCGGTGGCCGCCCCCATCGAGCAGCAGGTCAATGGCTCGCAGGACATGCTCTATATGGAGTCGAAGAGCGGCAACGACGGCTCCTACACTCTGACGGTGACCTTCGATATCGGCACCGACAAGAACATCGATGCGGTCGAAGTTCAGAACCGGGTTGCCATCGCGCAGAGCCAGCTTCCCTCGGACGTGATCCGCAACGGCATAACTGTGCGCAAGACCAGTACCGACTTTCTCGAGGTCATCGCGCTTACCTCCCCGGAGGGCCGCTATGACGGCATCTTTCTGAGCAATTATGCGCTGCTCAACCTGTATGACGCGCTCGGCCGGGTGCGGGGCGTGGGGCAGGTGCGCATTTTCGGCGCCCGCGACTACAGCATGCGCATCTGGCTCAACCCAGAGCGCATGGCACGCCTTGGCGTCACCGCCACCGACATCGCCAACGTCATCCGCGAGCAAAACCAGATTGCGCCCGCCGGCAGCGTCGGCTTGCCCCCGGTCCCGCAGGGGCAGCAGATGCAATACACCGTATTCGTCAAGGGTCGTCTGGTCGAGGCCGCTGAGTTCGAGAATATCGTCATCCGGGAGGCCGGCAATGGACAGGTGGTTCGTCTCAAAGACGTGGCCCGTGTCGAACTCGCTGCCGCGGACTATTCGATCAGCGGTGCCAACGACGACATCCCGGCGGCGCTGATCGGAATCTTCCTGCAGCCAGATGCCAATGCGCTCGACGTGGCCAAGCAGTGCCAGCAGGTGATGGATGATCAGGCACCTCATTTTCCGCCGGGCATGGTGTACACCATTCCTTACAGCACGACACCGTTCGTCACCGAATCTCTGAAAGAGGTGCTCAAGACGCTGCTCATAGCCTTCGTTCTGGTCGTGTTCGTCGTGTTCCTGTTCCTGCAGAGCTGGCGCGCGACGCTGATCCCCATTCTGGTCGTACCCATTTCGCTCATCGGTACCTTTGGAGCGTTCGCGGCGCTGGGATTTTCCATCAACACCCTCACTCTGTTCGGGCTGGTGCTTGCCATCGGGATCGTGGTCGACGATGCGATCGTCGTGGTAGAGGCGGTGCAGCAGCGCCTGGATGCCGGGGGCATGACACCGATGGAGGCGACCAAGTCGGCCATTGCCGACGTGGGCGGCCCGGTGATCGCGATCGCCCTGGTGCTGGCGGCGGTATTCGTGCCTGTTGCTTTTCTCGGCGGGCTTACGGGGCAGCTCTATAAGCAGTTCGCCCTCACCCTCGCCGTGTCGGTGACGCTGTCCGCGGTCTGCGCGCTGACCTTCACTCCCGCCATGTGCGCGCTGCTGCTCCAGCCCGCGGATGACGGCCGCCCGCGACACGGACCGCTCACCTGGTTTTTCGCTCGATTCAACCGTCTGTTCGAGCGCTCGCGCGACGGCTACGTCAGTACCGTTTCGGTCATGGAGCGTCATGCAGTCATTGTCATGTTGACCTTCGGCGCATTGCTGGTGGCCGTCTGGGGATTGGTGGCCACGCGCCCGACCGGCCTGGTACCGCCGGAGGACCAGGGCTACCTGATCGCGCTGGTGAGCCTCCCGCCGGCGGCAGCGCTGGAGCGCACCAATGCCACACTGTCGGCCGTGACCCGAATCGCACGCGAGGTCCCCGGTATCGACGGCGTCGTCTACATCAGCGGGTTCAATCTGCTGACCGGCCAGTCGGTCTCCTACAACGGAACAGCCTTCATCCGGCTCAAGCCGTGGGATCAACGCAAGGCACGAGGCGAATCTGCGGGCGCCCTGGTGGGCACCCTGATGGGGCGCCTCAACGCGCAGATCAAGGACGCCAATGTGCTCGTCCTCAACCCGCCACCGATCCGCGGGTTGAGCACTGCCGGCGGTTTCACTTTTGTGCTGCAGAACCGCGGCGGTGCGGACACGGCCCAGTTGTCGCAGGTTTTGCAGAACCTCCTGAGCGAAGCCCGCAAGCGTCCCGAGATCGGTTTCGTCTACAGTGGCTTCGATCCCCGCATTCCCCAGATCGAATTCGACGTCGACCGCGACAAGGTCAAAGCGCTAGGCATTCAGCTGAGCGAAGTGTTCTTCGCGCTGCAGACTTTCCTCGGCAGTTATTACATCAACGACTTCAACCTGTTCGGACGCACCTACCGAGTCGAGGCCCAGGCCGAGGGGGCCCAGCGCGTGCGGCCGGAAGACGTCGACCGTTTCTACGTACGCAGCGACAGCGGAACCATGGTGCCGCTCTCCACCCTGGTGAGCAGCCGATCCTTCAACGGTCCCCAGTACTTCGAACGCTACAACGTCTACAGCGCCGCTACCATCAACGGTACCAATGCAGCGGGTTACAGCTCCGGCCAGGCTATTGCGGTCATGGAGGAACTCGCCCGCGCGCTTCCCCCAGGCTTCAATTACGAATGGAGCGAGGCAACCTACCAGGAGAAGAAGACCGGGGGGCAGACCGGGTTCATTTTTGCCGTATCCCTGCTGTTCGTGATCCTCGTGCTGGCCGCACTCTACGAGAGCTGGGCGATGCCGGTGGCGATATTGCTGGTGATTCCATTTGGCGTGTTCGGCGCGTTCCTGGGATTGCTGATGCGCGGTCTGGACAACAACGTTTTCACCCAGATCGGGCTCATCATGCTCATCGGGCTGGCGGCTAAGAACGCGATTCTCATCGTCGAGTTCGCCAAGCTCAAGCGCGAGGAAGGCGAACCGATCGAAAAAGCGGCGTTGGACGGAGCTAGGCTCAGGCTTCGCCCGATCCTGATGACCTCGTTTGCTTTCATCTTGGGCACAGTTCCGCTCGCGATTGCGCTGGGCGCCGGAGCCGGCGGCCGACAGGCGCTGGGCACGGCAGTCGTATTCGGCATGCTTGTCGCCACGCTGGTCGGCGTGTTCTTCATTCCCGTGTTCTACGTGCTGCTTCAGCGCATAAGCGAGCGGCAATGGCCCTTCAGGCGCCCCGACGAGGCCGCTATCGCTGCGGCCAGAGCGGGTGCTGGCGCAACTCAAGGGCCGGGCGCGTCCCCTCCGCCATCGCCGGCGCACTGACGTTTGGGCAAAGGGTCGCACATGAGGAATTCGAGTCTGGATCGTTCGAGCTTGCCTAACCCGCTTTTCGCGCTGTTGCTCGTGCTGCCGCTCTCCGCCTGCATGGTCGGTCCCGACTACCACCGTCCCGACATCGAGGTACCGTACGCATGGCGGCTCGGCGAGACCGAATCAGCCGAGATATCCAACATGGCCTGGTGGGAGCAGTTCCAGGACCCGGTGCTATCAGGCCTGGTGCAGACCGCACTCGAGAACAACAAGGACCTGGAGTTCGCCACCGCCAACGTGGATCAGGCCGCAGCGCAATACGGCATCGCGCGTTCGGCGCAGTTTCCCCAAGTGACCGGAGCCGCCTCGGCAACCCGCGAGCGCATAAGTGAAAACAATCCCGTCGGGGTACCGAGGAGCGGACCGTACTTCAACGACTACCCGATCAACCTCTCCGCCAGTTTCGAGCTCGACGTCTGGGGCAGATTGCGTCGCACGACCGAGGCGGCCCGTGCCAGTTTGCTCGCCAGCCAGGAGGGCAAGGGCACGGTGATGCTCACGGTCGTCACCTCGGTTGCCACCGGCTATATCCAGCTCCGGGCGCTGGACCGCCAGCTCGAGATCGCGCGGCGCACTTCGAGCAGCCTGATGGAGGCCGCACAGCTGCAGCACGTGCGCATGGAGGAAGGCGCAGTGCCCGATAGCGACTACGAGCAAGCCGAATCGCAGTACCGGGAGGCGGCGGCCCAGGTGCCCGAGCTCGAGCGAGAGATTGGCCAGCAGGAGAATTTCATCCGTGTGCTGCTCGGCCAGAATCCGGGGCCCATTCCACGCGGTCGGGACATCGATGCGCTGCTCTTCCCTGCGGTACCCGGTGGGCTGCCGGCATCGCTCCTGGAGCGGCGGCCCGACATTCTCCAGGCAGAACAAAACCTGATCGCCGCGAATGCAAACATCGGCGTGGCCAAGGCGGCTTACTTCCCCAACATCAGCCTCACCGCGATGCTTGGCTTTGAGAGCGCTCAGCTTTCGAGTCTTTTCAACGGCCCCTCGAAGATTTGGTCTTACGGAGCGGGTTTGACGCAGCCGATTTTCAATGCTGGCCTGATCGCTGGCCAGGTCGCTCAGGCTGAAGCCCTGCAGCGGGAGGCTCTCTCCACCTATCAGAAGTCGATCATCAGCGCTTTTCAGGACGTGGAGAACGCACTGATCGATCGCGTGAAGTACGGCCAGATACGTGACGAGCAGGCAAAGAACGTCAAAGCGCTACAGCGCTTCCGAGACTTGGCCGAGCTCCGCTATAGCGAAGGCGCCACCATTTACCTGGAAGTTGCCAACGCCGAGCAATCGCTGTTTAACGCGCAGTTGGCGTACGTCACAACCCAATCCCAGCTCTTTCAGTCGTACGCGAATCTGTATAAGGCCATGGGCGGTGGTTGGATCCCACCACAGGACCCTAGTGGCAGCGGACCCGCCGCCGACGCGAAACTCGCCAAGGCGCCCAATGACGACCAGTAGTCAGTGGCTCCTCGCGTAAGCGGCTCGTCGGCAGCTATCGCGTTATGGTTCGAGCCCCTGCCACGCGGGCCAACCTTAGCGAGGCAACCTAAGATCAGACGCGAGCGGCGAGCGATGCGATAATCGGCAGAGGAACGTTGTCACCCAGGTCGACCATGAAAACCAAACCTCTCAACGCGGTGCAGATGGTTCACGAGACGATTGACGGCGACGTCGCGTACGACCTCTTCATCCAAATTTCGAGCAATCCTGGGCAGATTTGATCCCGAAGTCACGGCAAGGTTCGCGCACGATCCGCAGGGTGCGGATGAGGCTATAAGGAAAATGGAGGGCGAACAAAACTTGATGATCTTTTCCTCCCAAGATCACGGGCAATTGCTCTTGCTGGCCGGGCAAAGGAAAAAGGCGATGCGATACATCCTGGGCAATCCGAGAGTGGCGATGCAAATGACGCAGCACGACATTCGTGCCGCTCTTTATGTCCCTCTGAGCGTCTTGTTCTACGAGGTCGGCGAGAAGGCCGTTCGTGCCGAATTCGATAGACCATCGTCCCTGCTGGGGCAATTCAACAATCAAAAAGTCACGGATGTTGCAATTGACCTCGACGTCAAGCTGGCCAAGGCCATCGACAAGGCGGCAGAGCTGTCACGAACTAGCTTGCGCACATCGTAGTGCCGGTGGTTCCGCGTGGGCTTGCCGCGTCTAAAGATCCGTCGCCAATCGTCGCGGGCTGCGACGCGATTGCGCGCTTTCGATTCTCCAATTCCAGGGAGTTCCGCCATGTGCCAACCATTTCCTCGCCACCGTTCGATGTTACTGTCGCTTGTCTGCCTCGCCACAATGATCGGCAGCGCGCCGCTGCGCGCGGCCGATTTCGGTCCCGGGTTCAAGACCCGGTTAGTGGCAGGCGACGGCGGCACGGTGAGCGTAACGATCGGTGGCAGTGGACCACCGGTACTCTTGCTACACGGTTACGCCGAGACGTCGCGGATGTGGAAGCCGCTGGCGAAGGTATTGGCGCCGCGCTTCACGGTGATCGCACCGGACCTGCCGGGCATTGGAGACTCGTCGATACCGACGACCGGCCTGGACATGAAAGGTTCGGCCGAGCGCATCCACGCTGTCGTGCACTCGCTCGGGTACTCCAAGGTACGTGTCGTGGGGCACGATATCGGGCTGATGGTCGCATATGCCTACGCTGCGGTCTATCCGGAAGAAGTCGAGAAGCTTGCGCTTATGGATGCGTTCCTGCCTGGCGTGGGTGGTTGGGAGGCGGTCTATAACAACCCGCAAATCTGGCACTTCCGCTTCTACGGTCCGACGCCCGAGGCGCTGGTGAAGGGCCGCGAACGCATTTACTTTGAACACTTCTGGAATGATTTCGCTGCCGATAAGACGCACTCGATCCCGGAGGCGGATCGACGCGCCTACACGCGGGCCTATTCACGCCCGGGCCGGATGGCAGCGGGCTTTGCGTATTTCGCTTCGTTCCCGAAGACAGCCGTTGATTTTGCGGAGCTCGCCAAGACCAGGCTTGCCATCCCGGTGCTCTCGATCGGTGGGGAAAAGGCGAACGGCGTTGCGCTTGGCGTGCAAGTGAAACTCATCGCATCCGACGTAACCGTGATCGTTCTCGAGAACACCGGCCACTGGATTCTCGAAGAGCGGCCGGCCGAAACCATCGCGGCGCTGGACCGGTTCTTGTAGCGGGAGCGCCAATAATTGCCACCTGACTGTCGTTTGCGAGGTCTGGAATGATCAACGTAAGACACGCCGCAGAGCGCGGCACCGCCGATTTGGGATGGCTCGACAGCCGGCACACATTCTCGTTCGGTGACTATTACGATCCTCGACACATGGGCTTCGGGCCGTTGCGGGTGATCAACGAGGATCGGGTAAGCCCCGGGCAGGGATTCGGTACCCATGGACACCAAAACATGGAGATCATCTCTTACGTCCTTGAAGGTGCGCTAGAACACAAGGACAGCATCGGGACCGGGTCGGTGATCCTGCCGGGCGACGTACAGGTGATGTCGGCTGGAACCGGTATCAGGCACAGCGAATTCAACCACTCGAAGACCGAACCGGTGCACTTTCTGCAGATTTGGATTGTTCCTGACCGCGACGGCATTGTGCCACGCTACGAGCAGAAGCCCTTTGCTGATGCCGACAAGCATGGCCGGTTACGCCTGGTAGCCTCACCCGATGGGCATGATGGCTCCGTCGTCGTCCACCAGGACGTCAAGCTTTTTGCTGCGATCCTCAATACCGGCGAGACCGTAACCCACGTGCTGCCGAGGGGACGCAGGGGCTGGCTCCAAGTTGCCCGCGGCGCCGTGACGATGAACGGGTATGACCTGGGCGCCGGCGACGGTGCTGGCATTGAGGGCGAACCGGCGCTGACCGTGAAAGCAAAGGCGGACAGCACCGAGGTGCTGATATTCGATCTGCCCTGAAGCAACGACTAATGACGCAGGGGAGCGGAACGGGTCGAGCTGCTCTGGACTCGCCGGCTGCCACGGAATTTCCGGCGCCCCTTAACTCCTGCGCGGCAACCAGGCGCTGAAGCGGCGCAAGCATGCGGTGCCGGGCGCGGAAGCGCCCGGGTCACTCGACCTGGACCTGCACCGGCTGACCCAGCTCCATCGGCGTGCCCGCTACGATGACCAAGTAGCGGCGGGGTGCGTCCGCCTCGCCCCGAACGACTTGGCGTATTGGGCCAATGGCATTCACGATCGCCGCGCCGGCCGGATTGGTCATGAAGCCGGCCAGTGCCTCCAGGGTGCCGCCACCATCCGCTCGATTAGATAGTGCGAGCACGTACGGGTGCTTCGGCTCCAACCCGGTGACCGAAGCCTCCAGCACCTGCACCAATCCCTGGTCGAAGAGCGTCACACTGGTTGGCGGTTTGGCGCCGGAAACTCCTTTGCCGCCTGCCATAACCATCGTGAAATGGGCCGCCTGTCCGGCCACATTGAGCGGCGCGAGTCCCTCCGTTCCCGTGCCTTTGGCAACGGCGTTTGGAACGTAGACCAGCGCCTGGGGTCCCTGGCCGATCGGCACGGTGGCGATCACCGTGTTGGTCAGGGTGTCGATCGCGATCATCTGGTCGTCGTTCTCCAGACCGACATAGACCCGCGAGCCATCCCCTGATGGCCAAATCCCATGCGGCAGCTTGCCTACCTGGATCGTGGCAACCTTGCTGAAATCATCGGTGCGGAAGACCTGAACCTCGTTCAGGCCGCCCACCGTGACATAGGCAAACATGCCATGTGCATTGCGCACGATATTGACGTGGTTCGTGATGGGGCCTGTATCGAGCACCTTGACAACGGAGAACGGCGGCCTGGCATCGAATACCTGCGTCTTGCCGGTGTCCTTCAGCGTGAGCCAGATCTGCGAGCCATCTGGTGTTGCGGCAATGTTGGGACAGAATGGGCTCGCCTGCTCCACCTTCGCAACTATCTTGTGATCGGCGACGGAGACCACGTCGGTTTCCGGATTGAAGCTCGAGCACACGTAGCCGTACTTGCCGTCGGGCGAGAAAATCGTCATCCCCGGGCCGCTAGGAACGATGATCCGTGTCTTTTCCTCGTAAGTCGCACTGTCCAGAACGGCAACGTAGTTCTCGCCTCGGACGGTGATCCACACCTCCTTGCCATCCGGCGTGAAAAAGGCCTCGTGCGGCGCCCGGCCGACATAACTGGTGTGCTTGACGGTGTTGGTTACGGTGTCGATGAACGTGACTGAGTTCGATCCGATCGATACGACAGCGATGGTGCGGTGATCAGGCGCGAAGCCCATGCCATGCACCAGCAATTGGCCACGATAGAGCGGACTCAGATTTCCCGGGGTCGGATCGCCAAGGCGTATGACACCAAGGAGCCTGTTGTCAGCAGGATCAACGACGGAGACGGTGTTGGAGAATTGCTCCGCGGCATAGACCCGGTCACGGTGGCTTACGGGGATGTCGGGCGCTGAGGCGGCAGCGGGGGCCTGGCCCGCGTCCACCGACCCCGCAACAGCGGCAAGCAGCGGGAGTACCAGTACGAGTGTGAGGCGAGCCACAGTAGTCCTCCGCCTTAGGGATTTAAATTCCTGCTCTGCGCGGTTGATGGGCTGGCAAGAATGTCGCGCATCCACGCGATCTCCTGCGACTGCTCGACCACGATTCCCTGCGCCAGCCGTTGCAGCCGCGGATCGTGGCCATAGAGAAGCTCCAGCCGTGCCATCTCGACCGCGCCCTGGTGGTGAGGAATCATTTCCTGCGCGAAGTCACGATCCGGGTCCGCGCTTGCGGTTATGCACATCGCAGTTTCCATCTGCACCATGACAGTCTGCAGTGCGCGGTGGAACTCGCTCGTTGTCGCCGAGCCAGGCACGGCGAGCAGCGGGCCAATGACCTGCGTTGCACGCGGTGCAAGCGCCAGCGCGAGCACTACCCCGGCAGCAAATGTTACGAGGTGCAATGCACCGCGACGCAGCCCGCGAGCCTCGAGAATGCGAGTCAGCAACGTCGAGGCGCTCATGAGCGACCTCCGGTCTTGGCACTGACGGGCAGTCCGGCACAGGCTAGCAGAAACATGCAAACGACATACCTCGTTTTCATGGTGTCCCCTAGCCCGTTGCGACACAATATGGCCGCCTTCCCTTCATGCATAGCCCTTTGCGTCAGCCGGCGCGACGGCGTAGGCTAGTCCTGTCCGAGCCGGCGTCGCCCGAGTTTACTATTCGCTCCAGCTGCAACCCAGTTATGTCGCGTAATCGAGGTCCCACCATGCCAAGCCCGCGTGCGCTTCACCTACACCTTTCAATTTTCGCGCTCGCATGCCTCGTCACGGGCTGTGCAACCATGGCTCCACCGGCCACTCCCGAAACGGATGCCCGCGGCAAGTCGTTTGCCGTCGCACAAGGCAAGGCGAATATATACCTTTATCGCAACGAGAACCTAAGTGCTGATGCGATGGGAGTCTCCGTAAACGGCAAGGAGGCAGGGGCTACAGGTCGCTCTACGTACTTTCTTTGGGAGGTCGATCCGGGGACATACGACATAAGCGCGGATGCAGCGAATACTTCGGCTGCCCGCATCGTTGCAGAACCGGGCAAGTCCTATTATGTCTGGCAACAGGTAAGTGTTGATCGACGTTTTTTCCTCCTCGGCATCGTTATCGCCGGAAGCGACTTGCACGTGGTCGACGACGAGACGGGACGATGGGGTGTCTCGGAATGCACCCGTCTCCAGTCCCGGCTATGAAGCGAGCAATCCTGTCGCGGGGACGCGTCCCGCATCAGGGCTGGAACCCGCCGTCGATCCACGACTGAAACAAGGCAATCTTCTCAGCTGCCCAAGGTCCAGCGCCGCCCTGTGCGGGTGGAGGAGGCATGACCGCGCCGCCTTCGCCCTTCAGGCGACGCAGAATCTGCTGGGCGCTTTTCCTGACATCGTCGTACTTGCTGAGATCGAAGGCCCCAGACATATGGGCGACGTCAATGGCTGAAAACAGAGGTCGAATGTCCTTCGCAAAGCTGATCTGATTGCTCATCGGGCACTCACAGTCGAAAGAGGGACACGTTAAGGAACCGTCGCACTGGCCGCAGGTTCTCGGGGTCGCTCAAGGCCGGCCACAAGCCTGCACCGATTATAAGCGCGCGCAAATCTCAAGGGCGGGGTTGCAGCAGATTGGTCCTTTCCCCACGGACCTTCCGCGACCAGTTCCGGAACGCTGCTCCTCGAAACGCACGGCCTCAGCCGGCATCCTCTGCCGACACTGCCGTTGTGGTCCAGCGGCTGCGAAGCGGGCTCAGCGCTCAATGTTAAGATGCCATCGAGTTCGAATCACGCCGGACAGCTGGTTCGAGCGGTTTTGCGTTGAAATGATGGCCACTTCCAAGAACATTCGCCTGACGGATCGGCAGTTTGCACGCATCGCCCGCGTGCTGGCTGAGCCGCGCCGCTATAAAATTCTCAAGCAAATCGGCGCCAGCGCCACCCCTCTCCCCTGCAGCAAGCTGCAGGAAGCGCACAATGTAAGCGCCGCGACGCTCTCCCATCACATCAAGGAGCTGGAAACGGCTGGCCTGGTCGATATCGTTCGTGACGGTAAGTTCATGAACATGGTCCTTCGCCGCGATGCCCTTCGTGCCTACCTGGAGCGGCTCTCCAAGATCTAAGGTTATAACGAAACCGCCCTTGAAACTCGGGCCTTTCAGTTCGATACTTGTCTAAGCGTCAAATGGATGGCGTACAACGACAAGGAGTATCAAAATGAACGGACTGAAAGGCAAGGTGGCTATCGTGACGGGGGCATCGAAGGGCATCGGCGCAGGGATCGCGAAGGGCCTTGGCGCCGCGGGGGCCGCGGTGGTGGTGAACTATGCCTCCAGCAAGGAGGGGGCAGACCGCGTGGTCGCAGAGATTACCGGCAAGGGTGGCAAGGCGATCGCGGTACAGGGCGATGTCTCGAAATCGGCCGATGTGCGGCGGCTCTTCGCGGAGACGAAGCGTGCCTTCGGCGCCCCGAACGTACTGGTGAACAACGCCGGCATTTACGCGTTCGCGCCGCTCGAGAATGTCACGGAAGACGAATTCCACCGCGAGTTCAATACCAATGTCCTCGGATCGATCCTGACGATCCAGGAGGCGGTGAAGCACTTCGGGCCCGACGGTGGCAGCGTGATCAACATCAGCTCGGTGGCCAGCATCAGCGCGCCTCCCAACTCGGTGGTCTATTCCGCGAGCAAGGGCGCAGTGGACTCGATCGCGCGCGTGTTGGGCAAGGAGCTGGGAGCGCGCAATATCCGTGTCAACACGATCGCGCCGGGCGGCGTGGAAACCGAAGGCGTGCACAGCGCAGGGATCATCGGCAGTGACTTCGAGAAGCAGCTGGTGGCCGATACACCCCTGGGACGATTGGGACAACCGGACGATATTGCGAGAGTCGCCGTGTTCTTAGCCTCCGACGATGCCCGATGGCTGACGGGCGAGCGGATTACCGCGTCGGGCGGCTTGCGGTAAGGCATAAGCAGGGTCGGAGAGCTCCTTCCGGGTGAACTTCCCCAATCCGGGAGAATGTTACGGGAAAATCCTCTTCGACCCTGCGGCGACAGCGGAGCCAACCAGCGCCATAGCGCCACAACGGTAATATCCCGCGGCAAGGCTGAAAAAGGCCCGTCATTGCGGCCCAGTCGCATTCCCGCGCGCTGCCAAGAACTGCTCCAGTAAGGCCTGTCCAGCGCGCCGCTCCTCGATTTCCATTGGCGATCACTGACTGCGATGCCGCCTTGAATTGTGCGATCAATGCCGGCGCGGCCTGAATGGTCATGCCATTTTTACGCGTCCGCGCACAGTTGCTGGCGACCGTCGCGGGATCCCAATTCTTCACTTGCTCGTCACGTCGCCATGCCTAGGAAGCGGCGTGCCCGGCGTCCACATCTTTGCAAGTTCGTTCGCCCTTTCGACCTGCTTCAGTGAGAGTCCCTGCACAACACTGGCCCGATCGTCCGCTGCCGCCTTGTTGCCCGATGCGGCTGCCAAACTGAAGAGCATGTAGGCCAGCACAGCATCCCGCGGCACCCCACGGCCGTTGAGGTATAGATTGCCGAGATTGATCTGCGCATCGGCAATCCCTTGCTCGGCCGCGCTGCGATACCACTCGACTGCTTGCTGATCGTCCTGTGGCAATCCACCACGGCCATTTTGATACATGACCCCGAGGTTGTTTTGACTGGCGGCAAAGCCATGGGCGGCGGCCCGGCGATACCATTCCACGGCCTGCCGGTCGTCCTGCGGCACACCTCGGCCATTGAAGTAACTGAAGCCAAGGTTGTGCTGAGCCGGCGGGTAGCCTTGCTCGGCCGCCTTGCGATACCATGCCACGGCTTGCGCATCGTCCTGAGGGACGCCACTGCCGTTGAGGTACATGTTGCCCAGGTCGTGTTCGCCAGGTGCGTAGCCTTGCTCGGCCGCCTTGCGAAACCACTGCACCGCCTGGCCGTCGTCCTGCACCAAACCACCGCGGCCGCCTTGGTACATGACCCCGAGGTTGTCTTGGGCAATCGCTTCGCCCTGGACTGCCGCCTTGCGAAACCACTCCAGCGCCTGCCGCTCGTCCGGCGACGTACCCCGCCCTGTCAGATACATTTCGCCAAGCAGAACCTGGGCTGCGGGGTGGCCCTGATCCGCGAGCGGCTGTAACTCGATCAATGCGGTGGCATAGTCCCCCTTTTCCAATGCGTCCCGACCTTCATCGAAGCCGGCGTACGCCGTTCCGATTACGATGCTTGGAAGCAGCAGGGAGCAAATGATCCATTTCACGCGAGCGTCACAAGCCGCCGCCAGAGCGATGGCCTGTATGCGTCGCTTGGGCATCGACACGCGTCAGGAGCCAGGTGCTACCCAGCCCCGACCGGACGACGCGGCACCCGGTGGCAGCGCGCTGGGCATGTGCGCAAGGTATGCGACAGGCTGCATTCTCACGAAAATTTCCACCAGACGAAAGCGGCGGCAGCGGCGGGGACGCCAAATGTCACGAGGAAGACAGGAAATTCCTCAGCCACCGAATACCCTGCACGAGATACGCCCACCCATGTGTTTACGAGCATGGCGATGAACCAAGCCGGTATGAAGAGTTGCGCAGCCGTTACCATGGATAGGCTGCCGCCAAACTGCGTCCCGAGGAGTGCGAGGACGCCGAGCAGAGCCAGCCCTCCAAGTATGATAACGACGCTGCGCACGTGTCCTCCCGAAGTCGCAGTAAGTTTGCGAAGGCGACGCCGGCGAGGCGCCAGCGTACACCGCTAAATTAACCCTCAATGCGCTCACGTTGCAACAGAAGTATGCCAACGCCTTCTCTCGACATGCACCCCCGCTCCAGGAAGGGCCGCGACCGCAGATCGCTTGTGTGCGTGGCGATTGCGCGTGGAGTTGCAGCGCATGCGGCGGCCGTGGGAAAACTGAAATCGGGCCGAAATCGCCAAGGGATAAAGCCGAAGCTTGCGAAGACGACCTGCAAGGGTGGAATGCGCCCAACGCCCCGTGAGCCTCCTCGACACGCGCGAGATTAAACGGCCCGGTCTTGGGAGACGATCAAGCCTTTCCCGAGCTCGGCGCGACGACGTCCGTTGCCGCATCGATGTCGCTAAGCGCAGCGTTCAGCAGCGAGAGCGCGATCGCCGTATTACCCGCGGCAAGTTGGTCCCGTGCCTCGCTTATAAGCTGCCGTAGCTTTTGCTCGTAGGCCTCGGCCTTCTCCAACTCGGTGACGAGCGACGCGAGTTCTGCCGTAGAGTTGTGGCGTGTGCGATCCTTTGCCATCATCTATCTTCCGCAATGCGTCCCATGCGCCATGATGATCGGCGCGACAAGCTATAACCCGGGAAGTGTACGTCATCAGAGGCGTACAGTGTTCAGCATTCAGAGCCTGTCTGCAAACGCATTGGCCGTGCTCGGCAATCTTTTTCGCATGCGGACACCTAGCGGTGCGTGGCCGCGTCGCCTGGGCGACGCTAAGCGATGTTTTTTATCCGCGCGGGAGGACACGCCGCGCTCGACGTTTTCGCACGCAAGTGCTGGCGGTGCCCGTTGGCGTGCGCGAGGGCCTTCTTCAGGCGCGCATTCTCGAGTTCGAGCTGCTTCAGCCGATCGATCGTGGCAACATTCGCCTTGCCGTACCGCGCCGTCCACGCACGAAACATCGCGCAGCTAACAAAGTCGTTCCAGCATGGCTCATTGACTGGCGATTCGGCGGCAGCTTCTCGCATGAACTCCATGATTTGGCCTTCCGAAAGCGTCCCCTCATCACTGGCTCACCAATCGGCCACAAGAGGTGCGTCCGCAGAGGTAGCGCACGCTCCGGGAGGTCGGCAAGACGGGCGGCGCAGGCCAGGTCACCTACGTGGCGGGACGCCCTACACTCATGACCGTTGCACCTCTGCACGAGTTTGAAATGGGCAGTTCGTCGCTTGGAATCACAAAGCGATCGACCCTAGGTTTGAGTAGTTGCGCATCGGACCCAACAACTTATCAAGGCACGTATCGTGTGAGATCAGGACGGGAGTCGCGTCGTTCGTCATGCGCAACAATCCGTCCCATGGAGCCGTACTCCGGGCGCCATACTTGTCGCGCTGAGGCGATCCCGTTTCCAAGCAATCCGGTCAGCACTGGATAGTCGCCCGGATCGAGGACCTGGCAGTCGCCCTGGTAGCCGAGGTCGGAGCATACAAGCCACGATCCCGATTCGATACGAAGCGATGTTGCGGGATTCTTGAAACGCGCCCAGTCAAGGTCCGGCGCCGGACCGTATTCAACAACCGCCCGCGCGCCGCCGAAGTTCGGGAACTCATAGAGTACGGCGCGTCCTGCTGGCACCGCCGCGACCGCGGGAAGGCGATCCGGCATGGAAGCGGCCAGGTAGGCCGACCTGACTTTGCCGTTCAGGACGCCGAGGCTCGCGTATTGGCCCGGCGAGAAATCGGTGCAATGCCCGCGGCCACCTTCGCCGTCGCACAACCGCCATATTCCGGCACTTACCAGCGCTGCGTCCGCGCTGTTGTCGAAGTGACGAACGTCCAGATCATCGACACTCGACGTCAGCTCCACCGCGCGCACAACGCCCTCCGTGTGCTCGTACAGGATCATGCGACCAGCTAACGGAACTTGTACGCCACTCATGGCTGGCGGAGCAGCCACAACCTGGGCCTGCCCGGGAGTGACGCCCGCCGAGCCCGATGCAGGGGTGATGACGACCGGTGCGGCACCCGGATTGATCACGACTGTGGGTGCGGCATTGACTGCAACCGGCGGTGAATCCAGGTTAATCACGATGCGGGCAGGTTCCGCGCCGTAACCAATCTGGCGCACCGACACGACAGCGCCGTTCACTGCGCCACTGAGGTTGCGGTATGTTCCGGGCACCAATTGCGCACAGCGACCCCGATAATAAGGTTCAGTGCAGGCTTCCCACGTCCCGTCGCTAACGACAACCGATGACGCGACGTCGTTAAAAGGCAATCGCTGGAGGTCTGGGAGTGCGGAAGCTGTCGTCAAGCTCTGCCCCTGGAACCCTGAGCGTTCATAAAGCGTAATCTGACCCGCAAAGGCGTTCGCCGCCATCAGCGTCAACGCAGTTCCCACGGCGAATTTCCATGCGCTTCTTCCCACGTTGAATTCCTCACTCCGGTTCACGGCGTGCTCCTTGATGTATAGCGCATCTCTGCACGCCATGACCGTACTGCGATTCCTGCGGGTTGAATATCGGCGCACGTCTGAATGTGCTGTAGGAATGTGCGGTAGATCGGCACGCCATCTCGAGTCCCAATGAGCTCGGCTCATTTTGACAAGGCTGACCGAGATCCACGGGCCACCATCGCTGACCCGCTCCAACGGCCGAACGGTCCTACACGCCTATCTTTGTAGTCCTACACGTAAATCAGTATTTTGCCGCTAGGCGCGCAGCACTTGCAGAGAGATGCTGACGTGCCGCGCGAAATCCGCAGCGGCAATAGACCACCAAACCAGAGAGGGGCATTTTATGAAAAAGCTACCACTCCTACTTCTTCTTCTGTTTTTTAACGGGAACGCAAACGCTGTGTTGGAATGCTATAACGACCAGGGACAAAACTTTTCGTGGACGGTTGGGGAAGTACTTCCTTCTTTCGACACGGAACCTGGAGTGTATGTGGACTGTTCTGCGACTGGAAATGAACTGCTCTTCATTCAACAAAATTTCACTGGAATCCGCGCGACGAGATTTGCTACTGTCGAATGGACGGGGGACGATGCTACGTTCGTCTACCAGAATCTCTGGATTGAAACTAATGATCCCGCTCCGAGCGCTCCTGTCCCCAACCACAGGAGATGAAACAGCTTCGTTGCAACCACTTCGCCACCCTCAAGAACAAAAGGTGCGCTTGGCTGTGATAAGCGGTGATCACTTCTGGCCCGACCAATGTCAAAAGGGCTCGCAGCGCTGCAAGCCATTGATTTAATGGTTGCGGGGCCCGGATTTGAACCTCAGAAACCGATCCGAATCCTGCGGCCGCAGAGCTTCTTTGCATCGATGTCCTCAGGCACCAGGACATCGCGGTCGGCAAGCCGGGCCGTACCGAAGGCATCGAGAAGCAGCTTCCGCATGTCCCGCGGTGGCACCGCCGAGAGGCGCTCTAGAACGGATTCCGACGGCTCATGCGGAAATTGCCAGTGATGGGCGTCGAGGATTTCATGGTAGACGGCAAGCGCGATCCTGCGTGCACCGTCCGCATCCGGACGCTCGATTGAGTAGACGTTCATTCGGTTCAGTATGGGTTCCGGGATCGCGCTTTCATCGTTTGCGGTGGCAACCCAGAGAATATGCGAAGCGTCCATGTCGACGTCGATGAACTCGTCCTTGAAATGCGCGGCCGTGTCGCGTTCGAGCAACGCGTAGAGCGCGCCCATGGTGTCGTAGCGCGAATCGCCACCGGCCTTGTCAACTTCATCGAGCACGACCACTGGATTCGCGTACTCGCCTTCGATCAGCGTCTGCGCGACTCTGCCGGGACGCGCATTGTGCCACTGGGCCGAGGCGCCGGTAAGGACCCAGCCGGCAGTAAGCGAACTCATCGAAACGAAATCAAAGCCGGTGCCGAGCGCCTGGGCAAGCCTTTTCGCGAAGTAGGTCTTGCCGAGCCCCGGTTCACCCAGAAGCAGTATCGGCGTGAACTGCACCGCTTCGTTGCCAGCGACGGCCAGCGCCAGATGCTTGCGCAGATCGTCAACGACATTGACGAAATTGGGCGACTTCTCGCAGAGTTCGTCGACTGCCGCGACGGTTGACGGCTTAATGATATAGCGCGACCCCCCCAGCTCCCGCATCCTGTCATACCAACTCTTGAGGCCCTCGTTGCGCCGGACAACGTCGTCCCCGAGCGCCCGGTCCACATCGGCGACCGAATAGATTGCTTGCAGATCGGCAATCGCAATGACGGTTTCCATGGCGGCTCCTATTTCCATGATGCATAAGTCATGCCAGCTGTCCCGAGAAGTCTCTCACGCCGGCGTCCATTCCCGCAAGGCAGGACGCCAGACAGCAATGTTCAATATGACGTTGCCGCCTGTAGGTATTGGGCTCCGCCGGCGTTTCCACCGCGTTTCGGATGCGTTGCTCCGCGTTGCAGTTGCAATGAGTCAAAGGCGTGGCCGTCGCATGGCAGGAGCGGTGGAATTAGGCGTCCAGAACCCCCCGAGGGGATTTCACCAGCCGAGTCAGCCTGGCCTGCTAGCGAGGCTGGTTGGCTGGCTAGTGCCGCCTTCCAAAGAAATTCCTGCCCGCGAATTCGCAGGTGGGATTTTTGTTTCTTGCCTTGCCTGGCAAGGGGATTGGGCCGTCTTAAAAAGGGGTTAGCGGTTGGGCGCTATCCAACGCTTTCACTCTGGCCACGCAGCAATATGACTCCCAAGCGGCATCGAAGGACGCGCCCATCGCACCGGGGTCTCTGAAAGCTGCGCCGCGTGCCGGATTGCCGCTAAACGCCCAAATCCGGAATCCTGCTGCTCCAGCAGGTCTTGAACATCGTCGAAGGTTGTTTCGTGACAAGACAAGCCACGCTCGAGTCGACCGAGCTGGCGCAGCCATTTTCCCGTTTGCGCGAGCGACACGCGCACGTGCCAACTGCCGCCCAACGTGCAACGCCGAGCGAGCGCAGTGATGGCCCCAAAGGCCATTAGGTAGCCCGCAGCATGATCAAGCACTTGGGCTGGCAACGGTTTCGGTTGACCTGTCCCCGCCGCTTGCGCTTCGGCATCGTTGAAGCCGCTCGTGGTCTGCACAAGCGAATCGAAGCCGCGCCGATCCGCCCAAGGTCCGACGTGGCTGTATGCGGATAGCGATACGTAGACGATACCGGGGCGAAGTTGCGCCACTTGCTCCGGGCCGAATCCCAACGATTGCAGCGCGCCGGGACGGTAGCCCTGGACGAATACATCGGTGTCTCGTAACAAGGCGCACAGCGTGGATTTCCCGGCCGTCTCGCGCAAATCGATCTGGCACGACAGTTTGCCGCGCCCCGTGTCGATCACCAACGGTTCGATCGCGGGTAAATGAGGCGCTGTAACAAGCAGTACGTCTGCTCCATGCGTGGCGAGCGTGCGACCGCACACCGGACCGGCAATGATTCGCGTGAGATCGAGGACATGCACGCCGCTCAGGGGGCGCCGCGCGACGGGAAGCGCGAGCGGTTGAGGGGGCGCGTCGCCGATAGGCTCGATTGAGAATACTGGCAACGCGGCCACCGCTATGCCCTGGGAGTGGTGATCCCACTCCGCGAAGGATCGATTCGCGCCGACCACGAGTCCCGCTTGGGCTGCAGCCTCTTCGAACTCCTCCGCGCGCCAGTCAAGCAATGCCCGTTGTACTGCAGCCTTGTCGTAGTCGCAGGCGAGCAGCGCCAGCACCCCGTCGCGGTGGTGCGCAAAGTTGGTGTGCAGACGAACCCATCGGCCATCGCCGCAGCGATATAGCCCTGCGATCTTGTCCCAGAACTCGCCAGGCGCCTGTCCGCCAACACGGAAATAGCGCTCGCTACGGAACTCGATGGCCGCGTGACGCATGTCGACCGTGACGAGCTGGTGCCGCCCGCAGCGTAGGTGCCACAAATCCGCGGCAGCAAGTGCCGATGCCGCGATGCTGACCTGGGCTGCCGTGCCGACCGCGAACGAGGATGGCAGCGCAGGTTCCGCGCCCGTGAGCCGGATATTCGACAGTTCCTCGGTTGGTCGACCGGCCGCTTGCCAGAGCTGCGCCAATGCTACCCGCGCATCAACCGGCCCCGATGGCGAAACCTCCGGCAAGCGCTGCGAAGGGAGCACTGGTGCCTACCCTTTCGTCGGGTGGCATGAATTCGATTGCGCCAGCCCTGAGATGAACCGGCATTTTATACCGCTGCGGACGAATCTTGAGCTTGGTCTGGGTCAGATTACGCTGGCTCCGCAAAGCCTTCGAGCAGCGAGGGACCGTACTTGTGTTGGCCCAAGGCGATCGAGGGCCGACTCTTCGCCTGCAACGTTGACGTTGTCCTCGCTAACATACTCCGTGTCGGCAAGCAGCGCCTTGACCTGCTTCAGGCGCGCCCGGCTCAGAGCCCGAGATAAGCCTTGCGGATCTCAGGCATCGCCTCGAGCTTTTGGGGTACGCCCTCAGTAAACAGGCGTCCCTCGGCCAAGACGTAGGCATAGTCGCTCATGGCGAAGGCAAGGTGCACGTTCTGCTCGACCAGCAGGATCGTGAGCCCCTCCTCTTTCAATGTCCTCAGGGTGGCGAAGATCTGGTGCACGACCAGCGGCGCGAGCCCGAGCGAGAGTTCGTCGATCATCAGCAGGTCCGGTTCCGACATCAGTCCGCGCGCGATCGCGAGCATCTGCTGCTCGCCGCCGGAGAACGTGCCTGCGTGCTGGTGGCGGCGCTGCTTGAGTACCGGGAACAGCGCGTAGGCGCGCTCCAGACGGCTGGCGTAGCTGCGCGACCCGTGCCGGGCGAACGCGCCCATCTCGAGGTTTTCCTCCACCGACATGTCGCTGAACAGCAGCCGGCCCTCGGGCACCAGCGCCAGCCCGCGCGCCGCCTTCAGGTGCGGCGGCAGGCGGGTGACGTCCTCGCCCTTGAACAGCACCTTGCCGGCCCATGGGCGGATGCTGCCGACGATCGCGCGCAGCGCCGTGGTCTTGCCGACCCCGTTCGCGCCGACGATCGTGGTCAATCCGTGGTCCGCGACGCCGAGCGAGATCCCCCACAACACCTGGACTTCACCGTAGCCGGCCTCGAGCGCCTCGGCCTGAAGGATCGCTTCGTTCATCGGCGGCCCCCGCGCAGCGTTTCGGCGAGACCGGGGTCGCCGAGATAGGCCTCAATCACCGCCGGGTCGATGGCCACCTCGGCGGGCGGCCCTTCGGCGAGCTTGGCGCCGGAGTTGAGCACAATGACCCGGTCCGACAGGCTCATGATCGCTTGCATGAGGTGCTCGATCATCAGGATCGAGACGCCGCGCGCGCGGATCGCGCGGATGATCGCGATCATGTGCTCGACCTCTGTCGGGTTTAGCCCAGCGAGCACTTCGTCGAGCAGCAGCAGCGCCGGCCGGGCCGCAAGCGCGCGCGCGAGCTCCAACCGCTTCTTGCCTGCGATTGTGAGCTGCGAGGCCAGCGTTTCGGAGCGGTCTTCCAAGCCAACCTGAAGCAGTGCCTCGCGCGCGGCTTGGCGCCCGTCCTCGAGGCGCAGGTTTTCACGGCCGAAGCAGGCGCCGACGGTGCAGTTCTCGAGCACGCTCATGGTCATGAACGGCTGCACGATCTGGTGCGTGCGCGCGAGTCCGTGACGCGCGACCCGGTAAGGGGGCTCCGCGGTGATGTCGACCCCGCGGAAGCTGATCTGGCCCTCGTCCGGCGCGATCACACCGTTGATCAGGTTAAACACGGTGGACTTGCCGGCGCCGTTCGGCCCGATCAGGCCGAGGATCGAGCCCTCGGCCAGCGAGAAGTTGAGCGACTGCACGGCCTGCACGCCGCCAAAGCGCTTGCTCACGCCCTTGACTTCCAGCAACGTGCTCATTCGAGGAAGCTCCGCAGGCGCGGCCAGCGCCGGTAGAGCCAGCCCATCAGACCGCCAGGCGCGAACAGCACGATCGCAAGCAGCAGCACACCGGCGATAACCAGCTGGAAGTGCGAGAACGCCGGGGAGGTGAGCAGCCAGCCTCGCAACTGCTCGTACAGAAACGCGCCGATGGCCGGCCCTGCCACGGTCCCCTGGCCGCCCAGCATTGCGATCACGATCGCCTCCGTCGAGAGCTGGAGGTCAAACGCGTCCGGTGGCTGGATGAACGCGCTCTTGAAGAAGTACAGGCCGCCGGCGATCGCCGGCAGAAAGGCCGAAAGGCTGTATACGGCCGCCTTGTAGCGGGGCGCATGCACCCCGAGCACCGCGGCCGCGTTCTCGTTCTGCCCGATCGCGCGCAGGCCGAGGCCGAACTTGGAGCGCTTGACCATGTAGCTGAGGTAGAGCGACAGGCCCATCACACCTACCAGCAGGTAATAGATCAACCACAGCGCCTTGGCGGGGCCGCCGAGCGGCCCGAACAGCTCGGATGACAGGTAGATGCCACTCGATCCGCCCCACGGCCCGAAATTGTCGACGAAGGCCATCACCGCCTCGTTGACGCCGATGGTGGCGAGCGCGAAGTAGGCGCCGCGCAGGCGCAGGATGCCGAGCCCGAACACAAGCGCGAGCGCGCTCACCGTGACCCCGCCGGCCAGCGTCGCGCCGACCAGCGGCCACCCGTGCGCGTTCATCAGCCAGACGCAGAAGTAGCCGCCCAGGCCGAAGAACACGATGCTGCCGAAGTTCACGTAGCCGGCGTAGCCGAGGATCATGTTGAGGTTGCTCGCCAGCGTGATGTAGACCGCGGCGAGCAGGAGGTTTTCGCGCAACTGGGCGTTGTTGCCATACGTGGGCCCCAGCACGAACGCAAGGATGATCGCGCCGATGACCCAGAAGAACGGGCGACGCAGGATCGTCATGCCCGGACCCTGCTCAATGGGCGCGCGTCCCGCGCAAGCCAAGCATGCCCAGCACGCCGCCGGGGAAGGCAATCAGCACCGCGACGAACAATGCGAACTCCATCACGGGGGTCCAGCTCACCGGCATAAACGGCGTGGCGAGGCCTTCGAGCAGGCCGAGTGCAACGCCAGCGACGAGCGCGCCGACGGGATTGCCGAGGCCCCCGAGCACCGTCACCACGAAACTCTTGAGCAGGTAGGGGTCGCCCGAGAGCACCGTGAACGGGAACATCGTGGCGATCAGCATCCCCGAGACCCAGGCAAGCGCCACTCCAAGGCCGAAGGACAGCGCCAGCACGCGCCGGGTCGGGATGCCAACCAGTTCGGCGGCTTCCCGGTTGCCCGACACCGCGCGCACCGCCTTGCCGCTCCGCGAGCGGTAAAGAAACAGGTACAGTGCCCCGGCGATCGCGACGGTCAGCCCCGCAGCCATAATATGCGTGCCGGGGAACGTGTAACGGCCCATGCTCAAGCCAGGCAGCGAAACCGGCACGTTGAACAGATCCGTTCCCCACACCGCGGTGCCCAGCCCGATCAGCACCAGGTTGACCGAGAAGGTCGACAGCAGGCTCATCAGCGGCGGCTGCCCGACCACGCGGTGCACCGCGATCCAGTACATGGCCACCCCGGCGAGGAAGCCACCGACGAGGAGCAATGGCAGCGTCGCGTACACCGGCACGCCGGCGGCGCCCGCGAGCAGGTATACGCCGAACATCCCCGCGACGATCATCGTGCCGTGGGTCAGGTTGATCACATCCATCACGCCCCAGATAAGCGTGATGCCCATTGCCGCGAGCCCGTAGACCGTGCCCACAAGGACGCCGTCGAAGAGCGACGCGAGGATGCCCATCATGTCCCGCACTCACGAAAGGGGGCCGGCCCTGCCGGCCCAGCCCCCTTGCGCTGGCCCATGCGCGGCTAGCGAAGCGGGTAGACAACCTTGGCAGTGGCCGCCGCATCCGGCCAGACCATCTCCTTCGCCAGCTTGCCTTCCTTCGTCTGCCACTGCGCGAGCACCATGTCGTGGGCGAGCTGCAACCCGTGGTGGGCGGGGTCGGTGGCAAACTTAGTGCGGCCGAAGTAGGTGGACACGTCGATCTTGTTCAGCTCCGCCGTCACCTTCTCGCGGTCAATCGAGCCGGCCTGCTCGATCGCATGCTGCAGCAACAGTCCCTCGGCGTAGCCCGTAGCCGCGTGGTAGTCCGGATCGTCATTGAATCGGGCGCGATACTGCGCGGTGAACTGCGCCACAGTGGGCCCAAAGTCCGGCTTGTACTGGACTTGCGGCTCCCACTGCGACGGCACCGAAATGCCGCTTGCTGCCGCGCCGAGCGTCGCAAACTTGTCGCTATCAGGAGCAACCAGGATCGTCACCCACTTGAGGCCGGCCTTCTGGTCGTACAGCTGCCGCGCGAGGGTCGCGCCGTCCGGGTAGTGGCCACCGCCGAGGAACGAGTCCGCCCCGGACGAGATGATCTTGTTGATGACCGCGGTGAAATCGGTAGTCGACGGCGGATAGGACTCGTCCAGCACCGTGGTGAAGCCGGCCTCTTCCGCCTGCTTGCGCGCCGCCGCCACCACCGCCTTGGAGAATGGGTCGTCCGAGTAGACGAACGCAACCTTAGCGTGCGTGTTATGTTGCTTCAGTTCCGCGATTGCCCCGCTCAGGTATTGGTCGGCCACGGTGAGGACCTGGAACAGGTACTTGTTGCCGAGTTCAAATATCTTCGCCTCGGCGCCGCCGCCGTCCATCATGATCGTGCCGTACTGCTCGGTGATCACCGCCGCGGTCGCCGTCAGGCCCGAAGAGTAGGGGCCTAGCAGGAACTGCGACTTGTCCTCCAGGATCAGCCGCGTGTAGAGCTGCTGCACGCGTCCTCCCTGCGATTGGTCGTCGTATTCGACGAAGCGCACCTGGTAACGCTTGCCGCCGGCCTGGATCCCGCCCTTGGCGTTGACCTCGTCGCGCCACAGCTCGGCACCGCGAAGCTGGCTGACCGAGTCGACGTTGAGGGAGCCGGTCCGCGAAACCGTCATGCCGATCGTGATTGCGTCCTGGGAGAATGCCGGCGCCGCAAAAATGGTCGCGAGTGCTGCGACAAGCAAGGTAACTTTCACGCTATCCTCCTATCTATGGAACGAGAAGACTCCGCAGGCTTCAGCCCACGCATTCATGCGATGTGACCGGATGCCCGGGATTAGGCTCGACAAGACTTAAGCGCGCCCTAGCGCCCAAGTGCCGCTGAATCGTCGGCACGGTGTCGTCCCAAACACCGAAATCGGAGTATGCCTGTGCCCTTGCGTCGTCACAAGAAAAGACCTTGACGTCGCAATGCTCAACGACGGCGGCCAGGACGGCGTCAGTACCCGGCAATTCACGAGGTACGGGGTCGGAGGTCTGGCGGAGCAATCGCCGACTGCACGCGATCTCAACGGCGTGCCTTGTTTCGGTGACCCGAATGCCGTAAACGTTGCGATCAGCGAGCTTCGCTTACGCCAACCGCCAGGTTCGGCGCGAAGGGTATTTAAAGACGCCTTGAGCGTCCGGCCGGCCCGGTCCGCCCAATCGGCAGCAACCGCGGTTGCCACAGCTGACTATTCGCCGCCCGGCAGCCGAATTTGCCGATTGGCAGCGGCCGTCCATAGCGGTAGAGTGCTATTCGAGTATTGGCCGGCCATGGGAGTCCAGCGTGCAGGGGTCGTCGGGGGTCACCACCCTCCTGTTTACGGACATCGAGGGTAGCGCCCGCCTGTGGGAGCAGCAGGCAGAAGGGATGTCGCGCGCCCTCGCGGAGCACGACGCACTGTCGCGCAAGGCGGTCGAGGGAAACCGCGGTGTGGTCGTCAAGATGACCGGCGACGGCATGTATGCTGCGTTCAGCGACCCGGTGGACGCGCTTAACGCCACCCTGCTGCTGCAGCAATCGCTGGCAGATCTGGCGGCGAACAACCATATCCCGCTGCGCGTGCGCGCCGGGCTGCATCTGGGAATCGTCGAGCGGCGCGACGACGATCTTTTCGGGAGCCCGGTCAATCGGGCCGCGCGTATCATGAATGCCGCCCACGGCGGACAAGTACTGTTGTCTCAGGCCGTGGTCGATCACGTCGGCGAGCGCCTGCCGGCGGCGATTTCCCTGCGTGACCTGGGCGTAGTGCGGTTGCGCGACCTGGCGACGAGCGAGCACGTCTACCAGCTTGTACACTCCAAGCTGCGCCAGGATTTTCCGGCCCTGCGCTCGCTCGAAGCGACACCTAACAACCTGCCACAGCAGGTCACGTCGTTCATCGGGCGCGAGCGCGAGCTCGCCGACGCCAAGCGCCTGCTCGAGGGGACGCGTCTGCTCACACTGCTGGGCATGGGGGGCTTGGGCAAGACCCGCCTGTCGCTGCAGATTGCGGCCGATGTACTGGACAAGTTCCCGGACGGCGTGTGGTTCATCGACCTGGCCCCGATCAAAGATCCGGCACTCGTCACAGCAACCGCCGCACAGGTTTTGGCGATCCATGAAGAGCCTGGGAAACCGCTCATCCAAACCCTTTGCGCTCACATCCGGGGGCACAAGCTCTTATTCGTTCTCGACAACTGCGAGCACCTGGTGAGCGCGTGCGCGAGTCTGGCCGAGGAATTGCTGCGCAGCGCGCCCGAGGTTCGGATTCTGGCGACGAGTCGTGAAGGGCTGCATATCCGGGGCGAGCAGACCTACCCGGTATTGCCGCTGGCAGTGGCCGATCGCAAGGCCGACGCCGCAACTCTCCTGCGGTCGGACGCGGTGCAGTTGTTCGTGGAGCGGGCAAGACTACAAAAGCCGGATTTCTCGGTAACCGAGCGCGAGGCCCCGGGGGTGGCCGAGCTTTGCGCGCGACTCGACGGAATTCCGCTGGCATTGGAGTTGGCCGCCGCGCGGTTGCGCTCCATGTCGGTGAGCGACATCAACGCCCGCCTGCACAATCGCTTCAAGCTGCTTACCGGCGGTAGTCGAACGGCATTGGAGCGCCAGCAGACGCTGCACGCGCTGGTGAACTGGTCCTACGATCTGCTTCAGGAGAGCGAGCAGATCGTCCTCGATCGGCTGAGCGTTTTTGCCGGCGGGTTCGACCTCCAGGCGGCAGAAGCGGTCTGCGGCGCAGAGCCGCTTGCGCCGGAGGATGTCCTCGATCTGATGACTTCGCTCATCGAGAAGTCGCTGGTCATGATTGCGCCGGTGGGTGACACGTCGCGCTACGGGCTACTGGAGACGATCCGGGAGTTTGCCCACGAGCATCTGAGAACGCGTTACGGGATGCTGGGGATGATCCGCGAGTTTGCCAGCGAGCGGCTGCAGGACCGCGACGATGTGGCTGCGACGGCTACGCGGCACTGCGAGTATTACCTCGGCATCGCCAAGGCCGCACGACCGAAGCTGGAAGGGCCTGAGCTGGCGGACTGGACGCGGCGTCTCGAAGTCGATCTCGACAACCTGCGCGCTGCGATTGCACTGGCGCTGGCGGGCAAAGTCGACCCGGTGATCGCGGTCAAGTTCGAGGTTGCGTTGATGACTTTCCGGATCCTTCGCGGCTATTCGACCGAAGGCCGAAATAACATGCGCGCCGCGCTCGCTTTGCCAGGGGTTCTCGAACACAACGTCGGGCGTGGCCACGCCCTCTATCTGGCTGGCGTGTTCGCGTATCACCAGGGCGACTATGCGGATGCGACGACGATGCTGACGGAATGTCTCGCGGTGCGCCGCGAATTGCAGAACCCGCAGGAGATAGCCGCGACCCTGTCGACCTTGTCGACGCTCTACCTGCACCAGGGTGATGCGGTGAAAGCGCGCGAATGCATGGAGGAAGGCCTCGGCATTTTCCGTGAGATTGGAGACCCGATGGGAGAGGCCGTTGGGCTGCTCAATCTCGGTGAACTAGCCATGCGACAAGCCGACGATGGCGGTGCCAAGGAACTCTTTGAACAATGTTTGGCGATCTCACGCAGCATCAAGCAGCAGGAGTTGGAAAGCGAGTGCGAACGCAACCTGGGGGAAATCGCGCTTGCCGCGGGCAATCTGCAAGCCGCGCAAGCATGCTTCGCGCGTTCGCTCAAGGTCTGTCAGGATGCGGAAGACAAGCGCAATGAGGCAATGGCGCTGCGCTGCCTGGGCAAAGCCGACGTGGCGAGTGGCGACTACGAGTCGGCGCGCAAGAAGCTGGCTGAGGCGCTACGGGCTTTCGAAGCCTTCCAGATGAACCCGGAGGTGCTCAATTGCCTGGAGGACTGTGCCGAGCTGCTGCAGGCCGTCGGCCGGTCCGCCGATGCCGTTCCGCTGCTCGCGGCTGCGGTAGGGATCCGTGAGCGGCTTGGAATCCCCCGGTCGCAGCGTGGCGAAGCAAAGTGGCAAAAGAGCATCCAAGCGGCGCGCGCCGCGCTAGGCGAGACTGCATTCGATGCTGCGTGGGCAGCGAGCAACCCATGGGCGCTTGACGATGCGATCGAATACGCGTTGGCATCCGCGGGGGCCGCAGCGGTCATCGCGTAAGCGTGCGTCGTCCGGCGAGAAATCCCTCTCGAGCGGCGAGCCTACAAAATGCCGCACCCGCCGTCGAGTCCGATGGCGGGCGCGGTGCTAGCAGGTAGGTTCAGGTGGCAGCTTTGCGTCGTCTCGCCAGCCAGCCGGCGCCGAGCGCGCCCAGGAGCAAGCCGAGCGAACCGGGCTCAGGCGTGAACGTGACGTTCGTGGCTGGCCCGCCGAATGGGAATGGTGTGGGCAAGTCGCACCTCGGGCCCCGGTCGGTTTGGGTGCAAGTTTGGTCATACAGGATGACTTCGTTGGCGAGACCACCAAGCGGGTTTTCCGGATTTGGGAAGATTAGCCCTGAGAACCATTGTATATACCAGTTGAGGCCGCACAAGTCGCCACCGCAGTTAGTTTCCGAGATCGGGACTAGATCTGTATTGAATCCCACCACGATCGGATCTGCCGCGGGATTCAGCACCATGCCTGCTACCGAGTATTGCCCAGGCGTAGGAGGAGGAAGGGAAAGATCCGCGAAGTTAGTTCCTGGGTTCGGATCCGTGACATCAACGTTGGCACTCAGCAGCAGGACGCCAGTACATGAGCTAGGGGGAAAGTTAACGTAATGCAAGCCGATGCCAAGCGTGAGGCAGTCCGACGGGGCGTCGGGCACAAAGAACGTGCCGGAACCAGAAAAATAGGTCGGGTCGAAAGACGAGCCGATTGTTTTCGCCTGTGCAGGGGCGCCCCAGATCATGATCGCTGCTAGCAAGCCAAGGAACGCTGTAAGGGCTCTGCGTGACATGTTGATCCCTAAATGTATTGAGTTTGTAGCCTGCAGCAAGAAACCTCGAACAAAAGCCAATTTTCCGCGCGAGACTTAGGTTGATCATCAAAACCCAAGCAAGAATTGCACCATATTGTGACAACAAACGATAGCCTATTGAATTGGTTCGAGAATTATGTCCAACCGCGGCTTCTCGAGAATCGCTATAAAGAGCAAGTGTAAAGTTTTCCGACGATATGATTCGGCCTCATTTCTGCATCCCCCCTCCATCCCTTTGAGAGCGCCCTGATGAACCCTCGGCCGCTCGTGGCAACAGAGAGGCTCGCGCATTCAGGAACGGTGAAAGGTTCATTCTTGATTGCCGAAGCCACTGCCGCCCACGTTGCGAAGCCGCAGGTGCTCGCTACTCGGAAATATTGGATCAGGCGGACCGACGCGAGCGTCAGATAATCACTAACCAGCGGTCGCGGGGAGCAACGCTACAGGCAAGCTGGCTTCAAACCTGTTTCGAAGCCCCAAGTTACGTACTCAGGCCTGCCCTACGTAACCAAAGACGTGGAGCCGGATCTGCCAACGACGTTGCCGTTGTGTGCATCGAGGTGTAGGCTTTCCGGCGTGACTACCTCCGACGACAACATGCCAGTCGGTCCGTCGGCGACGCCTGCCTCGACGAACCCGAGCACACCAACCTTGACGAAACAGCACCCGGCATTGGCAATACCGCCCCCTGGGCAGAGATATCGGGTGAAGGAATTCATCAGAAAAGTGTTGCGGCTGGACGCTTTGATGCAGCCTTGGCGGCGATGATTGCAATCATCAATCGTGAATGCCGCACCGCCGTATCCCTGTTGCGGCCCATGGGAAGAGGTCCAAGCGCGACCCGCTACGTCGAAATAACCATGTCGGTGCCGGCGAAGCGGATACGCGCATAGCCGATGTCCGAGCGCGTCGCGAGGAAGCCCACAAGCTCGGTGAGCGGAGTCGTGCGAGATCGACACTCGGGCTTCGGATTGCGCAGCGGCTCAATCAGCTTACGATCGTAGAAAGCCGCCAGCAGGACGTCTTCGTCGCTCGCCGCCGGGCCCAGCGCGGCGCGTAACCTCGGGATCCACGGCTGGAGATGCGCCGCAGGGGCCTCGGTGACGTACTCGGATTCACGAATGTTCGCGCGCTCGAGAAATTCGTCCGAGGGTTTCGCCGCGAGCCGTCCGTAATAGCCTCGCGCGTACTTGCGGATCTCATCGGGGATCGTCTTGTAGCGCTCGCCCTGGACCACATTCAGCGTCGCCTGCGTCACGATGTACTGCGCGAACGGGCTGACCACGATCGGGTAACCAAGATCCTGTCGCACTCGCGCGACTTCCTCCAGGATCTCGGGCAACCGGTGCGCGAGCTTCATCGTTTCCAGCTGATAGCGCAAATTCGAGGTCATCCCCCCCGGAATCTGGTGAGCATAAAGCGCAGGGTCGTATGCGGCGATCGTGCCGCGCGACTTGCCATCTCGCTCGCACACCCAGTCAAAATAGCCGGCGACCTCGGCCAGCGCGACATCGTCCATCGAAGTGGCGAGGCCAAGGCGACGCGCGCGGGCGAGCATGTCCTCAGTGGCCGGCAGCGATGCGCCATTCGCGAGCGGCCTGGTCGCGGTGTGACCGAGGCGGAATCCGGATCGCATGGCGATCTCGTAAACCTCCGGGCCAAGTCCAGACTGGCAGTGTGAATGCAGCTGCACAGGAATGACACCTGCGGCTTGTACGACCGCCGGGAACAGCGTCCGGCCGCGCTCGGGCGTAAGCAGGCCCGTTGGATCCTTGATCGAGATGAAATCGACCTGGAGTGCAACCAGCTCGCGCGTACGTTCCACGTAATAGTCGTCGGTGTGCACCGGCGACAGCGTGTAGGTCAACATGGCGTTGACCTTCATCCCGGCTTCGTGGCCCGAGCGCACCGACGACACGATATTGCGATTGTCGTTCAGCGCGTCATAGACGGTCAGCACCTCAATTCCTCGACGGGCGAGCGCGTGCGAGTTAAGCGCCACGACATCGTCGGGAAAGAGCTCGAAGGTGTACAGACTCTGGGCACGGGTCAGGCCATCGCACGGCGTCACGAGCCGCTCGCACAGCAGGCCGATCCGCTCCCACGGGTTCTCCTGGAGGTAGCGTACGCAAACGTCGAATACAGCGCCACCGAGGATGTTTATGAACGCATAACCTGCCCGATCGATTGCGGCGAGGATCGGCGTCATAGTGGCCGTGGTCATGCGCGTCGACCACAGGCATTGATGCGCGTCGCGCAACGTTACGTCGATGAAGTCGAAGCGTGGCGCCATTGTCGAAGTGGCGTTGGGAACGTTCATGCGGTCCCTGCGAAGTCGTTTTCGACGTAACGTGTGTGCACATCGCCGCGGCGGAAGCGATCGTCGTGCATGAGTCGGAGGTGGAACGGCAGTGTTGTGGGAAAGCCTTCCAACTGCATCTCGGAAAGGGCGCGACGCATGCGCATGATCGCCTCGTTGCGATCCCGGCCCCAGGCGATCACTTTCGCCAGCAGCGAATCATAGAAATGTGGAACACGATACCCCGCATACAGGTGCGAATCGATGCGTATGCCGGGGCCGCCGGGCATTCGCAGCGTTCGCACTTCGCCGGGCGAGGGTGCGAAGTCGCGCGTCGGGTCCTCCGCGTTGATCCGGCATTCGAGCGCATGCCCAGTCAACTGGACGTCGTCTTGGGCTATTTGCAAATGCTCTCCTTGTGCCACGTCAATCTGCGCCTTCACGATATCGATGCCGGTGACGAGCTCCGTCACCGGATGCTCGACCTGCAGGCGCGTGTTCATTTCCATGAAGTAGAACGCGCCGGCTGAATCGACGATGAATTCGATCGTTCCGGCACTCTTGTAGCCGACATGCCGGCAGATACGCACCGCTGCCTCGCTCATCCGCGCGCGCAGCCTGCCGTCGAGTGCCGGCGACGGGCTTTCCTCGACCAGCTTCTGATTGCGCCGCTGGATCGAGCAGTCGCGCTCGCCAAGGTGCAGTACCGCATCGGCGTCGGAAAGCACCTGGATCTCGACGTGCCGGACGCGCTCGAGAAATTTCTCGACGTAGAGTCCATTGTCGCCAAACGTCGCCTGCGCCTCGCGTGCGGCATCGCTAAACCGTGCAACGAGCTCGCCGTCGTCGCGCACGACGCGCATGCCGCGTCCGCCTCCACCCGCCGCAGCTTTCAGCAGAACCGGGTAGCCCAGCTCCGCGGCTGCGACGCGTGCCGCCGCGGCGTCCGCCACTGTGCCTGGCGACCCTGGCGTAATCGGAACGCCTGCTTCGGCCGCTATCCGTCGCGCGGTCGCCTTGTCGCCCATCAGTTGTACCGTCCGCGCCGACGGTCCGATGAACACGATGCCGGCTTCGTCGCATGCCCGCACGAACGCAGCATTCTCGGAGAGGAAACCATAGCCCGGGTGGATCGCGTCAGCCTGTGCAACCCGTGCGGCAGCGATGAGGGACTCGATTCTGAGGTAACTCTGTCTCGACGGCGACGGCCCGATGCAAATCGCGCCATCGGCAAGACGCACCGGCAGCGAATCGCGATCGGCCTCTGAATACACCTGGATTGCCTCGATCTCCAGCTCGTGACACGCGCGAATGATCCGTAGCGCGATCTCGCCGCGGTTCGCAACCAGAATGCGGCGAAACCGCCGAGCAACGGGCGTCATGGCCCCGACGCCTCCGGGCGCAGCACGATCAGCGGCTGTCCCGTTTCGACCGGCGCGGCATCGGCGACCAGAATTTGCACCACGGTCCCACGCGTTTCCGCGAAAATCGAGTTCATCAGCTTCATCACTTCGATGATGCAGACGATGGTATCGACATCCACGGACTGGCCTATTTCGACGAACGGCCGCGCGGCCGGCTCCGGCGCGCGATAAAACGTCCCAATCATCGGCGCGCGGACGACAATCGAGCCTACAGGCCAAGTCGGCGCATCGCTCAGCGCCACGGACCCGACGGCGGGCGACGGCGACGACGAGTCCAGTGCTTGGGCAGACGCGGCGACAGCCGAAGCCGGCGCCAGTGGCACCGTTGCGGCGAACTGGCCTGGCAATCCCACCGCGCCGTGCCGACGCAGCTCGATCTCGATGTCACCAACCTTGAGACGGAACTCTGAAAACTGCTCCGAGTTCTTGATCAGCTCGACGATCCGTAGCAGGTCGTCATAGGTCAGATTTTCGTGGGACAAGCAAAGCTCCGGGTTGGCCACCCGGCGCACGCGCGGCAACGGGTCGTTCGGCCGTCGGTCGCGGGGACTGTGGGGATGATTGCACGCAGGTTAAAAACATTCAATAATGGAACATGGAATTCCGCCCAGCGAAACTGCGGCCGGTGCCTGCGAGCGACCAAGGGGCTGTCTCGCCCACCCTTTTCCCAGGTACAAAGCGGATCGTCGCATGACCGACCCCGTCATTATCACGGTCGCGATCACCGGCGCAGTGCCGCGCAAGAAAGACAATCCGGCGATACCTGTTACGCCCGAAGAGCAGATCGAGTCGACGCACGAAGCGTTTGAAGCCGGCGCCTCGCTCGTCCACATCCATGTGCGCAATCCCGACGAGTCACCGGGATCCGACCCTGAGCTATACGGACGCGTGCAGGAGGGTGTACGCAAGCATTGTCCCGGAATAATCGTACAGTTCTCTACCGGGGGCCGAGGCCGCGAGCAGTCGATGCGTGGCGCTATGTTGACTCTGAGGCCCGACATGGCGTCGCTCGCCACCGGTTCAGTCAATTTCCCGAATGGCGTCTACGAGAACGCCCCCGACTTCGTCGAGGCGCTCGCGCAAACGATGCTGGACAATGGCGTCAAGCCAGAGATAGAGGTGTTCGATCTGGCGATGCTCTTTAACGCCGCGAATCTGGTCAGGAAGGGACTGGTCAAGGCGCGGCCGCACGTCCAATTCGTCATGGGCGTGCCGAATGCACTGCCAGTACGTCGCACGATCTTTGATTTCCTGCGCTCCGAGCTTGCGGCGGTCCTGCCTGATGCGACCTGGGTCGCGGCCGGCATCGGTCGGCACCAGTGGGAGGTCAACCAGTGGTGTCTTGAGGCGGGTGGGCATTGCCGCACCGGGCTCGAGGATAATCTACGCGTCGAGCCGGACCGACTCGCAGCAAGCAACGCCGAGCTCGTGCGCAAGATTGTCGATGCCTGCGCGAGTTATGGCCGCAGGCCGGCCACGACAGCCGAGGCACGGCAGATTCTAGGCTTGGCGGCGCTCCACTGAATCGGGGGAGTGCCCCGACGCCATGAACCATTTTGCGGAACTCGTTGTCCTGCATACTGCGTGCGTGCGCCGCGCGCTGCTGCCGCGAATTTGCTTGCGTACTGGTGAAAGCCACGATCATCGTGGAGATAATCGTGATGTGTATTGACATCGGCGACTGTCGCTTGCGCCGTTAGCTTTTGAAGCTGCGGCGAAGTCCGAGCCGCTAGGAGGGTACGCCATGAACGGTTCGAAATCGGATGCTCCGGGCGAGAACGAGCCAAATCAACCGGCTCCCACGTGGCCGCGCCGTGCGTTTCTCGGCAACGTCGTCAAAACCGCGAGCGGCCTGCTGCTCGGCGATCTTGTGGCCTCGACCACAGCGGGCGCACAGGCCGCGGCGATATCGTCGCAGAAGTTCACCGAATGGGGCTGGCCATTGCCCTACGAGCAGATATCGGCGAAATCCAAGCAGTGGCTGCAGAGCAAGGGCTGGTGGCCGATCAACGCTGCATGGATTGTGGTATGGGCAAGCGAAGACATGATCGGCAATGTGATGCAGACGCAAAGGCTACTGGAAAAGCGCGGCATCGAAACCAATTGGCAGACGTTCGTCGCGGCCGGCTTCTCGAATGAGGCATTCATTCCCGGACGCATCCAGATCGCGAGCACCGGTGCACTTGGGGTGCTTGCGCTTTTGAGCAACAAGGTGCCAACGCGCGCCCTGGCGGTGCACTCACCCGGACTGACGCACGCTGCAACGGTGCCCCTGGACTCGCCGCTCAAAAGTCTCGCCGATCTCAAGGGCGCGAAGGTGCTAAAGCGGCCCGCCATCGTTGGGACGACCACCGGCTCGACCAATCATTTTGGCTTCATTGCGGCCGCGCATTATCTCGATCTCAAGCCAGAAGAGGATTACACGCTGCGGAGCCTACCACCTGGCGATCTCGCGTCGGGTCCGAAGGGCATTGATGTCTATACGATCTGGGAACCGCACGTCTCGTATTCCACCGAGGTGCTGAAGGTAACGCGACTGCTCGAGCTGCTGGATCCGTATTACATCTACAGCGGCTACTACTACGCGCGGCTGGAAATCGAGGAAAACGCCGCCGATGTCGTGCAGCTCATCACGGACGCCTTCGTCGAGGCGGTCCTATGGGCAAAGGCGTATCCCGAACAGGCGGTATCGGATCTGGCCAACCAGCCGGTGTATGGGCGATTGGGGCGCCCGCTGATCACCAAAATGTCCGAGCGCTACCTTTTCTGGCCCAAGCCCACCGTGTATTACCCGTACGACAACCCGACTGGGCTCTGGCCCGGAGAGGAAGCCCGAATCAGCGACTGGGCGTTCGAGACGGGTGCGTCGAAAAACAAGGTCACGAACCTCGACTGGCAGCACGTACGTCGTGTGAGCTACATGGACGCCACGTTCGACAAGCTCGGTTGGGTCATCCCCGAACGGCCGGCATTCCTGCCCAGGGATTTTGCCGGCGTCGGCAATCTGCCGTACAAGCCCTATGGCGCTGCGCTGCTACACGGACGTGCGCCCTTCCCCGAACCCGGGGAGCTCAAGAAGGCGTGGACGTTCATGGGCAAGATCTACCAGCCATGAACCTGCAGGAAACGGTTGAGGCGCCGCAAACTGCCGGTACGCAACCCGGGACGGCGCCGCCGTCTCCCGAGAACCTGGCGCGACTGACGGCGTCGATGGTGCCGCCGCCGAGACCGCGCTGGCGCCGCGTGCTTGCGCGCGTTTGGCATCTCTGGCTGTTGCTGGCGTTCATCGCCGTGTGGGAGCTCGCGAGCGTGTACGGCAGGAGCATCAATCCACAGCTCGACGTGATGTTGCCGCCGCCCACCGCAGTTTTCTCCGCTGCGGCGGATCTGCTCCACCGCGGCGTGCTGTTCACGCATATCTTCGCCAGCCTGTATCGCGTGTTGATGGCGGTGGGCGTGGCAAGCCTGATCGGCGTGCCGCTCGGCCTTGCGATGGGGTGGTCGAAGCGCTTTCGTTTGGCCGTGGATCCGCTGCTTGAGTTCATTCGACCGATCCCGCCCCTTGCGTGGATTCCGTTAAGCATCCTGTGGTTCGGCATCGGCGACATGCAGATCGTGTACATCATCTTTCTTGCCGCTTTTTTTCCAATCGTGTTGAACTCCATGGCAGGCGCACGAGACGTCGATACGTTTCTGATGCGGGCGGGTCTGAGCCTCGGTGCCAATCGACGAGAGCTTTTCACCACGGTCGTGCTGCCGGCCTCGTTGCCGCAGATCTTCACCGGTGTGCGCATCGGGCTCGGGATCGGTTGGATGGCGCTCGTCGCCGGCGAGCTGGTGGCAGCGCCGAGTGGTCTTGGATACATGATCAACAATGCGCGCACTCTGTTCCGCAGCGATTACATTCTGCTCGGGATGGTGTTGATCGGCGCCCTCGGTCTCATGCTCGATTATCTGATGCGGCAAGTGGCCCGATTTGCTATGCCGTGGTACCGCGGAACCTAAGCGCGACCGTATGAGCCTAAATTCCAGCTCTCAGGTCAACGTCAACCACGTCAGCAAGGTCCATTACACGCTCAAGGGCGAGCCGCTGCTGGCGCTGCTCGATGTCAATTTCAACGTCGAGAACAATGAGTTTTTTTCCATAGTCGGACCAAGCGGGTGTGGAAAGACGACGCTGCTCAACCTTCTCGCCGGCTTTGAGCAGCCTACGCGTGGCGAACTATGCGTCGGCGGCCGGGTCATCACCGAACCCGGGTGGGAGCGCGCGGTCGTGTTCCAGGAATACGCGCTGTTTCCCTGGTACACCGTGCACGAGAACATCTGCTATGGCCTGAAGCGCAAGCGCCTGGGGGAAACCGAGCAGCGACGACTCGTCGAGCATTACATCGGACTCGTGGGCCTGCGTGGGTTCGAGTCGCGCTATCCGCGCGAGCTTTCCGGCGGAATGCGACAGCGCGTGAGCATTGCGCGTGCATTGGCAGTCGATCCATCGATTCTGCTGATGGACGAGCCATTCGCCTCGCTGGACATTCAGACGCGAGAGTATATGCAGGACGAATTGCTAAAAATCTGGCAGCGCGAGCCTAAAACGGTGATCTTTATCACGCACAGCATCGATGAAGCGATCAAGCTGTCGGACCGCATTGCGATCATGGCGCCACGACCCGGTAGGGTGGAGGAGATCAAGACTGTGGGATTCGCGCGACCGCGAGATCCCACCGATCCGGCCGTGGTGCATCTTGCGGCCGATGTCAAACGCTGGCTTCGCCAGCAAGTCTTCGCAAGCAAGCAGGCGAACAACCCCGTCGTTGATCGACAGGCCGCGGGTTAACCGAAGCTTACCGCGCAGGCATGGTGAGAATCACCTCGGGACCCGCACCCGGCATCGTCTATGATGAAGCGCACCCAATGCCGTTCCCGTCAGTGCCACAGCAGGCTCATTCGGCGCAACAGGACCCGCTGGAATCCTTTGTCGAACCACTTGTTCCTAGCCAGCCGATGGAACCATGGCGTTGAGCGCGAGCGTTTGCGTTGGTCGGAGTCGAGGGCCGCGCGTGATGCGAGTCGGTGGAACACGTAGAACTGGTAGCCTCGTTCGGTGGACATTTCCAGGAACTGAAATCCCCGCCAATCGCCGCACTCCAGGAGCATCGGCCCGTGCTCGTGCTGATACCAGGCGCAAACCTCCTCGCGGAAATCCTCAGGGGTCCAGATCCCAACCGAAAAAATCCATGGTCCCGCATCCGGGCTGGTGCGGCCGCTCGTGAAGAGCAAAGTCAGGCGCTTTTCTGTGACGGATTTCGGAGCCCTGCCTCGTTCGCAAAGAATGAGGCTTCCCTTGTTGTCGTCGCGCACCAGACACTCGGATGCGCCCCGCGAATGCGCGGCGACAGCTTCGATCTCCTCACGCTTAGCGGAGGACGATTCCCAAACGAGCATCAGAGGGTCTCCACGGAAACCAACGAGGGGTTCACACGGCTCCAGGTCGCCGGTGCGATCGGCGTCTGGTCATTGCGAACGCTCGATTCATGTTCTTGCGCGATCCCCTTCATCCGATTTGCGCACGCGACACCGGTTTACGGCTGCATCCCGGGCGCGGGCAACCCGCGCCCGCGCGGACCCTCATTCGGCTTGCGCGCGTCGAGCGCCTTGCGCCAAGCCGACGGACTGCGTCCAAACGTTCGCGTGAACCATCGCGTGAAGGCCGCGGTCCCCAAAAATCCGACCATGTTCGCGATATCGCAGATCGGCCGGTGGCTCCGCAGCAGTCGCGTGGCCATTTCCCTCCGAATTTGGGATTTGACGGAGGAAAACGATTCGTTCGTATCCCTCAAATAACGATGGACCGTTCTCCGATCCACCCCCATTCCGCGCGCGATATTTTCGGTGCGGCACCTTCCACTGGAGATCGATACACGTATAAGCTCGCGCACCTTCTCTCCTCGTGAGGCTGTCCGATGCGCCATCATCGAATCGAGATACCGATGCGCATAGCGCGCAAGCGCGGCGTCGGACATGGCGAGCGGCGCGTCCAGATCGTGCGAAGAAAACACGATGGCATTGGCATCCTGCTCGAAGTCGACTCGGCAGCGAAAGAACGCCCGATGCGTCCCGACATGCCTCGGTGCTCTATGCTCGAAGCAGACGCGATGCGGTTTCCAACGCACGCCCGCAAGCCTGCGGAAGATACGGAAAAAGGCGCCAAGCGACAGTTCGGTCACCTGGCGCACGCTGTCGCGACCCGTCGAGCGCACTTCGAGGCTCAGCACCGCAATTCCGTGTTCCTCTTCCAGCCGCAACACCAACGACTCGTTGTGCACCGGCAGATAGCGGATGAGCGAGCGCAGCGCGGATCCCAGATCCGGCTCCTGGTGGATCACGATGCCGATGGGGCCCAGGATCCCGAGGTCGCGCGACTCGGCAAGACGTAGGCCGAAGTCCTCCAGCTTCGCCGCCTCCGACGAACGTTCCAGCAATTCGGCGAAGGCCCGGGCGGATATTCGCGAGTCAAGGTCGTCGAGTGCGGCCAGATCCAACCCGACCGATCTCACCATGCGCTCCGGGGCGAGCCCGAGCGATCGCGCCAGTGGCGCGTAGCCGGTTAGAATCTGGCTGCGGGCGAGATGCGGCATGGTGGGGGACTTCCCAAAATGGTAAACCAAAGTCCCAATCGATCAAACCCCTGCCCTTCGTTGCGCCCAGAATTGCTCGAGGTCTGAACCAGGAACAGGAGGCTCCCATGCATTTCTTCGACGACTCGCTTTTGCCGGAAAACCAGGAGAAGCTGGTGATCCAGGCCGCGCCTTACGGGCCCGAATGGCTGCCTTCCGATTCGGATGACATCCCGGTCAGCATGGAGCAGCAGGTACAGAAGGCGGTGGATTGCTACAACGCCGGCGCGACGGTGCTGCACGTGCATGTCCGCGAGGCCGACGGCAAGGGCTCCAAGCGCATCTCGACGTTCAACGAGCTCCTTGCGCGGCTTCGCGTCGCCGTGCCGAAGATGCTGCTGCAGGTCGGGGGCTCGATCTCCTTTGCGCCCGAGGGCGAAGGCAAGGCCGCCAAGTGGCCCGGGATCGACACGCGCCACATGCTCGCGGAGCTCAATCCAAGACCTGATCAGGTGACCATCGTCATCAACACCAATCAGATGAGCCTGACGGAGCTCATGTCGAAGGACGACATTGCCGGAACAAGCCTGGAGAAGCCGGAGTATTTCAAGGCCTATGAGGAGATGGTGACTGAAGCGCCGCCCTCGTTCTTCGTCGAGCATCTGAAGCGGCTTATTGCCAAGCGCATCCAGCCGCACTTCATGATCGGCAGCATCCACCAACTCGAAACGGTGGAACGGCTGATCCGCTCCGGCGTGTACACCGGTCCGCTTGTGCTCAATCACATGGCTCTTGGCGGCGGCTACGCCGGGCGCAATCCGTCCGATATGCTCGAATTCGTGCGTCGCGTCCCCGATGGCGCAGTGCTCACGATCGAATCGCTGATGCGCACCGTTCCTCCGATCTGCGCAATGGCGGTTGCCCTCGGTCTCCATGTCCGCGTCGGCGTCGAAGACAATCTGTGGCGCCGCAAAGGAGAGCGCTTCACCTCGGTTCAGCAGGTCGAGCAGATGGTGCGCATCGCCCGCGAACTCGGGCGTGATGTCGCAAGCGGTGAGGAAGCCCGCGGCATCTACAAGATCGGCATGTACTACAAGAACGCGGAAGAGGCGCTGGCGCATTTGGGCTGGCCGCCGAATCGACGTCCCGGCCAGCGAGGCTTCCTCGTGCGCGCCCCGCAGGCGGCGCGAGAGCCCAGCGCGGCCTCGACCCGGGAGGCCGAGAAGATTCGCTGACTGCTGATGTCCCAGTCCGCGGCCGGTGACAGCAGAAAACACCGGTCGCAACATCTGGCTCGTCCTGCTTGACCACGCGATCGCCGGTCGCGAGCGCAGCGAAATCGCGATGCAAGGCATATGGTCACATTTCCGCGGAGGCGGTCGTCGTGCCGGGTATCGGTTGGTCGGTGATGCCCTTTGGCGTCGGCTGCTGTTGGTCTGGTTCGGCTATGCGGCAGCAATCGGCGTGAACAGCGAATACCGGGCGCTTGGCGGTTTGTCTAGGCGCTACGGATGATCCTTCCGATCGCGTGATCCCTCATCGCGCTCGCTTCTCTCGTCAATCTTGTCGAAGACGTAATTTGCGATCGGGCGCAAGACCCGCCGTCTGTGAATTCTCGAAAGCGCCGCCGTATCCGAAGACGACCCCTGACCGCACGTTAGCGCATACTCGCGGCGCCAGCCGCATTTCTTTCCTCACCGTGGTCCAGCCATGAATCTAGATCTAAATCGAAAAATCGCTCTCGTAACCGGTGCCGGTGGGGGGATCGGAGCGTGCATCAGCGCCAAGCTGGTCGACGAAGGTTGCTCGGTCTACGTCGCCGATCTCGACCTCGCAGCCGCGGTCAGCGCGGCTGCTCGCATGGGAGCGTCCGCGCACGCGATGCGAATGGATGTCACGAACCCAGGCGACGTGGAGCGATGCGTGCAGGAAATCGTGGTGGAGCACGGAACGATCGATATTCTGGTGAATAACGCGGGAATCCTGAAGACGGGCAGCATCGAAGAATCCTCGATCGAGGACTGGGATGAGGTTTGTCGCGTCAATCTTTCGAGCGTGTACTACTGTTCCAAGGCCGTTCTCCCGATCATGCTGAAAAAGGGCTACGGCAAAATCGTCAACATCGCGTCGATGTCCGCAGAGAAGGCCGGCGGCGTGTTCGGAAACGTCCTTTACGGAACGACGAAGGCGGGCGTGGTGGCATTCACGAAGGGTTTTGCGCGCGAGCTCGCGCCGCATGGCATCAACGTGAATGCCGTCGCGCCCGGCCTAGTCGAGACCCCGATGACTCGCTCGAAGCTCACGCCCGAGATTCGGGAAAGGGTGCTGGCGAGCCTGCCCATGCACCGGCTCGCCGACGTCGAGGACATCGCCAATGCCGTCGCATTTCTCGCCTCCGACGTGGCGGCCTACGTCAACGGCGCAACGTTGCTCGTGGACGGTGGCTGCCTCACCAAATAGCCAATATCCGGCGGCCGCAACCAGCATCAGAATCCGTCGCCGCAACTTTGCGATCGATCAGGCGTGGACGATCAGCACCGGACAATCGGCGTGGCCGGCAACGCGCTCCGCCGTGCTTCCAAGCAGGAGCCGTTCCACTCCGCCCATGCCGCGGCGCCCAAGCACGATGAGGTCCGCCCGGACTTCGCGCACCACGCCCAGTATGGCCTCGTGAAGCCTGCCGCTCGCAATGCGGCCGGTGGCCTGCGCCCCCGCGTCTTGCAAGGCCGCGAGCGCCCGCTCGACGTTCGCGCTCGCACTCGCCTCCTCTTGGGGATGCGCCAGCACGGACACCACGGTCACGGGAAGGCCGCAAAGCACGGCCACCGAGGCTGCCACCTCGACGGCCCGGTCGCCGTGGGATGAGCCGTCGCTGGCGATCAGGATCCGGCGCGACCACATCTGCGCCATCCGCGGAACGATCAAGACATCACAAGGCGCATGCCCGATGACGGTGTGCACCATCGCGCCGATCAGACGATTGGCAACGTAGCCGCGTTTGCCTCGCCGGCGCAACACGATCAGATCGGCCTTGCGCTCGCGCGCTTCAGCCACGATCTCCTGGTAGGGTTCCTCACCGCGTCGAACGGCACCCAGAAGCTCCACCCCGTGCGCCTTGGCTGCCTCGCGGAGCTTGTCGAGCTGCATTACGGCTTCCGCTTCCGCCTTTTCAGCAAGTTGCGGAGCGATGATCTCGAATTCGGGGTTGCTGACCACCGGCCTAACCGCAAGTAGCGTCAAACCACCCTTCGCCGCAAGGTCGATCGCCACGCGCTCGGCACCGACGTCGAATTCCGTCCCCTCGGTGGCGAGGAGGATTCGGTTGAAGATCTTGACCACGATTGCCCTTCGCAGCATCACCGCCCCGCGGTCAGGATGTCCGATGCCGCGAGAACCAACACCACGATCTGGAGCACGGCCAAGACCAGCTGCACCTTCTCTCCGCGGCGCGCGAAAATCGGCAGCACGGCTAGGCAACAGATGGCGGACAGCCCCGCCAAGTACGCGATCACGACAAGGTTGACGATGTCGCCCTTGGCAATCAGCCTCAGCCACCCCCACCCGGTTGGCGTATTCGTGGCTTTGACGAACTCGCTCACTGGAAGTCCCCAATACATAGGCAACTGGTCGAAGGCAACGTGGGGCGGCAATATACCAGTCAGGTACGTGGCGAAGCTCAGCACGAGCAGCACAAAGCCCGCCTTCACGCCGATATCGAGCACCTTCGCATATCTGAGTTCCTCGGATGAAGCGTATTTGGATGGCGTATCCATTGTCTGACCCCCTTAGCCTAGTTCCAGATGCCGAGACCCTTGAACAGCGCCCGCGCCCCAGCGATCAACAGCAGACCAATTACCAGGCGGCGGATCGCAGAAGCTTGGACCACGTGCAGCAATCGCGCTCCGATCCTTGCGCCCAGCATCATGCCGACAACCGACGGAGCGGCCACGATCGGCAGGACCGCGCCTTGATTGATGTAGACCCACACGGCCGATGATGTCATCGACAGAATAAGACTGCTGCTACCTGCTGCGACCTTGAGCGGCACCCCCATCAGCAGATTCAGCGTCGGGACATTGGCCCAGCCCGCGCCCAGGCCGAACATGCCGGCAAGCACACCGATGATGATAAAGGCGGCCAGCGCGAGCGGGGTCTGATGCACTTTCCATTCGACGTCGCTGCGCCGAGTCGTGTCGTGATAGATGCCGCATATCCCTAGAGCCGCGGACAGGGTGTCGGCCATCGGAACGTCCGGAATGTCGGATTTCTTTGCCATCCACATCAGGCCCACGATGCCGAGGATGAGCACGCCAAGCATCGTCTGCACGATCGAAGACGGCAATACCAGACCGAGCATGGCACCGGCAATCTGGCTCGCCGCGACCAGAAGCGATACCGGCAACGCTAGGCGCAGACTGGCTAACCCAATGCGCAGCAAGCCGGGACTCGCGGCCAAGGCGCTGGCCAGGGCGACTAACAGCCCGCCCCCGCGGACGAAATCCAGGTGAAACGGGAAGAAACCACCGACGATGGGTACGAACAACACTCCGCCGCCCACCCCGGCGGGGACGGCTACAATGCCAAGGGCGAAGCACACCACAAAAAGAGCCAGCGGCCAGCCCCACCAGGGCATAACGCTTGATGTCGCATCCGCCGCGAACACCGGCGCACTTGCGCACAGTGCGATCAAGCCGATACAAATAAGCGCGCGCTGAAGATCGCGGCGGCGACATGCCCTTGCAGTGTCCATAGGGGAAACCCCGAGCGCGGCGCGTATCGACGGGTCGTTAACGATCGAATCAACCAACGTAACCGGCTTCACGTGGTTTAGGCGGATCTGTTGAGTGTAGTATCGTCAGGGGTTCGTTGGAAGACAGTAATTGCGTTTGGCGCAGGCTCGGCAAGTCGTGGCCGCCGCCGTCGATCGTCGCTTTGCGCTCGCATCGCCGATGCGACCGAGCGCGCCGGAAAAAATCATTCTCCAGTGCCGACTGCCCGATCCTCAAGCGCTCGGCATTTGTCGATGCCATGGATAGCTATTTCTCGTGCCTGGCCGCTGCGATCCTCGTCGAATGACAACCACACACCAGTTTTTTCTAGCGTGCTGAATGACCGGAGAGACTTATTTCGACCTTTTTGTCATCCGTCAGACCGGCGTAATATCTGCGCAAGATCTCGAGAACCTCCGGGCGCGAGAATTCCGGTGGCACCGAACTACCTTCCGAGAGCCACTTGCGCAGCTTGGAGCCCGACACTAGCAGACGGTCCGTGTCGCCATGCGGGCATGTGCGCGCTGACGCCATGCCACCGCACGCGTAGCACCAGAATGTCCAGTCGATTTTCATCGGCTGGATCTCAAGGGCATCTTTCGGAATCTCGTCGAAAATGTGCTGCGCGTCGAACGGCCCGTAGTAGTTGCCGACTCCTGCATGGTCCCGTCCCAGGATCTGGTAAGCGCAGCCGTAGTTCTGGCGGAATATCGCGTGCAGTAGAGCCTCTCTCGGCCCCCCATAACGCATATCGAGAGGATAGCCTGCTTGGACGACGGTCCCGGGGACGAAATACCTGTCGATCAGTGCGCTAATCGCGCTCGTGCGCACATCTGCCGGAATGTCCCCAGGCTTCAGGTTGCCGAGCAGCGAGTGCACTAGGACACCATCACAGCACTCGATCGCGATCTTCACGAGATATTCGTGCGAACGATGCATCGGATTGCGAGTCTGGAACGCTGCGACGCGCGACCAGCCAAGTCGCTCGAATTCGGCACGCGTCTCGGTGGGCGTCATGAACAGGGCACCGTACTTCGCCTTGAAACCGCCGTCCGACAGAACCTGAACTGGGCCGGCCAGATTTACCTCACCCTGCTGCATGACCATTTTCACGCCGGGGTGATCCATATCCGTCGTCCTGAACACGGACGAGCATTCGTGCGCCACGTCGATGTGGTATTTCTCCGTTACTCTCATCACGGCCAGGACGTCGTCATCCTCCGGGGCGATGAGCGCAATGTCGCGCCCAATGAGAACGGAGGCCGCAGTTGCGGCATCGACCGATAAGGTGATCGGAATGGGCCAAAACAGACCCGCCGCCGTCCGATATTGGTCGCATACCCCCTCCCAATCGGCGCGCGTCATGAAGCCTTCGATCGGCGTGAAGCCGCCGATCCCAAGCATGATTAGGTCGCCCTTTTCGCGTGGACTAACACGAATCGCGCGCAGCGTCCGGGCCCTGGCGCGCTCCGTCGCGAGTCGCTCGCCGTCTGGCATCAGCGGCTTCAGGGGACCTCGTCCGTGCGGCAGAATTAGGCTAGTCAAGCTAACTCGAGAGCGTCAGAATGCGCTCGGCATCATCAGCCCCCGCGCAGGTTAGAAAGATGTGGGCATGCGCACGATCGAACAGCCGCGCATTGAATTGCTCTTCAAGCTGCCGAATCTGAAAGGTAACCGCGGGCTGAGTCATGAAGAACGTCTTGGCCGTCTTAGTAAACGAGAGATGCTTCGCAACCGCGTCGAAGCCTGGAGGCTTGCCGTCCATGAATTCTAAGCCCTGTTAACAGAGACCCTATTCAAGCATAAAGCGGACTATCGATAAAGCAACTCCGGGATCGGATAGCGGCGGCGAGCCCAGGCGACCCGGACATAGCGGCATACCGCCACGTTTCCGAAATCGCGGATGGCTGCTCCGATCTGAGGCCTGTTCGCCGAAATCCGCGTAAGATGGCCGGAATAAAGCGGCTGCTCGAGGTGATCACGTGTAGCGGACGCCTAGAAATGCCCGCAAACTCTACCGTAAACGTGACTGAGTCAACGAAACCCTGCCCGTTCTGTAATCCGTTCCCGCAACGGATACTGATTGAAGGTTCGGAGGCGATGGCGCTGTGGGATCGTCATCCGCTCAATCCGGGCCACGTGCTCCTCGTTCCGCGGCGGCACGTTGCTTCGTGGTTTGAGGCAACGACCACAGAGCGTTACGAGTTGCTGCGGCTCGCCGACGACGCGCGGCAGATAGTGATTGAGAGGCATTCGCCGGACGGTTTCAATCTCGGCATCAATGATGGAATGGCGGCAGGGCAGTCGGTCCCCCACCTCCACCTTCACCTGATTCCGCGCTTTCGCGGCGACACCCCCGACCCGCGTGGGGGCGTCCGGTGGGTCATCCCGGATCGCGCGGCCTATTGGAACAGATCGTGATGAAGGCGCCGTCGCGAATCGATCAGTACCCGACGCCGCGGCCGGGGGGCGTTATGTCGCTCTTAAGGACAACCGATCCGGAGCAATCTGGGGTGAAGCTGGTCATGGAGCAACGCGACGTCAACCTCGGGCCGGTAAACGTGCTCTCCGACGGTGGCTTCAGGCCAAAGTAGGGCGCGCTATCTGCCGACCATGAGTTGCTCAGGATCTTGCGCGAGTACTACGCGGGGCTCTCGGAAGGGTCGAAGCGAGACTCGCGGGCCATTCGGCGCGCTAGCACACGCGGCGGTCAGGATCGATCGCTCCGTTGAACGGTACGATCAAATAATGCACATCAGAGCCGCATAAATATTCCAAAATCAGGCTTTGGCCAGGAGGTAGTTGATGTTCACCAGTAATCCCTTCGCTCGGGTGGCAGATTTTATGTCGCCTCTCGGCATGGAGGTCTACATCGTCTTGATGATACTTGCAGTTGTCATCGGAACGTTGTTCGACGTCTCGCACAAGGGCAGCGCCAAGTTCTTCGCATTGCGCAGGGAAAAATCAAAGGCTGCCGCGCGGAAGCAACTTAGCGCTGGAGAGACATTTTCACTTGCGATCGAAACTATCGCAGAGGCTGCCGTTTCTGGCGAATTTTGCAAATGGCCAAGGCGGATTTCTCATCTGCTGATGATGTACGGATTCTTCCTCTATGTGATTACGACAGCCGTGATGGTATTCGCCTATCCGGGAGGCGGACCTATTCCCGCCATTGTGCCGACCTTGTGGACCATGGGTGCTCTGATGATCCTCGTCGGAGGTTTATGGTTTTTCTTCTTCCTCAGGGTAAACGTAGCGTATGACGGCGCATCGGTATTTCACCTGGAGCAGGCGGACCTGTTCATCGGCACCCTCCTGACGAGCGTCACGTTCGGGCTCCTCTGGAATTACGTGCAGACGACGCACGCGAGCCCAATCGCGACGTGGATACTATTCGGACTCTATATCTTCTTCACGACGCTGCTTTTCGGTTCCGTTCCCTGGTCCAAATTCGCCCACATGTTTTTCAAACCGGCGGCCGCGTTTCAACGAAGAGTAGAGGAAGCAAACGGTTCCTCGGACATTCCAAGCCCAACTGCTGAGAACCACATCCTGAGGAGCTGATCGATATGCCAACATACACCGACATGACGAAGTGTGATGGCTGTGGAGAGTGCGTGGACATCTGCCCTTCCAACATCATGCACATCGATCCGATCTACCGCAGATCGTACAACATCGAGCCGAATTTCTGCTGGGAGTGCTATTCGTGCGTTAAGGCATGCCCGCAGCACGCGATAGACGTTCGGGGATACGCGGACTTCGCGCCGCTGGGACACAAGGTCAGAGTGCTCAGGGAACCGGAAAAGGGAGCGATCTCATGGAAGATCAGGTACCGGGATGGCCGGATTAAGGAGTTCACATTCCCGATACGAACTACGCCTTGGGGTTCCATAAAATCGCCCTCCGAATATGACGCTCCAGACTTAAACGACTCGAACTCGCAGATGCTCGCGCACGAGCCCACGGCACTGCACATCGCGGCACTTCCAACACTCAAAACAAAGGCGTGAAGCCATGGGAAGAAGAACCCGATTCGTGGATTCGGACATCCTCATCGTGGGCGGCGGCTTTGGCGGCTGCGGAGCCGCTTACGAATCGCGATACTGGGGACGGGATCTGAAAATCGTGCTCGTGGAAAAAGCAAATATCGAACGAAGCGGCGCCGTTGCGCAAGGGCTGTCGGCGATCAATTGCTATATGGGAATGCAATGGGGCGAGAACCAGCCCGAGGACTTCGTGCGCTACGCTCGCGGTGATTTGATGGGCCTCGTGCGAGAAGACCTCATCTACGACATTGCAAGACACGTCGATTCCACGGTGCACATGTTCGAGGAGTGGGGCCTGCCAATCCTCAAGAACCCTGAGACTGGCCGCTACCTACGAGAAGGCAAATGGCAAATCATGATTCACGGCGAGAGCTACAAGCCCATCGTCGCCGAGGCAGCCCGTAAGTCCGTCACGGAGGTTTACAACAGGATCATGGTGACGCACCTGTTGATGGACAAGACTCGGCCTAACCGTATCGCCGGCGCCGTCGGGTTCAACGTCCGCAATGGGGATTTCTACGTCTTCAGGGCGAAAGCGGTCATCGTCGGGGCCGGCGGGGGCTCGCACATTTATCGGCCGAGGTCGGTCGGTGAAGGCATGGGAAGAACTTGGTATGCGCCTTGGAGCACCGCGTCGGCCTACGGTCTTCTGATACCGACGGGCGCCACGATGATACAGATGGAGAACAAGATCGTTCTCACGCGCTTCAAGGACGGTTATGGACCGGTAGGCGCCTGGTTCCTGCTCCTCAAGGCGCATGTGACCAACGCCGCGGGAGAGATGTACGAGGCGGCGCGGTTCGACGAGATCAAAGCGCGCGTCGGAAAGTACGCGGAGATCCACCCGATGCCGACCTGCCTCCGGAACCATTCGCTAATCGAGGAAGTAAAGGCGGGCAAAGGCCCCATCTACATGCACACCCAAAAGGTTCTTGATACCAAGGAGAAAGAGGAGCTCGGGTGGGAGGATTTTCTCGACATGACGATCGGACAGGCGGTGGTCTGGGCCGCACAAAATATAGACCCCAAGGAAAAGCCATCTGAACTGATTACTTCCGAACCTTACATCATGGGTTCTCACGCCACATGTTCCGGAGCCTGGGCAAGCGGCCCCGAAGATTGCGCTCCTCAGGACTACCAGTGGGGCTATAACCGGATGACTACCGTACAAGGCCTCTTCGGCGCAGGAGATACGATCGGCGGGTCGGCGCACAAGTTCTCAGCGGGTTCCTTCACTGAGGGAAGATTGGCCGGAAAGGCTGCCGTCAGGTACGTCATGGATATGAAGAACGATGGGCCTGCGGTGGACGAAGCGCAGGTGAAGAACCTAGAGCAGACTGTATTCAAGCCGCTGGAAAACTATAGGGTCGGCAGGAATGAGATCGTCGCCGGAACCGTAGCGCCGAGTTACATTGATCCCCTTCAGGGCCTGCAAAGGCTGGAAAAACTCATGGATGAGTATGTCGGTGGCTATAGCATGTTCTACGTAACCAGCGAACCATTGCTGCACCGATCGTTGGAGCTTCTCGGCATGCTGACGGAGGACTTCGAGCACATTGGCGCCGAGAACCTACACCAACTGCAAAGGGCATGGGAGCTTCACCACAGGATTCTGACCGGCGAGGCGGTGGCCAGGCATACGCTCTTCCGGCAAGAAACCAGGTGGCCTGGTTACTACTACCGTTCCGACCATCCAAAACTCAACGACGCCGAGTGGCATGTATTTACAGGATCTCAGTACAACGCGAAGACGGGCGAATGGCACATGTCGAAGCTTCCTGTACACCATATCGTCTAGGCGCGGCGCCCTAAGGAACGTCGGCCACGCCGTCCGCTTGTAGTGTTGCGAATCATGCAACAACTCTGGTAACACTCACCATCGCCAATACGCTCATGGCTTGCATACAAGATCCTTGCCAAACTGGAATGCGATTGCACAATCTTTGCTAGAGGGGCTTTCGGGCACGGGCGGCGATGAAGCAGGCGGTGAACCGGCGACTTGGCAGGCGGCCAAGTTGCGCAAATAAGGACAATAGCAATCGGATCGGCCGGTCCGCGCGCGCACCAAGCAGGCGGCGGAGTGCAAGGAACAGCAGAGTGGACACGCCGCGAGGGTTGTGGATGAGGAAGGCATTGGCTTCCACCCGCAGTCCGGCGTTCTCAAGCTCCCGGTCCAACTGCTCGCGCGACAGTGTGCAACCGAGCGGAAATGGCGAGACCGCACAGCGACTAGCCCAGCGCAGGGCCCAGTAAAGGGGGTTCTGGGGATTGTCCAGGGTAATGATTACCAGACCCCCTGGGCGCACCACGCGCGCAATCTCCTGCAGCGCGACACGGATGTCATCGGCGCTGGCAAAGTGGTCCAGCGTCGACGTAGATAGCACCAGGTCCACACAACCCGAACGCATTGCGAGATAACGTACGTCGGTGGCGAAAAATTCCGCAGCGGGAAGGTTCGATCGCCGCGCGGCCGTTCCTAAGGTCGGCCAGGAAATATCGACGCAGATGGCCCGACTGGCGCCGGGAAACAGGTCAAACAGCAGCTGGTCGTCACCGTTGGCCTCCTCGAACGCATCCGTCTTGAGGAACGATGTCACGGGAAAGCCGGCGGTCCATCGGTTTATGAGGGCGCGATGCTGCGAGCCTTTTTGGGCCGCGACGAGCGGATCCAGATACCAGGTAGCCGACGGCTGGCGCCCGCGGTCACTCCAGAGCGGACGTTTGGATTGCACGTCGGATTTGTGCGCACCCATAGGATAATTCGGTCCACCAGGATTAACCGGCAGCAAGCGTCGGCAACCGCGCTCCTTCATGGCGCGCTAGTTTAGTTGCGGTGTGCTACGGTATTGTCCCATGAACTGGCGGCCACTTCGAAGGCGGGCGGCGATGACTCTGTGGCACGTCAAAGTGGCACTGATGCGCGCGGCCGCTTTTTTGTGGCGGCGATTGCTCGTACGGACAACCTTCATCGCGATCACCGGAAGCGTCGGCAAGACCTCCTCGAAAGAAATGTTGGCGGCGATGCTTGCGACGCGATATCCGACCGTGAAGACGTTCGCGAACCAGAACGACTATTCCGGCGTGCCGCGTTCGCTCCTACGCGTCCGACCCTGGCATCGTTTCGCCGTAGTGGAAGTCGCCGCGAACGGTCGCGGGACGATGCCGCGGTCGGCGGCGTTGGTCCGCCCCGACATCGCGGTAGTGCTGGCTGTCGCAACAACGCATCGCAAGGATTTTCGCACCCTGGATCGAACTGCCGCAGAAAAGGCACAGCTTCTCGCCGCATTGCGCCCCTCGGGGACCGCGGTGCTAAACCGGGACGATCCGCGCGTGGCAGCCATGGGCGCAGGCCTCCGACAGCGCATCGTATGGTTCGGGAGTTCTCCAACCGTCGATTATCGCGCGGAACATGTCGCGTCGCGCTGGCCCGAAAGGATGTCCTTCAAGTTGCATGCCGGCCTGCAATCCTACGCGGTGCGGTTGCGCCTTGTCGGCATGCACTGGCAGAATTCGGCCCTGGCAGCGCTGGCGGTTGCCGACCTCTGTGGCATCCCTCTGGCGGAGGCGATCTCAGCGGCAGCCCGAGTGGAACCGGTCACGGGGCGGATGCAGCCAGTCGACCTCCCATGCGGGGCGGTGCTGATTCGCGACGAGTACGGCGCAGCGCTTAGTACGCTGCTACCGGCTCTGGCCTTTCTCGAGCAAGCTTCTGCTCGCCGCAGGATCCTGGTGTTCAGCGACATGTCGGACACGCCAATGAGCCCGAAGCGACGCTTTGCGTGGATTGGCGAACAGGCTGTGCGGTGCATGGACGGCGTGGTGTTCGTCGGCGAGCAATGCGAACGCGGGGTGCGCGCGGCCATCGCCGCCGGGATGCCCCCAACGGCCGCGCATGCGTTCCAGGATGGGCACCAAGCGGCTCTATTCCTGCGAGGGGAATTGCGTTCTGGCGATCTGGTGCTGCTAAAGGGCCGGACCTGCGATCACATGACGCGTATCTACTACGGTTTGATCGGCGCCGTGGCATGCCGCAAGGCGGTGTGCGAAAAGACAATCATTTGCGATCTTTGCCCGGAATTGGGTGCGCGGCCGAGTGTTGCGCACCGGGCACCGGCGAGCATCCGATCGATCGGAGCGACAAACCCGGACGGCATCGCCTAGGTACCGGTTTCGCCATCGGTCTACGCAAGCGCCACCGCCCCGTAGAGCGCTCGCACGGCAGGCGCGCACCAGGCCAGCGGCCGCAACGTGGCAAGGTCGAGGACTTGGCGTTCGCAGGCGACGCGCAGCACATGCGCGTTGGCGCCCATCCTCGCGCCGGGACGCGGAACACCTCCCGTGACGAGGAGTTCGTCCGGTTGCGAAAGATCGCTGAGCTGATAACCGGATCGGAGAAACGACAGATCGCCCGAATAGACGCCGGGTCTTAGACTACCCGACACGACGGAACCAGCGAGCGGGCCGCTGCGTAGCGAGATGTGGGCGGCGACTACGGGCTGCAGGAACACATCGGAAGAACGCCGCAAATCACTCTCGTCGAGGGCGCCCATGCGCCACGCGAGATCGGCAGCCGCCAACGAGAGGCGACCGGCTTTTACTTCGGCAAGCGTGAGAACGGTGGTTGAGCCCTGCCATCGCGGGTTGAGGTCCACTGCGTAGGCCTCGTCGCTGGCCCGGTCAATCACGAAATCGAGACCGAAGAGGCCGCGATAGCCAAGCGATGAGAGCCAGCGGCCGATCCGAGCAGTTTGCTCTACCACCGCGGTCACCGTCCGGCCGGGCAAGCTTGCTGCTGCGATGAAATCGTTGCCGCAGTACATACCGCGGTCGGCGCCGAGTATCGCCATTCCGGTGAGCTGCACGCTGGGGAAGGAGGTGATGACGCTCTCTTTGGTGGCAATGGCGTTGATATTTACCGAAAGATCGCCAAAGTCGGGCGCGGCGCGGACCGGCAGGTCCCCAAAGCGAGCGGCGGCGCCGACAAAGTCCTGCTCGGATGCTATGAACGCCGTTCCGGAGCCGGATATACCGTGAGCCAACTGCACGACGAAGGAGGAGCCCAGCTCCGACGCCATTTCCGCGTAGCGGACCGCGGAGAGGCAAATCCATCGGCCGGGAATCTGTGGGAGGGAGAGGCTTGCCAGCGCGCGGAGTACGTTGGTCTTGTCATTGAGCCACGCAGTCAACTCCGGCGCATTGCCGACGAGCGGCAATCCAGTTTCGGCAGCGAAGTCCCGCAAACTGGCCGTCACGCCGGCCGCCGCGAGAACCCAGGCGCCCGCAGACGGTCGGCGAAGCATGGCCAGCAGGTCGTCACGCACTATGGGCACGAGCTCGTTCAGGGCGGAATCGTCCACGGTCCGGCCACGGATCCTTTCGCAACTCAAGAAGACCGCGCCAGAATCCGCAGTGATAAGTTCATGCGTCGGACTGTCGTCCATGCACATCACAATATCGACCGGGCACTGGTGGACGAGGCCGGCGCAATAATGGCCGGCACGGCACTGCCAGACGATGCGCTTGCCGTGGAACAGGTCACTCGCCGGGATCCAACTGGGCATCGTTGCCAGTTTATACTCGTCGCATGTTTCTCGAGCGCCGATGCGCCTGCTGGGCTGGACTCGCAGCAGAGTTGAGCAGCGAGGCCTTGCGCGAATTCCAGTCGCGGCAACTGCGGGCGCTGGTGTGCCACGCGTACGCACGCGTTCCATATTACCGCCTGCTGTTCGACCGCGCCGGGCTCAAGCCGCATTGCGTGCGCGGCGTCCAGGATCTGTCCCGGATTCCCCTGACCTCGCGTGCGGACCTCCAGCAATGCGATCCCGCGGAGATCGTGGCGCGGGGCGTGGATCCGGAACGGCTGGTCGTGCACAGAACCAGCGGGTCCTCTGGCCAGCCCCTGAGCATCCGTAGGACAGCGCTCGAAGATCGGATGTTGCAGGCCTACCGCCTCAAGGTGCTGTTCCGCCTGGGCCTTAGGCTACGCGACCGGAGGGCGGCGGTGGTGACGCAGCGGCTCGCAGAGCCCCCACTGTACAGCCGGCTCGGCATCTTGCGTTACGAGGAGATTCACTGCCTCTTGCCATCCGAGCGGATTCTCGCCCGATTGCGCGACATCAGGCCGGATGTGCTACGCGGCTTTGCGGGGACATTGTCGTGGCTGGCGACAAAGATGGGTGACGCGGATCGACGTGCAATTCGGCCGCGCTTCATCACCACCGATTCCGAGTTGTTGACAAGCGACATGCGGCAACGCATTGAGACAGGCTTCGGGGCGCCGGTGATTGACTTTTACGACAGTCACGAATTCAACATGATCGCGTGGCAACGTCCCGGCACGGGTGACTACCAACTCGCGGCCCAGTCGGTTATCTCTGAAGTCCTGCAGGACGGCCGCCCCGTGGCAATAGGCGAGCAGGGTGAGTTTGTGGGAACGGCGCTGCACTCATGGGCCATGCCATTCATTCGATTCCGCCTTGGGGACATAGTGACTCGGGGAGAGGCACCGTCGACTCTGAAGGAGATCCAAGGGCGCTTGATTGACCGCTTCGTGCTGCCTGACGGCAGCACTATTCATCCGTTCACGCTGGTGAATCCGCTGTTGCACAGCGCGCCGTGGTTGCTGCAGTATCAGCTTGTACAGGAACGCACCGGCCGGATTCTGGTGAAGCTCGTGCCGATGCCCGACGCGCATCCGACGCCTTGCGCTGTCGAGGCAGTTCGCACGATGTTGAATGCACGCCTTGGGGCGGCCGTTAGCGTGGAGATTGAGTTGGCAGAGCAAATACCAACCGGCGCAACTGGCAAATTCAGACCCTATTACCGCGCTTGAGCGGTGGCAAATCTACCCGTTTCTTTCTAGATGGGCTGCCCTTACCTGCAGTAGTCAAGCTCCGTAAACTACCGTTAATATAGGAGCCGCGAGCGTTTGAGCAGGCGCCAAAACATTCATTGTCAGGAACTAAGCCCACGTGGGTCAAGTGGGCCTCGGTTTTGTGGGCCTTTTTTGGCGACTTCAATAGCACTTTCTCTGTGCCCCTCCACTCGCTTTTGTCTTCAAAAAAATTAAGGCGGCTTTCGAAAGCAAGCCAACGGCAGTTCGCCAGGAGACGAGCCCATTTTTCCCGGACCATACGGGCGTGAAGGACCAGGCCACGGCGCACGCGATCCGTGAACTGCCTGCGGATGCGCTCGAGCTCGACCCGTGCGTAAGGCCATATCTCGACGGCATGACCCGCGAGAGTCCGGTGGTTTTCATCGACAATGCCCCGGTCGAGATGCATCTCCTCGACGCATGGGGTACCGTTTTGCCCGTTGTCGTCGTTGAACCAGCGTCGGGGTTGCCCGATATATGCTCCCCGATCGCCCGCTTCGCCGGTTACCCCCGTTCGGAGATCGCAAAGCGGCGCACTCGCTGGATCCGTCCATGGGCCGTGCCTGCGTTGCACGGATATGGTGGCTTGATGCGCGCCTGCCGAGCAGAGCGTGCCGTCTACGTGAATAACTGGATGCTGGCAACCAATCCAGAAACCGTACTGTCGGCCAACCATTATCGGCAACTCAATGCATTTCTGCAGCGACGTTATCCTGCACACGCCATCGTCCATCGCACAGTCAATCCCCATCTCAATCGTGCCCATTTCGATGCACTGCAAGATGCTGGGGGGCGTATGGTCTGCTGTCGCCTCGTGTATCTCGTCGATCCGACCCACCCACGCTTTCGCCGCAGTTCCAATGTGCAGCTGGATCGGCGGCATTTGCGCACGACGCCGTACCGGGTAATCGACGTTTCCGGATCGGACGGCATCGATGCCGGGCGTCTCGCACATCTCTACCGTCTCCTCTACCTCGAAAAGCATTCCCGGCTCAATGCTGCCTACAACGCGCGTTTCTTCGCGCTTATCCTGCGGACACCCTTCTTTCGAACAAAGGTCTTCATGCGCGGCGAGTGCATCGATGGCTTCAGCGTGACATATAGCAGCGGTGGGTACCTCACGTCTGCCCTGGTTGGTTATGACGTTACACTTCCGCAATCGCTCGGGTTATACCGCCTTGCCATGATGCATACAATGCTACTCGCGGAAAACCGCGGCACCTTGCTACACGTCAGCGGGGGCGCCGGACGCTTCAAGACCCTACGCGGCGCGTTCCCAGTGCGTGAGTTTGACGCAGTCTTCGATGCGCACCTCCCACCCTGGCGGCGCCTCCCTTGGCGCCTGGCCGCGGTCGAGGGCCGCCTGTGGCGCGTGCCCGGATAGCGTAAAACCGCGGCAAGCAGCAGCATGAGGCGGCAATCGCCACGTTCCTTCAAATCGTCTGCGTCGGAACTGTGCTCTACTCTCGATGCCGCAGGTGAGGCAACGTGGAGAAGCATTTGGTGATCGCAACCTCTCGCGCTCGAACCGCCTTGCCAACGGTGCCGCATCTTCCGCTCGGTCACAGTTAGCCCTCGTTTGTAGGGCTATCAATTGCCGCACGGCCTCAGCACCCTATTCGTGCGGTTGAATTTGCTCCCCTTACGCACAGGAATGCGGCGAAATTGAACCACTGGAAGACTGTCTCTACCAACTCAAAACCGTTGCGGCGAAAGAGGTCCAGATTCTCATCGAGTCGGTACGGGATGAGTACATTCTCCAGCGCTTCCCTTTTCCGGCCGATTTCGACATCTGAGTATCCGCGTCGGCGCTTGAAGTCGTAGTACAACTCAATGAAAAAACGATTCATGTGGCCGTTGTTCGTGAGGATCTTCTCGGTCACAATCAGCACACCACCATCGACCAGCGCATCATAGATCCACCGGACCAGGTCATCCCTTCGAAGCGGCCGGATGAACTGAAGGGTCCAGCACATGAGAACTATGCTGGCGTTATCCAGCCGAAGATCCGTCAGTTGCCCATTGAGTTCGCCGTGCTGCAGGTCGATGCGCTCCTGAAGACAATTCTCCTCGACGTTCCGTCTTGCGCGCTCGAGCATCGGCGGTGAATTGTCGTAGCCAACGAGACGCACCGAAGGCGGCAGTTCACGGCCCAATCCGATCAGCGTAGTAGCTGTTGAACAACCCAGGTCATACACATTGGTACCCGGAATCCAGAGTTTCTTGCACAGGTCGATGATCATCGCCTGCTGATCGAGGTAAAAGGGGATGCTGCGCTCAAGCATATCGTCAAATACCTCGGCCACCTCGGCATTGAACTCGAATTCGCTCGGTCGCTTAATCGAGTTGAGAAAAATCGAATCTTTTTTCACTTCCGCTCGTCTCCCAGTCCTCACGTTTGCATGCGTAACTAACCTTGCCAGACGTTGGCCGCCGACGATGGTCGTGAACCCTCACTAGGAGGCACAGGCTGCCGGCGAAGCAAGAAGCCGCGACATTGGCCCTTTTCTGGGGCTTTGCGTATGGTCCATAGCTCCGTAAAGACGAATTCCCTCACCAACGCAAACCCATATTCCTCGGCACAGCTCAGGAATTCCTGGCGGTTGATACACCAGCTTAGCAATTCCGGATAACCATCACGAAACGGCTTGTGCAATACGACAAAGGAGGGCGCATGGATGATAACCTGCAATCTTGAAACGTAGAGGAATTCGCCCGTGGTGGCAGCGAGTTTACGAACTTCCTCGCGCCAATCTTCAAAATAGTGCAAAGAGCTGCTGCTGATAACGACGTCATACTGTCGTCCAAGAACGCTTTGTTCGTTATCGTGCATGTGCACATTGGGTAGCAGCTTACTCCCGAGTCGGATGAGGTTCGCGACGTCGTAACAATGATATTCAATCCCTAGGTCGGGAAAGAGTGCCTTCGTATAGAGGTAATAGTGGCCTGCACTGCCACCCCAATCCAGAATCGATATTTGAACTTTCTTTCCAGCCGCTATCGCCAACACGTATCCGTAGGACATCATAATATTATGATCCGTCAGGTCTTCGCGCGTGGTGTGCGAGGGCAAATGTGAGACACCGAGGGGCCCTGGGCCACGCAGATTTCTCACGAGGGTCGGCCAATGCATCTCTTGCGCGTCGGCAATGCTCTGATCGTTCCAACCCTTCGTCACATACCAGCCTTGAGGTACGTACTCCATCTCGGTGAAAACGTACTTGACGATGTTGACAACAGGGGGTGATATGCGGCGGGCGATTTTTCTGAAGAGCTCCCCGGGAAACCAGAGACTTGCGATTTTCATGCGGGCTCGCATCAACTAACGAAGGATTCCACCCTACCACGCTGTTTGGTTCGGCGACCAGCACGATCCAACGCTTGGGTAGCGCCGCCTTAGCGCTGAGGGCGTCCCTCCTACCTGGGAAGTACCTTTTCTCCACGCTGCTCCGCTGCGGGGTCTGCGGCGCAAGCATCGTCATCGCCGGCAAGACACACTATGCCTGCGCCTCCATGGTCAACGGTCGTTGCCCCTTCCGCGGGAACGGGCGCCGCGTCAACCGCACGGTCCTCGAGCGCGCCCTGCCCGGCTACGTCCAGTGAAACCCGAGGCCCCCGCCGCGTCCACTCACCACACTCGAAACGCTCGCGTCGAACGGCACCGTGACCGCCCGGCATATCTCTAGGGGTCGGGATAGGACGTGCCATCCTTGTGCACAAACCGGCCGTCGACGTTGGAGCTCATCATGTCTATGTCGGAGCAGGTGGTAACGTCGGCGGGCCAACGCGCGCCGACTTCGAGATAAACCGCCATGGCGCACGATTTGTTGATCAGGTGATGGCCGTTGCCGGAGCCTTTCGGAAAGGCCGCGCAATCGTTGGCGCGCAGTACCGTCTCGCCGCCATCTTCGATCAGCGTCAGTTCGCCTTCGAGCACATAGACGAATTCGTCTTCGGCCGAATGCCAGTGGCGCTGGCTCGACCAATTGCCCGGCGGCAGGCGCATGAGATTGACTCCGAAATCAGTGAGGCCGCCGGCGTTCCCCAGCCGTTGCCGCACGCGTTCGGCACAGGCTGCGTCGAATGGCCGCGGATAGCCCGAGCCTTTACGTTCTGGCACGGCAGCGATGATGATCTTGGGCATGGCAGTCTTCAGGCATTCTCCAAAGGTGAATCAAAGTGAAGCTTTACGCTGGCTCTTGGCCCACACGCAAGCTCCTACATCTGCTCCGGCGACGTGATGCACTTGCTTGCGCCTCGCATCCTGATTGATTAGACTGCCTCACGCCCGCGCATTCGACACTTCGATGACGATACCGTCCAATGATCTATCGCCGGTTCCGCTCGATGAACGAAGCCGCCTCATTATAGTGTGGGCGTTCGCAAGACTGGATGTATTCGCCTTTGCCATGGCCAGCGCTTGCATTTTCTCGTTTGCGTTGTTCGCCCTAACGCTCCTGCTCGTCATCAAAGGCGCGCCCGCAGGGATGCCCATCGGGCCGCACTTGGGCGCGTTGGCCGGCTATCTTCCCGGTTATTCGGTCAGCGCGTCGGGAGCGCTTATCGGAGCCGCCTATGCCGGACTGATCGGCACAGCATTGGGGCTACTGCTTGCCATGACATGGAATCTGGTCCATGCGCTGCTGCTCGCGTTCATCCGCGTGCGCGCAACGCTCGCTGCGTACCCAATGGACTGACGCGGATGCAGCCACTGGACGAACGCAGGACGAGCGCACGCGCATGAGCACCGGGGTTGAGTCTTCTGCCCACGCCCAACGGCAATTGCTGAGGGCGACGGTGCGCTTCAACGTCGTGATTTTCGGTGCGTTACTCGGGCTTATAACCGGCCTGCTCCTGTTCGCGCTGGCGACGTTGGCGCAACCCGGAACCCCGACCGGGTTGATCGTCACGCTACTGGGGGTCTTCCTCCCCGGTTATGCCCCCGGCTGGCGCAGCGCGGTGCTCGGCCTGTTCTGGGGTTTCGTTGTCGGAGCCACGCTGGGCGGTGGCATCTACTGGATCAATTACCGCAACCTGCTGCCAAAGATCGATGATTTGGTCGCACAGGTGCACACGGGTGGCGATCTCCCTGCGGCCGTACTCCGCTTGCACGGCCCGTCGCTCGGGCTTGCCATCGGAACAATCGGCGCAGTCGGGCTGGTTGTCACCACCACCTGGCTGGTCATTCGCGGCACCGCGGCCGAAAGCGTCCACGCGGGGCTTCTCGCGGAAATCCTGCCCGGCTATGCCGTCAGCGTGGCAGGCGGCGTGGTCGGGGCGATTGAATTTTTCGCGATCTTGTACTGTCTGTGCATCGCCTTTACTCTTATCTACAACCACATCGTTGCTGCCAGACGCCGCCAGACGTGACCCGACGCGATGTCTTGCTGACGGATCGTCGCCTTAACGCGGGTTGCGCCTCCCGACCACGAGGGCGCGTTGCTGCGCGCTGGCATGGTGGCGGTGCACCGGCCCTTGCGCGGCAGCGGCGCAGTCGACGCGCGGACGCCGGTAGGCAATCTGCGCGGCCCGTGCCATATTGACACCGCGCCTTGTCAGCAAGCATGGCGAAGGACGAGCGACGGTGGGCGACATCGTGGTGAGTGCTTCCGCACTAGGCGCATCAGACATTAGCGCGATCATGCCCGTCTATAATGGGGAGGTGACACTGCGGCGCAGTCTCGAGCCTTTGCTCGCTATGCGCGGAAGGGGCGAGATTGCGGAAATCATCGTCGTTGATGACGGATCCACCGATACAACTGCCGCGATCGCCGGAGCCCTTGGCGTGCGCGTCGTCGACTCCGGAGGGCGCGTTGGTCCGGGTGGCGCGCGCAATGTCGCCGCGTCGATTGCAGTCGGTGACGTATTGTGGTTCGTCGATGCCGACGTCGTCGTTCATGCCGATGCCGCGCGCGTGCTGGCCGAGGCGCTACAGCGAACCGGCGCCGCCGCGGTGTTCGGCACCTACGACGACGACCCGCCGGCGACTGGATTCTTTTCCCTGTACAAGAACCTCGTGCACGCTTACTACCATCGCCGGGAACAAGGTGCCGCGCATACCTTCTGGGCTGGCTGTGGTGCGGTGCGCAAGCAAGCCTTTCTCGACGCGGGTGGCTTTGACGGCATGCGTTATCCGCAACCGTCGATCGAGGACATCGAGCTCGGTTGGCGACTGCGCCAGCGCGGATTGGCGATCCAGATCGTCCCCGCGCTGCAGGCAAAACACCTCAAGGTCTGGCGCTTGAAGAACCTGCTGCGCACCGAGATATTCCAGCGTGCGGTACCCTGGTCTCGCCTCATTCAAGAGCAGGGCGCGGTGTCGGACACGCTCAACATCAGCCGCGAGGAGCGACTGCGCGCGCTGCTCGTCGTCGGTTGCTTGGGCACGATCATCCTGGCCGCCGCGGGATCGACGCCGGCGTGGCTTCCCGCGGCGATGCTGGGCAGCGTGGCGATCGCCAACGGCAGGCTGTTCAATTTCTTCCGGCGCCGCCGTGGGGCGATGTTCGCCCTTGGCGCAGTCGCCTTTCATCAGGCCTATTATTTATACAGCACGGGCACCTTTGCCTGGTGCTGGTTCGAACACCGATGGTCAGTTGCACGTCTCGCGCTCAAGCGCGGCGCCCGCTGATGCCGCAGTCGCCGCGGCCTGCGGAGCACCTCTCAGGGCCGGATAGGCGCTGGCGGAGAGGCTTCGCCTGCGTCGGTGGCGATCAGTCGCGGCCGTTTGTGCCAGAGCAGTACTAGATAGAAAACCAGCGCCGGAACGAGATGCAGCGGCAACCGGTTGACCAGGCTCTCGTTGTCGACCCCGCCGGCCGCGCTGCTGTAGAAGAAGACGACAAACACGACCGCGAACGCGCCCAACATCGTTACCGTCATTGGCGCCAGCTCGGGCGCTAGGAGAGTGCGATAGCTTGCCGCGAGCATCACAATTGCCGCATACCAGAGCAGATGCCAGTTATCCATCAGGAACAGGTGTTCGAGCAGCGGCTGTGACACATTGGTGAAATGGGTGCGCAGCGCGTAGCCGAAGAGCGTGATCTCGGCCGGGCCGAATAGCACATAGAGCAAGGCCGCACCGCCGAGCAGCCCAACCACCCAAAACCCGACGCGGCGATTGACGGCGACGATCACGGGCGGGATCAGGGTCAATGCCCACAGGATGCCCTCCGTTTTCAGGCTGATACAACCGACGGCCATGATCAACGCCAGAATAGCGTCGGCGCGATTGCGCGCTAGCGTCCACTGCCAGAGAGCAATTGCCGCTAGGCCATAGGCAACCGCCATCAGCAGGTCGGCGCATCCAGCCAACGCTACGTGAATATCGAGAAACGGCAGCGAAAGCATCAGATACGTGCATAGCACGGCTGCCGTCGGGCCCACCCCCAAACGCCGCACCTGAGCGTAGAACGCCAAACTGAGCGCGCAGGCCATTGCCGGCCAGGGCGCATTGATTAGCGATTCGTCCCACCGGCCCAAACTGAGCGCGGTCCAGACCTGCAGCAGGGGCACGGCTGCCGGGTAGCCAGAACGCTGATCCATGAACCGCATCGGATCGCTCACCGAGAGCCATTGCTCCGGGGAGACAAATGGCACCATCCACCCGTAGCGATACCAGACCAGCGCCTTGGTCGCCCACTGCGCCCAAGCGTCCAATGGCAGGAGCGGTCGCAAAGCGACCTCGATGGCGAGGCCGGCAAGGCGCACCGTGATAAGGGCAATGCCGACCCAGAACAAGACGCGAAGCGACGCAGACGCGGCGCGGCGGCTGCGGCCCCACGCCTCGCTCCGTGGCCGGGCAGATCGCGCCAGGAAATAGCCGCCGCCAGCGAGCAGCGCAAGCGGCACCGCAACGAGCGACAGCCGCCACGGCGGGGCGAAGGAGCTGAGCCCGCGCATCACTACCGTGGTTGCAAGCGCGCCGATCGGGTATCCGTAGCCGGCGCTCAGGAGCCAGCTGCGTTCGGTCGATCCGCGTTGCAGCGCGGCCACCCACAGCGTTCCGGCGACCCAAGGCAGCCCGACACTCAGTGCCACGCCCAACAGGTCACGCATGGCGGCCGAGAATCGCCAAGCTATCGATGGCAAGGGAGCTACTCACTTTGCCCGTACCAGCAGGATGCCATCGCCCAGCACCAGAATTTCGTCGGCTGCCTTGGCGCGCCCATCGGGCCACAGCAGCCGTTGCTGCCCACGTTCATAGGTCAGCCCGCCGTACCAGAACAGCAGCACATAGTCGCCGTTGCGTACCTGTTCCGGATCCGGGGCGCGACTTCCCGGAGTCGGATCGTGGTACACGTTCTGCGGATAGAGAAAGAATGCGCCTCGCGTGCGCAACGCCGGGTTGTCTGCGAGTAAAAGGATGCGGACGGGTGGCGCGGGCAATGCGGCATTGACCTGTTGCATCAGTTCGAACAAGGTGTGGTCGTCCGCCGCGAGATGTTTCTCCTCGGTGGTCTTGCCGGCGAACTGTCGAGCTGTCTGCGCGAGCTGACGCCACAGATTGGCTTGCCAACGGAAATCGAGCATGAGCCAGCCAATCAGGAAAATGGCCCAGAGCACACGGGAATCGCGTGTCCAGCGTCGGTGTCGCGCTAGAAGGTAATAGCCGGACAGCGCCAGGCCCTGGGAAACCGCGACCACGATGAGCAACGACGCATAGTCGTCTCGTTCGGCGTCGAATGGGAAACTAATCGTCTTGCCATTGAACGGGACAGGCGCGCTCCATTGCCTGGCGATTTCGGCCAGTGCGATCCGCGCGGACACGGACGGAGCGGTCCAGGACTGCACCACGAGTGGCTGCGACAAATTGCCCCGAACCACCAGCGCGACACCGGTAATCGTTCCGCTCCAGCCGTCGGACGCACCGAGCTCCGCCGCTGCTACGCGCCCTTCTTGCCATTCGAGGTCGACGTGGAAATTGCGCTTCGGCTGTTCGAGCGTTCGCCACAGGAACGACAACTTCACCGTTCCGGGGTTGGCACCCCGCAGGTCCCACTCGACTCGCGGATAGCTGTTGGCGGCAAACGCTTGCACCCGGGTTGACAGGACGCCTACGTCCGAGGAGTCGAGCGCCTCCAGCACATACGCCCCCGCGGATGGATGGCCCTGACCGCGGACCAGGTTGAAGCGGTTACCAGCCGCGGTGATCGCCGGAGGACCCTTGAGCACATTGCCACCGGAGTGGTTGCCCGCGAGAGCGGCCATAACCAGGGCAATCGCGGCTACGAGGAGTGCTGAGGCGATCGCCCACCACCGGCCGGGTGTCCCGACTATGACCGTCTCAGCGCCAGGGCTCAACCGCACCTCCTGGCGTGGCAACGATGCGTCCACGCAATGCGGTGCCAGGCATCGTGATTCGCGTACGGTTCTGATTGCCGCAACGTTGGCTCACCTCGTGCTCGCATTGCCTTTGCGGTGTCATTGCTCGGTGCAAGCGTAGCATCTAGCGGCGCGGGGCGCGAATCGGCCGGCGCGGACCTGCTTCGAAACGTAGCCGCCAGCGCGACCCACCGCCACGTAACCTGAACACCCCGCACTCCAATACAATTCGCACCCATGGACGCAGCGCGCAAGACCGCAGTCATCATCGGCGGCGGCCCGGCGGGCCTTACGGCCGCGTTGGAGCTCCTCCGCCGGACGAACGTGGTCCCGATTGTCCTCGAGGCCTCCGACACCGTCGGCGGAATCTCGCGGACCATTAATTTCAAAGGCTATCGCATGGACCTCGGTGGCCACCGTTTTTTTTCCAAATCAGATTGGGTGATGAATTGGTGGCAAGAAATCCTGCCGCTCGAGAATGCCGATGAGGGCACGCCAATCAGCATTAGCTACCAAAATAAACGCAGGCCGATTCTGCGTGCCAGTCGGGACGCGGCGAGCGGCCCGCGCGGGGACGGCGTGATGTTGATCCGCGATCGGTTGTCGCGCGTCTACTTTCGGCGCCAATTCTTCGACTACCCGATCACGCTCAACCTGACCACGATCCGCAATCTGGGTCCATGGCGAGTCATCCGGGCCGGCGTGAGCTATGCCCACGCTTCGTTATTTCCCCGGCAGCCAGAACGCAGCCTTGAAGATTTCCTGATCAACCGCTTCGGCGCGGAGCTCTATCGGACCTTCTTCAAATCCTACACGGAAAAGGTCTGGGGCGTTCCATGTCATCAGATCAGCGCCGAATGGGGCGCGCAGCGCATCAAGGGGCTTTCGCTCATGCAGGCGGTGCTTCACGCCTTAACCCGCAGATCGTGGCCGGCAGCCGGGCACGGGCAAACAAGCCTCATCGAGCGCTTTCTCTATCCCGAACTTGGCCCAGGGCAGTTGTGGGACAAGGTTGCGGCACGGGTCCGGGACGGCGGAGGAACGATACGATTGTCGCACCGGGTCGACCAGCTGCAGTTGACGGGAGATCACGTGACTGCCGTCACGGCCCACGACCTCACATCCGACGCGATGATCCAGATTCGTGCCGATTATGTGATCTCCAGCATGCCGGTCAAGGATCTGGTGGCAGGCTTCGACCCTCCGGCCCCGGCGGACGTGCGGCGTGTAGCAGCACTGCTGCCGTACCGCGACTTCATTACCGTAGGGCTCATCCTCAAGCGCATGAAAACCCGCAGCTGGGCGGCCGGCCAAGGTCAGCAGAGGATGCTGCCGGACAACTGGATCTACATCCAGGAGCCCGATGTCCGCCTTGGCCGGCTGCAAATCTTCAACAATTGGAGTCCCGCCCTGGTTCCCGATCCGACCAAGATCTCACTCGGCGCCGAGTACTTCTGCCATCAGGACGACCTGTGGCAACTGTCCGACAATGACCTAAAAGCGCTCGCGATCAGAGAACTGGAACAGCTCGATTTGATCGACGGAAAGGATGTTGTCGAAGCGACGGTCAATCGCGTGCCCAAAGCCTACCCGGCGTACTTCGGCGCTTACGCCGAGTTCGCGATCATCCGTTCCTACGTGGATGCGATCGACAATCTATTCCTCGTCGGCCGCAATGGCATGCATCGTTACAACAATCAGGACCATTCGATGCTCACGGCCCGAGCTGCCGTCGAAAACATCGCCTCCGGCCGAGTCGATAAGCAGGCGATCTGGGACGTCAACGTCGACGACGAATACCATGAGCAGGTGCGGTCGCCGTCGGCGTGACGTCAGCGTCCGGCGACGCGCATTTTGGCGGGAGCTAACGTCTGGTAGCCGAGCCCCTGCAGCCGGGCGGCCACCGCACGCCAGCCTCTCACGTCGCCTGGCCGACCGTGCAGCAACAGGATGTTCCGGCCGCTTTCCTGGGAGGCGTTCCGGAGAGGGCAACCAACCATGATCAGCGTGCTCGCTCACGCTATCATCTGGCTCGTGCCACGGAGGGCCCGCCACTCGATCGCGGCGTTCATGACACGGCGGTTTCCATTCCACGACAGCACTGATAATCAACCGCACCGCACATCGATCAACTCTTGATTGTAACCGATGAGATCGTGACAGAGCCGCAACACATGCAGCCATCATCGCCGGGGGCGACGCCGGGAATTCGGGTCTCCGTCGTGATCGCTTCGTACAATTCGGAGAGACAATCGAACGGTGCCTGCGCTCCCTGGAGCGGCAGCCGGATCGGGAGGCCTTCGAGATCATTGTCGTGGATAGCTCTCGGGATGGAACGGCCGATCTGATAGCGCGCGAGTTTCCCCGCGTCATGCTCTTCAGGTATTCTGAACGCAAATTCCCCGGAGACGCCCGCAACATCGGGGTGTGCCGGAGCACGGGTGATATCATCGCGTTCACCGACGCCGATTGCTGCGCGGAGCCAGGGTGGGTGCACCGGATACTGAAGGCGCACGAGAAGATGCAACACCCCGTCATCGGCGGAGCGGTTGTGAACGGGAACCCCGAGAGCTATGTGGGATGGGCGCATTACTTTGCCGAGTTCAACCAGTGGATGCCCCAGGCCAAGTCGTGCGAAATGGCCGAGACCCTAACCACCTGTCTCACTGTAAAGCGGCGGATTTTCGAGAAATCTGGGCCATTCATCGAGAATACCTACTGTTCGGAGTACCGAACCGAACTTGGCCGCACCTGTGCCGGCTCCTTCCTGTACAAGGCACTGGACCAGTCGGGCGCCGTGATGTTGCTTCAGCCCAACCAGCGCGTCGTGCATCGATTTTCGCTGCGATGGTGGGTGCTTCGACTGCACAGACGGTTCGGATATGAAGTGTTCCTGCTGCGACGGCTGGATCCCGCCGATCCCAAGCAATGGCTGCTGTCGGTGACGCTGATCGAACCGTTGCTAACGATGGTGTGGCATGTGCTCCTCGATGTGCCCCAGTGGCTGCGCTTCAGCGAGCTACTGCGCGTCCCGTTATTGCGTCGCCTGATGCTGATACCGGTGGTGATTGGCATGTCGCTGCTGGCGCGCGGCAGTGAGATGATCGGCATGTATCAGACCATCGCTGCGCCCGCTGCCATGAAGCGCTTCGCCGAGTCCAACTGATGTCAGCTCCGAGCCGTATCTCCGTCGTCATACCGAGTCATAACCGGCCCGAGCCGCTGGCCAGATGTCTGCAGGCTATCGCCGGCCTCAAACATCCAAGGCATCGCTTCGAGGTGATTGTGGTCGATGATGGAAGTGAGGCATCGCCTGACCTGGTCGTGTCGGCGTTCAAGGACCGACTCGACATGGTGTACATCAAGCAGGCCCATCGCGGACCAGCGGCGGCACGGAATGCCGGTGCTGCCCGAGCCAACGGGTCCTTTTTCGTCTTCCTCGATGACGACTGTGTGCCTGCTCCGGACTGGTTGTGTACGCTCGAGGCGCACATCGCCGCCACACCGACGCACGCCATCGGTGGGCGGACTCTGAATGGGCTCCGGGACAATCTCTATTCAAGTGCCTCCCAGCTCCTCATAGACTATCTGTACGAGTACTACAACGTTAGGCAACCTCGGGCATCGTTCTTCGCCTCGAACAACGTGGCGTTTCCCCGATGGGGTTTTTACGAGGTGGGTGGATTCGATGAACAGTTCACGACTGCGGGAGGCGAGGACCGTGACCTGTCTGAACGCTGGCTGCAGCATGGCTCGCAGATGATCTATGCGCCTGACGTCGTCGTGTACCACGCGCACCCGCTGACGCTAACGGCGTTCTGGCGGCAGCATTTCAAGTATGGCCGCGCCGCCTTCTCTTTTCACCGGGCGCGCGCGCTGCGCCACAATGGCCGGGTTGCGCTGGAGCCATTGCCGTTTTACCTCGATCTCCTGCGCTATCCGTTCTCCCGGGCGCGAGGACGACATGCGCTCTTGCTGGAGTTTTCATTCATTCTGTCGCAAATGGCCAACGCCGCGGGATTCCTGTGGGAGAGGGCCCTTGGCCGGATGCGCCGCCAGCTCCTGGCTCGATAATTCGCCGTTGCCGAGATGCATGCCGCGAAAGGTTGTGGCCGCGGCGAAACCCGGAGAATCGCATGGACCGTGAGGGGGCGCCAGGCGGATCCATAAGGCTCTTGGTGCGCCTCCTGCGTACCGATGCCGCCGGCATCCGGCGCTGCTTGGAGGAGCGCAGCGAAGGGCTCGACGAGCTCGCCGCGGTCGCGTTGAACGGAGGGGTCTCGGTCGCGCTGCTGCGGGCACTCGCCGCTTCCGGATTGATCCAACAGCTCTCCAAGGAGAGCCAAGTCGCCTTGGCTGACCGCCGCGACCGTCAAGCGGCACGATACACGGTGTTGGAGAAGGGTCTCGCGCGTGTCGCCAGCATTTTCGAAGCCGCGGGCGTGTCGTTCATGCTGCTCAAGGGTCCCTACCTAGCCGCGCGGTTCTACGGGGATCCTCGAGGACGCGAGTTCGTTGACATCGACCTTCTAGTCGCGCGCGCCGACCGGCACCGTGCATTCGGTATTCTGGAGAAGGCCGGATTTGTGCGGCGATCGAACGTCCTCGGCAGTGAAGCAGTCACGGCGTTTTTTGTGCACGGCTTCGATTTTGCCGCCGGCGGCGTCAATCTGGACCTGCACTGGAGCCTCTCGCGCCACCCGTCGTTCAGGCCAGATGAGTCTGGCATCTGGGAGCGCAAAGGGGTGTTCCCTCTGGGTGACCGTTGCTACAGCGTTCTAGCCGATGAGGACGAAATAACGCTTGAGGTTCTTGCCCTGCTCCGCGACATCGCACGTGGCAGACCGAAGATCAAAAATGTGGCCGACCTGATCCAGGTGGTTGCCACGATCGACCCGACGATGGCGTGGGACGCGCTATTCGCGAGCGGCCGCAGCAATGGCACCTATGGGCCACTAGTAAATGTGCTGTCGCTTTGCCTCGACGTCGCCGATGCCCACGACCTTGCGCCCCACCTCGCGGCGACCCTTGCGCGCCATTCCGGCCGTCGCGTGCGTTCGGATCCTGCCGGAGCACCGTTGTGCGCTCCGCCGGCACGGGCGGGGTTTGCAAACAAGCTTTGGGCGGCCCGATCACACGACGCCGCGCTCGGGAGCTGGTTTGTGTGGTGGGCCATATCACTGCCGTTCCGCTATGCTGTGCACGGCTGGCGGCGGCCCGTCGCCAGCCGGCCTCCCCCCGCGACATCATGATTCTGAACACGTCGCTGCGGAGGCCTATTGGCTCAGCTGAACGATGCGCTCGATGACGGCGGGGCGCGCCGCCATCGTCGCCAACTCCCACCGCCGCGCCTCGGCAAGGCGTGCCTGCACACTCGCCGCGCCGGCCTCGATGCGCGCGAGTGCCGCCCGCACGTCCTCCGCGCTCACCGGTCCGCGAAATTCCGAACTGAGCGGTACAGCCAGGCCTAGGTCCTGGCACCGTCGGGCGAGTCCCGGTTGGTCGGAGAAGAACGGGTAAGAAATCATCGGTGTGCGGTGATAGATCGCCTCGTGGGTGGAGTTCAGGCCCTGATGCGTGAACATCAGCGACGCCTCGTGCAGTACTTTCCATTGGTCGACGTACCCCTCGACGTAGACGTTCGGACGCGCCAGCCGCTCCGCGAGCTCCGGTGCATTTGTTCCTCCAAGGCTTAGGAGTGCGACTGCTCCGTCGATGTTAGCGACGGCGTGGCTTATTGCAGTCAGTGCGTTAACCGCCGCCGCCTCGTAGTAGCGCCATATCACAGTTCCGAACGAGGCGTAGATACGCAACGGCGCATTGCTGTCCATGCCAAATACGGATGACGTGCCGCCAGTTTCCACGATCGGATCCGGCAGCAGGGAACCGAAGAACGCGATCGGCTGGAATGCCTCACGCTCCGCGGGAAGAAGGAACTCCGGGGGCTCACAGTAAACGTTGAGATCGTTGCTCAACCCATCGATGTACGAGAATGCGCTCGCCCCGGGCATTCCGTGGCGCTCGCGCAATACGTCGACCGCCCGTCGGCATTGCTCCGATGTACGAACGCGCGGGTCACAAGCGAGTGCTTCGAGGGTCGGCTTGGGGGCTAGGTTGTGCCCGGCGCAGACATTCACCCGTGGGAGACCCAGATGATAGGCGACCACGCTCCCGATTATGGCAAACGCATCGTGGATGACGACGTCTGGCCGTAGCCTGGCCACCTGCCGGACCACATCGTCCCCGAATCGCCCGGCAAAAGTGACGCTCCTCGACGGCAAGGGAACGGACGTTGCGTCCGCCTCGTCGAGAGGGCGGCCCGCGAATAGATCGCTGAATTCTCCACCGAGTCGTTCCACCTCGTCGCGCAGCCCCGTCATGGTGAACACGTGCGTCCGGAGCCCGCGCCTGGCAAGCCCAGCGATGATCGGCCGCAGGCGCTTGAAGTGGCCGATATCACCCATGGAAAAAACAACCGCGCTCAACCCGGCCATCCGCGCCCTCGTTCAGCATGGCCGAAGCTCATCGCTCAACCTGCACGAATTCAGCCATGATTTGCCGCAGGCACTCGATCGGCACATGCGCACGTGCCGGATCCAGCCGCAGGCGTAAAACCGCACTTTTCAGCGTCGCGACAAGGGCCCAGAACGCGAAGTGCCGCAGCGCATCCTCGTGTGGCATCCGGGCGTGATAGTTTGCGCAGAAGCATTCCCAGGCCGGGAGCGGGAGCGTCCAACGGTACCAGGTCCGTGCGACGTCGAGACCCAAGGCGCCGAGACCCATCCTTTCGTTGTCGATAATATGTAGCCGACCGTCAGGGTCGATCACCATGTTCTCACCGCAGAAGTCGGTGTGTACCAAACCGACGAGTGCCTCTATTGGATCCAGTTGTTTCAGCGCGGCGCCAATGCCATCGGACTCTGCAAGCGGCAAACAGCCGTCCGCGGCGAGGCGCCGGCGGGCGTGTTCGGCCATCTCGCGCTCGGCAGCAGTGCTTTGTGTCGCTGGCAACGGGCAGCCGAATACTAGTGGTGTGGCGTGAAGGCACGCTAGGAGCGTGGCCGCCTCGATCAAATGCTGCGTGGTCGCGGGCCGTTGCGCAAGATCTTCGCCTTCGATCCAGGCTTCGAGGAGTACGGCGCCGTGGCAATGGAGCACCGGTGCGAAACCAGCCGGGGCCCCCTGGCGAATCTCGAACAGCCGCCGGGCAGTCGCCTCGTCCTCGAGTCGGCGTGCCTTAAGCACTCGGCCGCCCTTCAGGTCGACGCGGTATGCCCTACGTTCGTATTTCGCAGTGCGGATAGTCGACAGGCACTGCCAGCTCCGGGCACGCAGGCCGAATTGGTCAAGCGCCGCAACGACCTCGGCTTCGAACGGTTCGTTCATCGCACGCGTTCCGTCGACGCGCGCGCACCGACCACCGCCTGCAACAGATCATCGGCAGTGTTGCGGTAAGCGCCGGGGCTCAGCCGGCAACGAAACAGCGGCGCGGCCGCGGACAACCGGGCGACCTGCGTCACCGCGTCGTCGCCATGTGGCTCGCGATGGCCCACCATCTCCGCGAAGATCGTCCGCGGTTGTCCGATGGCGTGGATACCGTACCGCGAACCGAGTAGTTGTTTCGACCCGACATTGATGGCGACAGGCTCCAGCAACCAACCCCCGGACGCCATGTCCATCTCCGGAAACACGATCGCCGCAACCGGTGCAGAGTCCGTCGTTCCGCTCCCAGAGCGTTGCGCGAGTTGTGCCGGGGACAGGCTAAAACCCCGGGATAGACTCCCATCCGAAGCGTCGGAAATCGAAGCTTCGTGGCTTTCTTCGGAATGGAAAAGCGCCGGTCGTTCAGTCGCCCTGCGCCGCAAATCCGGAAACAGCTCCAGCGTGCCTACTCGGACCGATACTAAGGTCGGGATGCCGAAAGCGATCGGCGACACAGGTTCGACATCAACCAACACGCGATCGTTGGCAATAAGCGAAAGCCGCTGGCACCGGAGGAAGTGCGTGAGCAGCGTCGTCTTTCCCGCCTGCTTCGGCCCGACCAGCAAAACGGCGCCAGCCGATGTTGCAAACGCCGCAGCGTGAAGGTCGAGCAGTCGGTTAGCGGCCCTCGCGCCGGCGACCAGCACTTCGCGGACCACACGCATCAACCCGATGCGCGCGCGCGGAAATTCCGGCCGCGCGATAACCTCCACGGCGGTTGCGCTCACTCGATAGAACGCTCCCAGCTCCATATCGGCGACGACCGTGGTCCCGGCCTCGGACCAGCCCGGGAGCTGAACGACCTCACTGTCGAGAGCGAAACACGGAATCGGGCGAGTTGTCGCCGCAGAGTATTGGCGCTCGATGGATTCGAATTCGATGCGCGATGCCGTGAATCGGACATTGTGGCTGGAGGAAAAGGCGGGGCAAGGTTCGAACCACGGCGTGACGAACTCTGCCAGCCAGCGGGACGTGTCTTTGTCCTCGGTCTCGACCGCGACTCGCGCCGCCCCGCACCGATAAGCGGTTCGAATCGTCACGCGCGTTCGAGGACGAGAAGGCTGACCGCCGACTGGGTCGGATACACCTCGATGAGATGCAGCCCCTCAGCGCGGAACAGCGTGATGAATTCGTCCAGGCTGCGCTCCTGCCCCCCCGGGCCGACCAGCATGTGCAGGTCGGAAAGCTTGACCGCGAGGTCCTCGTTGGGCGGGCCAAGAAGACGATCGATTACGATCAGCCTTGTGTCGTGCGTCATCGCGCCGCGGCATGCCTGCAGTATGCGTCGACAATGCGCATCGTCCCAATCATGGATGATGTACTTCATCACGTAGGCATCGCAGCCGCTGGGAACTGCGACGAACATGTCGCCGCCGATCGTCTCGCACCGGTCGGCGACACCGGCCGCTGCGAAGACCGGCTCCGTGGTAGCGACCACGTGTGGCCGGTCGAAAAGAACGCCACGCAAATTCGCGTTGGCCTGCAGGAGCGCGGCGAGTAGTGAACCCTGCCCGCCGCCGATGTCCGCGATGCGGGTGAAGCGACCGAAGGCGTAGGACCCGACTATGTCCTTGTCCACGCGGCGGGAGTTTCCTGTCATCGCGGCGTTGTAGATGGCATTCTGGTCGGGATGTCGGGCGCGGTACTCCCAGCTGCCAACGCCGTGCACCGTGCGAAAGGCGTTCTCACCGGTCTGCACGCAATGCAGCAGATTGCCCCAGGCGTCCCATTGGTTTTTCTGCCCGATGAAGATCGCGTGCGGACGCACCGGATGGAGGCTTGCCGTCCGCAGGCAGTCGCCCATCGCCGTCATCGAAAAGCACCGATCGTTGTGCTCGCGGAAGATTCCGAGGGCAGCGAGCGCGCGGAGCAATCGATAGAGCGCACCCGGGTGTGCGTCTACTGTCGCGGCAATCTCGGCAACCGGGCACGGGTGCGCCGTGATCTGGTCTGCGAGGCCCAATACCGCGGCGACGTGGATCGCCTGCGTGATTTGGAAGCCATTGAGCAAGCGGTGCAATTCGAGAGCCGCGCGCAGCGAGCTGGTGACGTCGTCTCCGCGCATCGGTGAAGTTTCTGCGATGGATGGCATCAAAGCGATTGTGACATGAGAAGTGCCGTTGGACGTGCGCCGTAACCGCCGCCTACCTCCGGCGCTGGAGGCCGTCCATCAGATCCCTCATCATCGCGACATAGGGCTCGCACCACCTAAGTGGCGCCCCCACGGGCCGCCGGTACACACGCTGGTACCGGCGAAACTTCCGGAGAAGGTCCGCCTGTGAACCCACGTTGGCGAGAGAGGTTTGCGAAGCGAGCGTGCGGTTCATCACGCTGAGGTGATCATCTAACCGCCGCACCGCGCCAGGGTTTGCGACAAACCAGTGGCTTGCGTTCATGTGGTTGTCGATGAGTGGTGCTGCGGCAGGATTCATCGTCACCGCGTAGTTGTTCGTGATGCACAGCCATTTCGGAGGCGTGCGGGGAAAGATCGCGCGTCTGATCAGGCCGAGCTTGTGGCGCAGCGAGATCGGGACCTCGATGAATTCGCTCGGCCAACGGTACCCGACATGACTGCCATCGATCGCCGTCTCGAGGGTGGTCGCCAACCCCGGGGAAAACCAGTCGTCGTCGTCGGTTGGCACGACGGTGGCGCCGGCCGGAACCTCGGCTCGTGGCACGCACGAGGCGCCTGCAATCCGTGACCGGTTGACCCCTGCTATTCTGGCAAGCTCTTGCCGGAACAGGTGGTAGGGAACCGTGAACGTGGAGTTCCACAACCCTACAGAGTATCTTAATCCCTCCGGGAGCTGCGCGTGCACCACCGCTTCGTTCTCCCATTCGGTCGTCTTCCGTACCACGATGTAGATCATCGGACGACTCCCATCAACACGTCGGCATCTATCGTGGGTGGCGGCGCCAGCACGTCGGTCGTCGTCATGGCGATCTCTTGATGGTGCCGCCAGATAAACACCCCCGAACGACGCGGCCGCGATCGAGCCCGCGAGTTACGGCACACCCGATTTGAGGGCGTCACATTTTGTCTGCCACCTATGGCAGAAAAATCGTCTTGCGCGCCAAAGGATGTCGGTGGCTTGATCGAGCCGCGGCAAAATCGGGGAATGCTTCATCTATCGAGGCGATTGTTCCTGAATCCGCGCTGTCCAGCCCGTGACAATCGGTGGGAAGGTTTTGTTGCCTGGAAGCACCATCGTCCCTAAGCAACCACTGCGGCCTTATCAGGATCCTGTTCATAGGCTATTCGAAGCATATTTAACTGGCTGTCGACAACCGGCTCTAGCGGTTTCCTGCCTCATCTTTATTTGATGGTATTCTCCTGCAAGATTCAGACGTTTCCTGCACTTAAAAACATATGCAATATAAGGAGAATAGATGAGCGAAGCAACGGTTGTCTTTCCTGGAGGCACGGCAAACGGGTTGGGGTTGCTGGACACTCCAAAGCCCCGCGCGCAACAGGTCGTGCGGGGTTTTCGTTCAGAGACCAGCGAGCGCTGTTCGACATAACGGTCTAGGTCCGCCTTAAGTGCTGCATGCAGCGTTATCGTTAACTTGGTCCTGTCGGTCTTCGCGATTGGACAATGGCGCGAGATGAGGTAACCGATGAACTCGGGATAATCGCGCCGCAATGCCTTCGGCCACTACGACGCTTTCGCCTTGCGTGCCTCAGACAAATCTAGAATGATAGAGAGTAACCCTTTCTGATCGTCGGGTCATTTTACCCAGCAGTCGCACATTCGCTACGCTTGAACGAACTGTTAGCTGTCAGATGGAAATCCGCGACGTTCGGCCATCGGAGATTGAAGCAGCCCGACGTCTTCTTGAGACGAGTGGCTGGACCCATCACGTCTCGGATCCAGGGGAATTTCGCGAACTGTTATCACGGTCGCAACGAGCTCTCGTCGCGGTCCAACACGGCGAGGTCATTGGGTTTTTGCGTGCCATTGGCGATGGGATGGCCGACGGCTACATCTCGATGCTGGTCGTCTCCGAAAATCATCGACGTAAGGGTGTTGGCCGGGCGCTCGTCAACGCAGTTGTGGGCGATGATCGCCGAGTGACCTGGGTGCTTCGCGCGGCGCGAGAGGGCGTCATAGACTTCTATGAAAAGATCGGCTTTGTCCGATCGGAAGTGGCGATGGAGCGTCCGCGTGCAAGGACACCTGACACCTAAGGGTCAGGTTGCGACGGTCCGGCGAAGGTCGCTGACCGGCCAAGATCGGCCGTTACGACGCTCGCGCTGCAGTCGTCAGGCCGCGCCTACTTTGCACCGACAGGCGGGACCGTCGCGATGACTTGCTGCTTGCCGCCAACGACCTTGACGATAAAGCTTTCGCGATCGAGATCGCCCTTCTGATCAAAGCTGACGTCGAGCAGGATGCCGGGATTGTCCTTGGCTGAGATTTTCGCGCCATGCAAGGCAGCGGCCAGCGCCTTGGAGTCGAATTTACCGACCCGCTCCGTCATCGCCTTGATGATGTAAACGGCACTGTACCCCTTCATTCCATTGTGATCGGACCGCTGCTTGTATTCCTTCAGATACTTCTCGTCAAATGCCTTCACGGCTGCTTGCGGCGCATCCGGCGTCAGTCCGACGTGGCCCAGGATTCCCTCGGCAGCAGGGCCCGCCAATTCGATGACCTTCTGTCCAATGATGGTGGTTTCGCCGATGATGGGTTTGTCGAATCCCTGTTTCTTCAATTCCCGAAGCAAACGAGCACCCTCCTCTTCCGTCAGGTAGGCAAACAGTGCGTCCGCGTCGCTCTGCTTGATCTTCAGCGCCGGTCCGGAAAAATCGACCTGCCCCGGGTCGGTCGAAATATCGGCGACAACCTTGATGTCCTGCGCCGCCAAGGCTTTCACCATCTCGTCGCGGCCTCCCTTGCCGAAATCATTGTTGGTAAATGCGATCGCGATCGACCTGACCTTCAATTGGTCCTTGATGTAGCGCGCTAGCTTCGGCATTGATGTCGATTGCGTAAAAGACGTGCGGAACACGTAGGGATTGCCCTGCTGAGTAATGACGGCTGCTTCTCCGCCCGTGAAATTGGTGATTTCCGCGCGCCGTGTCTCGCCCATGCTAACGATCATCGATCCCGAGTGGACCGGTCCGAGCACAACATATGCCCCGTCGTCGATAGCCTTTTGAGTCACGGCTTTGGCCACCGCTGGATTGGTTTGCGTATCTATGGAAACGTAGTTGATCTTGCGACCGAGGATGCCCCCGGCAGCATTGATTTCCTTAACTGCAAGCTTGACGCCGTTGTCAAAGTTTGTGCCCGGCGTTGCCCCGGTTCCTGACAGTTCCATGATTCCGTAGAACAGTACCGGAGCCTGCTGTGCCACTGCACCAAGTGCAATACTTGCAAGGGTGGCCAGAACCAGCGACCGAAGTTTCCACATGATTTCTCCTCGTATTGTTTTGATGTTTGGCTTTCGTTGTCTCTTACCGACAACAGGCAATCGCGTTGCCGAACTCAAGTTCGATGTCGCTATCCGATCAGGGCACAGATTTCAGGTGCTCGGCCAGCGCCGTGAGCGCGAGTTCATATCCTGCGGGACCGAGCCCACAGATCACGCCCAATGCGGCCAGCGACACAAGCGACTTGTGGTACATCGATTCCCGGCGATGAATGTTGGTGATGTGAACTTCGACAATCGGAAGCTCGGATGCCTTCAGCGCGTCAAGAAGGGCCACGGACGTGAAGGAATATCCCGCAGGATTGATGACAATTCCCGAGGCGTGCTCGCGGGCGTCGTGAACCCATTCAACGAGCTGGCCTTCGTGATTGGTCTGCCGAAACACGAGGTTCAGGGCAAGATTCGAACACGTTCTCTGGCACCGCTGCTCGATCTCCGCGAGCGAGGTGTGACCATAGATGTGTGGCTCGCGCGTTCCCAGCAGATTCAGGTTGGGACCATTCAGAACGTAGACGCCGTGCAATGCCATCTCCAATGTGGTCGAATTGGAACGAGGGCCCCAAGGGAGCCGCGTGCGCCAATCTATGATAATACACTCTACGTTTTATATGATGATTGTAGTAGTCTCATCTTTTAAAATCATCAACCGCTGATATTGATTCCAGGATTGTCGTATCATATTGATATGGCTAATAAAGATTCGAAGGATAAGCTCAGCACGACGACCCTTGCGACGGTGCAAAGGCGCGACGACGTGGGGGATCCGGTTGGCGAGACGGCTTACCGCCGCATTCGCACCGACATCATTTTTGGAAGACTGGCTCCGGGGCAGAAGCTGACGCTGGAGCGCATGAAGGAGGCTTACAGCGCGAGCGTCAGTACGCTGCGCGAGATCCTGAATCGCCTGGCCTCGGAAAGTCTCATCGAGGCCGAAGGGGCCAAGGGCTTCGAGGTCATGCCGACCTCGCCGAATAACCTTCGCCAGGTGGCGTCGATGAGGCAGCTACTCGAGTGCCACGCGTTGAAGGAATCGTTCGAATCCGGCGACATGGAGTGGGAAGGTCGTGTGGTCGCGGCTCACCACAAGTTGGCGCAGATGGAGAAGCGCATGACGACGGGCGACCGCACCGACGCGGAAGCTTGGAAGCGCTATGACTGGGAGTTTCACCACGCGCTTATTTCCGCATGTGGCTCTCAGGTGCTGCTCGAAACGCACGCCATGATTTACGATCGGTATCTGCGCTATCAGATGATTGCGGCTGTCTACCGGGGCGAGGCCGCGTCTGGTGAGCACCGTACGCTGCTCGAAAGTGCCCTCGCGCGCGATTGGCGGACCGCCCAAAAGGCGTTGACGAAGCATGTTCAGGATTGCGTCGATCAGATGGTCGGCGGTGGCTTGATCGGCTAGCGCGCGCCGTTTCGTCGACCACGCAAGAGTTCTCTCCGCCCGCTATTGCAATGCCGATCGCCGCTTCGGCGTCGACAATACGGCCGGCAATTAGCCCAGATTGACCGATCCAATATTGCACAGAACAAACGCGCGCATCACGATGAGGTCGTCCAGCCGTCACCTGTTATGGTTACCATCGCTGCCGCCCCGCCGCGAAAGATGCCGGCGCCACGACGCGAGCAGTGTTGCCCCGCGCCGGCGGTCAAGCAGGTCGTCGGCGAAGCGCGAGTAGCGGATGGAGAGGCGCGGCCGCTCGGGGTCGCGCGTAAGGTAGCCGAAGCTCAGGAGCTCGGGCTTCGCGATCTCGACGACCTCCTGCAGCGCCCGCGTCGGCGCGCGCCGGTGCTTGCCGACCGACGTCAGCCGCACGAGCGGGGCGACACGCGATATGGCCCCCGCCGGGTCGGGGGCGCCGGCGAAGCGCAGCACCCGCTCCGCGGTCGCGGCGAAGTCCGCGCACAGGTCCTCGTAGCGGACTTCCAGATAGCGCTCGCCCAGCATCGATCCGTACGCGCGTCCCACGCGGACGGCATTGCTCCAGTGCACGGCGTTGTAGAGATGGCTGCGCCGCCGGTACGATGGCCCCGTGAGCCGCAGGCCGCGCCAGGTCGCGATCTGGTCGGTGTCGAAGTAGATCTTGCGCCAGAACGGATCGTCGGGGGCGCGGTGGTCGCAGAACGCGACGTCCCGCCCGTCGCGCACCAAGTGCACGACGCGCAAACGGCGGAAGAGGCGCGCGAGGATCGGCAGCGCGTACCCGCTCTCGCAAAGCTTCCAGCCCCAGGCCGCCGTCGACGTCCGGTCGAAGCCCTCAAGATGCGCATCGAAACATTCGCGCACGCGCCGGCCCACGTCGCGGGTGGCGCGCCCGGCCGAGCGGAGCCTTGCGTAATCCGGGTAGTAGCATCGCACAAGATGCTCGACCAGCGCGAGCACGTCGAGCGAGTCCTCCGACTCGTTGCGGTGTGCGCCCATGAAGATCCCGGCCTCGGTCAGGAGGAGCGCGAGCAGGCGGCTTCCCGAGTGCGACTTGTTATAGACGATCACGGGTCCGTTCAGCTCGGCGTACGCATCGCTGACGGCATCCAGCGTCGTCTCGTCGTTCCTAATCATGGCTACATCGAATGGCCGGTCGCGCACTCCCGGGGCCGGGATTAGAATGGGTCATGCGGGACCCCGCTACCCGAGCAGACTATCATGCGCCCTCCGCCCCGCTCGCGCGTCGGGGTCCGGGAGCCGGCAAGACGGCCGTGGCACGCTTCGCCGTCCAGCGCCTCGGGTTCGGCGGTCGCTGCGCGAAGATGTCCGTGTGGTTCCACGGCGCGAGCGACGCGCAGTTCGATGCAGCGGCCGGCCTGGTGCGCGACGTCATGGGCGGCCGTGGCGACCTTGCGCTGGTCGTGACGGCGGCCGACGCCGCCGCGGTCGAGGCGCTGCGCCGAAGATTCCCCGACGATCTCGTGCTCGCCGCACCATGTGCCCAAGCGGGCAGCGTCGGGCGGTTTCTCACCCGCGTGCGCCCGTGCGCGCTCATTCTTCTCGACGATGGCCGCGGCCTCGATCCGGCGACCCTCGCGCGGCTGCGCGCGTCGTCGCTGCCCATCGTCGCGATGGGTGACGGTGCAGGCGCTACAGCGGCAATCGCCGCTCTGTCCGCGTCGCTGCGCAACCTTCCTCCGGCCGTGCCAGCGGGGGCGCTGGTCGGACCGGCGTGGCAGGTGCCGACGCTGCGCGACCGGCTAGGGCAGAGCAGGCCATGGAAGGCCGTGGCGCCGCTCCTTATGCTTCGCCGCATCGACGACTGGGAGCGTCTTCGCGAGCGCCTCTCGCGCCCGCGTTGCGTGCTCTGCCTGGGCAACGGCCCTTCGTCAGAGGATCCGCGGTTGGCGGCGGTCAGGCACGACTGCCTCATCCGGGTGAACTGGCGCTGGCGCAAGCGCGGATTTTTGGTCCGACCGGACATCGTCTTTGTCGGCGACGCGGCCACGATTCACAAGGCGCCGCCGTGCGTCTTCGGCTTGTGGAGCGTGAAGCTCGAGCACGCGATGCTGCTGCGGCATCTGGTCACGCACGGCCCCATCGCGATGCAGTATTTCACCGTCGAGCGGCTTTCGCCGCTGGCCGCGGAGCAGCGTTGGCCGGTGCGGCCAAGCAACGGCGCGCTCGCGATCGTCTCGGCAGCGGCGCTCGCGCCGGAGCGCCTGATCATCGGTGGCATGGACCTCTTCCGGCATGCAGACGGCCGCTATCCGGGCGAAGGCAGGTCGCGCAACGAATACTCCACGGCGCACAAGCTCGAGACCGAGCTTGCCATCATCGATCTCGCGCTTCGCGACTTCCGCGGCGAAGTCGTCATCCTCAGCGGAATCCTGCGCGACCATCTCCAACGCTACCGCGAGAGCACACGCCGTGCTGCCTAACGGCATCTTCGGGGACGCTCCGCCGCGCAGGATACTCGCCGTCAAGCTGAGCTCGTTCGGCGACCTCGTGCAGACGACGGCGAGCCTGCGCGCCCTGCGGCGCGCATTTCCTGCCGCCGACATCCGCGTCGCCGTGGAGCGGCGCTGGGCACCGCTGCTCGCGGCCTTCCCCGACGTCAACGGCGTCCTCGAAGCGTCGTCCCGCCAGCGGCTCACGCCGGGGCACGTCTGGGAGGTGCGGCGCTTGCTCGCCGAGGCTTGCCGGGGACCGGGGCCTTTCGACCTCGCCCTGGACTTCCAGGGAACGCAGCGGAGCGCCGCGTGGGTCTACCTGAGCGGCGCCCGCGTCAAGGCCGGCAGGGGGACGCCCCGCCCCGGCTGGCGCGCGGCCATCGCAACGGACCGCACCCGCCACGCCGTGCGCGGCTATGCCGACGTCTGCGAGTGCATCGGGATCGCGGCCGGCGACCTCGACCCGGCACTGCACACGTCCCCCGACGACGAAGCCCGCATCGAGGCGATCCTCGACGGCGCGCGGCTTCCGCGCAGCGGATTCGTGCTGCTCAACCCGTTCAGCGCGTGGCCTTCGAAGAGCTGGGACGAGCGTCGCGCTGCGGAACTCGCATCGCAGGTGGCGAACATGACGTGCGGGGCCGTCGTCGTGACCGGCGGGGACGACGAGAGCGCCCGCGCCGCCGACGTCGTCCGCCTCGCCCGCCATGGTAGCGTGTCGTCGCTCGCGGGCCGGCTCTCTCTTGGAGAGGCGCTGTGTCTGTTCCGGCGCGCGCGCCTCATGATCTCCTGCGATTCGGGTCCGATGCATGCGGCAGCCGCGCTGGGAACCCCGGTCGTCGCGCTCTTCGGCCCGACGCTCCCCGAGCACACGGGGCCCTGGGGACCGGGCCACAGGGTCGTGCAGGCATCGCGGCCGCGCGATCATCATGCGTATCGGCGGGACCACCGGCGGCAGCACATGGGGGCGCTTGGGGTCCAGGTGGTTGCCGATGCCGTGCAGGGGGCCCTGCGCGCGACTGCCGTGCCGCCGGCAACACCGCGATGATCCGCCGCGTCGCGGTCTTCCTGCCGAACTGGGTCGGCGACGCCGCGATGGCGACGCCGACACTACGGGCATTGCGGAGGCGCTTCGGCACGGGCGTCGAGATGATCGGCGTCATGCGCCCGCTCGTCGAAGAGGTCCTCTTCGGAACGCCATGGATCGACACCGTGTGGCACTACGACCCGACAGGCGTGGACCCGCGCCTGCGCTGGTTCGCGCTCGTCCGCCGGTTCCGCCGCGCCGCGGTCGATCTTTCGATCCACCTCACCAACGATTTCGGATCCACCCTCGCGGCGCGGCTCGGCGGCGCGCGCCAGCGCGTGGGCTATGCGCGCAACGGGCGTGCCTGGCTGCTGACGACATGGCTCGATCCCCCACGACGGGGGCGCGAACTGCTTCCCATCTCGGCGCTCGACTATTACCTCGGGCTTGCCTACGCGCTCGGGTGCGCGAAAGAGTCGCCGCGACTCGAGCTCGCCACCACGGTGCGCGACGACGAAGCGGCGGACCGCGCCTGGGCCGCGATCGGCATCGGCTCGGACGAGGCGCCGGTCATCATCAATTCGAGCGGCGCCTTTGGCTCGGCCAAGCTCTGGCCGGAACGCCACTGCGCCGCGCTGGCTGCGCGCATCGCCCGCGAGCTCGGGCTCCGCGTCGTCATTCTTTGCGGTCCCGCCGAGCGCGAGCGCGCCGCGCGGGTCGCGGCCGCGGCGAGCCACGCACGGGTGGCGAGCCTTGCCGGGATGCCGCTCTCGATCGGGCTCAGCAAGGCCTGCGTGCGCCGCGCGCGCTGCCTCGTAAGCACCGATAGCGGCCCGCGGCACTTCGGCGCGGCCTTCTCCGTGCCCGTCGTCGCACTCTTCGGGCCGACGGACCCGACGTGGACCGACACGCGCTACCCCGGTGAGGTTCGCCTCGCCAACCCCGTCCCCTGCAGACCCTGCGCGCAGCGCGAGTGCCCGCTGCGCCACCACGCGTGCATGGAGCAGCTGTCCGTCGACGAGGTGTACCGCGAGGTCGCGCGCGCCATTGCCGGCGCCGGCCCGCGAAACGCGACGCTGCGTGCGACCGTGTGCGGAGCTACGGCGTGAAGGTCGCACTCGTGTGCGATCGCTTCGATCCCGTTGGCGGCGGCCTCGAGCAGTGGCTTGGCCAGCTCGCGCCGCGCCTCAAGCGGCGCGGACATGAGGTGCACGTCATCGCCTTTCGCGTCGCCGCAGAGACCGGGCGCGAGCGAATGCACACGCTCGCGTGGAGCACGAACCGCCTCGATCGTGCCGCCGCCGTCGCGCGCGCCGTCGCCGCCCTCGGGCCGGACATCACCCACGACACCGGGGTCGGGTGGAGCTACGACGTCCTCCAACCGCAGGCGGGCTCGATGCTCGCGAACCACCGACGCGACCTCGCGAGCCTGTCGCCCGGCGCGCGGATGCGCCGGCGAGTGAGTCCTGCGTGGCATCGCTGGCGCCGCGAAGCGCGGGAGCTGGAGCGGTGCCAGTACGTCCGCGCGAAAGGCCTCGTGATCGCCGTCTCCCGCATGGTCGCGCGCGAGCTCCAGTCGCGCTTCGGGGTTGAGGTCGAGCGCCTACGCGTCGTCCCGAACGGGGTCGATACCGACCGCTACGCGCCCGCGCGATGCGCCGCGGTACGCGCCACGGCGCGCGCGCGCATTGGTGCCGACGCGATGACATCAGTCTTTCTCTTCGCGGCGCGAAACTCGAGGCTCAAGGGGCTTTTGCCGCTGCTTCGGGCGACGGCGATCCTGCGCGCAAGCGGTGCGCCCGTCCGGGTCGTCGCGATCGGAAGCGAGCCGGATGCGCTGTTCCGGCGGGAGAGCGTGCGCCTTCGCGTCGACGACGTCGTGACCTTCGTGGGCGTCGTCGACGATCCGGAGCTCTACTACGCAGCGGCGGACGCGTTCGTCCTGCCGACCTACTACGACGCCTGCAGTCTCACTGCCCTCGAGGCGTGTGCGTGCGGCCTGCCCGTCATCACGTCCCGCTACAACGGCGCCGCCGAGCTCATGTCGCACGATCGCGACGGCTTCGTGCTGGACGAGCCCGACGACGTGCGCAGCCTCGCGGCGCTCATGGCTCGGGCCACCGACGTCGGGGTACGGCAGCGGGTGTCGCTCGCGGCGCGGGAGCTCGCGCTTCGCAACACGCTGGAGCGCAATGTCGACGCCGTCGAGAATGCCTACTTCGAAGCGCTCGCCCGCCGCGCCGCGGTGTCGCGCGCCGTCGGGTGATCGCAGTCCGGACGCTTTCGCTCGTGCCGACATGCTGAAGACAGCGCGACGCATATTGGTCACCGGAGCGGGCGGGTTCATCGGCTCGCACCTCGTCGAGTCACTCGTCGAGCGCGGCTGCCGGGTGCGCGCCATGGTCCGGTACACGTCCGGCGGCGGGCGGGGGTGGCTCGACGACGCACCGGCTGCGGCCGATGTCGAGTTCGCGGCCGGCGACGTGCGCGATCACGACACGGTGCGGGCGGCGATGACCGGGTGCGACGTCGTGTTTCACTTGGCTGCGCTGATCGGGATCCCCTACTCCTACGTCTCGCCGCTCGCCTACGTGCGGACGAACGTGGATGGGATGCTCAACGTGCTCGAAGCAGCCCGGGCACTCGGTGTGGCCCGGGTCGTCGTGACCTCGACGAGTGAAGTCTACGGGACCGCGCAATACTGCCCCATGGACGAAGCGCATCCAGTGCATTGCCAGTCGCCGTACGCGGCGACCAAGGCGGGCGCGGACCAGCTGGCCATAAGCTATCACCGCTCGTTCGGCCTGCCGGTCGCTATCGCCCGTCCGTTCAACGTCTACGGGCCGCGCCAGTCGGACCGCGCGCTGATCCCGACGATCGCGGCGCAACTCCTGGCGGGCGGCCCAGTCCGCCTCGGCAACACCAATCCCACTCGCGACTTCACCTACGTCGTGGACACCGCTCGCGCCCTAACCGCGGTTGCCGGCGCCGAGCGCCTCGTCGGCGAGGCTGCGAACATCGGCAGTGGCGACGAGATATCCGTCGCTGCGCTGGCGGAACTGGTCGGGCGCGTTGCCGGCCGCGACGCGACAATTGAAAGGGACGACGACCGCGTGCGCCCGGGCACCAGCGAGGTGCAGCGCCTGTGCTGCGACAGCACGAAGCTGCGCTCGCTGACGGGATGGCGCCCCGCGACCCCGTTGGAGGATGGTCTGCGCCGGACGCTCGAGTGGATCGAGCCGCGCCTCGCGCGCTTCCGCATCCGTGAATACCGCGTCTGAGGAGCGCATGAAGGCAGTCATCCTCGCGGGCGGCGAAGGACGACGGCTCCATCCCTACACGCTCACGATCCCGAAGCCGATGATGCCGATCGGCGAACGGCCGATCCTCGAGCTCCTGGTCGGGCTGCTGCGCCGATACGGAATCTCCGACCTCGTCCTGGCAACCGGCCACTTCGACGAGATCATCCGCGGCCACTTCGGCGACGGCCGCGACTTTGGCGTGTCGATCCGCTATTCGAAGGAGGAGAGCGCGCTCGGCACGGCCGGACCGCTCGCCCTTTTGCGGACGGCGCTCGACCGGACGTTCCTGGTGCTCAACGGAGACATCTTCGCCGATCTCGATCTTGGGGTGATCATCGCGGAACATCGACGCAGGGCAAGTGACGCGACCGTGGTCCTCGCGCGCCACGCCGAGACGTTCGAGTTCGGCGTCGTCGGTCTGGACGAGCGCGGCGACGTCGCTTCGTGGGACGAAAAGCCGGACGTCGAGCGCCTCGTGAGCGCCGGCGCCTACGTCATGGAACCCGCGACGCTCGCGTACCTGGAGCCGTCTGCGTATGCCGACCTCCCGGACCTCGTCATGGCGCTCGTCCGCGCGCGACTGCGTGTTCGCGGGCACGTGCACCAAGGTTATTGGTACGACATCGGCAGGCCCGCCGACTACGAGCGCGCGTGCGCCGCCGCGCGCGTTGCGCAACAATGATCGAGACGCGGCGCGTGCTCGTCGCGGGTGGCAGCGGCTTCATCGGCACCGCGATCGCGCGACGGTTGCGCGCGGAAGGCGCCGATGTCGCGATCGCGAGCCTCGCCGGCGGCGTCGATCTTGCCCGTTGGGACGCCGTTGAGGGCCTGGGCCGCTTCGCCGCGATCGTGCATGCTGCGGGGCGCGCGTCAGTGCAGGATTCGTTCACGTCGCCATGGCCGTACTATCACGACCATCTTCTCATCACGCTCAACCTGCTCGAGCTGGCACGGCTGTCCCGTGCCCGCCTCGTGCTCGCGAGCACGTACGTCTACGGCACGGTGCCGCGCGTGCCCGCAGCGGAGGAGCATGACGCTGAGGCGCACTCGCCCTACACGGCGAGCAAGCTGCTAGCGGAGGGCCTCTGCCGCGAGTACCACCGCGACTTCGGCGTTCCCGTCGACGTCCTCCGCGTCTTCAATGCCTACGGTCCCGGGCAGCCGGACACGTTCCTCGTTCCAAGAATAGTCGCCGGCGCCGTCGCCGGCCGCATCGAACTTGCTGACCCGTCGCCGCGGCGCGATTTCGTCCATGTCGACGACGTCGCGCGCGCTTTCGCGCTCGCTGCGCGGCGCGCCGCAGGCGGCTTCGAGATCTTCAACATCGGGTCGGGCCAGAGCCGCTCCGCCGACGCCGTGGCTAGGACCGCGGCGAGACTGACCGGTGGCGCAGTCGAAATCGTCTACTCCGGCGCGATTCGCGCAGCCGAAATCAGCGACGCGCGCGCCGATATCGCTAAGGCCGCGCGGGAACTCGGGTGGCGGCCGACGATCGATTTCGAGGCGGGCCTCGCGTCGCTGGTCGCGGCAGCGAAGGGTGCGCGGTCGTGACGCCTCGCCGCCTCATCGCCTACACCCACGCGCGCGACGACCCGGCCGCGCGCTTCCGGATCGGGCAGTTTATTCCCCGCTTCGAGCGCGCGGGCTGGAGCGTGTCGCACCGGACGAACCACCCCGAGCGTCCGTGGCAGAGTCCCTTCTCCGCGCCATCCGCTCGCTGGGCCCATCAGCATGCGGGCGTTGCTGTCCGCCGCCTCTGGCGGCAATGGGATATCCGCGCGGCCGGTGCGTTCGACGTCGCCTTCGTCAACCGCGACCTGCTCGAGGGCCGCGTCGCCTACGAGGCCGCGCTCCTGCGGCGCAACGCCCGGGTTGTTTTCGACGTCGACGACGCGATCCACCTCGGGGAGAAGGAGGCGCATGTCGCCTGGACCTGCAGGCATGCGGCATGGGTCACCGCCGGCAACGAGCTGCTCGCCCAGGTCGCCCGCCGCTATACGGACCGAGTGAGCGTGGTCCCGACCGTCGTCGACACCGACACGTATCCGGCGCCGGGCGATCCGCGCGAGGACGGTGCGCTGCGTGTCGGCTGGCTCGGCTCGGACCTTTCGATCCGCGAGACGCTCGTTTCGTTCCTGCCGACGCTTGCGGCGCTACAGCAGGCGATCGGCTTCGAATTCGTCGTGGTGTCGAAGCCGCGCCCGAACCTGCCGAGCGGCCCGCTGCGCTGGCGGTTCGTCGAGTGGAACCCGGAGGTCGAGACCCGGATCGCCGGGCTCTTCGATGTCGGCATCATGCCGCTGCAGGACAACGCATTCCAGCGTGGCAAGTGCGGCTGCAAGCTGCTGCAGTACATGGCGGCCGGCCTCCCCGCCGTCGCGTCGCCCGTCGGCGTCAACGCGCGGCTCCTTGACGACGGACGGGGCTTCCTCGCGACCGATCGCGACGCATGGGGCGCAGCGTTGATGCGACTGCGCGACGCCGCGCTGCGCCGCGAACAGGGCGCCGCCGCACGCCGCTTCGTCGAGCGCGAATACTCGGTCAACGCCTGGTTCCCGCATCTGCTCGATATCGTCGAGAGCGTGCGGGTGGGTGGGCGCCCCAATGGGTCCGGCGTCCGGGCGCCCGAAAATGGCGGCTGAGGTCGGCCGGCGTCGACGCGGCACCCGCAGCGCCGGTGCGCGCCGTTTCACCGTCGCGCCATGCGCGTTCTGATCGTCAGGCAGAGCTCGCTTGGCGACGTCATACACGGGTTGCCCGTGGCCTGCGCCGTGAAGGACCTGATCCCGGGCGCGTTCGTCGCCTGGCTCGCGGAGGGCTGGGCAAGTGAAGTGCTGGTCGGCCATGCAGCGATCGACCAGCGTATCGTCGTGCCCTCGTCCTGGAAGCGCTCACTGCCGCAGATTCTCCGCCTGCGGCGCAAACTGCGGGCCCTGCGGTTCGACGCGGTCCTCGATCTGCAGGGGGTTCGCAGCAGCGTCCTTGCGGCGCTCCTGTCCGGCGCGCCCCGGCGGCTCGGATTTGTCGGGATGGTCAGCCACGAACTGCGACGACTCGTCCCGAACGCGGAGCGGCAGCACAACCTTTCGCGCGCGATCGCACGCCCGCTGCATTTCGATCTCGTCCAAGCGTCTTCCGGCCACATCGTGGACCGGTACCTCGAGATTCTTGCGCCGCTCGGCGTCTGCTCGCAGCAGGTGCGCTTCGGCGTACCGGAATCTGCGGGGGATGCGCGCGCGGTCGCGGACCTGGTTCGCGACGCAGGCGTCGTCGAGCAGGCGTACGCGCTCGTCAACCCCGGCGGTCCGTCGTTCAGGATGTGGCCAGCGGATCGTTTCGCCGCCGTTGCTCGGCACATTGGAAATGCCCACGGCCTCCCGACGCTGGTCGTGCAGGGGCTGGGCGAGCGGGAGCGCCGGACGGCCCGGGACGTCGTCGCGGCATCGGGCGGGTGCGCCCTGCTGGTGCCGCCGCTGTCCTTGGGTCAACTTGCTGCACTTGCGCGACGGTCGCGAGTGTTCATGTCCGGCGATACCGGCCCCCTGCACCTCGCGGCCGCTGTTGGGGCGCCGTGCATCGGGTTGATCGCGCATGCGCAGGCCGGGTGGTTCCGGCCGTATGGACCCGGCAATGTCCTCCTGCAGGGAACGCCGGTTCCCACGCATCGCGCCCGCTACGGGGGACTCGGCGTCGCTGCGATGCAGGCGATCGGCGTGGATACCGTCTGCCGCGCGTGCGACCGCATCCTCGGGGCACAGGTATGAATCGGTCGCGCCGCGAGCACGGGTCGATTGCTTGAGGCGTGCCGATGCACCCCCGCGTCTTCGCCGAGTTCGACCGCATCTGCCGTGAACGCGGAGCCGGCGGCGATGTGCTGGAGATCGGGGCGGTCCCACCGCCCGACGCGTTGCTTTGCCTGCCCGCGCTCGCGCAAGCGCGCAGTCGTATCGGGGTGAACCTGACCGGCGACGCCTGCTTCGAGGGCTGGCGGATCGTCGGTGCCAACGCCAATGACCTCAACTGCTTCGCCGACGCGTCGTTCGACACCGTGCTGGCGAATTCGGTCTTCGAGCACGATCCGTTCTTCTGGCTCTCGCTGCGGGAGATGCGCCGCGTCGCGCGCCCGGGCGCCGTGATCGTCGTTGGCGTCCCAGGCTACGCGACGGACGGCGCCGGGCGATTGCTGAAGCGGCTGGCGCGCCTGCCGGGGCTCGGTGCCGCGGTGCGCCGCTGCGCTGCCTCGCGCCTCGCGTCGACCGCGACGCTCGGCATCCACAACTTCCCTGGAGACTACTACCGCTTCAGTCCACAGGCTGTACGCGAAGTACTGCTCGACGGGTTCGTCGACCGCGACGTTTGCCGTATCCTCTCGCCGCCCCGTCTTGTGGGCTCGGCGACCGTCCCGGCGCGCGCGGCGTGATCAGCGTCCCCCCGCGATGCCGGGCGGCCGCGCTCAGGACACGCCGAGGTGTCGGCGGTGCAGGTCGTACAGCGCCGCGTAGCGGCCGTTCATGTGGATCAACTCGTCGTGCGTTCCGCTCTCGACGACCTGCCCGGCGACGAGGACGAGGATGCGGTCGGCCATGCGTACCGTGGAGAAGCGGTGGGAAATAAGCAGGATCGTGCGCCCCTCGGAGAGCGCGCGGTAGCGCTGGAACAATCGGTATTCGGTCTCGATGTCCAGGTTCGCGGTGGGCTCGTCGAGGATGACAATGCGGGCGCCGTGGGCGACGGTCCGGGCGACGGCGAGTTGCTGCCACTGGCCACCCGACGGCTCGTACTGGCCGAACTCCCGGCCGAGCATGGTCCGGTAGCCCTGCGGCATGGCGCTGATCAGGTCGTGGACGTCAGCGGCATGGGCCACGGCCTCGAGCGCCGCTTCGTCGCCGACCAGACGCTCCCAGTCGCCGAACGCGACGTTGTCGGCGGCGCTCGCGGCGTAGCGGCCGAATTCCTGGGTGAGGCAGGTCACCTGCCGGCGCAGGTGGCCGGGGTCGAATTCGCGCGCATCGATGCCGTCGAAGAGCACGGTACCCGAGCACGGATCGTACAGGCCCGCGATCAGCTTCGCGATCGTCGATTTGCCGGCGCCGTTGTCGCCGACCAGGGCCACGACCTCGCCGGGTGCGATCGCGAACGAGAGATTCGCGAGCGTCGGCCGGGTTGCTGCGGCATAGGTGAAGCTGACGTCGCGCAGCGCGACGCCGCCGGCGAGCGGCGTGGTCAATGTGCCGACCCGGCACGGCGCCCGCGGCGCGAGCGCGAGGAAGGCGCGCACGTTGCCGACGTGCAGCAGGTCCCAGCGCAGGCGCACGACGAGCCCTATGCTGCGCTCGAGCAGCGAGCGCAGCTGCGCGGCGGCGCTGCCGTAGATGGCGAGGTCACCGATGGTGAGCCGGCCGTCGACGATCGCAAAGGCGGCGCGCGTCATCGCCAGATAGACCGCGACGACCGACAGTAGCGCGAAGGCCAGATTGCCAAGGAACTCAAAGCGCTGGTAGCGCGCGCGCAGGTCGCGGAACTCGGCCATCAGTCGGCGGCAGCGCTCGATCAACAGCGGTGCGAGGCCGAGCAGCTTGATCTCGGCCGCATGCTCCGCACCGAGCAGCACGCCGGCGTAGTAGCCGATCCGGCGCTCCTTCTCCACCCGGGCGTCAATCTCCGCAAATTGCCGGCGCGTGAGACGCCATTGGAACGCCAGGTAGGGAATGCCGACGGGGACTAGCAGTAGGAAAAGGATGGGCTCGATGACAAACAGGATCGCCATCAGCGAAAGGATCTGGAGCGCCTTGCTGGCGAGATCGAGCGTGGAGGCGACACAGCGCGAAACGTAGACGTCGGGCCTTTCCCGGGCTCGGCGCAGGGCGTCGTGGAACGCTGGGTCCTCGAAGCGCGCCAAGTCCATCGCTTCGCTGTGCTTCAGGATGTCGAGGTTGAGGCGGTAGTGGAGATCGACTTCGAGCCGCCGCCGGAGGTAGACGATGGCCGAGCCGGTGACTACGGTGCCAACGGTCGCCGCGAAGCCCAGCAGCAGCCAGAGGTAGACGGCCGCGGGCTGGAACGCCGTTGGTTTCGCGAGGCCCTCGTTCACGGTATTGACCAGGCCGCGGACCGCGAGCGCGGCGCCGGCGGGAAAGGCGGTGCCGACAAGTGCGGTAAGCCAGAGCGCGGCGTACGGCAGCGGGCTCGTCATCCGGCAGATGCCGAAGCACCAGCGGACGTGACGCAGCATTTCGCGCAATCCGGTGTCGGAGCGCAGCGATTCACTCATCGGGAAGGGTTGGCATCGGTTCGATCAGGTGCATTGAGCCGCGGCCGCCGCGCCTTCCCTGGTCTCGGTAGCACGGGTCGACCAGACCGACCCGACACCGGACGATCCGCCTGTGATTGACCGCGCGTCTCCCACCACCGCGGCAAACCGATCACGGAGGTCGGTTCAAGGGTCGCCGGATCGTACCAGTTCCCCAAAAGGGCGAAGTCCGCATTGCTGGGAAACGGGAATGTGGTCGAGCAACTCACGTTCTGCGTCAGGCGCGTCATCAAACGGGGGTAATATCTCTCGGCTATTCTGGAGTTATGCAGCTCAAGAATCAGGTAACACATCTTGTGATAGGCGCGTGCGTATCGGCTCTATTCACAGTGCATGTACAGGCGGTATCGATCACACCCTCTGTCTTCGCAACCGGCGCACCGATTTCCTCAACGTCCCCGGATTCGGTAGTCTTCGGCGACGGCTCATTATGGGTCTCCTACCAGAACGGCGTGGATTCTACCGGCGCGAGCGGATCGAGCACAGTAGCACGCTACAGTCCGGCGGCCTCACTCCTCAACACCTGGACGATCCCGGGTAACGTCGATGGGTTGCGCATCGCTCCCAATGGCCAGGTCTGGGCTCTACAGAACAACGATGGCAACTCGGCGTTGACGGTCATCAATCCGGTCACGAATGCCACCACGCCTTACACCTATGGCAATACCTATACGGACAACGGAAACTCGCTCGGGCGCGGCTTCGACGATGCAGAGTTTCTGAACGGCCAGGTTTATCTCAGCGAGACCAATCCGAGCACTGGCACCGACCCGGTGATCGTTAAGCTCACCACGCCGCTGGTGTCTCCCCTGCAGATTGCGGGAATTCTGAACTCGACGTTCACGGGAACAAACCTCGCAACCGGCGCGCAGGCTTCGACCACTATCACCGACTCCGATTCGCTGATTCTCGATCCCTCCGGTGATCTGGTCGCCTTTAGCGACATCGGCACCGATATTGAGCACTACCGCTGGGGTTTGCATGATGTGTTTCCTTTGACTAAGCTTAGGAGTGCTGGGGTGGAACACACCGGCGTTAGCTCGCGTTCAAATCGGCGGTCGTAGCCGCTAGATTCCTCATCGACGCTTGCGGTGTGGGTGGGGGATTTCTTTTGGTGTCTGTCCCTCGCGAGAGAGCAGATGCGGAAGTTGGCCCCTCCACCCCGGCATCTTCACTGCCTCAGAAGCGGTGCGAAGACGCCACCCCGACCATACAAGCGGAAGTCAGCGATAGTGTGCTATGCGACAGTCTGTCAAGATAAACGGCACTGGCTCCGAATCCATCGCCACCATCTGCCCACGCACGACTTGTCACGCTAACAGGTCGCTACTCGTCGGAGACCCGTCGATCCTCGCTGTTGAGTCGGGGTTCGTTGTAAACATTCCGACCGCTTGATTTTAGAGGAGACGCAGCATGGACCGATTCACGGGCGGTTGCCTGTGCGGCAACGTCCGAATTGTGGCGTCGGGACTCCCATACCGGGTCGGCCTTTGTCACTGTCTCGACTGCCGCAAGCATCATGGGGCCCTTTTTCACGCTTCCGCGGTGTTCCCTCAGAATGCGGTGACGATCGATGGCGAAACACGCGACTACGCCGGGCGTTCTTTCTGTCCCCGCTGCGGCTCGTCCATTTTCGCACGCACCGCTGACGAAATCGAAGTGAACCTAGGATCCCTCGATGCCCCTGACCAACTTATTCCAACCTACGAAAGCTGGATCGTCCGTCGCGAGTCCTGGTTGCCGCCGTTTCCGCTCACGAGACGATACGAGCGCGATCGTGACGCCACGGGTCGCTTTGAGGAGTAGGTCGCACGAACGGTATCTCTCAGACGAAGATGGGTCCGGATGGGTCGAGAAAGGGCACTTTTACCACCGTGTCTAAACTGGTTGGCGGCACGGGGAAATTTAAGGCAATCCGCGGCACACTGACCAGCTCGGGTACAACGGACTTCAAGACGGGCGTGAGCGGCACCGTGACCGAGGGTGAATACTGGATGGAGAAGTAACGCGACACGAAAAAGCAGACGTGTGCCTCGTTCCGCGGGTCGTCTGCTTGGGGTTGCGGTCTCGACCGGTCAACGCAACACACTATAGTCTGAGCAATCAGAGGAGTGGGCTGCGGCAAAGCAGCCGCTCGAGTGACCGGCCGAATGATTGACGTGCCGTGGCACGAGGAATAATAATTCGCTCGTTGCAAGCCCGAGTATGACAAGGAGCGATGAGTATGTCGGGTCAAGACCCCGTCATTCGGCGCACGGCTTCCGTGGAGCGGCGCGTGGATGCAATCCAAGCGGTGCTCGATGAGCGAGGCATGAAGGCGACAGAAGCGGTGGAGGAGTTGAACCACTTCGCCACAGAGGAATGGGTCCCACAAAACGGCGCGCGCGTGGTCGCCAGGGCTTGGGTCGACGCCGCGTTCCGCGAACGCTTGCTCGCGAACGGCCGCGCTGCCGTCGAGGAACTCGGCCTTTTCATGCCGAAGCATCACCGGCAGCTCGTGGTGCTGGAGAATACGCCGGCCGTGCAAAACGTCATCTGTTGCACGCTATGCTCATGCACCGCGTTCACGATTATCGGACTCCCCCCTGACTGGTACAAGGATTTCGAGTACCGCTCGCGAGTGGTTCGCGAGTCGCGCACCGTGCTAAAGGAAATGGGATTGGAATTGCCACCGGAGGTAGAGGTCCGGGTGTGGGACACGACTGCGGACACCCGCTATATGGTGCTCCCTACGCAACCGCCCGAAACCATTGGCTGGCCAGAGGAGAAGCTTGTCACTATCGTGACGCGCGACGCAATGATCGGTGTCGCGCGTCTCTAGACGCAAGCCACGAATGGATGGCATTCACGACCTAGGCGGTAGGCAGGGCTTTGGTCCGGTTCGGTACACACTGAACGCCCCGGCGTTTCACGCCGACTGGGAAGTACGCGCCAATTCGCTCTACGCGCTTGCAGTGCGGCTTGGCATCTTCAACATGGACGAATACCGCCACGCAATCGAGCGCATGGAACCGCGCCACTACCTCGCGGCAAGCTACTACGAACGCTCGCTAACCGGCCTGGCAACCCTCTGCGTCGAGAAGGGCATCGTGAGTCGCGAAGAATTGGACCTGAGGGCCGAGGGCCACTTTCCACTCGCGACACCGAGTGCACCGGGACGCACGAACATGCCGGAACGGGAGTGCTTCAAATTCGGCGATCGCGTTCGAGTGCGGCTTGATTACGTCCCGGGCCACGTCCGGATGCCCGGCTACATCCGAGGAAAGACAGGCGTAGTAGTGGCTGAGTCGCCGGTCTATCCCTTTCCGGACGCACATGCACACGGCGTGGAGGCGCAGAACGAACCCACGTACGACGTGCGCTTCCACAGCGAGGACCTCTGGCCGAATTCCGCTGACGCCGCCCTCATACATGTAGGCGTGTTTCAGAGCTACCTCGAGCGAGTTGTCTAGCCAACTCCGGGCCCGGCATTGTCTTATGACGTAAGGTTTGCCGGCAGCCGTGGCCTGCCGCGGTGTGCTCGCGGCACAGCACTAGCCCACGATCGTTAGCCATGTCCGACGCCTTTGCTCAGCGCATTGTTTGCCTGACCGAGGAACCGACCGAAGTGCTCTACGCCATCGGCGAGGCCGATCGCATCGTGGGCATTTCTGGATTCACCGTGCGACCGGCAAGAGCGCGGCGAGAGAAGCCGAAGGTATCGGCTTTCACCAGCGCCAAGATCGATGACATCGTTCGGCTCGAGCCGGATTTCGTGATCGGCTTCTCCGACATCCAAGCCGATATCGCACAGGCGCTGATCAAACGCGGCATCGAAGTATGGATCAGCAACCACCGCTCGGTGGCCGGGATCCTTGCCTATGTGCGCCGCCTCGGCGCGATGGTCGGCGCGTGGGAGCAGAGCGAGCGCTATGCAGGCGCGCTCGAAGCCCATATCGCCCAGGTGCGCGCAGCGGCGCTTCGCCTCCCGCGTCGGCCGCGCGTCTACTTTGAGGAGTGGGATCAGCCGCAAATCAGCGCGATCCGTTGGGTATCGGAGCTCATCGATATCGCCGGTGGCTCCGACATATTCCCCGAGCGGGCCGCAAGCAGCCTCGCGCACGGCCGCATCGTCGCCGATTCACAGGAGGTTGTGCGCAGTCGACCGGATATCATCATCGGCTCCTGGTGCGGGAAAAAGTTTCGACCGGAGCACGTGGCGGCGCGAATGGGGTGGGCAGACATCCCCGCTGTGCGCGACGGGGAACTCCACGAGATCAAATCGCCCATCATCCTGCAGCCGGGACCTGCCGCGCTCACCGATGGATTGGATGCTTTGCATGCCATCATCGGGCGCTGGACGAACGGCTTGCGCGGCTAGCTGCGCCGGTATGCCCGACAGTTGCGTCCTGGCTGATCAAAGAGACCGTCGCAGTCCTCAGCCTTGAGTGCCGTCGATGGGCGGCACTTCGACACGCCAATGGCAGTGGCGAAGATATTCCTCCGCTTCTTACGGCTGCTTGATGACTTGCCGACCTCCAAGGGCAACGACGCCTACGCCCATTCTTATGCCAAGAATCAGATCGACGGGCCAAGCGCCGCCACTGGAACGGGCATACCCGGATTGGCCGGCAAAACCTACACCAGTGCGTCACATTTTGCGACGCTCCTCTCACGGTAGTCAGGCAAGCCCCGCGCCTGCTCGTGCCGCCAATTGTGGCCCGGCCGCGCTGACGCGCCGGGTTCTGCCTAGCAAAAGCTATCAAGACGATTTAAACAATTAATGGAATTAGCGCTGTCGGGCTTTGTTTGCCCATGGAAGGTGCAGGAACGGTACGCCAGGGGGCAGTCCGCGCAGGTGATTAACGCAACTTAACGATCGGCCAACCTCCGCTCAACTCGGCTGCCTTCATAGTATCCCTTGGTGCGAAGTACCACCCCAATCGCCCACCGCCTAATCACAAATTGCGCAAGGAACCGTAATGACTGGCAATGTGCATACACTGATAATCCTCTTCGCATTGGGAGTGATCGGACTGTCTTCTTCCGAAATCTGGTTGCTGCCGCGAGTTCCCGATTCGACGGCGGCAAACTACGTCTCTCTCGCTAGTAACCTGACGCTGGTATTACGCAAAGAGGCGCATGACACGCCGGCGAAGGTTTCGATGCGGCGCGGCTTGATCAACGCCAAGGCCGAAAGGTGACAAGGACCACTGCGGAGGTTCGCGCCGAGGTCTCCACCGCAGACACTTCCAGCGAGCGCCCCTGCTTAGCGCCGCAGCCGCCCGCCATTGGGGCCATACGGCATCGCCCGTACGTCCAGCCGTAGTGCGAAAAACAAAGCCCCCGACGCGAGGGGGACGCGCCGAGGGTTGGGCACTTGCATCCGATGGAGAGGGTAGACCGCCGGGGTAACCGCAGCGCCAATCAAAGCCAATGCAAGCGATATGCCTATGGCACGGGAATCGCTTCTATCCCGATTGACGCAGCCGAACTGGTGCTTAGCGGTGAGGAGTGTCAAATTGCGACGCCCAGCAGCGGCACTCACTGTCGCCTAGCGACAGCTATGCGATGATTCGATCCTCCTACATTGATAGGTCAGCGGGAATGGCGAGAACATTGAACCAATTGTGCCGCACCTCAGAGGTCGTCAACGGATGATTGCGGAGGTCCTATTCGCTGTCGCGGCGCCAGTTGCGCTGGCACTCTGGTGGCGCCACGGGGGAAAGCGGCAACACCCTCGCGCAGCCCTGGTGCGGGACCTCAATCGCCCCTCCGACAACTACCACTGCGTCGAGCTGCGTTACCGCCGCGATGCGTGCGATGCGGTCAAGCTGATCGGAGCAAAGCGATTCCTGCCGGGCGAGGCACCCGGAATTCCTATGGCTGGATGTGACGCAGACAGGTGTTCTTGCCGTTATGTGCATCATGAAGACCGCAGGGACAGCGACCGCCGCGACCCTGTCGCCCAGTGGGCGAACCAGCCACCCGCCTCGGCAGGGGGAGAACGCCGCTCGAAGAGGGACCGCCGCAAGCCTGCGAAGACCCCGATTAGACCGAAGATCGGTCGATAAGCGCTCGATGCGTTGTCGCGCCCGTGCCTATTGCAAGGTAGTTGCGCTAATCATTCCGGCTTGCACCCGCGCAAAAGCCTTCGCGCCTCGGCTATCTGTTCTGGGGTCATTTCCGTTGCGACTTTGTCGCGGCTGCTGACTGCGTTGTTGCGCGCCGCGGCCTGCGATGCCGGGAAGTGTGATGCGGCTAGGTTGAGCCACTTCACAGCCTCAACGTAATCCTGAGACATGTGTCTTCGGCTGGGTGGTTGAGTTTGATTCGCCATTGGGGGCGGCGCGGAAAGATCCGCGTCCACTTCCAGTGTTTCTGGCTCCAGCCGCACAGCGACGCCGATTCGCTCCAACGCTTCGACATAGCGCGCACCCGTTTCGGAGTCGACTCCTGACTTGAGCTGTGTCGACTGGCCGCGCAATAGGCGCAACGCGAGGTCAACGTCTCGCTTGATGAGCCTCGCCAGTTCGACGGCAACCGTGGTGGCGTCTTGTCCGCGAAGCGTTGTGCCTTGCAGGACGACGTTGAATCGTTCAGCAGCCATGACGAGCTACTGCCCATCCCCGTTTTTCGGGAGGTCCGATTAGATGCCGCAGCATCGGTGCCACAATGGGTGGATCGGTTAATCTGAACATTTTTCTCGCCGTGGCAACGTGCGGTCAGCGCCCACCTGCGTCGCTTTGTGACGAACGCCATCAGTTGGGGCGATTTACGACCGCTACCTGAGAGAGCGCTCGCAAGGGCTGTGCCAAAAGAAACGGTGAGCCCAAGGGAAACTTGTTTGGTGGACGAATAACCCTGTCGATGAGACAGATTTCGTTGTAGTTAACACGTCGCCATTAGCCTCACTTGCCGCGACGATAAACAAGGCGCTAAGCGAGGTGTTGACGTAGAAGTCGACGATGAACCGGAATCCCGCAGTAAACCTACTGGAAGTCCCGGCATTGATCTTGATTACCGCCCCGCCAGTTACTTCTGGGCGCTCGATAAGAATGTTCTACTAGCATCTGGTATCTCTGGCGAGGCGCGCCGGAAGCTATTTCGCGCGCACATAGATGCAGGCGTCACGACTCGACGACACAACGCCAGGTATCCGAGCGCGGCGACGCGCATATCCCGCTCGAAAGAGGCAGCAATCAGATCGTGCTAGGTCGGTTTAGAACCCTGCTGGCGCTCGCCCCCCCGGGTCCTGCAACGTCCGGCCCCCCGCTGCCGCTCCCGATTGGCGTTGACCCTCGCGGAGCGGGAAGAGATGCGACCCGCCGCTTCACGCGGCGGACGATCGGGCGACGTCCGCCGCCGTGATGCCTTCGAGTGCCAGGCCGTAGCCGATGCCTTCGTCAACCACCCGCCGCAGCCGCTGGGTAAAGCCGATCCGGGTGTACTTCGAAGTCAGGGGCGGCAGCTTGACGATGCCCGCCGCAAGTTCTCGGGCGCGGCTCAGCAACTGGTCGGCAGCGAGGATCTCGTTCACCACGCCCAGGCTCTTCGCTTCTTCGGAGCCCAGCTTCTGTTGCGTCAGGATGAAGTAGCGGCCGCGGATGCTGCCGATTACTGCAGGCCAAAGCAGGTGGATGCCGTCGTTCGGCGCTATGCCAAAGGCCGCGTGGGGCATGTCCTGAAACACCGTCGCCGGAGTGGCTAGCACGATGTCGCAGAGCAGGATGTATTCGGAGTGCAGCAGGACCGGCCCATTGAGCGCAGCGATCATCGGCACGTCGATGTCCAGCAAATTCATGAGAACCTTGCGCCCTTCTCGGAAGATCTTGTCGTAGCCGCGCGGCGTGAAGAAGTCGAATCCGTCCGGCGAAATGGAATCCATGAACGCATCGCCGCTGCCGGTGAGGATGACGACGCGGTTGTCCGAGTCCTCGCCGATCTGGTGAAATAGGTCGGTGAACTGTTCGTGCGTATGGCCGTTGAACACCAGCTTGCCGCCGTCGGTGTGGAAGGTGACCTCCAGAACGCCGGACTGGGAGCGAGTGAGCTTCGCATTGGCGTACTTGCTGGCGTATTGACTGAGTTGAGACATGGTGACCTCTCCTTGATGAGATCGGCAAACGATCGCGACGAATATGGCGTCTGACCCGGTTTATTTGCTAAGCGATGCTCAGCAAGTACACGGCTTACCCCCCAACAGAGTACGTTCTCAGCGATTCGGGCGAACGACGGTACCCGGCCACAGGCGGACATTCTCTTGCGCACTCGCAAAAGCCCTAGATATACCGTCTAACTCGCTGGCAATACGCGAAGAAATCCTGTCGGTAGTGTTGCTTCATGAACTCCTCCTCGCGCAAAACCTGCCGATGGAATAGCCACATGGCGGCAACCAAGTAGACAAGCAATATCCAATTCGGAAATATCAGAAATTGCCCGACGAGGATGGTCGCAAACGCCACGTAGATGGGGTTGCGGCTGATACCAAAGACCCCATGGGTAATTAGCTTGTCAGGATGCTCAGCGTCGATGCCGACGCGGAAGCTCTGGCCTAAGGAAACAATGCTCGAAGTCAGAAACAATAACCCTGCAAGACAAAGGCTCACTCCGACCCAAGCAATCACTTCATTTCCGAAAAACGTCTGCCTGCTCACCGTGGGCCAGCCAAATGCAGCGGCAAAGACGAGGTAGAAGTAAAAGACAGCAAACGGTGGGATGAAGAAATCGCTCTTGTCAGTCTTGGCGAACTTCATCGCTTCGACGCCTTTAGTTTTCAGTAGAAGGACGCGGGTCAACACCGTTCCAATCATCAACACGATCGCCAGAGCAGCGAAATACTTCGGCATAGATGCCGTCTCTCCTTGGTTACTCACAGGGAGCCGCCTTGGCGCCCGCGCGTAGGCTTAGGGTCAGCTCGCCTCGCGAGCAAAATGTACCATTTTCAGTTCGGGTCGACCTGCGACTCTTGACAACGAGTCGGCTCACCAGGTGCGGACATCGACGTCCTGATTTGAACGACCTGAGAACAGTCACTCGTGGCTTGGCCGCGAGTCAGCGGGGGCTGCCGTTAATCGTCGAACGAACAAGGCGCATCGCCTGGGGTTCACGGCGCGGCCACGTGATACGTGGCGCATGCCGCTGCGCTACCTAAATCAATAGAAAACGAAAGCGTCGTTCGCGCGCATTTTGCCCGTAACAGGTGATGGTCATATCCTCGCAAGGGGCGGCGGCGGATTGCCTTGCCCTCAGGTATCATGGGAAAACCGTGCGCCCTGTCAGCGGTTAGGCACACCTTGATCGCGGAGAGGGGCAGGTGTTACGTGAACAGGAGCTTCGACCGTCGGTATTTCTTGGCTGGCAGCGCTAGTGCTGCCGCGGCCACGTTGATGCCGCAGAGCTTGGTGGCCGCTATGAGCAACCCCGTCCCGCGGACTCCTGTGGCGCGTGTGGAAATCGCGCGCGATACGTACTTTGGTGAGACGCTCAGCGATCCCTACCGCTGGATGGAGAACGATAAGGATCCTGATTGGCTTCCTTTTCTCAAAGGACAGAACGATCACACCCGCGCGGTACTCGATGCGCTGCCGATCCGTAACTCGCTTCTAAAGCGCATTCGGCAGCTTTCGGCGGATACCGTTCTAACTAGCCGCGTCCAGCGGGCGGGAGGCCTAACGTTCTTTCAGCAGCGACCGCTTGGCGCAAACAACTATAAGCTCTTCGTGCGCCAAAACAGCCACGACCGGCTGCTCGTTGATCCGACCGCACAGAGCGGTCCCGCCGGCCAGGTGGCTCTGGATTGGTGGCGCGCTTCGCCAAACGGACAGCATGTTGTTTACGGGCTGTCGAAAGACGGGAGCGAGGATTCAATCTTGCACCTCCTGGTTGTCGCCGACGGGGCCGAACTCCCAGAGCGGATTCCTAACACCGAGGTCGCCAACCCACAATGGCTCGACGATGGCAGCGGATTCTTCTACAACCAGCTCACAGGCCAGGTTGATACTCCCGAGCGTTTTCTCGATAGCCAGGCGCGCTTTCACCGACTGGGTACTGACCCGAGGTTGGATCCTGTTTTCATGAAGCGTGGGCTCGCCGCCGGCGTCGACTACGACCGTATACAGATACCTTACATCGTCACGTTTCAGGGCGCGTGCCATGCGCTACTCGTACTATCCGACGTGCGGCCCGAGTTCCGGTTGTTCATCGCGCCGGTTGCAGATGCGATTGCCGGTCGTGCAATTTGGACCCACATTGCGGGCTTTGAGGACGAGGTGACCGGCGCCATAATCGATGGTGACGATCTCTACCTGCTCGCCAATAAGGGAACTCCGCGCGGACGTATCCTCAAAACATCTGTGTCCGCGCCAAGTCTGTCGAACGCCACCGAAGTGTTGCCGCAAGGACCGCTGGTCATTGAGGACTTCGCACGAGCGCGAGACGGCCTTTACCTAAAAATTATGGATGGTGGACTCAGCCGCTTGCGCCGGCTAGGCCGTGACGGTCGAGTAACCGAAATCGCACTGCCGTTCGATGGAGCGATCAACGCAATCTTCGCCACGTCCGTTGAGGACGGCGCCTTGATTTCGTTATCGGGCTGGCTGACTCCGGCTGGCATCTGGTCGATTGACAATGGCGACCGCGTCGTTGACACGGGCCTTACTCCCCGGCCGTCGGTTGACGTCAGCGCCTACGAGACGAGACACCTCTTCGCGACCGCCAAAGACGGCACGAAGATACCGTACAGTCTGATCTACCGGAAGGGACTGAAACTGGACGGTCACGCCCCGGCCTGGATATCCGCATATGGTTCCTACGGCTTTGCCTACACGCCGAGTTTTGCCGGGCGCACTCTGGCGCTCATCGATGCTGGTGCCATTGTCGGTTACGCTAATGTTCGCGGGGGTGGCGAATATGGCCGCGAGTGGCACAAAGCGGGACAGCTTGCCAATAAACCGAATACGTGGCGCGACCTGATCGCGGTATGCGAGGACCTGTGCGCGAGGAAATACACATCACCGCCGCATCTTGCGATCGGTGGACGTTCGGCGGGGGGCATCACTGTCGGCCGTGCTATGACCGAGCGGCCCGATCTTTTCGCAGCTGTTGTTGTAGGTGTCGGTTGGGAGAATCCGCTGCGCTATGTCGCTGAGCAAAACGGGTACGGAGAAGAACCCGAATGGGGGGCTATTTCGGAGCCCACGGGCTTTCTTGCGCTCAAGAGCATCGACAGCTATCAATCCGTGAAGGATGGCACGCGCTATCCGGCGGTTCTCCTCACTACAGGTGTTTCGGACCCACGCGTCGCTCCATTCCACGTTGCCAAGATGGCGGCACGCTTGCAGGCGGCAACGAGCTCTGGCAAGCCTATACTCCTACGCGTCGATTTCGATGCCGGTCACGGCATGGGATCGACCCGCACACAGCAAGATGAGGAAGCAGCGGATACGTACGCTTTTCTGATCTGGCAGATCCGTGGAGATCATCGCTAGAGAACCGGTTCGCTAAGGGGATAAGCCTCCAACGCGCGATGGTAGCTATGCGGCCCGGGCCTAACGATATGAGACGGCGCTGTTGCGGCCACGATGTACAGCCTTGATTGCGGGCCGATTTAAACTGTGCGAAGCGGCCGAACCCAACTTTGTAAATGCCTGAAAGCTAACGTTCGTTAACGTCGGCTCAGGGTAAACTGCGACCGTCGGTGATCAGTCGGCTCTCGCCACTGCAGACGGTGGTGTTTTTCCTCCATCGCGGTCACTCGATCTTGTTATCCTTATGGTCGACCAGGGCGAACGGCCCCCGATCGGGCCGCGGTTCCACATCAGGTCGTCCATCAGCTGCTCGGCTGACGCTTCGTCGGGCGTCTGCGCCCGTAACGACAGTCCCGTAGCGGCCAGCAGGAGAGCGGCCGCAAGGCCGCGGTTGCGGCGCCTGGTCGCGATCACGCGCCGAAATTGAGCCGCGCCGCCGCCGAGGCAACTAGCAGCTTGTCCGGCATGATTTTGCGCGCGGAGTCGACGAAAGTCTGGCCGCTGCAATGCATCGGCACCACCACGTCCGGCGCGAACGCCTTCAGTTCTGTGACGATCTGGTCGGTATACTCGGGCGTTGCCGGCCCCAGATGGAAGCCGCCAATCAGCCCATGTAGCTTCTTGATGCCGGAGACCTCCTGCGCCTGCCGAATAGTGTTGAGAATGCCCACGTGGCCGCACGAGGTGATGACGACGAGGCCCCGGTCCTTCACGTTGAAGCAGGTAGCGTGCTCGTGGATATGTTCATCCGGGACGACCTTGCCCTGCAGTTCCGCAGCTGTGAAGTGCGTGTACTGGGTGGCGTCGCAGCCGAGCCCGTCCTTGATCCCGAACTCCACCATGGTGTTGGGCAGGACCTTCTCGATGCCGGAACGCTTGATCTGTCCGGTCGTGAAGGCGTGGCCGCCGATCACGGTCGGATGCTCGCACAGTACGGTCGCAACCTTTTGGGCCGCCAGCGCGCGCCGGTCGAGCGTGCCGAAGTCGGTCAATTGGCCGGGTGCCCCAATGAGGCGACGGCAGAAGTTGTCCTCGCCGCCCGCGTAGAGCTTGACGTCCGCCGGAAGCACTCCGCGGTACTTGTCGAGGAATCCCATCAGACCGCCGTAATGGTCGAAATGGCCATGGCTGACGATCAGAGCGTTGATCTTCCTCGCGTCGACGCCCATGAGGCTCATGTTGTTGAGGAGCACGTCGGGGGTGTAGCCGAAATCGAGCAGCAGGGTGCGGGGCTCGTCGCCGCGCTGGGATTCAAGCCACAGCGACAGGCCCCACTGGGTGTGAACGACGTTTGGAAAGCCGGCCTGCACCGGGGTCGGCTGCACGCTCACGCCGTTGACCGTGCCCGGGCGCAGGAAAAGATTTTGCGTTGAGTCAACGAGCACCCGGATGGAGAGCTTGTCCACCACCGGCACGTCGATCGGCGCCGCCGACGCCAGCTCGACACAGCCAAAGCTGCCGGCCGCTGCCGCGCCCGCGAGCGCCGCCGAGCCTTTGAGAAAGTCGCGCCGTCCGAGCCTGTGGGTCATATCGGTCTCCATCCGGATGCGAGCGGGTATTCAACCGGAATCCCTAAAAAAACTCCCCAAACCTGCGTGCATATTAGCACTCTCCGGTTTTCTTCTTCTCGGCTTTATTTGCAACGCGCTTCTATGCGCCAGACCGCCTCAGCTTGCCCGCTGTGCCCTCCCGAATGATCCATATGACGGCTAACCTTGCGCTCAACCATGGCGCAGGGTGGCGTGATTCGAACCGCCGTTTCGGCGCGACGTTTAGGACCGCTTCGGGAACTCGGTCGGTCGCGCCCGCTCTGCCGCGCTAGCTGATCTGTCCGCAGTCGCGGCCTGCCAGAAGCCTCGAACTCAGTGCTTGATGAAGGGAGCAGCACCGCTCGCGCGTTTCTTTTGCTGCTTGATCGTCTTCTTTTCCTTCGGGGTGTGCTGCGGCTTCTTCTTGTTTTCCTTCGGGGGCTGATGAGACATGGTTCACTCCTGTGGATCGCCGTTATTCGTGGCGCCCGTCACTATAGGCCAATGTTCAAGTTCTTGCCGTCGCGCTGTGGGAACCATGGGGTCTGCGCGATCAAGATTTTCCACGTGTCAGTGATTTGGCGCGTCAAGCGGTTCGGCGCTCGCCGAAGCGACGCTCTTCAGAATTCCAATCTGCGCCAGACACTTGCCAGCCACGGCTGCTGTTCGCGCGGCAGACCGGCAGGGCGGTAATAGTGAGCAAGTTCGAAAAATCCCGCGTCCGCCATGTAGCGGCGCCAGGTTTCAAGGTCATGATACGTACCGTAGCGTCCGCGATTCCAGCCTTCGTCGTTGTGGCCATGCGGATTTGAGGCGAACAGCACTCCGCGCGGCTTTAGGGTTGCATGCAATTCCCGCAGCACGCGCGGCAACTCCTGGCTGGGTATGTGAAACAGCGCGGCGTTGGCGAACACGCCATCGAAGTGCTTGTCCGGAAGATTGAGCTTGAGGAAATCCTGCTGCCACACCTCGCCGCCCGCGTGGGCGCGCGCCATAGCGGCCAAGCTCTCGGCGCCTTCCAGACCTACCGCGAGGTGACCAAGTTCGGCAAACACCTTGAGGTCGCGTCCGGGCCCGCAGCCAAAATCGAGTATTGCGAACGGTGGCTCGCCTCCGATGTTTTGCAATAGCGCCTCGATGTTCTGACTGACGTCGTGATCGCGCGTGCCCTCCCGGAATTCTTCGGCATGCTGGTTGTAATGCTTCACCGTAAAGTTGGCGATTCTTGCCAGCTCTTGCGGACTTAGTTTCATTACGATCTGGCGTTAAGGTGCTTCGGCCGTAGGCGCGTCTCGGAGGCGTAGGCTGGTGCCGCGTGGCGTTGGCGCTTGGGCGTTCTCGCTCCAAGTTAACTAACGTGAGAAGTCACCATAGCGCTTGGGGATTGGGGATGGCTCAATGCAATTACGACTGTCACGCCGGCTTGACCAGGCCTTTTGATGCGCCAGAAGCTTGGTTTCCCGCTTCAGTGCGATAGTGCAACGGATCTCTAAGATTTTGCAATTCCCGGTAATAGTAGAGTGGCGTAGGCCGCCTGCCCTTGAACCGCAACCGTTTTAGAAACTCGATTTCTTCCTGGGTCATATTCCCGCTGAGTGAAGGATCTTGCAGGAATCCGGTGAGTCCTGGCTCGCCTCCGAAAGGTTGATCGGGTTCCGTTTCCACAAACTCAAATCGCTTCGCGAGTCCCGGCGCTAATCTTCGGTTAAGCACAACCTCCATAGCGAAGCCCGACAGGTCGATATCCCACGACTCGATTAACGGATCGAGGAAGGAAACGCAGTTCTCCAACGACACGTGAAAAACGTCTGTGTCCAAAAACTCGAGAATTACCACCCGCATCTGCTTATAGCTTCGGCCACTGAGTCGGGCCACCGAGCGGAGCCATCTTTCATTTTTCAATTCTTCTCGGGCGACTCGTTTGATCACATCCAGAAGCTTCTGTGTGACGAGACGTTCGAGTTCACCAAAGGGTTGCTTCTCAAAAATTGTGCGAATCTGTTGCTGTTTTTCTGGTGCGCATTTGCGGAGTACCAACTCGCGGACTTCATGAAACAAAGGCGCCGGCGGGTCCTCGAAATTTCTCTTCAACGCCTCCCGGCGCTGGAGGTCAGCTAACTTCGCTAGCTTGCCACTCGACACCTTGAGAAACTTACCCATCTTCTCGTAGATGTCGGTTCGATCGGGCGCCGGGGGCAATTTTTTCCGAGTAAGGAGTTGAGAGATATACGACTCGGTGACTTCGGTGGCTGCCGCCAAGTCTTTCTGCTCCAAACCCAGTTGCTCCAGCCGTTGCTTGATGACTAAACAAACGTCCACCGTAGGTCTCTCCTGATTAACCACCAGCAATTAAGTAACAGCGATGCTCCAAGATAATGCTTGACATGTCAAGGCACTTCACTTATCCTGGTTAAGGACTGACGGGGTAGTACAGCATGATTTACTCGTAACGGTTATCTGCAACGCCCCCTTGGCCTTTACAACCAAGGAAATCTAAATGTATGCACGTCGCGTATCCATGAAGTTGAAGCCCAACAACACGCTTGAGTTTACCCAGTGCCTGGAAAAAGACGTCCTCCCCATACTTCGCAAGCAGAGCGGGTTTCGGGATGAAATCACCTTCGTTGCCCCAGGCGGAACCGAAGCTTTTGGTCTGAGTTTATGGGACACCAAAGCTAACGCCGATACCTATGACCGCGCGCATTATGCAGAAGTGACCAAGGTGCTGGCGAAGGTCGTTGACGGAACACCTCGGGTTGAAACTTATGAGGTTGCGAACTCCACCTTCCACAAGATCGCTGCTGCGGCAACGGTCTAAATGCGGTAGGAATCAGGGTTCGGCAAGAGAGGTATGAATAATTCTAACGATTAGACGTGGCGATGCCACTTGCTTTATCTCTAGGCGGTGGCCTGACTGGATTCGGGCCATTTCTTTTTGCTCCGCGTGACAGCCTGCTAGGCCAGCCTCATAGGCCTTAGGGCCTCTAGTAACTAGCAACATTTGAAAGGCAGGCATTATGCAAAACCTTATCTCTTACGATCCGCGTGCGGATTCAGGCTTTGACGAACTGTTCCGTGGTTTTCTCAGGCCCGTGCGGTTGGACGGTGCACCTACACCGCTAACGATCAAGATGGATGTAACCGAAACTGAGAACGGTTACCTGGTTCACTCCGAAATGCCGGGAATAAAGAAGGAAGATATCGACGTCGCCATCGAGGGCAACCAGGTCACGATCTCCGCCGAGGTGAAGCGGGAATGGGAAAAGAAAGATGGCGACCGGCTGCTGCGCAGCGAGCGATATTTCGGCAACGTCTATCGCAGCTTTACACTGCCCGCGGAACTAGATGAGTCGGCGTGCGAGGCCAAATACGAGAATGGCGTCCTCGAACTCAAGCTTGTCCAGAAAGCCGCAGCGCCAGGTAAGAGGCTGGCGATTCAGTAAGGAGCAGCAAACAGAGAGAGGAGCGTCGTTTCGGTACGATCTCTTTGATTGCCGTACTCGCCGCGGTTTGTATTTACGGCAGAGTGCCCCACCACTTGGCGCCTGGAGGGTGGGCAACGCTAAGAGGAATGATGATTCACAATACACTTCCGCGTAGACAGCACAAGGTTGCGGATTCGCCCATCGAAGCCGCCGTGAAGGATAAAGACCCGCTTACGGTCGATGTACCTCGCGAATTTCACCGACGCATGGCCGCCATCATCGACGCTGTGCAAACTGGCATATGGCAGGAAGGCGTCCACGACCTTCTTGGCTACGCCACGGATTACGCCTTCGGCCAGCAACGGGGTCTGCAAACTTTGGTGCTGAAGAGCAAACACCGGTCTGCTTACGTGCGACTGCATTGGGATACCATCATGAGGGATACCGCTTCCGATCGACAACTCGTGGACGAGGCCACCCGGAATGCCATAGGCGAGCTGCGATAGGCACCAAGAAACGCTGCTATCAGGGCTTGAGGGAGTAGGCAGAGCTCTCCGACGTAGACATTGTGCCAATTGGGCAGGGGCTGGATCAAGGTTGGCCGCACTCTGGCTCCTAGGGCTGGCGGGTCGCTTGTGGAATCTGGGTGGCCTGTGACCAGACGGCCTGCCAACCTTGGGAGCGCCGTTCGTAAGAGTCCGTGTGCCAACACAACATTTCACGTCCGGAGGCTAAGCGCAGAAGGGCCTTGTAGCGAACGATAGCCATGTGCGCCGAAATGCGAAAGCTTATCGTGCCGATTTCCCACCCCGTATAGAACGGCTCGGCCTTGATTGCGCCCAGGTACGCCTCGCGAGAGAAGACCTTGCCCGTCGGGGTGATCAGCTGATAGTCCGACGCATGCAGCCCCTTTAGAGTTGCCAAGTCTCGTTCAACCAGGGCTCGGGTCCTTCGGATCTCCAGGGCGCGAAAGAACTCCTCGGTTGGAGCAAGCATTAGCAAGCACTCAAGGAATGTCTCGAAGGGGACGGACAATCAGGGACCGACGGCGTGACGAATTTTCTTACAATCAGCCGGTAATCCGTGTTCGTTGAAAAGACAACGCACTGATAATATTTGACTTTTTTTGTCTGGCGCGAACTATGCATGTGCAGCGTGTTGCCTACAGGGAAGTCCGCAGGCGGGGGCGTATGCGTTCCTGGAAAGGGGGACTGTTATGACGCGTCACAGAAAATCGAAGACTCAGCGGATGATGGTCACGGGGCTGCTGAGAGGAGCTTCTACAATTCGACACGCCGGGCCGCAATATATCTGCTCGTTGGTATTTGTCTGCTTGGCCGTCTTGCTGCCTTCACCACCGGCAAACGCAAATTCGATTACGATCCTCAACAATAGTTTTGAAAGCCAAGTCCTCCCATCTGGCGGTTTCACGAATAACGTTTTGACGGACTGGATGGTTCCCTCGGTGTTGCCCTTCGGCGACCTTGTTGGCGCCTACAATCCGAATACCTTCTCGGTGCCAGTCCCCGACGGTTCAAACACGGCTTATCTGAATCCGGGCGGCTCATTTTCTCAGGACGTCGGCCCGTTGCTTGCCAATTCAACTTACGATTTCACCGTCTATGTCGGAGAGCGGAATGATATAGGTCTGCCTTCTTACAGCATCCAGCTGTTGGACGCTTCGACCAGCGCCGTTCTTGCTTCGGGAATACCGAGCCCTCCAGCCCCGGGGCACTTCGTCAATTTCCCTTTGACGTTCGATTCCGCAAGTTTTCCGGCTGACGTCGGCAACGATATCCTAATCGAGTTTTCAGCCCCTTTCGTCAGTACGGTCGCGCAGGTCAATTTTGACGATGTTACCCTGTCGTACTCGGCTGACGGGACTAGCCCGGTCCCCGAGCCCGCCACGCTCGCGCTTCTAGGCCTCGGCCTAGCCGGACTCGGCTTCTCGCGCCGCAAGCATTAGCCGATTCCGCGCGAACACAGGCCCCGCTTTGGCGGGGCGTGTTGTTTCTAACCCGAGTAATGCCGCTTATTGATCGGTTGCGCCTGCCACCGCCTCTGTTAACCCTGCTCGCAAGCCACTATGCTTGGTCGCGGACTCGAACGGCGAAAAACCGGCGGCTCGGGGAATGACGCGCAGCGGATTCCCGCCATTTTCAAGTCAGTAACTGTTCCGCGTGAGTAAGCTGGTCATTTCGAGTAGTACTAGCTGACCGCCCCCTCGCGCCCCGCCGCGCTATCTGCGTGGTCGGGGCGATATATTGCTCTGCGTTTCCGTGAGGGCACAGCGCCACACAACGGCGCGAGAGGTGAATATTCGCGGCCTTTACGGTCGACTTTTCCGTGGCGCGACGCACGTCATAGGAGCCATTATCACGACGACGCTCATTAAGAGATGCATGAACGTCCTTAGTGCGGCCGCTTCCCGCGGCCACGCTGAGTCAACGCAAAGGAGAACATCGATGACGACCTCCAATTTCTTCAAGGGCGCTATCATCGCAGCGGCGCTCGTGTTGGCGCCAGTGGCAATCGCTGGTCCATCGCTCGCCAGCCCCGAAATGAAGACCGCGTTCACAAAGGCCGCGCAGGGTCCCGAGCAGCTTCGGCGGTACGTCGAGCGAACCAAGGCTATCTACATGCTGGACTATTACGAAGTCAAAGCCCAGTTCCAGCTCGCCGCCACCGGCAAAACGGTTAAGGTCGCGCGGGCCGGCGCGTAGTGAGGCATTTAATCCGCGGGCGGTTCGCCTGCGGACCCTAGGACCGCCCGCAGAGCATCGCGGGCGGCTTTCTCTGCGCGAACGGCCGGGCGCGGAGCCATCCGCCCGTGAAAGGGTGCCGGAAGCGGAGAGCGTACGGCTGCAAGGGTCGGCATGACGGCATTCTAAGCCCCGGCGGATATCAGGCCGAGTTCGCACAACCAGCCGGTCGAAGCCCTCCCCCAAGTTGCTCTTTAGCGGCCATTCCCCATGGTCGAGCTTGCAATCGCTTCTGCCGTGCTCTAACGTGGTGGCTCAGTGAAACGTCGCGAATTCGCTGCTTCTCTCGCCGGCGCGGCTATCGTATGGCCGTTCGGCGCGTGCGCGCAAAGACCTGCGACTATGCCGATGCCGCTGGTCGGGTACATTTCCGCTGCGGCATCCTCGGATTCGCCAGACCTTCTGGCCGCTTTTCGCCAGGGTTTGAGCGAAGCCGGATACGTCGAGGGTAAGAACGTCACAATTGAGTATCGCTGGGCTAACGACGACTACGCTCGGTTGCCGGATCTTGCGGCCGATCTGGTCAGCCGTCGCGTCGCAGTCATCGCCGCGACCAGCACCCCCGTCGCGCTGGCTGCGAAGAAGGCCACAACGACGATACCGATCGCCTTCACGGTCGGCGCCGACGCGATCAAGGTCGGGCTCGTCACCAATTTCAGTCGGCCCGACGGAAATCTCACGGGGGTAACTAGGTTCAACGTAGAACTCGCTCCGAAACGACTCGAGTTGCTGCACGAATCGGTCCCCGCGGCGACTGTCATCGCACTACTGGTCAACCCAAGCAATCCGAATGCCGAGCCCCTCTTGAGAGACCTTCAGACGGTGGCAAACAGACTTGGGCTACGACTGGAACTCCAGCATGCGAAGACGGACGGCGAACTCGATCGGGCATTTGCGGCACTGCCCCAGCTGCGAGCCGGCGCGCTGATGGTTGCTCCTGACCCATTCTTCAATACCCGCACCGCGCAGCTCGCTGCGCTGGCGACTCGATATGCAATGCCCACGATCTATCAATATCGTCAATTCGTCGCCGCTGGAGGCTTGATGAGTTACGGCGCCAGCAACACCGACTCGCACCGCCAACTCGGCGTCTACACCGGTCGTCTGCTCGGTGGAGCGAAGCCGGGCGATTTGCCAGTTCAGCAGTCCACGAAGGTCGAGTTATTCCTCAACCTGAAGACCGCGAAGGTACTCGGTATCACGATCCCGCAGTCGCTGCTGCTGCGAGCGGACGAGGTGATCGAGTAGTCGAACAATCCCTCCGGTAAGGGTCGAACTGCGACTTGTCGACGATCAGGCCGAGATCGGGCCAGGAGCAGCCGGTCGCGAATTTTCCCCAAACCGGACGGTCGCGCCTACAATTTTGTGACTCGCGCCGGGTGCGCCCGACTGGTCACTGTTAGGCGTGACCCGCACCAACCACAATCAACTCAGCCAACACCACAACATGAGCGCAATTGAAATCAACGTTGGCCAACTGGGCATCCGGTACCTCGTCGATGGATCGCAAACTGCGAGTCTGGGCATGTTTGAACTCACCGTACCGCCGGCCTCAAACGTCCCACCTCCGCATAGCCATTCAAACAACGAAGAGATCGTCTATGTCCTGGAGGGCACGCTTCGCTACACAGTGGGTTCCGATACGCGAGATCTCACGCCGGGACAGAGCATGCAAACGCCAAGGGGCACTGCTCATGCGTTCTCCAACCCGTTTGGTAGCGTCGCCCGCGCATTGATCATCCAGTCTCCGGACATTGGGGCGCAGTATTTCAAGGATGTCGCTGCTGTCGTCAACGCGGGCGGACCGCCAGACAAGGGGGCACTGGTAGCCGTGATGAGCCGGTATGGGCTTGTGCCGTTTGCTCCGAAGTGACGCCTAACCCGTCGTATATGGACTCCCCCCGAAACGGAAGAGGTTGATCGATCGTGGTGGCCGTTGGGGTGAAGCCTGCAGTCGTATATCCGGCATCTGAAGTGGGCTCGTAAAGGCCCGTGCCAACATGGAATCTGCGACACCGAAGCGCCAATCGCTACAAAGCGGCAAGCATGCAGCTGCCGGAAAGGTTATCGGCGTCGAACGGTGTGGGGGCGACCCTGGGTGCCATGTGGGGCGATCAATCTCTTCGCAAGCGGTGGTAGGTTCGAGCCATCCGCTCTACACCCAACGGCGCGCTGATTTCTTGTAGTGGCTAGCCCCCATTCCTACCAGACGTACGGAATGAGACGACGGCGCACACGGCTTGCGTATTCGTTGTAGCCGGGAAGATCGTGGCGCAAGATTTTCTCCTCATCAAGAATCCGCCAGAAAAGCACCGGCAGGATGAGCGGGACGAGACAGATCGTGAGCCACGAGCCGAGTGCAAGCGGCATGCTGATGAAAAGCCAGAGCGCGCCAGCATACATAGGATGACGCACATACGCGTAGGGGCCGGTGTCGATCACTTTGTGATCATCCGCGACACTGATGTTGGCTGCTGCATAACTATTGACCTTCAGCACCCAGAAAATAAAGAGGAATGACAATACGATCACGATGTCGCCTACAAAGGACAGGTATGCGGGCACCGGCGAGAGGGCAAAGCGGTAATCGAGTGGAGGCAGGATGATAAAAATAGAAAACGCGAGGATGATGAGCGACACGATGATCTTCTGCGACCACTCTTTCTCATGCTGTGGTCCGGCATTCATGCGGCGCTCGAGAAGCGGCCTGTCGTGGAGGGCGAGATAGACGGTGAAGCCGATGGTCGAGACGGAAAAGACTGCGATAAAGAGCCAGCCTTGCCAGTAGTGCCACGTGCCCGCTGGCAAGAAAATGAAGGCGACGAATACGGCCATCCCCGCCACCCCTTGCGCGATGGCTTTCTTGTAGAGCGGATCCATAGACACATGAATGGTATACCCGCCGCCCCACCCCGCAATGCGCGGCCTAAGCGCGATCGGCGCCGCCGCGCTCTTTGTGTCTCGACGCACAGACGGCCTTGGCCGCAAGTGTTCAAATGCCTCCTATAGGCGACCGTTGGTTCAGCCACCCGCAGCGAGCGCCCGACAATGTAAAACCAAAATGGAGAAAGCAATGATCGACAGCAATCTGCTCTTCTGGCCCGAAGTGTGTGCTCTGACTGTACTAGTCGGCGTTGGTATTTGGCGTATCTGCCGAACTCAGCAGTCGGCGACGATTAATGTGTCGGACCCCGAAGCGTATGACATGCGCCAAGATGGGCAACGGTTAAGCGTCCAGACAAACAGCGTGGTTGAGCCTATTTGCGCAATTTGAACGACCGCTATCATCGGTTTCAACGACCGGATCGGAGCACCGCAAACGTCAGGTCAGGGTCGGTTTGCGACGGTCGAGCGGCTCATGTGCAGCTTGGGCCGCAAGAACTGTTACGCTACAGAATCGGTTTCGTCGCGCATAGGAGAGTCACCATGATGAAGCTCCTTTCTCATCTCCCCGACAATGTCGTCGGCATTGCCGCTTCAGGGCTAGTCGATGCAAATGATTACGAAGCGGTTCTCATCCCAGCTATTGAGACAAAGCTTCAGAAACATGCCCGCATTCGAGTGCTCGATCAGCTTGGGCCTGACTTTATTGGCTTTACCACAGGAGCCATGTGGGACGATGCAAAAGTCGGCCTCGCGCATTGGAAGGTGTGGGAGCGAGTCGCAGTTGTCACAGACGTACCTTGGGTCGCACATGCGACGCGGATGTTCAAGTTTCTGATGCCAAGCGTAGTCAGGGTCTTCTCCATGAATGAGCAGGCTGATGCGGAGAAGTGGATTGCCGCCTAACCCGTCGCTCAACCGGACCGCTCGGCGGCGGCCGCTTCTGGTTGCCGGCCAGCGCCACTTCTGTTTTCGCTGCCTCCATGCTGTAGTAGTCGAAGATAGCCAATCGCCGCGGCGGCCGATTATGTAATTGAGCGCCTGCGCTGTGCTAATGAGACCTTATGCCGGACCTATCGCCCCGCGCACTGGCGGCCCAAGCACGGGCGGCGAAGCGTTGGTACGTCTACCTCATCCTCTGCCGCAACGGAACAATCTACACCGGAATCGCACGAAATGTGGCTATGCGCTACGCACAGCACATCGCCGGCACCGGGGCGCGCTATACCAGGGTCAATCCGCCGCGCCGGCTGCTCGTCAAGTTTGTCTGTTTGAACCAGTCAGAAGCGGGCAGGATGGAAGCGGCGATCAAGAAACTAACCGCGACCAACAAACAGAAACTAGTCGGCAAGACCGGCGCTGCTGTGCGGAAATTACTGTTCGGTTAACCGATTGCATAGCAAGCACTTGGAACGTCATGTCTGAACGTCTGCAATTGAGCGGGTAGCCTGACAGGCAGTTCGTGAAGTTACCCACGTTTCGTGGAGAGTTCCATCAGGCGGCCAGAACCAGTCGATCGCCGCCGCTTTGCAATTCACTCAATAGCGGATGTCCAGCTACTAACGACGTTCTTGATTTGGCAAAGGAGTAGGAATATAAAATACGGACCTCTCGAAGAAACCGGGAGGCATTGATCGTATTCACCCACGGGGATCCCATGAATGTGCTGCGACAATTTTCGATTGCGGTCGTCTTCGGGTTATGAGGCAGGCTGCGCCCATATAAGCACTCGTTAAATCAATCACTTGCAATGCTTGCCGATGTCGAAACCAATATATCCCAGTCACAGTTATGGCACACCCGATCTGAGCGCGTCACAATTGCCGACGGATCTACCCCTACCGCCAAAAACTAGAACTGTCAGTAGACCCGATGCCGTTCACGATCAGGATTTCAGAGAATTGCTTGACCATAACCTTCGTACACAGGTCAACTCATTGGGCAACAAGCCGCAATGGCATTCGATCCTCTTTGGAGCCTAAGCGCTAGCGAAATACGGTCCATGCTGCGAAACCGCGAGTGCTCGGCCGTTGAAGTGACAGAGAGTTGCTTGCAACGGACCATGGAACGCGAGCCGATTGTTAAGGCCTTTGTCGATTTGGACTCGCAGGGAGCGCTGCGAAGGGCCGAGGAACTCGACCACAGTGACATTTCCGGAGCGCTCCATGGCATTCCGATTGCAGTCAAGGACACCATTGATGTTGCCGGCCTGCACTGCACATTGGGGACGGAGATTCATCGAGACCGGATTCCCTTACGTGATGCAGAGGTTGTACGCCGCCTTCGGTCTGCAGGCGCCGTAATACTTGGCACCACGGTTTCAACGGAGTATGCGATTGCTAGGGCTGGACCGACGACCAATCCTTACGACGCGTCACGCACTCCGGGAGGATCATCCAGCGGTTCAGCCGCTGCCGTCGCCGCGCGCATGGTGCCAATAGCAATAGGCACGCAAACCGTTGGCTCCATCGTCCGACCGTCAACCTACTGTGGGATATTCGGGTACAAACCTCCCATGAACGTCATCTCCACGATCGGGGTGATGACGCTATCGCCATTTCTCGATCACGTCGGCCCCATGAGTCGATCTCTCGACGATGTATTTCTCGCCTATCAGTCGATGATGAACGGCGAGGATGAGCGAAAACCGATAACTAAACTGCCGAGAATCGCGTTGCTTGTCGATGGCCCGTTTCGCGACCGCATTGAACCTCCGTCGCAGCAAGCCCTGACGCGAGCGACATCATTGCTCGAGTCGAGCGGTGTGACGATCATACCGGCCGAGCTACCTGTTGACGCGGCCCAGGCAAAGCACTGCTGGGAGACGATTCTGTACCATGATCTTGCGGTGCACCATGGCGCCGACCGAGACCAGTTTGGCAGTAGCATGAGCGATCGATTCAAGAAGATCATCGATGATGGCCGAGAGATCACTGATCGTGCATATGAAGCGGCACTGGTCGTCGCGCGTACTATTCGAGCGCATGTGCTGGACCTACTCTTGTCCGATCGCATCATCCTTGCGCCAGCCGTTGACGGCACGGCGCCACCGTTTTCCGATTTGACGGGCGCCTCCGATCTTCAGGGCCTTTGGTCTCTAACCGGCGTGGCGGCGTTAGCAGTACCATGCGGCGAGGTCGATGGATTGCCGATCGGCGTACAGCTAATTACTCACCCATTGCAGGAATACTTCGTGCATGGTGTGGGCAGGCTCTTCGAATCCTTGAGGAGGCAGGCGGATTAACGCACCGAGTTGGGGCGCAAGTCGATAGAATGGCCTGTCGTTGCACCCATGCTGTGCATTAACCCTTGTAGCAGCATCGACAGTAGCAAAAGGGGGCATCCATGAGCACCGCACCGCGTTCTGCCGTAGCCACACACGCTTCAAGCCGCATCGTCTTCCGCGTCGCCGGATTCCTGTTCTTGGGCGCGATGGGCATTTCGCTGGCGTTTGGCGCCAGCCTGGACGAAATCAAGAAACGGGGATACATGGTCGTCGCAACGGAAGACGACTATCCCCCGTTCGAGTACGTCGTGAATGGTAAGCCCGTCGGGTACGATCATGCGCTTCTCGCGCTGCTAAGAAAATCCGCCGGCTTTGAGATCCGCCAGGAGATTCTCCCCTGGCAGGGCATCCTTCCAGGCGTTGCCTCTGGCAAGTACGACGCCGCGGTTACCGCGGCCGTAATTACCGACGAGCGCGTCAAGTCCCTCGACTTCACGATGCCGATCTCGGAATCGACGATGGCCTATGTCAAGCGCAAGGGCGACAGCCGTATCCAGAGCATCAAAGACCTCTCCGGCATGACCCTGGGTGTGCAACAGGGAGGAGCATCCTTCCAGGTCTTACCGGAGCTCGAGGCCACGCTCAAGGCCAGCGGAGGCAAGCTGGGGCCAATTGTTCAATACGGCTCTTTCTCCGAAGCCTATCAGGATCTCATCAATAAGCGCCTCGACGCCGTCATCCACAACATCGTGTCGCTGTCGACCCTGGTCAGCGAGAAGCCGCAGCAGTTCGAGCTGGGCCAGCGCGTCGGCCGAAAGTCCTACGCGGCCTGGGCAGTCCAGAAGGGGAACAAGAGCGTGCTGGACTTCCTGGATAAGTTTCTCGCAGAGGAAAAGGCCAATGGCACCTTCAAGAAGTTTCAGGGCGAGTATCTGAAGATTATATTTGACGATCTCCCGAACGAGCCGCTCCTGCCGGGCGATCGCAAGGTGAACTGACACAGGCCCCGCTCCGGGCCTAGGAATGCTGGAGTTCGCCGCGCTCCTGGATTTGCTCCATGGAGCGGGAATTACCGTAGGGGTATGCAGCCTCGCGATCGTTGCGGGCATACCCCTCGGCCTCGCAATCGCCGCCGGGAGAACCGGTAGAAATCCCCTCGCTCGGGCTTTGTGTGGCGTCTACGCGAGCTTCGTACGGGCGGTGCCAGTGGTCACGTTCGTGATGCTGATCTACTTCGGCCTGCCTGCGCTCGGGTTGGAAATAGGCCCACTACCCGCAGCTGTAATTGCACTGACGCTGAATACGGCGGCATTCAACAGCGAGATTTGGCGAGCCGCGATAGTGGACTTCTCTCGCGGCCAACTCGAGGCCGCAAGAGCCTTTGGCATGACACGACGCACGGCATTCTGGCGAATCGTGTTCCCCCAGATTTGGCGGACAAGCCTGCCGATCCTCGTCAACGAAATGACGCTGCTCATCAAAGCAAGCCCTGCGATTGCGATCATCGGTGTGGTCGAGCTCACGCGCAAGGCGCGGCAAATCGCCGAAGCCACCTATACGCCGCTACCGCCGTTTCTTTCAGCCCTGGTCATTTACGCGGTGGTGCTGGCATCGCTCATTGTTGCGGCACGCCTACTTGAACGGCGGCTTGCGCGCCGGAGCGTCGCATGAGGCTACGCTTCGATGTCGTCTGGCAGGAGTGGCCGCAGTTCGCCATCGGGCTCGGCAACACAGTGTGGCTTTGCGGGGTTTCGATGCTGCTATCGCTGGTGCTGGCTGCACTGTTCCTAGCACCGCTCACCGCACGAAATCGTTACCTGAGGAGAGGGTCCCAGGCAATCGTCGATGCGGGCCGATGCGTTCCCTTCCTGCTTCTTACCTACATCGTTTACTTTGCCCTGCCCGCGGTTGGAATCGTGCTCAGTAAATGGACGGCTGCGCTTGCCACGCTTGTCCTGTACAACACCGCCTACATGGCAGAGATACTGCGTGCCGGCTGGGTAAGCCTCCCAGAGGAGCAGTTCCAGGCCGGGCGGGCCTTCGGCTTCCGAGGGTTTCTTCTGTTAAGACGTATCATTCTTCCCCAGGTACTGATCGCCGTGGGTCCTGTGATCGGAAATCAGCTGATTCAATTGATCAAGGACTCCGCGTTCTTATCGATCATCACAATCCCCGAACTGACCTACGCCGCCAACGCCGTCCAGTCGTATTATTTCATCCCGTTCGAGTCGTTCCTAGTCGCGACCTTGCTCTACTGGATACTATGCGGGGGGATCGAATGGCTCGTTCGCCGCAGCGAAAGATGGGCATCCTTTGTGCGACGCAGCCATGCCTGAAGCCGGTCAGCTTATTCCCACGGTTGAGTTGCGTGGCGTCGGCAAGCGCTTTGGTGAACACGAGGTGCTTTCCAGGATCGACTTGCGCGTCATGCCCGGCGAGACCGTCTGTATCCTGGGGCCAAGCGGATCAGGCAAGACCACGCTCCTGCGTTGCGTCAACTGGCTGGAGACACCTGACAGCGGCGCAATCTTTCTCCGCGGGGCTCGAATAGGGGTACGGCCGATCCCTGGGGGAAGCGTGCCGATGAATGACAGCGACCTGGCGGCAATTCGTACCCGGATTGGCATGGTATTCCAGCACTTCAACCTGTGGCCGCACATGACGGCCGTTGGGAACGTGATCGAGAGCCCTATCCACGTGCAGCGCCGACCGCGGGAGGAGGTGATCGCGGAGGCGGAGACGCTTTTGGAAAAGGTCGGCCTTGCCGACAAGCGCCACGTCTATCCCGCCTATCTTTCTGGCGGACAGATGCAGCGGGTAGCCATTGCGCGGGCGCTTGCCATGCACCCTGACGTGCTTCTTTTCGACGAAGCGACCAGCGCGCTCGACCCTGAGCTCGTGGGCGAGGTGCTTGCGGTCATGAGGGATCTCGCAAACGACGGCATGACGATGATCGTCGTCACCCACGAGATGCAATTCGCGCGCGAAGCAGCAAGCCACGTCGTATTTCTGGACAAAGGACGCATCGTAGAGGAGGCTACCGCGGACGAGTTCTTCGTCAACCCCAAGACCGAGCGCACGCGGCAATTCCTCGAGCGCTACAACCGGTGATGCCAAGAGGAGGTTGCCAATGGAAATCAGTTACCTGAACGTTCCCGACGTAGCGCCACCCCCGTCGACCGCGGCCTACAGCCATGCCGTACGTGCCGGCAACTATCTTTTCGTCACGGGGCAACTGGGCGTGGACCCAAAGACCAATGCTCTCGTGCGAGGCGGTGCAGCGGACCAGGCAAAGCAGATCATGGCCAACCTGGGGGCGGTACTGCGAGGTGCCGGTACCAGCATCGACCGGACCGTCATGGCGAGAATCTTCCTGGTCAACTTCGCAGCCGACTACCCGATCGTAAACAAGATCTATACAACCTATTTCCAGCCGGGCCATTATCCAGCGCGAACCACCGTCGGCGTCACCAATCTCGCGCTCGGTGCGTTGGTTGAAATCGACCTGATCGTCGCGCTATGAGGCAGCCTGCTTCTGCACGGCCTCCATGCGGCTGAGCGCATCCGAGATGGCCTTGCTGACCAGCTCGCGCACCGCGGCGTCTTGAAGCGGGCGAAGCCCGGTAAAGAGCTTGAGCTCTTCTACCGCCTCCGGACGCTTGGCGACCATCTCGGCGCTGCCGCGGGCAGTCTCGACAGCGGCCGTTACGGCGGCTTCGCGTGAAAGCCCGCCGGCGGCGCCGGCGGCGATCATCGCTTCGAAGACCGGCAGGAAGTAAGTCGGTCCAACCGCCGTGAGTGCCGTGTAGAGATTCATCTCGGAATCTCGAACCGTCGGGCTATGGCCAAGCAACCCGAGGAACTGATCCGCCAGATCGCGGGCGGCGCCGACCGTCTTCGCGCCGTAGGCCACCGGATTGTAGCCCGCGCCTACGACCGACGGTGAGTTCGGATTGACGCGCACGACAGCAACCGCCGATGAGAGCGCAGATTCCAGGACTGCCAGCGGAATAGCAGCCGCGAACGATATGACGACCGGTCGATGGTCAAGCCGTCCGCCGATTGTCTGCAGGATCTTCCGTATCTCCAAGGGCGGCGCCGCGAGGACGACAATGCCGCAGCCAGCGGCCTCGCCAGGATCGGCCGTAACCTGCACCCCAAAGCGTTTGCCAATTTCTTCACGCCTGGCGTCCTTCGGCTCGCAGGCGACAATGTGATCGGCTCTGACGCTGGCGCCATTCAGAAGACGATCGATCAAGGCGCCGCCGATCGCTCCAGCGCCAATTATCCCAATCCGAACACCGCTTAGGCTAGACATTGAATATCTCCTCCGGGAGGATCGCTGACACCACTGCGTTCGGCATATCAACGACGTTGCTCACCTTTAGATCCACCGCAACGCTGCATATCACGTAGGCCTGCTCTCGACTCCATCCGCGTTCCGCGAGGAGGTCGATCATATTGATAATTGCATTGCGCGTGGCGAGCGTAATATCGCCGTTTTCGTTGTCGCCATTGTCGCGAATCGGCATCCCCATGGTCGCTATGAAGTTCTTGGGAACTGCCCATTCCGGCGGCGCGAAGTATCCAGGATGCGCGTAACGTGGCCAAATAATCCCTCGGCGGGCAGCCTCGCCGCGATGAATGCGAAATCTTACCGTTACGGTGGCACCCATCTCGATGGCGGTGCCGCAACATTCGGAATCACCCTGGGCAAAGTGGCCATCGCCTACCGAGTAAAGTGCACCTGTCACATTCACGGGAACCAACAGCCTGGAACCGACTGTCATCTGCTTTACGTCCGCATTTCCGCAATTCTCTCGGGGCGGAATAGTGCGCAAGCCTTGCGTAGCAATAGGTTCGGTTGGCGGCACGGCGCTCTCGGAGTCTGGCGGAAACACGACCCCCCCCCGCGCTTTCAACTCGGCTTCACGCTTGGTCCACCTTGCCAGCTGCTCACGCGAGGGCGCGACACCCGCAGTACCCATAAAGGCGGCGTTTGGGATGCGGACTCCTGGCAACGATGCAGACGTCGCCCATTTCTGAGTCAAGTCCCAATGCACCAAGTAGGGATGGTCAAAAAGGTCAGGCAAGAAGCCGATGCCCGGGATGAATCGAGTCCAGGCGTGCTTCTGCGGCACGATTTCCATGTACTCGATTTCAAGTAGATCTCCGGGCAATGCGCCATTTACGTAAACAGGGCCGGTGAGCGGGTGCACGACCCGAGGATCCATTTGCAGGAGATCTGGTGCTGTATTTCCTGGCCGGATTTGGCAGTCGGAGGAGTCGCGCGTCTCGATCGTTACCTCCTCCAATGGGTCGACGTCGACGACCGGCTCTATATCGGGATGCCATCGATTGTGCCCCTTCTTTGGCTCATCTCTGAGTGGTCTTGCCCGATCGATCTCAATACTCTTGGCCATCGATACCCCAGTTACAACGCGACGCAACTGAAACGATCCGCATTTTAGTACCGATGGGCGGTGCGGTGTGAACGTACATTCGAGTAGGGGCACGTTCGTCGTCGTGCCCGCGAAAGTTCCCGGGAATTAACTCGCTAGGCCTAGCTATGGTGAATGCCCAACGTGTGCTCTAAATTGTTCGACGCGGCAGATTACGTCCGTCCGGTCAGCGAAACAACCTGATAATACGGACAGCGACAATCTTGCCCGTTCGTCAGACCGCAATCTGGCCGACGCCGCGACCGTGGTATGCGGCGCTGAGAGCGGCCAGCGTCGAGGATTTCCGCCGGCACGATCTGCGCCACACGTGGGCGAGCTGGCAAGTGCAGAACGGGGCGCCGCTGTATGCCTTGCGGAGATGGGGGGCTGGTCGAGTACGGAGATGATGCGGCGCCACGCGCACCTTGCCGCCGAGCGCTCGGCGCCTTTTGCCGAACGTCTGCGCGCTTTGCGTGCCGTGCCTGTGGAGAACTTAGGCACAAACAAAGTCGCAGTCCGCAAAATGAAACGGCCTGCATCGCTGCAAGCCGTTGATTTGTTTGGTTGCGGGGACAGGATTTGAACCTGTGACCATCGGGTTAGAGGCGGATATTGCCCATATAACCACATGTTAAATCAATAACTTGCAACGCTTGCCGCTCTCGAAACCAATCTATCCCAGTCACAGTTACGGCACACCCAATGTGAGCACGTCACACTTGGCGACGGCTCCCTTGGCACGGCCGCACGCGTCAGGATGTTTATCTCGTCCTCCAGTTCTCTTGGCAGATATAAGAAACCCGGGGTCCGGACGCTGAGTCCGGCCCCAGGTGGCTCGACCAACATCAAAGACTCACTTGGCAGCGGATATCGAAAACGCCGCTTCGTTCGTCGACGCGACTGCACTTGTCGGAGCTTGCGTCGGTGATTGCCAATGCGCTCCCTCGGAGGACAACGCCTGGAGTTGACCCTCCGACAGCCCGTGCGGACGGCTCATGGCAAATTCCGAACGCGCGCTGTCGATGACGGGCGCTGTAACGCCAAAATGAGGCGCCTCAGTCGAAATTGCCTGCAACTGCCGCTCCGACAGGCCGCTCGGATTGCTTACGCGGAATGTCGAAGGGGCGTTGTTATAGACAGGCTTGCATGTCTGCCCCAGATTACATCCATTGAAGTAGGCGTAAGAATCGCCAACCAACGGATTCATGTCGCTGTCTGCCCGTGCAACACCCGAAGCACCGGCTACAAGCAGCGCGGCCGCTACTACAATGCTCTTTACAATCGAAACGTTGCTGTTCATGACTGCTCCTTATCTAGGTTTGAAATGGATACTCCACTCGGCGTGGATCATCAAATGATGAACTTTGCGCCTGTACCTATTAGGCGCCAGCTGCATTTCGACCGCGTTTCGCATTCATTGCTTCGAATTGCAGCTGTAACGCCTTCTGGCGCAACCGCAAGTGCCAAATTGCAGACTGCGGCCACCGGCGTGATCACATTCCCGATGCGTTGCTCACGTTCCCCGGTTCTTGAACAGACCCCACGGCGCGTGGCTGGCCGGCGCGACGGAACCGACATCTTCGGGAGAACTTGGTACGTCGCCTGTGTGCTCGATCCACCCACCGCCGAGATACTGGTATAGGTCCATCAGGTTGGTAAGACGGGCCAGGCGCACCTGCACCAGTGCCTGCTGGGCGTTGTACAAATCGGTTTGCGCCGTAAGCACGGTCAGATAAGGGTCCACACCCATTCGAAACCGCATGTCTGAAAGCTCGAGTCGGCGTTGTTGCGCCTCGGTGTAACGCTCAAGCGAGGCGACTTCGTCGTCATACGTGCCGCGCGCTGCAAGCCCGTCGGCCACTTCACGAAACGCCGTCTGAATCGTTTTCTCGTACTGGGCGACGTTGATGTCCTTCTGTATCGTCGCCACATCGAGGCTGGCATGGAGTTGCCCCGCCTCGAAGATCGGCAAGGTAAGCGAAGGCAGGAAGCCCCACGCCAGTGACCCGGCTTTGAACAGCCCCGCGAGTGCGGAGCTCGACGTGCCCAAGTCGCCGGTCAGGCTGATCGTCGGGAAGAATGCTGCGCGCGCGGCTCCGATATTGGCATTTGCCCCGCGCAACGTCGCCTCGGCCTGCATGATGTCCGGGCGGCGCGTCAGCAGATCGGATGGCATACCCGCCGGGATATCGGTCAGTATCGTCTGGGCGTTCAGAGTCGCCGGAGGCGGGAGATCGTCGGGAAGCGGTTCACCGATGAGCAGCACCAGTGCGTTCTCGGCTTGTGCGCGGCCACGGAGCTGTGCCGAATAGTTCGCCCTCGACTGTTCGACGACAGTCTCCGACTCGCGAACCGAGAGCTCGGTTCCGGTGCCAGTCTGAAATTGGAGCAATGTGAGCTTGTACGATGCCTGCGCGCTCTCTAGCGTACGTTGCGTGACCGCAAGCAGGTCGTCGTCTGCAAGCAGCGTAAGGTACTGGTCTGCAACCTGGGAAACAAGCAGGATGTCCACGGCTTTGCGCGCCTGTGCCGTGGCGAAGTATTGCTGCAACGCCTGGTCCTTCAGGCTCTGCAAGCGACCGAAGAAATCGAGTTCCCAGGAGGCGGAAAGCCCAACGGCATAGTCATGTGTCAGAGTCACATTGCTACTGGTCGCAACATCGGCCGGGGTGCGCGTAGTCGAATACTCGGTGAATCCGCCGATTTGTGGAAACAACGCAGCCCGCTGGATGCGGTATTGAGCCTGGGTCTGCGCTACGTTCAAAGCGGCGATGCGCAAGTCCCGATTGTTGGCCAGCGCGATCTCAACTAATCGCTGCAATCGCGGATCAGTAAGGACATCGCGCCAGCCGATCTCGACCGCAGGTAGCGTCGTGCCATCCGATTTGCCGATCGATGACTCGTATGCCTTGCCGGTCGGATACGCTGTTGCCACTGGCAACGCGGGCTGCTCGTACGTCGGCTGAAGGGAGCAACTGGCGAGCAGCGCTGTTACAGCAATGAACGCTACGCCGCCGTAAATGGAGTTGATAACCCCCACTCGGTTCACCCTATAGTCTCGTTTCATTTTGCGCCTCCGCCATCCGCCTGGGCCGCAGTCTGCAGCGGGAGTGCCGGCGACGAAGCGGCCTTCGGCTTGAAAAGCCTTTCGGTTATAAAGACGAAAAACATCGGGATCAGGAATGGCGCCAGGAACGTGGCGCTCAACATGCCGCCAATAACGCCGCGCCCGACTGCGTTCTCGCTGCCCGATCCTGCGCCGTTGGCGATGGCCAGAGGCAATACGCCAAGAACAAAGGCGAGCGAGGTCATGAGAATCGGCCGCAACCGTAAATGCGCAGCCTCGACCGCCGCATCGATCGCCGACATCCCCTTGGCTTCGAGGTCGCGCGCGAACTCGACGATCAGGATGGCGTTCTTCGAGGACAGACCGATCGTGGTCAGGAGGCCCACCTGGAAGTAAACGTCGTTTTCGAGGTGCAACGCCGTCGCCGCAGCGAGCGCACCAAGAATCCCGAGCGGCACCACCATGATCACGGAAATCGGCACCATCCAGCTCTCGTAGAGTGCGGCCAGGCTCAAGAAGACGACGAGAATGGAAAGCCCGTACAGCATGGGGGCTTGCGAGCCTGATTGTTGTTCCTGCAACGAAATCCCCGTCCATTCGTAACCGATTCCGGCCGGGAGCTGCGCCGCGAGCCTTTGCATGGCCGCCATCGCCTGCCCTGTGCTCTTGCCGGGTGGGGCCTGGCCCTGGATCTCCACCGAAGAAACGCCGTTGTAGCGCTCCAGTTTCGGTGATCCGTAGCTCCATGAGCCGCTAGCGAACGACGTGAATGGCACCATGTTCCCGCTTGTGTTGCGGACGTAGAGCGACCTCAGGTCTTCCGGGTTCATCCGAAACGGGGCGTCGGCCTGGACATAGACTTTTTTGATGCGACCGTCGGTATCGAGGAAATTATTGACATACCGTGAGCCCCATGCAATTGAAAAGGTCTGATCGACGTCGCTTAAGTTGATGCCAAAGGCGCTTGCCTTCTCGCGATCGATATCGATCTTGAATGTCGGGTTGTCGTTGAGTCCGTTGGGACGCACGAGTGCGAGGTTCGCGTCCTGGCGTGCCTTAGAAAGAAGCTCATCGCGCGCCTGCATGAGCCTTTCGTGGCCGAGACCGGCACGGTCCTCGAGCTCGAAATCGAACCCCGACGCCGTTCCGAGGGCAGGTATCGATGGCGGATTGATCGGAACGATAGTCGCCCCCTGATACGACGCAAAGTGCTTGGCTGTTCGGGCAAGGACTGCTTGCACTTTGAGGTCGGCGCGCTTTCGCACGGACCAATCCTTGAACCGGATGAAGACCAGGCCCTGGTTTTGTCCACGTCCCGCGAAATTGAAACCAGCGATCTCAAACGCGCCGTCGACGGCTCGCGCTTCCTCGTGCAGCAGATAGTCGCCCACGTCGTCGACCGCGATCTGCGTTTGAGCCTGCGTAGCACCCGGCGGAGTCTGAACCTGAATGTAGGCGACGCCCTGATCCTCGTCGGGCAGAAAGCCGGTCGCGAGACGCACGAACAGCAAACCGACGGCGACGATCAGCGCCCCATAGATCAGCAGCCAGCGCGCAAATCGATTGATCACATGGCGCACGCTGCCGACGTACTTGTCGCGGCCGTGCTCGAAGGCGCGATTGAACGCACCGAAGAATCCATTGGTCACGCTGCCCTCGTGCCCCACCTTCAACATCGTGGCGCACAGCGCGGGAGTAAGCGACAACGCGACAAAGACCGAAAGCAGCATCGCGGAAACGATCGTGAGCGAAAACTGGCGGTAGATCGCCCCCACCGATCCGCTCGAGAACGCCATCGGCACGAACACCGCGCTAAGAACCACGGCAACACCGACCAGCGCGCCGGTGATCTGCCCCATGGCCTTGGTAGTAGCTTCTCGGGCCGAAAGCCCCTCCTCGGACATCACACGCTCGACGTTCTCGACGACGACGATCGCGTCGTCGACCAAGAGTCCGATCGCGAGCACCAGCCCGAACATCGTCAGCGTATTGATCGTGAACCCGAAAGCTGACATGACTCCGAATGTCCCGAGGAGCACGACGGGCACCGCAATGGTCGGAATCAACGTCGCGCGCAAGTTCTGCAGAAAGAGATACATCACCAGGAACACCAGCAAGACGCCCTCAAACAGCGTCTTGACGACCTCTGTGATCGAAGTCCGCACAAATGGCGTCGAGTCGTACGGATACACGACTTGCAGTCCGCGCGGGAAATACGGCGCAAGCTCGTCGATCCGCGCCCGTACCGCCTTGGCCGTGGCAAGCGCATTGGCACCCGGCTCCAGCTGGATGCCGATCCCCGAAGCGGGCTGACCGTTGTATCTCCCATCGATGAAATAGCCTTCGGCGCCAAGGCTAGTATGCGCGACGTCGCGCAAGCGCACCTGCGAACCATCGGCATTGACCTTGAGCAGGATGTTGCCGAACTCTGCCGGCGTGCGCAGCAGTGTCGCTTCGGTAATGGTTGCGGTCAGCCGCTGGGTCGTCGGCGCGGGCGTCCCGCCGAGTTGGCCGCCGGCAACCTGGACGTTCTGGTTCTGGATTGCAGTCGTTACATCGACCGGCGTCAGCGCAAAGCTGTTGAGCTTGTCGGTGTCGAGCCAGATGCGCATCGCGTACTGCGTGCCGAACACGTTGAAGTTACCCACGCCGTTGACCCGACTCAAAGGATCCTGCAAGTGCGAGGCAATGTAGTTGGCGATGTCGTAACGCGACATGCTGTTGTCGCTCGACAAGAAACCCGCGATCAACAGATAGCCGTTACTTGATTTGGTGACCTTGATGCCGGCTTGCTGCACCTGCGCCGGCAGCAGTGGAGTTGCGAGCTGCAGCTTGTTTTGAACCTGTACCTGCGCGATATCGGGATTGGTCCCGGCCGCGAAGGTCAGCGTTGTGGTCGCGGTGCCGGAGTCGTCGGAATTGGACGAGATATACAACAGGTTATCTAGCCCGCTCATCTGCTGCTCGATTACCTGCACGACGGTGTTTTCGACGGTCTCCGCAGAGGCGCCCGGGTAGGTTGCCATGATCTGGATCGATGGCGGCGCAATGGTCGGGTACTGCTCGATCGGCATCGAGCGAATCGACAATGCTCCTCCGAGCATGATCAGGATGGAGATCACGATCGCGAAGATCGGGCGGTCGATAAAAAACTTGGCCATGACAGGACTCCTACCGCGCGCTAGCGATGTCTGAGGCAGGCGATTGCGGCGCCGGCAATCCGGCCGGCGAGGACAACGGCGTTGCGGCAGCCGTTGTGGTCTGCACCTCGACCGCCTGAACGACGCTTCCAGGCTGAACCTTCTGCACGCCGGCAACAATAACGCGATCGCCATCGTTCAATCCGCCACCGACGATCCATTGATCGCCGCGTGTACCCCTGAGCTGCAGCGGGCGCGCCGCGACTTTGTTGTCAGGGCCGACGACCAGGGCCGTTGCCTGTCCTTTCGGATCGTGCGTTACGCCGACTTGCGGCACGAGGATAGCGCTGTCGTTCACGCCCTCCTCGATGCGTGCGCGCACGAACATTCCAGGAAGAAGGACGAAATGTGGGTTGGGAAAGAGCGCGCGCACGGTCACCGTGCCGGTCCCTTGGTCGACGGTAATGTCGGTGAACTGCAAGGAGCCCGGGAGCGGATATTGCGTTCCGTCCTCGAGCAACAGCGTCACCCTGGCTTGATTCGGACCGGCGAGCTTCAACCGGCCCGTTGCGATGTCACGCCGCAATTGCAGACCCTCGACGCTCGATTGCGTGAGGTCGACATAGATCGGGTCGATTTGCTGCACGGTCGCCATAAGCGTTGCGGCACTTGCCTGCACGTAGGCACCCTGGGTAACCTGTGACACGCCGCTGCGGCCTGTGATCGTAGATACGACGTTGGTGTAGCCGAGGTTGATCTGGGCCATCGCCACCGCCGCCTTGCCACTCGCAACGTCGGCAGTAGCCTGGCCTTGGGCGGCTACAGCATTGTCGTAATCCTGCTTACTGACCGCGTTTGCGGCGACGAGTATCTTGTCGCGCTCCGCTTGGGCGGTGGTTGACGCGAGATTCGCTTCCGCCTTCTGGAGCGCGGCCGTCGCGCTGTTGAGCGAGGCAATGTAAGGCGCGGGGTCGATCTGATAGAGGCGCTGCCCCGTCTTGACGTCCCCGCCCTCGGTGAACTCGCGCTTGAGCACGATGCCGTCGACGCGGGCGCGTACCTGCGCCACGAGATAGGCGGACGTTCGGCCCGGGAGCTCCGTCGTGATGGGTACGCTGGCCCGGTGCACGCTCACCACCGAGACTTGCGGAGGTTGGACCGTCGTTGCAGGTTTGGCAGTCCCGCAGGCCGCCAGAATCATGGCCGCCAGCGCGGGAGCCAACCCCACGCGAATTGCCCTCATTGGATCGGAATTCATGCGCACCACCACTGGTTGGTCGGACGTTGCGCTCATGGTGGGGCTGCTTCACTAACATTCCATTTCACGTTGGTAGGATCGCGTTTCATCTGCAATCCGGTGAGCTACTCAACGGCGCTTCCCTGGATTGATTACTCGTCGACATGCCTTTGGTGGATACAGCGCCGTATTTGCGACTACCGACGGAACCGGCGCCCGCGTCAACGGAGGAGTAGTCACGCTGCGTTTCATTTGAAATCTCATCAGACCAGGCTGAAACGCTGTCGCAAGCGAGCTCTTTGATACTCGGTCCATGACTTCGAAAACGCCATTCGGCCCGACCAGACGTATCTGCAGCGGTGCTCCCTGGCGACGCCTAGGGGAAATGTGCGGGGATGACGGAAAGTAACAATCGGCAACGAAAGGAAGAGGAGAACCATGGAAACCATTGAAATTGGAACATCCGGAATCACCGCTTCGCGAATCGCCCTGGGTACGTGGGCCATCGGCGGGTGGATGTGGGGAGGGAATAACGATGTGGCGGAGTCTGTTCAAACCATTCGCTCGGCCATCGAGCGCGGGATTACGCTGATCGATACCGCCCCGGTTTATGGGTTTGGTCGCTCGGAGGAGATTGTCGGCAAGGCGCTCTCGGGAGGCCTGCGCGAACGGGCGGTCATTGCGACGAAAACGGGGCTCGAATGGCGCGACGGTAGGGTGTGGCGAAACGCCTCTCCTGCGCGCATCCGAAAGGAGCTCGAGGATTCGTTGCGGCGCCTGCGCACCGACTACATCGACATCTACCAGGTGCATTGGCCCGATCCCCTCACGCCGATTCAGGACACGGCAGAAACCCTGTCAGGCCTATTGCACGAAGGCAAGATCCGCGCCATCGGGGTCTCCAACTATTCGCCTGCGCAAATGACCGAATTCGGGAAATTCGCTCCCATTCACGCGGTGCAGCCCCCGTATAACCTTTTTGAGCGCGAGGCCGAAAGCGGCGTGTTTCCGTACGCGGCGGAGCACAACATAGCCGTCCTGTGCTATGGCGCGCTGTGTCGCGGACTACTCACGGGGACAATCATTGCCGCGACGGAATTCAAGGGAGACGACCTGCGGCGCACGGATCCGAAGTTCCAGCAGCCCAGATTCGCTCAGTACCTGGCGGCAGTGGATTCGCTCGACCGTTACGCGTGGGATCGCTTTGGCCGGGGTGTGCTCGCCCTCGCGGTGCGATGGGTGCTCGACCAGGGTGACACCATCGCCCTCTGGGGCGCGCGTCGTCCGGCACAACTCGAACCGGTAGGCGACGCCATGGGGTGGAGGCTAGACGACCAGGCGAAGCGGGACATCGATGAAATGCTTCGGCGGACCATAAGCGATCCTGTCGGCCCCGAATTCATGGCTCCACCTGCCCGGGACGATCCGGCGCTGGCCGCCTAGGAGCCACCATGAGAGTCGGAATCTTAGGGACAGGACGAATGGGGACCGCAATCGCGCGCCGCCTGATTGAACTCGACCGTGAAATCCGGGTGTGGAATCACAATTCTTGGCTGGGTGGGAAATGCTTGCCTTGATCGCCCAGTATGGCCTCGCGCTGGTATTCGCGAACGTGCTCCTTCAGCAGATGGGGCTCCCGGTTCCCGTCGTTCCGACGCTGATTGTGGCCGGTGCGTTGGCCGCAAACGGAAAACTGTCCGTATCAGAGCTCTTTACGGTCGCGTTCGCTGCCTGCGCCATGAGCGACGCAACCTGGTATGCCGCGGGCAGGCTTTACGGGCGTCGCGTATTGACGATTCTGTGTCGGATATCGCTGGCGCCCGAATCGTGCGTGCACCGGTCCGAGTCTCAATTCCGTCGTTGGGGCCGGATCACATTGGTGCTTGCCAAGTTCGTTCCAGGTCTATCAATGATTGCGCCGACGTTGGCGGGGACCATGCGACTCACCTGGTTTTCCTTCTCGCTCTTAGATGGCCTCGGCGCGGCGATCTGGATCGGTGTGGCAATCGGCTCGGGGATGCTCCTGCACCAGCAAATTGGCCGCCTCGTGGCACTTCTGCAGGAACTCGAACCGATTGCCATTGGATTCATCGCGATGTTGCTTGCCGCATACGCTGCGATCAAGTGGTGGCAGCGACGTCGCTTCTACGACAGACTGCGCATGGCACGGATAAACGTCGATGAGCTGAATCGGCTGATTGCTGAAGGCCAACGGCCGGTGATCGTCGACTTGCGCACGCCACTCGTGCGGGAACAGGATCGCCGTGTCATTCCTGGTGCTCTCCTAGCCGACATTGCCGATGTGGAACAATGGCGCGACCAACTACCGAAGGATCGCGAGATCATTTTCTACTGCACGTGCCCGGACGAGACTGGCGCCGCCTATGTCGCGCGACGATTGATGGATCTAGGCTACACGCGGGTTCGCCCCCTGCTTGGTGGCCTGGATGCCTGGATCGCGGCCGGCTATGAAGTCGGAAGCGGGCCTGCCACCACAGCCGGCCGGGCGTCGATTCCGGCAATCTCGCGAGCCGTGATCGGCGGAGCCAGCGATGTTCGAACTGCTGCGATTGCAACGCACTAATGATGGGGCTCCGCCCGCCGCCCCAGGATGCAGGATGGTGAGTTCGCGGGCCTTGCGGTTCGCAATCAGGCGAGTAGACTATTGATTCGATTGCGTAAATCGAAACAGCCATGACGACTCTTCCGCCGCATGTGCTGGCGATCGACGACGACGCAGGGATGCGCCAGCTCATCGCCGACTACCTCGGCGAGCATGACCTGCGTGTCACCACGGTCGCGACCGGGGCAGCCATGGAGAAGGTCCTCGCCGAGCAGGCGATCGACGTGGTCGTCCTCGACTTGCGGCTTGCCGGCGAAGACGGGATGCAGCTTGCGAAAAAGCTGCGAGAAACCTCTGAGGTCCCGATCATCATCGTAAGCGGCCAGAAGGACGAGGCCGATCGCGTGATGGCCCTCGAGCTCGGCGCCGACGATTACGTCACCAAACCGTTCGGCCCGCGCGAGTTGCTGGCACGCGTGCGCGCGGTTTTGCGCCGCTATAAGACCATGAACGAGGTGCTCCCGGCACGCAATGAAAAGCGGCGAGCGTATCGATTCGCCGGATGGGAATTGAATCTGCGTACGCGCAGACTTACTGGGCCCGGGAGCACGCGTGTCGAGCTCAGCAATGGCGAATTCAGCCTGCTTGAGGCATTCTGCTCCGCCCCGCAGCGTGTCCTTTCGCGCGAGCAGCTGCTCGATCTTTCACGCCTGCACAACGCCGAGGTCTATGATCGCTCGATTGATGTCCAGATCCTGCGGCTCCGTCGCAAGATCGAGGCGAACCCATCCAAGCCCGAATACATCAAGACCGAGCGCGGCGCCGGTTACATCTTCGACACGCCAGTCGAGACGCTGCGCTGAGGCATCACTTTAGCGGCTCGGATTCACAGTATGTGGACAATTGTTGACATCACGAGGCCCCAGCTCGGGGGTCCGAACCAGTTACATTTGTAATGTGAGCGGACGTGTTGGAAACCGTGCCGCCGCGTCGGGGTGATGTAATGACGATTACCAGCAACGAACGGACCCGTTCCAGGACGAATCATGTCAGGTGTCGTCATCATCGAGGAAGACAAGCTCATGCGGGGCCTTTTAACGGAATGGCTCAGCGCAGAGGGGTATTCGGTGCGATCCGCCGCACCCTGTGACACTCAAGCGCCGAATAGGGCGGATCTCGTCATTGTCGATGTCTATATGCCACGGCGAGAGGGCAAGAAGCGATTGTCCACTATCAGGGCGGCCCACCCGGAAACGCCTTTGATCGCGATATCAGGGCAGTTCCGTTCGGGACTCGCCGGGTCATGTACTGCGGCGGATGCGCTTGGCGTGCAGCAGGTGATCGCCAAGCCGTTTTCGCGACGCGACCTGATCCGGGCAGTCCAGAACGTGATCGGGCCGCCCAGCCGATGACCGGCGGCCCCGAGACGCCGCAAAAGTCCGCGTCTGGCTCGCTGCTGGCTGATGCGACGCGTGCCGCCCGCCTGCGGGCGTGGATCGTGATCATCGGGGTATTGGTCATCGCAGCGTTTGCGGGCTCGTCCACCTACGATACCTGGCGTTCCTACGATCGGACCATAGCGGCGAACAATCGTGAGCTCGGCAATCTGGCCAAAACGCTCGCGGAGCAGGCCAACGACGCCCTGCAGACGTCCGATCTCCTGCTACGCGACACGGTTACATGGTACGAGTCCGAGCATCCGGAACCCGGGAGCGTTGCAAGCGCCAAATTGGCGGCCCGAGCGGCAGGTTTGCCCCTTGTACGCGTGGTTTCGATCATGGATGAGCACGGAGTACCGCGCTTCCGATCGCGAGAACTGCCAGCCTATATCTCCAGCATTTCCGACCGCGCGTATTTCATCGCTCAGCGCGACCATCCCGGACTCGGCGTCGTTCTGAGCGATCCATTGATGACGTACTCAGAGCATCGACCTGCCGTGGTGATGTCGCGGCGACTCGAAGCACCGAATGGAAGCTTCGATGGCATCGTGCAGGCCGAAGTCGACCTCGAGGCATTTCAGCACGTGTACCAGGCGATCGAATTGGGTCAGGGCAGCGCGATTAACCTTTTGCGCGATGACGGGACGTTGGTGGTACGCGAGCCGCAGGCGCCACAGGCCTTCGGGGCAAAATTTCCGGAGCTCGTAGCAGCAGGTTCCGAAGGCGCCGGGCTCCAGGCGAGCCCGATTGATCAGGAGCCGCGACTTATTGGCATCGCGCACGTTGCAGAGTTCCCGTTGGTTGTCGCGGTCACGCGGGACAAAGGCGTCGCACTCGAAGGCTGGCGTGGTCAAGCCTACCGCATAGTGGCACGAACCATCATTCTCATGCTGCTCGGGGCGTTGACGATCGCTGCGTTCGTCTACCAACTGCGACGAATCGAGCTTGGCGAACGCGCGCTGCGCCAAAGCGAGGAGCGCTACGCAGCCGCCATGGAAGGCGCGAGCGAGGGCCACTTCGACTGGAATTTGGAGCAGGCAGACGCCTCGTTCCTGTCTCCGAAAGCGAAAGAATTGAGCGGCCGCCCCGTCGATGCTCCCGTCACCACTCGCGAGGCATGGATGGCTTCGATGGACATTCATCCTGACGACGTAGCGCGGGTCGGTGCAACCTTTCGTGATCATCTCGACGGGCGGAGCGAGCGCTACGAGGTCGAATACCGCATTCGGTACCCTGACGGCCAGTGGCACTGGGTGCAAGTGCGTGGGCGCTGCATCCGCGATGTATCCGGCAACGTGCGTCGTATCGTGGGCTCATCGATGGACGTGAGCGCGCGCAAGAACGCCGAAATCGAAAAAGAGCGGCTCGAATCCCAGCTGCGCCAGTCGCAAAAGATGGAAGCGATGGGAACGCTCGCGGGAGGGATCGCACATGATTTCAATAACATTCTCGGTGCCATCCTCGGCTACGGGGAGCTTGCGCAAAAAGCCGCGCCCGACGGCAGCATCGTGCGCCGCTATCTCGATAACGTCATGCATGCCGGCGGCCGAGCGAAAGCCCTCGTTGAACGCATTCTCGCGTTCAGTCGTAGTGGCATGGGTGAAAAAGGCCCTGTCAACGTGCAAGCTGTGATCGACGAAACGCTCGAGCTGCTGGCCGCTTCGATGCCTCCCAACATACGTCTCGACAAGCACCTCGACGCCGGTGACGCAGCAATTCTCGGCGACGCGACACAGCTACACCAAGTTGCAATGAATCTGTGCACGAATGCGCTGCAAGCGATGGAGAACGGTGGTGTGCTGGATGTTGGGCTGGATCGCGAAGACGTGACGCAAAACCGCAGGCTGTCACACGGAAGTTTGGTCCCGGGAGCCTACGTAAGGCTGCGCGTAAGCGACACCGGCGGGGGTATTCCGCCGCACGTGATTGATAGGATGTTCGACCCATTCTTCACCACCAAGGGCGTCGGCGAGGGAACCGGCCTGGGTCTCTCGCTGGTGCACGGCATCGTATCGGACTTGGGTGGCGCCATCGACGTTCGCACGACGGTTGGCGACGGCACGATTTTCACGATCTGGCTACCGATTAGCGGCGAGGCCCGCGCTCCGTCCGCGAAGGTTGATACGTCCTCGCCGCACGGCCAGGGCCAAACGGTACTGATCGTCGACGACGAAAAGCCGCTGGTCGCACTGGGCGAAGAGATTTTGGCCGAACTCGGTTATGAGCCGGTAGGGTTCAGTTCGAGCACGGAGGCGCTCGCGGCATTCCGCGAAACGCCGCAGCGCTTCGATATCGTCTTGACCGATGAGACGATGCCCGAGCTTATTGGCACCGCACTTGCCCGTGAGATGCAACTGTTACGGCCGGATATCCCAATCGTGCTAATGAGCGGCTACAGCGGAGCCCAATTGCATGAGCGGGCGCGCGCGCTCGGTATCCGGGAAGTCTTGCACAAGCCGCTGCAGAGCAAGGACATCGCCGAATGCCTGGGACGGATCTTGGACAACCGCGCGGCAGCCCCCACGAGAGCGTGAATGGGCGTTGCATTCTCCTGGCCTGGCCTCGCTGGCAGCGTTCAAGGATTCGTTCGATTAACAGGCTGTGAACCTAAAGGGTCGGCGAACCGAGGACGCCCGATGTCGTGAGGGCCGATTCGTAAGATGACAAACCAGCGTCGGGCATCCAAGCGGTCTCGACGTTCGCGGAATTCCTGGATGCTGATACGTGAAGGGCAGGCATAAGCTATGGTGAAAGTCGGGATGGTCGGTGCAGGAAGAGTGGGAGCTATTTGCGCGCTGGCGCTCGTTACACGCGGCTCAGCGCGCGAGATCGTTATCGTCGACCGGACACGGGCTCGAGCCAAGGCGGTCGCCACTGACTTGCGCTACGGCGCGCCGCTTTGTGCTGAGGTCACGTTTCGCGACGGCGACTACGCCGACCTCGAAGGGGCAGACGTTGTGCTTGTGACAGCCGGGGTCAATGAAAAGAGTGGCGGAGCCACCGACCGCAACGACCCCGAGGGGCGCCTCAAACTGCTCGACACCAATGGCGGTGTGTACAGGGATATTGTCCCAAAGATCGTTGAGGCGGCGCCGGGGGCTACGCTTCTCGTGGTCACGGATCCGCCCGATCCGCTCGGCGACGTGGCGCGTCAGCATGCCGGCCACGATCGCGTGCTCAGCACCGGCACCCTACTCGACAGTATGCGATTCCGGGTCCATCTTGCGCAGCGACTCGACGTCAGCCCAGCGTCAGTCGAGGCCCAGGTCGTCGGCGAACACGGGACTTCAGAGGTGCTGCTATGGTCGACAACCCGCGTGGCTGGTGCGCCTATCGCGGAGGCGTTGCCTGCAGGGACATCGATTGACGAGTTCCGCGAGGGCGTCGAGCGCGACGTCCGCTACGCTAACATCGCGATTATCGAAGGCAACGAAGCGAGCCAGTTCGGAATTGGAATCGTCTCGGCTCGCATCGCCGAAGCAGTGCTGCGCAACGAGCGGGCAGTGTTCCCGATCGGCGCTTACAACGCCGAATATGGTGTCACGCTGTCACTGCCCAGCGTCGTCGGACGTCAAGGCGTGAGCCGCATCCTCGAACCGGCCATGTCTGATGGGGAACGGCAAGCCTTGCGCGCGAGCGCCGAGGCTCTTCGCAAAGCCGTGCAGCGGACATCACCGGCCCTTGCTTGATCACAGCACGACGGTAAGTAAGCGCCGCTAGAGCGGTAGAATCAACTTGAGTTTGCAGATTAGAGAAACTGGATGGCCAACTGCAAATGGCAAAAACTCGTTCTCGGCGAAGGGGTATTTAGTATGAATCCAATTACGGCGGAAAAAAACAAGCTCGGATTTATCGGAGTGGGCTACATGGGCCGTCCGATCGCGCAGAGGCTGCTTCAATCCGGCTTCAAGGTGGCCGCTTATGACCGGCACCGCAGCAAGGCGGAGGCGCTAATTCCATATGGCGGCACAGTCGCGGAAAGCGTTGCGGACCTTTCCTCCAGTTGCGACGTCGTGTTGTCGTGCCTTGCGAGCGATGAAGCTGTTCTGCAGGTTTATGGAGGACCAGAAGGCGCGTTCGCCAATGCGCTTCGCGGCGCACTGGTCATCGACATGAGCACAGTGAATCCGGAGACCTCACACGAACTTTCGAAACTAGGTTCCGAGCGTGAGGTTAGCGTCCTCGACGTGACCATATCGGGGAGCACTCCGGTCGCGGAGCAAGGGGCGCTGACCTTGTTTGGAGGCGGAGACCAGGGATGTTTCTCCGCTGCGGAGTCAATTTTCCGCGTGATCGCGCGAAAGTATTTTTATCTGGGGCCAAGTGGCTCCGGAGCGATTATGAAGCTTGTTGTGAACACCCTGCTGGGAGTTGGAATGCAGGCGATTGCCGAGGCCATTGCACTCGGTGAGAAGTCTGGGCTCGATCGCAACCGCTTGCTGGGCGTTCTTTCAGAAACTGCGGTGGTCGCTCCTGCACACATAGGCAAACTGGAAAAAGCGATAAAGAGCGACTACAGCCCGCAATTTCCGCTTCGGCTAATGAACAAGGATTTTGGGCTGATTCTCAACCTCGCGGCTGCGGTCGGCGCGGAGATGCCCGCGACACGAGCGGCTTTCGAGGTCAATGCCGCACAATCGGCCCTAGGACAGGAGCAAGATTTTTCGGCCGTGATTCTGGAGATGGCAAAGCAAGCTCATTTGGGTTCCTGGGACAATGGGCGGACTTGAGTTGGTGTCGCTTCAGCGGAAAGGCAGGTCTAATTGAATCAAGTTTGTGCCCTCCGAAGGCATGGTACGCGGTGGCTGCACTCAGCCAGAACCGGTCATTCGGCGCGAAGGTGGTATCGGCCCAGATTTGCGGGCGGTCGTCAGCTGCGCGCGAGGCAGATGAGTGCGGCGATTGCAAAAGCTAGCCCCAGAACCTTGCGAAGCGTCAGCGCCTCGCGCAGGAAGACGAACCCGAGTCCGGCCGTGACCACGAAGCTCATTTGTGCGACCGGTACGAGCACGCTCGCCTCACCGTGCGCTAGGCCCGAAAGCAGCATGACCATTCCGAACAACAGCAACACCGCGGCAGTGGCGCCATGGCGCCAAGCGCGGGGCGATGGATGAAATCCGCGATCGCGCATGAGCGCGAACAGCGTCGCCAGCGGCAGGAACACGCTGGCCTGGCCAGCGAGGACCGTGGCGGGACTGCCGCCGGCAATAGCGCCGAGTTTGTAGAGGAAGTTCACGATTCCCATCGCCACCGTCGCAACGAGGACGTGCAACACTGACGATTTGGTTATGCGCGGTGCCGCCGCCGGGCCGCCCGCAAGCAGTAGCCACAACGCTGCGAGCGAAGCTGCAAGGCCTGCCATCTTCCAGCCCGTAAGGCGCTCCCCGAGGAGCCACACCGCGAGCGCCACCGTGAGCGCGAAGCTCAATCGGAAGACGGGCGCAACGATGCTGACCGCGCCGCTCGCGAGGCTACGCACGAAGTTGTAGAGTGCGACGAACAAGAGCGCGCCGGCCATCATGCCCCATGCGAAGGGCACGCCTAGGACCAGCGTTCCGGTCGTGAGCCCGTAGAGAAAAATGCCTGGCGCGAAGAAAAAGGCCTGCAGCGCCATAAAGTGGTGCGCCTGCACGCCGCTTGCAGCGGCGCGCTTGTAGACCCAGTCCGCTAGTCCATAGAACGTCATGGCCCCCAGAGCCAATTCCACGCCCTCAGCCATGCCGAGTCCACTATTCATCAGTCGTCTGAGTCAGAATAGGAGATAACAGTTCAAATTAGACACGAGTGGCACATACTATGTGCAAACTGGGTAAGTCCGCACCGCCCAACCCGCCCTGAATCCAATTAGAGCTGTGAGAAATCTGTTTAAACAATCGGAACCACGTCTTGGTCAACGTGCATGAAATTCTGCATATTTGGCGCGGGTGCGATTGGCGGCTATGTCGCCGTTGAACTGGCGACTGCTGGGCACGACGTATGCGTTATTGCGCGCGGCGATCATCTCAAAGCCATTCAAAAGCGTGGACTGATACTGCGCATCGGGGGACGCGAAAAAATCGCGCAAGTCCCTGCGGACGAGAATCCTCGGCGCTTTGGTTTTCAGGACGTGGTGATTTGTACCCTGAAAGCGCATCAAGCAAGCAGCAGCGCGCCAGACTTCGCGCCGTTGCTCGGACCGTCAACGTCGGTACTTACGGCGATGAATGGAATTCCCTGGTGGTATTTCTATTCGACCAGCGGACGTTTCGAGGGGCATCATTTACAATCCGTAGACCCGGCAGGGCGTCAGTGGGAGTTTATCGGGCCACAACGCGCAATCGGCTGCGTCGTCGAACCCGCTTGTGAGGTCGTGGAACCCGGCATCATCCTGCATCATCAGTTCAATCGATTGATTATCGGAGAACCTGATGGCAGCCATTCCGACCCGAGTGATGGCACTGAGCAAAGCGCTCACTGAATCGGGCATAGACGCGCCGGTGCGTGACAGTATTCGCTGGAACATCTGGTTGAAGCTCTGGGGTAATGTTTGTTTCAACCCCATCAGTGCGCTCACAGGGGCTACGCTAGATCGTATTGCCAGCGAGCCCGGACTGCTCGCACTGTGCAGAACGATGATGTTCGAGGCCAAGGCGGTGAACGAGGCGCTGGGAATCCATATCCCCTTGGAGATGATGGATCGTAGGCTAGTGGCTGCGGGCTCGGTGGCAGGGCACAAGATGTCGATGTTGCAGGATTTGGAGCGGGGCCGAAGCTTGGAGATTGATGCATTGGTTACCGCCGTGCAGGAGATCGGACGGCTTACCGGTGTGCCGACTCCAATCATTGATGCGGTCTTGGCGCTAGTACAAGAACGCGGCCGGACCGCACATCTTTACGCATAGAAATACCTCGAATGTTGGTGTGGTTGGCTCGTCGGTAGGTCAGTCGATGGATCAACCAAGGAAGAAGGCACCATCACCACGCCGTTCGATATGACGGTGCTCAACGATTTAGACCGCTTTCACCTAGTGATGGACGTCATCGATCGCGTGCCGCGTACGGGCGAGAAGGGGATCTACCTCAAGCAGAAACTGAAGGACAAGCTGATCGAGCACAAGCAATATATCGCCATGCACGGCCAAGATTTGCCAGAGGTCCGAGATTGGAAATGGCATGGTGGCGATCGGCACGCATAGATATCCCGATGAAGAATCATCCGAGCTCAACGTACACCTGATGGATCTGGTCGTCGTCGACTAAAGGAATACGTGCAACATCTTTCGCAATTTCCACACCGTCAAGCTCCAAGCGAACAACTCTGCAACTCACGCCACGGGGGTTTTTAACTGTAATTTCGTAGCGCGTGATCGTGTTTCGCCTGCCGCGGCGGCGAAACGCGATTTCGTAGCCGCCCCACCCTTTCGGCAAGCAGGGGTCGATCGCTAGCGTATTGCCGTGCACACGGAATCCAAGCATGGCCTCGAGCCCGGCACGGTACAACCAACCTGAAGATCCGGTATACCACGTCCACCCACCGCGGCCGACGTGCGGCGCTACGGAGTATACGTCGGCGCATAAGGCGTACGGCTCGACCTTGTAGCGCGAAACCGCATTCGGCGTGGCGCTGTGGTGGATGGGGTTGAGAATGGCGAACAAATCGCCCGCCCGATCGCCTTGGCCCAGCGCAACGAATGCGAAGATTGACCAGATCGTGCCGTGTGTGTACTGGCCGCCGTTCTCGCGAATGCCTGGCGGATAGCCCTTGATGTAACCAGGATCGTGCGGCGAACGGTCAAATGGGGGAGTCAGCAGCAGCGCAATCCTGTCATTGTGCCGGATCAAATGCTTCTCAACGGCATCCATGGCGAGTTTCGCTCGGGTCGGGTCCGCCGCGCCCGAGATCACGCTCCATGACTGTGCGATCGCGTCGATTTTGCATTCGCTGCTTTCGTTCGAACCCAACGGTGTGCCATCGTCGTAGTAGCCGCGCCGATACCACTCGCCGTCCCAGCCTGCGCTTGTGAGCCCGGCCCCAATGGTCGCGGCGCACTGCCTCCAGCGCGCCGCGCGGGCATTTTCATGGCGCGCCTCCGCATAGGGCGCGAATGCGGCAATCGTCGCGAGCAGAAACCAAGCCAGCCAGACACTTTCGCCTCGGCCCTTTTCCCCGACGCGATTCATGCCATCATTCCAGTCACCGGTACCGATCAGCGGCAGGTCGTGCTCACCTAGCTGAAGGCTGATATCGAGCGCACGGGCGCAGTGCTCATACAAGCTGACCTCATTGCGCGTGACCAATGGCTTGAAAAACGCTTCGCTCTGGCCATCTTTGAGCGCATCTCCTTCGATAAATGGAAGCGCCTCGTCCAGCACTGCGGCATCCGCGGTAACTTCGATGTAATGCACAGCAACATAAGGCAGCCAAATCCTGTCATCGGTCATCCGCGTGCGGATTCCCTGTCCCGATGGCAAAAGCCACCAGTGTTGGACGTCGCCTTCGGGAAACTGCCGCGCCGCGGCCCGTAGCAAATGCTCGCGCGCGACCTCAGGCTTGGCAACGCACAGCGCCATCACGTCCTGCAACTGGTCACGGAACCCGTAGGCACCGCTGGCTTGATAATAGGCCGTCCGCGCCCACACCCGGCAGGCAAGCGTTTGATACAGAAGCCAGTCATTGAGTAGAATGTCCATCGCTCGATCAGGTGTGCGCACCTGCACCGTATCGAGCACCTCGTCCCATCGCGCGCGTGCTTCGCGCGCCACGGCGTCCACATCGGCTGTGCGATATTTTTCGACCAGCAACTGCGCTTGCGCGCATGAGTCCGCATCGCCCAGCACGAATACGATATCGATTTGCGCAGTGGGCTCCAGTTCAACCCGCGTCTGCAGCGCGGCGCATGGGTCCATGCCGCTGCCGACCCGCCCTGAAAGCGGGGCGCAATTGACCAGCGCCGCAGGCCGTTCAACCGACCCGCAACGCCCCAGAAACTCGGTGCGGTCGGCCGTCACGGACATTTGCATGCCACCGAGATCGACAAAAGCAACTCGCTCGCAAAACTCGGCTCGCCACGGATTGCGTGCGAATAGCGCACCACTCGCGGGGTCGATGCTGGTTATGACAAAAGGGGCAGGAACGGTTCCATTTGCGCCGAGCGCCCATTCGACGTACCCCGTAACAGATAGTCTCCGCACGCGCGTTGAACGATTGCGAATGCGTAATCGGGATAGTTTTACAGAATCGGCGGAGGGTACGCATTGCAGCAACTCAAGGTCGATCTCGTAAGAGTCGTTTGAGAAGCGCGTGTAGCCCTTGCCATGCCGGGTCGCATAATTTGCCGAGGGCACGCGAATGGGCAGCGCATTAGCGCTCCATAGGTCCCCACTGTCCTCGTCACGCAGGTACAACACCTCGTGCGGGGTGTCGCAGACCGGGTCGTTTGGCCATGGCGTAAGCGGGTTCTGTTGGCTGTTGGACGACCACGTGTAGCCGCCGCCTTCTGCCGATACGATGAACCCGAACGACGAATTCGCGACTACGTTGATCCATGGCATCGGTGTGCAGCAGCCGTCTGCGAGCGTGATGGCATATTCGCGCGCCGCACAGTCGAAACCACCAAGGCCATTTTCGAAAGCAAGTGCCGCGCTCTGCGCGATCGGCGCCGGCGCGGTCGTGCTCTTGGGACGAAGCCACTGTGCGCGGCCCGGGCCCGCTTTTGCGGCCGGAGAAGAGTCGGTGGCACTTGCCCGTTCGGTAGGCGCGCCCAACCCGTTGCCGGACGCATCGAGAACGACCCGTGCTGCGGTAGCGAGTCCGTCGCGCAAAGCGCTCGAAATTTCTTTGTCATGTAATACGAACACCCCGGCCTGCGCGGCACTGGCACCTGCCGGCAAGAACGCTCGGTGCGTCTTAAGCAGCGTCTCCAGCGCCACACTGAGGCGATCGCCGTCCGCCCCGATAGCGCAATTGAGAAGAGCCACATCAACATCTAGTCGCTGCGACCGCCAATACAACTGCGCGCGCAAGAGGTCTTGGACGTGATCGAGGCCGGACTCGCCGGCGACGCGGAGCAATATGATCGGACGATCGCCGGATATACCGCACGCCCAGAGTACGGGAGGGCCACCCCTGCCACGCTCGAGGACCTCCGGCACCGCACGCCAAGCTGGGTCCGCGGACAACAGCGGACCAACGAGACGCCCATATCGTTCGCCGTCCTCAGGTCCTATGCGTAAACGCGCCCGTCCCGCGGCAGCGTGGCTGGCCGCACCGCTGAGCGCCCGTTCATAGGCTTCAGCCGTGCGCAGCGATCTACAGAGCCCGAGGGCGGCATCGCGTGACTCGGACAGCAGTGTCCAAAATGTCACCCGTGCGCTTGCATGTGGCTCAACGCGCACCCGCTGTCGCAAGCTGAATATTGGATCGAGTACGGAGCCGACCGTATTGGACAGCGCGTGGCCACTCTGCATCGCCCGAGCATTGCGCAGCACCCGGCCACGCCCGAGGAAGCGCTCGCGATCGGTTTCGAACTCTAAGGCGCCAGTTTCTTGCTGCTCTGTTACGACGAGGTGCGCTGCCCACACTTCCGGTTCCGCCGGCGCACGGCGTCGGCGCGTTGCCAACAGGACATGTTCGTCCTTAACCCACTCGGTCTGCACAAACAGCTTGGAAAACGCCGGATGTGCGGCGTCGGCGCCAGCGGAACCGAGCACCAGCTCGGCATAGGAAGTTAGCGTGATATCGCGTACAGCGTCGCCATGGTTGGCGATCGTCACGCGCCGCAGTTCGGCGTCCCAATCGTTCGCGACTGCGACTTCCACGGTCGTGGTGGTAATGTCGTCGCGGCGTACGAATTCGGCTTGACATTCGGAAAACGTCGCAAAGTGCGCACCTGAAACGCCACCACAGGGTTGGAAAGATGCCGACCACACCGCGCCGCCGGATAGATCGCTCAACAGCACGTAGCTGCCCCACCCGTCGCAAGTCGGATCTTCACGCCAGCGGGTAACCGCGAGGTCGCCCCAGCGACTATACCCAGAACCCGCTGCGGTCAGCATCACCGCATAACGGCCATTCGACAGCAGCCGCGCTTGGTGTGACGTTACAGGGATCGATTGCGGGCGAAAGGACATCTGGCCGGGTACCGCTTGTGGCCGCTACCAATTGGGACTGCGTGATGTTCAGGATAGCACGCCGCGTCAGACTCTGACGCGCAGACGCCCTGCGCTCGATTCCCCTTCTACCCGGCTGCTCTTTACTCCTCTATGATGTCAACAACCCTTCCTCGATGGGTCTACCATGGCATTTGAGCGTCGCCCAGGTTCGTCACCAGCCGCCCGCATTGAATGGGGTTTGAGATTCTGGAAGGGCGCACGTGGCTGACGTATCTCCATCCACAGATGAAGCGTTGCTCGATAGACTGCAGCGCGCCGCGTTCGGCTACTTTCTGGAAGCGATGAATCCGACGACGGGGCTGGTCGCCGACACCTCGCGCGCGAATTCGCCTTCCAGTATTGCCGTTGTGGGGTTCGCCCTGTCCGCCTATGCAGTGGCGGTGGAGCGTGGCTGGATGGGCCGCCTCGACGCAGTCAATCGCTGTCTTTCCGTGCTCCGTTTCTTCCGTAACAGCAACCAAAGCGATGGCCCGGAGGCGACCGGTTACAAGGGTTTCTATTACCACTTTCTCGATCTGCATACGGGTGCTCGCGTCTGGCACTCTGAATTGTCGATGGTCGACACGGCACTCTTGATTGCCGGTGCGCTGACCGCGGGAATGTACTTCACGTCAGATACGTCGGAGGAAACCGAACTGCGCGAAATAGTCGAAGCGCTATACCTTCGTGTCGATTGGCAATGGTCGCAGGGCGGAGCTGCAACGATCAGGCAGGGCTGGAAGCCAGAATGTGGATTCCTGCACTACGGGTGGGAGGGCTACAACGAGGCGACGATTCTGTATGTCCTCGCGATGGGTTCGCCTACGCACGCGCTCACGGGCGATTGTTATGAGGCCTGGACGGCCACTTACCAATGGGAAAACTTGTACGGTTATGATTTTCTATATGCGGGCCCGTTGTTCGTGCACCAGTTCGCACATGCGTGGATCGATTTTCGCGGAATTCGCGATCGCTTCATGCGCGAGAAGCGCTGTGACTATTTCGAGAACAGCCGGCGCGCGACGCTCGTCCAGCGCGCATACGCCCGGCGCAACCCGAACGAATTCGCAGATTACGACGACCATTGCTGGGGCCTCACTGCGTGCGACGGACCCAGTGACGAACTGTCCAACGTATCCGGCAAACCACAACGCCTGCTCGGTTATACCGCGCGCGGCGTCCCCTACGGGCCGGACGATGGCACACTCGCCGGATGGGCGTCGCTTGCATCACTGCCTTTCGCGCCAGACGTGGCCCTTGACGCCGTGCGCAGCATGCAGAAGCGTCATCCCGAGATGCTTTCCGAATCGCGCTATGCTAGCAGTTTCAATTCAAGCCTTGCGAGTCCGGGCCAGGGTGCGTGGGTGTCCCCTGGCAACTTCGGACTCGACCAGGGAATTGTGGTCATGATGATCGAAAACTATCGCAGCGGACTGATCTGGCACTTGATGCGCGACTGCCCCTATGTTGGTGCTGGCTTGCGCCGTGCCGGCTTCCGCGGGGGCTGGCTGTAGGTTTCCTTACTCCTTGGACCGCTTTAAATGCAGCAAGACAGCAGCCTAAATACCATGTCGCCTGAGGATATATACGAACACGAGCGGATGAAAAATGTCCGCCCATCGGGATGGCAGAATCCAAAACCGGCTAGCCGCTACGACCTGGCGGTTGTCGGGGGCGGTCCGGCGGGACAGGTCGCGGCGAGTGTGGCGGCAGCGATGGGAGCGACCGTCGCCCTCGTGGAGCGAGCGCTGCTCGGCGGTTGTAGCCTCAACGTCGGTTGCATACCGTCGAAAGCGATCATACGAACATCCCGCGTGTACGCCGAAATGCGTAACGCTGAACACTATGGAGCCCAACCTCTCGGCGATATTTACGTCGATTTTTCGAGAGCGATGCAGCGCATGCGCCACATCCGTGCGCGCATAAGCCGCGTCGAATCGCTCCAACGTCTGAGTGCCGCTGGGGTCGACGTGTTTCTCGGTGAAGCGCACTTCACCGGCAGCGACACTCTTTCGGTCGACGGCACGAAGTTGCGCTTTAGGAAGGCTGTAATCGCCACGGGTGCGCGACCCGACACGCCGGGGATCCCCGGTCTGGTCGAGGCGGGCTATCTCACCAATGAGAACGTATTTGACTTGACCGAATTACCTCGTCGGTTATTGGTGATCGGCGGTGGTCCGCTAGGCTGCGAGTTGGCGCAGGCATTTTCCCGCTTCGGTGCGCGCACTGTCATCGTCCAGGGCATGCCGCTGTTCTTGCCCAAGGAAGAACGCGACGCTGCACAGCTTCTGTCGGATGTCTTTGCGCGCGAGGGCATCGAAGTCAGACTCAACACAGAAGCCGTCAGGGTGCGCAGGGAAGGGGGCCAGAAACTCGTCGACCTGATAAGCGCTGATTACCAAAGCACGGTGGCCGTCGATGCCATCCTGACAGGCACGGGCCGCATTCCCAATGTCGAGCGCCTCGATCTGAATGCTGCGAACGTGGATTGCGACGCCGCCATTGGCATCCGAGTCGACGATCGCCTACGGACCAGCAATCCGCGCATTTTTGCCGTCGGAGATGCCTGCCTAGACCACAAGTTCACGCACACCGCCGATGCTTCCGCGCGCATTGCGGTGCACAACGCATTGGCGCACGGCCGACGCCGGCTCAGTACGCTGGCTATTCCGTGGTGCACCTATACCGATCCCGAGATCGCCCACGTGGGCCTATATGTCCGTGAGGCGCGCGATCGGAACATCCCCGTGAGAACCTTCACCGTGCCGATGCACGATGTGCATCGCGCGATCACCGACGGCGAAGAAGTCGGGTTCGTGAAAATTCATGTCAGGGAAGGGACCGATCGGATTCTCGGCGCAACAATTGTCGCTCGTCACGCGGGCGAGATGATCAACGAGATTACATTGGCCATGGTCGCGCGGATCGGACTTCGAACCCTGGCCAAGGTCATCCATACCTATCCAACCCAGGCGGTGGCAATCAAAAGGGCGGCTGACGCATACGTGGCCTCCCCGGGTACGTCCACGATCAAGTCGATGTTGCGGCGCTGGGCAGCGTGATGAACCCACTCGGGCGGTGTGAAACTACTTTGCGCGCTGGACAGTGCGCGCGGGGGACGCCTTCCATGCCTCCTATCCCCGCAATTGCTTGGAAGGAAAACCAATGGAACTAGGCATGATCGGATTGGGGCGCATGGGCGCCAATATGACAGAGCGGCTGGTCAAGGGTGGCCACCGCGTGGTCGGATTCGACCCCAAACCCGAGGCACGCACACGGATCGAGGGCAAAGGCGCCGCATCGGCGGCGTCCCTCGATGCGCTGGTGGCGAGCCTCAAGGCGCCGCGCACACTTTGGATGATGGTTCCCGCCGGCGACATCACCGATGGCACTCTGGCTGCGCTCTTTCCTCTGCTTGAAGCCGGCGACGTGCTTGTCGACGGTGGCAATTCCAACTACAAGGATACGCTGCGGCGTTCGGACACCGCCGCAGCAAGAAAGATTGGCTACGTTGACTGTGGCACCAGCGGTGGGGTATGGGGGCTGGCCGAGGGTTACAGCATGATGGTCGGCGGGGACGATGCGGTCGTCGAACGTCTGAAGCCGATCTTCGAGACGCTCGCGCCGGGTCCGAACCAAGGTTGGGGAAAGGTTGGCCCAGTGGGCTCGGGTCACTTCACGAAAATGATTCACAATGGGATCGAATACGGAATGATGCAGGCCTATGCGGAGGGCTTTTCCATTCTGCAGCATAAGCATGAGTTCGAACTTGATTTGCACCAAATCGCCGAAATCTGGCGCTATGGCAGCGTAGTGCGGTCATGGCTGCTGGATCTCATAGCGGAGGCACTGCACAAGAATCCAGCCATGACTGGCATCGCCCCCTATGTGGACGATTCCGGTGAGGGCCGCTGGACGGTAAGCGAGGCGATTGATCTCAACGTTGCAGCGCCGGTTATCGCGCTTTCATTGCTGGAGCGCCTGCGTTCGCGCGACACTGATTCCTTCTCCGATAAACTGCTCGCCGCCATGCGCAACGAGTTCGGCGGCCACGCGATCAAACCTGAATGAGCATCCGGGATGCGCACTCCCGACGCGAGTCCGGCGACGTCCGCTGGATTGGAACTACCGATGCAGTGACACTGCAACGATCGGCGTTTCAACGCGTCGTCGGCTCCGCCTGGCGTGCCATCGAACAGCGCGGGCGATTCTTAATCGTCTTAGCGGGTGGAAACACGCCGCGTGGCCTATACCATCTGCTGCGCGCCGCTCCCACCGCTTGGTCGTGCTGGCACGTGTACTTCGGCGACGAGCGCTGCTTGCCGTCGGACAACGTCGATCGCAACAGCTGGATGGCGACCAACGCCTGGCTCGGACATGTGCCGATTGCCCAAGGTCAAATGCACGTAATACCCGCTGAACTGGGCGCCGAGGCGGCGGCCCTCGGTTATGCAGTCACGCTGAGCGGCGTGGGCGACTTCGATCTGGTGCTCCTCGGTCTCGGCGAGGACGGGCATACGGCCAGTCTGTTTCCCGGCCATGACTGGGGTGCTTCGGCGAACGCCTCGGACGTAATGGCGGTATTCGACGCACCCAAGCCCCCGCCACAACGGGTATCACTGAGCGCCGCGCGGTTGAGCCGAGCACGCGAGGTTATGTTCCTGGTCGAAGGACTCTCCAAGCGCGATGCGGTAGCGCGGTGGAGGATGGGAGCTAACATTCCTGCCCGCTCGATCCAGCCCCGTGCCGGCGTCGATGTGCTTGTCGAATCGCGACTGCTGGATGCCGATGGACGGTGATTGTGCAATTTTTTGTCTCGGTCCTCGCGAATTATGATACAGCCTGCCTTCCGCGAGCGGATCAAACGGCGCTTTGCCTAAACCAACAGCGTCTTCGCTCGTGTGCAGACGTTGTCGACGGTGAACCCATATTCACGCAGCAACACTGGCCCGGGTGCTGAGGCTCCGAAATGTTCCAAGCTCACCACGTCGCCAGCAGCGCCCACGTAGCGGTGCCAGCCCTGCGCCACCCCCGCTTCGACGGCCAAGCGCGCCCGTACCGACGGCGGCAGCACAGCATCCCGCTCCACTTGCGGCAGAGCGTCGAACAGCTCCCAGCTTGGCATAGACACGCAGCGCACAGCGATTCCCTCTTCCCGCAGGCGTTCCGCGGCGGCGACGATCAGGCTGACCTCCGAACCGCTGGCGATCAGTATCAGCCCTGGTTTGCCATCCGTCGTGTCGGACAGCACATACGCGCCTCGGCGCAAGCCGTCCGCCGAGGCGTAGCAGCTACGATCGAGCGTGGGCAGTTCCTGCCGGCTCAGCACAATCACCACGGGACGGTTGCGCGTCTCGATTGCGACCCGCCAAGCGACCGCGGCCTCGTTGGCGTCGCTAGGGCGAATGACGGTCAGATTCGGAATCGCGCGCAGCGCCGCCAGGTGCTCCACCGGTTGATGTGTGGGTCCATCCTCTCCAAGGGCGATGCTGTCGTGTGTGAACACATGGATGACATGCAGGCCCATCAGCGCGGCCAGCCGGATCGGAGGACGCATGTAGTCCGAAAAAATCAGGAAGGTCGCGCCGTAAGGCACGGCTCCTCCGTGCGCCGCCATGCCGTTTACAATCGCGCCCATCGCGTGCTCGCGCACGCCAAAGTGAAGATTGCGCCCAGCGTAGCTCCAGCCACCCCCGTCGGAGCCCTGCGTGTCTACGCCTCCGCCCGCCGCCGGATTGAAATCTCCAAGTCCTTTGAGGGCCGTATAGGTCGAGGGGTCCAAATCCGCAGAACCGCCCGTCAACGTGGGAAGTCGCGGCGCGATCACGTTCATGACCTTGCCCGAAGCTACGCGTGTGGCAATTCCCTTGGCATCGACGGGAAACACCGTCACGTCCGAGTCCCAGTTGCGTGGCAGCTCGCCGCGGAGCGTCCGCAACAGCTCCTCGGCCAGATCGGGGAACGCTTGGGCATACGCCGCCATGCGCTCGTTGCTTGCTGCTTCAGCGCGCCCGCCTCGGGCCACTGCTTCGCGGAAGTGCGAGAGCGCCGCTTCGGGAATCAGGAACGGCGGTTCGACTGGCCAGTTGAGGTCTTGCTTGGTCAGGCGTACTTCCTCAACTCCGAGTGGAGACCCGTGTGCCTCGAATGTGTCCTGCTTGTTCGGCGAGCCGTAGCCAATATGGCTGCGTACCAGGACCAGCGACGGTCGCGCGGTTTCCGCGCGTGCGGCACGCAACGCAGCTTCGATTCCGGCAACGTCGTTACCGTCCGGCACCGACACAGTGTGCCACCCATAAGCTTCGAAGCGCCGAGCACGATCTTCCGTAAACGTGATATCGGTGCCGGCGGACAAGGTGACACGGTTGTCGTCGTAGAGACAGGTCAGCTTGCCTAGCCGCAAATGGCCGGCCAGCGAAGCCGCCTCCGAGGCCACTCCTTCCATCAGGTCGCCGTCGCTGACGAGCGCGTATGTGGCGTGATCGATCACCTCGAACCCGGCACGGTTGTAACGCGCCGCCAGTTGCGCTTCGGCAATCGCCATGCCGACCGAATTAGCGAGTCCCTGCCCAAGTGGCCCCGTGGTGATTTCCACGCCGGGTGTATGTCCGCGCTCAGGGTGTCCCGGCGCCCTGCTGCCGAACTGGCGAAACTGCTTGATGTCGTCTAGAGAAAGGTCATAGCCGGTAAGGTGCAGGAGGCTGTATAGCAGCATCGAGCCGTGGCCTGCGGAAAGCACGAAGCGATCGCGATCGAACCAATCCGGATTGCGCGGATTGTGCTTGAGTAGGCGTGTCCACAACACGTAAGCCATCGGCGCTGCGCCAAGTGGCATACCCGGGTGCCCGCTCTTCGCCTTCTGCACGGCGTCCACTGACAAAAAGCGCACCGTGTTGATGCATAACTGATCGAGATTATCGATCATCGTCACTCCTGGCGATGCTCAAAAGGTGTGCATGTCCCGCGTCAGGGTTCTGCCAGCGCGCGGTCGACGGTATCTTGCGCTTCTCGCACCAAAATCCGCAAATGACTGTCGCTGCGGAAACTCTCCGCGTAGATCTTGTAGATGTCCTCGGTGCCGGAGGGACGTGCTGCGAACCAGCCGCTTGCCGCGATCACCTTGATGCCGCCGATCGGGGCATCATTGCCTGGCGCCCGATCGAGTACCTTGCCAATCGGTTCGCCGGCCAATTCGGTTATCCGTATCTGTTGCGGCGACAGCTTCCCCAACCTCTGCTTTTGCTCGGCGGTTGCCGGTGCTTCGACGCGGTCCGCCACCGGCGCACCGAGATCGAGGGTCAGGTCGCGATACAGCTGGGAGGGATCGCGGCCACTGCGCGCAGTCATTTCCGCCGAAAGCAGTGCCGGTACGATGCCATCCTTGTCGGTCGTCCACACTGTCCCGTCGATGCGGCAAAACGAGGCTCCCGCACTTTCTTCTCCGCCAAAACCAAGTGCGCTGTTGAGCAACCCGTCGACGAACCATTTGAAGCCGACTGGAACCTCGTAGAGCCGGCGACCCAATCTGGCGGTCACGCGGTCGATCATGGCGCTGCTGACCACCGTCTTGCCTACTGCCGCCGTTCGGCTCCAGTGGGCGCGGCTCTGAAACAAGAAGTCGATTGCCACCGCCAGATAATGATTGGCAGGAACTAGGCCTTCGCTGGGACTTACGATGCCGTGACGATCGTGATCGGTATCGCAAGCAAACGCAATGTCGTAACTATCTTTAACGTCGATTAGGCGCCGCATCGCGTAGGACGACGATGGGTCCATGCGAATGCGACCATCCCAGTCCAGCGTCATGAATCTGAAGGTCGGATCGACGACCTCGTTGACCACGGTCAGATTGAGCTTGTAGCGCTCGGCGATTCTGGCCCAGTAATGGATTCCAGCGCCCCCCATCGGGTCCACGCCGATGCGAATGCCGGAGCTCCGAATGACATCAAAATCAATCACGCTTTCGAGGTCGCCAACGTAGGCGCTCATGAAATCGTGTTCTCGCGTGGTAGCCGCATGCCGCGCCGGATCGAACGGAACGCGCCGCACCTCTTTCAAGTCGCCTTCGAGCAATGCATTTGCCTTCGCTTCAATCCAGCCCGTCGCGTCGGTGTCGGCCGGTCCACCGGTCGACGGGTTGTATTTGAAACCGCCGTTATCGGGCGGGTTGTGCGAAGGCGTCACCACAATGCCGTCGGCCAGCCCAGTTTCACGTCCACGGTTGTAAACGAGAATGGCATACGACACGGCTGGCGTTGGCGTGTATTGGCCACCTTGCGCGATCCGGGTTTCGACGCCACTGGCTGCCAGCACCTCGAGCGCGCTCTTGAAGGCAGGCAGTGACAAGGCATGTGTGTCGATGCCGATAAACAGTGGTCCGTTGGTGCCCTGTCTTCGGCGGTACAGACAGATCGCCTGTGTGATGGCGAGCACATGCGCCTCGTTAAAGGTCTTGTCGAACGAGGTACCACGATGTCCCGACGTGCCGAAGGACACTCGTTGTGCCGGAACCGAGGGATCAGGCCGCAGGTTGTAGTAGGCGTCGACCAGCTTCGTGACATCCACCAGTTGCGCTGCTTGCGCTGGTTGTCCGGCCAGCGGACTGATATTCGCGCTCATCGACATTACTTGCACAGCGCGCGATAGCGCCGGATCAGCGCATTCGTCGAGCTGTCATGCGCGAGGACGGGCTCAGTCGAACTAGAGATTTCGGCGGCGGTACGGATAGCCAAAGCCTTGCCGAGCTCCACACCCCACTGATCGAACGAGTCGATGTTCCAGACCGCCCCCTGTACGAACACGCTGTGCTCATAGAGCGCGACCAGCGCGCCCAGCGTGGCCGGCGTGAGATGGTCGGCAAGCAAGGTGTTGCTTGGACGGTTGCCCTCGAAAGTACGGTGCGGGACCAGGGCGTCGGACGTTCCCTCGGCTTTCACCTCAGCGGCGGTCTTGCCGAACGCAAGCGCCTCGCTTTGCGCGAACAGGTTCGCAATCAGCAGGTTGTGTTGGTCGCCCAGAGGGTTCAGAGACCGGCAAAAGCCGATGAAGTCGCAGGCGATGAGCCGCGTTCCCTGATGGATCAACTGGTAGAACGAATGCTGTCCGTTGGTGCCTGGCTCGCCCCAGTAAATCGCTCCAGTCTGGTAATCCACGCGTTCACCAACGACGGTTACGTGCTTGCCGTTGCTCTCCATCGCGAGTTGCTGCAGGTACGCCGGGAAGCGTTTCAGATATTGCTCGTAAGGGAGCACGGCGACGGTCGGCGCGTCGAGGAAATTGCAATTCCATATTGCCAGCAATCCATGCAGGAGCGGCATGTTGCGATCCGGCGGCGCGCTGCGGAAGTGTTCGTCCATAGCATGAAATCCAGCTAGCAGTGCCCGGAAATTCTCGGCGCCAATCGCGAGCATGGTCGAGAGTCCGACCGCAGAATCCATGGAATAGCGGCCTCCGACCCAGTCCCAGAATCCAAACATATTGTCGAGATGGATCCCGAACTTGGTGACTTCGTTGGCATTGGTCGAGACGGCGACGAAATGTTTGGCCACCGCCTTTTCATCACCCAGTCCTTGCACGCACCAGGCGCGCGCGGAGCGCGCATTGGTGAGCGTCTCCAGCGTGGTGAAGGTTTTGGAGCAGATGATAAATAGCGTCTCGCCGGGGTCGAGGTCGCGTACCGCTTCGCAAAAATCGGTGCCATCCACATTGGAGACGAAGCGAAAACTCATCTCGCGCTGGCTGTAGTGACGCAGCGCCTCGTACGCCATCACCGGGCCAAGGTCCGAGCCGCCGATGCCGATATTGATGACGTTGCGAATGCGCCTACCGTTGTGCCCGGTCCACTCGCCGTTGCGCACCCGAGCGGAAAATGCAGCCATATGGTCAAGCACCGCATGCACTTCCGGCACGACGTTCCTGCCGTCGACGAAAATGCGCTCGCTCAGCGGCGCGCGCAAGGCGACATGTAGCACCGCTCGCTGCTCGGTGGTGTTGATCTTCTCGCCACCGAACATGGCATCGATACGTCTACCTACGGAGCAGGCTTCGGCAAGCGCAAGTAGTAAGCGACACGTCTCGTTGTTGATGCGGTTCTTAGAATAATCAAAATAGAGCCCGGCCGCTTTCGTGACAAACCGCTCGCCGCGCGTCGGATCGGCGGCAAACAGCTCGCGCAGGTGGCGATGCTTGATTTGTCGACAATGCTCCGCAAGCGCCAGCCATTGAGGACGCCTGGTAAGGGACTGTTGTTCCGGATCCGGAAAATTAGGCGATTCGGCCATGATCGGCGCTAACCCGCATGAAAGAGCGCGTGGCTTTTATCCGCGATGCGCGTCATCAGCTCATTCCACGACTTCACAAACGCCTGCGCACCGTCACGCTGCAGCTCGGTGGCCAGGGCGTCGGTATTGATGCCGGCCTTCGCGAAATTCGCCAGCACGGCTTCGGCATCTCCGCCGTCCTCAGCCATCACGCCATTGAGTTTGCCGTGGTCTGCAAATGCGCGCAGCGTTTTTTCCGGAATGGTGTCGATGGTGTCAGGCGCCGCCAACGCCTCCACGTACAGGGTGTCCGATGCCTTCGGATCCTTAGTTCCGGTGCTCGCCCAAAGCAAGCGTTGCGGCCGTGCGCCGGCCGCAAGGAGCTTGCGCCAGCGCCGCGACGCGAGCAGCTCACAATATGCGCGATAGGTTCGCCCGGCAATCGCGATGCCGAGTCGATTGCGCAGCTCGGGCGGTGAACTGTCGCCTACCGCCTTGTCCCATCGACTCACGAACAGCGAGGCCACCGATGCCACACGCGGGTCGCGTTTGGCGGAAAGCCGCCGTTCGATCCCGCGCATATAGGCTTCGGCTGCGGCGAGGTATTGCTCACGCGAAAACAACAGAGTTACATTGATGGGCACCCCGTCAAGGATCGATTCCTCAATGGCCGGAATGCCTGCTGCTGTGCCCGGTATCTTGACATACAGGTTCGGTCGCCCTGCCTGGCGATGCGTGGACGCGGCTGCTTCGATGCTGCCCGACGTGTCATTCGCGAGCAGCGGCGATACCTCCATCGACACCCAGCCGTCGACGCCTTCGGTACGGTCAAAGACCGGGCGGAACAGGTCTGCAGCGCAACGCAGGTCTTCCAGAGCCAGCTCCATGAACAGCGATTCACCGGATTTCCCCGCCTGTGCCTTTTCCCGAATCCCGTCATCGTAGGCGTCGGTGTTGCCGATTGCTTCGTCGAAGATGGTCGGGTTCGAGGTCAACCCTGTTATCGCAAACTCGTCTATGTAACGACGCAAGCTGCCGTTGTCGAGCATCTCGCGCGTAATGTTGTCCAGCCACAGACTCTGGCCTAGATCGTGCAGTTCTTGTGCCTTGTTCATATCGCTTCCTGGTTCATATCCGCGACGGCGGTAGGCGAAGCGGTGAGAAATCGGATAAATCGTGACCGAGCAAATCGCCGATTCGCTCGATCTCGACGTCTGGGGACGGTTTGAATGCTGCGTGGGCCGATTGCGCGGCGTAATGTCCTTGGTGCACAAAGACCGTCGTCAGAGTCTCGCCTAGTGCAACTTTCATCGCCGCCAGCAGTTGTGCCTTGTCATCGACCATCACATAGTGTCGAGCCGGATACTGTCGCTGCATTGCAGCGAGTGCGCGCTCTTTGTGGATATCGATCAATACTCGGCCCTGTACCGCGTTCCAGATGCCCGAACGTTGGATCTTGCGCGGCTGGAACACAACATCGCCGTCAGACAAAACCACGGGCATTCCCAGCGAACTCAGGTGCGCGACCACTTCGAGCGCATGCGCGTACAGGCGATCCGCGAACGGATAATCCAGCATGAATGAAGACATCTGCAATATTTCCGGGGCGTCCTCGCACCCAAGACGAAATTTTTGCAGCGCACCCAGATAGTCCGCATAGGACACCTCGTCGCGAAGCACGGAGAAGATGGCCCAATACCGATCGCGTTGATCGGCACCAAACGCTTGTTCCAGCCGCGCGCCGAGATCGGCGCCGAAACGATCGTTGTCGAGAAGAGTATTGTCGACATCGAGCAAGAACACGATGTCGCTTTCGTTCAGCACGGAGCAGGCTCCTCTGGCCGCGGATCGTGCCAGCCTTCCTCTCCGGTGACAATTCCCCGCGCCGACGCGGGGCCCCAGGTGTTCGGTTCGTATTCTTCGACCGACGACACGCGCTGCAGGACGGGCGCAACCACGCGCCAAGCGGCCTCGACACTGTCGTCGCGTGTGAACAGCGAGGCATCGCCGCGAATGGCATCCTCCAGGAGCCGCTCGTAGGGAGATTTCTCGCCGGCGAGGGACCGATGGGCTACCAGCTCGATGGGCTCTCCGACCATTTCCTCGCCTGGTAGCTTCACCCTGGCCCCCACGGAGATCACGACTTCAGGGCTCAGCCGAAAGCGCAAGTAGTTCGATTGTGCTGGGCTGATTGCATCGAAGATCGCTAGCGGTGGGCATTTCAGATCGACTATAACCTCGGTGGCCGTGATCGGCAGACACTTGCCGGTGCGAATATAGAAGGGCACACCCGACCAGCGCGAGGTGTCGATATGCAGGCACAGCGCAGCAAAAGTCTCCACCTGAGAATCCGGTGCGACGCCGGGTTCGTCCCGGTAGCCGCGAAACTGGCCACAAACTACCTGCTTTGGATCGAGTGGCCGCATGGCGTGGAGCAAGCGCAGTTTCTCCGCACGTATTGCGTCTGCATCGCTGCCGACCGGAGCATCCATCGCCAGTAGGGTTGTTACTTGCAGCAAGTGATTTTGCACCACGTCGCGGATTGCGCCGACCTCTTCGTAGAAGCTGCCACGACCATGAACGCCAAAGCTTTCAGCCATTGTTATTTGGACACAATCGACGAAATTTCGGTTCCAGATGGGCTCGAGGAATGCATTGGCAAAGCGGAAATAAAGCAGGTTTTGCACCGCCTCCTTGCCCAGATAATGGTCGATACGGTACACCGCTGATTCAGGAAACACTTCGTGCAGGGTATCGTTGAGCGCCTGCGCCGACGCAAGGTCACGGCCGAACGGTTTTTCGACGATAACCCGTGCGTGCTTGGCGCAGCATGCCTTGGCCAGACCCTGCACTACGGTAGCGAACATGCTCGGCGGAATGGCCAGATAATGCAGCGGCCGTGCCGCTCCGCCCAGAGCCTGCCGAAGATGTGTGTAAGTCGCCGAGTCCTGGTAATCGCCCCCGACGTACTGAAGTCGCGCCGACAGTTTTTCGAACGCCGCGGTGTCGACACCGCCATTGTGCTCGAGGCTGTCGCGCGCGCGATCGCGTAATTTGTCGAGCGTCCAGCCGCCACGGGCCACGCCGATGATCGGTATATCGAGATGTCCGGCTGCGATCAGCGACTGCAGCGCAGGGAAGATCTGCTTATAGGCCAGATCACCGGTAGCACCGAAGAAAACGAAGGCGTCCGAACTTGCGGGAGTTGCCATGCGATGTTTGCATTCGAATCGCGCGTAGCTTCACGTCAGGGCGCGATGCGAAGTCGAGCAGTAGTTTCGGCGACTTCACCTTCGCCATCTGTTCGGCAACGCACACTGCGTCGTCGCGGAACCTTATGGTCAGCGCCCATTTGGTATTTTAGACCCTGGAACAGTCCCGTGCGGCAACCCCGAGATGCAGGCGAGGGACCGGCGTATCCCAGCTTCTAATCCCCCGCGGCGTCTGGATTCCGCTCAGTCCTACAGCAGATTCAGACTTACGCCGATAGCCACGTCCATATGGTTGGTAGTAGCGTCAAAGGCTTGTGAAGAGCATACGAGATTCCATTGGAAGGTTGCGGCGGACAGGTGGCAGCTAACGTTGGTGGAAGCAAAGGGCCGGTCTTCACTCGCGTGAGCAGGGCTTGTCTTCACTAGCACAGCAAAGCAACAATGGGCTGGATTGGTAAATTATTGGCCGCTGAGCGGGTCCCATCGGGCAGCCGATGGGACGAAGCCGTTGTCAATGGCGCGCCGTATCACCCCCAGAAGCCTGCTCGCAGTAGCACCGAAAATTCAGCGGATGGGGCCTACGGCCTGGACGCGCAAGATGCGGAGGAAATCAAGCGTCGGCAAGTATCGCTAGCAATACGATACGTTGCGGCGGTGCGCGCTCGGTAAGCTTGCATTTGGAAGGATATTTCCGTGCGCTGACAAGGGCGGCGATCGACGACCCAGCACACGATTGCCGTTATTGCAGGTTTTTCCGCTGAACGCCGCGCCCCCTTGGACGAATCAGTCGACGCCACGTGGCGCGAAGACAACCAATTTCTCGACATCCCACGCTTCTTGAAGATGTCTCCTCTGGCTTGGCGAAGTCTCTAGGACATCAACTCGTCTCAACTCGTCGATCGCCGACCTTTGGGGTGAGGTCCTTCTCGCCACAGCCGAAATCCGCCCACGAACGCATTGGTCTCGTTGCCCTCGCGGCAACCCGGAGGCAAGACTTTCAGCTTGTGGACGTTGCCGCCGCCAAGCACGACGTCGTCGGGCTCGAGGGCGGCGATCAGGCGTACGACCACGTCCGTTACATATTTTCGCCATTTCTTCCTGCCGTAGCGCTTGAACCCGCGATTGCCGACATAGTCCTCGTAGGTTGCCTTCCGGTAAGGAAGATGGCCCAGCTCCATGGGTTCGACGATGCCGTTTACGATCAGAGCAGAACCAAGTCCGGTTCCCAAGCCGAGGAAGAGCATTTTGCCGCCCTTGTAACCACCCAAAGCTTGCATGGCTGCGTCGTTCGCGATCTTGATCGGATGCCCGAATGCGGCCCGATAATCGAACTTTACCCAGCCCAGACCTAGATTGTGGGGCTCCGCGACCGGCCTGCCGTGGAGCACCGGCCCCGGATAGCCCATCGAAACCACGTCATAGTTCCAGGTCCCGGCCAATGCCTTAACCCTGGCGATCATCTGCTCCGCGGTGAGTGTCGGTCCGGAAGAAAATTCCCGATGCGCCTTGCGCCCGGAAGCAAGTATCTTGACATGGGTCCCACCGACATCAACAGCCAGTACTCTCATGAGTGATCTCCGGTCGGCTGAAATACCGGTTTTGTCATGTTGAGCCTTTCGAGGGTCGCTAAGACGGAAATCGCTGGTGTCATGGCACCGTCACCGTAGATCCAACTACCCCGATAGCCACGATGGCCGGGCGCTGCCGTCTTCTTGATGCTCAGCAACGGCGCGCTGCGCAACACCTTGACTTGGGACGGTCGGATTTGCTGACGCTTACCATGTACCTTCTTGCCGAGGACGCCGCCTTCGTAGCCGAATATTCAACTCGGCGCGTTCGATGCCGCACAGACCTCGCTTCGGACATGGGCTTAAATTAATGGTGGGCGAGCACGCGCTTGCCTGTTGGCGAGCCGATGCACTTCCGGGAACGGATCAGCGTAGAGGATTAGGGCGCCCTTGTCTTTGCGCGAGATCAATACGCCGCCGCGACTCGAGGCCCCTCGGCTTCCCTGTGCGCCCTTTCGGGCAGGACCGCGTCGCGGGTCGACGGGCGGGGGCCCTGGAGCGTCGCAGCGAAGGTATGGCTGCCGATCGACGCTGGGACCGCAGAGTGTGACCTGGGTCAAGGTGAGCGACGCCCCTTGTGCGAGCATACTCAAGATGCTCCGTGCCAACCGGAGAAAGCGCTATGAGCAGCAAAGAGCATGCATTGAGCCAACCGGGCAAGCCGCGGCGGCGAGCCAAGGCGACTGTGACGCGGCTGCGGCCGAAGGGGCAGGCGCGTCCGGAGGCGGCCGAAGCCGAATCTCGCCCGCGCGTGGTCGACCCGCAGCAGCAAAGCGATGGCTATGGTTCGAGCGCGTTCGCCGACGCGCTGGACCGGTCGCTGCATGCGGCGGCCGCGCGCTTTAGTGCAGGACTCGCGCCGACTACGCTTTTCGGCGCCTACGCGGACTGGGCGATGCATTTGGCTGGCGCGCCGGGCAAGCAGCTGCTGCTCACAGAAAAGGCGGCGCGCCAGTGGCTGCGCCTGGCGAACTACGCCGCGCGCCGTGCCGTGGAAAGGGGAGACTGCGCGCCCTGCATCGAGCCCTTGGCTCAGGACCGGCGCTTTGCCGCCGAGGCGTGGCGCCAACTGCCCTACGATCTGACCTATCAGTCGTTCCTGCTCGCGCAGCAGTGGTGGCACACTGCGATGACCGGCGTGCGCGGTGTTTCGCCCGAGCACGAGAGAATGGTGGCCTTCGGCACACGACAGTGGCTAGATGCCTTTTCTCCGTCGAACTACCTGTTGTCGAACCCGGAGGTGCTCGAGCGTACGCGCGCAGAAGCCGGCATGAATCTGCTGCGCGGGGCCCGCTACCTTGCCGAGGACATAGAGCGCGCCTGGTCCGGACGCAAGGCGATCGGCGCCGACGCCTTTCGGGTCGGGCACGAACTCGCCGTCACGCCCGGCAAGGTCGTCTTCCGCAACCGGCTGATCGAGTTGATCCAGTATGCACCCGCGACAGCCATGGTGCGGCCCGAGCCGGTGCTCATCGTCCCCGCGTGGATTATGCGCTACTACATCCTCGATCTGAGCCCTCACAACTCGCTCGTCCGGTATCTCGTTAATCAGGGCTACACCGTGTTCATGATTTCCTGGAAGAACCCGGGTCCGTGCGATCGTGATCTTGGAATGGAGGACTATCGGCAGCTGGGCGTAATGGCAGCGCTTGAGGCCGTTGGCACCATCACGTCCCAACGCCCGGTCCATGCGGTGGGATACTGTATCGGCGGCACGCTGCTTGCGATCGCCGCGGCCGCGATGGCGCGCGATGACGACACGCGGTTCGCGACAACAACGTTCTTTGCGGCGCAGACCGATTTCACGGACGCCGGAGAGCTCAAGCTTTTCGTCAACGAAAGCCAGCTCGCCTTCCTGGAGGACGTGATGTGGTCGCAGGGCTTCCTCGACAGCCGCCAGATGGCGGGCACCTTCCAGCTGCTGCGCTCGAACGATCTGATTTGGTCGCGCATGGTGCGCACCTATCTGATGGGCGAGCGCGAGGCGATGACCGATCTCAACGCTTGGAATGCGGACGCGACGCGCATGCCGTACCGCCAGCACAGCGAGTACCTGCGTCGACTGTTCCTCGACAATGACCTGGCGCAGGGCCGCTTTCCCGCCGGCGGGCGACCGGCTGCTCTGTCCGTCCTCAGCACGCCGATCTTCGCGGTGGGCACCGAATCCGATCACGTTGCGCCCTGGCACTCGGTGTATAAGATCCATCTGCTCACCAATGCCGACGTCACGTTCCTACTGACCAGCGGTGGGCACAATGCGGGCATCGTCTCTGAGCCCGGGCATCCACGGCGGCGCTATCGCGTGGCCACCAAGCGGCACGACCAGCGCTACGTCGATCCGGATCAATGGCTTACTACGGCGACCGCCAAAGAAGGCTCGTGGTGGCCCGAATGGGTCGCTTGGCTGGATGCGCGCTCCAGCGCGCTGGCGCCGCCGCCTACGGTGGGCGCCCCCGAAAGGGGTTACCCGCCACTTGCCGATGCGCCGGGGACTTACGTGCTCGAGCCGTGATGGTGCAAGGTGAACAGCCGCTCGCTGGCGATCGCGATCACCCGATCGGAGCGTGGCCATCGCCGCATGGCAAGCCCGGTAAAGCGGCCGAACGCCGGCAGGATCGCGCGACTTTGGAGCGACTACTTGTGGGTGATCCTCCACGCGCAGCCGGCGTGCCAATGAACCGCAGCCTCGCCGTCTGGTTTGGTTTGGGTGGCGTCTCCGCCGACGATGGCGTGTCCGCTCACGAATGGGAGCTGCGGCTGCACTGGGTGATGTTCGGCGTTGCGCTGTTATCGGTCCCCGCATACCTTTTCGACACAGCCCATTTTGATCCGGTATGGCGCACGATCGCCGGCGCCCTGGACGCGCTGATCTTCGCCGCATTTCTCGGCGAAATCGTCTGGATGCTACGTCTTACGGCCCACCCGGTCCGCTACTTGGCCCGCAACTGGCTCAACCTGATCATCCTTGCCGCAGCGTTCGCGAGCCTGCTCGGTGCGGCGACCGAATGGATCGCCCTGGTGAGGGCTCTACGCGTCACGCTGGTTGGCTTGGTGAGCCTCCGCGTCTTGGCAGAGTTTCGAAGCATGTTCAGGCTTCACGGCGCGCCAGCACTGGTCGGCGTAGCGTGCATTGTTCTCGCCGTCGCCGGCGGCCTCTTGTACTGGCTCGAGCCTACCGCGCACACGTATTGGGATGGCCTCTGGCTTGCATTTGTGACCGCTACAACCGTCGGCTACGGAGATGTCATACCGACAACACCTGCCGCGCGCATCGTGGCGGCGTTCGTAGTGCTGACGGGCTTGGCACTCATCGCCGTTTTTACCGCTTCCATCGTCGCATTCTTCCTCGGCGAGGACGAGAAACGTCTGCGCCGTGAATTGCACAGCGACGTCCGCAGCTTACGCACCCATCTAGCCCAACTCATCAATCATGATGAAACCCTCCTCCGTCACGATCTGCTGCAGGAGATCAGCGCGCTAAAAGAGGACATCGCGGCACTGCGCGCAGAGTTCGGTTCTCGCGATCATGCACGACCTTTGGCCGACGCAACCACACCAAAGCCGGATGTCCCTGGCGATCGTTGAAGCCGGGTCGCCACATGTGACTCGAATGAAGTTGCCGATCGGACTCAATGCCGCAACACGCACGTATCATAGGCCCTCGGGAAATCGCCTTAACTCGTATTCTGCTTTATCAGAATAGAGGGACTCGATGCCGCCAACTGCGCGAGATCCACCAGCCGCCTTCTCGACCTCGGCTCAATGCGGAAAATCTGAACCATGAATACCAATACGCTTACTCCAGACCTGCTCCGCAAGATGGATGCGTACTGGCGTGCCGCCAACTACTTGTCGGTGGGTCAAATCTACCTTTACGACAACCCGTTGCTCAAAAGACCGCTTACCCTCGCCGACGTAAAGCACATGTTGCTTGGGCACTGGGGCACCACCCCGGGGCAGAACTTCGTCTACGTGCACTTGAACCGGGCCATCAAGAAGTACGACCTCGACATGATCTACGTCTCCGGTCCGGGGCACGGCGGCCCCGCCGTGGTGAGCAATACTTACCTCGAGGGCACTTACAGCGAGATCTATCCCAATATCAGCCAAGACGAGGCTGGGTTGCGCAAACTCTTTGTCCAGTTTTCGTTTCCTGGCGGCATTCCCAGCCACGCGTCGCCTGAGTGCCCGGGATCGATCCACGAAGGCGGCGAACTTGGCTATTCGCTCAGCCATGCGTTCGGCGCAGTATTCGACAATCCGGATCTGGTCGTCGCCTGCGTAATCGGCGATGGCGAGGCGGAGACAGGGCCGCTCGCCACTGCGTGGCATTCCAACAAGTTTCTCGATCCTGTAACCGACGGCGCTGTGCTGCCGATTCTGCATCTGAACGGCTACAAGATTGCCAATCCGACCGTACTCGCCCGTATCACCCATGAGGAACTGGAACAATTGCTTCGCGGCTATGGCTGGACGCCTTATTTCGTGGAGGGTCACGAGCCCGAGCTCATGCACGAGGCCATGGCGACGACGCTCGACACGGCGGTGGAGCAGATCAAGAAAATCCAGGAGGACGCACGCCTCCACGGCAACTTGACGCGTCCACGCTGGCCGATGATCGTGCTCAATTCACCCAAAGGCTGGACGGGACCGAAGATGGTGGATGGCCAGCAGATCGAGGGCACGTTTCGCGCCCATCAGGTTCCCCTGGCCGTGTCGCCCGCGGCTCCTCCAGAACACTTGCGGCAACTTGAAGACTGGCTGAAGAGCTATCGCCCCGAGGAACTCTTCGACTCGCCGGGCAGCCTGAAACCGGAATTGGCGGCACTGGCCCCCACCGGCACACGACGCATGGGCGCCAATCCGCACGCCAACGGCGGCATCCTTCTGCGCGACCTGCGCATGCCGGATTACCGCGACTACGCCGTCGATGTGCCGTCGCCAGGAGCGCCCGGCATCGGCGACACGCATGTACTCGGTCGTTTCCTGCGCGATGTCGTGAAACTGAACAGTCCGCAGCGCAATTTCCGCATCTTCGGCCCCGACGAAACGCTCTCCAACGGTCTGGAAGCCGTCTTCGAAGCGACCAACCGTCAATGGGACGCCGCGACGGCCGCCAACGACGAATTTCTCGCCCCCGCCGGACGCGTGATGGAAATGCTTAGCGAGCACCAATGCGAAGGCTGGCTTGAGGGATATTTGCTCACTGGTCGGCACGGCCTTTTCAACTGTTACGAGGCGTTCATCCACATCGTCGACTCGATGTTCAATCAGCATGCCAAGTGGCTGAAGGTTACGTCATGCCTGCCGTGGCGGCGGAAGATCGCGTCGCTAAACTACCTGCTCGCCTCCCACGTTTGGCGTCAGGATCACAACGGATTCACGCATCAGGATCCTGGCTTCATTGACCACGTCGTGAACAAGAAGGCCGAAGTAGTACGCGTGTACCTGCCACCGGACGCGAATTGCCTGCTGTCGGTGATGGATCACTGCCTGCGCAGCCGCCACTACGTGAATGTCGTGATCGCGGGCAAACATCCGGCGCCGCAGTGGCTGACCATGGACGCCGCCGTCAAGCACTGTACCGAGGGCATCGGCATCTGGCAGTGGGCTAGCAACGACCAGGACACAGTACCCGATATCGTCATGGCATGCTGCGGCGACGTCCCGACACTGGAGACGCTGGCGGCGGTCTCAATCCTGCACAAGCATCTACCTAATCTCAAAATCCGCGTCGTCAATGTCGTCGACCTGATGCGGCTGGAGCCAGCCAGCGAACATCCACACGGGCTAAGCGACGTGGAATTCGACGATCTCTTCACCAAAAACAAGCCGGTCATCTTTGCGTTTCATGCGTATCCGTGGTTGATCCATCGACTGACCTACCGACGAGCCAACCACACCAACATTCACGTTCGTGGCTACAAGGAAGAAGGCACCATCACCACGCCGTTCGATATGACGGTGCTCAACGATCTAGACCGCTTTCACCTAGTGATGGACGTCATCGATCGCGTGCCGCGTACGGGCGAGAAGGGGATCTACCTCAAGCAGAAACTGAAGGACAAGCTGATCGAGCATAAGCAATACATTGCCGCGCACGGCCAGGACTTGCCTGAAGTTCGGAACTGGAAATGGCATGACGGCAATCGGCACGCAGGAGATGCCCCGGCGACTTGACCTGGTTCGACGTAGTGAAACCAAGCGGTAACCCTTTTAAACGAGACAAGGTGCCCATTCGAAGATTGGGAAGTCCGGGCGACCGCAACCCGTGGGTCACCAAGCGGCCAAGTCCGACAGAACGTATCCATCTGGCGGTGGATTCTAATTGCAGAACAGGTGATTGAATCATTGCTTTTCCTATGGCGTGATGCAGGAAAAGCTCTGGGCATGGTTCAGCTCATATACTCGCCGCCATTGATGGAAAACGTCGCACCGGTGACAAACCCCGCCTCGTCCTTGGTCAGAAATACCACGGTGCGTGCAACATCGGAAGGAGCACCCAGGCGACCAACAGGGATGCCGGCAATGACCGTCTTAAGTACATCGGGGGAGACGGCGCTCACCATGTCCGTATCACAGTAGCCAGGGGCGATTGCATTGACGGTGACGTTTTTGCGCGCGCCTTCGAGTGCCAGCGCGCGCGTAAAGCCCAGGATACCTGCCTTGGTCGCGGCGTAGTTGACTTGCCCAAACTGGCCCTTCTGCCCGTTAATCGAGCTGATGTTGACAATGCGTCCGAAATTCCGCTCGCGCATCCCGTCGATAACGTGCCGGCACATATTAAACATCGAACCAAGGTTGACGTCGATGACGCGCTGCCATTGCTCACGCGTCATGTGATGCAAAGATACGTCACTCGTGATGCCAGCGTTGTTGACCAAAATGTCGACAGCCCCGATTTCCCGCTCAACCTGAGCAACGCCCGAGGCACACGCATCGAAATCGCCAACGTCCCACTTGTAGGCACGGACGCCATGCTCTGTTTGGAGCTGCCTCGCAGCCTCGTCATTACTACGATAGACAACAGCGACGGTGCATCCTTCAGCCTTGAGCGCCACTGCGATCGCTCGTCCCAGGCCGCGTGTGCCGCCCGTTACGAGTGCTATTCGTGCCACAGCGTTTCTTTCCATGCCCGAATAGTCCTGTACAAGAGGGAAGTATCCGGACTACAACTTGCCAATGGAGGATTACAAATCGAGGCTATACACAACTTCGCTTGGATAATCATGATCGACCTTCCGCTCGAAGCCAAGACTCGCGGCGAGATCGCGCATTTGCTGATTCGCAGCAGAATCAATGGAGAACATACGCTTGATCCCCCGCTGGCGCGCAACCTCAATAAGATGGCGCATAAGCAGATGACCAAGGCCTCTTCCCTGCCATTCATCGCTGACCGCTACGGCACACTCGCAGCTGGCTCCATCATCGCTGACGCAAAACCGGCTTACGCCGATTTCCCTTTTTTCCCTGGCCTCATGCCGCAGCGCCACAAATGCCATGTCGCGCCGATAGTCGATGTCTGTCAATCGTCTGACCACATCGTCGGTAGGCTTTATCTGGCCGAGGAATCGATATCCTCGCGACGTGGGGGACAGACGCTCAATGAACGCTCGCTCGAGACCGGCATCTTGCTCGCTAATGGGGCGGATTAGCACGCGAGAACCATCACGAAGCGTCTCATGCCAGTGCGCCATAGGATCGAAATCGGGGATGGCTTCGCTACCTGAGCTCGCAAGCCAGGTTACCTGGCTAGTTGCTGTCGGACTACTGGTGACCGGCATTTGCTTCTCCTTTTGGATCGAACCAAGTTAATTTTGGGCAATATCGGGGCTATTGGCATTGACCGAAGTCAAACGAAGGGTTATTCCTGGTATTCCCATCATGAACTCGAGGAGAAAGAGTACCTTGACATCAAGCGCCGGGAGTTCCAGCGTAATACCGGCAACGAACGGACGGGCGCTACATCACCGACTCGGTCCGCGACTAATTGCTGCCTTACGGTAGCAAAACACATCCCTCAGAGTTGCAGGTCGGCAGTAATGCGTCGCGCCTGAAGCGCATGGGCGAACGCGTGCCGAGCGCGCAACCGCGGGTCGTTAACAATGCCACCGATCGTGCCGGCAACCACCATGACAATGCCGGCCAGTGGCAGGACTAGGATCATCCCAGGGATCCGAGCCACCGCGTATCCAATGAATATCAGGAGCACCGTCGGCAACGGGTGCATGCGCACGCTGCGACCGACCGTCAGCGGCATGAACACGAAATCGTCCAGCAACCGGACCAACAGGAACAAGGCAATGGCGGCATAGACGACCCAGGGATCGGCTGGAAAATCGGTCGCCGCAATGAGCACAACGATCCCGCAGGCGATTACCGAGCCGATGATCGGCACCCAGGCAAGCATTGCCGCCATCAGTCCGAGGGCCACTGCACCGGACATGCCGATCGCCGATAGCCCAAGCGCCAAACAGGTCGTATCGATGAGCGTAAGCTTGAGCAAGCCCTGGAAGTAGGCGCGTGCAGTACTGTCTACGCGCTCGAGCATGTAGAGGGTGCGTTCGAAGTAGGCGTTTGGCACCGCGCTGGCGAGCAGCTTTAGGAACCGCCGTCCGTCGCGAAGGAGAAAGAACGCGAGAAAAGGGGCAAGCAGCAGCGCCGGCAGCCATCCGGCGGCACCCAACAGAGCCCCGGTCAGGTGGTCCCGCAAATAAGTCCCACTGAACTCCGTGAGTTCCTTTCCCATTTCAGTATGGAAGTCCATTCGCTTGAGGAATCCGAAATGCGATTCCAGCGTAGCCAGCGTCTGGTCAACCAGTGTCTGGCCGCCAGCGACGTAACGGAACACCGTTTCTTCTCGGCTGACGGCCTGAGCCGCGAGCCACGGCAGCGACGGTACCATCGCCGCGACCGTCGCGACGAAAAAACCGCCGGCTACTATCGCCGCCGCCGTTTCGCGTTCGAGCCCTGCCCATATTGCTAGGCGCCGAACAACCGGGGATAGCGCGTAATAGAGAATGATCGCGAACAGGAGAGGCAAGACAAGCCACAGCGCTTGTTTTAAAACCGCGAGCAGCAACGTCGTGCAGACTAGCGTCGCCGCCCAGACCAGCGGCCCTGTCGATAGGTACCGACTCATGCCGCTCCTCGCAGTCTGTGTCGGCTTCATAGCCGATCGCCTTCGACCACGGCAGTCAGATCGATAAGCTGCTGGCCGAGATAGCGCGCAAGTTGCAGCAAGAACTTTGACGCAATGACCGCATGCGTATCGAGCAAGCTTTCAAGGTCCCCGCGCGACATCGAGGCCAGCACGCAATCAGCCGCTGCTCTTGCCTGGAGCGCGCGCGGTATGTTATCGAGCAGTGCAATTTCGCCAAACACACCGCCCGCATTGATCTCGGTGATCTTTCCGGTCTCTGGCTCGCCCTGGCGGCATATCAGTACGCGACCCGCGATGATGACGTAGAGGGCTTGACCCTCCTCCCCCTGGTCAAAGATGATTTCGCCCTTCAGGAACCGGCGCTCGTGAAGCAGGCTGTCGATGACATGCAACTCGATACGCGATAGTGTCGAGAACAACGCAAGTTTCTGAAGCGTGTTCTGGCGTGGCGTTTGCGTCCGGCCGTGCAAGAATCCAAGCATCGACGACCCTATTCAATCACCTGTGGGCCCGTTTGCGCGGGCGTGTGCGTTCTGAACATTCCACCATCCGCCGCCGACTGCGGCAAACAGCGCAACGGTATCCTGATAGCGTGTGGCGATCGCCTGCAGCTTTGCAACGAGCGCTTGATGGTACTGCGCGTCTGAAATGAGGACATCAAGGTAGGTCGCCAGGCCCGCCTCGTAGTTCGCGTGCACCAAATGCAGGGCCTCTTGCGATGCGACAAGTGCCTCATCCTCTGCGCGCAGAACCTCAGCGTCGTGATCGAGCGCATGAAGTGTGTCAGCGACCTGCCCAAACGCATTGAGCACCGTCTGGCGGTATAAGGCCATCGCCTGTTGATAGCCGTCAATGGCTGCCTGCCGCTTGAACCAAAGCGTTCCGCCATCAAACAGCGGCTGCGCCGCGCTGACTCCGAAAGCCCAAAAATTACCGCGGGAAGCGAGCAGGGTGCCTGTCGAAGTGCTATTGGACCCGTAGTTTCCGCTCAACGTGATGCTCGGAAACATTGCGGCAGTCGCAACACCCACATTGGCGCTGGCGGCATGAGCGGTTGCCTCTGCGGCAAGGATGTCCGGGCGCTGACGCACCAGATCGGAAGGAAGGCTGACCGGCAGATTGCTTGGCAGGACGAGTTCAGCCAAGCCGATTTCCGGCGGGCTCCACTCCGCTGGCGCGCGGCCGGCTAGTGTCGCCAGCAGGTCATCGCTTTGCGTGATCCTCTGCTCAAGCTGTGGAATCGTCGCTTCGACGGAAGCAAGTTGGCTGCGCAGAGTCAATACATTGGAATAGGGCACCGTTCCGGCCTGAGCCTGAACTTCACCGAGGTGCACTTGCTCCTTCTCGACGGCAATAAGTTGCTGCGTGGCGTCCAGTTCCGCGCGATAAGCCGCCCTGGCGATGAGCGTATTGGCGATGTTGCTCGATAGCATGAGGTACGTCGCCTGTTCCGTCGCACGGGCCAAATCGACTTCGGCGCCGAGACCTTCGATCATGCGCCGCTCACCGCCAAAGACATCAAGGGCATAGTTGACCGTCGCCGACAGCGTAAACAGATTGAAGATGCTTGCGGGTAGGTTTTGGCCGATCTTGAGCGGGTTGTACTTCTGCCGCGACGCTCCGACATTGGCATCGATTTCCGGGTAGAAGATGCCATACCCACTGCGCAAGTAATCCTGGCTCTGGCGAAGGCTGGCCTGAGCCGCCTCGAGCCCGGGGTTGTTCGCGATCGCGTCGGCGACCACGGCATCGAGCTTCGAGGACCCGAATAGATGCCACCAGTCAGCACTGACCTCTGCGCCCACGTCGAAGTGCTGCGCGGTGCCGTCGACGGACGCAGTTGCCGTGGGATCGGCGCCATTCGCATAATGGGTCACCGGCGGCGCGTCGGGGCGCGCAAAATCCGGGCCCACTGCGCAGCCTGCCAAAACATACAGCAGCGCGATGCCGCAACCGAGTTTCCCGACGAACCCAATGGTCGGGCGATGCCGCGCCGAAGCGTCCAAGCGACTATTTCGCGCCGACATAAACGTCCACCAACTGCCCTGCGTAGAGGTTCATACCCTTGGGCTTCTCGAAGCGAAAAATGACCGGTAGCACCCGGACGTCGACCCGTTCCTCCCGTTCATCGGCTAGCTCGATCTTCGGCGATACGTAGGGCTGAATGCGCGCAAACGTCAGCGGAAGGTGGGTGTCAGTCCCCCGGATGAACATCTGCGCTTCGATCTTGGCCGGATCGGCCAACCGGTGCACCAGAATTTCGTCAACATAGGCACGGACCTGAAGTTGCTCGTCTGGCGTGCCCATAACGACGAGCGGCTTCTGTCCCTCGGTATAGGAATCGTAGGCGCCCTGCGACGAGACATAGCTGCCGACAGCCGCCTGAACGGTGAGCACAACGCCGTCGGTCGGGGCTCGGATTGTATATTTGCCAAGTAACGCCGCGGAAGCGGCATATGCCTTCGATAATGCGTTGTATTGTCTCTCCTGGTTGCGAATGTCGAAGACCCAGGCGCCTGCCTTGGTGAGGTCATATTGCTTTTGCACGACCTTGAGGTTGGTAACCGCTATTTTTTCGGCATCCCGCGCGATATCCAAGGTCAGGCCGCTAACGGATTTTGCGTCGATGGCGAAGGAGCGTTCCTGTCTCGCGAGCTGGTCACGTGCATTCTTGAGATTTGCCTCGGCGTTCTGGACCTGGGCCAAGGCCACTTCGAGGTTCTCCGGTCTCGGCTCTGCCTTGAGCTCCTGCAGCACGGCCAACGCGGCTTCCGCCTGGGATTGCTGCTGTTCCGTCGTCGCCCGCTGCACCGAGTCGTCGATGATTAGCAGCGGGGCTCCCTTATGCACCTTATCGCCTTCCGCGACCAGGACCTGGGTCACCGGACCGGGGACCTCCGGATAGATGCTGATGTTCTGCCCCTGGGCCAGGGCGCTCTCGATAATACCGTTGGCGTAGATGCCGTTTGCATAGGGATTAGCCGCCGGATTGAAGACCGGGGGCTGTGCGGACGGTTGCCGGCCAAAAATGAATGCGCTGACCACTGCCAATATCAGGCCCACACCCGAGAGGACGAAAAGAATCTTATTGCGCATCCAATTTCTCCCGTTCAACGCCGGTCAACTTTCCATCCTCCATCTTCAGGATACGGTCGGCAAACTCGTAAATGCGGCTATCGTGGGTCACGATCACGATGCAGCGCTGGTCAGAGAGAATATGCTCTCGAACAAAGCTAACGATACTGCGGCCCGTATCGCCGTCCAGGGATGCGGTCGGCTCGTCGAGAATCAGGATGTCGGGGCGGCTCACGATCGCCCGAGCGATGGCGACCCGTTGCTGCTCCCCTCCGCTTAGCTTCACCGGCGGCAACTCGGTTCGGGACTTCAACCCAACGATCTCCAGATTGTCCGCCGCTTCCTTGAGCGCCTCATCCCAGTCGCGATTCTGAAGAATGAGGGGAATCGCCACATTCTCTGCGGTCGTCAGGCGCGGGAAGAGGTGGTAATCCTGGAACACGAAGCCGATCTTGTGCAGGCGAAACTCGGCGAGTTCATCATTGGAGAGAGCCCATATCTCCGAGTCTTCAATCTTCACCGTGCCCGCGTTTGGTCGGAGAATTCCCGAAATCATGCTCAGCATCGTCGTTTTGCCGCTCCCCGAAGGGCCGACGACATAGAGCATCTCGCCAAAATATGCCTTAAAGTTGACGTCCCTCACGGCGTCGGTCCTGGCTTCGCCCTCTCCGAACCATTTCTTGAGGCCAACCGCCTGAATCGCGATCCTGTCCATGCCTAGCCTCGGAAAATGTCGAACGGTTCGATGGTGAGAACCTTACGCACTCCGACGTAACTCGAGATCGCTGCAATCACCGTTACCATGGCGAAGGCGAGGCCAAGGTTGGTGTACGTGACGATCGCCGCGTAATCGGGAAGATAAAGTCGAGCAAGCCATATAAGCATGGCGCACAGACCGACGCCAATGCCGTACCCTGTCAGGGCAACGAATGTCGCTTGAAACAGGATCATGGAAACAAGCTCGCGTCCTTTGGCACCGATCGCCTTGAGGGCCCCGAATTTATCGATATTCTCGAGGATAAACGTATAGAACGTCTGCCCGGAAATGGATAATCCGATGACGAAGCTGATAATCGTCATGAGCAGCATGTTCGTTCCGATACCTGTCTGATATTTGTAGAAATCTGAAATCTTCTGGATAAATTCATCCTTGGTAAGGGCCAGGTATCCAGTCTTTGCGACCAGCTGCTTGATCGACGCCACATCGGCTGGCGTCTTCGGTTCAACCAGAAGATACGAGATGGTGAAGCGTGTATTCGGGATGTATTGCAACGCCCGGTTATAGGTCGTATAAAGGGTCGGCACACCAAACAGTCCGCTCGATGCGACTTCCGCGATGCCAACGATTACGCCGCGATGGTCGTTGAGCTCGAACTCGGTACCGATTTGTGGATTCTCGAGCTTGTAAAACTCGGAGTCCTTGACCGCTATGAATCCGCTTTCGGCAAATATGTCCTCGATGTTTCCGGCGATAAGTGAAGGTCTGCCGAAAAGACTCGTATCGTCGAGGCCAAGGATGCTGGCCGCCTGGTATGTCCCGTCACGCAGCTTAAGAAGCGCGGACCCGGAATAGAGGGGCACGGCATATTTGACCCCTGGCATACTACGGACCTCGTCAAGGACGTAATCGGGCAACGGAATCGTATTGGCAACGGTCTGAATCGCCGGATCCATGACCCAAATCGAAGCTCCGATGTTGATGACGGTGGCCGATGAGCGGCTGAGTATCCCTGAAAAAAGCGACGTCATCTCGATCATCAGAAAGACTGCGAACGTGATCCCGACTAAAAGCGCCGCGAACTTTGCGCGGTCGTTGACCAGGAGCTTGTACGCGATCCTAAGTATTCCAGGCATTACTGCTCCAGGAGTCGCTTAAGCGTGACTCGATCCAGCAGCTTGATGCTACGGCCCTCGGCTTGAACTAGACCTTCCCTGGCAAACCGCGATAGCAGCCGACTAACAGTTTCGAGCTGGAGTCCCAGATAGCTGCCAATCTCCTCGCGCGTCATCCGCAGTCCGAATTCGGATGCGGAATAACCACGGGCAAGATAACGCTCAGACAGATCGAGCAGAAACACCGCCAGCCGCTGCTCCGCACGCATCGTTCCCAAGAGCAGCATGAGCCGGCGCTCCCGAGCGATCTCGCGAGACAGTAATCGGTGCACATTTTGTTGAAGCACTCCATCGTCGCGAGCAAGCCGAACAAGCTCCTCAAAAGGCAGCGAACAGACTTCGGTGTCCTCAAGCACCGTAGCCTCGCACTCATGATGCTCAGTACCGATTCCGTCGATGCCGACAATGTCACCCGCCATGTGATAGCCGACGATCTGTTCTTGGCCGCGTTCGTCGAGCAGAACCGTCTTGCAAGACCCGGACCGAATGACGTACAGAGCAGAAAAGCGGTCGCCGGCCCTGTACATAGCGTCGCCCTTGCGCAGGCGTTTGCGCACCGTCACCAGGTCATCAACCGGCGATCCGGAAGTCGAATGCAGACTCGCCGATAGGCACCTATCGTGCGATTGGCAGGTTGAGCATAAGCCAAGCTTCCGGCTTACATCCTTAAGCACGGCGCCCTCCCGGGCAACGATCGTTAATCGGGGGTTCATCTGCATGGGTTGCGTGGCTACGGCTTGCATGGTGGTTCTCCGAAGATCGATAGGTTGTGCGATCTAGTGTCCCGAAGCATTGCCTTCCAGGATCACATCTTTGATCCTGGAGAACTCGGTACTCTTGTCCAAGAAACAACTCGCGCCCGCTTCAAGGCAAAGGCGACGATACTGAGGGGTCGGATGATTGGTCAGCACCACGAATGCGACGCCAGGCGCAGTCGGATGCACCGCGCGCAACACTTCGACCCCGGTGCCGCCGCGTAGCCGGTAGTCCAGGACCACCCACGCCGGCCTCAGTTTCAGGATCCCTTCGATGGCGTCAGCGGGTGTCTCCGCCTCGCCGACCACTTCTACACCATCGATATCGCCGAGAAGATCAAGCAGCCGTTCGCGAATCGAAGGCGAGTCGTCAACGATAAATACCGTGGCGGGAGTCGGTGTTTCCATGGCTGCGATTGTGCGCAGCCAAGGCGCGGCCAACCATCAGCGGCCGCTGAAAAACAGTGTCAGTTACAACCGATTTAAGGGGTCGGACAAGACCCGAGCGGGGGTAGGAATCCGCCTACACGGCTTGGCTCAGACCGGGCCCGTGGAATCCTCGACCAGGTGGTGGCGCAGCGCATACCAGATGAGTTCGGCTTGATTGTCCAGGCCCATCTTTTCCATCAATCGCGCCTTATGCGTGCTGACCGTCTTGACCGACACATTTAGGCGATCGGCGATATCGGAAACCGCCACACCGGATACGAGTAATTGGAACACCTGGAACTCGCGGTCCGAAAGAGCCGTGTGAGGCAGCCCCTGAGCGCTAGGCATCGCGCTCAACGCGAGCTGTTCCGCCACATCGGCGCTAATGAAAGCCCCGCCCGCAGCGACCTTACGAATTGCCGCGACCAACTGTGCCGAAGCGCTGTCCTTCGTTAGATAACCCGAGGCACCCGCCTTGATCGCACGCACGGCGTATTGGTTTTCCTGGTGCATACTGAGTACCAGCACGCGCAGCCGCGGTTTGTCACCCTTTACCTGCTTGATCAATTCCAAGCCGCTCTTGCCCGGCATCGACATGTCGAGCAGCAGGACATCAAACTCCAGTTCCTTTGCGAGTCGCAACACTTCGTGACCATCCCTCGCCTCGCCGACGACGACGAAATCCCCTTCGCTAACAAGTAACTGCTTGAGCCCCTCGCGAACGATCATGTGATCGTCGGCTACAAGGATGCGGATCATGATGTCTTAATCACCCACCTCGACGGGAAACGACACTTCCACCTGCGTGCCTTTTCCCGGAGATGTGATGATACTCGCCTGTCCACCAAGCATGGATGCTCGCTCCCGCAAGCCGACCAGTCCAAAGGAGGTTGGCTTGCGTGCCTCGCCCAGCACGAATCCGACGCCATCATCGCGTACACTTACGCTTATGTGCGCATCTTCCTGGCTAATAGCAATTTCGACTCGAGAGGCGCGTGCGTGTTTGGCAACATTGTTAAGCGATTCCTGGACGGTCCGAAATACGGCACTTGCCTGTGCGTCCGAACCGTGAAAGTCTTCGCCGCTTACCCTGAGTTCGCATTCGACACCGGTGCGTTGCGTAAAGCCTTCCGTGAGCCATTCAATGGCGGGCATCAGCCCAAGGTCGTCCAAGACCAGTGGCCGCAGGTCGGCAGCGATACGGCGTGTAGCCGCGACGGTCGTATTCAGCAGCGCTTCCATCTTATCGAGCTTCGCAGTCAAGGTCGGGGCGGCTTCCGGCAGGTGCTGCTTGAACCAAGCGACGTCCATCTGCAGCGCCGTCAACTGCTGCCCGAGCTCGTCGTGCAACTCGCGCGAGATCCGGCTCTTTTCCTGTTCGCGCGCCTGTTGCGCCGCGTTACCGAGTTCGCGCAATTCCTCCTTGGAACGACGAACTGCTTCTTCCGCCCGGACCCGCTCTGTAACGTCGCGTAGGATCACCGTGAACAGCTTGCCGTCCTGCCCGCCCAACTGCGAGATCGACGCCTCGATGGGGAACTCCTCGCCATTACGACGCAGACCGGTCACGATGAGCTGACTGCGCATCCGCCGCGAAGTCGTTTGGGTTTCGCCAAAACGCCGCACGTGGTCGGCGTGTAAACTCCGAAAGCGCTCAGGGATGAACCAGCTCAAGGGCGCCCCGACTGCATCCCCTTGCAGACACCCAAACATCGCTTCCGCGGCAGTGTTGAAAAACACGATGTGCTGGTCGGCATCGATCGTGACGATCGCATCCATCGCCGAGTCCAGGATGCCGCGCAGCCTATCTTCGCTTTGGGCCAACCGCATTTCGTCGCGCACCCGCTCGGAGATATCGCGCAAGATGACGGTCAGCAGCTTCTTGCTATCCTCTTTGTGTTGGGAGATCGAGGCTTCGATGAAAAATTCCTCCCCGTTGGCGCGAAGTCCCGTTAGCACGGTTTGCCCGCCCATGCGACGCGAGGTGACGCCTGTCGTTTTGAAGCGTTCGATATGTGACTTATGCCTGTCGCGAAACCGTTCCGGGATTAGCTTATTGAGGGGCTGTCCGATCACCGCGTCTCTTGGCCAAGCGAATACCTTTTCGGCCGCGGCATTGAAAACCAAGATCGTCTGCTCTTCGTCCACAGTAATGATCGGATCCATGGCCGCCTCGACAATATCGTTCGCCCGTGTCTCGACGTTGCGCAGGGACCGTTGCGCAGATTGGCGCTGTCTGACCTGACGGTATAAGACGACGACCGCAACAAAAATTAGGAGAATACCCACTGTCGCCACGGCGATAAGCATTTCCGTGCGACGCGAATCGAGCAGCCATGCAGAGAGCGCTAGCGCTGTCGTCAGCGCGACGAGTGCCAGAATAGGCGCAAAGACCAGAAGGAGCCGGCCCGCAATGAGACCGACGGAGGAACGGGTCGACGGGGCGGTCAGCCGTGCACGCTCGCCTTCGTTGGGATAAGGCGCCTCCCCGGGAAGACACAAGCTCATACGATGTTAATTATGGGGTGTGGCGACTGCGCGCCGCAACCCCGGGAACGCATTGGCGGGACTAAGGGCCGCCGTGCCCGGCTTTTCCCGCACGAAGAGCGATGCCGGCACAAGCCGATCCACAGGGAGGCCGCCCGAGGCTTCGCAATAATCATGTTGGGCGGAAGCTTGATCACCGTCAAAGTCGCCCTCGCGATTCCGATGCACTATTGATTACGAGATTGAGCCAGCGAGCCAGCGACATTTAATGAAAACCTGCAATGGATCCTTTGGGCGCTACATACCGCTGCGCCGTCCCGAGAGGCCGCATCGATCCGAGGGCACAACCTTGAAAAAGCCAAGCTTATCTACAGTAATCATTACCGTCTTTTGGGTTGCCTATGGTTGCGTGACAGCCTATGTGTTTTACCGAGCGATTGAGCCTGTGGAGCGTGATCTCATGAACATTCTCGGCGGCTTCGCGCTAGTCCTAATAGTCGGGATCGCGATGCTGGTCGTCCCGAAACGACGCAACCGGTGGTTCGGTGACGATAAGACCTGAGTTCTTCAGTTCATCACCTCAACAGGGAGTGCACCGCGATAGCCGCCACGACCGCCGCGATGGCAGATAACGATGCGGCAACAGTTGGAGCATCCATCAGTCAATCCTCATCGCGAATCGGCGTTGGCGTCGTCTCGGCTTCCCGCAAGGTTATTTGTGCGCATCATTCCGGCAACCCTGCCTTGCGCCACGCTGGAACAAGTTTGCTCTCAAACCACTCCCGCCATTCGGCAGGCCTTATCGCACTTTCTTTTCTATACGCAGATAACGTCTGTTTGGGATCCACTCGGCGCAGATCGGCTGCGGTATCACGCGCCTTGGCATCCTCCCCTTTGAGAGCATATGCCATCGCTAAGTAGGCATATGTGTAACCCAATTCTGGATCGATTTCCAAGGATTTGCGAAGCCACCCTATCGCGGCATCGTTTTCACCGAGCATAAAATACGCGACGCCCATCATAAGAAGCGCAGTTTCATTCGGATGTTTTGGATTCAAATTGATGGCTTCGGTCAGAAGCTCGATTGCTCTCTTGGGTTCCCCTCCGACTAAGAACGTAAACGCCAAATTGCCGTGCACGCTCGGGATCTTTGGGTCAAGCGAAAGTTGGGTCTCGAAAGCATCTCGAGCACCGCCCCAGTCGCCATGAAACTCCGCATTGAATCCGAGAAGCCCGTAGACATAGGGGTTGTCGGGATCGAGTTCTTTGGCCTTCAAGGCAAGGTCACGAAGTTCACCGCTATTCTTCTGTATGACGCTTTCATCCAGTTGGTCAATGAAATTGAATTGAACCAACAGGGACCACGCCAGGCCGACCAAAACGCTGGGATTGGTTGGCTCAAGCGCAAGCGCCTGGCGGTACAAGTCTTCCGTCTGCTGCGAGTTATTTAGAGATATAGGCCTTAGTTCCAAGGCCAAGGCACGCAACATCAGGTCGGAAACCTTCGGGCTGCTCTTGCGAGTCTCACTCTCGCGGGCCGCCACAATGACCATCTCGCGTCCGATGCTGTTGCCAACCAGCGTGGTGACTCGGTCTTGCAGAGCAAATAGATCGGACTGGTCGCCCTCGAAGGTATCCGACCACCGTTGCGCGTTGGATGTGGCGTCCGCCAGTTGGGCGTTGATGCGGATTTTGGTACCGTTGCGCTGAACGCTGCCCTGCAACACGAAGTGCACGCCAAGGTCTTTGCCGACCTGTTGCGCGGTGACCGGCTTGTCCTTGTAGGCGAAGGCGGTCTTGGCATCGACGATGAATGCTTCCCGTATGCGTGAAAGGTCAGATGTGAGACTCGCGGTTATCCCATCGGCGACGTAGGCCTGGTTGGGGTCACCGGTGAGGTTGGTGAACGGCAGCACCACGATCGAGAGCGGACCTGCGTCCGCCGTAACCGCCACCGGGGCCGCCTGCGGAACAACCACCTTCTCGACTGTCTGGTAGGCACTCCAATAGCCGAGGAAGCCGCTTAGGACGGCACCGAACGCTGCAATCGCGGCGATAGGCCCGCGAAAGCGTTTGAGTTGTTCCCAAAGCTTCGCCCATCGACTGGCAGCGGGTCTCGCTACCGGATCAGGGGGAGATGCATCTTCCGGCGGGGCGGAGTCGGTCATCTCGGTGCCAACCCTCGTCTGATGCGTTGGGCCTAAACCGCGCCAAGTGTACTGCGCATGCCGATAGGCGGCTATCGCGGACCGCTTCTAGTGTCTTGCGTCACTCCTTGCCGGAGGGGATGATTTTCGGTTCCACTGGAAGGCACCAAAGACCTATGAAAGCCCTTACCCGCCTTACGACCCGGCTCTTGGCGAACCCCGAACTCGAGCAGGCTTTTCTGCGACTCACGATTCTCGGCTTCGTGCTCGCGTATGTCGTGTCGATTAGGAGTCGGGTCGATGTCACGAGCGTTGTTTATCTGGCCGGTATTTTCTTATTCGCGGTTGGAATCTTTGCCGCAATCTGCGTGTGGCCCGCCACGAACGTAACGCGGCGCATGCTGGGAATAGTTGTGGACACGGGGACCATTACATTCGGGCTTCTCGTCGCGGGTAATGAAGGCGTTACCTTTGTCTGGGCGTATCTCTTCGTCATTATTGGAAACGGTTTCAGGTACGGCAGGATTTATCTTCACGTGTCTCAGGTGCTATGCATGGTGGGCTTCGTGACAGTACTCGCCATAGCGCCGTGGTGGCAGAGCTATCTAGTCATAGGCGTGAGCTGGCTGATTGCGATGCTCATTTTGCCCCTCTATGTCGGGGCACTCGCTCAACGGATGCGCGACGCACATCTGAAGAGCGAGCAGGCCCTCAAGGAGTGCCTCGAACGGGAAGGCCGGTCAGGCTAGGGGCGTGGGGCGTGCTGGAGCCGGAGACTCTTGCCGACGGTCAATGGAATTCGATGTTACACGTCGTAAGTAGTCAACCATTCAGGTGCTTCCCGGCAGAACTGGGCGAACGCGTCCGCCGGCAGCGCCCTGGAAATCCAGAACCCTTGGAAGCAGTCGCAGCCGACCGCACGGAGGAAATCGAACTGCTGGCCAGTGGCAACGCCCTCGGCAACCACCCGTAGGCCAAGGCCGTGTGCCATCGCGATGATCGCCTCGGTGATCGCGGCGTCACCTCGATCGGTCCCGATGGCGGCGATGAAGGACCGGTCGATCTTGAGCGTGTTGATTGGAAAATGCGTGAGGTACGACAGGCTTGAGTAGCCAGTACCGAAGTTGTCGATCGCGATCGAGAAGCCCTTTTTGTGCAGTTGCCCCAGCGCCTTCTTGACCGATTCGAGATCGTGCAGCAGCTTCGATTCGGTGATTTCCAGCTCGACCCACGCTGGCTTGCAGTTTGATTCGCGCACGATTGTGGAGATACGCTGCGCCAAGTCCTCGCGATCGAACTGCCAGCCGGAAACGTTCACCGACACCGTAAGCGGCAAGCCCGCCCGGTGCGAAGCCGCGCACTGCGCCGCGGCGGTACGCATCACCCAGTCCCCCAGCTCGTGAATCAGGCCCGATTCCTCGGCCAGCGGAATGAACACCTTCGGCGGCACATCGCCGTGCACCTGGTCATGCCAGCGCAACAGCGCCTCTGCGCCAACGATCGCCCGGTCCTTGATGCGCACCACCGGCTGGTAGTGCAGCATCAGCGCCTCTTCCTTGATTGCGGTGCGGAGCGCGGTTTCCAGCGCTGGATTGTCACGGTCAGAAACCTTGGTTGTCATGGGGTATGCGGTAAGCGTTATCAGGGAAGCCGAGAAGTTACGAGGTCCATAGGCGCGAGGCTAATCTGCGTGGTGGATGTGCGTGGTTCGGGTCCTGCGCCGTCGACAAACCACACCTGAAGCGGCCCGTCTCTGAGTCCGAGCGGCGCGGCCACACGTGCTTCCCGCACACCCTCGGGCAAGATGATGCGCACAAGGCCCCCTATAACAGGACGGCTGGCGAAGATCACGGCACCGGGAATGACGCTCTCGATGATGACCTCGCCACCGCCGCGCCAAACCGTCACAGTCGCCTCACCTGCATCCGCAGTTCCTCGCTCCTGTAGGAAGCGCAGAAACATCGTGTACAGCGCTGCCCTTTGAGCATCCCCTTCTTCCACATCCATAAGCGCAATACGTTCTTGCTCAATTGCTTGTCCTCGATGGAGCGGACAGCTTCGAGCGGCACCGCAACGGCAGGCTTGTTCTGATTCCGGCGCACCAGCCGTAGGTGAGTCGCGTCGACGGTGACAGAGCCAGTAACGGCCGCCCTGACGATCGTGCGAACAGATGCAAGTCCAAGAACGAGCCCCAGCGCCGCGCCTAGGGCAATGCAGGGCCAGTGATGGCCGACTGCCCTTCCTGCAAAATCGCCAACGTACAGCCCTATGAGCAGGTCAAGCAACAGAATGGAGCCAATCTGAAGGTGACGTCGATCGGCCACGGTTTTGGCCCCAGTCCGCTGGATCAACGAAAACGTCGTCTCGTCCATGCCACGGTCGTTCATGCCGTAATCCTCGGCCTTGTGGGCCCTCCGCCGCAAGTACCGGGCCAGCTAGCGCCACCGCTTTGGCCGGTTGCGCCCTGGTCGGCGCTTGTCAGTAGCGGAGTGGAGGGGGCAGGCCACACAGATCAGCACTTCGCAGGACAGTGCCCACGGTAACGCCCAAGTCGATAGCCTGCGCCTGAGCTGGAGGCTCGAACGGGTTAAATGGCTGCGCGCTCGTTTCTATGACGTGCCGAATCTCCGGCGCGCCTGTTATCTCCCATTCGGAGTAGTGCCGCTGCAACTCCGGCACCTGCATCTTGTGCCGGCGCGGATCCACTGCCCGGTCATCGGGTCGCGGAAGCGGAAGGGGTAGAGCCGCAGCGCCGGCATGGCGGCATTCTAAGCGGCGGCCAATGGATAGCGGCGCGCCAGCAATGAGCCTGGATTGACCGGGAAAGCCTACACCGTGCCTACATAGGAGGCAGAAAACACAAAGCCCAGCGGCTAGGCTGGGCTAAGTATTTGATTTATTGGTTGCGGCGGTTTCGCTTCACGCTTCCTTCCCACGCTCGGTCACCCTCACGCAGTTGCGCTTCACTTCGTTCGCTGTGGTCAGCTTACGGGAGGACTTGCACCTCCAAGATCGCGCCCATGCTGGGCGCACAACAAAAACGGCCTGCGCGAGCGCAAGCCGTTGATTTGTTTGGTTGCAGGGACAGGATTTGAACCTGTGACCTTCGGGTTATGAGGCAGTGAGCGCCCATATAAGCACTTGTTAAATCAATAACTTGCAACGCTTGCCCATCTCGTAACCAACCGGACCCAGTCACAGTTATGGCACACTCAATCTGAGTGCGTCACATTTTCGAACGCGTCATGTCTGTCGATGGCCCCGCTTTGAACGCGTAGCTTCTGTTGTCTGTACTATCATCCCCGGGCGCCCTCGGATGGACCAAGCGCGCTCGCTGACCCAGGAGGAGTGATGACTGCCGTAATTTCCGCAGTACGCGGCATCGCTTATGCACTTGCGCTTTGCAGCATCGTCCTACCCGCCGCGAGCCATGCTCAGCAAGCGACGCAGCAGCATGGTGGCACGCTCGTCATGGTCGTACAGCCGGAGCCACCGACGCTCGCGTCTTATCAGAGCACGGCCGGACCGATCGGGCAGGTCGCTACCAAAGTGTACGAAGGGCTGCTCGAGTACGACTTCAATCTGCGGCCGATACCTGGGCTCGCGCGGTCGTGGACGGTGAGCTCCGACGGCAAGGCCATCACCTTCAAGCTGCAGCAAGGGGTGAAGTTCCACGATGGCCAGCCCTTCACCAGCGCCGACGTCAAGTTCAGTGTGCTCGATGTGCTGAAGAAAATACATCCGCGCGGCATCAACACGTTCCGTGCCGTCGAGACGATCGAGACTCCTGATCCGTATACCGCCGTGTTCAAGCTCTCCGAACCAGCGCCTTACCTGCTGATGGCGTTGTCTGGTTACGAGTCCCCGATGCTGCCAAAGCATATCTTCGGCACCGGCGATATCAACAACCATCCGAATGCCAACAAACCGATCGGCACCGGGCCATACAAGTTCGTCGAATGGCAGAAGGGTCAGTACATGCGGTTCGATCGCAATCCGGACTATTGGAAGAAGGGCCGCCCTTACCTCGACCGCATCGTCGCTCGCTTCGTCGCTGATGGTAGCACCCGCGCGGCAACGCTCGAGACGCAGGAAGCCCAGATTGCCGGCTTCAGCGCCGTCCTGCCGCTCGACGTCAAGCGCCTAGAGGGGCTGCCGCACATCGCGGTGACCACCAAGGGCTATGAGATGCAATCGCCCATCGTCGAGCTCGACTTCAACACGCAGAAGAAGCCTTTTGACAACGTCAAGGTGCGCCAGGCGATCGCCTACGCGATCGACCGCAAGTTCGTCATCGACAACATCTGGTTCGGGTTCGGGAAGCCGGCGACGGGACCGATCAGCTCCAACTTCAAGGCGACGGGCATCTACACGGCGGACGTGCGCAGCTACGACGTGGCGAACGGCGTGGAGATGGCCAACAAGCTGCTCGACGAAGCCGGATACCAGAAGCGTGCGGACGGCACGCGCTTCGAAATCGTGCACGACATCACGCCCTACGGCGAGGAGTGGCGTCGTTTCGGCGAGTACGTACAGCAGCAGCTCGGCAAGATCGGGATCAAGGTGAGCCTCCGCTACGAAGACGTGCCGACGTGGCTGCGCCGGGTCTATACCAACTATGACTTCGAGCTCACCAGCAACTGGATCCAGACCCTGGCCGATCCAGTGATCGGCGTGCACCGGCTCTATCACTCGAAGTCGATCAAGCCCGGCACCGTGTTCGTCAACGATTCGCACTGGAGCTCGCAGGAAACCGACAAGCTGATGGACGAGGCCACGATCGAGACGGATGCGAAGAAGCGCGCGGCGCTCTACCACGAGTTCCAGAAGAAGGTCGTCGAGGCGAGCCCGCTCGTCTACGTGCTCGAGCTCGATTTCACCACCGTCTACAACAAGAAGCTGCAGGACTGGCTGGTCAGCCCGCTCGGGCTGTACGCCTCGTTCGACCAGGCCTGGCTCGCCAAGTAGCGGAGCAGGAACGGGACGCGCACGGGTGACAACGAAGGGATTGCGGTATGTCGTGCGTCGGCTGGCGTTCGCGATACCGACGATCCTCACCATTGTCGTCCTGAACTTCGCGCTGGTGCACCTCGCGCCCGGGGACGCAGCCGACGTGCTCGCCGGCGAGGCGGGTTCCGCGACGCCACAGTACATGGCGCAGCTGCGCCATAATTTCGGCCTGGATCAGCCGTTATACGTTCAGCTCCTCGCTTATCTCAAGCAGGTCCTCACCTTCGACCTCGGCTACTCGTTCCGCCACGGGATGAGCGTTTCAGAGCTCATCGTGAGTCGGCTCGGACCGACGCTGCTTCTGATGCTGACGGTCTTGGTGCTGTCGGTCGGACTGGGCGTGCTGCTCGGCGCAATCGCCGCTCGTAATCTCAATCGTTGGCGCGACAACGTCATCTCGCTGCTGGCCGTGCTCGCCTATGCCACTCCGGTCTTCTGGGCGGGCCTCATGCTGATCGTGCTTTTCTCGGTCAAGCTCGGGTGGTTTCCCACGAGTGGAATGGAAGAGGTAGCTTCGTTTAACCAGGGAATGGCACGCGTGGTCGACATTGCGCATCACGTGGTGCTGCCTGCGGTCACGCTCACGCTGTTCTATCTCGCGCTCTACACACGCCTGATGCGTGCCTCGGTGCTGGACCAGTTCGCGATGGATTACGTGGTCACGGCGCGCGCCAAGGGCCTTACCGAACGGCAGATCGCGTGGCGGCATGTCTTGCGCAATGCCGCGTTACCGGTCGTAACCATGGCCGGCGTGCAGATCGGCGCCCTGCTCGGGGGTGCGGTGGTCGTCGAGACGGTCTTCGCCTGGCCGGGGTTGGGTTTTCTCGCTTACGAATCGCTGTTCGCGCGCGACATCAACCTGCTGCTCGGCATCTTCTTCATCTCCGGGTGCCTGGTCGTCGTGGTCAACCTCGCGGTCGATCTGCTGTACTCGTTGCTGGACCCGCGCATAGAGCTGCGCTGAGCGCTGTGCGCGAGCTCGCCCGCCGCTTCGCTAGGAACCGCCCCGCCGTGGCCGGCCTGACGATTCTCCTGGGTGTGGTCGCAATCGCCCTGCTCGCGCCGCTGCTGTATCCAGGCAGCCCATTCGCCCTCGTCGGTAAGCCGTTTCAACCACCTCTCGGGCACTACCTGTTCGGCACCGACCAGCTCGGCCGCGATCTCACCGCCGAAGTGGTGCACGGCGCGCGCACGTCGCTTCTCATCGGCCTGCTCGCCACCGCCATTGCGGTACTTGTCGGAGCCACGATCGGCGGGCTTGCAGGCTATTACGGAGGGCGAGTCGACGCGCTGCTGATGCGCTTCACGGAGATGTTCCAGACCATTCCGTTCTTTCTGTTCGCTATACTGCTGGTGGCGGTGCTCACGCCGTCGATCGCAAATGTCATCCTTGCAGTCTCGGTGGTGTCCTGGCCGCCGATGGCGCGTCTGGTGCGGGGCGAGTTTCTCGCCATGCGCAGCAGGGAGTTCGTCCTCGCCTGCGTCTCGATGGGGATGAACGATGCGCGCATCATCCTCCTGCATATCCTGCCGAACACGCTCTCCGCGATCATCGTCACAGGCTCGCTGATGATCGCGACCGCGATCCTCATCGAATCGGGGCTGTCGTTTCTCGGTCTGTCGGATCCGAACACGATGAGCTGGGGGTACATCATCGGCGAGGGCCGGACCGCACTACGCACCGCGTGGTGGGTCTGCACGGTCCCGGGCGTCGCGATCCTCGTCACGGTAATGGCCATCAACCTGGTCGGCGAGGGGCTCAACGATGCCCTCAATCCGCGGCTCCGCACCGCGTGAGCAGCGAAGGAACGGTTCTCGCGATCGAGCGGCTGACAATCGATTTGCCGCCGTGGGGCGATCGTCCCCATGCCGTCGAGGACGTGACGCTCGAGCTCCAGCACGACGAAATTCTTTGCGTGGTTGGGGAGTCGGGATCGGGAAAGTCGCTGATGGCGCGTTCGATTCTTGGCCTGTTCCCGTCGCGCCATGTGCGACCAAGCGGAGGGCGCATTCTCTACGACGGCGAGGATCTGCTCGCAGCGGCACCCGAGCACCTGCGCACCCTGCGCGGCAGCCGCATCGCGATGATCTTCCAAGAGCCGATGACAGCCTTGAACCCGGTGCTCACTATCGGTCGGCAGATCGAGGAGGCGATTGAGGTCCATCAGCCCGCAGCACCCGAGGCGAGGCGCCGGCGTGTGCTCGAAATGCTATGCGCCGTGCACCTTCCCGAACCAGTGCGGATGTACAGCGCCTATCCACACCAGATCTCCGGCGGACAGCGGCAGCGCGCGATGATCGCCATGGCGCTCATGCTCGAGCCCGACATCCTGATCGCCGACGAGCCCACCACCGCCCTCGACGTTACGACACAGGCGCAGATTCTGGCGCTGATCCGCGAGATCCAGACCACGCGGCGCATGGCAGTGCTGTTCATCACGCACGACTTCGGAGTGGTCGCCGAGATCGCCGACCGTATCGCCGTGATGCAGCAGGGGAGGCTCGTCGAACACGGTCCGGCCGCGGGAATCCTGGAGGCCCCGCGCGAGGCGTACACGCGCACGCTGCTCGCGGCTGTTCCCGATCTCAGGCCCGCGTCCCCGCGGAAGGCATTTGCGCAGGCGCCCGTCGTGATGCGCGTCTCGGGACTCGAAAAGACCTATCGCTCCGGCGGAGTGTTCTTTGGCGGGTCCGCACATGTCGTTCACGCCGCCAAGGGCGTGGCCTTCGAAATTCGCCGCGGCGAGACGCTCGGCATCGTTGGCGAGTCGGGCTCTGGCAAGTCCACCGTCGCGCGGTGCGTGGCTCGTCTCATCGAGCCGGACGCTGGCGAGATCTGCATCGGCGATACCGACTTCGGACGGCTCACGCACCGCGCGCTGCGAGGGGCGCGCAAGCGCATACAGATGGTGTTTCAGGATCCTTACGCTTCCCTGGATCCCCGGCGCACCGCCGGGAAGCTCATCGCCGAGGGCCCGATCGTGCATGGCACTCCGCCGGCGGCCGCATGGCAGCGCGCGCTGGAGCTTCTCGAGCTTGTCGGGCTCGACCGCCGTGCAGCCGCGCGCTATCCGCACGAATTCTCCGGGGGAGAGCGGCAGCGCATCGGACTCGCGCGCGCACTCGCGCTCGACCCGGAAGTGCTCATCGCCGACGAGCCGGTGTCCGCGCTCGACGTATCGGTACAGGCGCAGGTCCTGCGCCTGCTCGCCGATATTCGCGAACGGCTCGGCCTGACCGTGCTCTTTATCACGCACGATCTGCGCGTGGCGGCGCAGGTGTGCGACTCCATCGCGGTCATGCGCCAAGGCGAGATCGTCGAATACGGACCCACTGCAGAAGTCTTCGCCGCGCCCCGACATGCGTATACTCGGGAGCTGTTCGCGGCCGTGCCCGGCCGTGCCCAGAGCGAGCGCCGCGCAGCAGCGACCACGGCGAGCCCATGAGCCTTTCCCCCTCCCCTTTGCCGGCGTGACCTTTGCCGAATTCGCGGCGCGCCTTCCGGCGCGGCGCCCGACAGCGATAGGCGTTTGCTCGCCGCTGCACAGACCGTGGAAGCGATCGTCGGGTGGCCGCCCGCGCCGTCGCTCGAGGGTTTCGTCAGCGACTGGCCGCGGGGCGCGAAAAGGCGTCCTCGAGCGCGCCCAGATCGGCGGTCGCGAGCGCGTCCGTCGCCCCAATGATCACGAGCAGCGACTCTGCAGTGGCCGCTCCCGCCGGCGCAAGCGAAATGGCCCAACGCCGGCCCACGACCTGAACGAGTTGCGGGATCCGCGGGGCAGTATCGAATCGCACGAGGCCCTTGGCGCGCAGCACCGCGTCGGGAAGGGCATCGAGCGCGTGGCGAAGTGCGCCTTCCGCGAGCGGTTCTGAGCAGCGGAACGTACGCGCCGTGAACGCGTTGCCGTGACCGCCCTGTTGCCGCGCAAGGATGCGCTCTTCCGAGGTGCGTTGACTCATTGCAAGGGTGCGTGCGGCAGGCCCGAGCACCACATCGCACGGGAGCTTGGCGTTCACGGCCTCCACGATCCGGGCCGCCGCCGAGACGCTGCGGAGCCAGCAGAACGTCCCTTGCGCCTGTGCCTCGCTCACGAGATCGCGCTTGTTCAAGACGATCAGATCTGCTCTTTCGAGCTGCCGCAGAACAGTGTCGCCGACGTAGCGATCACTGACGAGCGTTTTGACTTCATCGGCGGCGGCAACCACGACCGTCGCGTTCTCGGCGAAACTCCGGTCGGCACGCGCGATCTGTGCGATGCGCCGCGGATCGCTCACCCCGCTTGCCTCCACCAGGACGTGGTCGGGCTGGGGATCGAGCTGAAGGACATCGATCAGCGCCTGCGCCAGGCCACCGACGAGCGTGCAGCACACGCAGCCGTTGGTGAGGTTGATCGTCCGGGCGCTGCGCGCCGTAATCAGCGCGCCGTCGATCGACAATGCGCCGAAGTCGTTGACCAGGACCGCAAGGCGCTGTCCTGCGGCCTGCGCAAGAATCGAGTTGACGAGCGTTGTCTTGCCGGCACCCAGAAAGCCGCCGATCACGGTGAGCGGGATCGCGCTCGCGGGGGCGTGCGAACCGGACGTGAGGGAGGCACCGATCATCGCGATGCTACAGCTTCGCCGTCGTTGGGGGCAGCGAACGGCACCCCACCCACCATCGTGCCGACGACGTGCACGTCCTTGAGCGCCTCCGGCGGCAGGCTCGATGGATCATCCGCAAGCGCAGCGAAATCCGCGCGCTTGCCGACTTCGATGCTCCCGATCTCCCCGTCCAGCCGCAACGTGTACGCGGCGCCGAGGGTGATCGCGTCTAGGGCCTCGGGCACCGTAATGCGCTCGCTCGGCCCGAGCACGCGACCCGACGCGGTGCGCCGGTTGACCGCACACCACGCGGTGAACAGCGGCGCGATCGGCGTGATCGGCGCATCCGAGTGCATCGCGAAAGGAATACCTAGCGCACACGCCGTGCCTGCAGCATCGATGCGCTCGGCGCGATCGGGCCCCATCGTCACGCCCCGATGGACGTCGCCCCAATAGTAGATGTGGTTGCAAAACAAGTTGACGCAAAGCCCGAGTGCGCGCATGCGCCGGAATTGCGCGGCGTCCGCCATCTGGCAGTGCTGAAGCGTATGCCGATGATCGGGGCGCGGATTGCGCGCCAGCGCGCGCTCCAGCGCGTCGATCGCGACTTCGGAGGCCTCGTCGCCATTGACATGGATGTGCAGTTGTAATCCGGCAGCGTGATACGCCGCGACCGCGTCGTCGAGCTGCGCGGGCGCGATGTTCCAGATGCCATTAGGGTGCCCATCGTAGTAGCCGGGCCATTTGAGGCGCGCAGTAAAGCCTTGGATCGAGCCGTCGGTCATGAGCTTGACCGGACCGAAGCGCAGCTTCTCGTCGTTCCCGGCGATTCGCGAGCGCACGCGCTCGATCCCGACGCGCGGATCGATGCCGTTGCCGAACAAGGCAGCCACGAGACGGAGCGGAAAATCATCGCGGCCCGTCGCATGACTCAACGCATCCACGCTCTCGTCGGAAAGATCGTTGGTGATATCGATGGCGGTGGTGACCCCGGCGGCCTGTGCGAGGCGGGCGAAGTTCCACATCGCGCGCTCGCCGCGTCCCATCGCGAACGGATCGCCGATGATCCGGAAGACCGGGAACATCGCCGCCAGCTCGGCGAGTTCGCCGGTCGGAACGCCCGCCTGGTCGCGCACGACGCCGTCGACGTCTATGTCGCGCGTGATTCCGGCGCGCGCGAGCATCGCGGAGTTTACGTTGAGGGCGTGGAGATTGGCGTGGATCACAGCGACCGGACGGTGCCGCGAGATCGGGTCGAGATCCGCGACCGTCACGCGTGGGCCGCCGAAGAGAATCGGATCCAGGCCCCAGGCCACGAGCGGCGTGTCGGGGTCCGCCAATCGCGCCTCAGCAACACGCAGACCCTCGACGACGGCAGCGATATCGTTTAGCCCTCGCCAAAGCTCGCCATCAGGCCCGCGCCGTGGATAGAAGCCGACATAGGGGTAATCCCAGATGCCCCCTTCGAGAAGATGGCTGTGGGCTTCCACCAATCCCGGCAACAGCACGACATCGGCGTAACGTTCGTCGACACGATGCGGACCCCAACCGGCGAGCACCGCCGGATCGCCGACGCCGAGAATGCGTCCGTCGCGCACCGCAACGGCGGCGGCATGCGGGCTTGAGGGATTCATGGTCAGTACGCCCCTCGCGCGGTAAATGACGTAGGGTTGCGAAGGGCCAGTCATCGGGCGAGCTCAGTAGACGTGCATACGGCAGCAAACGATTATGCCGCACAAGCGGTGAGCGGGTGACAGCCCGTGCGCGAAGTTCGCCTCGAGATGTGGGACCGGTGTCGCCCGGCCGCCTGCGCAGACGATGTCCCGCTGGGCGCATCTCGCGAGCGATTACACCGGTACGGCCGGGATAGGGCCCAGGCGTCCTACCGTGGGAGTGCTTATTTTCCACTAACTCGCCGGGCCAACTCGGGAGCCTTGTCCCTGACCGACGCAACCGGGCGCTTGCGCGGTTTGCGTCAGTGCGCTGTCGGAAAAAGCTTGGTTCCTGTCCTGAGCAGGGGAAAAGCCCATGTTCGCCGACGTCGACCTTCGGGTTATTTCCCCGAACGTCAAAACGAAGGGCTCGCATCGCTGCAAGCCCTTGATTTATTGGTTGCGGGGACAGGATTTGAACCTGTGACCTTCGGGTTATGAGACACAAACCACGCAGTTAACGGGTTTGTAAATCAATATCTTGCAACGCTTGCCATCGCTATGACCGTCTAACTCAGTCACAGTTTGGTCACACCGAGTCTGACTTGGACACATGTCTGGTCCATTCAGCAGCCCTTCTGTACGGTCGTTTGATCCGGATTTCGACCTCCTTACCGACGGCACGCGCTGCTTTGATCAGCGTCGAGCTGCACCGATACATTCTGCGGATCGAGAACCCGGTCAAGTTGAGAACGACTCGTCGCCATCTTCACCGGACAGTGATGACCATTTAAGTAGTAACGTACCTTACGCGGTACATATTGCCAACGGGCCAGGATGTGGCGCGGATTAAAAAATCCCCCTAACGCCGCGGTCCGCTGTTGGCTCAAAGGCGACGAACAGCCGATCGGAAGCCGTCGTTCACGCTGGCGCGACCCTCATCCTGAAAAACAAGCTGAAATGGGTTTCAGAGCGGGCATTTTGACCGGCTGCCATGACGCGCCGGCAACTTATTCGAATCTCGGCTGCAGCGTATAGAATCACGGTGCGCAAATCGACTGACGATCACTGTCAGCCGCGCGGGCAGCGTGCCCGTGCCAGCATGGATTACGCCGCCTGTCAAATAGCCGAACCATCTGCCGGCAGGCTCGATTACGCTGAAGCCCGTCGCGCGCAACCCTCGATCGATGCCTAGAATACGCTGCGTGCTCATCGCCTCCGCGCGACCCCACCCCACCCACAGCGCGTACTCACCAAATGCAAACACCCAGTGCTTATGGCGACACACAGCGGAAAAAACTCCGAGCGTTATATGGCCAACACCCATTCACCCGAATCCCACGTCGGAATCGACAGCCAGGTCGCGCCTAACGAACGGCGGATCGTGTTCCATGGCGAAGGCCATGTCGTCTGCGAGGCGTTCACGCCCCCCGCCTGCGGCCCCGCCCAGATCCAGGTGCGAAGCGAATCCACCCTGATGAGCACCGGCACGGAACTGATCGCGCTGAACCGCGTGTTCGAGACCGGCTCGGATTGGGATCGCTGGGTCCGCTACCCCTTTTATCCCGGCTACGCGTGCGTCGGTCGCATCGCCGCCCGCGGCAGTGAGGTCCACGGCCTGCGGGTGGGGCAGCGGGTGTGCGGCCGCCTCCCTCACGCCTCGCTGAATACCGTGGACGCGGCAGCGCTGACCGCGGTGCCGGAGGAGATCGATGCGGAGTCCGCCTGTTGGTTCGCGCTGGCCAAGATCGCGTCGATGGGACTGCGCGCGGCCGCGCCGAGCCTATCGGAGTCAGTCTTGGTCATTGGGTGCGGCCCGATCGGCCAGATGCTAATCCGCTGGCTCCATGCCACCGGGATCACGCGCATCTTCGCCCTCGATCCGGTCGAGGCCCGCCTGCGCCTGGCCCGCGACGGCGGCGCCACAGACCTCCTACCTGTGAAGATTGAGGATGGCGTGGCAGTGCTGCGTCAGCGCGGCGCGCTGCCTCAGGTGGTGATCGATTGCACCGGGCACCATGCGGTCTTTGCGCATGCGCTTGCCTGCGCGGCCGACCGCGGGCGCGTCATCCTGCTCGGCGACGACGGCAACCCGAGCAAGCAGCATCTCACCGGCGACCTGCTCTTTCGCGGTCTTACCATCCGCGGGGCGCACGACAGCCACGAGACCAGCGAATGGAACGCGGCGCTCATCCATGACATCTTCTTCCGCCTGCATGGCAGTGGTCGCTTTCAGCTCGCGGGGCTTGGCACGCACCGCTTCGCCCCCGAGCAGTGCGCCACGGCGTACACCTTCGCCCGCGAGCACCGAGGCGACACCATGGGCATCTTCTTCGACTGGGCACACATCGCGTGACCCACCCTCACGACATGCGCTCCGTCCTCGTCACCGGCGCCAGCCGTGGCCTCGGTCGGCAGCTGGTGCACGCGCTCGCCGCCCGCGGGCTCACCGTCCACGCCGCAGCGCGGAATGCGGCCGGCGCGCAGCCACTTGCAGCCTTCACCGGCATCTGCGGGCGCGTGGCGCCCATGGTCCTCGATGTCGATGCCGAGGCCGACTACCGGCGCCTGCGCGCGTGGGCCGAGGTCAACGCCCTCGACGGCTTGATCAACAATGCCGCGATCGCGATCGACCAGCGCATAGGCCAGCTGGAGCCGGAGGCGGTGGAGCGCTGCTTCCGCACCAACGCCTTGGGACCGATGAAGATCAGCGAGGCGCTGCTACCGGCACTCGAGCGTGGGCGGGGCAAGCGCATCATGCACATCTCTTCTGACCTCGCCTCCATGAGCCTGACCAGTAATGACTTGTACGCCCCCTACAGGATGTCGAAGGCCGCCCTGAACATGCTCGGTCGCATGCAGGCCGCCATGCTTGGGCCGCGGGGCTTCACCGTAGTGTCGGTCCATCCAGGATGGATGCGCACCGACATGGGCGGACCGAACGCGATCCAAGACCCGGCAATGGTCGCGGATAAACTTGCCGAGATGATGTGCACGCTGGATCCCAGCCTGAACGGCGCGTATCTCGACTTCAACTCGAATACGATGCCCTGGTGATAATGCAAACGCCGACCACATTCCCTAGAACCCCTATGCATATACCCTGCCCGGCTTCCGCCCGCGGGAGGTCAACGCCGTGGGGAGCAGCCCAGTGGCGAACTCGTGTGTATCGCAGTTGCCCAACTCCACAATCTGACATCCGTAATAGGTAGTCGCAGCATTGCATTACTTATCTTTGAGGGACTATTTGGGGCCATCGCGAAATGGTTTGCACCGACTCAACTCAGGCCCATCAATTGATCCTCGAGAAGAGGGCGCCGGTTCGCGCGAATGCGCAAATTGGAACCGTGGCAAGGGGCGAGCGATTTAGGGCGATTTGTCTCGCCAGGTCGAATGCCCGCTATTGGCCTATTCTGTTGAAAAACTCGTTTGGTGGAACGGAGCATAGACAGCGTCAAAATTCGACCTCATAGAATCGCCGCTGTTGAACGCTACGCACCCGGTTGATGGTTTATGACCCCCGGCAAAGACGCGTTGATCAAGTCTTGAACAGTTTTTCAACAGAATAGGCCGATAGCGCTCGGGCGAAAAGATATCTCTTAGCATCGAGACTACTCAGGCGCAGATTGGGGGCGCTCGCGGGTAACCGGGAACATCGAATGTCAACCAGCATCAGCCGGGCGCGCGACCGTCGGGTTTTTTGGGCACACCGGCGCGTTTGGTCACAGCTTGCGGCCCGCAGCTCCAACGCTGATCGTAGTCTGATGATTGTTAATGCCTCAGTTTCTGCGATCCAATGACGACCTTCGGGTTGGTTCGAGAAATATGGGCACAATTCGGTCACAGTTGCCAAAAACGAAAGGGCCCGCGTAGACGCAGGCCCTTGATTTATTGGTTGCGGGGACCTGCAACCTGACCCAGAAGCGACGCATTAGGGTGCGCTGAAGGACGGACGCACTCCTCGACAGACTGTCGCACTCGCGGCGTTATGTCTCGTTCAACGCGCGCATCCGGTAGCATGCCCGCCCCGCAAGATCGGACTCCCGATGGCGGAGGGGTTCGGGAACGACCGGCCGATTCAAGATCGGGGACTGTCACTCCCCAGTCGAGTCGCCGGGCCGTTGAAAAGCGGCCTCCGCGCCCCAAAACAGATTTTTCCGAATGGCTTGCGGAGGAACGCTATGGATCCCCTCAAGAGCTTTATAGAACGCGCGTGGGAACGTCTCTCGGAGGGCTGGCGGGAGTTGCTTTCGCGGAGCAACGGTGCGCTCACCCACTTCGGCACGGAGACGGGGCGGAAAGACGAATCGCCGCAGGAATTTCCGCACTGGAGTCTGCTTGCGGCGGAGACTTGGGAGACCGCCCAGTCGGTAGTGATTCGCGTGGAGATTCCCGGTATGAACCAGGACGACCTGGCCATCGACATTCACGGAAACGTCTTGCGCATCCGCGGGGAAAAGCGCTTGGGCGCCGGTGAGCAAGGCCGTAGCTTCCACCTCATGGAGCGGGCCTATGGGCACTTCAAACGCTGCATTCCTCTACCTCACGGCGTCCACGCCGACCAAGCCGAGGTCTCCTATCGTGACGGTGTGTTGACGGTGATATTGCCTAAGACTGAAACGCTGCCACCGCGCCGTCTGACGGTCTCGAACTGAGGAAGTGCGCGCCGGGCGCCCTGCCTCGCCCCGCGCGCCGATGCTTACGGCTAGGATGCTTTGCCGCCGTTCGCGGTCCGCGTCTGCTTTCTGAAAAACGAGGCAATGCCTTCGCGACGCCTAGCATTACGCCCCCCCTTCGTTGAGGTCCATCCGAGGCCTGCGCGAGATCGGGGGTGGCGTCTGACTGCGGTGGATCGAGCGAGTTTGTGGTGGTCTTGCCGAAGATCAAGTATTGAAATTTTCCGGACCGATTCATAAATTAGTGACTGGAGGCGCCGCGGCGCGAGCCAAGGCGCTTGGTTCAACCCCAAGAGAGGAGTGTGCCATGTACCGATCCTTGTTTGCCCGCGACGTATTCGCCGAGCTGGATCGCCTGCAGCGCGAGATGCAGGAAGCTTTCGACCTATCCCCCAGCATCCGCGGCATTGGCCGCGGCGGCTTTCCTGCGTTAAACGTCGGCGGTACGCCACAATCCGTGGAGATCTACGCCTTTGCTCCGGGGCTCGATCCCGCCACGATGGAAGTGAATCTGGACCGGGGGCTGCTGACCATCGCCGGCGAGCGGCCCGCGAGCCTGCCTTCCGGTGACGATGATAAAGCCGCCGTGCACATCAACGAGCGTTTCGGTGGCCGGTTCCGGCGGGTGGTGAGCTTGTCCGACGACGTGGATCCCAATAGCGTCTCGGCCGACTATCACGATGGCGTGCTGCACATCCACGTGAAGCGCCAGGAATCGGCCCAGTCACGCCGCATCACCGTCCAATGATCTCGGAGGATCGACCATGAACGATAAAACCGCAGTTACCAGGAACGAACAGGCTTCGCGCACTGATGCGGCGACGCACAACGAGGCGGCGCAGCGGAGCGACGCGGCCCTGATGCCGCCGGTGGACGTAATCGAAGACAGCACCGGCATTACGCTGCGCGCTGATCTGCCGGGGGTGCCCAAAGACAAGCTCAAACTGCAGGTGGAGGCCGGCACCCTGACGATCGAAGGCGACGTAAGCATTCCGATGCCGGAAAGCATGGAGGCGACTTACGTCGAGGTCGGCCTCCCCCGCTTCCGGCGGGTCTTCACGCTATCCAAGGAACTCGATACCAGCAAAGTGTCCGCCGAGTTCAAACATGGCGTGTTGAGCCTACGCATTCCGAAGGCCGAGCATGCCCAGCCGCGCCGGATCGACATCAAGGTGAGCTAAAGGCGAGTCGCCGCCCCCGCGTCGAGGGCGGCGACTCTACTGTCCGGACGTACAACATGAGACTGGAAAAACTGGGAGGGATCAAGCAAGGCTTCACTTCGCTGTGGGAATCCGTCGCGGACGGTGGGCGGCGGATGCGCCAATCCTCCGCCGGTGCCCCCACGCGGTTCCGGCCGGCCGAGCAGGTGAACGTGCCGGCGAAAGCCGAGGTGGACGACGACTTCTACCTACCCTCTCACCGCTGGTCGATGCTCGGCGGGGACACCTTCGAGGATGAACGGCGCCTGGTCAGACGCCGCTAAATCTGAAAGGAAGACAACATGCCCGCACATTCGCTCCCCGAACCTGCATTCCCAAGTGAAAATAACTTCGGCCTTACTATGCGCGACTATTTTGCGGCGGCAGCGCTGAATGCGTTGCTATCCAAGCCTCGCACGGGATCAACAGACGAGCCTCACGCGCGGTACGCAGAAGTCGCCTACGCTTATGCGGACGCGATGCTGGCAGCGCGTAGCAGTGGCCTGATTTAGTTAAGCACCGTGGACAAAGTAGAACTGTCACGTGTTTGGGCTCACGTCGCGCCTCAGGGTCTCCAGGATCTCTATTTCGGTACGTGGGCCCAGCCACCGGGTTGACAGTTCGCAGGCGCGCAGCCGCATGCCGTCGGTCAGGTAGTTACGGGCAATGATCAGGTCTTTGCCCCATTCGTCCTTACCCCGAAGGACGACGTGGGTGTGCGGGTTATCGGTGTCCCAGTGGTCGACGGCGATCCATTCCAGGTCGGTCAGCAAATCGCGCTCCATGGTCGCCATGAGCTCCCGGGTGAAGTCACGCAGGTCGGTGAGCCGGGCACCGTCTTCGGGTGAGACCATGAGGCGAAACTGATGGCGATCCTTGCGCCCCGCCGCGGCGAATTCGCGCCAGTCGGCCGTGTCCGTGTCAGGCCCGTAGGGCTGGGTCCGCTGGCCGTCGTGTCCGACCCCCGCCCGGGTGATGTAGCGCAGGTGGGCATCGACCGCCTGTGGCGTTACGCGCTTGCGATTGACGATCCGGGAACTTGACCACCACCCACCGCGAGCGGGGACTGAGCTTCGATCCGGCAAAGGCCGCCGCACCGGCACCCCGGCCGAGTCGCGCCAGGGTCGCTCGCGGCCTTGTCGAGGGGTTGCGCGACGGCATTCCGCCGGCGCGATTAACGCCACGTAGCACCCTAGACAAGAACCTTTCACCTGCACGTGACCGCTTGCCCCTCGACGCTGCAGGCTTGGGGCGAAACTCGTTATCGTTGCGTCGATTCATGGTCCTCCTGTTGGCGTAGTACAGCGGGCTTCAGCGTGCTACAGCGCAGACGGCACGCCTAAACCCCAATGCGTTCATCGATTTAGCTTAGGTCGCGGCACGCGCCTTTGAGCCGCGTGCCGTCTCAAACCCTGTGCAGACGCGCTTCTCGGCCACGAGAAGCACGCTTCCTTTCATCTTGCCCTCAGCCGTTGCCCCCATCTCTGCCCCTGAGCTCCAGTGTGTCGCCGGCAACGGTCTGCACATTCAGCCACGCAATTCGTTCGCCACCGGTGCAGCAGAAGTGTCGCCAGAATGTGCGCAAGTCTGCATGATCACTGACCGTCCGACGTCGCAAACGGGATTGCGCGACCGCGCACAAATGACGCATCGAGCGGACCAAAGTAGCGGCTGTCGAACGACGCTTGGTTGTGCGGGTTGAGCAGAAGCAGTTCGTCGCTGATCAGGTGCCGCCAGCGTCCCCACGCGGACAACGGACGCTCCTTAGCGTCTCTGTCGAGTGTTCGGGCAACCACCGTGTCGTCGATATAAACGACACCGTCGCGAATGCAGACGCGCTGTCCAGGGACCGCCGCGATCTGCTTCAGGATCGGCACGGAACGAGGCAGGTAGCCGCGCGTCGCGGCGAGCGTGGCCGCGTCACTTGGCAGCAGCGCGACGACATAGTCGCCCGGGTGGGCGTGAATCATGGGAACGACGACGTACCAGCCGCGCGGTGCACTGTCAGTCGGGTTGTAGACGAGGCGGATGCAGGGCCTTAGCCAGGTCGCCGCAAAGAGCGCCGTGACGCCGAGGAGCATGCCAACAATCGGTCCGCGGATGGTCATCGCAACGGGAACCACGCCGGCGACGCGCTGAAAGCGCTCTCCTCGAGCCGCAGCCTGCAGGATCCAGAGCTGCCATAGCGTGGTGCCGTATTCATTGCCCTGCCAGCGAATGCGGCAGAAGACGGCTTCAGGACCGAACTCAGCCACGCGGCGGCGGTCATCAATGATCCGCTCGTGCGCTGGACGACCGAAACGCAGGTAGACGTTAAACCGTTGCGGAATAAAAAGGAGCGCTGCGCGCGTGAGCGACCCACTCATGCGTCGCCCTCGTTGTCAGGAAACTCGCGCTCCAACGACTCGGCGAGCGAGAAGAGCGGATAGCTCATGAGGTCTCGGGCTTCGCGTGCGGCCATGTCGCCGCGAGGCTCCCGAAACATTTCGAGCTGCGGCTGCGGTCCATCGCGCGAAATCGGATTGACACCGTTGGCGCACAGGCTCGACGTCAGCGTGCCGAGTAGCCAGGATCGGAGGTCATCTCGAAGCAGCGGGCGTTGGCCCAGGCCTCGAGGTCCTCGACCGCGTAGAGAACGCGCCGACCGAACTTGCGAAAGCGAGGACCGCCCCCGATGATCCGCAGTTTCTCTAGAGTGCGCGGAGACAGGCGAAGCAACGTGGCAGCCTCCTCGCACGTGAGATAGCGTGCTTGGGGGCGTCCAATCGGTTGGTCGCTCATTGGAGAATCCTCGGGTGTTCCTTGTAATGCCCGGGCGAAGACCTGGCGGTTGCAGAGAGTTTCGTCGGGCACGTTTATCCGCGGAAGGGAGATTCGGCGACTGTCCGGCGGTCTCCCTCCGATGCGAGGCTAAGCAGGCGTCGAGAGTCGCGACCACGCAACGGGTGCTTTACGCAAACCGCCCAAAAGTACAATTCCGCTTTTGCACAAATACGTAGAGGCGGAAGCGAGTGATTTGCAGAAAGCCGCTGGTACGTAAACCAGGCGGCGCACGTCGCATCACCTTAGCGATTAGCTGGCTCGCTGATAGGCACTGCTGCTGGCGGCATCGTGATGGTCAAGGCAACCTCCGCGTTCCTGATATTTGTCCAAGAGGGCCATGCAACTACATCTACCGCCATGCGCTGACGCACGCCTGCGTACGCCCTAGCCCCCTGCAACGAGTTTCGCGCCACCACGCCGGTATGCAAGCATAGTCCCGCGGGTCTGTGCTGCCGCCCTATCAGTCATGGAAACACTTGGATTAAAGGCCGCGGCGGCGTTCCTGCGCTGTCACCCGGAAGAACTTCGGCGCCGTGCGCGGGCCGGTATCGTGCCGGGCGCCAAGATCGGCCGGGCTTGGGTATTCCTGGAAGGCGATCTTGTTGACTACGTTCGCTCGCGCTATGCTCGATCCCGGCAAGCGTTGCAAGTGACTCTGAGAAAGGAGTATCCATGTCACTTCGCAAACGCGGCGGTATCTGGTGGATCGACGTCCGCACCCCAACCGGGGAACGAGTACGCCGAACTGCTGAAACTGCCAACAAAGCCCTAGCACAAGAGCTTCACGACCGGTTCAAGGCCGACCTCTGGCGCACCGACAAGCTGGACGAGAAGCCGAAGTGGATCTGGAATGAGGCAGTGGTGCGGTGGTTGAAGGAGCAGTCGCACAAGGCGACGGCCAAAGAAGATGTCACGAAGCTTCGTTGGCTTGATCGGTTCCTGCGCGGCAAGGATCTCACCGCCATCAACCGCGCCTTGATCGATCGGATCACGGAAGCGAAGCTCGCGCAAGGGTGCAGTAATGCGACGGTCAATCGGCTGTTGGAACTGGTGCGCGCGATCCTGCGCAAGTGCGTCAACGAGTGGGAATGGCTGGAGCGAACGCCTTCGGTGCGAATGCTGAAGGAGCCGACTCGGCGGATTCGCTTTCTTAACGCGGGACGAGGCGCAACGGCTCCTGGCCGCATTGCCGGAGCACTTGGCGGACATGGCGGCGTTTTCGCTCGCGACGGGCTTGCGGGCTGCCAACGTCACCGGTCTGCAGTGGTCGCAAGTGGATTTGGCGCGGCAATTGGCGTGGGTTCATCCCGACCAGGCGAAGGCGAAGAAAGCGATTCCCGTCCCGCTCAACGCGGGCGCGGTAGCGCTGATCAGCAAGCAGGTCGGGAAGCACTTGACGCATGTGTTCAGCTTTCGCGGGAAGCCGATTACACAGGTCAGCACCAAGGCCTGGTATGCGGCGTTGGAGCGTGCCGGTATCACGGATTTTCGCTGGCATGACCTGCGACACACCTGGGCGAGCTGGCACGTGCAGAGTGGTACGCCGCTCTACGCGCTGCAGGAGTTAGGAGGCTGGGCCTCGACCGAGATGGTGCGGCGCTACGCGCACCTCGCGGCCGAGCACTTGGCGCCTTATGCCGAACGTCTGTGTGCTTTGCGTGCCGTCGCTTTGGAGAACTTGGGCACAAAAAAGTCACAGCCCACAAAATGAAAGGGCCCGCATCGCTGCAAGCCCTTGATTTGTTGGTTGCGGGGACAGGATTTGAACCTGTGACCTTCGGGTTATGAGCCCGACGAGCTGCCAGACTGCTCCACCCCGCGATTGAACCCCAAATTATAGCGCCTGGCAGACATCCCGGTCAATCCGCTTGATCAGAGCATCTCCGTCTCTGCGGCCCGCGGGCGCCACACGAGCAACCGCATCTCGATCTGCGTTACGATGAAGTCGAGGATGAGCGCAAACAAGGTCAGCACGAGTATGCCCGCCAGAACCGTGTCGATGTCGAACACGCCCTCCGCCTGGTGGATCAGATAGCCCACGCCTTTCGCTGAGCCAAGGTATTCGCCGACGACCGCGCCGACGAACGCCAGGCCAATCGCTGTGTGGAGGCTCGAAAAAACCCAGCTCGTCGCCGACGGCAGATAGACGTAGCGCAAGAGCTGCTTTCCCGACGCCCCAAGCATTCGCGCGTTGGCCAGCACCACCGGGCTCACCTCCTTCACGCCCTGGTAGACGTTGAAGAAAACAACAAAAAACACGAGCGTGATGCCGAACACGACCTTGGAGGTGATGCCCAAACCGAACCACACGGCAAAGATCGGCGCCAGAATCACTCGCGGCATCGCGTTCATTGCCTTGAGATAAGGGTCGGCCAGCAGGGAGGCCGTCGGCGACAGCGCAAGCCACAGCCCAAGCGCCAAGCCGAGCACGGTGCCGATCGCGAACGCGAGGAGCGTCTCCAGCAGCGTCACGCCAAGGTGCAGATAGATGCCACCGCCGGCAAACCAAATCCAGATGCGCTGCAGGACCTCGAGCGGCTGGCCAAAAAAGAACTTGGCCCGCGTCGGATCGTCGAAATAGAACGGCGGGATCAGCCCCGGCTCCGTCATCGCGTACCAGAACAGCAGCACAGCGCCGAGGAGCAACACATGATAGAGCGCGAGCCGCGGGCGCGACACGCGCGGATTCGCCCTCCTCGCGCCCGACGCAGCGCTAATTTTTCTTGCTCCGGGCATAGCCCTTGAGGACCTCGTCCTTCATCCGGTGCCACATCTGGGTGTGCAGCTCGACGAAGCGCGGCGTGAGACGGATTTCGTTGACGTCGCGCGGCCGCGGCAGGTCGATCGCGAATTCGCCGATCGGATGCGCCGCGGGCCCGGCTGAGAGCATGATCACCCGATCCGACAACGCGATCGCTTCCTCGAGGTCGTGCGTGATGAACAGCACCGACTTGCGGTCCGCGGACCACAGGTCGAGCAACTCGTTTTCCATGAGTTGCCTCGTCTGCACGTCGAGGGCCGAGAACGGCTCGTCCATCAGCAACAGCCGCGGGTCGAGGATGAGTATCTGCGCCAGCGCAACGCGCTTGCGCATCCCGCCGGAGAGCTCGTGCGGGTAGCGCTGCTCGAAACCGGCCAGACCCACGCGAGCGAGCCATTCCTGCGCCCGGCGCAGCGCTTCGCCGTGTTCGACGCCGCCGAATTCCAGGCCTGCACGTACGTTGTCGACCGCATTGCGCCAGGGCATCAGCGATTCCGCCTGGAACATGTAGCCGGCGCGGCGATTGATTCCGGCCAACGGCTCGCCTAGCACCTCCACCCCGCCAGACGACGGCTGGAGCAAGCCCGCCGCGACGTTGAGCAGCGTTGATTTGCCGCAGCCGGTCGGGCCGACCACGCAGACGAACTCGCCGCTGCCCACGGCCAGCGTCGCATCCTTGATCGCCGTGTAGCGCTCACCCGGCCGCTCGCGCGAGGCGAACGTGCAGGTGATGTGCTCGAGCAGCAGCGCGGGACGGGTCACGCGATGATTTTAAGCTTGGCGATGACTCGCGCTCGTCCTTCGGCACGCCCCGGGCGAATGGGCGCTTCCTATTGCCGGTACTTCGCCAACGCCTTCTCCACGTGGCTCGGATCGAATGTCTGCGCCAGGTTGATCTCAGAGGGCTTGAGCGCCGGGTTGAAGGCTGCAAGGTAGCGCAGCGTATTCTGCTTGCCGAGATCATCGAGCATGCCATCGGGCGAGAACGCGTCCTTGACCTTGGCATAGCTCGCCAGGTACACCGCCCTGTTGCCGAGCAGGTATTCCGGCGGCACGGTCGCGGCCACCTGGTCCGGGGTTGCCTTCTGCAGCCAGAGCAGGGCGCGCACCATCGCATTGGTTAGCGCCTGCACGGTGTTGGGATGGTTGCGCACGAAGCTGACCGGGGCGTAGAGGGCCGCCGCGGGCATGTCCGCGCTGCCGAAGACCGCAATCGTTCCGGCAGCGGTGCGGGTATCGGCGATGATGACCACGTCGCCGGACGATTCCAGCATGGTCATGATCGGATCGACGTTGGACATGGCGTCGAGCGCCCCCGAGCGCATCGCCGCGATCGCGCCTGAGGATGTGCCGACGCCGATGATCGAAACGTCGTCGCCTTTGAGACCGTCCTTGGCGAGCAGGTGGAGCACGACGCGGTTGGTGCTCGATCCGGGTGCGGTGACGCCAATATTCATGCCCTTGAGGTCCTTCGGCGATTTGTAACGGCCAGCCTTCGCCTTGGCGATGCCAATCGAAATCGCCGGGTAGCGCCCCATGAGCACGAAGCCCTGCAACCGCAGCCCCTTGGGCTGCTGGTCGATGGTGTTTTCCCAGGCGCCAGCAACGACGTCAGCACTGCCGCCGACTACCGCCTGCAGTGCCTTCGAGCCGCCCTCGAAGTCACTGATTTCGACCTCGAGTCCCTCGTCCTTGAAATAGCCCAGGCGCTCGGCGATGGTGAGCGGCAGATAGTAGAACTGGGATTTGCCACCGACCGCAATGCTCACTTGCGGCTTCTCCAGCTTGGTCTGCGCCTGCACGGCGAGCGGCAGCAGGGCACACCCCATCGCGCCGATGGCAACGGCGAGGCTGCGCCAGAACTTCATCGTTTCCTCCCCATGATCGAGCGGTGCCCTCTTGCGCCCCGCTCGCCCTGCGGCGGCGCGGCGCAGCGGCGATGCTCACATACCGCCTGGGGGCTGTCAACGCGGCCGCACGCTGCGCTCGCGCCCGTTCAGATCGCCCCGGAAGCACGCAGACGCGCGAGGTCTTCGTCGCAGTAGCCGATGCCGCGCAGAACCTCATCGGTGTGCTCGCCGAGCGCCGGGCCGACCCACTCCATCTCGCCGGGCGTCGCCGACAGCCTGGGCACGATGCCCGGCAGCTTGAGCGCTGTGCCATCGGGCAGCATCACGCGGCGGATCATGTCGCGCGCGAGGTAATGCGGATCGGCAACAATGTCCTCGGCGGTATAGATCTTGCCGTGCGGAACGTCGGCGGCGGAAAGCGCGGCGAGGATGTCGGCCAGAACGTGCCGCCCCGCCCAGTCGCTGATCGCGCCATCGATCTCCGCCGTGCGCTTGACCCGCCCGACGTTGTGGGCGAGTGCCGGGTCTTCTCCGAGATCGTCGCGTCCGATCGCGTGCATCAGCCGCTTGTAGATGCTGTCGCCGTTGCCGGCGATGACGACGTTCTCGCCGTCCTGGGTGGTATAGGTGTTCGACGGCACGATGTTGGTGAGCCCGGTGCCGACGCGGCCACGGATCTCGCCAAACAGATCGTAGTCCGGCAGCAGGCTCTCCATCATGTTGAATACCGCTTCGTAGAGCGCGACGTCGACAACCTGGCCCTTGCCGCCGTGTTTGCCTCCGGTCTGGTTGCGATGGTGCAGCGCCAGCAACGCGCCAATCACGCCGTGCAGGGCGGCGAGCGCGTCGCCGATGCTGATGTTCATGCGCACCGGCGGGCGATCGGGAAAGCCGGTGACGTGGCGCATGCCGCCCATCGATTCGCCCACGGCGCCGAACCCGGGCTGATCGCGGTACGGGCCGGTCTGCCCGAATCCGGACAGCCGCACCATGATCAGGCTCGGATTGCTCTGTGCCAGCGCGTCGTAGCCCAGGCCCCACTTCTCCAGCGTGCCGGGGCGGAAGTTCTCCACGACGATGTCCGCGTCACGGGCGAGACGGCGCACGACCTCCCGGCCCTCTGCGGCGCGCAGGTTGGCAGTCACTGATTTCTTGTTCCGCGCCTGGACATACCACCACAGCGAAGTGCCCGCGTGCAGCAGTCGCCACTGGCGCAGCGGATCCCCGCCCGGTCCTTTGCCATCCGCCGGCGGCTCGATCTTGATCACTTCGGCGCCGAACTCGGCGAAGACCTTTCCGGCGAACGGACCGGCGATCAACTGCCCCAGTTCGAGCACCTTGATCCCGGCGAGCGGACGCGGCGAAGTCGCGGAAGAGTTCATGAGCCACGCAAGGCGAATGCGCCGGCGAGGCGCGTCGCGCATGCGCCCGGCGATTATCTTACCAAGGTTTGAGGCGAGGACCGGGGTTAAATGGAATCGCCCGAGCGGCGTGTGCGGAGCTCGGCTTCGAGCTTCGGCAGCTTCGCCGCCATCGCCTCGCCGACAAACAGTTGTGGCTCGGATGGTCGCAGGTTTTCGGCCTGCTCGCGCTCTTCGATTCGCGCCTTGGCCTGGGCGAAAGCCTTGACGAATGAGTCCTCTACCCGCAACGCGTGTCCGAACAGCGCATCGCCAAAGTAGGTCGCGTTGCTCTCGCTGCCGCAGCCGAATGACGTCCGGTCCGCCGCCGACGCGGTCATGATCAGCGTGTATTCATCCTTGAGCGGATCGATGAATCCGCCTGAATAGCACGCCGATATGACGATGATGCGCCACTTGATGCCGGCGCTGTCGAGCATTTCCTTCAGTACCTCCGGCGTCAGCGGGTCGAGTTGCAGCGGCGCAAACTCGACGCTGAGCTTGTGGTCGCGGCTGCCGTGGCTGCTCAGGTAGATCATTACCACGTCCTGCTCGGGATCGATGATGTCGCCGATCTCGGACAACGTCGCGCGCAGGTTGCTCACCGTGGCGAAGGGCGCGTCGAGCATGGTTTGCGGATTGTTGATGAGCGCGATCGAACGCCCGTCGGTATCGAAACGGCTGTCCAACAGGTCGCGCGCGACTTCGATGTCCTTGCGGAAGACGTCCTCGCCGGCATAGGACGCAAAGCCGACGAAGTAGAGGTCCGTTACGCCCGGGCGTTCGTCATCGAGGTCGGACACCGCCTCGTAGAGCAGCTGCGGCTGCTTGATGAGGATCTCTTCCGACGCCGGGTTCGCGGACTGCGCCACCGCCTGCGGCATCGACGGCGCGGCGTAGAACCACGGTTGATACGCCCAATAAGCTAGAGGCACGCCGACGAACAGCAGCGCGGCACCAGCGAGCGAGCGCGGCCAGAAGTGCGGCGCGCGCGGCATCAACGCGACGGCGGTGGCGCGCCAGAAAATAAAGCCCAGCCACGCCAGCAAGAGCCAGTCGCCCGCCCAATGCATCGAGAGGCCGAGAAAGCCCCCCTGATTGCCGGGCAACGTGAGAATGATGGCGAACAGCCCCAGTACAGGCTGGCCCGCCAAGGCAATCACCGGCAGCGCAAGCTTCAAATGCGCCTGCCGGAACGCATTGCTCAGCACCGCACTGACCAGCAATAGCAAGGCGGTGTCGAAACCCTCGTAGACGATCGCATGCAGCGCCAGCACCGGAGCGGCGCCGGCGCGCACGTAGTCGACCATCGCGTCGGCCAGGAAGCCGAGGACGGCGAGCGCGATCAACTGGCGCACGCTCACGCGGAAAGAAAAAAGCGACACCGGCATGGCGAACGCCAAGCGCAAACCGCTGCCCAGGTTGCGCCACAGGTCGATCCCGGTTTGCTTCAGGGCCGCAAATGCCGTCATTGCACGACCGGAGCCCGTTTAACACCGGCGCGCTCGGCGATGTACGCCTTGAGCGCAGCGGGGTCGGCGGCGAGCACGTCGAAGCGCTGCGGCAAATCCTCCAGCCGCGCGTAGGCCGCGGGCCGCTCGGGGTCGCGGCCGAGCGCTTCGCGTACGGTCGCCGCGAATTTTGCCGCCTGCGCGGTCTCGACGCAGATCAACGGCACCGCGTCGTCGCGGTGCTCGAGCCCAACCTTGATGCCATCGGCGGTGTGCGGGTCGACGATGACCCCGTAGCGCTCCGCCACGCTGCGTATCGTCGCGACGCGATCGGCGTGGCTGCTGGTGCCGGATACGAAGCCCGACTCGGAGAGCCGCTGCGCATAGGGCGTGCCGGCGAGGTCAAATCCGCCATCGCGCGCAATCTGCCGCCACAACTCGCCCACCACGTGGGCATCGCGGCCGACGAGATCGAACACGAAGCGCTCGAGGTTCGAGGCTTTCGTAATGTCCATCGATGGGCTCGACGTAGCCCGCGTTTCGCCCGCGGAACGGACCCGATAGCGTCCGGTTCGGAAGAATTCGTCGAGCACGTCGTTCTCGTTGGTGGCGAGAATCAGGCGTCGGATCGGCAGGCCCATCGCCCGCGCCACGTGGGCGGCGAGAATGTTGCCGAAGTTGCCCGTCGGAACCGCGAAATCGACCTCCTCCGCATCCTCGGTCACGGCAAAATAGCCCTTGAAGTAATACACAATTTGCGCCGCGATCCGCGCCCAGTTGATGGAGTTGACCGCGCCCAGCCGGTGGCGTTCCTTGAACGTCGCATCGCCGCTGACGGCCTTGACGAGATCCTGGCAGTCGTCGAAAACGCCCTCGATCGCCAGGTTGAAGATGTTGGCGTCGGTCAGCGAATACATTTGCGCGGTCTGGAACGGGCTCATGCGGCCCTTGGGAGAGAGCATGAAGACCTTGAGCCCGCGCTTGCCGCGCAGCGCGTACTCGGCGGCGGAGCCGGTGTCGCCGGAGGTCGCGCCGAGGATGTTCATGGTCACGCCGTCCTTCGTCACCGCGTACTCGAACAGTCGACCGAGGAGCTGCAGGGCGATGTCCTTGAACGCCAGCGTCGGGCCCCCGGCGACGCGCAACAGATGCAGCCGCGGCTCGAGCGTGCGCACCGGTGTGATGTCCTCGCTGCCGAACGTCGCCGCGGTGTAGGTACGCAGGATGATCGCCTCGAGGTCAGCGGCCGGGATGTCATCGGCGTAGCGCGAAAGGATCGCCAGCGCCAGCCTGCCGTACGCGAGCGGCCGCAGGCGAGCAAGTTCGGCGACGGAGAAAGGCGGGTAGGACTCGGGCACGACCAGGCCGCCGTCGGGCGCGAGGCCTTCGAGCAGGATTGAGCGGAACGATTGCGGCGCCATGCCGCCGCGGGTGCTGACGTAGCGCATCAACTGAGCTGTTCCATGCGAATACGGACCACCTTGCCGTGCACCGTCGGCAATGCCTCGATGCGCTCGATCGCGTCGCTTACCTGGCGCTCGATCGACTGGTGCGTAAGCAGGATGATGTCGGTCTGCTCTACGCCTTCCGCTGGCTCCTTTTGAATCATCGCATCGATCGAGATGTCGCGATCGGCGAGGATGCGCGTGATGTCGGCAAGCACGCCGGGCCGGTCTTGCACGCGCAGGCGCAGGTAGTAGCTGGTGACGACCTCGCCCATTGGCAGGAACGGGATATCGGACAGCTGGTCCGGCTGGAAGGCCAGATGGGGCACCCGGTGCTCGGGGTCCGCGGTGTGCATGCGCGTCACGTCGACGAGGTCGGCGATGACCGCGCTCGCGGTCGGCTCGGCGCCGGCGCCCGGACCGTAGTAGAGGGTCGAGCCGACGGCGTCCGCCTTGACCAGCACGGCGTTCATCGCCCCCTCGACGTTGGCGATCAGCCGCGTCGCCGGCACGAGCGTCGGGTGTACCCGCAGCTCGATGCCTTCGCGCTGACCGACCGAGGCGCGCCGGGTAATGCCGAGCAGCTTGATCCGGTAGCCCAGCTCCTCGGCGTAGCGGATGTCCTCGAGCATGAGCTTCGAGATGCCTTCGGTGTAGGCCTTGTCGAACTGCATCGGCACGCCGAAGGCGATCGCCGACATGATCGCGAGCTTGTGTGCCGCGTCGATGCCCTCGACGTCGAAGGTTGGATCGGCCTCGGCGTAGCCGCGCGCCTGTGCTTCCTGGAGCACCGTGGCAAAGGCGGCGCCAGTGCGGCGCATCTCCGACAGGATGAAGTTGCTCGTGCCGTTGATGATGCCCGCGATCCAGGCGATGCGATTGGCGGTCAGCCCCTCGCGCAGTGCCTTGATGATCGGGATTCCGCCGCCGACCGCCGCTTCGAAGGCGACCATCACGCCCGCCTTCTGCGCTGCAGCGAAGATCTCGTTGCCGTGCGCCGCGAGCAACGCCTTGTTGGCCGTCACCACGTGCTTGCCGCGGGCGATCGCCTGCAGCACGAACGTCTTCGCCGGTTCGATGCCGCCGATGAGCTCGAGCACGATGTCGACCTCGTCCCCGCATACCAGCGCGGCCGCGTCCGCGGACACTGCGACGCCGTCGGAAGGCTGCAGCAGCGCGCGCGCCTTCTCCGGGGAGCGAGTGGCGATCTGGGTGATGCGTATCGGGCGCCCGGCCCGGCGCGTGATCTCCTCGGCATTGCGTTTGAGCACGGTCCACGTGCCGCGGCCGACGGTGCCGAGGCCGAGCAGGCCCACGCGCATCGGCTGCATCATTACGCCAATCCGTCCTCGCGGAACATCTGCTTGATGCCCCGTATGGCCTGGCGCGTGCGCGGCTCATTTTCAATCATGGCGAAGCGCACATGCCCGTCGCCGAACTCGCCGAAGCCCACGCCCGGCGAAACCGACACCTTGGCCTGCGCGAGCAGCTTCTTGGTGAACTCCAGCGAGCCCAGCGGCCGATAGGCCTCCGGAATTCTCGCCCAGACGTACATCGAGGCCCTGGGGTTCTCCACCATCCAGCCGGCCTCGTGCAGCCCCTTGAGCAGGACGTCGCGCCGCCGCTGGTACTTGAGCGCGATTTCCGCGACGCATTCCTGCGGGCCTTCGAGCGCGGCGATCGAGGCGACCTGGATCGGAGTGAACGTGCCGTAGTCGTGGTAACCCTTGATGCGCGACAGCGCGTACACCAGGTCCCGGTTGCCGACCATGAAGCCGATGCGCCACCCGGCCATGTTGTAACTCTTCGACAAGGTGAAGAACTCGACCGCGACCTCGCGCGCGCCGGGCACCTGCATGATCGACGGCGCTTTCCAGCCGTCGAAGCAGATGTCGGCGTAGGCCAGGTCGTGCACGACGTAGATGCCGTGCTCGCGCGCGAGCGCGATGATCTTCTCGAAGAACGGCAGCTCGACGCACTGGGCGGTGGGATTGGCCGGGAAGTTGATGATGAGCATGCGCGGCTTGGGGAAGCTCATGCGGATGGTGTGCTCGAGCTCGGCGAAGAAGTCGGTGTCGGGCGTGAGCGGCACATGGCGGATGTCCGCCCCGGCGATCACCGGCCCGTAAATGTGTATCGGGTAGCTCGGGTTGGGCACGAGGACGGTGTCTCCGCGGCCGAGCGTGGCCAGCGCCAGATGGGCGATGCCCTCCTTCGAGCCGATGGTGACGATCGCCTCGGTCTCCGGGTCGAACTCGATGTCCCAGCGGCGCTGATACCACTGGCAGATGGCGCGGCGCAGCCGCGGTATGCCGCGCGACACCGAGTAACCATGCGTATCCGGCCGCTGCACCGTCTCGACCAGTTTGTCGACAATATGTCGCGGCGTCGGCCCGTCCGGGTTGCCCATGCCGAAATCGATGATGTCCTCGCCGCGGCGGCGGGCTGCCATCTTGAGCTCGGAGGTGATGTTAAATACGTACGGTGGCAGGCGCTGAATGCGCGCAAATTGCGACTCGGAGGGGGGAACCATGCCGGATCCTTCTGCCATGCGTAAGCGCCCGGAACCGTCCGAGCGACGCCAAGCAGGGGGGTTGAAGCTATAATCGTAACGAATTTAAGTGCTTGCCGCAACGCACCATCGGCGCCGCCGAACGTCATTCCGCGATGAAATTCCACTTGAGCCGTGCCGAGGGCAACGTGTTCACCGGTCACGGTCCCGACTATGTGCGGCTGGGCGTCGTGGAATACCGGGACAACATTCTGGTAACGCCCGAACGGGTGGAGCGTGGCTGGGCCGTCGGCGGTTTCGACGCTCTGAGCGAAGCCGATTTCGCCCCCTTGGCCGAACTCAAGCCGGAGGTGGTGCTGCTGGGCACCGGTGCGAGCCTGCGCTTTCCACACCCGCGGTTGACCCGCGCGCTCACCGACGCCGGCATCGGGGTCGAAGTAATGGACACGCCCGCGGCATGCCGTACCTTCAACATCCTTGCCGCCGAGGGGCGCAGGGTCGCTGCGGCGGTGTTCGTCGGACCGGGCTGAATAAGCGCCTAGCCGAGGATCTCGCCGATGTGCGTGCGCCGCTCTACTTCGGACGCGAACTCCTGCAATTCCGGACCGAGCACGTCGCGTGCCGACACCATGCCGACCGGCTTTGCGCCCTCGACCACCGGCACGTGACGAAAGCCGCCCTCGTACATCATCAGCAAGGCATGGCCGAAGGGCTTGTCGGGAGCGATGGTCTGCGGGTGCGGTGTCATCACCTCGGACAGCGGCGTGGTCTTCGGATCGCGACCCTCAGCCAGGACGCGAAACAGCGCGTCGCGTTCGGTAAAGATGCCGCGCAGGCGGCCGTCCTCCTGCACGATTATCACCGCGCCGAGCAGGCGCTGCTTCATCAGGCGCGTTGCCTCGGCAACCGTCATGCTGGCCCTGGCGGAAAGAATCTTCTGCCCGGCGATGATGCTGCGAATGGAGCGCTGGGGCATGGCCATCCTCCTCGACCGTGTGACGGGCGCCATTGCGCACTGCGCGTGTCCGGCGCGGGCGCCCGACGTCTCAGACAGGGTGCGAATGGGCTAGCATACGGTGGTGGCCGCCGGTCGGCAACGCGCCGGCGGCGCGCAATTGCAAAGGACGCGATAGAAAGCAGCCTCATGTTACGGGTCTACGGCACGTCGCAGTCGGGCAACTGCCACAAGGTGCGCATGGCGCTCGAAGCGCTCGGCCTTGCTTATGCCTGGACCGAAATCGACCCGCTACGCGGCGATACCCGCGAGCGCGCGTTTCTGGCCATGAACCCCAACGGCAAGGTGCCGGTGCTCGAGATCGAGTCCGGGACCTACCTTGCCGAATCGAACGCGATCCTGTGGTATCTGGCCGATGGCACGTCGCTACTGCCGGACGGCGCACTTTCCCGCGCGCGCGTTCTGCAGTGGCTGTTCTTCGAGCAGTACAGCCACGAGCCCTACATCGCGGTCGCGCGCAATTTGCGCAGGTTTCACCCCGATCCGGCCAGCCAGCACGCGTTGGCCGAGAGCAAGATGAGCGGCGGCTACCGCGCACTCGAGGTCATGAACGACCGGCTCGCGCAGGAACCGTTTTTCGTCGCCGGCCACTACAGCATTGCCGACATCGCGCTCTACGCCTATACCCACGTCGCCGACGAAGGTGGCTTCGATCTGGAGCGCTTCCCGGCGGTGCGCGCGTGGCTGCGGCGCGTGCAGGCGCAACCCGGCTATGCGCCGATGCCCGCTTGAGCCCAGGCCGGGCGCGCAGGTCAGCGGCGCTCAACAGTCAATGGTCTGCCGGCAGTACTCGGTAAGCGGGCGCACGACCGTCGTCGCGCCGACCGGAAGCTTCGCTCGCCCGGCGCCGTAGTCGAGGGCGAGTCTGAAGTCGTATTTGCGGAAGAAGGCGTCGAACTGTTCCGCGCCCACCGTGCCCAGGGCGAAGAGCGCGTCGCGCTCGGGGTCGTAGTCGAGCAGGATCGCCGCCAGCGGCTGCGGCGCCGGGCCGCTCAGCACGCGCGCGCCCGCGGCCGGATCGTAGACGCTGTGGTCGGCGCAGCAGTGGATGACGTTGCCGTCCGAGGTCGGCGAGCGTGCCGGCTGGTAGCGGATGAAACTCACCTCACGCGTCGGGTAGGCGAGCTTGTGCGCACAGATCGCCGAAAACGCGACCACCGAGCGCCGCGGGCCCGCGCCGCCGCTCCAGCTGTAGCTCGTCCCGTCGGCGCGCAAAAGCGGCACGGTCGCGGTCACCGGCTGCCCCAGATCGAGCAGGAAGCAAGGCGTCGCCACGAAGGGGTAATTGAACACGTAATTGGTCCGCGTTGCGAGCGCACGTACCTGGATCGGATCGCCATGGACGTCGAGCAGTTGCGTGCGCGTGTACAGGTGCGGTTCGGCCTCGGCCCAGCTGCGCATCGACACAGCCAGTCCGCTGGCCGTCACGGCGGCGCAGGCGGTGACGAAGCGGCGCCGTTGCATCGTCGACCCCTAGAGCTGCGCCAGCGCCCTGATATGCGCCACCGCGCTGCGGCCGAGCGCAGGCAGCGCATAACCGCCCTCGAGTGAGGAGACGATTCGCCCTTGCGCGTGGCGCTCGGCCAGCGCAACCAGCTCGCCCGTGACCCAGGCGTAGTCGGCCTCGGTAAAACGCAGGTTGGCCAGCGGATCGTCGCGATGGGCGTCGAATCCCGCCGAGACAAAGAGGATTTCGGGACGCTGTGCCTCAAGTGCCGGGAGGCAGATCTCCGTCATCGCCGCGCGAAACGCCTCGCTGCCGCTGCCCGCGGTCAGCGGCACGTTGTGCATGTTCGGCCCCGCGGGCTCGACTCCGGAATAGGGATAGAGCGGATACTCGAAAGTGCCGACCATCACCACGCGCGGGTCGGCGGCAAAAATCTGCTCGGTGCCGTTGCCGTGATGCACGTCGAAGTCGATCACCGCTGCCCGCTTGAGCCCATGCGTGAGCGCATGCGCCACGCCGACGGCGATGCTGTTGAACAGGCAGAAGCCCATGGCGCGACGGCGTTCGGCGTGGTGTCCGGGTGGCCGCACGGCGCAGAATGCGGCACGGGCTTCGCCGCGCAGCACCAGATCGGTCCCGAGCACGACCGCCCCGGCAGCATGCCGCGCCGCGTCGAGCGAATGCGGGTTCATGGCCGTGTCCGGATCGAGGTAATGGATGCCCGATTCCGGGCTCGCCGCCTCGATCATCGCGATGTAGTCTGCATCATGCACACGCACAAGCTGCTCCCGCGTCGCGGGCGGCGCCTCGTAATGAGCAAGGTGCGGGTCGAGTCCGGTGGCGATCACGGCGTCGTGTACCGCGTCGAGGCGTTCGGGGCACTCGGGATGAAACGGACCCATGTTGTGCAGACGGCAAGACGAATGTGCAATGAAGGCGATGGTCACGAGCGGGCTCGAACGAATGGATGGGCCGAGACGGGGACACCGCCCCGCGCAGGCGGTCGAACGGAGTGTAGCGCGCCGCCAGCGGTCGTGACTAGACGGCCGCCCGGCCCTATAGTGGCGTCTTTGCCCGCTGCGATGCCACGATGCGTGGCATGGCTCGTCGCCGATGACGCTTCGTCCTGCCCAAGGTTATGCGATGCCCGTGCCCCAGCGCCTGGCGCTGGTGCTCGAGCAACTCGGCCGCATTGTCGTCGGCAAGCAGACCCCGCTAAGGCTCGCACTGGCCTGCCTGCTCGCCCGCGGTCACCTGCTCATCGAGGATATCCCCGGCGTAGGCAAGTCGACCCTGGCGCAAGCGCTCGCCAGCACGCTCGGGCTGCATTACGCGCGCATCCAGTTCACCAGTGACCTCTTGCCCGCCGACGTGCTCGGGGTGTCGATCTTTGATCCCGCGACACAAGGCTTCCGCTTTCATGCCGGCCCGATCTTTCACTCGGTCGTGCTCGCCGACGAAATCAACCGGGCGCCGCCGAAGACGCAGAGCGCGCTGCTCGAAGCGATGGAGGAGCGCCAGGTATCTGCCGATGGCGAAACCAGGCCGCTGCCCGATCCGTTCTTCGTCATCGCCACCCAGAATCCTGCCGAACAGATCGGCGCCTACCCCTTGCCTGAGTCGCAACTCGACCGCTTCCTGATGGCGATCGAGCTCGGTTACCCGGAGCCGGATGCGGAGCGGGAGCTCTTGATCTCGGGCGATCGGCGCGCGCGCATTCCGACCCTCTCCCCCTGCGCCGACCCGGCGACCCTGCTCGCCTGGCAGCGCGAAGCGCACGCCGTGCACGTGGCACCGGCGCTGCTCGACTACGTGCAGGCGCTGCTTGCCGCCTCGCGCGGGACCGGCAGCAACGGCGCGATCGTGGCCGTCGTCCCGCGCGGCCTGTCGCCGCGCGCCGGACTGCTCCTCGTTGCGGCCGCACGCGCGTGGGCGCTGCTCGCCGGGCGGCCGATGGTCCTGCCCGAGGACGTGCAGGCGGTGTTCCCCGGCGTGGCCGGCCATCGCCTCGCCGGCAGCATCCGCGCCGGCGGCCCGCAGGCGGAGGCGCTGCTGCGCGCGGTGCCGTTGCCTTAAGGCGCGGACGACGAGTCGCGCGCCGGGTGCGCAACCGCAGGCCTTCGGCCGCATGAGCTCGGCCCTGCACCCGGGCACGGTGGACCCGTCGTCATGGGCCCGGCGCTGGCGCCAGAGGCTGTGGCGCGTTGCCCCCGTCGATCGCGGCCCGGTGGTACTGCGCCATCGCCGCATCTACATCCTTCCGACCCGGCGCGGGCTTGCATTGATCGTCACGCTCGCCACCATGCTGGCGACGGCGATGAATTACGCGCTCTCGCTCGGCCACGCGCTAACGTTTCTTGTCGCCGGGCTGGTCGCCTCCGCGTTGCTGCAAACCTGGCGCAATCTCGCCGGCATCGCGGTCTCGCCACTCGCCGCCGGCGAGGCCTTTGCCGGATCGGAGATGACCTTTACCCTGTCGCTCGCCAATCCGGGCGCGGCGCGGCACGGTATCGTCGTCGCGCCGCGATCGGGCGGGGAGGTAACGATCGATCTGCCTGCGGGCGCGACCCGTCCGGTGCAGGTGACCGTGATCGCGTCGCGTCGCGGCCGCGTGCCTCTCGGCCGCATTACGCTGTCGACCGATTTTCCGCTGGGTTTATGGCGCGGCTGGGCCTACGTGCATTTTCCGCTCGCCGGCATTGCCTATCCGGCGCCGGAATCGCCGCCGCCGCAGCTGCCCCTCGGGCTCGATGGTTTCGACGTGCGCCGCAGCGCGCGCGCCGCCGACGCCGAGCTCGCCGGCTTGCGCGACTACCACCCGGGCGACGCGCTCAACCGCATCGCCTGGAAGGCCGTGGCCCGCGGCGCCGGCTGGTATACGAAGCAGTTCGAAGGCACGGGCGGCGGTGGCACGCTGGAATTTCAATGGGCCGAGCTGCCGCCTGGCCTTTCGAGCGAGGCGCGCCTGGCGCGGCTGAGCGCATGGATCCTCGCTGCCGAGCGTGAAGCGCGCCCCTTCGCACTCAAGCTCCCGGGAACGGATCTGCCGCCTGGCTCGGGCGCCGGTCAGCGCCGTACGGCGCTGACTGCGCTCGCCCTGTTTCCGGCGGAGCGCGGCGCATGATTCTCGCCGCCGCACCCGCTGCACCGCTGTCGCGCACGCACTTGGCCTGGCTGGCCGCGCTCGTCCTTCTGGCGCAAATGCCGCTGTGGAGTCAGCTGCCGCTGTGGATCGCAGTCGCCGGCTCGGGGCTGGCCGCGGGGCGGCTGCTGCTGCCGGCGGAACGTCTGCCACCGCCGCGGCTGCGGCGCTGGTTGCTGCCGGTACTCGCGCTCGCTGTGGCGATCGGCATTCGCCTGCACTACGGCTACTTCCTGGCCCGCGATCCGTGCGTCGCCTACCTGTATGTGCTGGTGGGGATCAAGTACCTCGAGGCAAAGGGCCCGCGCGACGGCGGCCTCCTGGTGTGCCTGGCCCTGTTCCTGACGCTAACCCAGTTCTTCTACAACCAGGGCATCGCCGCGGCGGCGATTGCCCTGCCGGTGGTGCTGGTTCTGGGTGGTGCGCTCACCGCGCTGCGCGCCGCACCGGCGGCGAGCGTCGGCTGGAAGGCGCCGCTCGCTGCCACGGCGCGCATGCTCGTCCAGGGAGTGCCGCTCGCCCTGCTGCTGTTCGTGGTGTTTCCGCGCCTGGCCGGTCCGCTGTGGGGCTCACCCATGGCGGCCGGGGCACGCAGCGGCCTGTCGGACACCATGGCGCCGGGCATGATCAGCGAGTTGTCGCTCTCCGACGCCGTGGCCTTCCGCGTCGATTTCAACGGCCCGCCCCCGCCGCCCCCGCTGCGCTACTGGAGAGGGCCGGTGTTGTCGCGCTTCAACGGCATCGAGTGGAGCGCGCTGCTGCGGCCTGGGGATGGCAAATTCTCCGGCGCGGGCCAGCGGGTGATCGAATACACGGTCACCATGGACGCCAATAACCGCCCGTGGCTGTTCGCGCTGGAACAGGCGACCAGCCTGCCGCTACCGGTCAGCGACGAGGTGCTGCCGAGCGCAGAGGCGCTGCGCCCACTCGCCCGGCTGACCCGCGACCGGCAGCTTCTGGCGACCGTGGGGGTTGCCCAGGCGATACGCTACACGCAGCGCTCCGCTCTCAGCGATCGCTTCCCAGCCGTGGGCGATTTCGACGCCGGCGACAATCTGCAATTGCCGCAGCGCAATCCGCGCACCGTCGCCTTCGCCCGCGAACTGCGCAGCCGCTCGGCTTCCGACCGCGCCTTCGTCGCCAGTGTCCTCGATTGGTTCCACAATGAGCCGTTCGTCTACACGCTGGCGCCACCCGCGCTGGCGGGCGATATCGTCGACGACTTCCTCTTCGACACCCGGCGCGGATTCTGCGAGCACTACGCCGGCGCGTTCGTGGTCCTGCTGCGTGCCGTGGGCATTCCCTCGCGCGTGGTCACCGGCTATCAGGGCGGCGAGATCAATCCAACCGGCAACTACATGATCGTGCGCGACTCCGATGCGCACGCCTGGGCCGAGGTATTGCTCGACGGGGTGTGGCAGCGCTTCGACCCGACCGCGGCCGTCGCGCCTTCGCGCATCGAGAAAGGTCTGGGCGCGGCGCTGTCGCAGGAGGAGCCGATTCCCTATCTCGCCCGCCTCGACATGACCTGGCTTAAGGACCTGCGCCTGCACTGGGACGCGGTGAATTACCAGTGGCAGCGCAGTGTCGTCGGCTTCAATGTGCATCGCCAGCAGGATGTGTTGCGCGATCTCGGCCTCGATCGCGCCACGCCGTGGCAGGTCGTGGCGCTGGTCGCGGCGTTGGTGCTCGCCTGGGGCCTGGTGATCGTCGCCTTAGCCCAGGTGCACCGCGCGCGTCGCGACCCGGCGCAGGCCTCGTGGACGCGGCTGGGCCGCCGCCTGGCGCGTGCGGGCCTGCCGCGGCGCCCGGACGAGGGTCCACTCGCCTACGTGCAACGTGCCGCACTCCGCTGGCCGCAGTGGAGCGGGCTGCTGCATCGCATGGGCGAGAACTACGCGCTGCTCCGTTATGGGCCGCGCGACGGCAAGCAGAATGAACGCCTCGGCGCCTTGCGCCACAGCCTGGCCTCGCTGCCCGGCGCGCGCGCCCTGCGCGGCACGACGCACACCTGATGCTAGAGCAGTGCGTCGCGCGACAGGCCGCGCACGCGTAGCCGCGCCCGTAGCTTGTCGAGCGCCTCGGCCTGAATCTGCCGCACGCGCTCGCGCGTGACACCGAGCTCCCGCGCCAGTTGCTCCAGCGTCGCCACCTCGACACCGCTCAAGCCGTAGCGGCGCTCGATAACCCTTCGCTGTCGCTCGGACAATTCGTCGAGCCACTGCCGTATCCAGCGCTCGATCTCGCTGTTGTGCAGGATGAGCTCCGGGGTGGGCGCGTCGTCGTCGGCGAGCTGGTCGCCGACCGATAGTCCCTGCTCGCCGTCGACGGGAGCATCAAGCGAGGTGACGTGCTCGTTGTAGCCCAGGATTTTGCGCACCTTCTCCACCGGCTTCCCCAGCAGATGCGCGACATCGTCGAGCGTCGGCTCGCGATTTTCGCCGAGCATGCCGTGGGTCTCGAGATGGCGCAGCGCGCGCAGCACGATGTTGAGCTCCTTGACCACGTGCGCGGGGAGACGAATCGTGCGCGACTGGTTCATGATCGCGCGCTCGATCGATTGCCGGATCCACCAGGTGGCATAGGTCGTGAAGCGGAAACCGCGTTCGGGGTCGAACTTTTCGAGGGCGTGAATGAGGCCGAGGTTGCCTTCCTCGATCAGGTCGGCCAGGGTCAGCCCGCGGTTCAAGTAATGCTTGGCGATGCTCACGACCAGCCGCAGGTTGTGCTCGATCATCTTTTGCCGCGACTCAAAGTCGCCGGCGCGCGTTGCGCGCGCGCAATCGAGCTCCTCGGCCGCGGTCAGCAGCGGGTTCTGGCCGATTTCGTTCAAGTAGATCTGGGTGATGTCGTGGAGAAAGTCGGCGCCGACTCCCTCCACCGGCACGTCAAGCGGCAGTTCACGCGTCTGGGTGTCCGGCTCGCGCGCAAGTGCCGGCTCGCCGTCGTCGTCGACGCGCGCGCGGTCGGCGGTCATGTCGGCGGAAGCAGCTTGGCCGGATCGACCGGCTTGCCCAGGCGGCGAATCTCGAAGTGCAGCATCACCTGATCGGCGTCCGTATCGCCCATTTCAGCGATCTTCTGGCCCTTCGTAACCTGCTGTCCTTCCTTGACGTCGATCTCCTTGTTGTGCGCATACGCCGAAAGGAAGGTGTTGTTGTGCTTGACGATGATGAGCTTGCCGTAGCCGCGCAAGCCCGTTCCCGCGTAGACCACCTTGCCGGCCGCGCTGGCCACGATGGGTTGTCCGGATTTGCCCGCGATGTCGATGCCCTTGAGGTTGGCCGACTCGGAGAAGCCGGCGATGACTTTGCCCGTCGCCGGCCAGATCCACCCGAGCCTGTCATCGTCGATTTCCGGCACGCGGCCCGAATCCGGCCGCGGCGCGGGCGTGACGACGGACGCACTCGGTGCCGGTGCGGCGAGCGTCGGCGCGGGCATCGCGCGCGCCTCGGGCACCAGCGCGGGGAGGTGCTGCAACTGCGCCAAGGCCTGCTCGGAATAGGGCAGCTTGACTGCCCTCGGCTCGGTCTTGAAGGTCGGCGTGTTGGCCCGTCCGCTCGTCGGCGGCAGGATCGCCGGTGGCCGCGTCTCGCTCCCGCTCGGAGTCACCGGCGGCGCCGTGACCAGCGGCGCGGTGACCGCTCCCCCGCTGGCGCCCGGCGGCCCGAGCAGAAGCACTTGACCCAAGTGAATCACGTTGACGTTTTCGATATTGTTCCAAGCCGCGAGCTCGCGATAGTCGAGCCCGTGATCGAGTGCGATCTGGTAGAGCGTGTCGCCGCGCTTGACGATATAGGTCGACGGCGCAGGCTCGGGCTCCCGCCCGGGCAGCGCCACCGCTGGCGGCGGCGCCGGCTTGGCGGAAGGAGGCGGCGAACGCTCGGCGGCGATCGGAGGCGGCGGCCGCGACGCGCATCCGCCGAGCAGCCCCGCGACGGCGAGTGCGACGGCAAAGGCAGTGAGGTAAGAACGGGTGCGATCGATCATGCGAGGCCGGAGAGCAGCGGCACAAATCTTACCGCATCGTACGTCTGCTCGCGGACGCCGCCGGGCGCTTTCTCGATAACGGTAAGCAGCTGCACGCCCTTAAGCTCGTCGTCGTAGCGGGCCAGGGGTAGAACCATTCGCCCGCCGACCTTGAGATAGCGCAGCAGCACCGTCGGCACCTGCGTCGCCGCCGCCGTCACCATGATGCCGTCGACCTCGATGTCCTCGCCCAGGTCGGCGGTGCCATCGCCGTGCATGATGCGCACGTTGCTGGCCTTGAGCGCACGCAGGTTGCGTCGTGCCTTGGCGACGAGCGAGCCGATGCGCTCGACCGTGTACACCTCGTCGGCAAGCTGGGCGAGGATCGCGGTCTGGTAGCCGCAGCCGGTGCCGACCTCGAGCGCGCGCGCCAGCCTGCCGCCGGCGCGCAGCAGTTCGGACATGCGCGCGACCACATACGGCTGCGAAATCGTCTGCCCCGCACCGATTGGCAGGGGACTGTCGTCGTAGGCGCGAATCGCCAGCGCATCCTCGACGAAAATGTGCCGCGGCACCGCCGCCATCGCCGCGAGCACCGCCTCATCCTTGATCCCCTGCTCGCGCAGCCGCTCGATCATGCGCGTGCGCGTGCGCGTCGAAGTCATGCCGATGCCGTCGAACTTCTCCCCGCTGGCAGTCACGGCGACACCGTCTGGTGCAGCCACTCCGCCACGCGCGTCATCTCCGCGCGGTGGGTAAGATCGATCTGCAGCGGGGTGATCGAGACGTACCCCGCCTCGACGGCGTGAAAGTCGGTCCCTTCGCCGGCGTCGGCTGCGGGCCCGGCCGCGCCCACCCAATAACAGACCTCCCCGCGCGGCGTTTCGGTTTTGATCACCGGCTCCGCCTTATGCCGCCTGCCCAGGTGGGTGACGCGATAGCCGCGAAGCTCGCCCTGGGCCACGTCGGGCACATTGACGTTGAGCAGCCACTTGCCGAGTGGCTGCTCGCGGTGCCGCTGCAGCAGCTCGACCACCACCGCGGCTGCGGTCTCGAAATGGCGCCCGATCTTGCTCGTCAGCGAAACGGCGAGCGAAGGAATGCCGAGCAGGTAGCCCTCGGTGGCGGCGGCGACGGTACCCGAATAGATCGTGTCGTCGCCCATGTTGGCGCCCAGATTGATGCCGGATATGACCATGTCCGGCAACGCGTCGAGCAACCCGGTAACCGCGAGGTGCACGCAATCGGTCGGCGTGCCGTTGACGAACAGGAAGCCGTTCGGCGCGCGCCGCACCGTCAGCGGGCGGTCGAGCGTGAGCGAGTTCGAGGCGCCGGAGCGATCGCGTTCCGGCGCAACGACGGTGATGTCGGCGTGCGGACCTAGCTCAGCGGCAAGGCGTTCCAGACCGGGCGCGAAGTAGCCATCGTCGTTGCTGAGGAGGATGCGCATTGCGGTGCTTCGAACGGGTCCGCGCGGCAGGGCCGAAGCTGGCCGTCGTCGCCATTATAAACGCCCGCATTGCTTTAGCTGCGGTTCAGCTCTTCGGCCAGTGCTGCGCGAACGCTGCCGCGACCTGCGGCTGCGTCTCGATGCGCATCAAGGCGGCGTGGAACTCCGGCCGTCGCTGTTCGAGATGCGCTCGGGTGCCCGACCATTTCGAGACCACCACGGCGAAGAGGTCAAGCGCGCCGAGTCGTTCGCCCCCAAGGTAGGGTCGCGCCGGGAACATGTCGGCGAACATCTCCCAGTGCAGGTGCAGGCGCGCCCGGGCGCCGGCGCGGATGCGCTTCTTCACCGCATCGTCGTCGTCGGCGTCGGTGCACCAGCGTTCGGGGAAATCGATGATGCTAATTGCCGCATAACAGTTGGCGGCGATAAACACCAGGCCGCGCACCACCTGGGCGCGCGCCGTCACATCAGACGGTAACAGCGCGCTGTCCGGATAGGCTTCACCGAGATGAATGAGGATCGCCGCGCTCTCGGACAGCGCACTGCCGTCGGGCAGCACCAGGGTCGGGATCTGACCGAGCGGATTGACCTTGAGCAGCTCGGCAAAGGCAGCATTCGGTGCCCACGACGCCGTCTCGACGATACGATGCGGGGCGCCGATGCGTTCGAGCGCCATCTGGGTCGCTGCGGAGCCGGAGCCTTGCTTGCCATACAGGGTGTACACGCTTCCCTCCGGTCAAGCGTAGCGCCGGCCGTCCTTGTGCGCGGCGTGATGGCCTGCTTCGGTCTCGACCCACAGCAGATCGTCGTCGGGATAGAAGCAGTTGTCGCCGGGAACGCGGGTACCGATCACCAGCAGGCGCGCCGGCCGGTTGGAGCGATTGACGAAGTGATGCCCGTTCTTCGCACCCGCCTTGAAGCCGGCGCACATGCCCGGCCGCATGAGCGTTTCACCCGCGTCGCTGCGCAGCACCATCTCGCCTTCGAGCACGTACACGAACTCGTCGCAGAGCGTGTGCCAGTGTCGCAGCGCCGACTGTGCGCCCGGCTGGAACGTTTCGAGGTTGATGCCGAACTGGGTCAACCCGAAGGCGTTGCCGAGCCGCCGCCAGTCGGCCTCACCCATGCGCGCGTTGAATGGCTCCGGATAGCTTCCGCCGGATTCGGGCTTGACTTCGGCGGCGACGACGGCTGCGGGCTCGGCCATGGCTTCCTCCGTCGCGCTCAGGTTGTCTTCTCGCCCGGCGCCATCGCCGCCATGCGCCGCTGCATTTCCTCACCCGACACGTCCTCGGTGTGGGTGGCGATGGTCCAGACATGACCGAACGGATCGGTGAGGGTCCCGCTGCGATCGCCGTAGAACTGATCCTTGAGCGGGTTCACGACCGTTGCCCCGGCGGCGAGCGCCTTGGCGAAGCGGGCGTCGACGTCGGGGACATAGAACATCAGCGACACGGGGGTCCCGCCGAGCGTCTGCGGGCTCTTATGCCCCATCGCCGGGGATTCATCGGCGAGCATCACCATACCCTCGCCGATCTTGATTTCGGCGTGACCGATCTTGCCATCGGGGCCGGGAAAACGCATCAGCTCGGTGGCGCCAAAAGCCTTCTTGTAGAACTCGAGCGCCCGGCCGGCATCGCGGATGATGAGATACGAGGTCACGCCGGCGTAGCCGGTGGGGATTGCTTGAACCATGGTTGAGCTCCTCTGTTGTATGAATGACAATCGGCCGGAGCGGCGTCCGCCGCCACTCGGGCCAGGCGCTTCGAGGCAGCGCCGGTCAGGTCGACCGTCGCTTGCGCTTCGCCAGCGTTTGCTTGCGCTCGGCGGTGAAAGCCCACCACGGCTGCTGCGGGCCGCCTTCGACGAAGCGGACTACCGCGATGAACGTATCGAGCACACACGGATCGTGGCGCACGCCCGTGACACGATTGAGACGATCGTACAGCGCATAGGGATCCTTGCGCTTGAGTTGCGACGGCTGGCGGATGCCGACGGCACGCAGGTCGGCGGCGATGGACTTGCCGACATTGGGCAGGTCTTCCAGATTCGCGGCCCCGGCCGCCGCCTTGCGCGCCGAGATCACCACGGCTTGCCTCCACGAACCAGGCCGACGGCAATGCCCTCGATTGCGAACGTCGTCCGCCTGGGGTCGACGACGATGGGGCGGAATTCCGGATTCTCCGACACGAGCACGATTGCGCCCCCGCGACGCTGCAGGCGCTTGACCGTGACCTCGTCTTCGATGCGGGCGACGACGATCTGCCCGGCCTGTGCGGTGGCGCTCTGGTGCACGGCGAGAAGGTCGCCGTCGAGAATGCCCGCACCCTGCATGCTGGTGCCGTGCACGCGCAACAGGTAGTCCGCGCGCGGAGCGAACAAGCCCGGGTCGAGGCGGTAATGCGCCTCGACGTTTTCCAATGCGAGGATCGGTACTCCCGCGGCAACGCGACCGACCAGCGGCAACGTGCCCTGGACGGGCACACCGGGAATTTCCTTCAGCCGCAACCCGCGCGCCGCACCCAAAACGATCTCCAGCGCGCCTTTTTTTGCCAGCGCCTGCAGATGGTCCTCAGCCGAACTCGGCGAGGCGAAGCCCAGGCCAGTCGCGATCTCTGCCCGCGTGGGTGGCATGCCCTTGTCGGCGATGAAGCCGCGGATCCAATCGAGGATCTGGCGCTGCCGCGGCGTGAGGCCGGGCGCGGCCGGCGGTGTGCGCTGCAGATGGGCAAACGGCCGGCGGACACGTGGCGGCATCGGTTTCCGAACAAATATACGGTACCCGGATTATATCGGGTATCCGGCAAACGTCAAGGGGCGGCGATAATCTGCCGGGGCAAGCCGCCCCGAACGCTTGGGAGTTCGCATGCTGCGCTGTCGCCTCGTTGTCGTGCCAACCGTCGCCTGGCTGTGGGTCGCCTTGAGCACCGCCCCCTTCGCCGCGACCCTGCCCGGGGTCCCGGACAAGCTCCAGGTGCCGGCCGGTCAAGCGCTCGCCTTCGACCTTCGGGCCGAAGGCGTCCAGATCTACGTTTGCGGCGCGCGCAAGGACGACGCGACGAAGTTCGAGTGGACTTTGAAAGCGCCGGAGGCCGAGTTGTTCGACGCCAGCGGCAAGAAGGTCGTGAAGCATTACGCCGGCCCGACCTGGGAAGCCGCCGACGGCAGCAAGATCGTGGGCGAACTCAAAGCGCGTGACGACCCCGACCCGAATGCCATTCCGTGGCTGTTGCTGAGCGCCAAGGCCACCTCCGCCAACGGCATGCTGGGGAAGATCGTGAGCGTCCAGCGACTGCACACAGTCGGTGGCAAGGCGCCCGCCGATGGTTGCGGCGAGGCAGCACAGGCGGGCCGCGAAGTACGGGTTCCGTACCAGGCCCGCTACGCCTTTTATATGCAGAAGCCGTGATCACAACCGACACAAAGGACAGCGATGGCCGCCTACCTGATCGCCGATATCGAAATCACTGACCCGGTCGGTTACGAGGAATACCGCAAACGCGTGCCGCCAGTAATCAGCGCCCACGGCGGCAGATTCCTCGCCCGCGGCGGCGCGATCGAATCGCTCGAGGGGTCCTGGATGCCCAAGCGGCTGGTCATCGTCGAGTTTGCCGACATGGCCGCGCTCAAGTCCTTCTACCAGTCGCCGGCTTATCGTCCGCTCATCGAGCTGCGTAATCGTTGCGCAAAATCCAAGCTGCTCGCCGTCGAGGGTGCACCACCGTCCTAGCCGCTTTGCGCCGCGGGCCGAAAAGGGCAATACCGGGCGCGGCTAGAACTCCATGTCGAGTTCGTCGATTGTCTCCGGCTCCTCCTGCGCCGCCGCAATCCACTGCTGCATCTCCGGCATCGCCAGGATCTGCTTGCGGTAGCCCGCGCAAGGCTTGTCGAGCTTCACGTCGTAGGTGACGAAACGGGTGACCACCGGCGCATACATCGCGTCGGCCATCGACCGCTCGCCGAAAAGATAAGGGCCGTGGTAGCGCTTCAGGCAGTCGTGCCAGATCGCGACGATACGTTCGATGTCGGCCTGCGCCCGCAGCCAAACCCTGTGGCCAGGAAAAACGCGCTTGAGATTCATCGGCAGCGCGGCGCGCAGACTGCTGAATCCGGAATGCATCTCGCCACAGATCGAACGGCAATGCGCGCGTGCGGCGCGATCGGCGGGCAGCAGCGCGCTCTTGGGCTTGACCTCGTTTAAGTATTCGGCGATCGCCAGCGTGTCCCAGACCTTGATCCCGTCGTGGGTCAGGCACGGCACCAGGATCGACGGCGAGAGCAGCAGCAGTTCCTTGCGCGCGTCGGCATCGTCGGGAGGGATCATCACCTCGGTAAATGGCAGCTTGGCGAATTTCGCCAGCAGCCAGCCGCGCAGAGACCACGACGAATAGTTCTTGCTGCTCAACGTCAACGTCGCCTTGGCCATGCACTCCTCGCTTCCCAAACAATCCCTGCGCACTCCCTGTGCAAGGGCCGTGCCAGCCGGATCGGGCGCTGGCCCGCAAGTTGCATGCGCACTCGTGGCAGGGCTCTCTGAAAGACCGGATGCGCGCTGACGCCCACCTTCTCTACCACGCCTATCAGGCGCAGGCCGACGTGCTCTGGCCCCTGCGCTTCATCACCGACGCAACGCTGCCACTGCTCAACGAGGCGCGCGACGGGCCGGCGGAGAAGCTCGGCATGCGCAAGCTACTGGCGGCGCTGGAAGTTTTCTCGCTGGCGCGGCTTACCCATCGCCGCCGTGAGTTCGGGATTGCCGCGGTAACCATCGACGGGCGCGAGGTCGCGATCAGCGAAGAGGTCACCCGGCGCCTGCCGTTCGCAAGCCTGCTCCATTTCAAGAAGGATTACGCCGCCACCCAGCCGCGCGTGCTGCTTATCGCGCCGATGTCGGGCCATTTCGCCACGCTGCTGCGCGAAACCGCGCGCACGATGCTGGTCGACCACGACGTCTACATCACTGACTGGCATAACGCGCGCGACGTGCCCGTGCGCGACGGCCGCTTCGGGCTGGACGAATACATTGATTACCTGATGATCTTCCTGCGCGCCATCGGCCCGGGCGCGCATCTGGTCGCGATCTGTCAGCCCTGCGTGGCCGCGCTCGCCGCAACCGCGATCCTGGCCGAGGATGGCGACCCGAGCACGCCGCCGAGCCTGACCTTGATGGCCGGCCCGATCGATTGCCGTATCGGCCCCACCGAGGTCAACCGCCTCGCCACAGCGCGATCGCTCGATTGGTTCGAGCAGAACCTGATCGGCATCGTGCCGCTGCGCCATCTCGGTGCGTTGCGCCGTGTCTACCCGGGTTTCGTCCAGTTGCTGGCCTTCATCAACATGAATCTCGACCGTCACATCGAGTCGTTTCGCAGCTATTACCAGGACCTGGCGCAGGGCGATCACGCCAAGGCCGACGTCACGCGCAACTTCTACCTGGAGTATTTCGCCGTCGCCGATCTGCCGGCGGAGTTCTATCTCGAGACGGTACGGACCATCTTCCAGGAGTATGCGCTCGCGCAGGGTCGGCTCTCCTGGCGCGGCCGGACGATCGATCCGGGCGCGATCCGGCGCACCGCCCTGCTTACGGTCGAAGGCGAGCGCGACGACATCTGCTCGCTCGGGCAGACGCTGGCCGCACATGATTTGTGCAAGAACCTGCGCCAGTACATGCGCACGCACTATATTCAGGCGGGCGCCGGCCATTACGGTGTCTTCAGCGGTCAGCGCTGGAACCGTCATATCTACCCTATCGTCCGCGACGTGATCCACCACAGCGGGTAGCACCGCCCTCCCCTGGTTCGTCTGCGTCGAGCAGAATGCGCACGGCGCGGCGTCAACCGCGGGACCCGACCGGCCGTTGCTGCCGGAACGTCACCTGAACGGAAAAGCGTCGTGCCCTACTCATGCTTCGTCGCCGGCTTGTGCGTGCTTGCCGCCATACCCTGTGCGCGGGCGGAGGAAGGGGCACCGGCCCAGAATCCGGCCATCGACATGGCGGCCTATCTCCAGGTCGCCAACGAAGCGGCGCTGCGGCGCGCATCGCACCGGCTCTCCGAAGCCGAGTTCATGCGCATGAGCCTGGAGCCCGGAACGACGGTCCTCGACGCGCGCAGCCGCGCCAAGTATGACGAGCTGCACGTCAAGGGGGCGATCAATTTGAGCTTCGCCGACATCGCCAGCGAAAGTCTCGAGCGCGCCTTGCCCGACCGCAATAGGCGCATTCTCATCTATTGCAACGACAACTTCCGCAATGCGCCGGGTCCCTTTCCCTCCTAGCTGCCCAGCGCGGAGCTCAACCTTTCCACCTATATCGCGCTCTACAACTACGGCTACCACAACGTCTACGAGCTCGGACCCCTCCTCGACATCGACGCGACCGAAATCGAATTCGAAGCGCTGGGTATGCCATAGAATCGGCGGGCTCAATCGCGACAGTATGTACTTAGCGAAATGTTGCTATGCGTAAGGGAGATTCACAGTAAAATCGCAGTAGGCGTAGCGCGGCTGCGGTCTAGATAGAGTGCGTCCCTAGTTGCGCGAGCGTATCTGGCAGTGTGGAAGAGCCGCGCTGCGCCGCTTCACTCCTTCGGCCAACCGGCCTTCGGGCGCTTCTTCGCTAGCGCCGTCTGCACGCCGCACGGTTTCATGCCCACCCTGCAACTCGTTTCCAATCCCAATGTGTGTTTCCTTGTCAGCCTGAGTCCTACGTTTCGGTAGATACATACTCACGCTCAATCGTGTAGGATGCCTTCATCGCGCAGACGGTCATCCGTAATTGAGCAGTTCGGCACGAATTCGCGGCGTGTTATCGCCGGTAGTCACGCCTTTTGATTCGGCGCTGCGCCCGGACGCGGCGCGATTCGTCCGCCATTGCCGGTGGTTGCTCGACCAGGACGTCGGGCTCGCCGTATTCGGCACCAACTCCGAAGCGAACTCGATGTCGGTCGTGGAAAAGATCGCGCTGCTCGAGGCGCTAATCGCCGCCGGCGTGCCGCCAGCGCGCCTGATGCCCGGCACCGGCTGCTGTGCGCTGCCCGACTCGATCGAGCTCACGCGCCGGGCGGTGGGTCTCGGTTGCGCCGGGGTGCTTATGCTGCCGCCTTTCTATTACAAGGGCGTATCGGACGACGGCCTGTTTAAGAGCTACGCCGAGATCATCGAGCGCGTGGCCGATCGCCGCTTGCGCATCTACCTCTATCACATCCCGCCGGTATCGCAGATCGCGTTGAGCCTCGCCTTGATCGAGCGATTGCTCAGGGCTTATCCGGGCACGGTCGCTGGCATCAAGGACAGCTCCGGCGACTGGAGCAACACGCAGGCGCTGCTGGAGCGGTTTCAAGCGCAGGGCTTCGACGTGTTCGCCGGCAGCGAGACGTTCCTGCTCGCCACGCTGCGCGGCGGTGGCGCCGGCTGCATCACCGCCACGGGCAACATCAATCCGGCGCCGATCGCGCAACTCGCCAAGCGCTGGCAGGACGCCGATGCCGAGGCTAGACAGGCGGCGCTCGATCAGGTGCGCGGAACGTTGCAGAAGTGGCCCATGATTCCGGCGCTCAAGGCGACGATCGCGCACCATGCCCGGGATGCGCAATGGGCGACGGTGCGCCCGCCCTTGGTCGAGCTCACGCCGGCGCAGCAGCAGGCCCTCGCCGGCGCGCTCAGCGGCCTGGGATTTTCGATGCCGGGGCTCGCCTGAGGTGGGCGATACCGGATCGGACCACGCCACGGTCGAGGAGGCAGCGATGATAGCTACACCCGTGCTCGGATCCGGCGGTCTGCCGCTGTTGCGAGGCGGGTTGACGCGCCTGCTCGATTCGATCGTGTTTCCGCCGTATGTCCGCGCGCACCAGGACGAGCGACGGGTCCGCCCCGCGCTGGCGGTGCTCTTCCGCATTGCGGTTGGTCCCCATGCCGACTACTACGTGCGCCGTTTCGTGCAGTTCGAAAAGAGCGGCCGCAGTGGACTGAGCTGGAACTGGCCGGCGTTCGCTTTGGGGCCGGTGTGGGCGTTCTACCGCAAGCTGTGGGTCTACGGCATCGCCTGCGCGCTTTTGCCGCTCGTCGGAGCGTTGGCCTTCACCACCTTCGATCTCACCCGCGGCGAATCGGGACTGGCATGGTGGGCGTGCGCGGCGTTTTTCTGCTGGCTGCTTCCGGCGACGGCAAGCGCGAGCTTCGCCAACAGCTTCTATTACCGTAGTGTCAGGCGAGTGGTGCGACGAGCGGAGACCAACGCGCGCAAGTCCGAGGTCACGGCCAAGCGCCTGTTGCGACGCCAGCCGACCGACGCCCTGCTCGCGCTGCTGCTCGGCACGGGCGTACTGCTCCTCGTCGGCAGCCTCATCGGGCCGTGCTTGCAGGCGGCCTACCACGCGCACCGCGTGCGCACGGCACTGGCGCAGGTGATCGTAGCGACGAGGCCGCTGCAACACCAGGTCGAAGAGCAATGGGCGCGCTCGGGCGCGCTTCCGCGCGCACCCGATTACGAGGCGGTGCGAAAGCACGCGGCATACGGATTGGTGGCCGCGGTCGACCTCAATGCGCGGAACGGGCGCGTGCGCATCGATCTGGGGAGCGCGGTGCCGGAGCTGCAGGGCCGGTCGATCCTGCTCGCCCCGGCGGTCGACGCGTGGCAGAAGCTGCACTGGCTGTGCGTGCCCATCGATATCCCCGCCGCGTTCGTCCCGGCGTCGTGCGCCGGGCCGCTGCAACAATGAGCGCGGGTGGCGCGCGTCCGTTCGGCCTCGCCGAGCGCGCGCCTACTTGCCGCCAATCTCCTTCGCCGCGCGCTCGAGGATCTCGGCCACGCGGCGCTGCTCCTCTTCGGGGGCATCGACCTTCGTTGCCAGCGCGGCCCTGACGGCGCGACGGGCGGCGTTTAATTCGGCGCTCCAGCCGCGAGGACCTTCCTCCCCGGCGCGGGTCTCGTCGCCGGCGAATACTCGGCGCACATGCTCCATCTTGTCGCCAACCCAGGCGAGCTGGGCGAAGATCGCGTCGACAACGCGACGGTTCTGCTCCAGGTGGGCGCGTCCCTCCTCGGTAATCCGATAGAGCTTCTTCGCCCCTTCCGCCTCGACCGAGGCGTAGCCGATTTCCTCCAGATAGGTCAGCGCCGGATAGACCATGCCCGGGCTCGGGCTGTAGAAGCCCCCGGAGCGCTCCTCGAGGGCCTTCATGATTTCGTAGCCGTGATACGGCCGGTCGGCGAGTAGCGCCAGCACCACCAGTTGCAAATCGTCCCCGCCGAGCTTGCGCCCCGCCCGAAAGCCGTGCCAGCCAAAGCCGTGACCGCCGACCACGCCACCAAACAGCCCGCCCAGACCATGGCGGCGGGCGTGCCGGCCGCCGCAGTAGTCACCGTGACCACGAAAATAACGATGCATGTTGCCTCCTCGTAGAACATGAACGGGAAAAGATATACAGTTTCAAGATATATCTTACGATACTGTAAGTCAAGCCCTGGCAGGGAAATCCTTACCCTATTGTGTGGGTAATGGCGCGACGTCGACCCAGCGCCCGCTGGCGTGCGAGGCGACACACGCCTCGATGAAGGCCATGCTGTGGGCACCCTCTTCGATGCGCGGATAGGCGAGCACCGGTGGTGTCTCGCCGAGGGAGCGTGCCATGCGCTCCTGCGCGAGTTCGCGATAGATGTTGGCGAACCCTTCGCGCAGGCCCTCCGGATGCCCGCGCGGCGCGCGCCCGGCGGCGACGACCGATTCGGGCAGTTGCGGATCGCCGCGACCGATCACCCGCAGCGGTTCGCCCTGCAGCGCGAGCTTCAGGTAGCTCAACTCGCGGTGCGACCAGTCGAGCATCCCCTTCTCGCCGTAGACGCGCAGGCGGATGTCGTTCTCGCCGCCGGCTGCGGCCTGGGTCACCGTCAGCGTGCCGCGCGCCCCACCGTCGAGCTCGAACAGCGCCGAGACGTAGTCGATGAGCGTGCGCCCGGGCAAAAGCGCACGCATATCGGCGACCAGCCGGGTCGCGTTGCGCCCGGCGGCGAAGCACGCCAGGTGCTGGGCATGGCAGCCGATGGCGCTCATCACCAGGGCGAGCCCGCTGCGCCTGGGATCGAGCAACCAGCGCAAGCGATTGTTCGCCGGTGCGTCCTCGATCCGCGTGGCGAGCCCGCTCTGGATGTACTCGACCTGCACCAGGCGCAGGGCTCCGAGCGCCCCATCGCGCACGAGTTCACGCGCATAGCGGGTCATCGGGTAGGCCGAGTAGCCGTGGGCGATGGCGAACAGCCGCCCTTGGCGGCGCGTGCGTGCGACCAGGTCGCAGGCCTGCGCGAAGTCATGCGTGACCGGCTTCTCGCACAAGACGTCGAGCCCGGCGTCGAGCGCCGCGACGGCAAACGGGTAGTGGCTGTCGTTCGGGGTCATGATCGCGACCGCGTCGATACCGTCGCCACGCGCCTCTTCGCCGGCGATGAGTTCGGGCAGTGTGCCGTAGCTTCGCTCGGGGTCGAGCCCAAGCTCCGTGCCGGCGGTGCGCGAGCGCGCCGGATCGCTGGAGAACACGCCGCCGACGACATCCCAGTAGCCGTCGAGTTCGGCTGCCGTCTGATGCATGCGGCCGATCCACGTCGCCGGCCCGCCACCCACCAGGGCGAGCCGCAGTCGCCGGCCGAACCGCTCACGCAAGTGTTGCATGGCGCCTCCTCGACGCGGTCATCACCCCAGGTACTGATGCACGAAGGCGATCGCCATGCTGCCTTCGCCCACACCTGCGGCGACGCGCTTGATCGAACCGTGGCGCACGTCGCCGGCGGCGAAGATCCCCGGCACGCTCGTCTCGAGCAGGAACGGGTCGCGCTCGAGCGGCCAGTGGCCGTTGTTGCGGACGACCAGGTCGGTGACGTCGCGGCCGGTGCAGATGTAGCCGAGTTCATCGCGAATGACCGCGCCGGGCAGCCACGCGGTTTCCGCGTCGGCGCCGATGAACACGAACACCGCCGCCGCCGGCTCGGTGCTAACCTCGCCCGTGCGGCGGTTCTCGATGACGACGCGTTCGAGGTGATCGCTGCCCTCGACGCGCATGATCCGGTGCTCGGTTCGCACCCGGATATTGTCCTTCGTGGCGAGCTGATCGATCAGATAGCGCGACATCGTCGCCGCGAGCGAGGGCCCGCGCACCAGCAGCGTCACCGACTGCGCGTAATTGGCGAAGAACATCGCCGCCTGGCCGGCCGAGTTGCCGCCGCCGACCAGGAACACGTCCTGCCCGCGGGCGCTGAGCGCCTCGGTCCTGGCCGCACCGTAGTAGACGCCGCGGCCGAGAAAGCTATCGCAGCCGGGCGCTTCGAGCTGGCGCCAGCTCACCCCGGTTGTCAGAATGATGCTCTTCGCATTCACCCGCTCGCCGCCATCGAGCTGCACCGCGCGCGTGCGCGTCGTCGGATCGGCATCGAGGCCCATGACCTGTCGGGCGACGACGATTTCCGCGCCGAAGCGCTGCGCCTGCTGCAGCGCGCGCAAGCCGAGCTCCTCGCCGGAGACGCCGGTCGGGAAGCCTAAGTAATTCTCGATACGCGACGAGGTGCCGGCCTGTCCGCCCGGCGATTCGCGCTCGATCAACACGGTGCGCAGGCCTTCCGACGCGCCGTACACGGCCGCGGCGAGTCCTGCCGGGCCGGCGCCGACGATGGCCACGTCGTACATCGCCGTCGCCGGCTTCGTCTGCAGCCCAAGCCTCTCGCCCAGCTCGCGCAAGCTCGGTGTGATGAGCCGCGTTCCGTCGGCCAGGACCACCACCGGAAAGCTATCGCCTGGCTGCGGTGGCGCGACGCCGGGGTTTAAGTCCGGGCGCGTCGGGTCGACCCACTTGAAGGCAATGCGGTTGCGCGCCAGAAAATCTCGTAGGTGATGGCTGGCCAGGTCGAAGTGGTGACCCATGATGGTCGCGGTGGTGGTCGGCACTTCGCTCGCGACCGCTTGCAGGCGGCCCAGTCGCGTGGCCATCGTCTTCATGATCTCGCCGTTAAGATGCTGGCAGCCGGTGATGAGGCGGCGGAAATCGGCCGCCTCGAACGCGCATACGCGCGAGGGCTCGAGCGCGCGCAGGCTCGCCACCGCCGGCGCACCGAGCAGCAAGGGCACTTCGCCGAAGTAATCGCCGGCGCCGTAGGTATTGAGCAGCCGGGCGACGCCGTTGAACTCCTTGAGCACCTCGACTTTGCCCTCGAGCAGGACGAAGAACGAGGCCAGTTCGCCTTCGTGAATCAGCCAGTCGCCGGCGCGTAGGCGAATGTCGGCGCCGTGCGCGGCAAGCGTCTCGAGCTCTGCCGCGGGCAACAGCGCGAGCAGCGGCACGCGGCGCAAAAGGTTAGCAGTGATCATCGCGAAGGGGGTGGAAACGAGCGGCAACGTCGCCAGGCGGCCGGGCTCGAGCAAGCGTAGCACAGACACGTGCTGGCGGTGCGACGCGCCCCAAGCCCCGCTGCGGCCGCGATCGGTAACCTAGAGACCGAGCTTGCGTGGCAGCCAGAGCGAGATCACCGGCAGGTAGGTAACCAGCATGAGCACGGCGAACATCACGCCATAGAACGGCCAGATCCGGCGCATCACCTGCTCCATGGTGACCCTGCCCACGGCGCAACCGACGAACAGGATCGATCCGACCGGCGGATGACACAGCCCGATACCGAGGTTGAGCATCATGATCATCCCGAATTGGACCGGATCGACGCCGAGGCCGGTCACCACCGGCAGCAGGATGGGGGTGCAGATCAGGATCGACGGTGCCATGTCGAGCAGGCAGCCAAGCACCAGCAAAAGGACGTTGAGCATGAGCAGGATCACGTTCTTGTCGCTCGACAGCGTGAGGAAGAAGGCCGTGACCTTCGAGGGCACCTGCATCAGCGCCATGACGTAGCCCACCGCCGATGCGCAGGCGATGAGGGTCATCACCATGGCCACCGTCTTCAGCGTGCGAAATACGAGCAGCGGCAGATCCCGCCAGCGGTAGTCGCGGTAGATGAACATGGTGACGAAGAAAGCCCAGACGCATGCCACGGCGCCCGCTTCGACGGCGGTAAAGATGCCGCCGAGGATGCCGCCTAAGATTATGCCCAGCGTGATCAGTCCCCACAGCGCGTCGACCACGATGCGCAGCGCCTGGCGCAGCGGCACAACCTGCCCGCGCGGGTGGCCGTCGCGGTAAGCCATGTAGATACAGAGCAGGATCAGCGCAAACCCGAGCAGCAGGCCCGGCACCACGCCGGCCATGAACAGGCTGATGATGGAGATGACCCCGCCGCTTGCCAGTGAATAGATCACCGCGTTGTGGCTCGGCGGTACGAGCAGCGCCTGTACCGACGCGGTGATGGTGACATTGGTCGCGAACACCCGCGGATAGCCGACCTCCTCCATCTGCGGGATCATCACCGAGCCGATGGCCGAGGTGTCGGCGACCGACGAGCCGGAGATTCCCGACAGGAAGGTCGTCGCTACCACGTTGACCACCGCCAGGCCGCCGCGGATGCGGAACACGCCGACGAGCACGTTGGCGAACGCTACCAGCCGCCGCGCCATGCCGCCCTCGGCCATGATCGCCCCGGCGAGGACGAAGAAGGGGATGGTGAGCATGGCGACCTTGCTCACCCCGTCGGAGATCTTGAGCATCACCGCCTCGAGCGGAACGCCGATCGAGACCGCGCCGGCGATCGCGGCGAGCCCGAGCGAATAGGCGATCGGCACGCCAACGGCGAAGCAGAAGAACAGCGTGCCGATGACGAGGAAGAATTCCATGCGCGCTCTAGTGGAGCGCGCCGCCGCCGGGCCCGACATCCGCCGGTGGACGGCCGAAAAATTCAGCGCCCAGGAAGGAAGCCGGCGCCGGGCGCCCGAAAAACACGCGCTCGAGCACGAACAGCAGGGTCGCCGCGCCGCCGACGGGAATCGGCAGATAGGTGACCCCGACCGACAACGACGGGAAATCGGCGATCGACTGGTACCACGTCGTCGCGCACAGCCGCGCACCGTAGACGACCATGAACACGGCGAGCGCGGCCACCAGCGCTTCGGCCAGCAGCTCCGCCGCGCGCTTCCATCGCCCCGACAGCATGCGCACGAACACGCTCACGCTCATGTGCGTGCTGGTGCGGTAGCAGGCGGCCGCGCCGAAGAAGGTCAGGACGATGGTGAGCAGCACCGCGGTGGGCTCGGGCCAGCTCGCGGCACGATTGAGCACGTAGCGGGTATAGACGCCCCACGGAATGACCGCAGAAATGGCCACCAGCGCCGTTCCGGCCAGCAGCACGCAGGCCAAATACAGGGCATCCATCGCCCTGTGCACGACGTGCGCCATCGCGCTCTTACTGGACGGCCTGGATGCGCTTGATCATGTCGGCGTATTTCGGACCGTATTTGTCCCACACCGGCTTGACGGCATCCTGGAACGGCTTCTTGTCGGCAATTTCGGTGATGGTGATACCGGCAGCCCTGGCCTTGTCGAGGGCGGCCTTCTCGTACACCGCCCACAGCGCGCGTTCCTCGAACTGCGCCTCGCGCGCGAACTTCTTCACCAGCGCCTGATCGGCGGGTGAAAGCGCATCCCAGGTCTTCTTCGACATGACCACGATCTCGGGCACGATCAGGTGCTCGTCCAGGGTGAAGAACTTCGCCACCTGGTAGTGGTTGTCGAAGACGAAGCTCGGCGGATTGTTCTCAGCCCCGTCGACCACGCCGGTCTGCAGCGCGCTGAAAACCTGGTCGTAGCCCATGGCCACCCCGTTGCCGCCGAGCGAATTCATCATGTCGACGAACATCGGGTTGCCCATGACGCGAAACTTCATGCCCTTCAGGTCGTCGATATTCTTGATCGCTTTCTTCGTGTCATAGAGGCTGCGCGCCCCGGCGTCCATCCAGCACAGGCCGATGAGTCCCGCCTTCGGGTTGTTGGTGACGTCGTCAAGCAGCTCCTGACCGATCGGTCCGTCGATCACCTTCTGCATGTGCGCGGTGTTGCGGAACAGGTAAGGAAGATTGAACACATTGAGTTGGTCGACGACCGGGCCCAAGGCACCGACACTGACCCGCGCCAGCGCCAGCGCGCCGACCTGCGCCTGCTCGATCGCTTCCTTCTCGCCACCGAGCTGCATCGACGGATACATCTGCACGGAGAGGCGGCCGTTGGTCGCCGCCTCCAGTTTCTTGCCCATGCTGACGATTGCGGCGACGGTCGGATAACCGTCGGGGTGAACGTCGGATGCCTTGAGCACCATCTTCGCCTGCGCGAAGAGCGTGCCGGCCAGGGCCACGCCGACGGCGGCGAGCGCCAGTCGGAGCGCGTTCTTTCGGTCAACCATGGAATCCTCCTAACGTTGTAAGCCTGGGTTTGCGCTGCCTCGGCTGCCCGCTCTCGTCGGGTCAGACCACCTGACAACCTTACGACTTGACCAAATCCCGACCAAGTTAGCATCCGCCGCCAGCGTTGACAAGCACCGCCTTGCGCCACACCGGTCCGCGACCGGGCGGCCTTGGCTCAACCGCTGTTGCGCAAGCCAGCCGCCAAGCCGTTGATCGTCAAATGAATGCAGTCGCGCGTGCGCTCGTCGCTGTCGCCCGCGCGGTGACGGCGCAGCAACTCGACCTGCAGGTGATTGAGCGGGTCGAGATAAGGGAAGCGGTTGCGGATGCTTCGCGCGAGCGTGGGATTGTCGTCGAGCAGCGTTCGCTGTCCCGACACCGCCAGCAGACAGCGCAGCGTCCGCTCGTGCTCGGCGGCGAGCCGGGGATAGATCGCCGCGCGCACGACGGGGTCGGGCACCAGATCGGCGTAGCGCGAGGCGATGGTCAGGTCGGTCTTGGCGAGCACCATGCTCATGTTCGACAGCAGGCTGCGGAAGAACGGCCAGCGCGCGTGCATCGCGCGCAGGCTCTCGAGCCGGCTCGCTCGCGGCCCGGCGTCGAGCCAGATCTCGACCGCGGTCCCGAAGCCGTACCATCCCGGCAGCGACAGCCGGCACTGACTCCAGCTGAACACCCACGGAATGGCGCGCAGATCCTCGATCTTCTGCGACGGCTTGCGCGACGCCGGCCGGCTGCCGATGTTGAGCTCGGCGATCTCGGCGATCGGCGTGGAGGCGCGGAAGAAGGGGACAAATTCCGGCGTGTCGTAGACGAGCGAGCGATAGGCCGTGAACGCCAGCGCCGCGAGTTCATCCATGATCTCGTGAAAGGAGGCCTCCGCGCCGTCGTCGCCGGCGGGGAGCAGGCTCGCTTCCAGGGTCGCCGCGACCAGCGTCTCCAGATTGCGCCGGCCGAGCTCGGCGTCGGAATACTTGCTGGCAATGATCTCGCCCTGCTCGGTGACCCGGATGGCGCCATTGACGCTGCCGGCGGGCTGGGCCAGCACCGCCTCGTAGCTCGGTCCGCCGCCGCGGCCGACCGTCCCCCCGCGGCCGTGAAACAGCCGCAGCTTGATGTCGAAGACGCGGAACATCGCCACCAGATCGAGTTCGGCACGGTAGAGCGCCCAGTTGGCGGTGACGAAGCCGCCGTCCTTGTTGCTGTCAGAGTAGCCCAGCATCACCTCCTGCCAGCGGCCGCGGGAAGCGAGCCAGCGTTGATAGCAGGGCAGGCGGAACGCCGCGCGCATGACGCCGGCGCAGCGCTTGAGGTCGGCGATGGTCTCGAACAGGGGCACGATGTTGACCATCAGCCGGCTCTGGCTCAACAGGCCTACTTCCTTGAGCAGAATCGCCACCTCGAGCAGGTCGCTCAGCGATTGGCACTTGGAAATGACATAGTTCGGCAGTGCGGCCGATCCGAAGCGATTATGGATGTCCGCCGCTGCGCGCAGAATCGCGAGCTCGGATTCGAGCAGCGGCGAGCGGGCGATGTGCGGCGTATCGAGCAGCCGCGGATTGGCGAGGTCGGTCACCAGCAGGTCGACGCGCTCGCGTTCCGCGAGCGCGGCATAGTCGCGGTGCACGCCCGCGCGGGCGAAGAGCTCGGCCACCACCGCCTCGTGCACGTCGGAGTTCTGGCGCAGGTCGAGCGTGGCCAGATGGAAGCCGAAGACTTTGGCCGCGCGTCGCAGCAGCCGCAGGCGACCCTCGGCGAGGCGCTGCGAACCATGTGCGGCGAGCGAGCCGGCGATGGTGTCCAGATCGGCGCCAAACTCCGCCGCCGTGACATACGGCGGCAGCGCCGCGTGCGGGGGCCGCGACGGCACGTAACCGGCGAGCGCCACCGCGCTCGCGGACAGACGCGCATAGATGCCCACGAGCGCCTGGCGATAGGGCTCGTCGACACGATGCGGATTGGTATCGTGCGCGGCCGCGGCGAGGGCGGAAAGCTGCGGCGTCGGCTGCACCAGCCGTGCCGAGAGCGAAAGCTCGGCCCCGAGCTGGTGCACCTCCTCGAGGTGATGCGCCAGGGCGACGCTCGCCTGGGTGCGGCTTGCGTATTGCAGCGTTTCCGCCACCACGTACGGATTGCCGTCGCGATCGCCGCCGATCCATGACCCCATGACCAGAAACGCGGGGATTTCCGGGGCGGCGCCGAAATCGCGTGCACAGCGATCCTCGAGATCCGCGTACAGCCTGGGGATCTGGTCGAGGAAGGTATAGCGGTAGTAGGCGATGCCGTTGTCGACCTCGTCCTTCACCTGCAGACGCGCCAGGCGCAGCATCGCCGTCTGCCACAATCCGAGCACCTGCCGATAAAGCCCACTCTGCATGGCATCGAGCTCATCGGGTATCAGTGCGCCGCGGTCGCGCCACTGCAGCAGGCGCACGATCTCGCGCTCGCAATCGAGAATGCTTTTGCGCTGAACCTCGGTCGGATGCGCGGTGAGCACCGGGCTCACCAGCGCATCGGCAAAAAAAGTGCGCACGGTCGCCGCGTCGACGCCGGATTCGCGCAGCCGGTCGAAGGCGTGCGCGACGCTGCCCGATTGCGGCGGCGAACCGGCGCTGGCGTGCGCCCGGCGGCGCCGATTCTGGTGCACGTCCTCGGCGAGGTTGGCAAGCAGCGAGAAATAGCTGAACGCGCGCACCACATCAAGCGTCTGCGCGATCGGCAGGTCGTTGAGCAGCATTGCCAGTTCGCCTTCGATGCCCGCGGCATCGCCGGCGCCGGCGCGACGCAGGCGGATGGCGGTCTGCCGGATCGCCTCGACCCGCGCGAAGCCTTCCTCGCCGGTCTGCTCGCGCAGTACGTCGCCAAGCAGGCGGCCGAGCAGGCGCGTGTCTTCCCTGAGCGGAAGATCCTTGTCGGTGGAGGCGTGCATCGGTCGCGGGCGGCGCGCGGGCGGCGGGCCGCATCGGATTGTAGCGAGTTTGCGCCCCACCGGCCCGATCGATTATGCTCGCCCGCAAGCTGCGCGGCCGGCAGCGACAATGCGCCTCGCGACCTGCGCGCCGGGGCTCAAGCGCGCGAAGCCCATGACCGAAACGACGCCACCTGCTGCCTGGCAAGCGCTCATCGACCACCGCCGCGCGCTTGGCCGCAGCTCGCTCGCCGAGCTGTTCGCCGCCGACCCGCAGCGCTTCAGCCACCTGTCGCTGGTTTGGGACGATTGGCTGGCCGACTGGTCGAAGCAACGGCTGACCCCGGCGACGATGGCGCTGCTCGTGGCCTACGCCCGCGCGCGCAATCTGCCGGCGTGGATCGAGGCGCTGTTCAGCGGCGAGAAGATCAACCTTTCCGAACAACGCGCGGCGCTGCACACCGCGCTCCGCCAGCAGGGCGATACCCCGGTGCTGCAGGACGGCAGCGATGTCCTGCCGGCGATCCGCGCCACCCAGGCGCGCATGCGCACGCTCGCCGCGCAGCTCCGCGGCGGCGTGCGCCTGGGCGCGACCGGCCGCCCGATCCGCGACATCATCCATATCGGTATCGGCGGCTCCGACCTCGGCCCGCGTCTGGTTTGCAGCGCGCTGACCGGCCCCCGCGCCTCGCGGCGCGAAGGGATCGACGTGACCTTCGTCTCCAATGTCGATCCGGAACAGCTCACCCGCGCCCTCGCCGGCCTCGATCCGGCGATCACGCTTTTCATCGTCACCTCCAAGACCTTCACCACCACCGAGACGCTGCGCAACGCGACCTCGGCGCGAGAGTGGCTCGCAGCGCAGCTTGGAGGCGGCAGCGCGCTCGCCGCGCATTTCATCGCCGTCACGGCCAATGCCGCGGCGGCGCGCGCCTTCGGCGTGGCCGGCAGCGACGTGCTGCCGCTGTGGGACTGGGTTGGCGGCCGTTTCTCCCTCTGGTCGGCGGTCGGGCTGGCCATCGCCGTGCGCTGCGGCTGGGAGAACTTTGCCGAACTGCTCGCCGGCGCGGCGACGATGGATGCGCACTTCCGCCACTCCCCCCTGGCGCGCAACCTGCCGGTATTGCTGGCGCTGGTCGATTTCTGGAACGCGCAGGCGCCAGGCGCGAGCCAGCGCATCGTTGTTCCCTACGCGCACGCGCTGTCACGGCTGCCTTCCTACTTGCAGCAGCTGGTGCTCGAAAGCAACGGTAAGTCGGTGACGCGTGACGGGGCGCCGGTCGATCAGCCGACCGCGCCCGGGCTGTGGGGCGAGCCGGGCACCGACTGCCAGCACGCGTTCTTTCAGTGGCTGCATCAGGGCACGCACGTGGTTCCGGTCGAGTTCGTGGTACCAGTCCGCGCGGCGCATCCGTTGGCCGATCAGCAGACACTGCTCGTCGCCAATGCGCTGGCACAGGCGCAGGCGCTCTACGCCGGCAAGCCGCTCGCGGTGGTGCGCGCCGAACTCGCCGCCACCGGCATGGATCCCGCCGCCATCGACCTAAATGCACCGCATCGGGTCTGTCCCGGCGACCGGCCGTCGACCATGCTGCTGCTGCCCGAACTCAACGCCCGGCGCTTGGGCCAGCTCCTGGCGCTCTACGAGCACCGGACGTTTGTCGAAGGCGTGCTCGCCGGCATCAACTCGTTCGATCAATGGGGCGTCGAGCTGGGCAAGATGCTCGCACGCTCGCTGCACGTGGCGCTGCGCGACGGCACGGAGCCGGGCCCCGCCGATCAATCGACACTGGGTCTGCTCGCCCACGCGCGGGCGCTGTCGCGTCGCGGATGAGAGCGCGGCGCTAGGTTGCCGGCGCGGCAGCGACCTTCAGGGCCTGCGCGAGCTCCCATACCGCCGCGGCGTACAAGCGGCTTTGGTTGTAGCGGGTGAGCACGTACCAGTTGTTGAACACCAGCCAGTAGCTCGGCGCGTCTGCCTCTTCGAGCAGGAGCAGGCCCACCGCATCGGGCGCAAGATCGCCGGGAATGGCGAAACCGGTTACGCCCTCGCGCACCCAGTCGGCGAGCGGGCGCCGGTCGGTGATGCCCGCGTTGAACGCGCCCAGCACGCCCGCCTCCGGATCCTCAGCGTCGATGCGCGCCGGCTCCATGACCGGCTGACCGCGCACCCAGCCGTAGCGCGACAGGTACTGCGCGACGCTGCCGATGGCATCGTCCGCATCGCCCGCCAGATCGATCTCGCCGTCGCCGTTGAAGTCGAGCCCGTAGGCGCGAATACTGCCGGGCATGAATTGCGCCGGACCAATCGCGCCGGCATACGATCCCTTCGGAAGGAGCGGCGAGATTCCCTGCTCGCGCGTCCAGAGCAGAAATTGCTTGAGCTCGCTCTTGAAGAATTCGGCCCGCCGCGGATAGTCGAAGGCGAGCGTGGTCAGGGTATCGAAAACCGGATAGCTGCCGAGGTTGCGGCCGTAATAGGTCTCGACACCGAGAATGGCCACGATCACTTCCTGCGGCACGCCGAACTCGTCTTCGGCGCGGGAGAGCGCCGTGGCATGCTCGCGCCAGTAGACGAGCCCCGCATCGACTCGCGCCGGATCGAGAAATCGCGGGGCGTATTCGTACCATTTCGGTGGCGAGACCACCGGCCGCGATATCGCCGCGATGACCTTCGGCAGGTAGCGCGCCTGCGCAAACAGACGCCGCAGGGCGCCGGCATCGAAGCCTTCGTCGGCCGCGAGTTCGGCGATGAACGCGCGCACCTCGGGGCGCCGGGCGTAGTCGCCCTCGGCCGCGGCCGGCGCGGCGAGCGCGACACCGGCCAAGGCGAAGAGCAGCGCCGGCCAGGCGCCGGTCGCTCCCCGGCGATCGCTGCCTGCGCTCATTCTCTTTCGAAGCTCTCGGTGGACCGGCGCGAATGGTATCATCCGGCCGCCTTTTAGCGTCGGGCCCGCTTCACGCGCGGTGTCGAAATCGTTTTCGGCCCGCAAGCGCCCGGTGGACGCGCCGCCTTCAGGCCCTCGGCTCTAAGCATGCTCTACTCGTTGTTCCGTCCGCTGCTCTTCGCGCTCGATCCGGAGATCGCGCACGATGCCGCATTGGCCGGCCTCGATGCCGCGGCATCGCTCGGGATCGCGCGGCGCATCGCTCCGCGCCTGCCGCCTTCGCCGGTCGAGGCGATGGGGCTTCGCTTCCCCAATCGTATCGGTCTCGCCGCAGGACTGGACAAGAATGCGCGCCACATCGACGGCCTGGCCAGCTTGGGCTTCGGCTTCATCGAATGCGGCACCGTGACGCCGCGACCGCAGCCGGGCAATCCGCGGCCACGCCTGTTCCGGCTGGCGCAAGCCCAAGCCCTCATCAACCGCCTCGGCTTTAACAACGATGGTGTCGAGCGCTTCCTCGCCAACGTCGCTCGCGCCCGCTTCGGGCCGAAGAGCGGAGGCATACTCGGCCTTAACATCGGCCGTAACTTCGACACACCCAACGAGCGCGCCGTCGACGACTACCTGACCTGCCTGCGCGCGGTGTACGCCCACGCAAGCTACGTCTGCGTCAACGTCTCCTCGCCGAACACCACGGGCTTGCGCGAACTCCAGGAAGACACCGCGCTCAGTGCGCTGCTCGCAGCGCTCAAGGCCGAACAGGCCGAGCTGGCCCAACGCCACGGCAAGTACACGCCGCTGGCGGTCAAGCTCGCGCCAGACCTTTCGCCGGACGCTATCCGCAGCATCGCGCGGGTGCTGGTCGCGCAGCGTTGCGACGCTGTCATTGCGACCAACACCACCCTCGATCGCAGTGGCGTGGCGGGTCTCGACCATGCCGGGGAGGCCGGCGGCCTGTCCGGCCGCCCCTTGAGGGACAAGGCGACGGCGGTCGTCCGCGCGCTCGCCACAGAGCTCGGCGGCGCGCTGCCCATCATCGGCGTAGGCGGCATCCTGTCGGGCGCGGACGCGCAGGAGAAGATCGCGGCCGGGGCGACGCTGGTGCAGATCTACACCGGACTGATCTACAAGGGACCGGAACTCGTCGCCGAAATCGCCGCCGCGCTCGCGCCGCACTAGACAGGCGCGCCTCTGATGGCGCCGCGGCCCCAGCCTACGGTCGCATGTGCACGAGCATCTTGCCGTCGCCCTCGGCGACAAGCTCGCCGTGTTGATTGTGGCATTCGCCGTTGACCACGACCACCCCGGCATGCTGCTGCGGCTTGGCATGCTTGGCGCTGACCGTCCATACCGTGGTCAGCGTATCGCCCGCGCGCACCGGCGCCTTGAAGCGGGCCGCGTGCTCGAGGTAGGCCATCGCTGTGCCGCAGAAATGCATGCCCACCGGCGCGCCCATGATCGCGCTGGTCAGCACGCCATGCAGAATGCGGCTGCCGAAGCGCGACTGGCTGGCGTATTCCTCGTCGACGTGATGCGGGTTGAAGTCGCCGATCAGGCCGGCGCCGAGGACCAGATGGGTTTCGGTGATGGTCATGCGACTGCTGAAGCGGTCGCCCACGGCGACCTCCTCGAACCATTTGCCGGCGACGTGCATCGACGGGTCGCGCCCGTCGCTAGGTGGTGTGCTCGCCGAATTTCTCTTCGAGCGACGCCATCATGCTGACAAACGCGCGATCGATGAGCGGCTCGGCTTCCACCAGTCGGGCGCGATCGCTGCGGAAGCGATCGGCGAGCTCGTCGGCGGTGAGCGACACCGCCTTCTGGCCCTGCCGGTTGGTGAACAGATACGTCCCGCGCAGCGGGCTCACCCACGCCAGCTTCGCGAACGCGAGTTGCCCGTCGTCGCCTTCGAATTCGACCCACATGCCGCGCTCGAGCGTCGCCGCCAGGTCGGCGAAATGATCCTGCACGACCTCGACTGCGGGCTCGGGGGGCAGCGGCGGCGCGGGGGCCATCGCGTCGGCGAGCGCGCGCGCCTTGGCCGCGGTCTCGACGTCGCCCTTGGCGTGCGCCACCTCCGCGGCGGCGGCGGCCGCCACGGCCACTGCGGTCGTGGGCATGGCTTCGGCCGCCAGGCTCGGTTTCACCGCAGCCGCATGCGCCTCGACCAAGTTGGACATGAAGTGCTCGCGCTCGTCGGCTCCCCAGCCGACTTTCTGCAGGCCGCCGTGCAGGCGCTTGAGCAGGTTCGGGAGCGTCGCCACGAGCTTCTTGCGCTCCTCCGACGAGCGCTTCGGCTGCACGCTCCATACCAGGTCGTCGAGCGTCGCCAGCGCCGAGCCCCACGGCTCGCTTTCCTCTCCGCCCTGCAGTTGCAGGTGCACCAGCGTATTGATCCACTTCTCGCGCAGGAAGGCCCCCAGAAAATTGGGCACGGTATGCGTTTCCAGCCGCTGCTCGACTGCCGCGCGCGACACCACGCGCGCAATCTCCTGCCGATCGCGCTGATCGATTTCGTCCGCCGACGTCTGGATGTTCGCCTCGGCGTTTTTTTCCTCCTCTTCGAGGAACGCCTCGAGATCCTTGCGCAGGGTGTCGAACAGGTAGATGTCGTCGGTGAACTCGTCGAGGACTCGATGCACGAGCGCCTCGATCTTCTTGTGCAACGGATCGTCGGTGCCCATCGTCGGCGACCAGCCGATGCCGGCGCGCGCGAGCGCGTTGACGAACAGACGCGACGGGTGCGACTTCTTGGAAAAGAACGCGCCGTCGAGCATCGCCGCCTTGAGCACCGGGATCTGCAGCCTGCCGATGAGCACCTTCATGCTGTCGGGCAGATCCTTGGTCTCGAAGACGAAGTCGAACAGCATCGCCACCAGCTCGATGGTCATCGCCTCGAGCTGGTTGGCTTTGGCGCCGATGGGGGAGTCCTGCAGGTCGCGCAGGACGTTGTGCATCCCTTGCGGGACGCCGGCGAACTGCACCGGGATGCCGCCGACGTCGAACCCGGTCTCGCCCTGCTGCAGCCTGGAGAGCGCATCGCCGAGCTCCTGGGTCACCAGGATGCGCGGGCCGCCGAACTGGCCGATGGTGGGCAGGGGCGCCGGCGCCCGCTCGCCAATGTCAGCGGGGAGTGTGCCCATCACCGACGATACGCCGGCGCCGAACGCGGCAAAGCCTCCATCACCGAGCGGCGGATACCCTGCCTGAGCTACGCCCGCGTGGGCCGGACCGGCCGCCGGCACCTGAATCCCGCCCGGCGGCATGCCGGGCGGCATGCCGCCCGGCCCCTGACGCAAGCGATGCACGCCAAAACCGGCACTGGCCAGGCGCTGCAGGACGGCCATCAGATCCTGCCCCTGGTCCTCGGGTGCCGCCTCGGCCGCCGCCGCGGAATGCTGCTTCGCCTCCGCGCTCGCCATCCGCTCCGCCGCGCTGCTGCCGCCGCCACGCGGCGCGAGCGGCGAGCGCAAGCGCGGCACCACATGCAGATTCTCCAGGTGCCGGTTGAGATCGGCGTAGATAGCGTTGATGTCGCCGAGCGAACTCTGGTTGAGTTCCTTCAGAATCGCGAACTTGATGCGCGGATCGACCTTCATCGAATGCAGGGCCTGGCTGAAGGCTTCGACGATGGTGGTCGGCGCCAGCGGATTGGCCCTGGTCTCGAGGTCGGGACGGCCGATCAGGTAGCCCACCGCGCGGTTGAGTTCGAGCAGCTCCTCGTAACACAGGTTCTCGACCACGCGAATGATGTTGCCGGTCACGACCGATTCGTCCATCGCGGCGGTATCGATGAGGGTGAGCTTGGGCGAGTCGACGGCGGAGAAGCTCGCCTTTTCATCCTCGCCCTTGAGGCGCCGGTCGACGAGCACGCGCAGGTTGCGCTCGAATTCCGACATCAGGTTGGCGCGTTCGGACTTGAGGGCGGCGCGGGCGTCGAGATACAGGGCCTGCTCGTCGCGCACGTCGGATTTTTCCGCCCGGGCCATGAGCAGCTCGCTGACACGGTCGAGCATCGGGCTAAACGACAGCAGCAGGCGATGAATAGCCAGATCCCGGCAATCGCCGAGGATCTTTGCCGTCTCCCGCGGCAGCGGGCGACGGGTCGCCGGTTCGCTGGTCGTCTGGTTCACTGCGCCGAGCCCCTTCCCTGTCTCCGCAGTCACGGCGCCGCTCCCTCGCGGCCGGGGCGCTGCCTGTTAATCTCAGTTAGCAAACATTACCGCCAAGTTACTGTATCACGCGTGCTTTCCGCGTGCCAACGCAAAAAAAACCCGCTTAGCCGCCGGAAACGGCCTTCCACGCCTTTTCCAGACGTTTGTACGACACCGCGACCGGCGTGCGCAACTCCTGGGCGAAGAGTGAAACCTTTAGTTCCTCGAGCAGCCAGCGGAAGGCATCGAGCCCGGGGTCGTGGCGGCCGCGCTCGCGCAGCGCCACCTCGCGCTCGCGGTAGCGTTCCCACAGCGCCGCCACCGCCTGCGCCTGGCGGGCATCGCGAGCCGGGTTGTCCGGGTACTTGACCAGGCGGCGCTCGAGCGCCTGCAGGTAGCGCGGCAGGTGCACGAGCGCCTTCCACGGCGTGGCGGCGAAGAACCCGGGCGCGATGAGCAAGTCGCGCTGCGCCGCCACGTCAACGGCAAGCCGCCGCGTCCCGCTCGGCACCGCGCCGAGCCGCTGCGCCAGCGCGTGGTAGGCAGCGGCGATCGATGCGAGGAGCGCAAAGGCGCTCTCGGCGACCGCCGGCAGCCGGACCCGGGCCCGCTTCACCTGCTCGGCGAAGGCGCGCTCCGAACGCGGCAACGGATCGTCGCCGAGGAAGGCGCGATCGCACACCGCCGAGAGCACGTCGGCGAGCAGTCCTTCCGTCGCCAGCGCGGGCTTGAGCACGAGCGCGGCCTGGACGAAACCGCTGCCGCCTTTCTCCCACCGCCGCAGCGCATCCTTGAGCGGGATCTTCATGAGCGCGATGACCGCGGCCCGCGTCGCGGCCTCGGCCGCCTCGCGCGTGTCGAGCAGCTTCAGCGCCACGGTATCGCCGTCGCGGACCAGCGCGGGATAGCCGCTCAGGCGATGGCCGTCGCGCTCGACCACGAGCGTCTCCGGCAGGTCGCCGAAATCCCAGGAGCGGATGCCCTTGCGCTCGAGCCCCGGGCCCGCCGCGGCGAAGTCGAGTTGCGCCGCGTCGCCGAGCTGCGCGCGCAGTGCTCCCAGGTCGCGTCCGGCCGCGAGCTCGCGCCCTGCGGCGTCGACGACGCGCAGGTTGAAGCGCAGGTGCGGCGGCGGCACGGCGCCTTCCCAGACCTCTGCCGGCAGCGCCGCGCCGAGCCGGCCCGCCACGAACGCGCGCAAGGCGACGCGAAGCGGGCGCGGGTCCTGGGGTTGCTCGACAAACGTCGTGACGACCTCGGGCGCCGGCGGCAAGCGGCTGCGCCAGCCCTTGGGCAGCGCCTTGAGATACCAGACAACTTTTTCGCGCACCATGCCTGGCACCAGCCAGGAAAGCCGCGCCGCATCGAGCCGGTTCAAGAGCGCCAACGGCACGGTGAGGGTCAAGCCATCCAGGGGATCCCCGGGGTCGAAACGGTACTGTAGCGGCAGCTTGGCGCCGCCCAGTTCGAGCGCTTCCGGAAACTGCTCGGCGGTGACGGCAGCGGCGGCGTGGCGCATCAGGAGCTCGCGCGTGAGGAACAACCGGCGCGGGTCGGCGGCTTCGGCTTCGCGCCGCCAGCGATCGAACGCCACCCGGGTACTGATTCCTTCGCCAACGCGCTCGGCGTAGAAGGCGTAGATCGTTTCGTCGTCGACTAGCACGTCCTGCCGCCGCGACTTGTGTTCGAGCTCCGCCACCGCTGCGATCAGGTCCCGGTTGTGGGCGAGGAACGGCGCGGGCGAGTCGAGCTCGCCCGCTACCAGCGCCTCGCGCAAAAACACTTCGCGCGCCGCCGCCGGGGCGATCGCGCCATAGGACACGCGCCGTCGCGGCACCAACGGCAGTCCGAACAGCGTCACCCGTTCGCTCGCCACCACTTCGCCGCGGCCCTTGTCCCAGTGCGGGTCGAAGTGAGCTTTCTCCACCAGGTCGCCGGCGACCGCCTCGACCCACTCCGGCTCGATCTTCGCCGTACAGCGGGCATAAAGTCGCGACGTCTCGGTGAGCTCGGCCGCCAGCACCCACGGTGGGCCTTTTTTCGCCAGCCCCGATCCCGGATGGAGAAAGAACTTGATGCCGCGCGCGCCCAGATAGTGTTCCTCGGCGTCGGATTTCCTGCCGACGTTCGACAACAGCCCGGCGAGGAGCGCGCGATGAATCAGCGCGTAGCGCGCGGCGTCGATCGTGTCGGGCAACGCGTCGGACCAGCGCCACCCGAGCTCCTGCACCTGCTCGGAGAGCGCTCGGTGCAGATCGCGCCACTCGACCAGGCGCAAATAGGACACGAAGTGCGCGCGGCAGCGTTCGACCAGCCGGCGATGGCTGAGGCCTTCGGCGAGCGCGTCGGCCAGGAACTGCCACAGCGCCAGCAAGCCCAAGAAATCCGAACGTTCGTCGCGAAAGCGCAGGTGCGCCTGATCGGCCGCCTGTTGCTTTTCTAACGGCCGCTCGCGCGGGTCGGGAACCGCCAGCGCGCTGGCAATGACCAGCACCTCGGCAAGGCAACCGTTGTCGCGCCCGGCGAGGATCATGCGCCCGATGCGCGGGTCGAGCGGCAGCTGCGCGAGCTCGCGACCGAGGGGGGTCAGCTCGCGCCGCGCGTCGACGGCCGAAAGCTCGTGCAGCAACTGGTAGCCGTCGGCAATGGCGCGGCTGCCGGGCGGCTCGAGAAACGGAAACGCGGCCGGCTCGCCCAAGTCGAGCGCGGCCATGCGCAGGATGACCGCTGCCAGGGACGAGCGCAGGATCTCGGGGTCGGTGAAGCGCGGCCGCGCCGCGAAATCGTCTTCGCTATAGAGGCGCACGCACACGCCCGCCGCGACCCGGCCGCAGCGACCGGCCCGCTGCTCCGCGGCCGACTGCGCGATCTTCTCGATCTGCAGCAGCGTCACCTTGTTGCGCAGCGAGTAGCGGCGTACCCGCGCCATGCCCGAATCGATGACGTAGTGGATGCCCGGCACGGTGAGCGACGTCTCGGCGACGTTGGTCGCGAGCACGACGCGCCGCCCGCCGCTCGGAGCAAACACGCGCTGTTGTTCGGCGATCGACAGCCGGGCGTAGAGCGGCAGCACCTCGACGTTGCTTGCATACGGCCGGCGGGCGAGGCTCGCGCGCAGCAGGTCGGCCGTTTCGCGGATCTCGCGCTCGCCGGGGAGGAAGACCAGGATGTCGCCTGGGCCCGCGCGCCACAGGTCTTCCGCGGCGGCGACGATCCCCTCCTCGAGCGGCTCCTCGTCGTCGCCCTCGTCACCCGCCAGAGGCCGGTAGCGCAGCTCCACCGGATAGGTGCGCCCCGAGACCTGGATCACCGGGGCGGGCCGATCGGCGCTGCCGAAGTGCCGGGCGAAGCGCTCGGCATCGAGGGTCGCCGAGGTGATGAGGAGCTTCAAGTCCGGGCGTCGGGGCAGCAGTTGCTTTAAGTATCCCAGCAGAAAATCGATGTTGAGGCTGCGCTCGTGCGCTTCGTCGAGGATGATCGTGTCGTACGCGGCGAGCAGCCGATCGCGCTGCGTTTCGGCGAGCAGGATGCCGTCGGTCATCACCTTGATGTAGGCGTCCGGGCCGGTGCGATCGGTGAAGCGGACCTTGAAGCCGACGGCGCTGCCCAGCGGCACGGCAAGCTCCTGCGCCAGGCGCGCGGCGACGCTGCGCGCGGCGATGCGGCGTGGCTGGGTGTGGCCGATCAGGCCGCGCACGCCGCGCTCAAGCTCCAGGCAGATCTTCGGCAACTGGGTGGTCTTTCCGGAACCGGTCGCACCGCAGACGATAACCACCGGATGCTCACGGATCGCCTGCGCAATGTCGTCGCGCCGCTCGCTTATCGGCAGTTCGGGCGGATAGCTCACCTGCGGGACGGCGGCGGCGCGGGCGGCGGCGCGCGCGCACGACGCCGCGACGGCGCGGCTGACTGCCTCGATCTCGACGCTCGCCACCCCGCGCCGCTGCAGACGGTCGATGCGCCCTCGCAGCCGCGCCTGGTCAACGCTCATGGCGGCGTCGAGGTCAGCGCGCAGGCGGGCGGCGATAGAGGGTGGTGCCATCGGGCGGGCTTGAGGCCGGGCGCATTCTAGCGCGGCGGCGGCAGCGCACGGGTTCCGCTGGCGTCCCGCAGCGGCGGTATCATGAACACGCTGCACTCCGAGAGGAATACGTCATGGTGCGTTTGCTCGCGCTTGTTTTCATGGCCACCGCATTCGCCGGCGGCTCCGCCGACGCCGCGACGCTGCGCTGGGCCAATCGCGGCGATCCGAACACGACCGATCCGTATTCGCAGAACGAAGGCCTCACCAACAACATAAACCTGCTCCTCTATGAATTCCTGGTCGGCCGCGACAAGCAGCTCAACCTGGTGCCCGAGCTCGCCGTGTCCTGGCAGCAGATCGATCCGGTCACGTGGCGCTTCAAGCTGCGCCCGGGCGTCAAGTTCCACGACGGCACGCCGTTCACCGCCGACGACGTCGTGTTCAGCTACGAGCGGGCAAGGGCCGAAGCCTCGCAGCTTCGCGTCTATGCCAACGCCGCCGGCATCCCCAGGAAGATCGACGATCTAACCGTCGAGTTCAAGACCCAAGGTCCCAATCCGATCGAGCTCGAGCACATTGCGACCATCAACATCATGAGCAAGGCCTGGTGCGAGAAGAACGGGGCAACCAAGCCGCAGAACTTCACCCAGAAGGAGGACATGATCACCGCCCACCAAGCCAATGGCACCGGCCCGTACATGCTGAAATCGCGCGAGCCCGACGTGAAGACGGTGCTGGTCAAGAATCCGAACTGGTGGGGCATCAAGGTGGGCCGCTTCGAAGGCAATGTCGACACGGTGATCTTCACGCCGATCGTCTCGGATGCGACGCGGCTGGCGGCGCTTGTCTCCGGCGAGATCGATCTCATCAACGATCCGCCGCCGCAGGATGTACCGCGGCTGAAGCAGAACGAAGCCATCACGGTGCTCGAGGGAGTGGAGAATCGCGTCGTGTTCATCGGCATGGATCAGCAGCGTGACGAGCTGCTCTACTCCAACGTGAAGGGCAAAAATCCGTTCAAGGACAAGCGCGTGCGCCAGGCGCTCTATCAGGCGATCGACATCGACACAATCAGCAGCACCACCATGCGCGGGCTGTCGCAGCCGACCGGCGCGATGCTACCGGCGCCGCTGCCGTGGATTGTCGCGCCGGAGAAGCGCTTTCCCTTCGACCGGGCGAAGGCGAAGCAGCTGCTCGCCGAGGCCGGCTATCCGAACGGCTTCGAGGTGACGCTTGACTGCCCGAACAATCGCTATGTCAACGACGAGAAGATCTGCCAGGCGCTGGCGGCGATGTGGAGCCAGATCGGCGTCGCGACTGACGTGACCGCGGTGCCGCGCACCACCTACTTCCCCAAGATCGAGAAACACGACACCAGCCTGTACATGCTGGGCTGGGGCGGCGCCGCCACCGATCCAATCTTCATTCTGCAGCCGGTGCTGCACAGCGCCAACGGCAAGGGTGACGGCGACTACAACTACGGTGGCTACAGCAACGCGAAGCTCGACGCGCTCATCGACCAGATCAAGACCGAGCTCGACGTCGAGAAGCGACGCCATCTGATCAACGAAGCGCTGATGATCCAGCACGACGAATTGCTGCACCTGCCGCTGCATCGCCAGGTGATTCCCTGGGCGACGCGGTCGAACGTCCGGGCGGTGCACCTCGCTAACAACAACGTCATTCCGCAGTGGGTGACCGTCAAGTAGCGCGCAGCCGCCGCTGCGCGGCCGGAAGCGTTTATTCCGGCGCCGGGTTGACGGCGATTTCGCCCGTGGGCAGCGCGGAGGGCTCTTCCGCGCGACCGCCGGCGAGAAGGTAACGGGTCGCGGCCCAGCCGACGGCGAGCGCCGATGCGACGCCGATCAAGCCCAGGAACGCGGCCTGAGGCGTCGCCTTTTGCACTGCCTGCGCGACGATGCTGAGGCTGGCGTAGACGGCGACGAAAGGGGGAATCACGCGCAGATCGAAGCGCACCACGGCGGCGAAGAGCAGCGTCGCCACCAGACCCACGACGAGGCCGGCGGCGGCAATATCGAACCACTGCTCGGCGCTGATCGCCGTGATCGCGGCGCTAGTCAACATGAGCAACGCCGCCGCCAGCAGGCGGCGCCGTGTCCACCCCTCCGTTATGCGATTAACCCAGTCCAGCGCGACGATCGCAAACCCGATCAGCGGCAGGAATTTGATTGCTGCCAGCGCCCTCGCCAGCCACGGCAACCAGGTGTTCTCGACATCGTATTTCGACCACAGCGGTGCGCTCTCCGGCGTGATGGTACTGACCGCGACGTCGACGCCGATCGCCACCAGGGCGAGTGCCGCGCCGCGCAGCCACAGCGCCCGGGCATCCAATCCGGGGTTGATATGAATGCGGGCGGTGAGCGCGGCGACACCGACGAACATGCTCCCGGCCAGCGCCGTGAGCACCGCGCCGAAGAGCTGGGCGCCGCTGGCGAGTGCCACCTGGCTTAGCACCGGCTCGGTGGTCTTCAGGTTTATCGCCAGTCCCGGCCACTGGTTGATAGCGCCCACGATCGACGCGCCCAGCAGCAGCCCCACCGACCAGAAGAAAGCCCGCCGATCGAAATGATCGCGCGTCCAGGCGAGCGTCGCGCCGATCAGCGCCGCGATGGCGAGCAGCGCAAAGGCCAGGGCGACGCCGATGCGCACGATGCCGAGCCGGCTCGCGCGGTCGCGGTCGGCGCGATACCAGGCCTCGGGAACGAAGATGTAGCGCCCCCAGCCGACGACCTCGTCGCCGGCGAGATCGACGAGCGCACGCGCTTCGCCGCCCTTACCGACGTCGACACGCGGGTCGGTGTAGATGAATTGCCAGTCGGTGCGCGATGGATGCGGATCCTGCTTGACCTCGACTTCCTTGAGCGCCGCGGGGTCGAGACCGAGCAGCGCCGTAATCTCCTTCTGCGCCAGTGCCCGAGCCTGGTCTTCAGTGAGACGGGCGCCCGCACGCTGTTCCGGCAGCTGATGATCCACGTGGCGCACGCTGCCGTCGCCCTGAATCGCGACGCGCCACTCCTCAGCGCGATCGGCAACGTCGGCGCCGGAGAAGCGCGCATAGCGCACTTCCCACAGAGGTGGTGCGAGCCAGCTGCCGACGAGCTTGCGGTAGGCTTCCTTTCCCGCTTCACGCCAGACGAATTTGTTCCATGTCCACGCCGACCCGTCCTCGGTCGCCTGGCGAATGGCCGCGAATTGCTTCCACTCCGGCCCGAGCGTGACACCGCGTTCCTTCAGGGCCGCGTCGGCGAGCGCCTCGGCCTGGGCCCGGTCGATCTTCAGCGGCGGCGCGTCGCTCTTGAAGCTGCCGCTGAACGCGAACAGGACGAACCCCGCCAGCGCCAACAACGGCAGCGCGCGCTGCACCCGGGTCGTCCACACGCCCGCGCCCGCGCGTTGTCCGCGCGCCGCGCGCGCCGCGCTGGCGAGAGTCGGTTGCCAGGCGGCATTGAGAAACCCAGGCGCCAGCGCCAGCCAGCGTCCGGCCAGGGCGCGCCGCCAGAGCACGACGGCGAGCGGAAACAGCGCGGCGAAGACGACCAGGCCGCGGTTCAAGTTCGCGCCCGGACCCTGCACCAGAAACACCGGCAGCGACATCAGCGTCAGGTCGAACAACCCATGCAGAATAATCGTCGGCAGGAGCCCGAAGCGAAGAAAGATGAGTCCCCAGATCAGCGCCGGCACGAACAACTCGACCAGGCGCGAGTAGGCCGGAAAGCCAGGGTAGTTGGCGTGCGCGGAGGCGAACACCAGCGCTTGGAGGAGCAGCGTGACAGTAATGAGCACGCGCCGGTAGCCGAAGCGCGCGCCGATGATCGCCGCCAGCGACAGCGGCACGGCGCGGAACAGGCATTCCTCCATGAACCCAGCCTGCAACGCCTGGCCGATCGGCGCGAGCGCCGGCAGGGCGCTGCCGAGAATGTTGGGATCGGATAGCGCTTCGGATGGCTGCCACCAGCCGTAGTAGGTGTTGGTGACGAAGTAGAAGCCGGCGATTAGCGCCAGTTCGACCGGAACGAACAGGTAGCCGCCGAGCGTGCGCCCGAGTATGGCTCCCGTGGGTGCGGCGTCGCGCGACCAGATCCGCCACAGCTGCGGCTGGTGGGGAAACGCCTTGCGCGAAAGGCTCTCCGCCGCCATGAACACCAGCGCGAGCGCGAGCCCGCCGCCAATGAGCATCAGGGCGGCGATGCCGACCTGCTGGCCCCAGAACACCGCCGTCGGCTGCGCGGTGTCGTAGCCGAACCAAGCCTGCGGCGAATTGGCAAGCATCGCCGCCGCACCCAACCCGGCCACGACCGCGCCGGCGACGAGCGCCGGCTTCCACAGCAGCCAGCGCCGGCGCATGAGCCACACCACGCCGATGATGCAGCCGCCCAGGCCATACAGAACCCCGGCCGCGAGGCTCGCAACCCGGGCGATGGTGTTGTTCGCCGAGCGCAGCTCCTCGAAGCGGCGTCCGAACGCTTCGGGCACATGCACGAAACGCGTGACCTCGGTCAGCGCGTCGCCGCTCACGCTGAGCTGCAGGCGAACGTGCGCCTCGCCCAGCATGACATCCGTGCGCTCGTAGACAAAGGTGTGATCGACGCGACCGTTGGGGCGCTGCAGGTGCGACTGTTCGAGCAGCTTGTACGGGGTAAAGTCGACACCCCAGTCGGCGTGGGCGCTCGCCTCGGCGATGGAGCGCGCAGCCGCGGCATCGAGCGCCGGCCCCGGCGCGGTCTCGGGCACGTAGTGCCTGAAGCCGTCGACCGTGCCGTCGGGCCTGAAGCGCACGTGCGCTTCCGCGGTCTCGCGCGGCCTGAACAGCCGCACTTCCCAGGTGAATGGTGAGTACACCTCGCCCGACAAGAGGCGGGTGAAGGCGCTCTTGCCTCCCCCTTCCAGCTCGACGTAGTTCTGCGTCTGACCGTCGTGCGCGAAGATCACCGCGCGCTGCGCATCGGGTGGCGCAAGATGCAGGCGCTCAGCGATCACCCCAGCCTCCTCGAGCGCCTGCTCGCGCGACATGCGCACGTCGAGGTTGATGAGCGGCAACGCTTCCGGGAAGTAGCGCCAGGCGAGGACCGCAGACATGGCTGACAGCAGCGCAAATGCGGCCCAGAACACCGGCCGGGTCGTGATGCGGCTCATGGTCACGATCGGACTCGCTTGACCTTCGCGGGGATTGGCAGGGGCACGCGCACTTGACTCAACGGCCGCGCCTGAACGGCGGCGACGGGGCCTGAGTATACGCGACCGCTTTTGGCGAAGCGCAGGCGATCGGTCGGCTTCGTCGCGCCGGCCCGCGCCGCGGCCGGCTACTCACGGTTACTTTAGTCGACTGCCTTGACCAGTTCTTCGACCACCTTCTTCGCATCTCCGAAGACCATCATGGTCTTGTCCAAGTAGAAGAGCGGATTGTCGAGGCCGGCGTAGCCGGAGGCCATCGAGCGCTTGTTGACGATGACGCTGCGCGCCTTGTAGGCCTCGATGATGGGCATGCCGTAGATGGCGCTGCCTTTCTGCTCGGCCAGCGGGTTGACGACGTCGTTGGCGCCAAGGATCAGCGCCACGTCGGCTTGCGCGAACTCGCCGTTGATGTCCTCCATTTCGAACACCTGGTCGTAGGGCACCTCGGCTTCGGCGAGCAGCACGTTCATGTGCCCCGGCATGCGCCCGGCCACCGGGTGGATCGCGTATTTCACGGTGACGCCCTTAGCGCTGAGCTTGGCCGCCAGCTCCTTCACCGCGTGCTGGGCGCGGGCCACTGCCAGGCCGTAACCGGGAACGATGATGACCGTGTCGGCGTTGGAGAGGAGGAAGGCGGCGTCGTCGGGGCTGCCGCTCTTGACGCTCTTGGCCTGCGCGTCGCCGACGGCCACGGCGATCTCGCCGCCGAAGCCACCCAGGATCACGCTGATGAAGGAACGGTTCATCGCCTTGCACATGATGTAGGACAGGATCGCGCCGGAGGAACCGACCAGCGAGCCGGCGATGATGAGCATCGGATTGTCGAGCGAAAAACCGATGCCCGCCGCCGCCCAGCCCGAGTAGCTGTTGAGCATCGAGATCACCACCGGCATGTCCGCGCCGCCGATCGGAATGATCAACAGGAACCCGAGTAGAAAGGCGAGCAGCGTCATGACGATGAACGGCACCCATTGGAGGTGCGCCGGGGAGACGAAGAAGGCGACCCCGAAACCGATCATGGCGATGCCGATGGCGAGATTGACGTAATGCTGGCCCTTGAACACGATCGACGCGCTGCGCATCTTGCCCGACAGCTTGCCGAACGCGATCACCGATCCGGAGAAGGTGATCGCGCCGATGAAGGTGCCGATGAACAGCTCGCTCTTGTGCAGTCCGGTGAGCGGCGAATGCAATCCCATCGCCTCGGGGTTGTTCACGGCGGCAGTGGCGATGAAGACCGCGGCGAGGCCCACGAGCGAATGCATCGCCGCCACCAGCTCGGGCATCTGCGTCATCTGCACGCGCCGGGCGACGATCGCGCCGATGACACCCCCGACCACCATGCCGCCCAAGATGGGCAGCACGTTCTTGCTGTGCGAATAGATGACGGCCAGGGTGACCAGAACGGCGATCGCCATGCCCATCATGCCGTACAGATTGCCGCGCCGCGCCGACGCAGGCGAGGACAGCCCCTTGAGCGCGAGGATGAAGCTGACCGCCGCGACCAGATACCACAGTGCGAGTTGATTGGCGCTCATGGCGTCTGTCCGGCGCTCAAGCTTTGTCCGCCGGCTTCGGTTCCTTTTTCTTGAACATCTGCAGCATGCGCTGGGTGACGAGGAAGCCGCCGACGACGTTGATCGAGACCAGCGTCACCGCCAGCACGCCCAGCCATCCACCCCAGTCGAGCTGCGCCGGCCCCGCAGCGAGCATCGCGCCGACCAGGATGATGGAGGAGATCGCGTTGGTCAGGCTCATCAGCGGGGTATGCAGCGCGGGGGTCACGTTCCAGATCACGTGATAGCCGACAAAGACCGCCAGCACGAAAATAGTGAGGTAGAAGACGATCGGTTCTACGCCTGCGGTCATGGACATCTCCTTGTGGCAATGCGGCCGCCGCGAAGCAGGCGGTAACGCTTCGCGCTAGCTCCTCGGCACGACGGCGCCGTTCTCGCACACCAGCGTCGCCTTGATGATCTCGTCGTCCTTGGGCAGCGCAAACTCACCGCTCTTGGCGTTGAGCGACAGCGCCAGGAAATTGAGCACGTTGCGCGCGTAGAGTCCGCTGGCATCGGTCGCCACCAGTGCGGGCAGGTTGCCGAAGCCGACGATCTTCACCCCGTTCTTGGCCACGATCTGGTCGAGCTCGGAGCCCTCGACGTTGCCGCCCTGCTCGACGGCGAGATCGACGATCACCGCCCCGGGCTTCATCACCGCGACGGTGCGCTCACGAATGAGCTTGGGTGCCGGCCGCCCCGGAATGAGCGCGGTGGTGATCAGGATGTCGACGCTCTTGCAGCGCTCGTGGATGATATCGGCCTGGCGCGCCATCCATTCCGGCGGCATCGGCCGGGCGTAGCCGCCCACGCCTTCGGCGATCTGGCGCTCCTCGTCGTTGGCGTACGGCACGTCGACCCACTTCGCGCCCAGCGACTCGACCTGGTCCTTGACCGAAGGCCGCACGTCGGAGGCCTCGATGACCGCGCCGAGGCGCTTCGCCGTCGCGATCGCCTGCAGGCCCGCAACGCCCACGCCCAGGATGAGCACCCGCGCGGCCTTCACCGTTCCCGCGGCGGTCATCAGCATCGGCATGAAGCGGGTGTAGGTGCCGGCGGCGATGATCACCGCCTTGTAGCCGGCGATGTTCGCCTGTGAGGACAGCACGTCCATGGACTGCGCGCGCGAAATGCGCGGCAGCCATTCCAGTGCGTAACCGGACACGCCGGTTGCCGCAACCGAGGCCACCGCCGCGGCGTCAAAAGGATTGAGCAGGCCGATGAGCATCGCCCCGCGCTTCAGCCGTGGCAGTTCGGCCTGCGTGGGCGCTCGGACCTTGAGTACGATATCCGCGGCGAGGGCCTCATCGGCGCTGCCGATCTTCGCGCCCGCAGCCTGGAACTCGCTGTCGGGCAGGCTCGACGGGGTGCCCGCGCCGGCCTCGACGACGATTGCGTGCTTGCCGCTCGCCGCGAGTTTTTTCACCGTCTCCGGGGTGGCGGCAACACGCGTCTCGCCCGCGCGGGTCTCGCGTGGAATGCCGATGATCATGGTGAACGCTCTCCGCTGCCGGCCGACCGTTCCGATGGCCGCCGATATCTTGCCACAAAAGAGTTACGCGATCGCCTCGGCGACCGCGTGCCCGAGCTGCGCCGTCGTCGCCTTGCCGCCGAGGTCGGGCGTGCGAGGCCCCTCGGCGAGCACGCGCTCGATGCCGCGCATCACTGCCGCCGCTGCGTCGGCATGGCCCAGGTGGTCGAGCATCATGGCGCCGCACCAGATCTGGCCGATGGGATTGGCAATTCCCATGCCGGCGATGTCGGGGGCCGAACCGTGCACCGGCTCGAACAAGGACGGATACTCGCGCCCGGGATTGATGTTGGCCGACGGCGCGATGCCGATGGTGCCGCACACCGCGGGCCCGAGATCGGAGAGGATGTCGCCAAACAGGTTCGACCCGACCACCACGTCGAACAGCTGCGGCCGCTGCACGAAATGCGCGGTCAGAATATCGATGTGATACTGGTCGGCACGGACGGCCGGGTACTGCGCCGCCATCGCCCGGAACCGCTCGTCCCAGTACGGCATGGTGATCGCGATGCCGTTCGACTTGGTCGCCGAGGTGACGTGCTTCGCCTGCCTCTGCAGGGCCAGCTCGAAGGCGAAGCGCAGGATCCGATCGACCCCCTTGCGCGTGAACACCGACTCCTGGAACACGACCTCGCGCTCGGTGCCCTCGAACATGCGCCCGCCCACGGAGGAATACTCGCCCTCGGTGTTCTCGCGCACGACGACGAAATCGATGTCCCCCGGGCGGCGGTTGGCGAGCGGGCTCGGTACCCCCGGCATCAGGCGGCACGGCCGCAGGTTGACGTACTGGTCGAAGCCGCGCCGCCACTGGATGAGCGAGCCCCAGAGCGAAATGTGGTCGGGAACGGAGGCCGGCCAGCCCACCGCGCCGAAGTACATCGCAGCGTGCCCGCGCAAGCGCTCGAACCAATCCTCGGCCATCATCCGCCCGTGCTTGGCGTAATAGTCGCAGCTCCACGGCAGCTCATCCCAGTCGAGCGCGAAACCGAAGCGGCGCGCCGCGGCCTCGAGCACGCGTTGGCCCTCGGGCATGACTTCCTTGCCGATACCATCGCCGGGAATGACGGCGATGCGATAGCGTGGGCTCATGGCAGACTCGGCGCGAGAGGTTGCAGCGAAGGCACCATGGTAATGTACCGAGCCGATCGGTCCAAACGGTCGCCTTGAGGGAGCATCGCGCCGATGCCGCGGGTCGAATGGCAGTGGAAGCGCTTTGCCGAGCTGGAACCCGAGGTGCTCTACGCCCTGCTCGCCGCGCGCGCCACGGTCTTCGTGGTCGAGCAGGATTGCGCTTTTCTCGATCTCGACGGCCTCGATCGCTTCGCCTGGCACCTGCTCGGATGGGTTGCCACCGACGATGGCCCGACGCTGGCGGCGTACCTGCGCCTCATCGACCCGGGTCACAAGTATGCCGAGGCCTCGATCGGGCGGGTGCTCACCACCGCATCGTTTCGCGGCGCGGGTCTTGGCCGCACCGCGATGCGGGAAGCAATCGCGGGCGCGGCGCGGCTCTACCCGGGCCAAGCGCTGCGCATCGGCGCGCAGCAAAGGCTCGAGCGCTTCTATGCCGAGTTCGGATTCTGCACCGTCTCCCCTCCGTATATCGAAGACGGCATTGCGCACGTGGAGATGCTGCTCGCCCCTTGAGCCGCGGCTCCTGGCGCGAGTCGCGGGTCGTCGCTGGCGCCAAGTTGCGCTAATATCGCGCCCTCGCCAGATGCAAACCTGGAATCGATGAAGCAGACCTTTCTCGACTTCGAGCAACCGATCGCGGAGCTGCAGGCCAAGATCGACGAGCTGCGTTACGTGCACGAGGACTCGGCGGTCGACATTTCCGACGAGATCGGCCGGCTGCAGAAAAAGAGCCAGCTGCTCACCAAGGAGATCTACGGCAAGCTCTCCGCCTGGCAGGTGGCGCAAGTCGCGCGGCATCCGCAGCGACCGTACACGCTCGACATCGTCGCCTCCGTGTTCACCGACTTCCACGAGCTGCATGGCGACCGGAGCTTCGCCGACGATGCGGCCATCGTGGGCGGCCTGGCGCGCTTCAACGGTGCGCCGTGCATGGTCATCGGCCACCAGAAAGGGCGCGACACCAAGGAGAAGATCTATCGCAACTTCGGTATGCCGCGGCCGGAGGGCTATCGCAAGTCGCTGCGGCTGATGCGCCTGGCGGCCAAGTTCGGGCTGCCGCTGTTCACCTTCGTCGATACCCCGGGCGCATTTCCGGGCATCGGTGCGGAGGAGCGTGGGCAATCGGAGGCCATCGGCCGCAACCTCTACGAGATGGCCGGGCTGCGCACGCCGATCGTCGTCACCGTTATCGGCGAGGGGGGGTCCGGCGGCGCGCTGGCGATCGCCGTCGGCGACGTGACGCTCATGCTGCAGTACGCCACCTACTCCGTGATCTCGCCGGAGGGTTGCGCCTCGATCCTGTGGAAATCGGGGAAGCACGCCGAGGAAGCCGCCGAGACGCTCGGCATCACCGCGCCGCGCCTGAAGACCCTAGGCCTCATCGACAAGGTCGTCACCGAGCCGCTCGGCGGCGCGCACCGCGACCACGTCGCGCTGATGGCAACGCTGAAGAAGGCCCTGACCGAGGCGTTGCGCCACGTGCAGGAGCAGCCGCTTGACGTGCTGCTCGATGCGCGCGAGGAGAAGGTGCTCGGCTATGGCAAGTTCAAGGAAATCACCGCGGGTTGATCCCGCCGACGCGCTCGCCACCGTCGACGCCGCCATCGCCGCGGCGCTGACCGAGCACCTCGGCCCGGGTGCGCGCCTGGCCGTGGCGTTGTCCGGTGGCATCGATTCGATGGTGCTGCTCGATGCGGCCGCCGCCCGCGCCGCGCAGCACGGCCTGTTGCTGTCGGCCATCCACGTCCACCACGGCCTGTCGCCCAACGCCGAGCGCTGGGCCGAGTTCTGCGCCGCGCAGTGCGCCCGGCGCGGCGTGCCGCTGGTCACGCATCGGCTGCGCCTGGAGCGCCGGCGCGGTGAGAGCCTCGAAGCGCTTGCGCGCACGGCACGCTACGCCCGGCTTCTCGACAGCGACGTCGACGCGGTGGCGCTCGCGCACCATGCCGACGATCAGGCGGAAACGCTGCTGTTGCAACTGCTGCGTGGCGCCGGCACACACGGACTGTCCGCCATGGCGCGGCATCGCCCCGGTCGTCCCGCCGTACTGCGGCCGCTGCTCGGGCTTAGCCGCGCCGTGCTTGCCGCTTACGCCGCTGCGCGCTCGCTCGCCTGGGTCGACGACGAGAGCAACGCCGACCTAAGACATGCGCGCAACTTCCTGCGCCACGAAGTCGCGCCGCTGCTTGCAGCGCGCTTTCCCGGTTATCCGGCCACGCTCGCGCGCGCCGCGCGCCATCAGGCGGAGGCGGCCGAACTCGGCGACGCATTGGCCCTCGCCGACGCCGCCGGCGTCCTCGCCGCAAACGGCCTGGATCGCGCGCGCCTCTCTGCGCTCCCGGCCGCGCGGGCGCGCAACCTGTTGCGCTGGTTTCTGCGCTCCGAGGGCCTGCGGCCGCCGTCGGAGGCGCGTCTGGCCGAGATGCTGCGGCAACTCGAACACGCCGCGCTCGATGCGCGCACGCGCATCGCTCACGACGGCGCCGAAATCGGCTGCCACCGCGGCCGGGTGGTGGTGCACGCGCCCTCTGCGCCGACGTTCATGCGCGCCTGGGACGGCGAAGCCGAACTGCGGCTGCCGGGCGGCGTATTGCGCTTCGAGCGCGCACGCGGCACCGGACTCGTCGCACTCAAGTTCACGCAGGCGCCGGTCACCCTGCGCTCGCGCTGCGGCGGCGAGCGCATCCGCCTCGCAGCCAACCGGCCCGCGCGCGCGGTCAAGAAACTGCTGCAGGAAGCGCACATGCCGCCGTGGGAGCGCGACGCGCTGCCACTGGTCTGGTCTGGCGACGAACTCGTGGCCGTGCCCGGCATCGGCGTGGCGCTCGCCTACCAGGCAGCGCCCGACGAGGCCGGTTGGTGCCTCTCGTGGCGCCCCTCGCGGCCGGATTGATCACAATCAAGACGCGGCTGCCCGGCGCAGCGCAATCTCTATCTGCGCAGTCGCATTGACAACCTCGCCGGGCGAGGGCTAAATGCCTCGCCAAGAAGCGCGGTCTGCGCCAGTCTGCCAATCCTGGAGGAATCAATGATGCTACGTCTGGTCGTCGCGCTCGCGGCTTCGGTCCTGCTCACTCTTGCCGGCGGCGCGACCGCCCAAGGTCCCATCATCATCAAGTTCAGCCACGTCGTTGCCGTCGACACGCCCAAGGGCAAGGGCGCGGAGAAATTCAAGCAGCTGGCCGAGGAGCGTACGAAGGGCCGGGTCAAGGTCGAGGTCTACCCGAACAGCACGCTGTACAAGGACGGCGAGGAAATCGACGCCCTGCAGCTGGGCTCGGTGCAGATGCTCGCCCCCTCGGTGGCCAAGTTCGGGCCGATGGGGGTGCGCGAATTCGAAGTCTTCGACCTGCCGTACATCTTTGACGACTTCGGCGAGCTGCACAAGGTCACCGAAGGCGCGGTTGGGAAACTGCTGTTCCAGAAACTCGATTCGAAGGGCATCGTCGGTCTTGCCTATTGGGACAACGGCTTCAAGGATTTCAGTGCCAACAAGCCGCTTAAGCTTCCCGGCGACGTCAGGGGTCTGAAGATGCGCATCCAGTCGTCGAAGGTGCTCGATGCCGAAATTCGTGCCCTCGGGGGGATTCCGCAGGTGATGGCCTTCTCCGAGGTGTATCAGGCGCTGCAGACCGGCGTGGTCGACGGCACCGAGAATCCACCGTCGAATTTCTATACCCAGAAGATGAACGAAGTGCAGAAGTATCTGACCCTGAGCGATCACGGCGTCATCGAATACGCGGTAATCGCGAACAAGAAATTCTGGGATGGCTTGCCGGCGGATATCCGCACCATCCTCGAAGGCGCGATGAAGGATGCGACCAAATACGCCAACGACATCGCCAAGGAGGAGAACGACAAGGCGCTCGCGGCGGTCAAGGCGACCGGGAAGACTGAAATCCTGACGCTCAGCCCCGATGCGAAGGCGGCCTGGAAAAAGGCGCTCTTGCCGGTGCATCGAGAGATGGAAAGCCGGGTCGGCAAGGACATCATCCAGGAGGTCTACAAGGAAACCGGGTTCAAGCCCTGACCGAGCGTTGCAGCGCCTGATGCGCGAGCCGGGTTCGACGCAAACCGACGCCGCTGCGGCCCGCAGCGGCTTTTTTGTGTGCAGCAGAACGGCGGTCGACCAACCGGGGACGCTTGCGCATGCTGAAGCTCCTTGACCACCTCGAAGAGTGGCTCATCGCGCTGCTCATGGGCGGCGCGACGTTGATCATCTTCGTGGCCGTCGTTCACCGCTATGCCGCGGGCCTGCCCATCCCCGTGGTGCAGGACTGGCTGCTTGCGCTCAACCTGTCGTGGGCGCAGGAGGCCTGCATCTACATGTTCGTATGGATGGCCAAGTTCGGTGCCGCTTACGGCGTGCGCACCGGCATCCACGTCGGCGTGGACGTGGTGATCAATCACCTGCCCGACGGCGTGCGCCGCAAGTTCATTCTTTTCGGACTGGGCGCCGGCGCGCTGTTTACCGGCGTGGTGGCCTCGTTCGGCGCCAGTTTCGTGTGGCAGCTCGCCCACACCGACCAGACCTCGCCCGACATGGAGCTGCCGATGTGGCTGGTCTATCTGGCCATTCCCTGCGGCTCGGGGCTGATGTCCTTCCGCTTCCTCCAGGTGGCGTGGAACTTCTGGCGCACGGGCGAGCTGCCGCATCACGACCCGACCGACGTGGCGGGCGTCGAAAAAATTGCCGACCAGGACGCCCACGTCGGCCTGGCGCAAGACAATCTTTTTCCCGCGCCGCCTGGCAAGCGCTGAGCCATGACCTCCGCCATCATCTTCGGGCTGTTGATCGCGCTCATGCTCACCGGCATGCCCATCTCGATCGCGCTCGGGCTCACGGTCCTGACTTTCGTGTTCACCATGACCCAGGTGCCGATCGAATCGGTGGCCCTGAAGCTGTTCACCGGCATCGAGAAGTTCGAGATCATGGCCATCCCCTTCTTCATCCTCGCCGGCACTTTCCTCACCCATGGCGGGGTGGCGCGGCGGATGATCAATTTCGCCGCCTCCATGGTCGGCCATTGGCATGGAGGGCTGGCGCTCGCAGGCATCATCGCCTGCGCGATGTTCGCGCTTGTATGCGGTTCGAGCGTCGCCACGGTGGTGGCCATCGGCTCCATCGTGCTGCCGGAGATGGTCAAGCGCGGCATCCCCATGGACTTCGGCGCCGCCGTGATCACCGTCGCCGGTTCGCTCGGCATCCTGATGCTGCCGTCGATCCCCAAGGTCATCTACGCGATCGCCACCAACACCTCGATCGGCGCGTTGTTTGTCGCCGGCCTGCTGCCGGGGATCCTGCTGACCACGATGCTCTGCCTGGTCACCTGGTATATCGCCAAGAAGCGCAATTACCCGCGGCTGCCGCGCGAAAGCTGGGGCGCGCGCTTCAAGGCGTTCCGAGAGTCCGTCTGGGGCCTGATGCTCGTGGTCATCATCATCGGCGGCATCTACTCAGGGATCTTCACCGCCACCGAGGCGGCCGCGATGGCCGCGGTGTACGCGTTCTTCGTGTCGGTGTTCGTGTACAAGGCCATGCCGCTCAAGGATTTGCGCAAGGTGCTGCTGACCTCGGCCAACATGAGCGCGATGCTGCTCTACATCATCACCAACGCGGCGCTGTTCTCGTTCATCCTCACCAACGAGAACATTCCGCATGCCCTGGCGGACTGGATTATTGCCAAGGATCTGGGCTGGGTGGGGTTCCTGTTGCTGGCGAACGTGCTGTTGCTCCTGGCCGGCAATTTCATGGACCCGTCCTCGGTCATTCTCATCATGGCGCCGATTCTCTACCCCGCGGCGATGACGCTCGGGATCAATCCGGTGCATCTCGGCATCCTGATCGACGTCAACATGGAGGTCGGGCTCTGCCATCCCCCGGTGGGGCTCAATCTGTACGTGGCCTCGGGCATTTCGCGCCTCGGCATCACGCAGCTGACCAAGGCGCTGGTTCCCTGGCTCGTCACCATGCTGATCTTCCTGGTCATCGTCACCTATTGGCCGGCGCTGTCGATCTGGCTGCCGCAGAAGATGGGCATGATGGGCCCGTCGCCTTAAAGCCTAAGCGCCGGCCTGTCTTCCCTCCCGTTCGGGTCCCGCGGCGGCCTCGAAAGGCCTGAGGCCTTGAGCCCGGGGAAGACCTTTTGTCGTGATATAATGATGAATTTACTCGCAATTATCACTTTCAGAGCCCAAGGCAATGGCGGTGGAACGGACCCTTTCGATCATCAAGCCCGACGCGGTGGCAAAAAACGTCATCGGAGAGATCTATACTCGCTTCGAGCGCGCGGGACTGAAGGTCGTGGCGGCGAAGATGACCTGGCTCGCGCAACCCGATGCCGAGGGCTTCTATGCGGTGCACCGCGCACGGCCCTTCTTCAAGGGTCTGGTGCAGTTCATGACGTCCGGGCCGGTAATGATCCAGGTTCTCGAAGGCGAGAACGCGATTGCCAAGAACCGTGACCTGATGGGCGCGACGGACCCGAAGAACGCGGCGCCGGGAACCATACGCGCGGACTTTGCCGATAGCATCGATGCCAACGCGGTCCATGGCTCCGACGGGCCGGCGACCGCGGAGACGGAAATCGAATTCTTCTTTCCACGGCTGGAGATCCACAGCCGATGATGGATAAGCCTTGATTTGTCCAACATGATCAACCTGCTCGATTTCGATCATGCTGCCCTGGCAGCGCTCTTCGCCGCACGCGGCGAGAAGCCGTTCCGGTCGCGGCAGGTGCTGCGCTGGGTGCACCACGCCCTGGCCGATCGCGTCGATGCCATGACCGACCTCGCCAAGGCGTCGCGGGAGGCGCTCGGTCGCGACGCCGAGATCCGCGCCCCGGTCGTGCTGCGCGACGCCACCGCCAGCGACGGCACGCGCAAGTGGCTGCTCGACGTCGGTGGCGGAAACGCGATCGAAGCGGTGTACATTCCCGAAGCCGATCGCGGCACGCTCTGCGTGTCCTCCCAGGCCGGCTGCGCCCTCGACTGCGCCTTCTGCTCCACCGGCAAGCAGGGCTTCAACCGCAACCTGTCCACGGGCGAGATCATCGGTCAGCTCTGGCACGCCAACCGGGCGCTGCTCGCCGCCGGGGTCAACCCGCCCTGGGTCGAGCACGGCCGGCATCCGATCACCAACGTCGTGATGATGGGCATGGGCGAGCCCTTGGCCAATTTTGAACCCGTCGTCAGGGCCCTGCGGTTGATGCTCGACACGAACGCCTACGGCCTGTCGCGGCGGCGCGTGACGCTGTCGACGGCGGGCCTTGTGCCGGCGCTCGATCGCCTGCGCGAGGAGTGTCCGGTGGCGCTCGCCGTGTCCTTGCACGCCCCGAACGACGCCCTGCGCGATGTGCTGGTGCCCATCAATCGCAAGTATCCGTTGCGCGAGCTCCTTGCCGCCTGTCGGCGCTACATCGAGCGCGCGCCGCGCGACTTCGTCACCTTCGAATACGTCATGCTCGACGGGGTCAACGATGCGCCCGAACAGGCGCAGGAGCTCGCCCTGCTGGTGCGCGAGGTACCGTGCAAATTCAACCTGATCCCGTTCAACCCGTTTCCAAATACGGCGTTTTCGACCAGCCCGCGCGCGCGCATTATCGCCTTCCAGAACGTCCTGCAGGAGGCGGGCCTGGTGGCCACCGTGCGCAGCACGCGCGGCGCGGACATCGACGCCGCGTGCGGTCAGCTCGCGGGGCAGGTGCAGGACAAGACGCGGCGCCGGATGCAGCGCATCCCCGTGCGTCAGGCCACGGTTGCAGCGGAGCCGTCGTCATGACCCTTGGCCCCTTCGCCGCGCGCACGCTGCTGCTCGCAACCCTGATCCTGCTCGCCGCCTGCAGCAGCAAGCCGCCGGCGCCCGAGCCGCCGCCCCAGGTCACGACCACGCCGCCGCAAAAGGCCCCCCCCGAGAAGCGTGCGCAACTGCATAGTGAATTGGCCGCGGGTTACTACGAGCGTGGCCAGATGGCGGTGGCCCTGGAAGAAGTGAACACCGCGGTGAAGATCGATCCGAGCTACGCGCCGGCGTATAACATCGCCGGCCTGGTCTACGCCTACCTCGGAGACGATCGCAAGGCGGAGCAGAATTTCGCCCAGTCCCTGCAGCTCGCGCCCAACGAGTCGGAGACGCTGCACAACTGGGGCTGGTATCTGTGCACGCACAACCGCCAACGCGAATCGCTGGCGCAATTCGACGCCGCGGTACGCAACCCGCTGTACCGTACGCCCGAGGTTGCGCTGGTCAACGCGGGCCGCTGCGCCCAGGCGATCAACGAGGATGCCGCGGCGGAAAACTATTTCCGCCGTGCCCTGGAGATCCAGCCCGGCAATCCGCTGGCCAGTCTCGGCCTCGCCCAGCTTGCCTACAAGGCGCAGCGCTACGACGAAGCCCGCAGCTGGATGAAAGGCGTCATGCTGATGAACAACCCGCCGCCCGACGCGCTGCGCGTGGGCGTGTGCATCGAACGCAAGCTCGGCGACCATCAGGCCGAGTTGTCGTACATTTCGCAGATGAAGAATCGCTATCCGCAAGCGCCGGAGACCGTGGCGATCGCGACGGACAGCTGCCAGTGATGACCACCGAAGAACGCGTCGACGGCGCGCCGCAGCCACCGTCTGGCGCCGCGGGTCCCGGCGCGCGGCTACGGGCCGGGCGCGAGGCCGCGGGCCTGTCGCTGGAGCAAGTCGCCCAGCAGTTGAAACTTGCGCCGCGCCAGGTGCGGGCGCTGGAAGAAGAGGATTTCGCGCAGCTTCCCGGGCGCACCTTTGCGCGCGGCTTCGTGCGCAATTATGCCCGCCTGCTCAACTTGGATGGCGACGACCTGCTCCGCCTGCTGTCCGACTCCGCGCGCGCTCCCGCGCTCGAAGCGCCCGCCCTGCATTCGACCGGCGCGATGATTGCCGAGTTGCCGAGCAGGGGTTCGGTGCGGCCGGGCTTCTCGCGCTGGGTGATTCCGATCGTGCTCGTCGCCTGCATCGTCGCCGCCGCCACCTACGAATGGTATCGCGGTGCGCTCACACCGCCGAGCGAGCCGAAGCACGCCGCACTGCCCCCGCCAGTCGTGATTGCGCCCGCGGCAACCGCCCGCACGGAGCTCGCCAATCCGTACGCCCCCGAAGCGAAGACCGAGGCGACGGCCCCTGCGCCCGCGCCGCGCGCGGCCGAAAACGAACTCGCCGCGGCGCCCAGCGCCGCCCCTGCGCCGCCGCCCGCGACTGCACCCGCGACCGAGGCCGCCGCACTGGCGCAGCTGCAGCTCACCTACCACGGGCCGTCGTGGACCGAGATCCGCGATCGCGATGGCCAGGTGCTCATTTCGCGCCTTGTCGCTGCCGGCTCCGAGCAATCGCTTCGCGGCAGCGCCCCCTTCGACGTCGTGATCGGCAACGCCAACGAGGTGACGCTCGTCTATCGCGGCACGCCGGTCGACCTGTCGCGCTACACGCGCCAGAACGTTGCGCGCCTGCGCCTGACCTGAAACGAAGCGCCTCTCATGGCCGATCCCGGACCTGCGACAATCAGCCGTCAGCGCACGCGAACCGCACGCGTGGGCGACATCGCCATCGGCGGCGGTGCGCCGATCGTGGTGCAGTCAATGACCAATACCGATACGGCCGACATTGCCGCGACTGTCGCCCAGGTCGAGGCGCTCGCCACCGCCGGATCGGAGCTGGTTCGCATCACCGTCAACAACGAAGAGGCTGCCGCCGCGGTGGCGCACATCCGGCTGCAACTCGATGCCCACGGTTGCGCGGTGCCACTCATCGGCGATTTCCATTTCAACGGCCACAAGCTTTTGACCGAATACCCGGAGTGCGCGCAGGCGCTGGCCAAGTACCGCATCAATCCCGGCAACGTCGGCAAGGGTTCGAAGCACGACGCGCAATTCGCGATCATGATCGAGCACGCCGTGAAGTGGGACAAGCCGATTCGCATTGGCGTGAACTGGGGCAGCCTCGATCAGGAGCTGCTGTCCCGGCTGATGGACGAGAATGCCCGGCTACCGGAACCCCGCGATGCAGCACAGGTGCTGCGCGAGGCGCTGGTTGTGTCGGCGATCGGCAGCGCACAGCGCGCCGAGGAGCTCGGTCTGCCGGGCGACCGCATCGTCCTGTCGTGCAAGGTATCCGATGTCCAGGATCTGATCGCCGTCTATAGCGAGCTTGCGCGGCGCTGCGATTACCCGCTGCACCTGGGGCTGACCGAAGCCGGCATGGGCTCGAAAGGCATCGTCGCCTCGACCGCCGCCATGGCGGTGCTGCTGCAATCGGGCATCGGCGACACGATCCGCGTATCGCTGACCCCGGAGCCTTCCGGTGACCGCACGCGCGAAGTCATCGTGGCGCAGGAAATCCTGCAAACCATGGGCCTGCGCTCCTTCGCCCCGCTGGTGACCGCCTGCCCCGGTTGCGGCCGGACCACGAGCACCTACTTCCAGGAGCTGGCGGACAGGATCCAGTCCTATCTGCGCACGCAGATGCCGGAATGGCGCGCGCGCTATAACGGCGTGGAGAGCATGCGCGTGGCGGTGATGGGCTGCGTCGTGAACGGTCCGGGCGAATCGAAGATGGCCAACATCGGAATCAGCCTTCCGGGAACGCGCGAAGTGCCCGTCGCCCCGGTCTACGTCGATGGGCAGAAGACCGTCACCCTCAAGGGCGAACGCATCGCCGAGGAATTCCAGCAGATCATCGCCGATTACGTGCGCGCGACCTACGGCGGCGAACCGCCCGCGCCCCACCTCAAGCCGGAAAGACAGTCGATCAACGTCAAGGCGATTGCATAGCCGCATGGGCGCGCCGACGATCCAGGCCGTTCGCGGCATGAACGACGTGCTGCCCGACGAGGCAGCGCTCTGGCAGCACATCGAGGACCAAGCGCGGGAAACCTTTGCCCAGTACGGCTACCGCAACCTGCGCGTGCCGATCGTCGAGTCGACGGCACTGTTCGTGCGCGGCATCGGTGATGCGACCGACATCGTCGAGAGGGAGATGTACACCTTCGACGATCACGGCGAGAGCCTGACCCTGCGCCCGGAGGCAACCGCGGGCATCGTGCGCGCCGCGATCGAGCATCATCTGACCTACGAGCGGCCGCAGCGAGTCTGGACCGCCGGAGCGATGTTCCGCCACGAGCGGCCGCAGAAGGGTCGCTACCGCCAGTTCGACCAGTTCGATGTCGAAGCGCTTGGCTTCGACGGTCCGGACGTCGAAGCCGAGCAGATCATCATGCTCGCGCGCCTGTGGAAGAGGCTGGGCGTCAAGGACATGGCGCTGCACATAAACTCCATTGGCGATGCGTCGGAGCGGCTCACCCACCGCCAGGCGCTGGTGCGCTACTTCCGCGCTCGCGTCGAAGACCTCGATGCGGATTCCAGGCGCCGTCTGGAAACCAATCCGCTGCGCATACTCGACAGCAAGAATCCGTCGCTGCAGGGTTTGATCGCCGCGGCGCCCAGGCTCGACGACCTGCTGGACGAACAATCGGCGTCGCGCCGGCACTTCAACGACCTGCAGCAAAGGCTTGAGGCAGCCGGGATTGCGTTCGAGGTCAATGCGCGCCTGGTGCGCGGCCTCGACTATTACAACCGCACCGTGTTCGAATGGGTCAGCGATCGCCTGGGGGCGCAGGGAACGGTGGCCGGCGGGGGTCGCTACGACGGCCTGTTCGCTCAGCTCGGAGGCCCGCCCACGCCAGCCTGCGGATTCGCCCTGGGTGTCGACCGCCTCGTGCTCCTCCTGCGCGAAGCCGGCGCTTCGGTTGCCGCGGTGCCGGACGCTTATGTCGTCCATGTCGGTGCGGCGGCCACCGACCTCGCGCTCGCCACGGCCGAGCGCCTGCGCGACGCCGGTCTTGCCATCGTCGTTCACGCCGGTGGCGGCAATTTCAAGGCCCAGCTCAAGAAGGCCGACGCGAGCGGGGCGCGCTGGGCGCTCATCGTTGGCGACGACGAGGCCGCCGCGCATCGTGTCGCGGTCAAGCCTCTGCGCGTTCCCGGCGAGCAGATCGCGCTGCCACCCGAAGACATTGCCGCGCAGATTCGCGCGGCCCACTGAACAGGAAGGGAAGATGGCGGTATACGATCTGGAGGAACAGGAACAGCTCGATGATCTCAAGGCTTGGTGGGCGAGCTATGGCAAGTACGTCAGCGCCGCCGTGGTGGCCCTGGCGATCGTCGTCATCGGCGTGCAGGGCTGGCGCTGGTATCAGGCCCGAATGTCCGAGCAGGCGAGCGTGTTCTATCAGGCGGTGAGCGAGGCCGCGCACGGCAACGACCCCGCCAAGGCAAAAGACCCGGCGAAGGAGCTCGTCGAGCGCTACGGCCGCACCGCCTACGCGCCGCGCGCGGCGCTGCTGTATGCGAAGCTGCTCTACGATGCCAACGACAAGACGGCGGCGAAGGCGCAGCTGCAATGGGTCATCGACCACTCCGACGAGGACGAGCTCAAGGCGATCGCGCGCTACCGCCTGGCGCAGGTGCTGCTCGACGAAAAGCAGTACGACGAGGCGCTCAAGACCCTGGATGCGAAGACCGATGACGCGTTCGCCGCCATTTACGCCGACCTCAAGGGCGACGTGCTGGCGGCCGCCGGCAAAGTGGCGGACGCCCGCACCGCGTACCAGGTCGCGCTATCGAAGCTCGAACCGAAGTCGGGGTACCGCGGCTACGTGCAGGCGAAGCTCGACGCCCTGGGCGGTCCGCTGCCCATCGCCACACTCGCGTCGCCGGCGCCGTTCGCCAATGAACCCGCGGTGGGGAATACGCCGCCCCCAAGCGCACCGGCGCCAGCGGCAAAATGAGGGCTTCGCCCCCGCTGGCGGTGCCCGTCCGGGCGAGCCGTGCCCGCGGTCAATGGGCGCTCTTCGCGCTCGCCGCGAGCGCATTGCTTTCGGCCTGCTCGACGTTGTCGACCTGGCTGCCATCGTGGATGACACTGCCGGCGCCGTCGTTCTCCTGGTTCAGTCACGGGCCGAAGCTCGGGCCGCTGCCCGATTACCAGGCGAAGACCACGCCGCGGCGCAACTGGCAGGTTGCCATCGGCGGTAAGGTCGGCGGCGGATTCGCACCCGCGGTGCGCCCCGATGCGGTCTACGCCGCCGGCGAGGACGGCACCGTGGTGAGCGTCGACCCGGCGTCCGGGGCGCAGCGCTGGCGCGTTAATGCCGGCATGCCGTTGTCGGCCGGCGTCGGCGCCGACGCGAACCTGGTCGTGGTGGGCACGGAGAAAGGCGACGTGCTCGCGTTCGACACCAGCGGCAAGCCGCTGTGGCAGGCGAAGGTGTCGAGCGAAGTCAGCGGGCCGCCAAAGCCCACCGAGACCATGCTGCTCGTGTGGTCGATCGACGGCAAGATTTTCGGCCTGGCGCCGAAGGACGGCAGTCGCAAATGGGTGTCTCAGCGCGTCATCCCGCCGCTCACCGTGCGGCGCTTTGCCGGCGGCATCGTCACCCGCGGCGGGCTGTTCACCGGCACCGCGGGCGGGAAACTGCTGGCGATGGACGTGGCGACGGGCAACGTGGCCTGGGAAGGAAACGTCACCACGCCGAAGGGCGCGACCGAGCTCGAACGCATCGCCGACATCACCAGCCTGCCGGTCATCGACGAGCACGAGGTGTGTGCCGCGGCGTACCAGGGACGGCTGGCCTGCTTCGACCCGCTGCGCGGCACGCTGGTCTGGTCGCGCGATTTCGGCAGCCTCGGTGGCCTCGCGCTCGACAATCGCTACCTCTACATCACCGACGATAAAGGCGCCATCCAGGCGCTGGACAAGACCGACGGCGCCTCGGTCTGGAAGCAGGACAAACTGGCCGCGCGTGCTCCGAGCGGCCCGGCGGTGGTCGGCGACTATCTCGCGGTGGTCGATGGCGGGGGCTACCTGCATCTGCTCGACCGCAATGACGGCAGCCTGGTGGGTCGTCTCGCGACCGACGAAAAGGCTCCCCTGGCGCAGCCGGTAGCCGCCGGCGACACGATGGTGTGGCAGAGCGCCGGCGGCAACCTCATCAGCGCCGCAACCCATTGAGGGCCGGGCGGGTGCGCGGCAACCGATGCTACCCACGCTCGTCCTCGTCGGCCGCCCCAACGTCGGCAAGTCGACGCTGTTCAACCGCCTGACCGCGTCGCGCGCGGCGCTGGTCGCCGATTACCCGGGCCTCACCCGGGATCGCCACTACGGCCGCGGGCGCTGGGGCGAGCGGCCATACCTGGTCGTCGACACCGGGGGTTTTGAGCCGAAGGCCCGCGACGGCATCATGCAGGCGATGGCGGCGCAGACCAAGACGGCGATCGCCGAGGCCGATGCGATCATCTTCCTGGTTGACGGCCGCGAGGGCTTGACCGGCGAGGACATAACGATCGCCGACGTGCTCCGCCGCGCCGGCCGGCCGGTGCTGCTGGCGGTGAACAAGTCCGAAGGCCTGGCGCCGGAGCGCGCCACGGCCGAATTCCACGAACTGGCGCTCGGCACGCCGCTGCCGATCTCCTCCGCGCACGGCGAGAACCTGCGCGAACTGGTCGAGCACGCCCTCGCCCAGTGCCCGCCGCAGTCCGCGAGTGATGCGAAACCGGCGGGCGCGGAGGAAAAGCGCATCAAGGTCGCGATCGTCGGCCGTCCCAACGTCGGCAAGTCGACGCTGGTCAACACGCTGCTCGGCGAGGAGCGCGTCATCACCTTCGACCAGCCCGGGACGACGCGCGATTCGATCTACCTCGATTTCGATCGCGGCGGCCGCAGCTATACCCTCATCGACACCGCCGGTGTGCGCCGCCGCGGCAAGGTGACCGAGACCATCGAGAAATTCTCCGTCATCAAAACCCTGCAGGCGATCGAAGATACGAACGTGGTCGTGCTGCTCCTCGACGCCGAGCAGGGCGTCTCCGAGCAGGACGCGCATCTCGCCGGGCATATTCTCGAGGCCGGCCGTGCGCTGGTGGTCGCCGTCAACAAGTGGGATGCGGCCGATGCCGACGCCCGGGCGCAGATCAAGCGTGACCTAGAGCGCAAACTGGGCTTCCTCGCCTTTGCCGAGCTGCACACGATCTCGGCAAAGAAGGACAAGGGCATCGGAGCGCTCATCGAGGCGGTCGACCGGGCCTATGCCGCGGCGATGGCGCGGCTGCCCACGCCGAAGCTCACCCGGACGCTGCAGGCGGCGCTCGAGCGCCAGCAGCCCCCCCGGGCGGGCACCGTGCGGCCAAAGCTTCGCTATGCGCACCAGGGCGGGGCGAACCCGCCGCTCATCGTCATCCACGGCAGCGCACTGTCGAGCGTTCCGGACGCCTACCGCCGTTACCTGGAACATTTCTTCCGCGAGGCGTTCCAACTGCAGGGAACGCCGCTTAGGATACAATTCAAGACCGGCGCCAATCCCTATGCGGAGGCCGCGACGCACCGGCGCAAAGGCCGCTAGGTCGACGGCCGGGGAACCTAAAAGCGGCAGCCCGGACCGATAACGGTGCGCCATAAGAAAACCCAGCGGAGCATGCGATGAGCAATAAAGGGCAAATGCTACAAGACCCGTTCCTGAATACGCTGCGCAAGGAGCATGTTCAGGTCTCGATCTACCTGGTCAACGGCATTAAGCTGCAAGGCCAGATCGAGTCGTTCGACCAGTATGTCGTCCTGCTTAAGAATACGGTCACGCAGATGGTGTACAAGCACGCCATCTCGACCGTGGTGCCGGCGCGCGCCATCACCATGCCGCACGACAACGAACGCGAAGCTGCCTAGGCCGGATGCGCCGGTGAGACGCGGTGTTTGAGCGTCCCGCCCGCGGCGATCGCGCGCTGCTCGTCGCGATCGATTTTGGCGACGGCGAGCCGGAGCAGCGGCTGGTGGAGCTCAAGGCGCTCGCCCGTGCGGCGGGCGCCGAGATTGCCGACATCGTCTCCGCGCGACGGGTGCGGCCCGACGCGGCACTCTACGCCGGTCGCGGCAAGGTGGCAGAGATCGCCGCCCGCCGCCTCGGCAGCGACGCCGACCTGGTCATTTTCGATCACGCCCTGTCAGGGGTGCAGCAGCGCAATCTCGAGCGCGCGCTGGAATGCCGCATTGTCGATCGCGCGAGCCTCATTCTCGACATCTTCGCGCAACGCGCGCAGAGCGCCGAGGGCAAGCTGCAGGTCGAGTTGGCGCAGCTCAAGCACCTGTCGACGCGGCTGGTGCGCGGCTGGACCCACCTGGAGCGGCAGAAGGGGGGCATCGGCTTGCGCGGCCCCGGGGAGACCCAGCTCGAGTCCGACCGCCGGCTGATCGGGCGTGCGCGTCAAGCTCCTCAACAGCCGCCTGGAGCAGATCGGGCGTCAGCGCGAAACCCAGGCCCGGGCGCGACGGCGCGCGGCGCTGCGCAACATTGCCCTCGTGGGCTATACCAACGCCGGCAAATCGACGCTGTTCAACCGCCTGACCGGGGCGCGCGTCCATGCCGCCGACCAGCTCTTCGCGACGCTCGATACGACGCTCCGCCGGCTGGCGGTTGCCGAGGCCCAGGACATGGTGCTCTCCGACACGGTCGGCTTCATCCGCGATCTGCCGCACGATCTGGTCGCCGCGTTCCGCGCCACGCTCAAGGAGGCGATCGACGCGGACTTGCTGTTGCATGTGGTCGACGCCAGCCATGTCAATCGTGACGAGCAGATTAACGCCGTCGACGCGGTGCTCTGCGAAATCGGTGCCGCCGAACTGCCGCGGATCCTGGTGCAGAACAAATGCGACGCCGCCGGGCTCGCTCCCGGGGTCGAACGCGACGAATATGGTAAGATTTGCGCCGTCCGTCTGAGCGCGCTTACCGGCGCCGGCGTGCCTGATTTGCACGCTGCGCTGGCGGAACGGTTTCCGCGCCCCGCAGGGGAAGTCCGGTACCGGGCGGCGAGAGCGTGATCCGGCATTTCCCGATACGACCTGCCACTCCCAAGCCGCCGCACGGCATCTGCCATGTCTCTTAACGATCCGCAATGGGGTAAGCGCGGCCGCAGCGGGCCGCCCGATCTCGACGAGATCTGGCAGAACGTCAACCGGCGCTTGAACGAGCTGTTCGGGCGGCGCGAGCCGGACGGCGGCGGCGACGGGGGCGGAGCGCCCCGCTTCTCCTTTCCGTTCGGCGGCGTGGGCCTGCTCATCGCGCTGATCCTCGTCGTCTGGCTGGCGAGCGGCTTCTACATCGTCGACGAGGGTCGGCGCGGCGTGGTCGCGCGCTTCGGCAAGTACACCGAGACAACCGAGCCGGGCCCGCGCTGGCACCTGCCGTATCCGATCGAAACCGTCGATGTCATCGACTTTTCCAAGATCAAAACCGTCGAGATCCACGGCAGCACAGCCGCCAGCCGCTCCGCCCGCGGGCTGCTCCTCGTCACCGACGACGAGAACATCATCGATGCCCTGTTCGCCGTGCAGTACCGGCTGAAGGATGCCAAGGATTTCGTGTACGACACCAAGAATCCCGACGACGTGCTGGTGCAGGTGGCATCGACGGCGATCAGCGAAGTCATCGGCCGCAGCCAGATGGACTTCGTGCTCTACGAAGGCCGCGGCGAAATTGCCAAGAGGGCCGAGATGCTGATGCAGGAAATGCTCGATCGTTATGGCACCGGCATCCAGATCCAGAGCGTATCGTTGCTCGATGCGCAGCCTCCGGAGCAGGTTCGTCCCGCCTTCGACGACGCGGTGAAGGCGAAGCAGGATCTGGAGCGGCAGAAGAACGAAGGGCAGGCCTACGCCAACGACATCGTGCCGCGCGCCAGCGGCCTGGCCTCGCGCCTGCTGCAGGAAGCCGACGGTTACAACGCCCGCGTGGTACAGGAGGCGGAAGGCAATGCCAGTCGCTTCAAGCAGATCCTGGTCGAATACACCAAGGCCCCGGCCATCACCCGCGAGCGACTGTATCTGGACATGATGCAGTCGGTTCTGGGCAGCACGAGCAAGGTGCTAATCGACCAGAAAGCCGGCAACAACCTGCTCTACCTACCGCTCGACCAGCTCGTCAAGCAGACCCAGGCGGCCGCTCCGCCGACCGGTGCGACCGAGGCGCCGCACGTCGCGGCGCCGCCGGAGGCCTCGGTCACGCTCGATCCGAGCCGGGCGCACGAACTCGCGCGCAGCCGCGATCGCTAAAGACAGCCGATGAAATCCGCCGTCCCCATCGTCGCCCTGCTCGTCGCCATCCTGGTGGTGCTGTCGCAGTCGATCTATACCGTCGACCAGCGCCAGTACGCGATCAAGTTCCAGCTGGGCGAGTTCATCGACGCCAACACCGCCGCCGGTCTCTACTTCAAGGTGCCGCTGCTGCAGAACATCAAGTTCTACGACCGCCGCATCCTGACGCTCGATGCGCCGCGGCCGGACCGCATCACAACCTCGGAAAAGACACCGCTCAACGTCGACTTCATCGCCTACTGGCGCATCATCGATGTGCGCAAGTTCTATCAGAGCGTGACCGGCGACGAGGAGCTGGCGAAACAGCGGCTGGCGCAGACGATTCGCTTCAATCTGGCGCAGGAGATCAACAAGCGCACGATCCACGAGGCGATCTCGACGCAGCGCAATGACATCATGACGACGACCCGACAACGCGCCGACGCCGACGCCAAGCAGATCGGCGTCGAGATCGTCGACGTGCGCCTGCGCCGGGTCGAGCTGCCCGAGGAAGTCCTGCCGCAGGTCTATCAGCGCATGGAATCGGAACGCAAGCGCGTCGCCAACGAGCTGCGCTCGCAGGGCGCGGCCGAGTCGGAGAAGATTCGCGCCGACGCCGATCGGCAACGCGAAGTAATCCTGGCCGCCGCCTACCGCCAGGCGCAGAAGACCAAGGGCGACGGCGACGCGAAGGCGTCGGCGATCTACGCCGCTGCCTACGGCCAGAATCCGGAGTTCTACGCCTTCTACCGCAGCCTCGAGACGTACAAGGCGACGTTCAAGAACAAGAGCGACCTGATGGTGCTCGATCCGAGTTCCGAATTCTTCCAGTATCTGAAGCAGTCCGCCGCCGCCAAGGCCGTGCCGCATTCCGGCGCGCGCTAGCAACCGCCACCAACCGGAAGGAGAGACGGGATGCCGGAAGCGTTCTGGGCGGCGTGCGCGTTCGTGCTGGTGCTCGAGGGCCTGCTGCCGCTTGTCGCTCCGCGTGTCTGGCGCAACGCCTTTCGCCACCTCATCGATTTGAGCGACGGACAGCTGCGCTTCATCGGCTTGATTGCCGTCGCCTTCGGCGGCCTGCTGCTTGTGGCGTTCTATGCGTAAGTGGGTGTTGCCCGAGTACGTCGACGATATACTGCCCGACGAGGCGCAGCGCATCGAGGACTTGCGCCGGACGCTGCTCGACCATTTTCGTGGCCACGGCTACCGCATGGTGCAGCCGCCGCTGATCGAGCACCTCGATTCACTTCTGACCGGAACCGGCCACGACCTCGAGTTGCAGACCTTCAAGGTGGTCGACCCGCTTTCCGGACGCTTGCTCGGTGTGCGTGCCGACATGACGCCGCAGGTCGCGCGCATCGACGCCCACCTGCTCAACGAGCCCGGCGTGACGCGGTTGTGCTACGCCGGTAGCGTGCTGCGCACGCTGGCAAGCGGCGGGGCGCAGACGCGCGAAGTGCTGCAAATCGGCGCCGAGCTCTACGGCGACCCCGGCATCACGGCCGACGTCGAGGTGCTCGCTCTGCTGCTCTCTTCGCTCGATGCCGCCGCCGTGCCGGGACTGCATCTCGACCTCGGGCACGTCGGCGTGTACCGCGCGCTGGCAAACGGCTCGCACCTTGCCGGCAACGGTGGCGACAGCGAACTCTTCGCCGCGATGCGCACCAAGGACGTGCCGGCGGTGGCCGATCTGACGGCCAAGCTGCCCGCGGCGTGGCGCGACGCGTTCGTCCTCCTGCCAAGCCTGTACGGCCCGGCGGAGGAAGTGCTCTCGCGGGCGCGGGCGCGGCTGCCGGACACCCCGTCGATCGCCGGCGCACTCGCTGCGCTGGAAACGCTGGCCCGGACCGCGCGTGACAAGGTCGAAGCCGTGCACATTGATCTCGCCGACCTGCGCGGCTATCACTATCAGAGCGGGGTAAGCTTTTCGGTGTTTACCGCGGGCGAGCGCAGCGCCATCGGCCGCGGCGAGCGCTACGACGGCATTGGCAAGGCCTTCGGCCGCGCCCGCCCGGCGACGGGTTTCACGCTCGACCTGCGCCAGTTGGCCGCGCTGGTCGGCCGCGCCACGTGACAGCGCTTGCGCCGACGCCGACATCGATCACCAACGATCCTACAGACATGGGCAAGAATGTCGTCGTAATCGGCACCCAATGGGGTGATGAGGGCAAGGGGAAGGTCGTCGACTGGCTGACCGAGCATGCCCACGGCGTGGTCCGGTTCCAGGGCGGTCACAATGCCGGCCATACGCTCGTGATCGGCGGCAAAAAGACCGTGCTGCGCCTGATTCCATCGGGCATCCTGCGGCCTTCCGTGCGCGTTTATCTCGGCAACGGCGTGGTGGTCTCTCCCACCGCACTGCTGCAGGAGATCGCCGAGCTCGAAGGAGCCGGCATAGAGGTCCGGTCGCGGCTGGCGATCTCGCCCGCGTGCCCTCTGGTCATGCCCTACCACGTCGCGCTCGATCAGGCGCGCGAGGCGGCGCTCGGCGCCACACCCATAGGCACCACCGGGCGCGGCATCGGCCCGGCCTACGAGGACAAGATCGCGCGCCGCGCGCTGCGCGTCCAGGATCTGTTCTATCCCGATCGCTTCGCGACCAAGCTCGAGCACGTGCTCGAATACCACAACTTTGTTCTGACCCGGTATTTCCAGCGCGATGCCATTCCCTATCGCCACACGCTCGATGCCACCCTGGCGCTGGCCCCCGCGATGCAACCGATGGTGGCCGACGTGGCGGCGCTGTTGCAGGTGGCGCGGCGCGCCGGCGAATCGCTGCTGTTCGAGGGGGCGCAGGGTGCGCTGCTCGATATCGATCACGGCACCTACCCCTACGTGACCTCGTCGAACTGCGTCGCCGCTGCCGCCGCAGCAGGAGCCGGCATCGGACCGCAGCAGCTCGACTACGTGCTCGGCATCGTCAAGGCGTATACGACGCGGGTGGGCACGGGGCCCTTCCCGACCGAACTCACCGACGACATCGGCGCGCAGCTCGCGCTGAGGGGCAACGAGTTCGGGTCGGTCACCGGCCGGCCGCGCCGCTGCGGCTGGCTCGACATCCCGGCGCTCGCACGCTCGGTGCAACTCAACGGGGTCGACGGCCTGTGCATCACCAAGCTCGACGTCTTAGACGGCCTGGAATCGATCCGCATCTGCACGACCTACCGCGTCGGCGGGGAGCCGGTCGCCCTGCTCCCGACCGGTGCCGAGGCAGTCGCCGCCTGCGAACCGGTCTACGAGGAACTCCCCGGCTGGACGGAGAGCACGTTCGGCGTCAAGAGTTTCGAGGCGCTTCCCCCGACCGCCCGCGCGTACCTGCGGCGCATCGAGGCCCTCACCGGCGTGCCCATCGCGATGGTCTCGACCGGACCCGAGCGCGACGAGACGATCCTGGTGCACCATCCGTTTCAATAGCCCGCCGCCAAGACGAGCCGACCCGGAGTTGCGGCACATGAATCTCGACGTCAGCTGGGAGCAGTATCACGCCCTGATCGAGCGCCTCGCTCTGAAGGTCTTCGATTCCGGCTGGCGCTTCAATCAGATCATATGCATCGCCCGCGGGGGCCTGCGCGTAGGCGACGTGCTGTCGCGAATCTATGAAGTGCCACTGGCCATATTGTCGACCCATTCGTATACCGCGGAGGGCGGCACGGTGCGGGGGCAACTCGTAATCGCCGAGCACATGACCATGACCGCGCCGCGACTGGGCGAGCGGGCGCTGCTCGTCGACGACATGGTTGATTCAGGGCATACGCTCGAAGCCGTGTTCCGCGAACTGCCGCAACGCTTTACGCACCTGGTCGAGCTTCGCACCGCCGTGTTGTGGTACAAGGCACACTCGGTCATCAGGCCCGACTACTATATCGAGTACCTGGCGGACAATCCGTGGATCCACCAGCCGTTCGAATTCTACGACACGCTGCGCCCCGAAGCGCTCAAGATGAAGCTGGGTTGACGCGGCCGCATAAGCCGGACGGCAGGCGACACGACGGCAGGTCCAAGCGAAGGGAAATACAAGTGAAGATTCTTTTGACGTTGGCGTTCATGGTTTTTGCTTCCGGCGCGTTTGCCGCGGATTGCGTCACCAACGCGCGCGGCAAGACCGTTTGCAGCAATGGCCAGAAAGCGGTAGCGGTCAACCCGAATACGGGTACGGCTACCACGGTGCAGAAAAATCCCAGCGGGGTGACGACTGCGCAAAACAGCAACGGGGCAAAAGCCGCCTACAACCCCAATACGGGCAATGCGGCGGTTTCGCAAAAGAACGCGCACGGCGTGACGACCACGCAAACGAGCCGGGGCGGCGTCGCGACAACGAAGAATGGGGTGGGCGTAGCCCAGGGCCCCAACGGGACCACCTGCGCCAAGGGCAAATACAACCAGGGCTGCAAAAAGCCGTAACGATGTCCGCGGGATAACCGCGGCATCATTTTGCGGCTAACAAGCAGCGGGTCCGACGCCGATCGGGTCCGTGCGCAACGCCGGTGCAGTCGATCCGTCGCGATCGGGCCCGTCGCTGTACTTACATTTCGACACATCTTGCTTCGTCCGCCGCAAATCCGCGACGCGGCGTCACCGGTATGATTGGCGCTCCAATGCTCGGATGGAACCTAAGCAGGCAGCGTGCGGTCAGCGCTCAATACCGACCCGGAGTAATCCCTATGCTGAAGCGCCTGTTGCGAGCCGCCTTGACTCTCGCGTTCCTCGCCATGTCATTGCCGGCCGCAGCAGCAACCGATTACACCGATATCTGGTATTTACCGAGCGAATCCGGCTGGGGCGTCAATTTGGTCCAGGCTGACAATGTCATCTTCGCGACATTCTTCATCTACGGACCCACCAACGAGCCGACATGGTATACCGCGGTCATCTATAGCGACGCCAACGGCAACTTCGCCGGTAATCTGTACTCGACTGTCGGTACCTACTTCGGTGCGCCCTGGATCCCGGGAAATGTGGTCAACACGCTGGTCGGTACGGCCTCCTTCGTTCCTTCCAGCGCAACCCAAGGCACGCTCACCTACAGCCTGACCGGTGGCCCCACGGTGACCAAGTCGATTCAGCGCCAGACGCTGACCACGATCAACCTTGCCGGCAACTACACCGGCGGTCGTTCCGGGGACTATTCGGGTGCCGGCTGCGGCACGCCCGGCAGCTACCAGGACAATTTCAACCTTCAGGTCCTGCAGCCCGGCAACGGCAGCGCGACCTTCGAGTTCAGCTACAGCACGGGCCTGGACTGCACGCTGTCCGGTCCGCTCACCCAGTACGGCCAGCTCTACTCGATTCCCAGCGCGACATATCAGTGTTCCAACGGTCTGAACACGGTGGCAAGCATGGCTGGCATCCAGGCCACCGCGCAAGGTATCGAAGGAACCTATACAGCGCCATCAGCGGCCGGCGGCTGCAGCGAGAACGCTGCCTTCGCCGCAGTCCAGGTCGCTGGCGGGAGCGCACCGGCTCCTCAGAACGTCCTGCCGCTCAGCGTCAACGCGGGGCCGGCAGGCATTGTCAACATCCCCTTCGTCAGCATCACCGTCTGCGCCCCGGGTAGCAGCACCAACTGCCAGACCATCGACAACATCCAGGTCGATACGGGGTCGTCCGGCTTGCGCCTGTTATCGTCAGCGCTGTCGCCAGCACTCTCGCTGCCGCAGCAGGTCGATGCAAACGGCGACCCGCTGGTCGCGTGCGTGCAGTTTGTCGACGGCTTCAGCTGGGGACCAGTGAAGCTCGCCGACATGCACATCGCCGGCGAACAGGCGAAATCCATACCGTTGCAGATCATCGGCGATCCGGCGTTTCCGTCGATTCCGATCAGCTGCTCGAGCTCCGGTCCCCCCGAGAACACGGTGGAGACCTTCGGCGCCAACGGTCTCCTGGGCATCGGCGTGTTCCTGCAGGATTGTGGCAGCGGCTGCGCCCAAGCCGCCATTCCCGGCTGGTACTACGGCTGCAACGCGTCCGGCTGCGCCCCGATCCCGGTCGCGGTTTCCCAGCAGCTGCCCAACCCGGTAGGGCTATTCAGCGTCGATAACAACGGCACGATCATCGAACTTGCCTCGATCTCCGCTGGGGGTGCCGCAACTGCCACCGGCTCGCTCATCTTCGGGATCGGGACCCAATCGAACAACGGACTGGGCAGTGCCAAGGTCCTGGCAACCGATCCGAGCACAGGCAACATCGTCACGAACTTCAGTGGCGAGAACTACGGCACGAGCTACATCGACAGCGGCTCGAGCCTGTTCTACATCAGCACGGCTCTCTATCCGCTGTGCACGAGCGCGGCAGCGGGCTGGTACTGCCCGGCAAGCGCGCAATATCTTTCGGCGAACCTGGAGGGAACGAACAATAATGCCAGCGCCAGTTTCAGCATCGCCAATGCCGATCAGCTCGCCGCGGCAAATCCGAACTTCTATGCCTTCAACAACTTCGCGGCGCCGGCTGGGGACGTATCGGTCTTCGCCTGGGGGCTGCCATTTTTCTATGGGCGCAACGTGTACACGGCGATCGAAACGCGCAGCACCCCTGGCGGAACGGGCCCGTACTTTGCGTTCTAGCATTAGGCGGCATTGGCCGGCACCTTCGCACAGGCCACCCATCAGCGCGCGCTCTTGGTTTGCGCAATGATCTGCAAGCAGGACTGTCGAAGCCCTATCGATCGCCGCACGCGCCAGGAGGCTGCCATGTCTCTCAAACCAATCCCGCTGGGTTTACTCGCCCTCGCGCTGGGTATCTGCGCAGACGCGGCGCCGCTGGCAGCCGCACCGTCGCCGGCCGACGCCTCCGCACAGACCGGCGCATCGCCGCCGAGCAACGCCGCCGCGCCAAGCGACCCCTCGTCGCAGGGGAAAGCGCGACCGACCCCCGTTCAGCCCGATCAGCCCGGAGCGATCGTCATCGCGTCACCGAACCTGCGCAACCGGGGCACGACGGTCGCCTCGCCTGACGGCGCGCTTTTTGGCCGGCTGAACCTGCATGGTAAGGAACGGCCGCTCGAGCAACCGCCGGCGCTGAAGGTCGCGCCGGATGAAGCGGCAAAAAGCGGCGGCACGGGCAATGCGGGTGCGCCGGAGCCAGCGCACAACTGAGCAGCTCGCGCTGCGCCAATCCGCTCAGGGTTAGTGCCCGAGACTGCTGGCTCGGCGAATGAACGCCGCCACATTGTCGTGCAGCATCTTGAGCGCCGAGTCCTTGGCATAAAATGTGGCCCGATTCGTAGAACCGGTACTCGGTGTTGGCCTCCAGGCTTGCCGCATTGCGTAGGTGATTCGTCTCGTGGACATCCTGATAGAAGGGTGTCGCAAGGTCGAAGTAGCCCGCGCTCAACGGGTCCTTCAGGTTGGAGTTGAGCTTCATTGCGTTGGCGAGGTCGGGGATGACGTTGGCCCCACGGCGCGGTGACGCCGGTTGCTGCGCCGGCCCAGGGAGCCGGTGTTCGTAATTCCAGCTAGTGAAGGTCTGGATTCTCGGCTTGACGATGCCGCACTCGCCGTAGTGCAGGTCATTGCGCACATAATCGTTGAACGCGGAGACACACGCTGATGCGCCTGCGCGTCCAATGGTGTGCAGTCAATAAGGAATCACATCGGCGTCATAAGGAGGGGTCCATGAACCGGTATCTCGCGGGTTTCGTTCTCAATCTTGTGCTTGTGGGCCTCGCTGCCGCTCAGGAGGCAGCAACGGTCGCCCCACCCGAGTCAATTGTTGCGCAGGGCGTGCCCCCAATTCCGGTCACACTCGCGGAAGCTGCCCGGCTTTATGGCGAGAGTCGGTCGGCATTTCCAACCGATTGGCACCCTCTGCACCGCGAATTGCTGATCGGTACGCGGTTCGGCAACACCGTGCAGGCGCACCTGGTGAAAATGCCTGGCGGAGCACGGCAACAACTCACGTTTTCCACGGAGCCTGTCTACGGCGGTAGGTTTCAACCTACCAGGGGCGACTATATGGTGTTCCGCAAGGATATCGGCGGCGGTGAGTGGTACCAGCTTTACCGCTACGATCTTGCTTCCGGAGACATCACGCTTCTGACGGACGGAAAATCCAGAAACAGTGCGGGACCGTGGTCGACCAAGGGTGACCGGATGGCCTATACGTCCACCCGTCGCACACAGCAGGACACGGACTTGTGGGTCATCAATCCTGCTGATCCCGGGTCCGATCACATGGTGGCACAGCTCAAGGGCGCAGGCTGGGAGCCACAAGACTGGTCGCCCGACGACTCCAAGATTATTGTTCTCGAATATATTTCGGTGAACGAAACGTATCCCTGGCTCTTTGACTCCGCCTCCGGGGAGAAGACCCAACTCACGCCCCGCAATGGCGATGAGAAGATCGCCTATTCCAATCTCCGCTTTAGTAAGGATGGCAAGGGGATCTATTACACGGCAGACACGGGTTCCGAGTTCCGACGCCTCATGTACATGGACTTGGCCACCAGACATTCCGAAGCCCTCACCGCAGCATTGCCGTGGAATGTCGATGAATTCGCACTCTCTTGGGATGGTCGGTCGATTGCCTTTCTCACCAACGAAGATGGACTTAGCGTACTGCATCTGATGAGCACTGCAACGCGCAAGGAAATGCCCGTACCAAAGCTGCCCATCGGTTTGGTAAGCAATCTGATATGGCACCACAACAACCATGAACTCGCTTTTGAAATTACGTCGGCGAGCCTGCCCGGAGACTGCTTTTCTCTCGATATAGTCTCGGGAGGACTCGAGCGCTGGACCATGAGCGAGAGCGCCGTAAAGACCGACGATTTCCGGGAACCGGAATTGGTCCGATGGAAAGGTTTCGACGGAAAGATGATCTCGGGCTTCCTCTATGCTCCCCCCGCAACATTTGCCGGCAAACGCCCCGTGTTGATTGCTATTCATGGAGGTCCGGAATCGCAGTCCCGGCCCGGCTTTCTTGGCCGGGCAAACTACTACTTGAATGTGTTAGGAATCGCCATCATCGAGCCCAATGTGCGTGGTTCCACCGGGTATGGCAAGACCTTCACGAAGCTCGACAACGGTTTCTTGCGCGAAGATTCTTACAAGGACATCAACTCGCTGTTTGACTGGATCGCAACGCGCCCTGATCTCGATAGTAATCGAATCGCGGTGACCGGAGGTAGCTACGGCGGCCATATGACCCTCGCCGTCTCCACGTTCTACAGCGAACGAATCCGCTGCTCCGTCGACGTTGTCGGCATGTCCAATCTGGTTACCTTTCTCGAGCATACCGAAAGCTATCGCCGCGATTTGCGCCGCGTCGAATACGGTGACGAGCGTGACCCGGAAATGCGCGCATTTCTCGAACGCATCGCTCCCATGAATAACAGCTACAAAATAAAGAAGCCCATGTTGGTCGTGGCCGGAAAGAACGACCCCCGTGTGCCTGTCAGCGAAAGCGATCAGATTGCTGCTGCACTGCAGAAACAAGGCACTCCCGTCTGGTACGTCATGGCCAAAGACGAAGGGCACGGCTTCAGAAAGAAGGCAAACCTGGATTACCAGTTCTACGCTACCGTCGAATTTCTACAGGAGTACCTACTGAAATAGCGAAGAACGGCAGGCTGAGGTCAACTTACGCTCGCAAGAGAGCGCATCTGCGGGCGCCAGATGTAGGCGAGACTGAGGCTCTCGCGTTGGAAGCGCTGCTTGAGGTGCGCGCAATGTTGCGCGCGATCACAGCCGTGCGCGATCCGCTAATCGTGACCAATGCACGCGAACGAGGTGAGCGAAATTGGGGTGCGGCCGCGGGCCCCCACCCAAGGCGCTTGTTGGCCGCTCGCGATTGATGTAAAAGTAAGCCTCCTGCGTTCCCGCGTTGCGCGATGGAGTGGTGGCCATTCCCGAACATCCGGAATCGGGGCAGACCTGCGTCCTTAAAGGGATGTGGGACATGTACGTCGAGCATTCCCCGAACGTCCCGACCGCATTCTCGGCAACGCTCGCGTCTGGAGCCTCTCGGCGTTATCCGAGCGACCGGCAGTGCCCTCTCTTGCTACAACGACGGCCTGCCCGCTGGCGCCTCGTTGGAGTCATTGTGGCCGCGCTGCTCAATCTAGCGACACCAACGGCATCGACGGCGCAAGACACTGCGACCGGAACCGTGGTCGTGCCAGGACCCGAACCTACTGCCACGGGCCCGGCCGCCCTGCCCGGCTCCCCGTGGTCGATCCTGGATCGCGTGCAGATCGACTTCGGCTACACGTACGACGATAACGTCACCCGGGCCCGCTCCGCCGATGAGATCCTGTCCGACCAGCTGCTCGGGCTCAACGCAAGCGCGGGCGGTACCTTGCGCATCAACGACAACACTCGGGTAGTCGTGACCGGCATGCTCAACGGTGAGAAGTTCAACACCTACAACGGCTTGTCAAACTTGTCCGGCGGTCTGCAGGGAGAACTCCAGTACCGCCAATCCGGGGCTTTCGACGCGGTGACGTACGGGGCCTTCGCGCGCGGCTGGCTGGACAACTACGTGTCGCACCTGCGCGACGGCGGCCATATTGCTTTCGGGGTCAACGCGCAGGGCGCTCTGACCGATCGCATCAGCGTCTACGGAGAACTGGCGTGGAACCGGCGCTATGCCCAGAGTGAGGTGTGGGACCTGAACTACTATACCGCGCGGCTGAACCTCGACTATTCGTTGGGCCACAGCGGCACGCTATATCTCAACGGCGAATACCTGACCGGCAATACGGTGTCTGACGGCCGCCCCTCACTCGTGAACGTGAGCCTGGCGCAAGTCTTCGTGCTGGACGACGCGTTTCCCGGCAAACAACTCTACGCCTACCGCTACGGCGCCCATACGTGGGTGGGCACCGTCGGCTACAACCTGCCGCTGGGCCCGCGCGTATCGATCGATATCTCGTGGCGACGCGCGCAGGGAATGCCGACCGACCGGCCGGACTTCGATGTGCAGGGTTCGCTGCGCTACGTCGACAATCAGTACTCCCTGTTTTTACTCACGGTTTTCTAGACGGTTCAAACCATGGCATTCACCCGCCTTCTTGCCTGGCTCGCCGCGCCCGCCGCGGTGCTGCTGCTGGCCTCGTGCGGCGGCGGCGGGAGCCCAGGCGACATTCACCCCGGAACCAACCCCGTCCCGGTGCCGGGCCAGCCGAATTCCTTCCTGCTGTTTCCCAACCCACAGGTGGAGCCGGACGGCTCACTGCAAACGGACACGGCTGCCTACGCGCAGGCGTACTACGCCGCCATCGATCCAAACAACACCAAGGACACGTTTGCCAAGTGGAAGACGGCCAATGGCTTCGACACAGGGACCGGCATGCAGGTCACTGCCGTCTTCGGCGATTCGCGCGATTTGGGCTTCGGGCGGCGGATGATAGCGCGGCAGAACCCTGACGGCACACTTGCCTTCTACGTCGAGAACTACCTGGTAACGACGGGCGGGGCATACGGCTTTTCCCCGATCAACCTCGAGGCCGCGATCGTGCGCGACCCGAACTCGCTGGTGTACCTCGCCGGTATTGAGTTCAGCCCCGGTCCGGCGGGCGGGACCAGCTTCGCGAAATACTTCAGCTTCAACGTCGTGACCGGCGTGCGCGAAACCATGGTGAACATCGATGGCCTTGGCGACAAGGCGATGCCCGGGCCTTGCATCGTTTGCCACGGCGGCAGGGCCGATGCACTGACGCCGCCCGACACCGCGGGCCAGCCGCTCTTCAACCTGCTGCAGAACGCCGTATCGCAGACCCGCGGCGACACACTGGGGCAGCTGCCGCCGTTCGAGGTCGACGGTTTCCAGTTCTCCACGACGCCTGGTTACACGCGGGCGGAGCAAGAGGCCTCCCTCAAGACGATGAACCGGATGGTCCTTTGTTCGTACCCGCTGGCGGCGCCGTCGACGTTTCCCGAAGACGCCTGCCGTCGCCCGGCGGGCTCCGACGAGTGGCAGGGCACCGCCGCCGCGCTGGTCAAGGCGTCCTACGGAGGCGACGGCCTGCCCAACCCGGTTTACGCGGACGTCAACGTGCCGGCTTCGTGGACGGCGGCTGGACAGACCCCGCTTTACACGACGGTGATTGCGCCCGCGTGCCGCATGTGTCACATGATGCGCGGAACGGGGAAGCAGTCGGACCTCGATTTCACGACGTACGAGAAATTCCAGTCGTATGCGGATCGAAGCTATGCGACCGTCGTCAATCGCGGCAACATGCCGTTGGCGAAGCTTGTCTACGACACGTTCCACGCTTCCTCGGGAGAACAGACGCTGGCGAATTTCCTCGACGGCCAAGGCTTTGCGGCAAGCGAGGCCAGCGGTACCCCGCTGCGCCCTGGCCGTCCGATCGCTGATCCCGGGCCGGATCGCGTGCTCCCGCAGGGCGCCACCCTCCTATCCGGCACCGGCAGCCTGTACGCGAACACCTACGCCTGGTCGATCGTGTCGGCCCCGAACGGGGCGCCCCCCGCCACGCTGACGGGCGCCAACACGGCGCAACCCACGTTCAATGCCGCGAGCGACGGGACATACGTGCTCAGTCTCGTAGTCGGCAACGACTCGGCCCAGAGCGCGGCGAAATTGCTGACGCTGGTGGTGAACAACGCACTGACCCCGGCGCCGAGCGCCATCCGTTTCGCCGACATCAAGGCGATCCTGCAGGACGGGAACGAATGCCAGGGCTGCCACAATCCCGCCAGTCCGCTGCGCCCGCCGATTGATTACACCAATTACGACCGCGATGGCGATGGTGTCGCCGGCACTGCGACGGACGACGCATGGTTCTACGCCGAGGTAAGGAGCCGCATCAATTTCGAGGAGATCGCTGCCAGTGCGCTCCTGCGGAAGCCCGCAGGCTTCCATCACTTCGGGGGCCTTGGCGTAGGCTTCGACACAAGCTTGGCGCCCGGGCAACCGGGGCGCGCGAAATACGACGTCTTCCTCAACTGGGCGCTCAACGGCGCGCCGCAGTAGCGCCTGCGGGCGGGATCAATACGGGCGCCGCGGTCCGATGTAGTTGTCCTTCGGAAACACGAACGGCGGCGAGCGACCCACCAGAGCCTCGATCAGCATCAGCTCCTGGTCGGTGTGATCGATGAACGGCGCGACGCGGATGTTCTGCCCCGCCTGCTCCCCGGCCAGGATGTAGAGCGGGCGGTCGTGATGGCGCGACATCACGGTCTCGCGGCTCATCGGATCGCTCGCGGCGACGATGTCGGCGGTCCCATAACAAGTGCAGAAGTAAGTCTGCTCCGGATCCGACTCCATGTAGACACCCGTTCCGCGAATGCCGATGGACGCGTTCTTCGTCGTCATGTGTACGGGCCTGCCGCTGGGGAACACCGAGAGAATCTTTCCCGTCAGCATTTGGGTGGCAGACACGATCATCGAATCGGCTTCCTTTGTCTCCAGCGTCACATGGCTCTCGCTGCGCTGGAGGAAGGCACTCTCGCCCACGACGTAGACGACCTCGCTGTTCTTCCCAGTCTCGATGGTCGCGCTGGCAGCGATGTGCGTGTCGTGCGTGGCCGGCTGGCCATTGACCTGTACCTCACCTTCGATGCGGTAGATCGATTTCCCCGGCGGCAGCGGGGCCGGCCGGGCGCCCAGCACCTGCGCCCTCGCCTCGCGGCTGCCGACCGCGCTCGAGAATAACCCGGCGGCGAGCGCCTTGATCAGAAGGCGGCGCCGCGGATCGTCTTGATTTCCATTCCAAGGCATCGGTGCACTCCGGCGTGGGGTAGGTGTGATTCTGGCCGTTTGGCGGGGGTTGGTCAAAGCGCCGTGCCGTTACCTGGTCCCTGCGCGGGCTTCGGGCGGGAAAGTGACCGGCCGTGCCTTCCGGCACGGCCACCCTGCGCGCCTGCCGGCGCCAAGGTATCTCGGCCACTCCCCAAGCAGCACGGCATCGCCTATGCTTTGCCCTCCGACAGCGTAGCGCAGGCCCCGTGGCAAAAACCGTCCGCCGGTTCCCGAAGTTCTCTCTAAGTACCCTCGTTCGCGTCGGAATCGGACTGGCGCTGGTTGCCTGCCTGCTCGCCGACGCCGCGGGTTGGCGGGGACTCCCTGCGCTGACGCAGCTCGAACGCTGGGCCTACGACGAGAGAGTGCGCCTGTTCCCGCCCGGAACGGGCGACCCACGCGTCGTGATTGTCGACATCGACGAGCGAAGTCTCAATGCCGAGGGACACTGGCCCTGGGGTCGCGACAAGCTGGCGCTGATGCTGCATCAGCTCTTCGCTCGATACCAGGTCCGCGTGGTGGGCTTCGACATGGCCTTTTCCGAGGCGGACACGAGTTCCGGCATTTCGGTTCTCGAAGCAGCCGCCGCGAACGAATTGCGCGACGTTGCGCCGTTCCAGGCCTTCCTTCAGCGGGCGCGCGCCTCGCTCGACTACGACCGCCGCTTCGCCGAAGAGATTGGCAAGGGCCCGGTGGTCCTCGGATTCCTGGTAAGCCCCAAAAAGGATCGATCGGGTGTCTTGCCGCGCCCGGCGTTCGCGGCGAGCGCTCTCGCGAACGCGGAGTACGGCCATTTCAGCGCTACGGGCTACAGCGGCAACATCGCGCCGCTGCAGGCGGCCGCAATCGCCGCGGGACATCTGCTGCCGGCGCTCGACCCGGACGGTGTGGTGCGCAGCGTGCCCATGTTCATACAGATTGGGGACGGCTTCTTCGAGGCGATGTCGCTGGCCGTCCTGCGCATCTACTTCGGCAACGCGCCGCTCCACCTCGAGACCCACGTTGAGCCCGGCGAGCCACCGCAGGGATGGGTCCGCTTCGTGCGCGTTGGCGATGCGCTGCGCATTCCGCTCGACGAGATGATGGCCGCGCTCGTTCCCTACCGTGGAGGCTTTCGCTACGTCTCGGCCACCGACGTGATACGGGGCACGCTCGGCGCCGACGAGCTGAAGGACCGGATCGTCCTCGTCGGTACCTCCGCCCGGGGACTCGTCGACGTCCGCGCCACACCCACGGCGGAGGACCTCCCGGGTGTGGAGATTCACGCCAGCCTCATCTCCGGCGCGCTGGACAACGCCATCAAGTCGCGGCCGACGGAGCTGCTCGCGATCGCAGTGCTCACGATCCTGCTCGTCGGCATTCCGCTCGCTGTGCTCCTGCCACGGCTGTCCGCACTGGCGGCAACGCTCGTTGTAGCCGTAGTGTCCGTACTCGTGATCGGCGTAAACGCGTGGGCGTGGCAGGCGCACAACCTGGTGCTGCCGCTGGCCGGCCCGCTGGTCATGCTGGCTGGGCTCTACTTCCTCGACGTGGCATGGGGCTTCTTCGCCGAAACCCGCCACCGGAAGCTGATTACGACGCTATTCGGCACCTACGTCCCAAAGGAGATCGTCGCCGAGATGGCGAAGGAGCCCGAGAGCTATTCAATGCACGGGCAAAGCCTCGAAATGACCGTGCTCTTCGCCGACATCCGCGACTTCACGTCGATCGCAGAGAACCGCAAGCCACGAGACCTGAAGGACCTGGTCAACACCTTCTTCACCAAGATGACAGTCTGCATCCAGGACAAGCGTGGCACAGTCGACAAGTACATCGGCGACGCAATCATGGCCTTCTGGGGAGCGCCGGTGCGCGATGCAAAGCACGCACGACGCGCGCTTGAATGCGCCCTCGCCATGCAGAAGGCGCTGCGTGAGCTGGACACGGTGTTTGCGAAGAAGCGCTGGCCGGCGCTACGCATTGGCGTGGGCATCAATTGCGGCACGATGAGCGTCGGCGACATGGGCTCCGAGTTTCGCCGCTCGTACACGGTGATGGGGGACGCGGTGAACCTCGCCTCGCGCCTCGAGGGTCTCACCAAGGAATACGAGGTAGGCATCCTCGTCTCCGAGAATATCGTGCGGGCGGTCCAGGGCTTTGTCTACCGAGAAGTGGACAAGGTGCGCGTGAAGGGCAAGCAGGAGGGCGTCGCTATTTTCGAGCCGATCGGCGCCCAAGGTGAGGTCGACGGCGACATGCTCGCGGAGATCGCCCGCTTCCATCAGGCCTTGGCGCACTTCCGCGCACAGCGCTGGGACGAGGCCGAAGCGCTGCTGCAGGAGCTCGCTTCCGTCGCGCCGGCAGTGAAACTGTACCGGCTCTATCGCGAGCGCATCGCCGACTTCCGCGCGAGCCCACCGGGTACTGACTGGGACGGCGTTTTCGGCTTCAGCACCAAGTGATCCTGGCGGCCAAGTGCGCACCGGCGGCGTCTTAGCCGCATGCCTTCCGCAGCTTCTATTCGGCACATGAAACAGATGAAAGGAGATCGACCTCCGGACGAACGTAAATGAAAGCGGGTTGACCTAAGCCAACCGCTTGCAGATTGGCTCCCCAACCCGAACAAATCTGGACACTTGGTCCATAAGCTAAAGGTCCTGCAACCCCTTGCCGTCGGTCGTGGATGTCTGGTATTCGCAGTCCGTATTTAGTGAGCCCTACGAGCTGTTCCCCGGTAGCGGCTGGTTAGGTGATGGTACAGCTTGGACTTTAGGACCCTAGGACCCGCGAGATATCGATGTAGTGAAGCCAGCCCAGGTTAGATAAATTCCGATCACGAAGGCAGGCGCGAGAAACAGATAATAATTCTCACCATAGTGCATCCTCTCGAAGAGCCCGGAAAGTGCTTCAGTCTTAAGGGACAATAGCAGCAGACCCTTCGCGAGAATCAGCCATCCAACTATCGTGACTACCACTGGCAGCGCGCCGCCAGACCAAACATTGTGTCCAAGTATCATCGCGATACCAATCGCGAGGCTAATTATGGCGTAGACAAGCATGACTGGCCCATCAGCAACCGTGGCTCCGATAATCGCGCTCCCGCGCATCAGAAAAGAGACCACAACCAAGATTGTGAAAAGCCCCATAAACCGTGCAAGGAAAACTGTGAGTGGGGACATTCGAACCTCCATTGCCTATCTCAGTCTATCGCGGGTCCGCAGCGAATGACCGGTTCGCAGCGACTATTCTGGTTTGTCGTGTACCCGCAGCTGGCCGTGACGGGGTGAAGCCGCCCTTGAGCCATCGATCATGACCGGCCGCTTAATCGGCAAACGGGGCGGCATAGGCGGCTCCCATGCCTAACAATGTGCCAAGGGTGAGCAGGCGAAGGACGTAAGCTTGAGCTACGCGCTGAGCCTCGGGTAGATGGCTCCCCGGCCAGGGCTCGAACCCGGGACTTGCGGATTTAAGTCCCCCCTGCGCTGCGCCAGAAGCTGATGGCGATGCCGATCCTAATCCTGCTCAGCGAGAGTTTGGACGTACGTTTTGCCGTACGGATAGAAGAGTTCCTTGCGGCCTTGCTGCCATGCCGCTTTGAGTTCGGGCGTTGTGATGTCCCAGTCCGGCCGACATTTCTTGGTAACGGCACGTAGGTCCTGGCGGAGATCTTCCAGGGTGGGCCGGCCAAAGAACCAGTAGCCGTTGTAGATCTTATAAATGACGAGTCCGGGCTCGAGGATGATCACGTGGGGGATCATGGGATTGTTGACAGGATCCGTGTATTCGACGATGTCTAGATCCTTTTGGACAACACGCCGCGTGTCAGAGAGGAAAGGCCAATGTGCACCGACTCCGCTGCGGTATTCACTCGTTTGAGTAATATTGTCGGTGCTGATCGTGACGAGCCGGCAATAGGCAACCTCGAGCTCACGATGGAGTGCAACAAGTCCTTCAGCCTGGCGGCGGTCCTTGGGGCAGAAACCTCCGCGGCTGAGTACGAGAACCATTGGGTGCTGTCCTTGCAGTTCGGAAAGCTTTCGGCGTTTTGCGCTATGGTCGGAAAGCTCATAGTCGGGGAAGATAGCTCCTGGAACGATGTCAGATCGCATGGGAAATCCTCAGAGATTGGTTGTGCATCCCCGCACCCCCGCCTTCTCTACCGCAAAGGATCTCGAACGGCCCTGTTGGTCTGGTACCGGTCGTGTCCTTCTGCTACTGACGACGCAAGCTCGGCGCCGGCTGCGTCGCGCCAAGCTCCCTGAGTGCGTGAATCTCGCATCGTAGGTACCGCCATCAATAGTTCGGGGTCTTCGAATAGAAGTCCGCCAACGCGGCGACCTCACGTTCCGTCAGTTTCCCTGCGACGCTGCGCATCCGTGTGTAGATGTCGTTCCGCCGGGCGCCAGTCTTGAACGCGTGAAGCTGGCTTGCCACATACTCATTGCTCTGACGTGACAGTGCGGGTGCCTCGATCGGGCCGCCAGAGTTAGATCCGTGACACGCGTTGCAGGCTGGAAGCGCGCGCGCCGGGTCGCCGCGCTCGACCAAGCGCAGGACCACTTCCTCGGGAACGAAGGTCGACGCAGGTTCGACGCTCCTCGGGGTGCCCGCGGCAAAGTAGGCGGATAGTTCTACGATTTGCTCCTCACTGAGCGGTTGCACCATTGCGGACATGATCGGGTTGACGCGGCTGCCGCTTTTGAAATCGTGGAGCTGCTTGTAGATTGCAACGGCCGATTGGCCAGCTAGGTCCGGGAATTGGCGGTTAGGCGCGATTCCCCTCTCGCCGTGGCAGCCGGCGCATCCGGCAGCAACGGCTGCGCCCGCCCGCGTGGGCTGCGCCAGCTCGCTCAGCAGCGTGGTGCTCCAAGCCACGGTCGTGGTCGGCTGTGCCTTAGCGTCCGTCGTCGGCTGGCGCACTGCCGGTGAGCCTGGCGCGATCCCGATCGCCCGGCAGATCGCCGTGAAGGGATCGATGCCAGCGCTGTGTCCCTGGACCACCGGAATCACGATAAAGCCGAACAGGGCCGAGAAAGCGAGAACTGAAATAATGATCACGCTGGCCCAAATGCGCCAGGGCCGGTCAGGTGCAGGGGTTTCCGCGGGCCTCATCGCTCACCTTGCGCCATCGACCCGGTGGACGAGCGCTTCATGCGGGTTGATCAGGAAGAACTGCGCGATCGGATAGCCATAGGCTGCGATCATGAGCACGAGCACGAGTACATTCCACAGCCCAAAACCATTTAGCGTGGCGGGAACCCGAACCGGTGGGTGGACCGCGACCGCATAGACCGCCTGCGATGCGGCGGCCGCAACGGCACCGGCGCGGTGGAACTGGAGCAGATTCCATACGAAAAGAAGCGCACTGGCGAACAACATGATGCCACCGACTAGCGACACGATGACCCATGGGCCCCAGGCCGCGATGATTGGATCCGCATAGTTAAACGTCGCCACGCGCCGCCATTGCCCGAGCAGCCCAAGGTAATGCCACGGCAGCGACATCACCAGCATGCCGAAGAACCAGAGCCACAACTGGGCGCGCTGCAGCACCAGCGAAGCTGCGCTACGGCCCGTGAGCGTGGGCCAGATCGTGTAGGCAATAGCGAAGTACATGATCACCACCGTGCCGCCAAAAATCAGATGGAAATGGGCGGTGACCCACGACGTGTTGTGGATCATGGCATTCATGCCGTAACTCATGTTGACCAAGCCGCCGAAGCCTCCCAGCCACAGCATTAGAAACGCGAGTCCCGTGGCGAGCACCATCGGTCGCTCCCACGGCAGCGCCCAGATCCACCCGAACAGCCCTCGCCCGCCGCGCAATCGCCCGGCGATCTCCATCGAGGCCGAAATCGTGAACACGGTGAGCAGCGTCGGAACGACGACCAGCGCGGTGAAGCTGACCTGCAGGAACTTGAACGCGTTCGACTGCTCCGGATCCATCAGCAGGTGATGGATGCCGACAGGCAGGCTGTAGACCAGTAACAGGATGAACGTGAGTCGCGCCATGGTATCGCTGTAGAGCCGGCCGCCGGCCGCTTGTGGCGCCATGCAGTAGAAGGCGATGTAAGCCGGTATGAGCCAGAAATACACGATGGGGTGCAAGGTCCAGGCAAACAGCGTTCGCGCCAGACCAACGTCGATGTCGGCCTTCCAGCCGAGAGCTGCAGGGATGACCTGGAACAGCAGCTCGACGGCGACGCCAGCGGTGGTCCACAGCCACAAAACCGCATTGGCGACCGTCGCGAACATGGCGAGCGGCACCGGCTGGCCGGGATTGGCGCGCTTCCAGCCGGCCATCGCGATGATCATCAGTGCGCACCAGATCCAAGAGCCGACCACGACGAGTACGACACCGATGTAGTAGAACGCGCTGCCGGTCAGCGGCGGATAGAATGTGTAGAGGACAGTGGCCCGACCGGCGAAGACTGTAATGTCCGCCATCAGCGCACCGAGGGCAGCGATCGCGAAGCCGAGCCACGCCCAACCGGGTGCCGGCAACGGCCGCCGGAGTGCCGTCTCGGCCACGTAATATCCGAAGCCCATGATGACGAGCGTTGGAAGCACGTAAGCCATCGTCGTGCCATGCGCCGTGACCGAGGTGAAATAGGATTCCGCCGTCAGAAATGGCGCCGGCAATGGACTCCGGGCCCACATCTGCCAGACTCCCAGGAACGCTGCCCCGGCAAATGCCGCGAATGCGAACCAGAGGTGGGCGAGCGTCAGGCGCTTAGCGTAGGTCACAGGCGGCGCGTCCGTCGGCGTCCGGTTTGAAAGCATCCTGTGGCACAACGCGTACCCTTGCCGACATCTCACTGTGCCCGAGGCCGCAGTACTCGTGGCAGGGCATGAGCAGGTCGCCGGTGCGCGTGAACACCGTGTGCACCTGGCTCACGTATCCTGGGACCACCATGGTGTTGACGTTGGTTCCCGTCACGAGGATCCCGTGGATCACATCTGGGGTCGCGAAACGGAGCGTCACCGGGCGATCGACGGGAACGACGATGCACGCTGGTTGGAAGGCGAATTGCGTCGCGACAATACGGCTTGTCACCTGCCCGTCCGCCGCGACCCGCGTGCCGAGGTTGCTTTCAGTGAACTCACCGGACAGATGCAGCGTGTTTGGGTCGACTGTCTCGATGTTGCTCGGCGGGTTGATGTGGTGCACGATGCCCGCATAGATCACCACCAGCAGAATGACGCTGACGACGCCAATCGAGACGGCGCCCCAGCGAAGCTCCGTACGGAGAATGCCCTCTTCGCTCATCGGCATGGTTCAGCCTACTGTGCCACGCGGCAGGAATACGAGGGCATAAATCAGCAACCACGCGACCAGCGTCAGGCCGACGGTGAATGCCGCCACCGCTACGGCGCCGCGCGGAACTTCGCGCATCGCGCTCTCGAGAAGCGCGTCGTCGGTCTCAGGCGGGCTCGCACCGACATCCGCTGTTGAGTCGGTCGGGTCGCTCATGCAGCTATCCCTCGCAGGCGCGCGCGTGAGTTACGTTCTCAAGCGCCTTGGACGTCTCACTCGGCGCGGCCCCGAATATTGTCGCGCCTCCCCTGAACATAATCTACGTGCCTCGTTCCTCATCTGTCACGCGCAGGCAATAGCTGAGTATAGGATCCGCCAAAGCGGCCCGTCTACACCTCGCTATTTGTTGGCCGTCTTGTCTTCGTTGGCCCGCTCGATGATGTAGGCGCGAATCGCGGCAGCCTGCAGCGTTTCGACTAATAGACCAGCCACCCGTCTACTCATCGCAGAAGCTCCATATCGCTAGGCCATCAGAGCTTCCGCTGAAAGGCACTGCGGGACATATCCCCCTGATGGGGGATTGCCGTCCTGCGTCCCAGCCCCGGCGGATACAGGTGTGTCGGGTTAGTCAGCAAACGGCCGTCAAGTTCACTCAATACAGAGCCTGCCCGGCAATTATCACGCCACTTCACCCTGGGCGATAATGGAAGACGATACCCTTGAGGCGTCGATGGGCGCAGCGAAGTCAGCTTGCGTGCCCGGCGCCGGTGCACGTCCGTCACCCGGACGCCACGCCCAACCGATGGGCTGATGCGGGGTCGCGACCTATGGCTCGCGACGCTGCGCTGGGTCGCCGAGGAAAAATCGAACTGGGGAGAGATCTCATGTATGCAATCACCGGTATCACGGGCAAGGTTGGCGGCGTCGCTGCCCACACAGTGCTGTCCGCGGGCCACCGAGTCCGCGCGGTTATCCGCGATGCAGACAAGGCCAGGTTCTGGTCCGATCTCGACTGCGAAGTGGCGATCGCCGAAATGGAGGATGCCGAGGCGCTGACCCGTGCATTCACGAGCGTCACGGGCGTTTTCATCCTGCCGCCTCCGAACTTCGATCCGGAACCGGGGTTCCCGGAGGCCAAGGCGGTCATCTCCGCGCTGCGTCAAGCGCTCGATGCGACCCGTCCCGCCAAGGTCGTCTGTCTCTCGACCATCGGCGCGCAAGCCACGCAGTCAAACCTGCTGACCCAACGTACGCTGATGGAAGAGGCCCTGTCAACGTTGCCGTTGCCAGTGACCTTCCTGCGCCCTGCTTGGTTCATGGAAAACTTGAGCTGGGACGTCGCCCAGGCCCGCGACCAAGGCGTCCTCTCCTCCTTCCTGCAACCCCTCGACAAGGCCGTGCCGATGGTCGCCACCGCTGATGTCGGCCGCGTCGCTGCCGAACTGCTGCTGCAAGATTGGAATGGAAAACGAGTCGTTGAACTAGAGGGTCCGGAGAGAGTGAGCCAGAACGGGATCGCAGCGGAACTCTCGAAGGCGCTGCATCGTTCGGTTCGCGCAGAGACCGTTCCGCGCGAGAACTGGGGCGCAATCTTTCGCGCCCAGGGAATGCGCGACCCGATCCCGCGCATCCAGATGCTCGATGGTTTCAATGAAGATTGGATCACGTTCGAGGGTGGCGGCGCGAGACTGGTCAAGGGCAAGGTGAGCCTCGCGGAAGTCATCCGGCAGCTCGTCGGCGAGCACACGTAATCGACACCCAAATGGCCATCGATGCTTGAACCCTGCGTCGGGGCAGGGCCTAGTTGCGTGAGGTTGCAAACGCAACCAAGTGGACCTACTTGGAATAAGCGGAGATGCTTGCATTGCCGATCTCGCGCTTATTAACATCTGCCGGGGTTCCCCAGTCGGCCTTGCGCACCTGCTGATATTACGCCAAAGTGGCGGGTAATGTATCATAAATTATACGAAAGAACCATATTTTGTATAAATTATGACACAATCTAATCGGGTAGCCAGAAGTTAATCGGTCATATTGTATACAAATTTGCCATGTTTAGTATATAATATGACTCATTATGAAGAGCAAACAGCCCCGCCCTTACCCATCCTCGGCAAGACTTCTCACCGAACTCGGCACACGACTGCGGCAAGCGCGACTCCGTCGGCGTTTCTCGGTCGACACCGTTTGCGCGCGGGCTGGCCTCTCGCGTTCGACACTATATCGTGTCGAGCAAGGAGACCCATCAGTTGCGCTAGGGGCCTACATGCGTGTCCTGCAAGTACTACAGCTTGAGACGGACATTGCACGCGTAGCGCTGGACGATGCCTTGGGCCAGAAGCTGCAAGACCTAAAATTGCCGGTACTGCGGCGAGCCACCCGCACGGCGAAGTCCAAGGCATCGCCGACCCCTATGCCGACCGATGGCCGCTAAGCGTGCCGCGGCGGTCCAATACGAAGTCTGGCTCGACGGCGACACCCTACCGGAGCGCGTGCGGGTCGGACGACTCGCTCACGACCGTGGGCAGGTGCGGTTCGAATACGAACGCACTTGGCTGACGCACCCCAAGCGCTTCGAGCTCGACCCGACGCTGCAGTTGTACGCTGGCCCTTATTTCCCGAATCCGCGCCAAGGCAATTTTGGCGTGTTCCTGGATTCGGCGCCGGACCGCTGGGGGCAGATGCTGATGGACCGGCGCGAACAACTCGCCGCGCGCGATGAAGGCCGCGCCGCGCGCGCCCTCGACGCCGTCGACTACCTGTTAGGCGTACAGGATGCTACCCGGACGGGCGCACTACGTTTTTGTGCCGTCGGAACGGGACGCTTTCTAGACGACAATCGCTTTGCCGCACCGCCGGTGGCGAGCCTGCGCGAGCTCGAAGCTACGGCGTTGGCAATCACCAACAAGCGTCTGGAAGACCTAGACGCGCTGCGTCGCTGGCTCGCGGTACTGGTGGCACCAGGTGCCTCCTTGGGCGGCGCACACCCGAAAGCCAATTTTACCGACGTGGATGGCACGCTGTGGATTGCAAAGTTTCCGGCCGCGGACGACATGTTCGACCGCGCCGCCTGGGAGATTTTGGTGCACGACCTGGCGCAGCAATGCCGTATCGATGTGCCGGCGGCCCGGCTCGCCGCATTTGGCCAGCACTATCGCACCTACTGTGTGCAGCGCTTCGATCGAACGGATGCGCGGCGGCGCTTCTTCGTGTCCGCCCAGACCCTCCTTCAACGCGAACAAAGCGAGGGCGCGAGTTATCTCGACCTCGCGCAGTTCATTGCCATGCAAGGTGCGCCAGCATACATCGAGCGCGATCTCGAGCAGCTTTTTCGCCGCGTCGTGTTCAACATCGCGGTAAGCAATCGTGACGACCACCTCCGCAATCACGGTTTCTTGTGGACCGACGAGGGTTGGCGGCTCGCACCAGCGTATGACGTGAATCCAAACCTCGATAAGGAGACGCACGTACTTGCAATCGACGACGCCGATACGCGGCCCAGCCTCGCAGTGGCACTTGCCAGTGCAGACTTCTATCGTCTGACGCCGGCGATGGCGCAACGCATCATCGACGACGTTACGACCACAGTTGCTTCCCGCTGGCATGCGTGTGCGCGAGGGCTACAGATTCCCGCCGCCGAAATCGAACTCTTCACTACGGCCTTCGGGCCTCGATAGGCCAATCGTTGTGACGACGAGCATCGCGGGCAGCGAACCAGTCCGATGTGGTCGGAGGTACCCGAGCGAACTGCCCGGGGGTCCGCCCCGCACCCCGCAGTTCGGATCACACATTATCCGCTCTGAGGGAATTCGCCACGTTGCCGTGTCTAAATCGAACTCGTCCCATCGCGCTCCCCGCAGCTCGTTGGTTCGGACAAAGCAATAGAGCAGCCCGTCGATTGCGAGCCGCGTTTGCAACGCAGCTCCGGACTGGTCGATGGCGTCGAGCAACGCCGGCAGCTCAGAGAACGGAATCGATGGGTAGTGCCTTACCTTCCGAGTCTTCAATGCCCCGCGTAGGTCTTGGGATGGATCGCGCTCTGCGCGTCCGATCGCGACGGCATAGCGGAAGATCATGCCGCAACGTTGCTTTACCTTCCGCGCTTGCTCCAGCGCGTTCCGCCTTTCCATCTTGCGCAGCGTGGCGAGGAGTTCCGGCGGGAACGCTGGCTTAGAGTATCAGACTGGATTGCTTTGGACGGTGCTGGAATGTTATCGTGGTGCCAGAAGAGCATCCACAGTTTCCGCGGCAAGCCTCGCGCAGCCTTGATCTACCAAACTCTGACGTTGCAGATGCCCCCAGAAATACCCCTAAAAGTACATTCCCGGTGTGTGGGGCAGTTATATTAGTCGCTGCGGCGCTTCGGTGAAGCTGCTTCCACCCGCTGAGCGGTGCCAGCGCAAAACGTCCGCTTAGGCGACAACCGCCAGTCGGTAAGCAGTTGAAATTGGTGGGCCATAACCAGTTCAGTGGTTCAGTGGCTACGAAGCTTTTCCTGCAGCCACACCTTGATGAGTGATTGGTAGGGAACATCACGCGCGTTGGCCGCGGCCTTGAGCGAATCCAGCAGATGCTGGGGCAGGCGCAAGGAGATTGTCTTCGTGGTCGGCTTTAGATTGGGCAAGACAACCTTTTGGGCCTTGCTCCAATCCAGATAATCCGTCGAATCGTGCGTTTCCCAGAACAGGCGTTCTTCAGCCTCGTTGGCGAATTTCGGCACAGTCTTAGACTGCTTGCTCATAAACCACTCGCTCCTTTCGGTGCATGTCTCGGGCAGAGATCACCCGAATCTTCGTCCCCGCGTCCCGCAACGTGAAGGCTACGTGTAGAAGCCGACCCTGGTCCGTCTTGCCCAACGCGTGAAACCGCGATTCCCGTTCACTGTGTTTCGCGTCTGTCAGCAGCAGCAACGGCGCATTGAAAAATACCTGCTCCGTCTCCGCGGTTGAGACCCCATGCTTTTGGTTCTTCCGAGCATTTCCGTCGTCCCAGTCGAACCCAGTGACCTTGGCCGGATCAACCATGTTGTATATTGCTATAATATACGCAAAGGGACAAGATGGCCAGGTCCCCGTTACCCGTTCCGGGACATCAGCACGTGCGATCAACGAAGCAATTTGGACTTGACAGCGCCACGGAGTTCGCCGGCAACAGGATCTGCGCACGAGGGATCGGCCAGGCTCGAGCCACTGGGGTGAGTAACACCGGCATGGAGTTAGGGAACTGGCCGGGGCTCCGCCCCGAACCCCGAAGTTCAGTTCACACATTACGCAACTCGCGTTGCTGGCCTTAAGGCCATGTTGCATAAGGCTTTATAGCGGCAGCGACCCCCTCGTTTCAGGCCGACTCGGAAAAGCGTATTGTGGCTGGTAACGTGCTGATTCGATGGAGGAAATCGTGGCTGCCACCCCGCTCAAACCGCGGCACCGCACGCGGACCACGGATCTGGCGGGTCGACTCACGCTGCGGCTGGGCAAAGAGCAACTGGCGTTTCTCACCGCGGAGGCTGGCAAAGTGGGATTGGCCACTACGGAGTAAGTGCGCAACCTACTCGTGCGCAGCATCCAGGCGCGAGAGCTGCAGGAAACACTTGCCGAGGTCCGCGCCATGCTCGCCGAGCTGCGGGCGACAGAAAGAGACGGGAGTGAGGGTCTCGAGTTGGAAGTGTTGCTCGAGGTGCGCGCGATGTTGCGCGCGATCGCTGCCGTGCGCTATCCGCTCATCGCGACCAATGCGCGCGAACAGGCCCGGAAGGAGATCGCGGCGCTCAAGAGCAACAAATAGGCTGAGCCTGGTCACCGTCGCACCGAGTCCCAGATTCCACACTACCATGGCGATTCTGTGCTTAGACTATCGCTACGCTGGCGTGCCGCCGCAACAAGGCATGCCGCCGGCATACAAGGGGAATTTGGGGCCACTGTCGTCGCGTGACAGTCTAGGAATCCGTTCGTCTCAAAATGTCTAAACGCACCGACCACGCCCGATCCTCGACCGGTTCGAATCCGGTACGAGTGCGCTTCGACCGATTCGAGCTTGACGAGGCGAATGCACGCTTGTTGCGCGACGGAGCGGCTGTCGCCCTCGCGCCGACGCCATTCGCCGTCCTGTGCGCGCTCGTGCGGCAACCTGGGTCCCTGCTCACCACGAACGCTTTGCTCGATGACGTCTGGGGCCACCAGTTCGTCACCGACTCGGTGTTGAGAACCGCCATCAGCGAACTCCGGACGGCGCTCGACGACGACGCCCGCAATCCGCGTTTCATCGAGACGGTGTCGCGGCGCGGGTATCGCTTCATTGCCGCGCCCAGTGCGATCCCCGCTGCGCCAGGCGTCCAACCAAACGCTCCGGGACTCGCCACCGTACACGCGCCCTACTTCATCGGTCGCGCCGAACCGCTCTCACGGCTGCGCCGCGCCTGGAACATCGCGTGCGGCGGCAAACGCGCGGTTGTTTGGATTGCCGGCGAGCCGGGTATCGGCAAGACGACGCTCATCGAGCAGTTCACTGCGAGCCTCGGCGACGTCGCATGTGCCCGCGGCCAATGCGTCGAGCACTACGGCACGGGCGAACCCTATCTTCCTGTTCTAGAAGCGCTGGAGGAGCTGTGCCGCAGCGACGGCGAGGTACCGTCGTTGCTGCGCGCCGTGGCGCCGACCTGGCTGCTGCAGCTGCCGTGGCTCAGCACAACAGAGGAGCGAGAAGCGCTACGACGAGAGCTCGCCGGCGTCAGCCCGGATCGCATGCTGCGCGAGATATCCCAGTTCCTCGATCGCTACACCGAACGACGCCCGCTGTTGCTGGTGACCGAGGACCTGCATTGGAGCGACCGCGCGACGATCCAGCTCATCGACTACATCGCGCGGCGGCGCGGCAGCGCACGGCTCATGTGGCTTGCAAGCTTTCGTCTCGCCGAGGTCGTGGCGCTTGGCCATCCGCTCAACCCGTTACGGCACGAGCTGCGCCTGCATGACTTATGCGAGGAGATCGTGCTCGATCCGTTCTCCGAAAGCGAGGTCGCCGACTACGTGGCGGAACGCTCGCCAGCGATCGCCACCGACGAAGCGTTCGTGCGCGCGTTGCACGAGCGCACCGATGGTCTACCACTGTTCGTCTCGTCGGTGATGACGGAGGTGATTGTGCGCGCTGCGCAAGCCGGTGACGACGCTGCAGCTGGGTCGCGGCTCGCAAAAATTGCAGTTCCGGAGAATCTCGCGGCGATCATCGATCATTACATCGCAAAGCTTACAAGCGATCAGCGTTTGGTGCTCTCGGCCGCCGCAGTTTGCGGCATCGAGTTCCGCGTCAATACGATCTCGGGAGCGCTTGAGCGGGACCCCGCATCGGTCGGCCAGACATGCGACGATCTTGCGCGCGAGCAGTTATGGCTGGTCGCCCCGCGTGCCGAGGGGAGTACCAATGCCCTAGCGTTACCGTATTCATTCAGGCACGCGCTCTTTCGCCAGGTGCTTTACGAGCGCACGAACCCGTTGGCTCGGTCGCAGCTCCACCGCAAAGTGGGCACCACGCTCGAAAGCGAACGCGCGACCGGCGCACCGGTCACCGTGGCGGAACTCGCCATGCACTTCGAGCTTGGCCACGAGCCGATGGCCGCGCTGCGTTACTACGTTGAGGCTGCCGAAGGGGCGCTCGCGCGCCTCAGCCCGCGCGAGTGCATGAACCACACCGATCATGGGTTGACCCTTCTTGGCCAGGTGCCGGAGGGCGGCGAACGCGACGCGCTGGAGATCTCGCTCGCGACGCTTCGCGGCGTGTCGGCGACCCACGTGTATGGCATGAGCCCCGAAGCCAAGAGCGCGTTTCAGCGTGCGTACTCGCTTCTCGCCGGCATCCCCGAACATCCTATGCGCAGACGGCTGCTGCACGGGTTCGGGTTCGTTCTTTGTTTGCGGGCGGAATATGCCGAGGCGCTGGCGGTGGCGGACCGAGCTGAGGCGCTCTCGTCTGCAACGAACGATCCGGTGCTTGTAGTCGCCGGGTGCATCGTGCATGGAGAGGTGGACCAGCTTCAGGGCCGATCGCGCGCAGCTGGCGCATGGATCGAGCGCGGGCTCGCAGCCGCGGAGCCTCTGGAACTGGCGCCTGTCGAAATCTTCGTGGCCGATCCGCAGGTCACTTTGCTGGGCCTACTCGGCATACACCTTCTTCATTCCGGTTTCGTCGAACAGGGACGCGCACGGTTGGAGCGGGCACACGCACGCGCTCGCCTATTGGGTTGGCCGAACACGCGCCTGGTGGCACTCTGGTTCGATGCACTGTTCGAGGTTCGACTCGGCAACGCGGAGCGCGTCGCCGCTCTGGCCGACGGAATGCGCGCGCTCGTCGACGAATCCGGGGTTGCGCAAGGGCAAACTGCGTGCCGGTGGTTTCGCGGCTGGGCGGACGCACGTATGGGCCGATCGCGCGACGCTTACCGCCACATTCGAGAGGCGTACGAAGACAATACCCGGCTCGGGATGCTGGCGGGAGCAAGCGAGGTCTTGGGGTATGCCACGGAGGCCCTGATGCTTGCCGGCGACTGGGATGGTGCGCAACACGAACTCGAGGAAGCGCTGCAACTGGCAAAGACGCTCGGAGAGCGCGTATATCTGCCGCAGTTGTTCGTGATGCAGGCTGCCATCGCACGCGCGCGCGGCGACCGCGCGGCCGGTGACGCCGCACTTCGACGCGGGATCGCGGAGGCTAGAGCGCAGGAGGCACCATGGCTGGAGTTGATGGCGGCGATTGAACTGTGCGACCGCCACGGTGCAACGGTCAAAGACCGACGCGCGCTTGCCGCGCTCATCGACCAGATTCCCGAAGCGCGCAACACACCCGCAGAGAGGAAAGCGCGAGCGCTGCTCGACAAGACGCAGTCCGCGTAGACCCACGCCTGCTCGTGCAGCGCGCGCACTGTAGGCGTGTCAACGTGCGACAAGCCGATTAGATTACGTGACCTTGCGGCGACCCGCCAGCGAAGCTGCGCCGCCTAAAGTCGGTGGAGGCGGTCGTTCCCGACGTGGAGGCGGACGCGGTCACCGACGATGCGTCGCGGACGCTCATTGGCCGCGCATTCGGGGCATACGGCGGCGTGCTGTCGTGCCTCCCACACAATGTCGACGAATCGGCGACGTTTCGCTGACAACCCGGCATCACCGTGCGCCTAAGCTTAGCCTCGTTGACTTCAATGAACTCGCCACAACAGCCGAGATGACCTTTAACACTGACACCAAGTACCCGACCCGCCGCGCATACGTTGTGAAGGTGCGCGGCGATGCAGAGCCGGGTGCGCTTGCCGGTCGTCTCGAGAACCTGGTAACCGGCCGGCAATGTGAATTCGCGTCCGGCCGCGAACTGCTCGAGTCTATTGCTAGCGACCTCGAGGGGATCCGCCACGAGCAGCAGCCGCCTAATGCGGAATGCCCGCGTGAATGAGCGACTAAATGGATAGCGCGATTGTCAGCGCAATGGCAGGCGTGCTCGGCTCGCTGGTTGGCGCCTCGGCTGCCGTTGCAACTGCCTGGGTCACCCAGAAGACGCTTAGCAAGCGCGAGCTGATTCAGGAGGATATGCGCAAGCGCGAAACGCTCTACGGCGAATTCATCGCGGAATGCGCAAAGCTTCTCATAGATGCGTTCACGCATACGCTCGACAAGCCCGACCCATTGTTGCCCCTCGTCGCGTTGATCAACCGCATACGGCTCTCCGCCTCCCAGCCGGTTCTCGCTGAGGCCGAACGCTTGCTGAGGCACATTACGGAGCAATATTTTTCGCGCAACCTGACGCTCGAGGAAATGCGCGACCTCGCCCTTTCGGAAGGCGCCGATCCACTCAAGTCGTTCGGTGAGGCTTGCCGGGTAGAGCTCAAATCGATCCGCGCGCGAGCGTAGTCACGGCGCGCGAGTTCTCGCGGCGCTGATGGCAGCGCATCGGGCCTGCGTGAGGAGTCGATCGAGCATTTCTCGCGTCAGTCCGCTCGATCCCCTATCGGTGTCAAACGCCTAGGACGCTAGCCGTATCGAGTTGTCCCCAAGCTCGCCAATATCGAGGGCTGCGGGTCCAGCCATCGCATTTGGCGACAAAGCCGACTCATGGACTGCAAGTACTTGACCTAGTGACGTACGGCCTTGCCGCACGGCCATGCTCACCAAATCCAGACGGAATACCGATGCTTCGCTCACGACTCTCTGCGCCTCCTCCACTACGCTGGCGCCATATCGAGTTCGGACGACGCCAGCACACCAATGCCACTACTTGCACCCCTTACTGAGTCATCTTGGCCGGCGACGCTACAGGGTTACCGTCGCACCTCGCGCGAGCCCGCCCACCGCGAACCGGTCAAATCGACGGGACGTCTCGGCATTAGCGCAAGCGAGTGCAGCACGTCTCGTGCTCGAACATCCGCGCGCTATATTGCCGCCCGACTCGCGGCGTTACTCGCGTTCGCGCTGGTCGGATGTGCAACACCTATCATGCAGCCATCGGTCGACATTCCCGGCCGGTTTGCGGCCGCTTCGGCGAGCGACAGCGAGCCGGAGGTGGCTTGGTGGGATGGCTACGGCGACCCGGTGCTGTCGGACCTCGTCCGCCGCGCGGCGCGCGAAAACCGTGACGTTAAAATCGCAGCCGAGCGCGTGCGCGCCGCACGGGCCGGCGAGACAATCAGCCGCTCGTGGTTGTTCCCGAGCATCGGAGTGAGCGCCTCCGGCTTCGATGCCCAAACCGGCTACAGCTCCGAGGTCAAGCAACTCGTTTGGTCAGCGGCGGACACGAAGGGTGCGCAGGGCGGCGTCGACGTCTCCTGGGAAATCGACATCGCCGGTCGCCTGCGGGCAGGCGCCGCGGCGGCGGCGGCCGACACACTGGCGGCCGAAGACACTGCGAGAGGCGTTCGTCTGTTGGCGGTGACCGACGTAGCGAGCAACTACTTCACGCTCGTCGGCGCGCTGCGCCAGCTCGACAGCGTGCGCGCGATATCAGCCGCGCAGGATGAAACGCTGCGCCTCGTCACCGCTCGACAACGCGCCGGGCTCGCCACGCCGTTCGACGTCGAGCGCGCGCAGACCGACGCCTCGAGAGCGCGCGCCGCGATTCCGCCGCTCGAAACCCTAGCAGCCGTGTCGCGGCATCGCATCGCCGTGCTGATCGGCGACCAGGCGTTCAATGCATCGAGCATCGCGGTGTCGCACAACGACATCGCTGTTCCGCTCGCGCGCGCTGGACAACCGGCCACGCTGCTGCAGCGCAGGCCCGACCTCCTCGCCGCGCAGGCGCAGCTCGACGCCGCGAATGCGCGGCGGCAGCAGGCGATGGCCGAATGGTTCCCGCGGCTCTTTCTTGGTGCCCTGTTCGGGCGCGAGGGCCTCGACGTGAACGGTATCGCCTTTGGCGCTGCGCGCTTCAGCACTGTCGCCGCGCTGATCGCGATGCCGGTTTTCAACGCGGGACGCACGCAGGCCGTCAACGACATCGCCGAGAGCGGCCAGAAGGAAGCGGTCCTCCATTACGAGGACGCCATCGTGCGCGCGCTCGAGGATGTCGAGAACTCGCTCGTCGCGCTCGACGACGAACGGCACCGGGCACAACTGATGCAGAGCGCGGCGGCCTCGGCCGACGCGGCGCTTAGCCACGCGCAATCGCTCTACGACCGCGGGCAGACCGATTTCTTGCCGTTGCTCGACGCTCAGCGGGTCCAGCTGGTTGTGCGGGTCTCCGCAAATGAGGCGCAGACGCAACTACTGCTCGACAGCGTGCAACTATACAAGGCGCTCGGCGGAGGCTGGGAGGTGTTCGAGCCCGTCGCCGAACCTTCTGCCGGCGCAACGCGCTCACCGAAATCTTGAATCCGTAGACCGATACGAGGAATTGTCGTGAAAACATCTTTCACCCTGACCATTCTGGTCGTGCCGATTGCGGCGTTGCTTTCGGCCTGCTCGTCGAAGCCCGCCCCTGAGGCGCTTCGATCGGTGCGCACCGCCGAGATTCGCTACGACAAGACGCAGGAAACGAACCGCTACGTCGGCACGGTGCAGTCGCGCCACGAAGTCAACGAGGCATTTCGCGTCGGCGGCAAGGTCGTGCAGCGCAAGGTCGACGTCGGCCAGAAAGTTCGCGAGGGCGACGTGCTGGCGGTGCTCGACGACATCGATTACCGGCTGGCCGAGGAAGCGGCGCAGCAGCAGCTCGTCGCCGCCACGACGCAGGCGCGGCAAGCGGACTCGGACCGGCACCGGCTCGACGCGTTGAAGAGCGACGGCTCGGTGAGCGTGTCGGATGACGAGAAGGCGCAGACCGGTGCGCAGACGACTTCCGCCTCGGCGGAGGCCGAGGCGAGGAAGCTTGAGCTTGCACGCAATCGGCTGAAGTACACGGTGCTGCGCGCGTCGCAGAGCGGTGTCGTCACCGCCGTGCGCTTCGAGGCCGGACAGGTCGTGGCCGAAGGGCAAGCGATCGTCTCGATCGCCAACGAAGGCGAGCCCGAGATCGTGGCCGACGTGCCCGAGGATAACCTCGCAGTATTCAAGACGTCGCGTTACAAGGCGTGGCTGGCAAGCGCGCCCGAGCAAACGTTCGAGGTCGCGCTGCGGGAACTGTCGCCCCAGGCGGCAGCGCAAACGCGAACCTTTCGCGCCCGCCTGAAGCCGGTCACGCCGCGGACGTTACCGCTGGGCGCGACCGCCACGCTCGTCGTAGAACGGCAGGTCAGCGAAGCTCCGACCGCAGCTATCCCCGCCTCGGCGATCACGCAGAACAAGGGCCAGCCCGCGGTCTGGGTGGTTCGTCCCGCGGGGTCCGAACCGACCGCAACCGTCGACCTGATCAACGTCTCGGTGCACGGGTATCGCAATGACGAGGTGCTCGTGTCGGGACCGCCGGCCGGTGAGCTCGTCGTTACCGCGGGCGTGCAGAAGATGGCGCCGGGCTTGAAAGTCGCGCTTCCCGGGGCCGCGCGCAAGGTCGAACCGAAGCAGGCCGCCCGATGAAGTCGTTCAACCTCACCGAATGGGCACTCGGCCATCGCGCCGTCGTGCTCTTCCTGATCCTCGCGATCGCCATCGGCGGCGTGCTGGGCTTCACGAAGCTCGGTCAGCTCGAGGATCCGAACTTTTCGGTGCCGTCAATGACGGCAATTGTGATCTGGCCCGGCGCGACAGCGCAGCAGATCCAGGACGAGGTGCTCAACCAGATGGAGAAGAAGTTCGAGCAGCTCGATCACTTCGAGAAGGTCAAGACCTACGCGCGCCAGGGCTACGGCGGCATGCTGATCACGGTGGTCGGCGGCACCTCGCACGCGGATCAGCGCGAGGCGTGGTACCAGGCGCGCAAGAAGTTAAGCGACATCAAGCTCGACCTTCCCGAAGGCGTGGTCGGCCCGATCTTCAACGACGAATTCGGCGACGTGACCGGGCTGTTGTATGCCGTCAAGGGCGACGGCGTCAGCCTCGCGGAGCTTTCCGACGTATCCGAGGACATCAAGCGCCGCCTGCTCAAGGTGCCGATGGTGAAGAAGGTCGACATCTACGGCAAGCAGGCGAAGAAGGTCTACGTCGAGTTCTCGAACCAGCGGCTAGCCGCGCTCGGCATTACGCCGCTGCAGATTGCCGAAAGCCTAAGAAACCAGAATAGCCTGCTGCCGAGCGGCCAGATCGACACGCACGGCGACCGCGTGCTCGTTCGCGTGAGCGGGCAGTTCGCCAGCCTGGACGATATCCGCAACGTGCCGATCGCCGCCGGCGGCCGGCTGATCAAGCTCAGCGATTTCACGACGATCACGCGCGGATACGAAGATCCGCCGACCTACACGGTGCGCCACAACGGGCAGCAGGTGCTGATGCTCGGCATCACGATGACCAACGACGGCAACATCGTCGATCTCGGCAAGGCAATCGACAAGGCCGTCGCCAACGTGCAGGCGGAATTGCCCCTTGGCGTCGAACTCGAACGCGTGGCCGATCAGCCCACTGTCGTCAGCGAATCGATTTGGGAGTTCGAACGCTCGCTGCTGGAAGCGCTCACGATCGTGCTGGCGGTCTGCCTGATCAGCCTCGGCTGGCGCACGGGGATCGTGGTCGGGCTCTCGGTGCCGCTCGTGCTCGGCGTTGTCGCGCTCGTGATGCTCGCGATGGGCTGGAATCTCGAGCGCGTGTCGCTCGGGTCGCTGATCATTGCGCTCGGCCTCCTCGTGGACGACGGCATCATCGCGGTCGAGATGATGATCGTGAAGATGGAAGAGGGGTGGGACCAGCTGAAGGCCGCCGCCTATTCCTACGCCGCAACCGCGATGCCGCGGCTGACCGGCGCGCTGATCACTGTCGCGGCCTTCATGCCTATCGGATTCTCCCGGTCGACCACTGGCGAGTACGCGGGCGGCATTTTCTGGATCGTCGGCACGGCCGTGCTGTTTTCGTGGGTGGTCTCGGGGATCATCACGCCCTACCTCGCCGTCAACATGCTACCGAAGGACTTCGGCAAGCATCACGACGGCGCTGACCCGTACGACAAGCCCTTCTACCGCAAGCTACGCGGGTGGATCGACCTCGCCATCGAGCGGCGCTGGTGGGTCATCGGCGCCACCGTCGCCGCACTGGCCGTCGCGATTGTCGGAAGCAGGTTCGTGCCGCAACAGTTCTTCCCCAACAGCTCGCGGCCCGAGCTTGTCGTCGAGCTGCGACTGAAGGAAGGCGCCTCGTTCGCCGCGACGACCGAGCAGGTCAAGAAGATGGAGTCGGTCCTCGCGAAGGACGAGGACATCCGCTTCTTCACGGCTTATACGGGCGCCGGCCAGCCGCGCTTCTATCTATCGCTCGATCCGGAGCTGCCGAACCCGGGTTACGCGGTCTTCATCGTGATGACGCGCGACATGGAGGCGCGTGAGCGGGTGCGCTCGCGCCTGATGACGAGCGTCAACGAGGAGTTCCCGCAGGTGTGGATCCGCGTCACGCGCCTCGAGCTAGGTCCGCCGGTCGGCTTCCCGGTCCAGTTCCGCGTCGTCGGTCCGGACACCCAGAAGGTGCGCGAGATTGCGCGCGAGGTCGAACACGCCGTCGCTTCGAGCCCGAAGGTGCGCGATGTCCAGCTCGACTGGAACGACCCGGTTCGCACGCTGAAAGTCGACCTCGACCAGGACAAAGCACGTGCGCTCGGGCTGGCGCCGGCCGACGTGGCGTTCGTGACCCAGACCGTGATGAACGGCGCAACGATGTCGCAACTGCGCGAGCACGAAGACTTGATCGACATCGTTGCCCGGGCGGTGCCGTCCGAGCGCCTCGATGTCGACACGCTGAAGGACGTCAATCTTTATACGCGCGAGGGGACGGTCGTCCCGTTGTCCCAGGTGGCGCACGTCACGTACGAGCTCGAGGAGCCGGTGCTGTGGCGGCGCAACCGCGACATGGCCATCACCGTGCGCGCGGACGTCAAGGACGGCGAGCAGGGTGTGTCGGTGACGCAGGAGATTCGGCCGTTGCTGAAAGACATCGAAGCGAAGCTGCCTTTCGGCTATCGCATCGATGTCGGCGGCGCCGTCGAAGAAAGCGATAAGGCAAACCGCGCGCTGATGGCGGTTTTCCCGGTGATGCTCGTCACGATCCTGACGATCCTGATGCTGCAGCTGCAGAGCTTCTCGCGCATGTTCATGGTGTTCCTGACGGCGCCGCTCGGATTCATCGGCGTCGTCGCCGCGCTGCTCATTTTCCAGGCGCCGCTCGGCTTCGTCGCGATCCTCGGCATCACCGCGCTGTGCGGGATGATCATGCGCAACTCGGTGATCCTGGTCGATCAGGTACAGGCCGAAATGGCCGAGGGCCGCGATCCATGGAATGCCGTGCTTGACGCGGCCTTGCATCGGACTCGTCCGGTGGCGCTGACCGCGGCCGCCACCGTGCTCGCCATGATCCCGCTGACGCGCAGCGTGTTCTGGGGTCCCATGGCGATCGCGATCATGGGCGGCCTCACAGTCGCGACGTTCCTGACAATCTTCTTCGTGCCAGCGCTTTACGCTGCGTGGTTCAGGGTGGAGCGGGCTCCCGCTCCGAATCCTCCGCTGCCATCGGCGGCCGCCGTTCCAGCATGAAGCACCGATGAGCGCGGCCAACGGTCAATTGGAACGACCCATGTGCCTGTAGATCAACGCTGTGATAGACGCTCGATACAAGAGGAGAGAATCGATGAGCAACACGATGAAAGCAGCCGTCGTCCGCGAACTCGGAAAGCCGCTCGCACTCGAGGAGGTACCTGTTCCGCAGCCAAACGAGAACCAAATCCTCGTTCGCATCGCGGCGACCGGGATCTGCCACACGGATCTCCACGCCGCGAAGGGCGATTGGCCCGTCAAGCCAAGACCACCCTTCATCCCTGGCCACGAAGGCGTGGGAACGGTGGTCGCCATCGGCCGTGCCGTCCGCAGCGTCAAGGAGGGCGATCGGGTCGGAGTACCGTGGCTGCATACGGCCTGCGGCCACTGCTCACACTGCCGGACCGGGTGGGAGACGTTGTGCAACTCCCAGTTGAACACCGGCTACTCCGTGAACGGCAGCTTCGCGGAATATGCGCTAGCCGATCCAAGCTATGTTGGTCGCCTGCCGAGCAATCTTGAATGGGGTCCGGCGGCTCCGATCCTGTGCGCTGGAGTGACCGTCTACAAGGGCCTCAGGGAGACCGAGGTGAGGCCAGGAGAATGGGTAGTGATCTCGGGGATCGGCGGCCTCGGCCACATGGCGGTCCAATACGCCAAGGCGATGGGCATGCACGTCGCCGCCGTCGATGTGCATCCCGAGAAGCTCGAGCTCGCCAAGTCACTCGGTGCCGAGATCGTTCTCAACGCGCAGGCAGCGGACGTCGTGGCCGAGATGCAAAAACTGACCCATGGCGCCCACGGTGCGCTCGTTACGGCCGTGTCACCAAAGGCATTCGAACAGGCCTTCGACATGCTGCGGTCGCGCGGCACGATGGCGCTGGTCGGTCTGCCGCCCGGCAAAATGTCGCTGCCGATCTTTAACATGGTTCTTAAGCGCATCACCGTGCGCGGCTCCATCGTCGGAACGCGTCAGGATCTGGAAGAGGCACTGGCCTTCGCCGGCAGCGGAGCCGTCTCCGCCCACTTCTCCTGGGACAATCTGGAGAACATCAACGACATTTTCGCGCGCATGGAGGATGGCAAGATCGACGGGCGCATCGTCGCGAACCTGCAATGAGGGGGCGGATGATGAGCGGACTCGCGGTCGCGACCATGCTGACGATTCTCTTCCCGCCTTGCCTCTGCGCCGCGCGAATCAAAGTCGAAGGGGCGGTTGCGCCGAATCCGCCGGCGTCCGTGGCCGCCGACGCAGCAGGAAGTAACGAAGCTGGGAGAGCCAGATGAACAACCCTGGTTCCCTGCTCGACGAATTGCGCGTTCGATACGAGGCGCTGCCGGAATCGACCGACGACCAGGGCGACGTCGAGGGCTTCCAGGCGATCGATGCACGGCTGCGCGCGGCGTTTCGCTGGTTGGAACGCGCTATCACCTATCTCAACGGCCTGAAGCCCTCGATCGAACATCGGTTCGACCTCGGCTATGGCTACGTCTTCGATTCGCCGCGCTTCGCCCACGGTTCGGTTGGTCAGCACGAGCGCCGCATCGTCGGCTTCCCGGTGCTCGAAGCAATCGACGTCTACTACGAGGTGTCCGCAGCCAAGCCTCTGTCGATAGAGGTGGTCCCCGGGTGGGTCTCGTTTGCCGAGAAGACCCTCGATGCGTTCGGACTGCAATACACCAGCCGCCGCATGGAAGATTCCGAAGGGACGCTGCGCAAATGCATCTTTTCGGTCCCGCCCGTGATCCCGGCGCGGGTCTCGTTTCGTGTCGACTATCGGACGGGGATCGTGACCGTGGCCCTCGTCAACGTCGATCGCCTCGAGCGCGTCACGCTGGAGTTCCCGAGCACCGCGATCGAGGAACCCGTTCTCGAGGATCTCGTGCGGCTGATCGTCGGCCGCGACTCGGCATTCCTGAAGCGAGGCCGACTCGCTGGGCTGCGCGGTCGAGCCCCTGAAGCTAGCGCGCAGTACGGGGCGGAGAGCCGAACCTCGATCGATTTGCTTCGTGGCCATGTCTAAGCGTGCTCCGAGATACAGGGCAAGGACGTCCTCGCCCGGAGCGCGATCAGCCATTGTCGTCGGCGCCATCGCATTCGTCCTGACGGGCTGCGCAACGACGCTGATGCCGACCCCGGTGCTCTACACAGGGGAGAATGCGCGGCCGCTTTTCACCGAATTGTCGATCGACAGTCGCCGGCCGTCTCTCGATCTGCTGTTCATCACCGATCGCGCACCGGCAGAGCAAGCCGATGACTTGCCGTATACCGCGGCCCGATCGCGTTCGATGGCGTTCGGATCGACGATGGTCGAGTTCGGCGAAGACATCTCCTGGGACGTGCTGGCTAGGGAAAGCACCGCGACGCAACGCGTCAGTCCACTGCAGCTCAAGCTCGGGCCGACCACGGAGCTAGGTCGCTTTCCGGCCATACCGTATGAAGTCGCGGTCGCTCCGGATGGCATAAGACGCGTACCCGCCGTCGTCGAGGCGTATGCAAAGGCGAAGCAGCAGCTGCAAGCCGAGATTGCGAGGCGGCTCGCTATCGCGCGCCGCAAGGAAGTCGTGCTGTTCGTGCACGGCTACCACAGCAGCTTCGAGAGGGCCGCGCTGACGATGGGCGAGATGTGCCACTTCCTGGGACGGGACTTCGTATGCGGCATCTTCACATGGCCGGCGGGCGGATGGCGGGGCGCACTGTTCGGCTACGAGTTCGACCGGGAATCGGCCGAATACGCGGTCGAGGACCTGTTGAAGGTGATCCGGATCGTCGGCCAAACGCCGGGCGTGGAGCGTATCCACCTCATCGCGCATAGCCGCGGCACGGACACTGTCGCATCGGCGCTGTCCGAGCTCAGCGTCGAAGCCTATGCACTCCAGAGCTCACCGGATCGCGAGTTTCACATCGGCAATGTTGTTCTCGTCGCTCCCGACCTTGATGGCGACGTCGCGCTGAGCAAGATCTTCAAAGTCTTCTCCGACCCTGACTTGCCGTTCGGCGGGAAAGCAGACCCGGGCGCCGTCATTCCCCCTTCACCTGGCCTCAGGGTCACCTTCTACGTTTCGCCCGGCGACAAGGCGCTCGCGATGTCCAGCTGGCTGTCCGGCAGCATCGCCCGACTCGGGCGGCTCGACACGACGATGTTCAGCGCTGACCAGATCAAAGAGCTCGCCTTGTTGCGCGCGGTCGACATCATCGAGGTCCGCGACACAACAGATCTCTTCGGCCACAGGTACTTTCTTTCCAATCCGCGGGTGAGCGCCGACTTCATTGCGATGCTGAGATACGGTCTGCAGCCTAACGAGCCCGGCCGGCCCCTCGAACACATCGCGGGGTCGTTCTGGCGGGTGCCGAGGCAGTGATTGGCGCACAAGCAAATCCGCGGCGAGCGTCAATCGTTGCTTGTCGCTCAGCTTCCATCGGGAAGCGATCGATATAACCGCTCTCGCCCCAGCGAACGCGCTGCTCGACAAGGCAAAGCTACGCGGACTACGGGTGAACGACCGCTTCGCCCTTCACATCGGCGTTTCGCACTCTCTGCTCAATCGCTAACGGCCTGGTCTGCGACGTTTCGACGAGCGAGATCGCGAACGCTCTGCTGCCAAAGTTCCCTCAGGAGAGTGAGCACGACCGGGCCGATAACGACCCCGACGAGCCCAAGCACTTCGAAGCCGCCGAAGCAGCCCATCAGTATCCAGACGAAGGCCAATCGAACTCCGTTGCGCGCGACCATGGGCCGCACGATCTTGTCGCCACAAAGGAGGACGCCGCAGCCCATGCCGAATGAGAACAGCGCCGGCCCGGTTGCGCCCGTCATCGCCAGTTGCAAAGTCAATGCGGCGACGGCCACATAACCAAGGAACGGGACGAGGGAGAGCAAGCCGGTGATCGACGCCCACTGGACGGCGTGCGGCACCGCCGCGATCGCGTACACGATCCCGGTTGCGAATCCGTCGAAGAGCCCCACGACCAGCATGCTATTCACCGCCGCGCGCACGGCCTGCGTTGCGAGGTCGATATAGCCGTCGGCCCGCTCGCCAATGCGGTGACGAAGAATTCCTCTGCAACCCTGCGCCAGCGATTCACCTTCCTGATACAGGAAAAACAGCATCAGGATCGTGAATCCAATGATGAACACGTGCCGTCCCATGAACTGTGCGAGTGATTGCGCCCAACCAAGGAGCGCAGCCGGGTCGGTCCGCTGCGACCAGGCGAAAAGAGCTCCGGGGTGGCCGAGCTCGCTCTGCCAACGCGCGACCAGCCAAGGTCCGATCAGTGGCACGTTCGCCAGCCCGCCGGGAACGGCGATTCCCTGCTTGTCCACGGCCGCGATCTCCACGAGCAGCGTGTGCGCTTCCGTTAGCAGTGCGCCGGAGGCGAACATTATCGGTACCAGAACGAATACGCTCATTGTGCACGTGAAGATCAGCGACCTCGTGCTTCGCCCCGTGCGCGGCAGAAGTGCCGAGAAACGCATGTAGAGCGGCCAGCTTGCGATGGCAGTGACACACGCCGCCAGCAAAGCCTCAACGAAGCTGTGCAGGATCCAACCTGCAAGGACGACGATCAGCCCGCCGAAGAACCATCCTGGGCTGGCTTTTATGTTCATGGTCCAAGCGGCAGCCCGGGTCGGTTGTCGGATGTCATTCAGTTCGGTCAAGGATCGGTCCATGGGTTCCACTGTTTCAGTTGAATGCCGCGACGGTCCGCTGCTTCGCCGTCCTCGGCATCCGCGAGCGAAGAAGCGCTGTTAAGAAACCATGCTAAGCCCTGTGCTGGCCGAAGTCCTAAGCGAAACGTCGCGGATCCGTCGCCGTTGGTAGCCGGCGTTCGACAGCGAGTCATCGGGCTTGATGTCCTGCCGCGATGCGTTCGGGCCTGACCCCGTGCCCGGCGGCAGCCGTGGTGCAAAGAAGATCGAGACAGAAATCCCATCGAACGCAGACGTTTCGCTAACGACTCTGCAGGCGCGGGACCCTAAGCTGAGACCATGAGAACCCTGCAAATCGCAATGGAAGCGACGGATTTGATTTGCTGACGCAGCTATCCGGAGGACCCGCCGAGTAGCGTGCCAAGATCAGGAAGATCCCGGTCCTGGCGCATTAGGGGAACAGATCATGAAGATTTCTTGGAAGGCGTTTGCGCCGATCGTTGTCGCGATCATTGTCGCCTTGATTCCACCTCCCGCCGGGCTGCCGCAGTTCGCCTGGTGGTATTTCGCCATCTTCGCCGGCGTCATCGTCGGGCTGATGTTCGAGCCCCTGCCGGGCGGGGCGATCGGCCTCATCGGGGTGAGCCTGGTGGTGGTGCTCGCGAACCACGTCTACCTCTCGCCCGAAGAGATGGCGAAGGCCGGCACGCATTGGCCGTCCGAGGCGGTTCGCTGGGGACTGTCCGGGTTCGCCAACACCACGGTATGGCTGATCTTTGGCGCGTTCATGTTCGCCCTGGGCTACGAGAAGACCGGTCTGGGCCGGCGCATCGCGCTCATCCTCGTCAAGGCGATGGGGCGCAAGACGCTCACCTTGGGCTACGCCGTCCTGGCCTCCGACCTGATCCTCGCGCCATTCACGCCTTCCAACACGGCACGCAGCGGTGGGACGATTTTCCCCATCATCAAGAACCTGCCATCGCTCTACGATTCGAAGCCGAACGACCCTTCCTCGCGGCGCATCGGCGGCTACATCATGTGGACGGCGCTGGCCACCACCTGCGTCACGAGCTCGATGTTCCTGACCGGCCTCGCGCCCAACCTGCTCGCCCTGGAGCTAGCACACAAGACCGCCAACGTCGAGATCAGCTGGATGCAGTGGTTTACCGCCTTCGCCCCGGTCGGGATCCTCCTGCTGATCGCCGTGCCGCTGCTCACGTACTTGTTCTACCCGCCCGAGGTCAAATCGGGCGAGGAAGTGCCGAAGTGGGCAGGATCGGAGCTGCAGAAGATGGGGCCGGTCACGCGCAACGAGATCATCCTCGCGGTCCTGGTAGTCATGGCGCTGTTGTTATGGATCTTCGGCGGTGCGTACGTCGACGCCACGACAGCGGCCTTTGTCGTCATCGCGCTGATGATCATAACCGGGGTCGTGACGTGGGACGACGTCGTGGCGAACAAGGCAGCTTGGAACACGCTTGCCTGGTTCGCGACGCTGGTTGCGCTCGCCGACGGACTCAACCACGTCGGATTCGTGAAGTGGCTCGCCAGCGCTATGGCGGAGCACATGACGGGATTGTCACCGCTGGTCGCGATGGTCATCCTGGTGGTGGCGTTCTTCCTCCTGCACTACATGTTCGCCAGCGTCACCGCGCACGTGACGGCGCTTCTGCCGGTGATGCTTGGCGTCGGCTCGACCGTTCAGGGATTGCCGATGCAACAGTTTGCACTTCTTCTCCTGCTCACTCTGGGAATCATGGGCATCATCACTCCGTACGGTACGGGACCGAGCCCGTGCTACTACGGCAGCGGGTACATCCCGTCGGGCAAGTTCTGGCAGCTCGGCGCCATTTTCGGTGCGATCTATCTCGCGGTGTTTCTCGTGATCGGCGCGCCCTGGATCACGATGCGCGGGTAAGCAGCGCGGCGGCGACTACGATTCGAAATTCATCCGAGATTTTGTAACCCAAGGAAGGAAGGTTCATGCCACGCAAGATCATGAAGATGGCCTGATCGAAATAGGCGCCATACCTCTAGATCCCGGCGGCCAGCATGCTATTCACCGACGCGCGCACGGCCCGCGTCTCGAGGTCGATATAACCGTCGCCTCGCTCGGCGCTGCCTGCGCTAGCCGAAGGCCAAAGCGAAACGGCGCGAAAGCCCTCTCGGTAGGTGACCGGGCGTTCGACCGCGAACCGTCGGGTTTGATGGTCCCCGTGCAGCGTTCGAGCCAGATCCCTTCGAGCCTGGAGGGCGCCGTGGTGGAAAGAGATCCAGACAGAATTACCATCGAATGCAGACGTTTCGCTGACGACTCTGCAGGCGCGAGGTCCTAAGCTGCGTGCATGAAATTCCTGCAAACCACATCCTGCCAGTTCAATTCTATGGGTAGGGATCAAGAAGGAGAGACACCATGAGCAATTTGACTAGACGGCTTGCCGAGAGCCACGACGTGTCCGCGAAAGTCGCGCAGATGCTGGAGACCCGCACGAGGCTGGCGCTCGGACGCTTCAACGAGCGGGCGCAACAGGCTCGTGAGCAGGCCGCCGGGTTGACGACGAATCCGACGTCGCTGCCGGAGCTCTGGGCTGGCGGCGCGCGCTACGGCGTCGACTTCGCGCAGCGCTCCATACTGTTCTGGGACACGCTGCGCCAGCGCGGCAATAACTTCCTCGAGCACGAGCGGCAAGGATTGCCGCCGGTGCTGCGCTTCGACTATGAGATCGTGATGGACGGGCGCTCGTTCAAGCGTCCGGTCAACTACGCGCTGCTGCGCATCGTTCCGCCCAAAGGCGTTACGGTGGACCCCAAACACCGGCCCTTCGTGATCATCGACCCGCGCGGAGGTCACGGTCCGGGCATCGGCGGCTTCAAGGACGATTCCCAAGTCGGGGTCGCATTGCACGCAGGGCATCCCGTGTACTTCGTCATCTTCTTCCCGAATCCCGAACCGGGACAAACACTGCTGGACGTGTGCGACGCCGAGCGCGAGTTCGTGCACCGCGTGCGCGAGCTTCATCCGGATGCCCCGAAGCCGGGAATCGTAGGCAACTGTCAGGCCGGCTGGGCAGCGATGATGCTGGCCGCTGCCAGTCCCGACGACACCGGTCCGATCGTGATCGTCGGCGCGCCGATGTCCTATTGGGGCGGCGCCTGGAGCGAGGGCGAAGGCGACAATCCGATGCGCTATGCAGGGGGGCTGCTCGGCGGCAGCTGGCTCGCCTCGCTCTCCTCCGATCTCGGCGCGGGCAAGTTCGACGGCGCCTGGCTGGTGCAGAACTTCGAGAACCTGAATCCGGCCAACACCTTCTGGAACAAGTACTACCAGGTGTTCGCCAACGTCGACACCGAGACGGAGCGCTTTCTCGAGTTCGAGCGCTGGTGGGGTGGCTACTACCTGCTCAACCGCGAAGAGATCGAGTGGATCACCCGCAATCTCTTCGTCGGCAACAAGCTGTGGTCGGGCACGGGGAAGGACGGCACGCGCGGGGTGTTCGACCTGCGCGAGATCAAGGTCCCGATCGTCATGTTCGCCTCGATGGGCGACAACATCACGCCGCCGCAGCAGGCCTTCAACTGGGTCGCCGACGTGTATGGAAGCACCGAGGAGATCAAGGCCCGCGGGCAGGTGATCGTCGGCCTGATGCACGAGGACGTCGGTCACCTCGGCATCTTCGTCTCCGGCAAGGTCGCGAAGAAGGAAGGAGCGCAGATCGCGTCGGTGCTGGAGTCGATCGAGGCGCTGCCGCCCGGCCTGTACGGGATGCAGATCGCGGAGCAGAAGGATCGCAGCGGCAAACCGGCATACGAGGTGAGCTTCGTCGAGCTGCGTCTGGAGGACATCGTTGCGCGCCTGAATCGCTTCAAACGCGCCGACGAGAGACCCTTCGAAGCCGTGAAAGCGGTCTCGGAGTTCAATCAGCGTGCCTACGAGCTCTTCGGGCGCCCGCTGGTGCAGGCGCTCGCCAACGAGTACGGCGCCAAGCTCTCGCGCGAGTTTCATCCGCTGCGCTGGCAGCGCTGGGCGTTCTCCGACCTCAATCCCTGGCTGTGGTGGCTGGCGCCGGCGGCAAAGGCGGTGAAGGCCCAGCGGCAGGCCCTCGGGCCGGACGATCCGGCGCGCAAGGCGGAGTCGCGGGTGTCGGAGCTCACCAGCGCCTCGCTCGATTGCTATCGGGCGCTGCGCGACGCCGTGGCCGAGGCCACCTTCTTCCAGATCTACGGCAACCTGTTCGCCTTCTACTTGAGCGACGAGCGCGACGTCGAAGCGGAGACCCCACGGGTGGACCCGCGCGAGCTTCCGTTCGTCAGGAAAGCGCTCGCATCGATCGACAAGGGCGGCTATGCGGAAGCGGTCGCGCGGGTCGCCTTCCTGCTGGCGCACAAGGACGAGCCGCTGCCACTGTCCCGGCTGCAGCTCGCGCACGAGCTGATCGAAGAGTACCGCGAGTTGTTGCCGGAGCTCGCGCCCGACGAGGCGCGCCGCATCGGAGGCGAGCAGGAAATCATCGCGCGCTACGAGCCGGACAAGGCGGTCGAGACGTTGCCCGCGCTGCTGGCCGAGCGGAAGGACCGGGAGCGGCTGGTCAGCCTGCTCGAGCGCGTGCTCGCCGACAAGCGCGTGCAACGCATCCAGCCTTCGGCCGAGCAGAAGGCGATGCTGGCGCGCATCCGCCGGGTGCTCGGCTCGGTGGAGCGCCGCCCGCGCGTGGTCGCGGCGCGGTGACGGGTCGGGAAGAAGTCGCAATGGCGGAAGGAGAGAAACCAATGCGAATCGTGATCGAAAACCTGCCGAAAGACGTCTCCGAAGAAGAGATCCGCGAGGCGTTGAAACCGTTCGCCCAGGTCGGCGCGATCAAGCTGATCAAGGAAGGCTCCGCGCCGACCACGCTTGATCGAGGTGGAGAGTCGCGAGCTGGCCGACGTGCTGGTCAGGCGCATCAACGGACATTTCTACAAAGGACAGAGGCTCGCTGCCTGGGTGCCGCTGTGGAACGAGTAAGCACGCCAAAGGGAGAGCAATGGATACGACGATCGTAAGTGCCTTATCAGGCGTGGCGGCGGTGGCGCGCGAACCCGGGAAGGCGCGTGCCCACGAGAAATACCAGCGCCTCATCGACGCTTGCAAGACGCTGCCGCCGACACCAACCGCGGTCGCGCACCCGTGTGACCAGAGCTCGTTGCAGGGCGCGGTCGACGCGGCTCGGATGGGCCTCATCGCCCCGATCCTGGTCGGCCCGCGCACGCGCATCGAGGAAGTGGCCAGGCAGAACAAGATCGACATCTCGGGACTGCCAATCGTCGACACGCCCTTCAGTCATGCCTCCGCCGAAAAGGCGGTCGATCTCGTCCGCGAGGGCAAGGTCGAGGCGCTGATGAAGGGGAGCCTGCACACCGACGAACTGATGGGCGCCGTCGTTCGACGCGATTCGGGGCTGCGCACCGCTCGCCGCGTCAGCCACTGCTTCGTGATGGATGTGCCCAGCTATGCAGAACCGCTCATCGTGACCGATGCGGCGGTGAACATCGCACCTACGCTGGAAGAGAAGGTCGACATCATCCAGAACGCGATCGATCTCGCGCACGCGCTCCAGTTCCCGGAGGTGCGTGTGGCGATACTCTCCGCGATGGAGACCGTCAACCCGAAGGTGCCCTCGACCGTGGAAGCCGGGGCGCTGTGCAAGATGGCCGACCGCGGGCAGATCACCGGCGCGATTCTCGACGGGCCGCTCGCGCTCGACAATGCGATCAGCCTGGAGTCGGTCAAGATCAAGAAGATCGAATCCCCCGTTGCAGGCCGCGCCAACGTGTTAGTCGTGCCCGATCTCGAAGCCGGCAACATGCTGGCGAAAAGCCTGTCGTTCCTCGCGGGCGCCGACGCGGCGGGCATCGTGCTCGGAGCGCGTGTGCCCATCATCCTCACGAGCCGGGCGGACTCGCTGCTGACGCGTCTCGCGTCCTGTGCGGTGGCCGTGCTGGTCGCGAAGGCTCGCCGCGAAGGCGAGCACGAAAGCGGTGGCGTGACGTGCCCGATGCGATCGCCGTTCTCAATGCAGGCTCCTCCAGCCTGAAGTTCTCGCTCTTCGCCGAGCGTGGCGACGCTCTCGAACTGACTGCGCGCGGACAAACGGAAGGTCTCTATACCGCGCCGCGTTTCGTCGCCAAGGATCGGCACGGGAAGACCCTGAGCGAGAAGTCCTGGGGCGATGGCGTTAAGCTTGGCCACGACGGCGCGCTCGATCATCTGGTTGCCTTCCAGCGCGCGGAATTCGGCAAGCAGTCCCTGACGGGAGTCGGACATCGCGTCGTCCATGGCGGGCTCGAGTACAGCCGACCGGTTCGCGTCGACCCGACGGTGCTCTCGGCGCTGGAGAAATACGTTCCGCTCGCACCTCTGCATCAGCCCCACAACCTGGCGCCGATCCGGGCCCTCCTGGGACGCGCGCCCGAGTTGCCTCAGGTCGCTTGCTTCGACACCGCATTCCACCGTGCCCAGCCAGAGGTGGCACAGGCATTTGCACTCCCGCGATCGATCACCGACCGCGGCGTAAGACGCTACGGATTTCACGGGCTCTCCTACGAGTACATCGCGCAGGCTTTGCCCACCTACGACGAGAAAGCCGCCGCCGGCAGGGTTGTCGTGCTGCATCTTGGCAACGGTTCCAGCATGTGCGCGATAACGAACGGCCGCAGCGTCGCGAGCACGATGGGCTTCACCGCGGTCGACGGTCTGCCGATGGGTACAAGGTGCGGCAGCTTGGACCCGGGCGTGATCCTCTACCTTCTCGACGAGCTCAAGATGGACGCACGCGGAATCGAGAAGCTCATCTATCAGCAGTCGGGCCTGCTCGGCGTATCGGGCATTTCCAGCGACATGCGTGCGCTGCTCGAAAGCGACACGCCCGGTGCGAAGGCGCGATCGATCTCTACGTTTACCGAATCGGCCGCGAGCTGGGCTCGCTCGCGGCTGCGCTCGGCGGGCTGGACGCCGTCGTCTTCACGGCCGGGATCGGCGAGAACAGCGCGGCACTGCGCGAGCGGGTGTGCCGCGATGCTCGCTGGCTGGGGATAGAGCTCGACGCGGCGGCAAACGCGGCCGGCGGTCCGCGCGTCAGTACCGGGGTAAGCGGCGTCTCGGTCTGGGTAATCCCGACCAACGAAGAGCTGATGATCGCGCGGCACACGCAGGCGCTGCTCGCGCGCGCCGATGTCCCGGCGTCGGGGTGACGTCGCGGCCCAGGGTTCCAGCCGAAACGACCAGACGCTTAACTCGTGGTGCCGCCGCAGGTGTCGCAGATGCAAGATCTAGGAGACCAAGGATCATGACCGTCGAAATTCCGCCGCCCGTGCTCAAAGGTGCCAAAGCGCTCGTCGTCGGCGTGGCGAACCAGTATTCGATTGCTTATGGATGCGCGAAGGCGTTCCGTGAGCTGGGCGCCGAACTCGCGATCACCTATGTCAACGAGAAGACGAAGACCTACGTCGAGCCGCTCGCCAAAGAGCTCGGCGCACCGATCTTCATGCCGCTCGATGTCGCCACGCCGGGCATGCTCGAGACGGTGTTCGACAGGATCACGAAGGAATGGGGCCAGCTCGACATCCTTGTCCACTCGATCGCATACGCGCCGAAGGACGACTTGCAGGGCCTGCTCGTCAATTGTTCGGCCGAGGGCTTCAAGCAGGCGATGGACATCTCCTGTCATTCGTTCGTGCGCATGGCGCGGCTCGCGGTTCCCTTGATGAAGAACGGTGGATCCATGTTCGCGATGAGCTATCACGGAGCCAACAAGGTCGTGCCGAACTACAACGTGATGGGCCCTGTGAAAGCGGCGCTCGAGGCGTCGTGTCGTTATCTCGCCTTCGAGCTCGGCGGCAAGGGCATACGCGTGCACGCGATCTCGCCTGGGCCGCTCAAGACGCGCGCGGCGTCCTCGCTCAAGGGCTTCGATCTGCTCCTGAACGAGGCCGCACAGCGCGCGCCCATTGGCGAGCTGATTGACATCATGGACGTCGGCTTCACGTGCGCATTCCTTGCCACGCCCTACGCACGCCGGCTGTCCGGTGCAGACGCTGTACGTCGACGGCGGCGTGAACATCATGGCATGAAGAGAGCCGAGACGACGCGAACGGCCCCGAGGTCTAAGGAGAACGAGAATGACACTTTGGATGGGAAACATCGCACCCGACACGAGCGACGGCAATTGGCACGATCTCCTTCATTGTCGCGCTCGGACGTTTCCGCAGGACGCTCGGATCGATGGCTCGCCCTGCCTCTGTCGCTCTGCAGGCAGTGACTTGGTCGTCCGGCGACGGATATTGAGGGGTTTTCCATATGACATCTGCTGCAAACGATCGGCGTTATCGGCGCCGGCACCATGGGTAGCGGCATCGCGCAGGCGTGCGCTGTCGTTGGGCTTTCGGTCACGATGATCGACGTCGACGAGGCCGCGGTCGCGCGCGGGCGCAACGCCGTGTCGTCGAGCCTCGATCGGCTGGTGAAGAAGGAGAAGCTGTCCGCAGTCGATAAAGAGGCCGCGATGAACTGCATCGACGGCACGACGGACTACGGCGCGCTCCGCAAGTGCGACGTTGTCATCGAAGCCGCGACCGAGAACGAGGCGGTGAAGGTGAAGATCCTCAAGCAAGTCGACGAGTTCGCGAAGCCCGAGGCGACCATAGCGACCAACACCTCATCGATCTCGATCACGAAGCTCGCCGCGGCGACGAAGCGCCCTCAGCGCCTCATCGGCATGCACTTCTTCAACCCGGTGCCGATGATGGCGCTGGTCGAGGTGATCCGCGGCTTGCAGACCGACGACGCGACCGTTGAGGCCGCCGGCGCGCTGGCGAAGCGACTCGGCAAAACGCCGATCGTGGTGAGGAATTCTCCAGGGTTCGTCGTGAACCGGCTCTTGTGCCCGATGCTCAACGAGGCGGTGTTCCTGTACGCGGAAAGGATAGCGAGCGCGCAGGAGATCGACGACGGGATGAAGCTGGGCTGCAACCATCCGATCGGGCCGCTCGCGCTTGCCGACCTGATCGGCCTCGACGTGCTCCTCGCGGTCATGGACGTGTTCTACCGCGATTTCAACGATCCGAAGTACCGGCCGGCGCCGCTGCTCAAGGAG